>NZ_JAKKCQ010000004.1:5342-330738 GCF_021728315.1 Vibrio sp. L5-1 | reverse complement strand
CGGCTTCGCCTAAATCTGGATCATCAACGTTTAGGTTGCCGCCTGTAGTTAAAGTTACGTCTTCTTGCACGGCGCCTTTATCATCGCCAGCTTTGCTTGGCGTGATGACCGCCGCGTCGTCTGAGCCCGTGATGGTCACTGCAATCTCATGCGTTCTGCCATCCGCAGTCGCGACCGTGAAGGTGCGAACAATTGGATCAGAGTCGGCATCTAGTGCTTGGACATCGGCGTGGTCATTGTTGAGCACATAGGTCCACTCACCGTCCGCATCGATACTGAACGAGCCGTAGTGACCATCTTGAACATCGGTCTGCGCGGTAAACACCGCTTCGTCCAAATCCGGGTCGTCGACATTGAGGTTGCCACCGGTGGTCAGCGTCACGTCTTCTTGCAAGTCACCGTTATCGCTTCCACTAATAATAGCGGATACTGATTCAGAAATAACATCAATAGTAGAATTAAAAACAGTGTTCAAAGTGACTTGTTGAGCTTCATTTATCCCCTTGGTCTCAAAGAACGTTTTCGCTAAAACTTCCACGCCATCTCTTTCAATACTTCCAGAAGTTATCAAACTAGAGCCACTGACATTTCCAGTCGCGGTAGCAAATTCACTCCCTAATAAAGTAGGGTCTAAGCCGTCTTCGAGAGCATTGAATAACGCAATAACATCTGGTGATATGTCAATATTTTCGTGTTGATCAACAAACGTAACTTCAGGTTCTTTATTGCCTTCAAACGTTTCGACAATAATTTCACCAGGAAACAACTGCTGCCCAGGTTCGACTACTTTAATTTTACCATCCAAACCTATAACAACATGCGTTTCTACTGCTAACTTCATTCTGTCGACCACTGCTCATATCCCCTAGAAATCATCGATTAGATTCATCAATCAAACCCAACACAACAAGTTCATTTATTGATAAGAAAAATAATTGGGTAATTTATCATCAAACGGCCCTTATAAAACACGCACTTTTATGGGCTTAAATTTTCATGTTTTAAATTGGTTTTATTTTTATTCAAACAATAATATTTTATTAACACATTAAAAATTGAAGAAGTGTCATATATTTTTCGATTAAAAATAAGTTTATGACCAGTAATAATCTCAGAATATTGAATGACATTCTTTAAGCATGCTCATTCATTCTAAATCAATAAAAACAAATAATGACTTAAATATTATTAACAAATTGGAGAATTTCCTTGAAGCTAATTTACTGTAGCTTACTGTGCAGTGGACTTTTATTACCACTACCGTCTTGGGCACAGTCTTTAGAGCAAGCGGTATCACAAACCTTTGCCACAAATCCAGAAATTAAAAGTGCGTTTAATGAATATATAAGCAAACGCTATTTAATCGATGCATCTACAGGAGCCTATAAACCGAGTTTGGATTTAGATGCAGGAATAGGATATGAAGCAATTAATCCGGCTTCTGAAATCGCTCGCGGATCAACTGAAATGACACGTAGAGAAGCATCACTTACGCTAAATCAGTTGATATGGGATGGTTCAAAAACTCTGAATGATATTGATCGCGTCTCTGCAGATGCTGAGTCAGTTCGACTACAGCTATTATCGAATGCACAAAATACAGCACTCGACGTAGTCAGAGTTTATATTGAGACTATTGAAGGCTTTGAGATTCTCGCTCTATCAGAAAGTAATCTCGCAACACACGAAAAAATATACGTGGACATAAAAAAGCGCACTGACTCGGGTATCAGTTCAACTGCAGATCTCACGCAAATTGAAGCACGCCTAGCAAAAGCACACAGTAATTTAATCGCAGCTGAAAATAACTTGATCGACTCACAGACCACTTTCATTCGCCTTGTTGGAGAAGCCCCTCAGTCCCTTGTTTTTCCTCGAGCCGATAAAAACTTTATCCCATTAACGTTAGAGCTAGCTCAAGAGCAAGCTTATGAAGCTCATCCTGTTATTAAAATATCACAAGTGGATGTTGAGTCTGCAAAATTCCAATATAAACAAAGCCAATCGAACTACTTCCCAACACTTTCATTCGAAGCTAAGCAGAGCTGGAAAGAGGATGCTGGAGGAATAAAAGGTAGTAGCGATGAAACAACAGCGATGATACGACTTAATTATAATCTTTATAATGGAGGTCGAGATTCAGCAAAGAGCTCAGAAATGGCTTACCAATTAAACAAAGCCAAAGATTTACGAGAGAGAGCATATCGCTCAGTTAAAGAAGAGCTACAACTTTCTTGGAGCGCTTTAGAGATGACATCTCAACAAAAAGTGTTCCTTGCAGATCATGTGGACTCGGCTTCTGAAACAGTCATTGCTTACGAAAAACAATACTTAATAGGCAAACGTACTTTGCTCGATCTTTTGAATACTGAAAATGAACTTTTCGAGTCACGAAAAGGTTACGTTGAAGCAAAATACTCCGAGCAATACGCTAAATATAGAGTCCTTACTTCCACAGGCAACCTATTGAATGCATTGAGAGTTAACTTACCAAAAGAGTGGACAGATAAGGTGGATTACTAATGTACAAACAAACCATTTTTTGGTCTTTTCTATTTTTCACTTTCAACATTCAAGCAAGTGATGAAATTAGTTACATCCCAACCCCGAATATAAGTCAAGTTGCAGACCAATTTGACCAAGATAGTGATGGGGTCATCAATGAAAGAGACCTTTGCCCAGACACCCCTCAATTTGCCGAGATAGACAATGATGGATGTGGAAGCCTTGTTGAGACAGAGGATTCATATGTTATTCGAATCTTATTCAATAATGACTCCGATACAATAAATTCTATTTATGATCAGCAAATCAAAGGTATGGTTAACTTCTTAAAGCAGTATTCGAATACCGCAATTGAAATTCAAGGTTACGCCAGTAACGTCGGAAATCACCAATACAACATGACTCTTTCGACACGTAGAGCTAAACAAGTTCGTAACAAAATAATAAATTTGGGTATAACAGAAAGTCGAATAAGGATTGTAGGCTTTGGTGATACTCAACTGAGTTCAATAGGTATTGATGAAATAAGCCATGCTCTAAATCGAAAGGTTACAGCTACGGTCGTAGGGCATAAAGGTGAAGTAAAAGAAGAGTGGAGTATATTTACAACTCTTCCAAAATCACATTAACACGATAAGATGGGATGCAGTGCATCCCATCCTTGTCTCAATATTGAGACTTTATAATAACAACCAAAAAACAACCACCCATTATTTATAAATAGTTATATTATTATCCCGAAAATAAAAAGGAAATAAATGGTGTGTTAAAATTAACAATCATTAGCAATCACTTCACGCCAATATAATACTAATAAAGTTTCATACATTAGCAGAATCATCAAATAATGCTTATAACAACATCGTTAATAGCGTATGTACACCATATTCCCAACTCTATATTTAGATTAGCTCAACTATATCCACAGAACTCGATTTACTTAAAAGCCCAAACACATTATATAGCGATAGAAATATGACTGAAACATGCCTTCGCAGGCTAAACCAATTGTTGGGCCACTACGATCATTCAGTCCTTTATGAGGTTAACTTAGATGAACTGGAGAACGTGTTTGCCACCTCCCGACGTAACACATCTAACATTCTAAAAATTTTAGGGGATTACAATTGGATTTTCTGGCAACCAGGAATAGGGAGAGGAAAAAGTAGCACCATCCAAATAACAGTCTCAATGTATCAAGCAATCTATCAGACCCTTAGCAGTGAAATCGAATCAAGTAACTTTGACGTTATTGCGAAGATTCTACATACCTATCAAGAGGTTGCGGCCAACGCTTTAAATCAAGCAATGCTTGAATCCAATAGGAATAAAGAAGAATCAAATTCTCTAGTGATCACTCAATATCCCTGGGTTAATGAACTAAATCCAACTTTGACTTACCGGTTTTCAGAGCTACAAATAGCTCGAAGTCTTTATGACACCTTACTGATAGTTAATGTACACGGGAAATTGGAGACTCAACTAGCCTATGATTACAGGGTAGATGGCAAACGTATCTACCTCTGGATCAGACCAGAAGTAATTTGCCATGATGGATTGCCTTTGACTATAGATGATGTGGTTTTTAGCCTTAGAGAACTAAAAAATACACAAGGTCCAGTTAGTCTATTATTCAAGCAAGTTGAAGATATCTATTTTTCAGAGTCTGAAAGAGCCGTTTGCATTCAACTAGAAAGTGAAAATCCACTTTTCCTATATTGTCTTGCTACAGCGAATGCTTCAGTTTTTACTAGTCGCAACCTTTCCTTCTCTAAGAAGAGAAATATACCCATCGGTACCGGTCCATTCTCACTATCTTGTTGGGATAAAGATAAGGTCGTACTAAGAAAGAACCCACATTACTTTGCTAAAAACGCATTGCTTCAAGAAATAACGCTTTCACACCAAGGCAGCCAACTTGAGCACTTTGTAAGTTTCAATCATCCAGCCCTCGAAACAGAAAAGCATCTAATCCAAGCCTTTTCATACTTAGCTTATAATATGCGTGAAAGTAGTGATATTTCACCCCACACGATCGATAACCTTTTTAAGTACCTAAAATCAATTCGAAACCAATTTAGCGCCAGTGAAAACTTACACCCGATGACACTAAATGAGTCTTCTTCATGCTCTATAAACCCGATTTCGACACCGATATTAAGTGGAAAGTTGGTCTTAACGCACCCGAAATGGACAATTAAGTATCTTGAGCACCTTTCTAACTGGTTAATTAAAAAAATTTCCGAGACAGGTATAATCGTGGATGTCGTTATCTTACCCAATGCGAGCACACCAGAAATGCTTAGAGATCAAGCCGATCTCTTATTTGTAGAAGAGGTTATAGAACAACCCTTAGAGTTCGGTCTTTATGAATGGCTGTTAGCCAGCACTGCCATTCGATTTATTTACCCTTATAAACAACTTTTAGAACACACATCTGACCTTCATAAGCGATTAGCAAATGAAGACCAACTACCGCAATTAGTCACGCGGTTTAATCAACTATGTTCTGAAAGCTCTTTACTCCCACTTTTTTGGGGACAAGAAGAAGTAGTTCAAGCGAAACAAGTTAATGGGCTTTGCATAAACAAGTCGGGATACAGTGATTTTTATAAGCTTTGGATCAATAACTAACCAATAGTGTAAATATCATCGTCAACCTAGGCTTAGGTTGACGTTCCTAGTCTTTTGATATCATAGAAAGTCTTCATTAGAAGAGCTCACTTTATACCGCTGGTTGTAGCTTTTCTAAAAATTCTGCCAATGTCTCGGCTAGTACATCACGATTTTTGGTGCCTAAGCGCTCTAGGATCACGTTACCCGTCAGATTACAGATAGAGATAACATCAAGCTCTGCATCGGTCGCGGCAATGAAAACCGTTGGTTTTAGCTTTAAACGACGCTGAGTGACTAGGTGACCTAAAATATTTTCTTGCAGGCATTCGAAGTCTTCATCACTCCAAATCTGTAACAGAGTCAATTCGTTACCATCGAAGGTCGCGTTCATATCTGCGCTGAATTGTGCACCGTAGAAAGTCTTAATGTCTTCATGCAGAGTCAACTCAATACCGGTTTCAACGTTGGTGAAATCCGCAAATTGCTCACGTGGATAGTGCTTCCACAACACGGCATCGCCACTCTTTTCTTCTACGCATGGCGATACGATGTCCACCAATTCCTCATTACGAGGTAAGCTTTGGTGTTGCTGCTGCCACGCGTCAACGTATCGCTGACTAAAAGAAAGTAGTGCGTCTTGAGCACGTTGAGTCATGAAAATCTCCTAAACACAAAATAATAAATAGAATCCGAGCCCTTTCAGCACCGATTAAGCGATGACTTAATGACAGGGTAATGGGGATTCAGTAAAATCGACCCCATTCTAATCGAATTTGAAACGAAAGTATGAGCAAATATTCTGACGCAAAAGAGCTAGCGGGTTTAACCCTTGGCCAAAAAACTGAGTACTCTAACCAATACGATGCAAGTTTATTGCAGCCAGTACCTCGTAGCCTTAATCGCGATGATCTTGCGCTAAACGGCGAGCTGCCTTTTGTTGGTCATGATATTTGGACGATGTACGAGCTTTCGTGGCTAAACACCAACGGCCTACCACAAGTAGCGGTGGGCGAAGTTTTCATCCCAGCCACCAGCCAAAATTTAATTGAATCAAAATCTTTCAAGCTGTACCTAAACAGCTATAACCAGACTCAATTTGAAAACTGGGCTCAAGTCACTGAGCGCCTGACCCAAGATTTGTCTGCATGTGCAGGCGAACCTGTGATTGTGAATGTAAACTCAGTAACCGACTACACTAACCAACCAATCGTGACGATGGAAGGTGACTGTATCGACAATCAAGACATCCAAATCACCAGCTATGATTTTGAAGCGTCACTGCTTGAAGGTGCTGCTGGCGAACAAGAAGTAGAAGAAACTCTGCATAGCCACTTATTGAAGTCGAACTGCTTGATCACCAACCAACCGGATTGGGGCAGCGTTGAGATCGCATATTCAGGCAAGCAAATTGACCGTGAAGCTCTGCTACGCTATTTAGTTTCTTTCCGTGAGCACAATGAATTTCACGAACAATGCGTTGAACGTATCTTCACTGATATCATGAAATACTGTGCGCCATCGAAGCTAACCGTGTTTGCACGTTACACGCGTCGTGGTGGTCTGGATATCAATCCATACCGTTCAACAGAGCAAGATAGACCAAGCCACAATAAGCGTATGGCTCGCCAATAATCAGGCGTGAACCACCCACACTTATTTGAACCTACCAAATCTTTAAAGGGACATTGAAATGCGTTGGTTATACGTTGTTAGTCTATTTATTTTAAGCTTAAGCACATCGGTCAATGCGTCGGTTTATTCGTCGGCGCTACTCAATGAAGCCAATAACTTGGTTGAGATCGAGCCAAGCCAAGCAAAACAAATGGCCAACAGCTACCTAACGCTTCGTGTCCTTTCTGATCAACGTGAGAAAAGCCCTTCAGCGATTTCTCGCGAAGAGACAGACTCTTCAATTAGAACGCCAAACAGCAGTATCGATGCGTATAAGATCTTAGCCAAGGCGGAATACAACCTAGGCAACATTCGTATTGCGATTAAAAACATCGACAAAGCCTCTGAGCTCGCAAAAACCTATAAGCTTAATTACTTAAAGCTGGACCTTCAGATCCTAAAAGTTCGCTTACTTTGGCTGAGTGACAGAAAGTCAGCCACAGCAACAGCAGAGCTGACAAGTATTGAAGCAAACCTAGAATCGGTGAATAAAACCTTACGTTTAACAGAGGGTATTACCTATCGTTTGATCATGCTGAAAGCTGATATCGCCTCTTATGACAATAAGGTCGACGAAGCCGAGAAGTTCTACCAAGAAGCGAAAACCTACCTCGATCAGCGTTACTCAGAAAAAGTTACCATCGACTACCACATCACGGTCGGTGAATTTTATCTAACCCATAAAGAGTACAACCACGCACTCTCTGAGTTGTTGTATGGCTACTGGAAATCAGTAGAAGGTAACCTGAGTTCACGCTTAGCCAAGGTCAATCGCCTGCTTGCACAGCTTTTCTTTGAGCGCCAGGTGTTAGATAAAGCATTAGAGCACCTCTCTCAAGCCGCTGATTTTTATGATAACTTTGAAAACTCCCCCATATTAGCTCAAGTACTTAAAAAGATGGGTGATGTGTACTTCTATCAAGGAAAATATAACCTTGCCCTAGTGCACTTTTTCAACGTTCTTGATCACGAAAGTACCGACAGAGATATACACCAAGTCATCGATATTCGTCTAAGTCTATCGGCAACTTACTTACGTCTCTATAATTACCCTCTAGCTGAGCAGTACTTAACCCGGGCCCTTGAACTACTAGAGTACACCGACATTCCAAAACTGGAAGGTCGTGCCGCGCTATTATCAGCAGGATTGGCTTACCACCTGCAAGAGAGCGAAGATGTGATCAAGCATGCGACACGTGCACTTGAGATATCGCGTCAGGTAGAAAATATGCGCCTGTCGCAACGCTCATACTATTTACTTTCTTTGGGTTATGAACAGGCAGGTCGTCCACAGCAAGCATTGGCAAATCTCAAGCAATACAACAGCCTTGTCTCTTTAGAGCAGCAAAAACTCAACCGTGTTGGGGAAGACGCATTCCGCCAACAAAAAGAGTTTGCCGAACAAACCCTGCACTATGCAGGCCAAGAACAAGAGCTAGAGAAATACAAACTAGAACATCGTAAGTTCCAAAAGATTTCGTTTGCCCTATTCTTGTTCAGCATTGTCTTATTCTTCTTTGTGCTGCGCCGAGGCTACCTCATTCAAACCTTAGCCAAAGAGGTCGATTCACTGCGTACCGACCTCTTTACGCATTCGCGTTCTAAGCTTCCTAATCTAAGAATGCTGAATGCGAAACTCTCAAATTCATTGGAACAAACCAGCCAAACCTTTGAGCAGTGGCAGCTTGGTGAACTGATTCATGAACCGCTCAACGACCGTTTACGCTTCGTGATGATTGACTTACCTTTCCTACGTAATATGTACACGCAGAACGGTTACAAAGCGGGCCTAGAACTCGAAGATGCTTTTGGCGAATTCCTCAAATCTAAGCTTGAAGGTCCAGCTCGTGTTTACCATTTCTCGGACGCGAACCTGCTTTATATCGAGCCCAACGCTGACCGTGATTTATCACCTGAGGCCCTGTTCAGAAAGATTCAATCTTGGGTTAATAACTTCGAACCCGAGCGAAACATCAACCGAACAGTCCGTATGGGCATCGCTGACTACCCGTTCCTGCCGCGTGCTTACACTGCAATTAACGACCAAGAACTGCTCGATGTGTTATTGATGTCGACCAATCTTGCGCGTGAGATCAGTCTCAAAGAGCGCAGCAGTCAATGGGTATACTTAAAAGCTATCGATAATGCGCCCGCAGCGAGCCTTGCAACTGGTAACATAAGAGAAGCGTGTAAACATGCGATTAATCAAGGGTTAATAAAGATACAATCGTCATACCAGAATGAGGACAACATCAAAAAAATGCTAAAAGATGACTGATTTGCGAGCGGTTAAGAGCGGCAAGCCGTGACCTTATTTTTAGTTTTGTTATTATCGATGCAACGGAATTTCATCAAAATGATCGAGCTCGGTCTACGCGGCGCTAATTAATACATCTATGGGCATTCTTGAAAAAGACATTCAGGCGCAACTCCACCAGCTGAAACTTCAGTTGGAGCAGGTCCGTTTGACGCAAAGAGACACCTCGTTCAAATTTATTAGAGAACAAAAAGTTCTAAAGCGTATCGTCACATCTTTAAGTGACGCATGTGTTGGCAGTAACAGCCATTTAGATGAAAACCTCATTGCCCTTCGGGAAGAGCTAGAAAAGCAAAAAGACATTAGCTCGATGATCCCAAAGCTGGCAGTATTAGAAAGGATGCTTAAGCAGAAAACGTTGGCTATGGATAAACAGAACGGATATCTGGACGATAGCATTAAGCACAGTGGGGAAACGCTGCAACGCATAACAGGCCTTCCAGCGCAGCTTAAACGCGACCTACGAAACTTACTTAGCTTCTCCGAATGCAATGGCAGTCAGAAAGTCGACCATGCCATGAAACTTCTCGGTATTTATGAGCGTGCCATTAAGATTATGGCGAATAACTCACGCACTCATTTTGCCGACGTTACGCATTCTCCGGAACAAGAACTCCTTTCCGACCTATCAAACGAATTACAACATCTGATCACTGAACTCGATTTCGAGGGTGAGTCGGGTGATTTGCTTACCGATATTCGAGCGAAACTGTTACTGGGTGTTTCCACACAAAATCTGCTTGAGCTGACACTTCAGATCCTCAAACTGGTAATTGAAGGCACCAACCTAGAGCGTAAGAAGTCTGAACAATTTATCGATCAGCTAAACTCCTCGCTGGCCTCCAGTATCAAAACGGCAGACCAAAATGCCGATCAGAGCCAAAGTTACTTTGAGCACCGCCAAGGCCTTAACTCTGAGTTAAGTGAACTTGTCATTAAGAGCCAGAACTCTGTAGAGAAAGCGAAAGAAATTGATAGTTTAAAGCGAACGATTAATCCGCTACTCACTGAAATCGCCTCTCTTTCAGAAAGACTGAATCACGCAGAACAGAAAGAACAAGCTCTAATAGAGAGAATGAGTTATGGAAAGACTCAGTTAGATTCACTCTATGAAGTCACCCAAGATTACCGCAAGCGCTTAGAAGATCAGGCTCAGCGTATGCTACTTGACCCGCTCACAAAAGTTTACAATCGCACCGCCTTTACTGATCGCTTAGAGCTTGAGTATCGCCGTTGGATTCGTGCACAACACTCACTGCGCGTAGTGCTGCTCGACATCGACAACTTCAAAGCCATCAACGACAGCTTTGGTTATACCGCGGGTGATAAGGCACTTAAAATCATCGCGAGAACTATTACTAAAGAAGCAGGCACAACCGATACCGTGGCTCGCTTTTCTGGTGAAGAGTTTGTCTTGCTGTTGCCAGAACAAACCGATGAATATTGCCACCAGGTGATTCAAAACATCCAAGCTCAAGTAAGCCGCCTACCCTTTAAGTTCCGTGACCAACAAATCACGATTACCTTGTGTGCGGCAAGTACTCAGTTTAAAGAGTCTGATACGCCTGAAGAAGTATTAGAGAGACTTAATAAGACGCTAAACAAAGCAAAGCAACGCGGTACCAACCAACTTGTTTGGAACTAAGTCAGCCTTAGATTTAATTTATTTCATTTTTTCAAATACTTATCACATACCATTTCCCTCAATGTTTGCTAAGCTAATGATTAACATTCGCTTAACAAGCATTCTTGGCAAGCAATGCTGTATATACGCTCTTAATTTATTTTATATTAGCTCTTAAGCATCTATACATCTGCTATTAAGCACCCATGTATATACTGTTAAGCACCTGCATATAGACTGTTAAGCAAGATTATATAATCCATTAAGCAACGCTGTCGTAACCGTTTCGTCTGGTTAACTCTCTCCCCTTTAACCAAACACTTTCAACGTTTGCTTCTCACTCTCGAGTCAGAGGGTCACTTCAACGTCCCCCTGCTCTTTTCAACAAGGAGGCACTATGATCACTCATATCAGCCCTGCCGGTAGCATGGATTTACTCTCTCAACTTGAAGTTGAGCGTCTTAAGAAAACCGCATCTAGTGATCTGTACCAACTGTATCGTAACTGTACGTTAGCGGTACTTAACTCGGGAAGCCACACCGACAATTCCAAAGAGTTGCTCGACAAGTATCAATCGTTTGATGTTGAAGTCGTGCGACGTGAGCGTGGTATCAAGCTCGAACTAAGCAACCCACCAGAGCATGCCTTTGTCGATGGTGAAATCATCAAGGGTATCCAAGAGCACCTATTCTCAGTGCTGCGTGACATTGTCTACGTCAACATGCATCTTGCAGACAACCAAAGACTCAACCTGACTAATGCCACTCATATTACCAACCTCGTATTTGGTATTTTGAGAAATGCAGGTGCACTTACGCCGGGCATCGAACCTAACCTGATCGTGTGTTGGGGTGGCCACTCAATTAATGCCACTGAATACCAATATACTCGTGAAGTAGGTAATGAACTTGGCCTACGTGAACTCAACATCTGTACGGGTTGTGGACCAGGTGCAATGGAAGGACCAATGAAAGGCGCGGCTATTGGTCACGCTAAGCAGCGCTATACTGATCATCGTTACTTAGGGTTGACTGAACCATCAATCATTGCAGCTGAGCCACCAAACCCGATAGTGAACGAACTGGTGATCATGCCAGATATCGAGAAGCGTCTTGAGGCATTCGTTCGTATGGCGCATGGCATCATTATTTTCCCTGGTGGCCCCGGTACGGCTGAAGAGTTGCTGTATATCTTAGGGATCATGATGCACCCAAATAACGTCGACCAACCCATGCCGATTGTATTAACGGGTTCAAAAGAGAGTGAAGCTTACTTCCGCTCTATCGATAAGTTCATCGGTGAAACCCTCGGGGAAGAGGCTCAGAAACACTACGAAATCGTGATTGATGATCCAGCACGCGCAGCGAAAATCATGAAACAAGCGATGCCAGATGTACGTTCTCACCGTAAAGAGACCGGCGATGCTTATAGCTATAACTGGTCACTGCATATTGAGCCTGAGTTCCAACTGCCCTTCGATCCGACACATGAATCTATGGCGGCACTTGATCTTCATATGGACCAGAAAACAGAAAGCCTTGCGGCTAATCTACGTAAAGCGTTTTCTGGCATTGTGGCCGGTAACGTCAAAGCCGAAGGTATTCTAGAGATAGAGAAACACGGCCCATTCCTGATTGATGGCGACAAAGAGCTGATGACCAAAATGGATCAACTGCTGAATGACTTTGTTGAACAACATCGCATGAAACTGCCGGGTGGCACTGACTATGTTCCTTGCTATAAAATTATGCCTAGCAGCGAATAACGACAAGTGACTGATAAAAGGCCACAAGCATAAAGCTAAACAAGTCATGACGTTTACGTCGCCAACGTTTCAACTCACCAAGTGATACGTTACTATAAGGGGCTAGCAGCCCCTTATTTATTGCCTATTTAGTGGAAACTTATGTCTATCCATCTTGTTATTATCGATGCTTTGAATCTCATCCGACGCGTTCACTCTGTTCAGCCGGACCCAACCGATATTGCAAGAACCATCACCACTACTGCTCGTACTCTTAATCGCATCCTAAAAGAATCAAAGCCAACCCATATCATTGCGGTATTTGATCATCATTTACAAGATCGAGGCTGGCGCGCTGAAGTCCTTCCTGCCTACAAGCAAAACCGCAAGCCGATGCCTGAACCATTAATGAAAGGCCTTGATGCTATCCAACAAGCTTGGTGGGAATTAGGGATTGATTCACTGCTATCTGATGGTGATGAAGCGGATGACTTAGTAGCAACACTCGCTAAGAAAGTGGCAGACCACGGCGAAAAGGTCACAATAATCTCTACCGATAAGGGCTATTGCCAACTGTTATCACCAACGCTACAGATCCGTGATTACTTCCAACACCGCTGGTTAGACAAGCCCTTTATTGAAGCTGAGTTCGGTGTAAAGCCGGAACAACTCGCTGACTACTGGGGATTAACTGGCGTTAGCTCAAGCCAAGTACCGGGGATTCCTGGAGTTGGACCAAAAGCGGCCAAAGAGATATTAACAACGTATCCAGATATAGAAACGGCATTCCTAGCTGAAGATTTACCGAAAAAGTATCGTAAGAAATTCGATGAGCATATTGAATCGGCTCGCGTATGTAAGCTCGTTTCAGCACTCAAAACCGACATCGATTTGGGCTTCAACCTTCAAGATATTCGCTACTCTGATAACCAAGCTTAACACTTCTAGATGTTCATCTTTTCTGTTGTGTTCTCCATTACATTCACAACCTAATTATAATGTTAATCAATACCTTACCGAGTATTGATTAACATTTAGCCTTCATCACAGTCTTATTGATATAAGTATTTAATTTCATTGCTCCAATAAGGAGAACACAATGAAAAACATACTATTACTATCATTAACTACCCTCTTACTTAATATCGCGCCTCTTGCTGTCGCAACCGAAGCCTGTGGTGAACACCTAGTCAAAGGTTTGCCTTCAGAATCCTCTGATCAAATGCTTTGTCGAACCGGTTATGCCATTGGCTACAACTATTCCATGAAGAATGCTGATTGGGTCGCCTATCATGTCACCGCAGAAAGCGTCAATGGACAGTTCAAACGAAGTAACCGCTTTAAAGCCGATTCAGAACTCCCCGAATACGCCCAATCAACACTAAGCGACTACTCCAAATCCGGTTATGACCGCGGCCATCTTGCTCCATCTGCAGCAATGGACTTCAGCGAAGTGTCGATGCAAGAAAGCTTCTTGCTAAGCAATATGTCACCACAACTTCCTGGGTTTAACCGAGTTGGCTGGCGATTGCTAGAAGAGCATGTACGTGATCTTGCCAATGAATATCAAGAGCTCTATGTGGTGACAGGCCCTATTTATGACGGGAATGAAACCTTTATTGGCAATGGCGTTATGATTCCAAGTGCATTCTACAAAGTGATTCTCGACCCGTATTACAACGATGCGATTGCTTTTATTGTGCCGCACCGTGACGTATCGAGCAGTGAGCTCGCAAGCTTTGTCACAACTATTGACGAAGTAGAAGTCCGCACCAACTTGGATTTTTTCGCAAACACTAGCGATGATGTAGAAAGTGATATGGAAGCAATGCTTTGGGAGATGTGGCCTACTTCAGAGTAAACCTCTCATAACAAAAAAACGCTCCTTATGAGGAGCGTTTTGTATGTTCATTAACCGCGTATTAGTACGGCGAGATATTCGAAAGCGACTGAATGTGAACCGTGATCTCTTCGCGATCATGGTAAAGGTGCTTCGCCTGCATCTTGAATTTAACTTTGTTATCAATCAGAAACTGTTTTAGGTTCTCGATATCCTGCAGTACTTCATCGTAACGGCCTTTCATTGGCAGTTTAAGGTTGAATAGTGCTTCTTTCGCCCAGCCTTTGATGATCCACTCACCCATTAAGTGAGCAACACGAGCTGGCTTCTCAACCATATCACAGATAATCCAAGTCACGTTCTTACGATCAGGTTCAAATTTAAAGCCATCTACCATATGGTGTTTAATTTGACCCGTTTCCATTAGGCTGTCCGCCATCATGCCGTTGTCAACACAGTGAACGAACATAGAACGCTTAACCAGTTGGTAAGTCCAACCACCTGGACACGCGCCTAAATCTACGCCCCACATACCTGGAGCAAGACGCTCATCCCACTCATCACGAGGGATGAATACGTGGAACGCTTCTTCTAGCTTTAATGTAGAACGGCTTGGCGCATCTGATGGGAACTTCAAACGAGGAATGCCCATAAAGAACTGTGAGTTATTGGTTGGGTAAGAGTAACCGACCAAGCAATGACCCGGAGCGATAAAACATAAGTGAAGCACAGGCTTCTTAACATTGTCTTTCGCTGTCATCAGGCCTTTACCACGCATAGCTTGACGCATTGGCACGGTAAACTTACGGCAGAACTTCAAAAGCTCTTTCGCTTCATTGGTGTCTGGCGTTTCAATACGGATATCGCCACAACGTGGGAAACCTTCTTTCTCAGAAAGCGCATCAAGAATTGGAGAGATACGATCATCAGTCGGCAGATCTTTGATTTCAACCGCTACCGCGATCATTTGACGAGCAAAGATCAGCGATTGGAAGTCGATCTCTTTAACCAGTTTATCGGCTTCGCCTGCTTGATAACATTCAAACAATACAAAGCCTGTATTGTTCTTTAAGCGAGGAAAACCAAACACTTCCAGTTGTGTTGCTTTGTCTTGAATTTCGCCAGCACATTCTTTTTCAAAACCAGAGCGACAATAAAGTAGTACGTGTTTCACTGAGTTACCTCTTTTATATTCAAAGCAGCGAAGGAGAAGACTCCCCAACCAATGATAAATAGTAGACCACCAAACGGAGTGATAGGGCCAAACCATTTTATTCCTGTCAGTGCCAAGCCATAAAGGCTGCCACTAAAACAAAGGATGCCGATGATAAAGCAAATTGCCGCAATGAAAAAATATTTTTGTGATTTAGCGCCAAGTTTCATCTGTAACAGAGCACCACATGCCAATATCGCTAGAGTATGAATAAACTGATACTGAACACCCGTCTCAAACACACCCAAAAGATACTCAGGCAAGATCGCTTTTAAGCCATGAGCGGCGAATGCACCAAGCATCACAGCAATCGCGCCAGAGATACCTGCAAACGTGAGTAAATACTTACTTCTCATCGAGTACCCCTTTGATAAACGCCGATAGCTTCTCAACGGTTAAGGCAATATTCTGCTGCTCTGTGTAACCAGAGCTCTTACGAGGCTTAAAGCTGTGATCACCGTCTGGGATAAATTCAACACGAATAGAATCCGACAGGTCGAAATCAGTAAACTCTTCACGCTTACCAAAGGTATCGCGTTCACCCTGCAGAATAAGACATGGCTTTTGTAACTCAGCTAAGTGCTCACCTTTGTACTTCTCTGGCTTACCAGGAGGGTGGAAAGGAAAGCCTAAACACGCCATCGCTGCCACCTTATCAACTTCAGACAAATGGCTCGCCATACGCCCTCCCATCGATTTACCGCCAATCACAAGCTTATCGGCATCGCACTGCTCAATGATGTCTTGGTAAGCTTCAAGCAGCTTAGGGGCTCTGTCAGGTGGACGACGCTTGCCATCTTCAGCACGTTTAATCATGTAAGGGAAATTAAAACGAATCACTCGTATCCCTTTAAAGGCTAACCCTTTTGCCACCGACTGCATGAATTCATGATCCATACCTGCGCCAGCACCATGTGCAAAGATAAAGGTGATTGGATTGTCTTCACCGTCAATGATGACATTATTCATCGAGTAAATCCTCTTGTTCACTTTGCGCTTTCGCCAGCATCCAATCGCGGAAGGTGGCGATACGGCCCATATCGGCTTGTTTCTCATGACAAACCACATAGAAGGCATTCTTGCTCACCAACACTTCGTCAAAAGGCGCAATCAAACGACCCGCTTCGATTTCAGGTTGCGCCAACACGTTGTTACCCAGTGCAATACCTTGGCCGTGAGCTGCTGCCTGCAACACCATGGTTGAGTGACTAAAGATAGGACCGTGATTGACGTTTACCCCATCGATGCCATTTTGCTTAGCGAACTGCTTCCAATCCTTTCGAGAAGTATCATGTAATAGCGTATGACATGCTAAATCGCTTAGAGATTCTAATGGTTTGATACCAAGCAACACTGAAGGTGAGCAAAGAGGGATCAAGTATTCTTGATAAAGCTTATCGGCTCTAAGCCCCGACCAGTTGCCTCGACCATAATAAATAGCTACGTCTACGTCATCGGTCAGCGAGCCTTCATCCATATCAACGGCTTTAATTCGTACGTCGATATCAGGTTCTTGCTGATTAAAGTCTGCAAGCCTTGGCACTAACCATTGAATGGCAAAACTTGGCGGTAAGCTGATGGTCAATGCACCCTTCTCACTTCGCTCAAGCACTTTATCCGTCGCTTCTGCCAGTGATGTAAAAATATCTTTGATGTCTAAGAAGTAGCTCTGACCTTCTTCAGTCAGCAGCAAAGAGCGATTTCTTCGACGAAACAGCTTCAAAGACAAGAATTCTTCAAGCGCTTTAATCTGATGACTCACTGCTGCTTGAGTAACAAACAACTCTTCTGCAGCGCGCGTAAAACTCAAGTGTCGAGCAGCGGCTTCAAACACTCTTAGCGAGTTTAATGGGGGTAATCGACGAGACATAGGTACTCTCTAAATAAGCATTAGTTTTTTTTATCTGAAACATTATAATTTGTCCATTGCCTAGCGGCCAGAGAAATTCTATATTTCATCCCGCAGCAGCTAGCCTGAACGGCTTGATTCTCTCTAGAATCAATTGGTTTAGCTCCTGCGATGTTGTGTTTGCAAACTCGTTCTTTTCGAGTTGGGTAGAGTTCTACCAAATGTTTTGTTGCAGTTCTATACTGAAACGAGACATGTACTTCCTGTATTTATTTTGACCTGTCTGTCAAATTTGTTTACACCGCCTTATGGGCGGTGTTTTTTTATGTGCAAAGAAAAATAACAACAAGTTTATCAATAGCTGTACTAATTAATCTTTGTTATTTTTCATCGTTAATCACAGAATCAGACACCCACTCAAATAATCAACTGAACACATACAAATAGAACCATTGAATAGCACTAAAAAGTAACAGAGTTCCTCAGATACTCACACTTTTTCGGTCACCTACAAGCCAACTCAAACCCCATCATTTCAATCTCAGAATCTCAAGACAGAACATGATGATAACTCGACAAACTCGCGCCTCTTACTGCCTACTGTAAAACATTCACAATAGAAAATAAAAAAGCCGCTTACTTTTCAGTAAACGGCTTTGCAAAATATTCGGCTACTCTATACCACTATGGGCGGTAAACCTTCACGTTATGGAAGCCTTGCTCTTTTAGATAAAGTGCCTGTAGACGGCTCATTACACCACGGTCACAGTACAGCAAGTACTCTTTTGCTTGGTCCAAGTCACCAAACTGAGTCGAAAGCTTGAAGAACGGGATATGTTTAATTTCAACACCATCGATCTCTAGTGGGCTTTCGTCTTCTTCGTCTGGGCTACGGATATCAAGAACGATAGCGTGCTCAGCAACAGCTTGAACTTGTTCAACTTCCGGCGCTTGCTCTTGGCTCTCTTTCTCGATGTCACGGATATCCATAACTCGAGCGTTCTCGATCACTTGCTCCAGCACTTCAAAGTTAAACTTAGCTTCTTCTGCTTCTAATTTGCCTTTCTTCGCTTTCACTGTTGGCTTCTTAGAAATAACACCACAGTACTCAGGCATTACTTTCGCAAAGTCTTCAGTGCCAATCTTACGAGACAGGTCGATGATGTCTTCTTTGTCCCAGTTAATAAGCGGACGAAGGATCAAAGTATCGGTCACGTTGTCAATGTGGCGAAGGTTAGTTAGCGTTTGGCTAGAAACCTGACCTAATGCTTCACCGGTTACTAGGGCTTCGATACCGAAGCGTTCTGCAACCATACCACCAGCACGCATGAACATACGCTTAAGAACCACGCCCATTTGGCCATCTTCAACGTTCTCAAGAATCTCTGCGACTACCGGTTCAAAATCGATAGAGATGAACTTCACCTTTGCCGATGAGCCGTATTTATCCCATAGATAGTGAGAAACTTGCTTAACACCAATTTCGTGCGCAGGGCCACCTAGGTTAAAGAAGCAGTAATGCACTTTAGAACCACGTTTGATGTGTAAGTAGCTTGAAACGCCAGAATCGAAACCGCCAGAGATCAAGCTAAGCAGATCTTCTTGAGTACCAAGAGGGAAACCACCTAGGCCTTTATGACGTTCAATAACTTGGTTTAGCTTCTCGTTCTCGACTTCAACTTTAACGGTAATATCTGGATTTTTCAGTTTTACTTTTGCTGATTCAACCGCTTGGTTTAAACCACCACCTACGTAGCGTTCTAGCTCAATAGAGGTAAAGTCATGTTTACCACGACGCTTAGCACGTACAGAGAAAGTCTTACCTTCAATAAGAGCACCGCTTCGCTCAAGAACTTGCTCGTAAATATGATGCAGGTCTTTAAACTCTGATTGCTGAACTTCAAGGGAGTGATGAATACCCGGAGTTTGCGTCAATACTTCGAGTGTTTCTTTAAAGTATTTGTCGCTCTCAGACGTCACTTCGATGTAGTCACGACGGTTGAAGACAGCCACAGACTCAGTACGACGCTGAAGAATAGTACGAATATTACGTTCTAGAATCTTTGTGAAGCGCTTACGCACCGATTCACTTTTAATAAAAATTTCCGGATGAGGCTTAACAATAAATTTCATAGTACTTTCACGCCAATAAGGTTCACAAATTTTAGTAGGTTCATCACCACGTAAAAGGTCATTTCACATAGTTATTGAAGCAATAATAGATCAATATTAAATCTAAGGGCGCGAATTATACATGAGAAAATCAAACAAGGAAAAGAGTGCGTGCTTCAACCTCATCATTAAACTGCCTGTTATTAAAAGTAGCAGATTTCAAAACGACATAAATACAGCTGAGAGCATCATTGAAGACCACAAAACAAAAAGCCCAACCTCATCATAAGGTTGGGCTTTCGATGCTATCTGCTGATTAACGTATGTATATCTAACGTATGCGTACCTGAAGACTAATCGCTGTCTCTCTGCCTACTACTGACCAATAACAGGCACTTCATCACTATAAAGCGGCTCACCCTGCATTATGCTGATTTCAACACGGCGGTTGAGGCTACGCTGCCATTCAGTATCATTGGGTTCAACAGGCTCTGTATCGGCCATACCGCGCACTCTCAAGCGTTGATGAGAGAAGCCACGTACCTTTTCCATCTCTTGAGCCACAGACACCGCACGCTGCGATGATAAGTCCCAATTAGAACGATAAAGCTCTGAATCCAGTCGCTGGTTATCCGTGTGCCCAGAGATACGGACAATGCCCGGAACATCTTTTACCAGTTCAGCGACCTGTCTAACCAATGGTCGAAACTTAGGTTGTAGGAAAGCAGACCCCGATGGGAACGCACCTTTCTCACGAATTCGAATAACAATCTGCTGGCCAAGGTTTTCAACCTCAATCGCGCCTTGGTCGATCTCTCGCTCCAACGCCTTCTTGATGCTTTCCATCAAGGTTTCCATCTCTTGCGATTGAGCTTCGGCTTGCTGTTGCTGTTGGTCTGACTCAGAGTTTTGATTGTCATGAGTAGAGACCTCTGGCGACTTGCCTCCCGTCATCTTGCCTTGGTCACGCATTGTTCCGCCAGCACGCTCAGATTCACCATCATGAAACTCAAGCGTTTGCTGCGTAATATCAATGGTCTGCTGCATGATCACATCGATAGGAGTCGGCTCTGGGCGACCAGGGCGAAACTCTTGCGCAATGATGCTAGTCCCTTTAGGAATATCTTTCACTTCCAAGCGGTTTTGTACACCAAACGCAAATTTCATCGATCCAGCGATCTGTTTGAACTTCAGTACGTCCATCTCAGAGAATGAGAGCAGCAGTACGAAGAAACACATCAGCAGTGACATCAAGTCAGCAAATGTCCCCATCCATTGAGGTAACCCCGGAGGAGGACATTTACATGGATTTTCTTCATCCATCTTCAACTCCTCTTACGCGGGTTCACCATCAATCGTGCGCTTACCTTCATTGAGGTAGCTCTTGAGGTAACCATCGATAACTCGTGGGTTCTGACCATCTTGAATCGCTAATACACCATCCATCACCAGACGACGGTTTAGTGTCTCTTGGTCACGACGCAGCGCAAGCTTGTCCGCAATTGGGAAGAACACCATGTTCGAAAGGATTGCACCGTAAAGCGTAGTCAAGAGTGCAACCGCCATCGCAGGGCCGATCGCTTTTGGGTCATCCATGTTAGAAAGCATGGCAACCAAGCCAACCAAGGTACCAATCATACCCATCGCAGGTGCAACATCACCAAATGCAGAGAACACTTTCGCGCCCTGCTCATGACGCTCTGTGGTTAATGCGATGTCTTTTTGCAGTGCAGCACGCACCACATCACCATCATGGCCATCTACCAATAGGTCGATGCCCTTTTGCATGAAACTGTTGCTGATTTCCATTTCTTCAAGTGCCAAGAAGCCACCTTTACGTGCTGCATCCGCCATCTCTACCACTTTAGCGATAAGATCTTCAGGCTCATCGGCCTTAAACATAAATGCTTTGCCAGCGATTTTGGTTGCTCCAAAGAATTGTCCCATGGTGAACTTCATTAGAACAACAAACGTTGAACCACCCACCACGATCAAAATGGATGTCGTGTCATAGAACATCCCGAGGCTTCCACCTAGGATCATTGCCATGATTACAAAGGCAAATCCACCAATCAAACCTATTAGGGTTGCTAAATCCACTGAGCACTCCTCATGCTTTTTTGTAGCTCTACGTCGACGATAATCTTTTTATCGGCCAGACTATAAGATCTTTTAGTAAATTCTTGGCCTAAATATCACACTTTTCGTTTTTGAATCACAATTATTGGCTTACTTTGCTCTTATCCTTAGCGCATAAACTCGATAAAGCTAAGGTTATTCAACCAAAGTGAGTTCAAGCCCCTTAAAAACGAACTTTCTAGCAAAATTTCTTGGTTACATTTGACCATCTCAGCGGCCTAGGGTAACGTTCGTTCATATTTCCAAACGCAGATTTATTATGGCTACTAAGAAACCTGAAAATATGAGCTTTGAAGCGGCTATCGAAGAGCTTGATGGCTTGGTTGATCAACTAGAAAATGGTGATCTAGCTTTAGATGATGCGCTGAAAAAGTTCGAACGAGGCATCTCCCTCGCTCGTGCTGGTCAAAGTAAACTAAACGATGCTGAACAGCGTGTTAGCATCTTACTGCAAAATGATGAAAATGCAGAACTTAGTGACTTTAACCCACAACCAGAATAACGAATTGTATGAGATCCCCTATGATCGAGACTTTATTGTCTTATCAAGCACGTAATAACGAGCAGCTGAACCTTTGGCTTGATCGCCTGCCACACCAAAATCAGAACCTTATCAACGCGATGCGTTATGGGTTACTTTTAGGCGGCAAACGCGCACGTCCATTTCTTGTCTACATTACAGGGGAAATGCTCGGCTGTACCGCTGAAGAACTCGACACTCCAGCTTCTGCAATCGAATGTATTCATGCCTATTCTCTGATTCACGACGACCTTCCAGCAATGGATGACGATGAACTTCGTCGTGGCCATCAGACTTGTCACATCAAATACGATGAAGCAACGGCAATTTTAACTGGCGATGCCCTACAAACTCTCGCGTTTACTATACTTGCGGAAGGCACATTAAGTGCTGACGGGGAAAGCAATCGCGTTCGAATGATTCAACGCCTAGCTGAAGCGTCTGGTGCACAAGGTATGTGCATTGGACAAGCGCTTGATATTGAAGCTGAAAACCGCTCTGTCACGCTAGAAGAGTTAGAAGAAGTTCACCGTAACAAGACTGGCGCTCTAATGAAGAGTGCGATTCGTTTAGGTGCTCTGGCTGCTGGCGAAAAAGCGTTTGAAGTGATGCCTCAATTAGATAAATACGCCGATGCAATCGGGTTAGCCTTCCAAGTTCAGGATGATATTTTAGATATCATTAGCGATACCGAAACTTTGGGTAAACCACAGGGCTCTGACCAAGATTTGAACAAAAGCACCTACCCTTCTTTGTTAGGTTTAGAGGGCGCTCAAGAAAAAGCGCAAACTCTGCTACAGGAAGCGCTTCAAGCTTTGGCTGCAATCCCATACAATACCCAGTCACTCGAAGAGTTCGCCCGATACGTCATCGAGCGCAAGAACTAAGACAATAAGCGCGCATTACCTATGACTCTTGATATATCAAAGTACCCAACTCTTGCTTTGGCTGATAAGCCAGAGGATTTGCGTCTACTTCCAAAAGAGACGCTTACACAGCTTTGTGATGAATTACGTACCTATCTTCTTAACTCGGTGAGCCAGTCAAGTGGTCACTTAGCGTCAGGCTTAGGTACAGTAGAACTAACCGTTGCTCTGCACTATGTGTACAACACGCCTTTTGACCAATTGGTTTGGGATGTTGGCCACCAAGCCTATCCACACAAGATTCTTACGGGTCGTCGCGACCGCTTGTCGACTATCCGTCAAAAAGATGGACTGCACCCATTCCCATGGCGTCAAGAGAGCGAATACGACACCCTATCTGTTGGTCACTCTTCAACATCGATCAGCGCCGGACTCGGTATGGCGATCAGTGCGAAGAAAGAAGGTAAGAACCGTAAAGTCGTGAGTGTGATTGGTGATGGCGCAATTACCGCAGGTATGGCCTTCGAAGCCATGAACCACGCGGGCGATATTCACAATGACATGCTGGTTATCCTTAACGATAACGAAATGTCGATCTCTGAAAACGTCGGTGCTCTAAACAACCACCTCGCTCAAGTTCTTTCTGGCAGTCTTTACACGTCAATTCGTGAGGGTGGCAAGAAAGTGCTATCAGGTGTTCCGCCGATTAAAGAGCTCGTTCGTCGTACAGAAGAACATTTAAAAGGCATGGTTGTCCCCGGCACCATGTTTGAAGAGTTAGGCTTTAACTACATTGGTCCAATTGATGGTCACGATGTCAATGAGCTGATTAAAACGCTGAAGAACATGAGAGATCTTAAAGGCCCTCAGTTCCTGCATATCATGACGAAGAAAGGCAAAGGCTACGAGCCAGCTGAGAAAGATCCAATTGGCTACCATGGCGTACCTAAGTTCGATCCTGCACATTCAAGTCTGCCTAAGAGCACCAGCTCTAAACCAACTTTCTCTAAGATTTTTGGCGACTTCCTGTGTGATATGGCCGCTCAAGATCCTAAGCTAATGGCGATAACGCCAGCAATGCGTGAAGGTTCTGGTATGGTGCGCTTCTCGAAAGAGTATCCAGATCAATACTTCGACGTAGCGATTGCTGAGCAGCATGCTGTGACACTAGCAACCGGTATGGCGATTGCCGGTGATAAGCCGATTGTGGCTATCTACTCGACTTTCCTACAACGTGGCTACGATCAACTGATCCACGATGTGGCAATCATGGATCTACCGGTTATGTTCGCTATTGACCGTGCAGGTCTTGTCGGTGCCGATGGTCAAACACACCAAGGTGCATTCGACTTAAGCTTTATGCGTTGCATTCCAAATATGGTGATCATGGCACCAAGCGACGAAAACGAATGTCGCCAAATGCTTTACACCGGTCACCAGCACACGGGGCCAAGTGCCGTTCGTTACCCTCGCGGTAATGGCATGGGTACTGAGATTCAAAGTGAGTTTACCGCTCTTGAGATTGGTAAAGGTCGTATCGTTCGCGAAAGTGCAAAAGCAAAAGATGGCTCGAAGGTCGCTATCCTGAGCTTTGGTACTTTCCTTGAAAGTGCACTTCAAACCGCAGATGCTATCAATGCGACAGTTGCAGACATGCGTTTTGTGAAACCGCTAGATGAAGCTCTGATCAAACAACTTGCTGCTGACCACGATGTACTAGTGACTATCGAAGAAAACGCGATTGCAGGTGGTGCGGGCGCGGGTGTGATTGAGTTCTTGATGCAAGAAAAACTACTGATGCCTGTTTTAAACCTTGGCCTACCTGACAAATTTATTGCTCAAGGTACTCAAGGTGAGCTGCATGAAGAGCTTGGCTTAGATGCGAAAGGTATTGAGAAGTCTATCTCCGACTACCTTGCCAAATAGCTTTCACAAGCAAACAGCATAAGCTGCAAAACAAAAAAGGTTGGCCCTAGGGTCAACCTTTTTAGTATCTGCTAACTGATAAACTATTCGTTGTTTAGCTGTTAGTTATTAGCAATTAAGCCTGCTTAGCAACAAGGCTTAAGTACTGGTGCGTCATAGTTCTCTGGTTCGTCAGAGTAGATAGCAACGTTGAAGTTCTCAACCAAGCCTGTCTCTTCAACGCACTGCTCTTGGAAGAATTGCTGAATCTCACGACGTTGGCAATGCGCTTCAAACGCTTCGTTGTCTGCCCAGATTTCATTGAATGCGATAGGGAAACTCTCACCTTCAGCAAATGGGCTCTTGATGTGACGAGTCACTGTATATTGGATACAACCGTCTTCACGCATTGTGTTTGGCTCTAGTGACTTTAACACTTCAAACAACTCGTTCAATTTGCCTTCTTTAGGCTGAAATTGAGCAACGCAGTAAACCTTCTTAGACATTGTAATTCCTTGTTTTGATCTATTATCGTCAGTGCTTTGGATATTGATTCTTAAACGAGCCAACCTGAAAAATGAGCCACTGCATACAGCGAAATCGCCGCCATAATACCCGCCACGATATCATCAATCATGATACCTAAGCCGCCGTGAACTCGCTTGTCTAACCAACCAATTGGCCAAGGCTTTACCATATCGAAAAAACGAAACAGAACAAAGCCAGCAAATAGCCATTTCCAATCATTAACAGGAATACCCAACAACGGCACTAGGCCCATGGTGATCCAAAAGCCCGCAAACTCATCCCATACAATAGAGCCGTGATCGTGCACGCCCATGTCATCAGACGTCACTTGGCATATTTTGATACCAATAATGCAGCTCACAACCACAAGAATGACATAAATAGGGAAAGGTAACTGAACCAGCAATAGATAAAATGGGATCGACGCAAGCGTGCCCATGGTGCCGGGAATAATCGGCGATAAGCCACTACCAAAACCCGTTGCCAATAAGTGCCAAGGATTTTTAAGAGAGATTGCAGAAATTGGGTTTGTCATCAATTAACCTTAAAGTGATCGTAACCAGTTAAGTTCCAACTCAGTGGTTCACCATTATTGTGTAATTCAAAATATTCTACAGGTCTTATCTGGCCAATGCAGGTGACTTTTGTTCCAGTGTGTGACAAAGCACTTTCCAATGAGCCTTTATTCTCTTCCGGCACAGTAAAGCACAGTTCGTACTCTTCACCACTGGTCAACGCATACTGTTGAGCCGAAGCAATATCAGATGCGAACTGGCGTAGTTCTGGAGAAATTGGCAGCGTACTCACATCAATGCTCGCACCAACCTGAGAACGCTTAAGGATATGTTTTAAATCAGCAATAACACCGTCAGAGATATCAATAGCAGACGAAGCAAGGTTCACTAGCGCTTGACCAGCCAATACTCGAGGAACGCTCATATAGTGTCTTTCTTCAAGCTCGAGAGCATAAGGTTTGACTTTGTTCTGTTCAGGATCAAGCAATACTTCTAGGCCGGCTTTGCTATCACCTAGGTTACCCGTTACGTAAATCCAGTCGCCCACTTTAGCGCCATCTCTACGCAGTGCTCGACCTTCTGGCACAAAACCTTGTACAGTCAATGTCAGACTTAGGGGCCCTTTGGTTGTATCACCGCCAATTAACTGAATACCAAAGTAGTCAGCGAGCTTGAAGAAGGAGTCACAGAAGGGAGCAAGCCATTCTTCATCAACTTCTGGCATAGTTAACGCAAATGAAACCCAAGCAGGTGTCGCACCCATCGCAGCAAGGTCGCTAATATTGGAAGCCAAAGCCTTGTGTGCCACCCAAGCAGGGTTAGCCTCTGCTAAGAAATGTGTACCTGCAACTAAGGTGTCGGTGCTGATCGCTATCTCAACATTACTTGGCGCTTTGACTAAAGCACAGTCATCGCCCGCAGCCAGATGTACGTCTTTACGTTGTGGTTGTCGATTTACAAAATATTTTTCAATCAGGTTAAATTCGCCAGACATCACATGCCCTATCTTTAGTCTTCATACAAATCACCGTAATTATTGATATTACAGAAATTTAGTTACAAAAAAGGCCAGCATAAAAGCTGACCTTTAGATTCAATATACGAACGTCTTATTTCTTACGAACGTGTGGTGCAGCTTTATCAAGCACACCGTTAACAAACTTATGGCTGTCTTCTGCTGCAAATACTTTTGCAAGCTCGATAGCTTCGTTGATAACCACTTTGTATGGTACATCTTCGCGACGAGTCATCTCGTACATAGCTAAACGTAGAAGCGCTAGTTCCATCAAATCCAGATCTTGCATAGGGCGAGATACGAATGGACGAAGCTTGCTATCAAGTTCCATGTGGCTAAGAGCAACACCAGTTAGTAAGTCGCGGAAGTATGCAACGTCTGTTTCTGGCATAGCGAGAGCAGGTTCTGCGGCATGATGCTCTTCTTCATCATACTTACCACCAGATAAGAACTGTTCTTCAACGGTAGCAATATTTTCTTTAGTAATTTGCCAAGAATAAATTGCTTGTAGAGCAAATTGACGTGCGTTACGACGTGCGGCTGGTTTCACACTGGCCCCCATTAGGAATCGATTTCAGAAAGAACGTTGATCATCTCAAGTGCGCTAAGTGCGGCTTCTGCACCCTTATTACCAGCCTTGGTTCCTGCGCGTTCAATAGCTTGATCGATCGTATCAACAGTAAGAACACCAAACGCGACTGGAAGTGAAAACTCCAGAGACACTTGTGCCAAACCTTTATTACATTCACTACAAACATAGTCAAAGTGAGGTGTACCGCCACGGATTACTGTACCAAGAGATACAATCGCATCGAACTTACCTGTTTTTGCAACGCGTTGCGCTACAAGTGGAAGTTCTACTGCACCAGGGCAACGAACAACAGTGATGTTGTCTTCGCTTACTTGTCCATGACGCTTTAAAGTATCGATTGCACCAGAAAGTAAACTTTCGTTAATAAAACTGTTGAAACGAGCAATAACGATAGCAATTTTTGCATTTGGCGCTGGGAAGCCACCCTCGATCACTTTCATAAGCCTTCCTTTAACTATTTTCATCAAGTGAGAATCGCCGGATTCTAGCACAAAACTGTGAGCAATATCTAATGCTAATTTAGAAGAGCAGACACCGGAGATGTAAAGATGATAACGCAGCACGGCTCTCAACCATATAGGAGCAACCAGTAGTCAAGCTCGTGTATTTAACACGTTTTGAATCGGGCTTAACTACTTTGCTCTTTTGGCAAAACTAATCACCAAAAGAGCCACTGGAATCATCGGTAAATTATGTTGCTATAAACAGAGATATATCGACTTACTCGCAAACATACTCAACAACGTTAAGACCAAAACCACCCAATGCGTGGTAACGCTTAGTACTTGAAGACAGCAAACGCATATCGTGAACGCCTAGGTCTTGTAGAATCTGAGAACCTACGCCAACACGACGAGAGGTACCCTGCTTCTTAGCCATGGTTGGCTGCTCGTTCTTGTCTTGCGCTTCGAATGTCTTCACTTTGTGAATCAAAGAATCAGACGACTCTTCGTTGCCCAGAATAACCAACACACCGCCTTCATCGCCAATGCGCTTCATCGCTTTATCTAGTGACCAGCTACGTTCTGTACCACGGTCTGAGTGAAGTAGATCGGTGAATGTGTCATGCAGGTGAACACGTACTAGAGGAGCGCCCACAGACAGGTCACCTTTTTGCATCGCGTAGTGGATCTGGTTATCAATCGTGTCACGGTAAGTCACAAGCTCAAAGTCACCAAACTCTGTTGGCAAATGGCATTGCGCTACACGTTCAATCGTCGTTTCTGTGTTGTTGCGGTATTCAATCAAGTCAGCAATGGTGCCTAATTTGATATCGTGTTTTTCAGCGAAGACTTCAAGATCAGGGCGACGTGCCATGGTGCCGTCGTCATTTAGGATCTCAACGATAACCGAAGCTGGCTCACAGCCTGCTAGACGAGCTAAATCACAGCCTGCTTCAGTGTGGCCTGCGCGTGTTAGAACACCACCTTCTTGAGCTGTCAGTGGGAAGATATGACCAGGTTGAACTAAGTCAGCCGCTTTCGCATCTTTTGCCACAGCCGCTTGAACGGTAACAGCGCGGTCTGATGCAGAAATACCCGTTGTTACGCCCTCAGCAGCTTCAATTGAAACCGTAAAGTTCGTCGTGTATTGAGCATTGTTGTCTTGAACCATAGGCGCTAGACCCATGCGATTTGAACGCTCTTTCGTCAACGTTAGGCAAATTAAGCCACGGCCATACATCGCCATGAAGTTAATCGCTTCTGGCGTCACATGTTCTGCTGCCATGATCAGATCGCCTTCATTCTCGCGATCTTCATCATCCATCAGGATAACCATTTTTCCTAGGCGAATGTCTTCAATAATTTCTTGAGGAGTACTAATTGGCATTGTTCTATATCCTTTGAAATGGTTCTGCTTCCTAGAACCGACACTATTTAAACCTGATGATATTGCTTCGCTTTACAAAGTCTCGTTTAACCAACTTTGTATCAACGATTAGGCAAAACCATTCTGCTGTAAGAATTCCATCGTCAATCGAGATTCAGGCTCAGACTCTTGCTGCTGGCCTTGCAGTAAACGCTCCATGTAGCGCGCTAATACATCAACTTCTAGATTCACTTTACGACCGACATTGAATTGGTCGATGGTCGTTTCTGAAGAGGTATGAGGAACAATCGTCAGCTTAAAGGCATTCTTGCGTAAATCATTCACCGTCAGGCTAATGCCATCAACGGTGACTGAACCTTTTTGAGCCACATATTTTGAGATCTCTGCTGGCATTTCAACCCAGAACTCAATCGCACGACCGACTTGGTTACGCTCAACAATCTCACCCACGCCATCAACGTGACCCGAAACTATATGACCACCGAAACGCGTGGTCGGTAGCATTGCTTTCTCTAGGTTGACCTTGTCGCCAGCTTGGTAATCGACAAAACCCGTTTTTTTCAGGGTCTCAAGCGAAAGGTCTGCACTATAGCTGTGGTCGTTATACTCAACTACCGTCAAACACACACCATTGGTCGCGATACTGTCGCCTAACTTAACGTCAGCCATATCAAGATTACCAACATTAACCGTTACGGTGATGTCTTCTCCGCGGGGAGTAATTGCACTCAATGTACCTACGGCTTCTACAATTCCTGTAAACATTTTAAAACTCTTTTTGTTGTCAACGACACGTATGCTGTTGGAATGACTATTTCTACTGTGGTTTCGTCGCGATAATAGGTTTCGCGACGATGCGAATATCCACACCAACCTGTCGAACATCTTTAATTTCTAGGTCAATCACATCAGACATTGAAGTGAGCCCTAATGCGCCCATTAAACCTCGCCCGTCACTGCCCATAAGTTTAGGCGCTAAATAGAGGATTAGCTCATCCACTAACTGCGCTTCAATCAAGCTTTTTGCCAATGTCGCGCCCGCTTCGACCCAAATATGATCGATATGGTTCGCTGGCAATTGACGCATCAAATCGTGTAAATCAAGCTGACCAGCGTCCGTTGTTCCGACCTCAATATCAGCAGAGGTTTCAGCAACTCTCAATACCGAAGTGGGAGTCTGGAATAACTTGAGCTCAGGATACAGCTGATTTTGGCGATCAAGGATCACGCGAATCGGCTGACGCAGCTCGTCTTCAACGTAATTTGTTTTGGTAATGCTTGGCAATTCGGCCCAGCGAACATTCAGCGACGCGTTGTCTTCAATCACCGTTTGGCTGGTTGATAACACAGCACCTGATTTGGCTCGGTAGTTCTGAACGTCACGACGCGCTTCTGGCGACGTGATCCACTGGCTTTGACCATTTTCCAATGCCGTTTGGCCATCAAGGCTCGCCGCCATCTTTAACTGAACAAATGGCATGCCCGTTTGCATACGCTTGATAAATGCAGGGTTCAAGTCGAGAGCATCTTGCTCTAACAAGCCGATTTCAACCTCAATACCCGCGTCGCGTAGCATCTTGATACCACGGCCTGCGACCTTCGGGTTTGGGTCTTGCATGGCACAAATTACTTTTGAAACTTGAGCCTTAATCAAGCCTTCAGCACAAGGTGGTGTTCGACCATAGTGCGAACAAGGTTCTAGCGTGACATAAGCGGTCGCGCCTTTTGCCTTGTCGCCCGCCATTCGCATAGCGTGCACTTCAGCATGAGGTTCGCCAGCTTTAGCATGAAAACCTTCACCAACGATCTGACCGTCACTTTGTACGATGACACAGCCAACATTAGGGTTGGGGGCAGTGGTGTAAATGCCGCGCTTTGCTAACTGAATAGCACGCGACATCATTTGAAAATCTAGGGGAGTAAAGTTTGACATGACTGAGGCGTTAATCCTCTAATTTAGCGATTTCTTCGCCAAACTCTCGGATGTCTTCAAAGCTGCGGTAAACAGAGGCAAAACGAATGTACGCCACTTTATCCAATTCTTTCAATTGACCCATAACAAGATTACCAATCATCTCGCTTGGTACTTCACGCTCACCAGTTGCACGGAGTTGTGACTTAATCGTACTGATCGCAAGTTCAATCGCATCAGCACTCACTGGGCGTTTTTCTAGGGCGCGCTGTACACCACCCACCATTTTATCTTCATTAAATGGTTCGCGGTTTCCATTCGACTTTATGACTTTAGGCATCACAAGTTCTGCCGATTCGAAAGTCGTAAAACGTTCACTACATGCAAGGCATTGACGGCGACGACGAACCTGATGGCCATCGGCTACCAGTCTTGAATCGATTACTTTAGTGTCGTTCTCTGAACAAAAAGGACAATGCATATCACCTCCAAATAATTGAATATCAGTGTAACGGAATTGCCAAACGTTAGGAAAGAAAAAGGGCCAATTAAGGCCCTTTTGTGTGGTGATTCATTGATTATTACTACTCAAAAGCAATTTCAAAAATGAGCTGAGGAGTAAAATTAACGACCAGCGTTATCCGCGAATCAAATAGTTCGCTTTACCTACCCATTTGTAGCTTGTCAGTTCTTCTAAGCCCATTGGACCGCGAGCGTGCAGCTTCTGGGTTGAGACTGCGACTTCAGCGCCTAAACCAAACTGTGCGCCATCAGTAAAACGTGTTGATGCATTTACATAAACCGCCGCAGAACCGACAGAGTTAATAAAGCGCTCTGAGCTCTCTAGGCTGTTGGTCATGATCGCATCTGAGTGACTCGCGTTGTGTACACGCATGTGGTCAATCGCTTCTGCCACATCCGCTACCACTTTTACGCCTAGCGTGTAGCTTAGCCATTCAGTGTCAAAGTCGCCTTCAATCGCATCACGTTGGTCTTCAAAACCCGCTAGCAGCGATTTTGCGCTAGCATCAGCAACCAAGGTAACCTTGCCCGCTAAACGCTGTGTTAGCTGCGATAAGAAAGCCTCAGCAACCGCTTCGTGCACTAATAATGTATCGAGTGAATTACACGCAGACGGGCGTTGAACTTTAGAGTTTTCAACCACATCAACAGACTTTTCAAGGTCAGCGCTTTCATCAACAAAGATATGACTGATACCAAAACCGCCAATGATCACTGGAATGGTGCTGTTCTCTTTACACATCTTGTGCAAGCCAGCGCCACCACGAGGAATGATCATATCCACGTAGTCATCCAACTTAAGCAGTTGAGATACTAATTCACGATCAGGTTTTTCAATGTACTGAACTGAAGCGGCAGGAAGCTCCGCTTTCTCTAATGCAGACTGGATTACTTTAACCAGTTCCATGTTCGAGAAGAACGTCTCTTTACCACCACGTAGAATGCTTGCGTTACCTGTCTTCAGACACAGTGCTGCAATATCGATAGTTACGTTTGGACGCGCTTCGTAGATAACACCCACCACACCAAGTGGTACGCGGCGGCGAGACAGTGACATACCGTTTTCAAGTACCTTACTGTCCATTTCGCTGCCAACTGGGTCATTCAGGCTAATCACGTTACGCACATCGTTAGCGATACCGGTTAAGCGCTCTTCGTTCAGCAATAGACGATCTACAAGTGCATCAGTCAGGCCCGCTTCACGGCCAAGTTCGATATCTTTCGCGTTCGCTTCTAGAATCGTTGCCGCGTTTGCTTCTAGCTCATCAGCGATGATCGCCAATGCTTTGTTTTTTTGCGCCGTTGATGCGGTCGCTAGGTGGAAAGCAGCGTCTTTTGCTGCAATACCCATGTTAGTTAAATCCACGTTTAACTCTCCCTAAATTCTGTCTGTCTTTGGATGTAAAAAGGCGATTTACGATTATGTATATTCGCAGCGCATCGCCTTATCATCACGAACTACTCTTGAATCACAACTAGGTCGTCACGATGAATGACTTCTGACCCATAATCGTATCCAAGAATGTCGCCAATATCTTTACTGTGCTTGCCTGCAATTTTTGCTAGGTCTTGGCTTGAATAGCTAGCGATACCACGCGCAATGACTTTGCCTTTGCTGTCTGTGACTTGAGTGACTTCACCACGAGAGAATTCGCCTTTAACTCGAACAACCCCTTTCGCCAACAAGCTACTGCCCTTGGTGTTAACTGCGTTCACCGCTCCATCGTCGACTACGATGTCACCAGCAGAAGCTGGGCCCGCTAGAATCCAACGTTTACGGTTTTCAAGCGCTTCAGCTAAAGGCAAGAAACGTGTGCCTTGTGGGTTGTCACTCAATGAATCAAACACCACATTTTCAGCACTGCCTGCTGCAATAATCACTTCGATACCCGCACGACGAGCAATATCAGCCGCCTGCAGTTTTGTCGCCATGCCGCCGGTACCTAACGTAGTACCACTGCCACCTGCGATCTTACGCAGTGTGTCATCAATGGTTTTTACTTCTTTGATAAGTTCAGCATTCGGATCTTTACGTGGGTCTGCCGTAAACAGGCCTTTTTGGTCAGTGAGTAACAAAAGCTTATCAGCGCCACATAAAATACCAACCAGTGCCGATAAGTTATCGTTGTCGCCCACTTTAATTTCATTGGTGGCTACTGCGTCGTTTTCGTTTACTACCGGAATAATATCGTGCTCAACGAGCGCGTTGATCGTGTCACGTGCATTCAGAAAACGCTCGCGATCATCGAGATCAGCACGAGTCAGTAGCATCTGGCCAATCTTAAGGCCATAGATAGCAAACAAAGACTCCCAAACTTGAATCAACTGACTTTGCCCAACTGCTGCAAGCAATTGTTTGCTCGCCATCGAGTTGGGAAGTGCGGGGTAACCAAGGTGCTCACGTCCGGCTGCAATTGCACCAGACGAAACCATAACCACAGAGTGGCCTTGTTTTTTTAATTCAGCACATTGACGAACCAGCTCAACCATGTGAGCGCGGTCTAATGCCAATGTTCCACCAGTTAAGACACTGGTACCCAGTTTAACAACGACAGTTTTACTCTGTGTTGTTGTCCCGCTTTGATGATTTGTTGTCATGAAGTCTTTTATGAATAAAACAAATAAGAGGTGATGTTTTAGCAATCAACAGGGGAATTCACAAGCAGAAAAGGTGCGAAATCGCACCTTTTTGCTTTATAGAGAAGAGTAACCTTCAAAATCAGACGAATTCGACAGACTCTTCGTCTAACTGAACGCCGATTTCAAATTTCTTTTGAAGTTCGTCAACCAGCTTTTGGTGAAAGCCTTCTTGAGTTCGAGACACCTCAGCGACCGCCTTTTTAGGTAATGGCAAAGGATCCCAGTTACCATCAATGTTGTATTTACCCGTGTTGTACTTCGCCGAGAATCCTTCTTCCGACTTATCCAACTCTAACCACCAGCCCCAGAACTCACGCTCTTCTGGTGACTTTTTATCGTTCACACACACAGACAAGCAATCAAAAATGTAATGACCATCTTCTGATTGCGGCTCCCTCAAGTAAGGCCCAATAGCCTTTAAAACGTTTAACAAGCGATAATGCGTAGGTTGTTGTGTCACTTCTGACATATTGAATCTCCATTTCAATGTTAAGAATGACGTTACTCAGACTGCAATACGTAGAAAGCACGCAGTTGGATTTTATAAATTATCTCTGAGTATCAGGTACTTACTTTGTACACTTTTCATGCTTAACTAATTTCGGAGAAATGTCATCTAAATAATTCATCCTCAAGCCACTTTATCGCTAATTCGAGGGATTGCTCATACCCCTGTGTAATTGATTTGGTTTTGATTTTCTTCGCTTTGCCGTAATCACTGTAAATAGCAACCAGTTGATTATCCAGATGCGGTGAAACAGGGTCACCTTCCAAAGCCAATGCCAAAATAGGAACACTGGTTTTACTGTTAGCCAGCAAGCCTTGCACCTTCAATGACCAAGCCATCAGTTGCCCAGAAAGGCTATTGATATCCACAGCTCCTTTGCCAAGGCGAGAAGCCAACACATCCAAATGCATCTTGGGCATCTGCTTTAGTTTGTCCGCATGAACAAAGATATCGTGGATCGGTGCGCCAAGAGAGATACAGGCTTTAAGTTTGTGCTGCTCAAGGAAGGATAACCTCACCATCGCGTTACCACCGAATCGGAAACCAAACAGACCGACTTTATGATGGTCCACCCATGGAATGTTAGGCAGTTCATTCAGCACGGCTTGATGCAGGCAAGAAGAGTCTTCCGTCAAAGGCCAATGCGAACTGTGCCCTATCGACGGCATATCAATCGTTAGCATCGCAATGTTTTTCGGTGCTAGGTAATCTCTAAACAAACGCCACATGTCAGTTTGCAGACTATCTAAACCTGCACTCACGATCACGACAGGTTGTGGTTTGTCTGTTTTGGTTAGATGTAAGTTCGCCTTAATCTTTTTGTTTTGATACGGCACTTCGATTTGTTTGACGATCAATTTGGTGTGTTTGATCGCTTCAGAATACGCCGCATTCGCTAATACCTGTGCCTGAGCAGCAAGGTTATCGTTCTTTAGATGTGGGTAGCCCGCAATGCTGAAACACAGCGATGCTGAAAATAACTCTTCAGCCATTTCTTCGCCGTTCTTTTCATTAGAGCGATTCTGATGCTGCATACCCAGCTTGGTCCACTCGTATGCCCAGTTACCGCTGCGATAGCCCATCACGGTGTCTAGCCACTCGTCCGTCGTGCGTGAATTGTCTGATGACGCAATGCGAGCCAATACCGCTTCTTGCTCAATTGGGTTAACACCTTGCCATACCCACTGAAGACGTCTTAGGTTTCGATACCAAGATGAGTTCTGCTCTTCACGCTTTTTATCCAACAGTTCTTCTGAACTTGGCATGTAGCGAGTAAGCATTGAGGTCTCTTTGGCCTGCTTGTGCTTTACAAACAATGTTTCCGAAAGGTTCGAGCTCGTTTCTTCTGATTCAGACATTGGGATACTTAATAAGAAATGGTTGTTACTAATCATATAAAAAAAAATGACCCTATAAAGGGTCATTTCTCAAAAAACTAAGTTTACGCTTATTTTGACTTGCGATTTACTGGCTCAATGAAGCTTAAGCTAGTATCCCAAGGTTGCTCAATCCATGTGTCTTGAGCGATATCCACGATGTACTCGTCTAATAAATGTGCACCAGATGGTTTTGCACAAACAGCAATCAGTTTCGCTTTAGGGTACATTTCGCGAAGCTTGCGTGCAGTGTCACCACTATCAACAAGATCTTCAACGATTAAGAAGCCTTCACCATCACCTTCAGGTGCTTTAACTACAGTCATATCACGCTGGTGATCGTGGTCGTAGCTAGAAATACAAATCGTATCTACGTGACGAATACCTAGCTCACGAGCCAAGATTGCACCAGGAACCAAACCACCACGGCTTACCGCCCAGATGCCTTTCCACTGCTCTGCTGGCATTTGCTTTTCAGCAAGTTGACGGCAGTAAGTCTGCATGTTGTCCCAAGTGATAATGAATTTGTTGCTCATAGTATAAAACCTAATAATTTTGTCATGTTATTAGAGGCTATTTCAAACATAGCCTCTTCAGCGATTAAGCAGAAATCTAGACGATTAAGCGAAAATGTATTTAAGAATAAAGATAACGGACATTACCCATACCGCAGGTGAAACGTCGCGACCTTTACCACTTAGCAGCTTAATTGCAGCGTAAGCGATGAAACCTAGTGAGATACCCTCAGCGATAGAGTACGTCAGCGGCATAAGCAGACATGTTACCACGACTGGTGCGGCTTCCGTAAGATCACGCCAATCAATGCCAACTAGTCCAGACATCATCAGAATTGCTACATAGAAAAGTGCACCTGATGTTGCGTAAGCCGGAATCATACCTGCAAGTGGCGAGAAGAAAAGAGCCAGTAGGAATAAGATACCAACAACAACCGCAGTTAGACCGGTACGACCGCCTTCAGCAACACCCGCAACACTCTCAACATAAGAAGTTGTGTTTGACGTACCTAGTAATGCACCAATAGATGTTGCTGTAGAGTCAGCAAGCAGTGCTTTGTTCAAGCGCGGTAGTTTACCGTCTTCTTTGATTAGGTTTGCTTTCGTTGCAACACCAACCAAGGTACCCGCGGTATCGAACAAATCGACGAACAAGAATGCGAATACAACTGAAATCATACCGATTTCAAATACAGCAGAGAAATCAAGCTGCATGAATGTAGGTGCAAGGCTTGGTGGTGTCGACATGATGCCGCCGTATTGAACGTCACCGATCGCAATACCAATCGCTGTGATAGCGAGAATCGCGATCATTACTGCGCCTTTCACACCACGGTGAACAAGAGCAATAGTAATGAAGAAACCAAGCGCGCCTAAGATAGGAGCAATCGCGGTAATGTCGCCCAGTGAAACTTTAGTCGCTGGGTTAGAAACAACGATGCCTGCATTGCTAAGCGCGATAAACGCTAGGAAAAGGCCGATACCAGCAGAGATACCAACACGCAGAGACATAGGGATCGAGTTGATAATCCATTCACGAATCTTAAAGATACTTAAGAAAATGAAGATCACGCCTGATACGAAAACCGCTGCCAGAGCAACTTGCCATGTATAACCCATACCCATTACAACAGCGTAGGTAAAGAATGCGTTCAAACCCATGCCTGGAGCTTGAGCAATTGGGTAGTTAGCAACAAAGCCCATGATGAAACAGCCAATAGCAGCCGCTAAACAGGTTGCTACAAATACAGCGCCATGGTCCATACCAGCATCAGCTAGAATCATTGGGTTTACAAAAATGATGTAAGCCATTGTTAGGAAGGTGGTTAGACCTGCGATGATTTCAGTGCGCACATTGGTGCCATTTTCACTGAGTTTGAATAGCTTTTCGAACATTATCGAATCCTATAAGGGTAAAAAGTAAACGGTTGCGTAAACGATTGGCTGTGGATTATAAAGTTATCAAATAACAAATTCCAGATAGAATTAAGGCTCTAATCGATATTTATCAGAATGCCGTATGAAACAAAGCGATTAAAAACGAAGACCGAAAGGAAAAATAACAAATAAAAACAATATGTTAGCAAAAGCCAATACCATGAGATCACTTGGCTATTTTTTAAACCATCAGTTATTTTCATTGAGAATGTAGCCATCATATTCTCAATTTAAACCCACAAGAGTTGTGTATTTTTCAACAGGATCAGTAATAAGACGCAAATTGATATTTTGGCGTTTAAAAAACAACCACTCAGAACAGCAAAGAAAGTGACAAGCGAAAGCGGTTTGGAAAAGTAGCAGGCAAAAAAAACGCCACTCAAAACTGAGTGGCGGTAGAATCTGTCAACCAAAAGGGCTGTAAAAGAATTCCAATATATAGGGGTGAACAAAACTGTTCGAGTTACATGCTTACGGTATTAGTAACCAAAGCTTGTAGGGTATGCAAAGTTGCTAGTGTAAACAGAGCTGTTAATCCAGAACATTGCAGATGGTAAACCTTTCATAACTATCACCTTAATAAATCAATAAAAAACGAATTTGATTTCTCGGTTCCTTGGAGGCGATAAAACGGACTCATCCTTTGAGCATTTACTCTTCATCTCAGAAGTTGGTTATTAATATACCCTAAAGAAAAAAGATTACAAGTATTTTTTGCTCTACGTCACACTTTTGACCAATTATTGTTATTTTTAAAACTTATTTCTGTAATTAAATTACACAAAAGAATTAAACAAACGTTTGCTTGCGCCATTTATAAGCATCAAGTCTCTTAATTATGATCAGATGGACAAGATCGCTTTCAAAATTTGAGGTATTTGAGGTTTATAACCGCTACTCGTCAAAACGCTCAAGTGGTATGCTGTTGCCATCAAAACAGACCCATATTTTAGATTTTTATTCTAAGTTTTTACCTATAGAAATCCTAAATATATGGTTATCAAATAAAAAAGGAGTCATCCGTGTCTGAATTCCATTCTGAGATCAGTAAATTGTCCCCTGCCCCTATTTGGCAGTTTTTCGATAAAATTTGTTCAATCCCGCACCCTTCGAAACATGAAGAGGAGCTTGCTCAATACATTATTGCGTGGGCAACAGAGCAAGGCCTAGATGTACGTCGCGACCCAACGGGCAACGTATTCATCAAAAAGCCAGCAACGCCGGGTATGGAAAACAAAAAAGGTGTCGTGCTACAAGCTCACATCGATATGGTTCCACAAAAGAACGAAGACACTGATCACGACTTTACAAAAGATCCAATCCAGCCATACATCGATGGCGAATGGGTTACAGCAAAAGGCACAACGCTTGGTGCTGATAACGGCATGGGCATGGCTTCTTGCCTAGCGGTTCTTGCTTCAAACGAAATCCAACACGGCCCTATCGAAGTTCTACTCACTGTAGATGAAGAAGCAGGCATGACTGGTGCGTTTGGTCTTGAAGCAGGTTGGTTAGAAGGCGATATCCTTCTTAATACTGACTCAGAGCAAGAAGGTGAAGTGTACATGGGTTGTGCTGGCGGTATCGACGGCGCAATGACATTTGAAATTGCACGTAACGCAATTCCAGCTGACTTCGTAACACGCAAGCTAACGCTAAAAGGCCTAAAAGGCGGTCACTCTGGTTGTGACATTCACACTGGTCGTGCAAACGCAAACAAACTGATTGCTCGCTTCCTAGCCGGTCACGCAAAAGAACTAGACCTTCGCATCGTAGAATTCAAAGGTGGTAGCCTTCGTAATGCGATCCCTCGTGAAGGTTTCGTAACGGTTGCGGTTCCTGCTGTAAACCAAGAAAAACTGGCTTCGCTATACAACTACTACACAGAGCTGCTTTCAACAGAGCTAGGTAAAGTAGAAGACAGCATCGTGACCTTCAACGAAGAAGCTTCAGTTGAAATGGGCACACTAGCATCAGCAGACCAAGCTCGCTTTATCGCGGCACTTAACGCATGTCCAAACGGCGTGATTCGTATGAGTGACGAGATTGAAGGTGTTGTTGAAACGTCTCTAAACGTAGGTGTTATCACAACGGAAGAAGATTCAATCACAGTACTTTGCTTGATCCGTTCTCTTATCGACTCTGGTCGTAGCCAAGTAGAAAGTATGCTTCACTCTGTTGCTGAACTAGCAGGCGCTAACATCGCGTTCTCTGGTGCTTACCCAGGTTGGAAACCAGACGCAGATTCAGAGATCATGCATATCTTCCGCGACATGTACGAAGGCATCTACGGTCACAAGCCAAACATTATGGTTATCCATGCTGGCCTTGAGTGTGGTCTGTTCAAAGAACCTTACCCGAACATGGATATGGTTTCTTTCGGCCCAACGATCAAGTTCCCACACTCTCCTGATGAGAAAGTGAAGATCGATACTGTTGAATTGTTCTGGAACCAAATGGTTGCATTACTAGCAGCCATTCCAGAAAAAGTATAAATCGATTAGCTATGTGTTTTTCAGTAAATGGTGTTTCCAATAAATGGGCTCTTCAATAAATAGCACTTTTCAGTAAACACCGTTTATTAAGAACAAAATAAAACAGGTACTCAATGAGTACCTGTTTTTGTATCTAATCTTTGTCACTGCTACTTGTGACTAAATAATTAAGCGCGTGAAGCCGCGTAGCTTTCTAGCTCATCAATTGAAGTTTGTGCCACGACTTCGCCGTCGATGAAGTACGTCACCATCTCGCCATCACGAACACCGATTAACGTCGCACGCTCACCAGACTGGTAAGTGATGTCCATTTGGATAGTGTTTTCGTCGATCTGCTGCATTTGACCTTTCTCAATCATATCGGCACTCGTGATCGGGCCTACTGGTGCTTCAGTCAGTGACTTATCAAGCTGATCGTTGATATCAAGGTAAGTATCAGTCTTAGTATCAAAGATGTGCGGAGCACCTGTTAGTGGGTTGCTACCCGTCCAGAACTCTAGTGAGTTAAATACTAGGTAATCGGCAGCAACCGTTAGACCGTACGCAGGTGCAAGTAGTATGTTCAAACCACCACGAGCGTAGCGGTTGTCAACAGCCTTGATGTTGAACTTCATTAGGTAACCCGTTACTGCGTTGCTACCCACACAGCCAGATAGAGCAACAGATACCACCGCTAGTGCTACAACTTTTGAAATTGTTTTTTTCATTTTGATCTCGATATTTGAATTTGGCCGCCAAAAAATGGCGATGGATAATACCAACCAACCGAACAATAAATATCAGCGTTAAATCAATGTATTGTCAGGAAATTCACAATTCTAAACCCCTTCTAACTAGCCAAATCAAAAACAGAAACCAATTAAGAACCCCCTCCATAAAAAAGTTTTGTCGTCACCGTAAAGCGATTGATTCGTACTAAAAATCAACGATTGATACATTCCGTGTTAACGAATTATCACCATGTTGAGAACAACCTAAATGGCAAGACTAAAACCTAATCAACCATTCGAATTACTTGGTTATACTGTTCAGCCAGGACAGAGAATGGAGATTGAACTGCAAGCGGCTCAGCTTTACACGCATTCTCCACTTTCGATCCCGATTGAAATTATTCATGGTCGTCAAGCGGGCCCAACACTGATGGTAAACGCGGCGATCCACGGAGATGAATTAAACGGTGTAGAGATTGCACGACAACTGACCAATGCGATTGATCCAAAGAAACTGAAAGGAACACTACTTGTTGTGCCTATCGTTAACGTATTTGGTTTTATCCATAAGTCTCGTTACCTACCAGACCGTCGTGACCTGAACCGTTGCTTCCCAGGAAGTGAAAAAGGATCACTGACATCACGCATCGCTCACACCTTCTTTGAGAACGTAGCGAAGCACTGTGATTACATTCTGGATCTTCACACAGGTGCGATTCACCGTACTAACTTGCCACAGATCCGTGCAAACCTGTCGAACCCTGAAACACTGCGCATCGCAAAAGCGTTCGCAACACCCGTGATCATAGATTCTCCACTGCGTGACGGTTCACTGCGCAGCGAAGCGGAAAAACTGGGTATTCCTGTATTAACTTACGAAGGTGGTGAAGCGCTGCGTTTTGATCACCTAGCGATTCGTGCGGGTTACCTTGGCGTGCATCAAGTGATGAAAGAAATCGGTATGCTACGCCCTAACCGTAAGAAGTTACCAGAGCCAGTATTAAGCAAATCGACCAGTTGGATCCGCGCTGAATCAGACGGCATTTTGCGTAATATGGTAAGGCTTGGCGAACAAGTTGAAGCTGGACAAACCCTGGCTTACATCAGTTCTCCATTGGGTCACCAAGAAGGCCAAGTAATCACCACTAAAGGCGGTATCGTGATTGGTCAACAAACTCTACCGTTGGTAAACGAAGGTGACGCGGTATTCCACATTGCTTACTTCAAGCAAGATGATGATGAAGTGGGACAGTCTGTAGAGAGTTACATTGAAGAAGTCGCGGAAGACGATTGGCTGACAGCACTAAACAACTAAGGACCGAATTCGGGTAATTAGTGAATCAGATACGTAGCCACCAGCCATGAGTGGTTACGTGCTCCAGACTAATACGCCACAAATGAAAAAGCCCCGATAAACTTTTAACTAGAAAGAGAAAAGCTATATCGGGGCTTTTTTTACTTGTCCCTTATCTTAAAATTAAGGGACCTGTAAATTAATTGTGCACTGGATTACTCAGCGTCTTCTTGCTCTTCTTCACGAGCTTTTGCGCGTGCTTCACGTGCTTGCTCAGCTTTAAGCTCTTTAGTGTGACGTAGTTCGTCACGCTCTTTACGCTGCTCTGATTTACGCTCGTTACGTTCAGCTTGGTTTGAGATGAAAGATGCTAGCTCTTTCTCTGCCCACTCTTGTGCTAGAGCTTCAGTTTCGAAACCAGACTCACGCTTAGATACTGTTGTGCTGCGAGACGTTACTTGACGAGTAATCTCTGCACACCAACCGTTGCGTTTTTCTGTAAGGCGGATATCAAATTTTTTGTTCTTAGACATGTTCTATTTTTTCCTAAGGGAGATCATTAAGGGATCGGTCACTTTGATAACTCCATCTAAGTGAGCATCTTTTAACACCATCCCTTGGTAAGCGCGGTATTAGAGCACAAATCAATGAATATTGCTGCAAATATTTGCAGCGGATCACACTCCATTGCTGCAAATCGTTTGCGCCGGATTTCAATGGGTTCGTAACTCTCGATTCATCATCAACTTCTGTGCAGTTTTATCGACAACAATGAAATGAACTATGCTCAAACAGAGATAAATGAAAGAGATAACCTGCAGGCTCAGGTTTACAGACTCTACTGTCTCGCCTACTCCGCCCATAATTAAAATAGCTAAGGAGTTGCTATGGATAGCTTCATCAAACATTTACCCAAGGTTGAGCTGCATTTACATATTGAAGGCACGCTAGAACCTGAGCTGATGTTCCAACTGGCCAAGCGCAATAACGTGTCGATTCCCTTTGATAACCCAGACCAAGTAAGAGACGCGTACCAATTCCACAATCTTCAGTCTTTTCTCGATATCTATTATCAAGGCGCAAACGTACTGATTCATGAACAGGATTTCTATGACCTGACTTGGGCTTATCTACTCAAGTGCCAACAAGATAATGTGGTTCATACTGAGATCTTTTTTGACCCTCAAACCCACACCGAACGTGGCATTGCCTTTGAAGTCATCATAAGTGGGATTACTCAAGCTTTGAATCAAGCCGAGCAAGAACTAGGGATCAGCAGCCAACTGATCATGTGCTTTCTGCGCCATCTTGATGAAGAGAGTGCTTTTGAAACACTAAAACAAGCGCTTCCCTTCAAAGACAAAATTATAGGTGTCGGACTTGATTCATCAGAGCAAGGCAACCCACCAGAGAAGTTTAAACACGTATTTCAAGAGGCCATCAATCAAGGGTTCTTGGCCGTTGCACATGCCGGAGAAGAAGGGCCAGCACAAAACATTATCGATGCATTAAGTCTGTTAGGCATTACTCGTATTGATCATGGCGTTCGCTGTATCGACGATGACGCGCTAATGGAAAAGTTAGCCGCGAAGCGTATCCCTTTGACCGTTTGCCCGTTGTCGAATACAAAGCTCAAGGTCTTCGACACCATGCAAGAGCACAACATCGTCGAGTTGCTGAGAAAAGGGTTGTGCGTCACCATCAATTCCGATGATCCGGCTTACTTCGGCGGCTATATGAATGATAACTTCCTCGCCGTCGCCAATGCTCATCCACTGACTAAAAACGAATTAGCGCAATTCAGTATTAATGCTGTCGAAGCGAGTTTCATCTCGCCTCACGCCAAAGAAGATCTCATTGCACAAGTGCGCCAATATCTTGCCGAGAATACTCACTAAGAGAATAGACCTTTGAGAATGGAGCTTTGCTGCGATCAAAAAAGGGAAGCTCAGTGCTTCCCTTTCAAAATGGGCTCGAAAATCAATACGCTTACCCCGGATGACCATCCACTCTTGGCGTTAAAAGCATCATACCGAACTTCCAGATAAACAACCCAAATGCTAACGTCCATAAACCCGCGCTGATGTTCACCATCTCAAATAAATACGATGGGAAGAATGTCACACCTACGCTGCGAACCAAAGCCGCGATAAAAATAGCCGAGAACGCTAAAGCCATACTTGGCCCTTTATAGATAGCACGCCCCGTGTGCCCCATTGTCACGCGCGTAATCATCGCAAGAATTAATCCACTCAAACCGCCAATCGCAAACAAGTGCAGCATGTTGTGGCTCGCGAACGGGTTGTCTAATAAACCACGTAGCAGCAAGCTTAAAGGAATACATAGGTAAGCTGCATGCAGCGACCACACCAAGGGTTCAGATAACGTAGTCCAAGGCTTCCAGCGGATAAAGCGCACCAACTGAGTCACACCTGCAAATACCATCAACTCATTGCCAACTTGAGCAAAGGTCAATGGGAAGAAGCTCAATACAAATAAACCAACCAAAGGTAGATTCGCTAACCATTCTAACCAAACGAGTGGCTGTGCTTTTTCAAAATCAAAACGACGCGCCGTAAAGAATGGAATCACTCGTCCACCCATTACAGACAATAACAACGTAAACCACCACAACATCGCTTGCCAAACTGCAGACGATGGAAATGGAGGCATACCCTTAATAGTTGCGTAACTAGCAAAGTTCGCCACGATAGCCAATATAAACAGCGGTACAAAGAATAGATTCTTCCAGCCTTTCGATTTAACGACTCGGAAACCAATTTCGTAAGCGGCAAAGATCAAGAACAACGCCTCAACCGATGAGATCAGCCATAACGGTGCGGGGGTCCAAAACAGAATACGAGGTGCTAACCACAAACCAACCAGTGCGGCTAATCGATAGTGTTTGGTTCCATTGACACCCGTCCACGTTTGCACCGCTGTTAACACAAAACCGACCACAATCGCCATGGCAAAGCCAAACAGCATTTCATGTACGTGCCACCAAAGCGCCGGTACTTTTAGCATTTCTGGCTGACCGTTTTGGAACATGATGACCCAAGCCACAATCGCGATCACAGCATAGAGACTGCCTAAAAAGAAGAAAGGTCTAAAACCTAATCGAAGATATGCAGGAATCGCATCTTCTACACTTTTATCTGTGATATTTAACAAACTCGTTCCTCACTTCAGATAACAAGCCAAGAGTGGCTTCTGGGAATTGCTATTTCATAGTCAAATTCATGATGCAGTAATCATCACTGCAATATTACCTAACGTAATGCATGAAACGCGCCAAAGGTATAAAGCCAATAAAAACAATCAACAAGGAGTCTTTAGGCTTCAAAAAAGTGTCAATTAAACACACCCCATAAAAGTCATTTAGACTCATGAGTGTGTAAAATAAAAAACTACTGACATTTGATGAAGCCAAACATATAGTAAGACTAGTCTCAAATACAAAAGAACAGACAGGGAACGCGATGTATATTTTTGGTTATGGTAGCTTGATCAACTCCTCTTCTCGTCAACTCACAGGTCAAACAGGACAAGCGATTCCTGCAATAGTGCATGGCCTAGTTCGTCACTGGAGTAAGATCGATGACAGCTATGTTTTGTCTCCTTTGATCGTCAATCTCGGTGAGGGACAAGTGAATGGAGTTTTACTTGAGGTGGATGATATTGCGCTGACTGAGTTTGATCGCCGTGAGCGTGGTTATCACCGAATCGAATTAAAGGCCTCTCAGATAGAAAGCCAAAATGAGTTTAAACAGGATCAATCGATCTGGGTTTACATCAAAGACGAGATTGAAGCACCTTGCGAAAACAGCCCTATCGTTCAAACCTATGTCGATACGGTATTAGCAGGATGTTTAGAAGTGTCTGAAAGCTTTGCGGCGCACTTTGTTCAACACACACAAGGTTGGCATCACCCATTAGAAAATGATCGCCACCAGCCTAAATACGGCAATCTTGCTGGGGTTTCAGATCACCACCACAGTGTGATTGATGGCTTGATACTGACTGTTCGAAGCTAGTTGATGTACGTTATTAATGGATGTACATAGTTAATTGATCTACACAGTTAATTAATCTAAATCGCCAGTTAATCTAGGTTGGTGAGCTGGATCGCTCTCCAACCTAAAACGATCTTAAACGACACGAATACCTGCAGGCATCGCACGTTCCGGTGTCAGCAATACACTTTCAGATTCATCTTCAGTTTCGGCACATAACAACATGCACTCAGAAGTGTGGCCTCTCATCTTCGCCTTCGCTAGATTGCACAAAACAACAACCTGCTTACCCATCAACTCTTCTTCGGTGTAGTAAGGTACTAGGCTAGTCACCGTTTGTAGCGTTTTCTCACCGATATCCACTTGCACGATGTAAAGCTTGTCTGCGTTTTCATGACGCACAACTTCAATGATCTTACCCACACGCATTTCTAACTTAGCAAAGTCACCATAAGAGACAGTATCCATTTCTCACTTCCTATATTGATTTATTTTCACTCATTAAATCATTTACTAAAATTAAGTAAAATGTAAATGTTTACACTAGCATTAAGCCTAATAATTACAAGCGGTAAAGATCTCATTACTGGAAGTAAAATGAGAGTTTCGTTGCCTTGCACTCATTGTCGGTGTTAAATAGATGCAGCAATGTATAGAGGTTAAAAATGGCAACAATTAAAGATGTCGCAAGGGAAGCTGGTGTTTCTGTTGCAACCGTATCTCGAGTCGTAAATAAGTCTCCGAAGGCAAGTGCGAACTCAATTGAATCCGTCACCAAAGCGATGTCAAAACTCGGCTATCGCCCGAATGCCAATGCTCGCGCGCTGGTAAGCCAGAGCACCAATACCGTCGGTGTGTTGGTTGGTGATATCTCCGATCCTTTTTTTGGCACGCTGGTTAAGGCTGTCGATAATGTCGCTCGTGAGAACGGAAAGCATATCCTCGTCGGTAATGGCTCACACGATCGTGAAGAAGAAAGACAAGCGATTGAGTTACTGATCAATAGCCGTTGCGACGCCTTAGTGATCCACTCAAAAGGCCTGACAGACGAAGAACTGATTGCCTATGCAAAAGAAGTCAAAGGCTTAGTGCTGATCAATCGCTATATTGCTGAGATTGCCAACCGTTGTATTTTCTTGGACAACAAGAAAGGCGCGTATCTTGCGACTGAATATCTGATCCGTCATGGTCATAAAAATATTGCCTGTATCGCTTCATCGCACAGCATTGAAGATGCCGATGAGCGTGTACAAGGTTACTTGTCAGCACTCTCGGATTACAAAATAGCGTTATCTGACAGCTATATTGAGTACTCAGCTCCCACCAGTGAAGGGGGTGAATACGCCATGACCAACCTTTTGACTAAATCACTGCCAATCACAGGCATTGTTGCGTACAACGATTACATGGCGGCAGGTGCTTTGTCTGTCTTAGATGAGAACGGTATTCAAGCGCCGGACAAAATGTCGATCATCGGCTTCGATGATGGCTTGATTGCACGCTATATTCATCCAAAGCTAACCACCATTCGCTACCCGATTCAGATGATGGCAGAGAAAGCGACACGACTCGCGTTGCACTTAGCCAAAGGTGAAAACACCTCAACGGAGCCAATGATGTTCTCTCCGACTTTGGTGCGCCGTAATTCGGTAGAGAAAATCTAAGCTCTGGTCAACTCACCAAACAACAAACAAAAAAAAGCCCTAACAGAATCGCTTCTGTTAGGGCTTTCCTACCTTACTCTGATACCCAACAATCGCGCTTAATAAATCACACACTCGTTGAGCGCCACTTTTGCTCATCCCCCAAGAACAACGCTATAACTCACATCGTTCTATTCACAAACAAAAGCAATTGGCGTAACCGTTTTGAGCTAGAGCGTACTAGTTTGAAGAATCCCCCGAAAATTCAAACTGGTAACAGGTACGGTAGTTATATTCTTGTTCAGGCTTGAGAATACAACTGTCCTGCTTCCACTCTGGGTGGTTAGGAGAGTCAGGTAAGAACTGGGTTTCTAACGCCAAACCAGCGTAGTCTTCATAGCTGCCACCACTTCGGTTTGGTGTACCACCAAGCCAGTTTCCGGTGTATAGCTGCATTGCAGGTTTGGTTGAAAATACTTTTAGTGAGACTAGCGCGTCCGGTGACGTTACGGTCGCAGCGCATTGAGTGCGCTTGCAGCCGTCAGCTAATAAGAAAGAGTGGTCGTAACCCTTTGCTGCTTTCTGCTGTTCATCACCCAACAAACGCTCTGAGATCATCATAGGCTGATTGAAGTCGAAGCTGGTCGATTTCACCGATTTAAGATTGCCTAATGGAATACCTACCGAGTTGGTCGGTAAGAACTGATTGGCGTTGATGCTCACAATGTGTGACAAACAATCGTGGCCGGCTTCTGCACCAAGTAAATTGAAGTACGCATGATTCGTTAGGTTGACTACGGTCGGCTTGTCTGTGGTTGCAGAGTAATTAATGGAAACTCGATTGTCTTCGGTGATGTCATAACGCACCGACACATTCAAATTCCCCGGGAATCCTTGGTCGCCATCAGCAGACTCAAGAGTAAACATCACTGACGTTTCGGTTTGCTCGGCAATATTCCAACGACGTTTATCAAAACCGTTCGGACCACCATGTAAAGTATTGCCCGCTTGGTTGGTTTCCAGCTTGTAGTTTTGACCATCAATTTTGAAACGACCATTGGCTATGCGGTTAGCATAACGACCAACAGTTGTACCCATATAGCTGGCTTGTTTATCGAAGTTCTCCATTGAGTTAACACCCAACAAAACCTCTCTTTTATTTCCCTTTACTGGCAGGATACAGCTCAACCATGTTGCACCAATGTCCATGAATGTCACTTCCATGCCACGCGTATTTGATAGCGTCACTAACTGAGCGGGTTGGCCATCATAGGCTGGAGTTTGTGTCATGGATTGATGCAGGTTTTGCTCTTGTGTCATTCTAAATTCCTTCTAGTGCCAGTAAAAAGCCTCTACCTGAAATAAAGGCTTTAGCATTTGGCCTACCATGATCTTTTCACTTGGTAAGCTCTATATTAAGTCTCGAAGCCGTTAGATTACTTCAACTAAGCCTGCTCCGTCTTTCGCTTGGCACACATAAATAGATTCTTTTAGACCCGTCGCCGCTTGATATTTCTGTTCAACGGTTGTTTTAATTTCATCAACCAATGCAGGTGGAACCAATGCCACAATACAACCACCGAAACCACCGCCAGTCATACGCACGCCACCTTGGTCACCGATCACGTGTTTTACCAGCTCAACTAAGGTGTCGACTTCTTTGACTGTAATTTCAAAATCATCACGCATTGACGCATGTGATTCAGCCATCAATTCGCCCATGCGTTTCATGTCATGAGTACGCAGAGCTTGAGCCGCTTCAACGGTACGGTCATTTTCAGTGATCACGTGACGGGCACGTTTCGCGACCATGTCATCCAACTCAGACTCTTTCGCTTTGAACTGTTCAATAGTCACATCACGAAGTGCAGGAACACCAAAGATGCGCGCCGCTTCTTCACACTGTTCACGACGCGTATTGTATTCGCTGTCGACCAAGCCGCGTTTCTTGTTCGAGTTGATGATAACCACAGCCATATCTTCTGGCATAGAAACCGCTTGAGTCTCTAGGCTACGACAATCCAAAAGCATCGCATGATTTGCACGACCTTCAGCTGAGATCATTTGGTCCATGATGCCGCAGTTACAGCCTACAAATTCGTTTTCCGCTTGCTGACCATTCAATGCAACTTCAGCTTGGCTGATCTCTAGGTTGTAAAGCACCTTGAATGTCTGACCGATGACCACTTCCAGTGCCGCAGAAGAACTTAAACCTGCACCTTGAGGCACGTTGCCCGTTACAGAGATGTCTGCACCTGTAAATTCAAAACCACGACCTTTTAAGCACTTCACCACACCACGAATGTAGTTAGCCCACATCTTATCTTGTTGGAATGTGATCTCTTGAGTTAAGTCGAACTCATCCACTGCATTTCCGTAGTCCACTGATACTACGCGCACGATGTTGTCGTCACGCTTAGCCGCTGCCACTACCGTTTGGTAGTTAATGGCACACGGTAGAACAAAACCATCGTTGTAGTCAGTGTGCTCGCCGATCAGGTTCACACGGCCTGGCGCTTGGATAATATGAGTCGCTTGGTAACCAAGGACTTGCTCAAAAGATGCTTTCACGTTTTGGATTAGATCAGACATAAGTAAACTCTCTGCTTAAACTCTTTAATCAATTGGTTATGGCCCCTTTACGGCACCACTTTAATTCTTTTAGATTCCCTACCTCGTTCGTCTCTCACGGTAGGGAATGACAACATCGGCTTCTCACCTGCCGTCATTCCAGAATCGAGGGACGAGATATCAGGAATCTCGCTTTTTTATTTAGTAACCGAGTTATCGATTAGTTTTACTATCAACGAAACAGGCTATTTCTGCTCTTTGTAATGAACGTCACTCAAATCACGCAAACGCTGCGCCGCTTGTTCTGCGGTTAAATCACGCTGAGACTCAGCCAACATTTCGTAGCCGACCATGAATTTACGAACCGAAGCACTGCGCAACAGTGGCGGGTAGAACAACGCATGTAGCTGCCAATGGTCGATGTCAGTACCTTCTTCGAAGAACGGCGCATAGTGCCAGCCCATTGAGTAAGGGAATGAGCATTGGAACAAGTTGTCGTAACGGCTCGTCAGCTTCTTAATCGCAAGCGCTAAATCATCACGCTGCTCGTCAGTCAGTTCACTCATACGGCGGATGTGTGTTTTTGGCAGCAACATGGTTTCAAATGGCCACGCTGCCCAGTAAGGCACCACAGCAATCCAATGTTCGGTTTCAACCACAGTACGAGAGCTGTCTTTCATTTCAGCTTCAACGTAATCCACTAAAAGATTAGAACCTTGTTGTTCGAAGTACTCTTTTAACAGTTTCTCTTTGCGTTCAATTTCGTTGGGTAAAAAGCTGTTTGCCCAGATTTGACCGTGTGGGTGTGGCTGAGAGCAGCCCATGGTCTCACCTTTGTTTTCAAACGCTTGAACCCACAGGTAGTCTTTACCTAGCTCTTCAATCTGTTCATTCCAGGTATCGATAACACCACGGATCTTGTTTACCGGAAGCTCCGGCAGCGTTTTGCTGTGGTCCGGAGAAAAACAGATCACACGGCTCAACCCACGTACACCTTGAGTCTTGAATAGAGGGTTATCAGACTCTGGAGCATCAGGTGAGTCAGGCATCAACGCCGCGAAATCATTACTGAATACATAAGTGCCGTCGTAATCTGGGTTTTCATCGCCCGAAATACGCGTATTGGTTGGGCACAAGAAACACTCTTTCTCATACGCAGGAAGCTGCGCAGTCGATGGTTTTTCATCTTGGCCACTCCAAGGACGCTTTGCTCGGTGCGGTGATACCAAGATCCACTGACCCGTTAATGGGTTATAACGACGGTGCGGATGGTCTACTGGGTTAAATTCAACTTTTGACATGTTTAGATTGCTCTCAAATTTTGTGTCTTGGTCAATTAACCAAGATGAATAATTCTTCTACAAGGAGATTCCCTATCACGCTCGTTCCTCGCTGTAGGGAATGACGTTCAGAAATCGTAGTTTTAAAATTCGTCATTCCAGAATCGAGGGACGAGATATCTGGAATCTCTCTTCATCTGTATTCTCCAAAGAAATTGGAGTTGCAGCTAACAACGCTGCGGCTTCAATTACGAAGGGGAATAGCCGTTCGGGTTATTCGACTGCCAATTCCACGTATCCGCTGTCATCTCCATCACGCTACGCGTCGCCTTCCAGCCAAGTTCGCGCTCTGCTTTTTCAGTGCTTGCCCAACATTCAGCAATATCACCAGCGCGGCGTGGGCAAAGTTCATAAGGAACTGGCTTACCCGATGCTTGTGCGAAGGCTTCAACCATCTCGAGTACGCTTGAGCCTTTGCCCGTGCCTAGGTTGTAAATGTGTAAACCCGCCTTCTCGCCAACCGCTTTCAATGCGGCTACGTGTCCGTCCGCTAAATCCATAACATGAATATAGTCGCGAACGCCTGTGCCATCGACTGTTGGGTAATCGTTTCCAAAAACAGCCAATTTGTCGCGACGACCTACCGCTACTTGAGCAATAAACGGCATTAAATTATTTGGAATACCTTGTGGGTCTTCACCCATGGTGCCTGATGAATGGGCGCCAACTGGGTTGAAGTAACGCAGTAATGTCACACTCCAATCGTTCTCAGCGTTGAACAAATCACTCAAACATTCTTCGACCATGTACTTACTGCGACCATAAGGATTAGTTGTTTCACCCGTTGGAGAGCTTTCAGTAATTGGCACCACTTCTGGATCACCGTAAACGGTAGCCGAAGAGCTAAATACAATGCTCTTCACACCCGCTATCTTCATGCTGCGAGCTAACACCAATGATCCATTGACGTTGTTATCGTAGTACTCCAAAGGCTTAGACACCGACTCCCCAACCGCTTTCAGGCCAGCAAAGTGAATCACAGCTTGGATATCGTTTTCTGAAAAAACGCTATCTAGAAAAGATTGATCACGAATGTCGCCAAGATAAAAAGTTGGTCGCTTACCGGTCAGTGATTCGATTCGCTCCAGTACTAGCTCTTTGCTGTTGCAAAGGTTATCAACAATGATTGGCTCCATACCCGCCTGTATCATTTGAATACATGTATGACTTCCGATGTAACCCATGCCGCCCGTAACCAGTACTTTCACAATCAACCTCTCTTTGTCGTCATTCTTGGACTAACTCGAACTGACATTCAGCTCAGTAGCACCGTATGCCAGAAATAGTAGCAGCCATTTTGGCTATAATTCTGTGATCAAAACCACGAAGTGTAAACGTTTACACTAACTCATGTCATTGTTACTGAACGTGACATAGGAAGAACCTATAAATAAATACATCTAATCCATTGAATTTTAATAAGATAATTATAGATAGTTAGATTTGAGACATCATAGAGGAGTTGAACATTTATTTTACTAAAAGTTAATGCAATGACTTCCAGTTTGATTACAATAGGTCTGTAGAATAAAGAGGTGCATTGCTTTTTTACTAAATACCAATTTCAAAGCAGCGCAATGTTCCAATAACAGGAAGTGAGTATGGCAACGTTAAAAGATATCGCGACTGAAGCACATGTTTCATTGGCTACAGTTTCAAGGGTTCTCAATGAAGATCCAACATTAAGCGTCAAGGAAGAGACCAAAAGGCGTATCTTTGAAATTGCAGAGAAGTTGGAATACAAAACCAGCAGCTCACGAAAAGCCGTTAGCAGTAAAAAACAAAATCATCACTTCCTTGCGCTGTATAACTACAAGCAAGAAGCTGAAGTGAATGACCCTTACTATCTATCGATTCGCCACGGGATTGAAACCCAATGTGACAAGATGGAAGTTAAACTAACCAACTGTTATGAAAGTAAAATACACGTAAATTCAGCACCTATCACTGGTGTATTGTTGGTGGGGAGAATGACACCGGAGGTTATCGAACAAGCCAAAAAGCTAAGCGATAATATCTGTTATGTCGATTTCACTGATCACTCTGAACCTTATGACTCTGTCGATATCGACCTGGCTTTGATCAGCAAAGAGATCACCAACTTCTTTATCAACCAAGGCTATCAACGCATTGGTTTTATTGGCGGACAAGATAACGTCAACACTCCTGATATTCGCGAAGTCGCCTTTGCTGAATACGGTAGCCTTAAGAATGTTGTCAGCGAGCAAGACATCTATCGTGGAGACTTCTCTAGCTCTTCAGGTTATAAGCTTGCAAAACAGATGCTAGCGACTGGCGACCACCCTAAAGCCATGTTTATTGCGTCAGATTCCATCGCAATTGGTGTTTTACGAGCCGTTCATGAGCACGGATTAAACATTCCTGAAGATATTGCGCTGATCAGTGTAAATGACATCCCAACAGCTAAATTTACCTTTCCATCTTTATCGACTGTTCGTATTCACTCTGAACTAATGGGAATTCAAGGCGTTAACCTGTTGATTGAGAAAGTACGCGACGGCCGTACTATCCCACTACGTGTCTATGTACCAAGCAAATTAAAGCTGCGTGACACGACAAAATAGTTAAAAATATCAAATAGATAAACTAAGGCTACCTTTGTTGAAGGTGGCCTTTTTTGTGCCCATCACATACGCCTATATACACATACCTGCCTCTTTAGCCTGCTTCATAAAACAGCCAATAGCATTCTTTTAAGTGGATCACACAGCACTGTAAAAAGACCATAAAAAACGTGATGGAGTTAAAGTAAAACGTTTTCACCAATTTCATTTAGTAAAAGTTTTACTAATAATTGCCTCAGTCCAAAAATACTCGTATTCACTACGACCCAATTACGCATAAGAACGTCGGTCAGCAAATTGCATTTAGGCCGAGAGAGAGGCAACGTGAACAACTGGGAAAACTTCCTGAACTTACATGAGAACCGTATGGCACCGCGTGCATATTTCTTCTCATACGCATCAGAAAAGAATGCAAAAACGTTTCAGCGTGAACTTAGCAGCCACTTCCAACTATTGAGTGGCCAATGGAATTTCAGCTATTTCACCAATCCACTATTGGTTCCTGAAGAATTCTACTCTCAAGAAATGAAAGACTGGGGCCACATTACGGTTCCAAACATGTGGCAAATGGAAGGCCACGGCGATCTTCAATACACAGATGAAGGTTTCCCATTCCCAATTGATGTGCCTTTCGTACCATCAGACAACCCAACCGGTGCATACCAACGCTCTTTCTTCCTAGGCGAAAGCTGGGACGAGAAACAAACCATCATCAAATTTGATGGCGTTGAAACTTATTTCGAAGTTTACGTAAACGGCGAGTACGTGGGTTTCAGCAAAGGCAGTCGCCTAACCGCTGAGTTCGATATCTCTAGCCATGTAAAAGCAGGCAACAACCTACTTTCTATTCGCGTAATGCAATGGGCCGACTCAACCTACATTGAAGACCAAGACATGTGGTGGACGGGCGGTATCTTCCGTGATGTTTACCTAGTAGGTAAAGAACAACTGCACGTTCAAGACGTTACCGTTCGCACTGACTTCGACGACGCTTACCAAAGCGCTACCCTGTCGTGCAACGTTGCCCTAGAAAACCTAGCAGCAGCAACAAACGCAACCCTTGAGTACGCATTGCTTGATGGCGGCCAAGTTATCTCGCAAGGCTCAGTTGATAGCTTAGCCGTCCCTAATCATAAGACTGGTGGCAATGTAGATACTCAATTCTCTATTGATGTGGTTAACCCTGTTCAATGGAACGCTGAAAACCCTTACCTATACCAACTATTGCTTACGCTGAAAGACGCTGACGGCAAGGTGCTGGAAGTGATTCCACAACGCGTTGGTTTCCGTGATATTAAAGTTCGCGATGGTCTGTTCTACATCAACAACAAGTACGTGATGCTGCACGGTGTTAACCGTCACGACAACGACCACCTGAAAGGTCGTGCTGTTGGCATGGATCGCGTAGAGAAAGACTTAGTACTGATGAAGCAACACAACATCAACTCAGTACGTACAGCGCACTACCCGAACGACCCACGCTTCTACGAATTGTGTGACATCTACGGCCTATTCGTGATGGGCGAAACCGATGTTGAAACTCACGGCTTTGCTAACGTTGGCGACCTAAGCCGCATCACTAACGATGCCGCATGGGAAGCGGTGTTTGTTGAACGTATCGAACGTCATATCCACGCTCAAAAGAACCACCCTTCTATCATCATGTGGTCACTGGGTAACGAGTCTGGCTACGGCTGCAACATCCGTTCTATGTACGATGCAGCAAAAGCGATTGATGACACCCGTCTAGTTCACTATGAAGAAGACCGTGATGCTGAAGTGGTCGACATCATTTCAACCATGTACTCACGTGCTCAACTAATGAATGCCTTCGGTGAGTTCCCACACGAAAAACCACGCATCATCTGTGAATACGCACACGCAATGGGTAACGGCCCAGGCGGTTTAACTGAATACCAAAACGTGTTCTACAAGCATGACGCGATTCAAGGTCACTATGTTTGGGAATGGTGTGACCACGGCATTCTGGCGCGTGATGAAGCAGGCACAGAGTTCTACAAGTACGGCGGTGACTACGGTGACTATCCGAATAACTACAACTTCTGTATGGATGGTTTGATCTACCCAGACCAAACGCCAGGCCCTGGCTTGAAAGAATATAAACAAGTGATTGCCCCAGTGAAGCTTCGCGATTTCGATGCACAAACGGGCACCTTCACAGTAGACAACAAGCTTTGGTTCTCAAACATCGATGACTACACCATCACTGCGGAAATCCGCGCTGAGGGTAAAACCATTGCGGTACAGCATATCAAGGTTGAAGAGCTGGCTGAGAACTCTAGCCGTGAACTGACGCTTAATTTGCCAGAGCTTGATGAGCGTGAAGTGTTTGTGAACTTTACAGTTCGTAAGGATTCTCGTACTTCATACAGCGAAGCGAACCACGACATTGCGGTTTATCAGTTCCAAGTGAAAGAGAACACTGCACAACTTGACGCCTTCACTAACAATAATGCGACAGCACTGAATGTTGAAGAATCTCGCTTAGCCTACCTAATCAAAGGACACAACTTTGCTCTGAACTTCTCGAAAGTGAACGGCAAACTGACGTCATGGTTAGTGAATGGCGAGGAACTGATTAAGTCTGAGCCTAAGCTGAACTTCTTCAAGCCAATGATTGATAACCATAAGCAAGAGCACGATGGTTACTGGGAGCCTGCACACCTACAGATCATGCAAGAGCACTTCCGCACGCTAAACGTTGAGCAAGTTAACGGCAAGGTAGAGATCACCACCACCAGCATCGTTGCTCCACCAGTATTTGATTTCGGCATGCGTTGTGAGTATCGCTACCAGATCAGTGCTGAAGGTCAACTGAACGTTGAGCTAAGTGGCGAACGTTACGGTGATTACCCTCACGTGATTCCAGTGATTGGTTTCGACATGGGCATTAACGGTGACTTCGACCAAGTTCAATACTACGGCCGCGGTCCTGAAGAGAACTACCAAGACAGCAATCAAGCCAACATGATTGATGTTTACCAATCAACCGTGGCTGACATGTTCGAGAACTACCCGTTCCCACAAAACAACGGCAACCGCCAACACGTTCGTTGGGCTGCGCTTTCAAGCCGCGCGGGTAATGGTATTGCAGTAAAACCACAGCAAGAAATCAACTTCAGCGCATGGTTCTACACCAACCAAAACCTACATCAAGCACAACACACCATTGAGCTAGAGAAGAGCGGTTACATCACGCTAAACCTAGATCACCAAGTGATGGGCTTAGGCTCGAACTCTTGGGGCAGCGAAGTGCTCGACTCTTACCGAGTTTATATGGACGAGTTCAGTTACGGCTTAACTCTGATTCCATTCCAAGCAGGCGATTGCGACGCGCAGCACCTAATCAATCACAACTTTGGCGATGAGTTTTTTACGGCGAATACACCGAAAGCTCAACCACAACAGAACGAGGCATAAGCGATGATCGTTTTAGACAACCTAGAGCAATTTAAAGTCGTTTACCGCGACGGTCGTAAATGGCAACGCTGTGTAGAAGCGATTGAAAACATCGGCAACATCAAAGATGGCGTGATGTATTCCATTGGTGACTCACTGGCTTACATGATTGAAGACGGCGTGGCTCGTAACACAGAAAACTTTACTGGCAACCGTCGTTACTTCGACGTGCATTACTACCTAGAAGGTCGTGAAACCGTCGAGTTCGCAGCCAAGTCAGAGCTAGAGCAAATCCAAGCTTACAGCGATGAGACTGACCGCGAACACCTAATGGGTAACGGCGAGACTTGCGAGTTAGCTGAAGGCCAAGTGGCGATCTTTGATAACAGCAAAGCCTACCGATTCCACGGTGATAACCGAGTTCGTAAAGTGGTACTGAAAGTGACTATCGAAGACGGTTACTTCCTCAATAAGTAAGTAACTGGAGCTAAACAAACGAAAGCAACAACAAGATCTATTCACAGTGTGTACCGAGCCTTGCCGTTCAAGGCTCAGTCACACTGCACAACGCCTTTACGCTTCTTCCCTACAAGGAAGCCTAAAGAAATAACGACTATAATTACGTGACCCTTGGAGGACACTATGTCTGAATCTGTACGCGGTAAGTTAGGTAAATTTGCCTTGCTCTCCATGACATTTGCAGCGGTATTTAACGTTCGCAACATTGTAAATAACAACATCGAATTGGGATTGAGTTCTGCTCCTATCTTTTTGCTCGCCACCCTTATTTACTTCATTCCATTCGTGTTCATTATTGCTGAATTCGTATCAGCAAATAAAAATTCTGAGTCAGGCATGTATGACTGGCTTAAACAACCGCTGGGTTCAAAAGCGGCCTACTTAGGTTCATTCCTCTATTGGTTCGTGAACCTATTCTGGTTTGTATCATTACTGCCCAACGTTATCGCATACGCGTCTTACGCGATGCTTGGCTACGAGTACGCCTTCTCTCCGATAGTGACTTCGGCAATCTCAATAGGTCTGTTTGCAGCAGCGACACACATCTCGACCAAAGGTGCGAGCTGGTTAGGTAAAATTGCAGAGATCGTTGCATACGGTGTATTTGCACTGTTCGCGGTTTACGTTATCGGCGCCATGATGGCACTCGGTGGTAACCATGAACCGGTAGAGCCAATCACGCTTGAAGCTATGACACCAACCATCAACTGGGCAACGTTAGGCATTATGTGTTGGATCTTCCAAGCAGCCGGTGGTGCAGAAACTGCAGCCGCTTACCTAAACGATGTTAAAGGCGGTCATAAGTCTTTCATCAAGGTGATCATCAGCGCGGGTATCGCTATCGGTATCATGTACGCAGTCGGCTCTCTATTAGTGAACGTATTCGTTGCTCGTGATGAACTCACTTATGCTGGCGGCATGGTTGAAATCTTCACTGGTATGGCGAACTACTTCGACATTTCACAATCTCTAACGGGTCGCTTCGTCGGTATCATTCTGTTCGTCGCTATGTTCGGTTCGATGATGATGTGGACAGCAGCGCCAGTAAAAATTCACTTCTCTGAAATCCCTAAAGGTGTTTACGGTGAGAAAACGACTGAGCTTAACGAGCACGGCGTGCCTGTTCGCGCAGCATGGTGGCAATTCGCTTTCGTATTCCTAATGCTAGTGGTTAACGGTTTCGGTTCTGAGTCTGTACAAGACATGATGAACACAGCAATCAACCTAACAGCAGGTACCGCAATGTTACCGCCTATCTTCATCATGGTGGCGTACTTTGTATTCCGCTTGAAACATGACGATACACCACGTGACTTCCGCATGGGTACTCGAGTTCAAGGTATGTCTGTTGTGTCAGTACTTATCGGTATCTTTGTTGTCAGCATGACGGCATCAGCATTCCCAACGGGTGTAGACCTGATGCAAGCGTTCTTCGTCAACGTATTTATGACGGCTGTATTCTCAGCTATCGCTTGGTGGTGGATCTCTCGCTTTGAAAAGAAGCAAGCAGGTAAAGATGCAAAGCTAGAAGCGGCTAAGCAATCGTAATACTTAGCAACATTAGAACTAATTTAAAAAGCGCCTACCGTGGCGCTTTTTTTTGTTTTAAATCAGACAATTAAAAACCAACACCCGAAAATAAAAACGCCATTCCGTCAAGGGCTCACATCACGAAAAACGTTAATTAAATCGTAATAAAACCCGAACAAAAACAAAGGTAAAACATTAACTAAATTTATTCACTCAAGGTCACATATTTGATCAATTTTGATTAACTTCCCGCCGCTTAATCTTTAATCTTCTTGCTGAAGAGACGAACGAGTTCATATTTAAAAACGACAAAAAGCCCCTACAAGCCTTACAAATCGTCGTTCATGAAACAAACAACCTCTTTGATGAACCTCTTAACCTTTAACTCTTTGTTTTGGTAATAACTTTACTGAAAATCAAGAAAGAAAAGCACTAAGAAGTCCGATCGTAAATCTATCAAAACAACAATGAGCCAACCCTGACAAAACAAAGCGGGTGTTTGCCAAACCAACATAACAATAAAAGTGCGGCCTAGAGCCTCCCTCTCTAGGACCAAGTTATAACGATCATCAACGTGATTCACCGGAGAACATCATGTCCGAAAATAAACGCAGTACGATAGGCAAGTTTGCCCTACTGTCTATGACCTTCGCGGCGGTATACAGCTTCAACAACATCATTAACAACAACATCGAGATCGGCCTTTCCTCGGCGCCGATGTTCTTTCTAGCCACCATCTTTTACTTTGTGCCTTTTTGTTTGATCGTCGCAGAGTTTGTGTCACTGAATAAAAACTCTGAAGCGGGCGTTTATTCTTGGGTTAAAAGCTCTCTAGGAGGCCGCTGGGCGTTTATTTCGGCTTATACCTACTGGTTTGTTAACCTGTTCTTCTTCACCTCTCTGCTGCCTAGAATCATCGCTTATGCGTCGTATGCGTTCTTAGGATTTGAGTACATATTCACGCCAATCACCACGGCGATCCTCAGCACCATTTTATTTGCGATTGCTACGCACATTTCAAACAATGGCGCGAAACTACTAGGCCCCATCACCTCACTAACATCGTCGCTTATGTTGTTGCTAACAATGTCTTACATCTTGTTGTCTGGCGGTGCTTTGATCGGTGGTATCGAGCCAGCAGACCCAATCACCATTGAAGCGATGACACCAAGCTTTAACTGGGCATTCCTTGGCGTAATCACTTGGATCTTCATGGCGGCTGGCGGTGCAGAATCGGTAGCGGTTTACGTTAACGACATCAAAGGCGGTCACAAGTCTTTCGTTAAAGTAATCATCATCGCGGGTATCTTCATTGGTGCGCTTTACTCGGTGGGTTCAGTACTAGCAAACGTATTTGTGTCGCGAGAAGAGCTTAAATTTACTGGCGGCTCAGTGCAGGTATTCGAAGGGCTAGCACGACACTTTGGGTTGTCTGAAATCCTAATGAATCGCTTTGTGGGCGTGGTTTCATTCACGGCGATGCTGGGCTCTCTACTGATGTGGACAGCGACACCCGTTAAGATTTTCTTCTCTGAAATCCCTAAAGGTATCTTCGGTGAGAAAACGGTCGCTCTAAACAAACAAGGCGTTCCAGAACGTGCGGCTTGGATTCAGTTCTTGATTGTGATTCCACTGATGTTCATTCCGACACTGGCGTCCGATACAGTACAAGATCTGATGAGTACCATTATCAACATGACGGCTGCAGCATCGATGTTGCCACCACTATTCATCATGATCGCGTACCTTAATTTACGTTTGAAGTTGGATCACTTACCTCGTGATTTCAGAATGGGCTCACGTATGACAGGCATTACCGTGGTCTCTATTCTGATCGGCATTTTCACTGTTGGTTTCTTTGCGTCTACTTTCCCAACAGGTGCTGACATCATGACCATCATCTTCTACAACGTGGGCGGGATTGTTATCTTCCTTGGCTACGCGTGGTGGAAGTACGGCAAATATGAAAAAAGCTTATCTCCAGAAGAGAAAAAACTAGAGGCAAAACCTGAACCGGCGAACGCTTAGTTTTCCCCTATACTATGATTTAAACTTCAGGCACTCTCATTTAAAATTCAGGCACTCGCATTTGGTGAGTGCCTTTTTATTTGTCGGTACATATCCACTAACCATCTCGATTAAATCAAAGCCATTCAAGAATCAAAGCATTCGAACCAGCAATCTAACCACCCACCAAACAATTCACCTCCCGAATACTTACAACCCTAGCCATACCTCTGCAAATTCAACTTAAAGTCAAAATAAAAACAAAGTAAATATTTACTAAAAATAGATCACACTTTTAAACTTAATTAATTTTAAACATCAAAATTATCATTAATATTGGTTTTGCGATCGTAAGTAACCTGACCAATACGCCTTGAAGAGCACCCCATATTAGAAGTCAGAACTGCTTGCGAACCTTCATTTATAACCCCGACACAGAAGTGATTAAAATGAAAAGTAGTTTTACTAAAAACACTCTTATTACAAGCTGTATTCTTGCTGCCTTAAGTACCACTGCCCACGCGGAAGAGTCCGCAGCAAACCACAGTGATACTCAGCCTCCTCAGACAGAAACTGAAACCCTATTTAACTTTTATGGTGAGCTTGGCCTTGGTGGTCACGTGGCACTCGAAGGTGATGATAAAGGCCGCTACGCAGACGGTACTTACATTGAAGCTGGCTTGGCTATCGAGCACGGTAATTGGTTTGGTCTTGCTTATATGGAGGGCTGGACAGTACAAGCCGATGACGAAGGCAATGCTTGGGCAACGGGCCACGGCTGGGGCGGTTTTGAAGGTGGTTTCAACCGCTTTTACGCTGGCTACCGCACAGATAACAAAACAGAATTCATGATTGGTCGTATGGACTCTTCATTAGATGACGTTCAATGGTGGGGTGACCCTACGGTTGAATACGGCTACGCGATCTCAAACACGCGAGACGTGCACCTTGGTGTGAAGATTCAAAACCTAGAAGGCAAGCTTCGCTACAGCGTTTCTTTCGCGCCAGAGTCTGACTTCTCGGAAGACGATGCTCTTGTTCACTTCGGTAAATACGACAGCTTCGCAGACCAATGGAAAGATAAGAACGCCATGGTCAATGGTTACCTTCAATACGATCTGACCGACGACTTAACCCTAATGGGTGGTGGTGAAGTTCGTAACAACGATGGTGGTGAACTATTGCTATTGGGTGCTGAGTACAAAAACTTCGCCACTCGTGTTTGGCACGATACCGATAAAGGCAACCAAGAGTCTTTCGGTAGCGAGTCTGGTATTCAAACCAGTGCATGGTACGAAGCGGCACAAGGCGTTTACCTATCTGCAGCCTACAACTACGCAAACTTTGACGGTGACAATGGCGACAAAGAAATCACCTCTTACATCAATGCCGGCGTTTGGTACGAATACGGAAACGGCGCATTTGCTACTGCGTTCGACAGCCGCTTTGGCGTAGGCAGCGACACTGAAATCGGCGACGCGCAAGTGTTCGCAATGCAATACTTCTACTGGTAATAACAGGAACTCATCATGAAACTGAATAAATCATTCGCAGCTCTCGCTATCGGTGCAGCCCTTGTCGTTACTGGTTGTGCTTCAAACTCAATCTCTGGCTCAAGTTATGACACAGAGCAACTGCAAGCCAACGAATTTAAGAACGTTATCGACCGTACTGGCTCACCTGAATACATGCGTGACTACGACTTCGATGACCACCAACGCTTTAACCCATTCTTCGACCTAGGTGCATGGCACGGTCACCTGCTGCCAGACAGTGCAGAAGGCATGGGCGGATTCCCAGGTACAGCACTGCTTACCGAAGAATACATCAACTTCATGGCTGATAACTTCGACCGCCTAAGCGTGTTCAAAGACGGCAAAAAAGTGGCTTTCACTATGGAAGCTTACAGCCTACCGGGCGCATTGGTTCAGACGCTAAAATCTGACAATGTCACGGTAGAGATGACGATGCGCTTTGCTTCAAACCGTACCTCTCTGCTAGAAACCAAAATCACTACCGACTCACCGGTTGAATTGGTGTGGGATGGTGAACTGCTAGAAAAGACGCACGCCAAAGAAGGCGTGGCACAAACCGACAAAACAATCGCTGAAACTTACCCTGAGTATGACCGTCAAATCGTCGCAACCGACGATGGCCTAAAGGTGACCTTCGGTAAGGTTCGTTCGACATGGGATCTACTGACTTCTGGTGAGTCTGAATACCAAGTTCACAAGTCGATTCCAACGAAAACCACGGTTGATGGTTTAGCGTTTACTTCAACGGCAAACATTGAAGCATCGACGACTATCTACACCACATACTCGCATGTTCTAACGGCAGAAGAAGCGCAAGCGGAACAGCCTGAAATCAAAAAGATCATGGCAAACCCTACCGACTTCTTAGCGGCATCAGCAGAACGTTGGGAAGGCTATCTTGAGATGGGTTTAACCAACCCGAACGCGACACCAGAGCAAGAGCGTGTTGCGGTTAAAGCGATGGAAACCCTAAACGGTAACTGGCGTGGCGCTGCAGGTGCGATGGAGTTTGACTCTGTGACACCATCCGTGACCGCACGTTGGTTCTCGGGCAACCAAACTTGGCCTTGGGACACATGGAAGCAAGCCTACGCAATGGCTCACTTCAACCCAGATGTAGCGAAAGATAACATCCGCGCGATGTTCGCTTACCAAATTCAGGCTGACGATGCCGTTCGTCCTTGGGATGAAGGTTACGTGCCCGATCTACTCGCTTACAACCTAAGTCCAGAACGTGGCGGCGATGGCGGTAACTGGAATGAACGTAATACCAAACCAAGCCTAGCAGCATGGGCAGTAATGGAAGTCTATAAGACCACCAGCGATGAAGCTTGGCTCGAAGAGATGTATCCAAAGCTAGTGGCATACCACGATTGGTGGCTGCGCAACCGTGACAACAACGGCAACGGCGTACCTGAATACGGCGCAGCACGCGATAAAGCACACAACACGCCTGAAGGTGAAATGTACTTCACCGTGGTTCGTGGCGATAAGCACGAGACAGTTATAGGCCAAGCTGCACTGGATAAAGTGATTGCTGAAGGTAACTACGATTACATCGAAAGCCCAGCACAAACTGCCGCGTCTTGGGAGTCGGGTCGTGATGATGCAGCCGCATTTGGTTTCATCGATAAAGACCAGCTAGACGCGTATGTAGCGAATGGCGGCAAGCGCAGTGATTGGGATGTTGAGTTCGCTCAAAACCGCGCTGAAGATGGCACGCTACTTGGCTACTCACTACTGCAAGAATCTGTCGATCAAGCAAGCTATATGTACAGCGATAACAAGTACCTAGCAGAAATGGCTGACATTCTTGGTAAAGACGCAGAAGCGAAAAAGTTCCGTGAAAAAGCTGAGCATCTATCGAACTACATCAACACCTGTATGTTCGATGAAGGCACTAACTTCTTCTACGACATTCGCATTGAGGACAAACCACTCGCGAATGGCTGTGCAGGTAAACCGATTGTAGAGCGTGGTAAAGGCCCTGAAGGTTGGTCACCATTGTTCAATGCTGCTGCCACTCAAGCTAACGCTGATGCAGTTGTCTCTGTAATGAAAGATACAGAAGAGTTCAATACCTACGTTCCACTAGGCACAGCAGCGCTTTCTAGCCCTGCATTTGGCCCAGACATTTACTGGCGTGGACGTGTATGGGTAGATCAATTCTACTTCGGCCTAAAAGGCATGGACAGCTACGGCTACCGTGACGATGCGATTGAAATGGCAGGTGCGTTCTTTGACCACGCCGATGGATTAGTTCAAGACGGTCCAATCCGTGAAAACTACAACCCACTAACCGGCGAACAACAAGGCGCACCAAACTTCTCTTGGAGTGCGGCTCACTTGTACATGCTTTACAACGATTTCTTTACTGACGCAGAGTAAATCGAACCTTTTTACCTGTCCTCTGAGATTCATTAATACACCGGTTCAATAAGATACTGCGAATTAACAAATTTCAGGCTTTGGCACTCAGCGTTATGTTGAGTGCCTTTTTTATATCTGAAGCCAAATAATCGAACAAACAAGCATTTAAACTATTTGGCCTACTATGACCCTTTTACTCCATTCGCTGTACTTTGACCGTTCTCATCACAATAGAAGCGCACCTGATAATGGTAATGCTCTTTCAATAATTTGTATTCATCATGAACACTTGGTGTCCATGAGTCGTCACCGCCAACCCCCATATGGAAGCCATCCACATAAACAAACAGCTGTTCTTGTTCGGTTAAGTCACAAGTATGTTTTGCCTTCTGTAGCTGCTGTAACCCAAAACGACTGACTGAGAAATGGAAGTCTCCTTGCAGTTCAAATTTACTAACCTTTGCCTCACGAACATCGCAACGCAAGCCGCAATCAGAAGGGAAAATATACGGGGTATGCATTTGCTCAATGTTCTGCTGATATCGCCCCATATGGGCTGACATTTTTCGATCTGGATAGTTTTCGTGTGGCCCACGACCAAACCATTCCACCCCGTCAGGCACATGGTTCAAAGCAAACTCAAAGCCGACTCGAGGCAGAGATGGCAAACCTGTCGCCGCTTGTACATCCACATCTAACTTAACCTCACCATCGGTAAATAATTGGTACCGCCAAGTCGACAACAAACGAACCTGCCCTTCCACTGTGTGAGCAATGATTGCCGTCACCGACACCCCGTTTTTCTGAGTGATGGATGAAAATTCGATACATTCTGGAGTGAGCCTATCCAACCTCATCGCCTGCCAGCGTGCTATCCATGAATTAGGGTCGACGCGGTTTGCTTCACTGACACCGATATCGTTGTCCAATGGTGCACGATAAAAGTTATCTCGAAGACCACTCGCAAGCTGTTCCACCCCTTTGATTTTCCAGCTCTCTAATGTCCCAGATAACCTGTCGAACTCAACTTGATAAGCATCGCCACTCACCGTCAGCAGCGCGTCGGTTTCAGTCACTTTCGGTGGAAATTGAGAGAGGTTGGCATCCAACATCAATTGCGGCTGAGTGGGTAAGGTAAGCTGTTCAATCGCCGTCACATGGCCTTTATTCGCCCACGCAGTATTGGCATTTAATACCACTTCTAGGTTAAGGCAATTAAGCGCATTGGCCGTATGAGGAATAGTCACACCATTGAGTTCTATCTGAACACTCTCACCCGCACCAACCATCAATTCGATACAACCATCGCTCGTCACCACACCATTCTGGGTAACCGTCCAATTCAACGTTTCAATCCTACTGGTCACAAATAGGTGTTCGCTGTGTACCTCAATCACCAGTGGTGATGCAGAAACCAGATTGAACTGATAAAACTGTTGCGCCTTTTTCACTTCATGCAACGTTGGATGTACCGTTCTGTCTGGGAATACCAAACCATTAATGCAGAACTGGCGATCATTAATCTCGTCGTCGAAATCACCACCGTATCCCCAATACGGCTTGCCGCTCGAATCGGTTTTTGTGATCCCTTGATCGACCCAATCCCAGATAAATCCGCCCTGTAATCTTGGGTTGTCTCTAAACGCTTGCCAATATTTATCAAAGCTACCCAGACTGTTCCCCATTGCATGGGCGTACTCACAGAGAATCAGAGGACGTTGCTCGTTTGGCAGAGCGATCGCTTTGCGAATACCCACGCGAGGTGTCACTTCAGGTTGACTCTCAACAACAGGTAAATCCCAATCAACACGCGCATACATTGGGCACAAGATATCGGTCGCTGCTGTATCTGCCCCGCCACCTTCATACTGAACCGGGCGTGTTGGATCAGTTTGTTTCACCCATTGATACATCGCATGGTGATTACGACCAATCCCCGACTCATTACCCAACGACCAAATGATCACGCTGGCGTGGTTTTTATCGCGCTCCACTAGCCTTGTCATTCGTCTCATGTACGCATTCAACCACGACGAATCATTAGACAGTCGACACATCGGAAACTGACCATGGGTTTCCACATTCGCTTCATCAACCAGATACAGGCCATACTCATCACACAATTCATACCACAATGGGTGATTCGGATAATGAGCGGTTCTCACGGCATTGAAGTTGTTTTGTTTAAGTAGTTTGATGTCTTGAATCATCCCTTCACGAGTCATGGTGTGACCCAATTCAGGGTGATGTTCATGGCGATTCACACCACGAATCAGCAACGGCTTACCGTTAACTTTGAGTAAACTATCGGTAATTTCAATACATCGAAATCCGACATCGTAAGCCTCACAATCGACAAGCTCATCATGTTCATTGAGCAATGACACCACACAGCGATATAAGTAGGGTGACTCGGCACTCCACTTGTTCGGGTTCACCACTGAAATGCGGTGTTCAGCGACTTCAGACCAAGGCCCTTTCTCATCCACAACTCGCTCACCAAAGCCCACAATTTGAGGTTCACAAACCAACAGTCCTTGAGCATCATAAAGTTCAGCTCTCAGCTTATCGCAGCCTTCTACATCATTGCTGTGCTTGGTTATTTGCGTAGAAATATTTAAAACCGCATCGCGATAGCAAGCATCTAGCTGCGTCTCAATACCTACATCCTCGATTGCGACCTTGGGCTTTCTCAATAAAGTCACATCACGAAAGATGCCACTGAGCCACCACATATCTTGGTCTTCAAGATAGGAACCATCAGACCAACGCAGCACCATGACTGCGAGCGTGTTCTCGCCTGCTTGTAAGTATTCAGACACGTCAAATTCAGCCGGTAATCGACTGTCTTGCGAATAGCCAACCCACTTACCGTTACACCACAGATGGAACGCTGAGTTAACGCCATCAAAGGTGAGCCTATGGGTATCTAATAGCTCCGGTTCCGTACAGTTAAAATGCGTTCGGTAGAGCCCTGTCGGATTATCGCTAGGGACGAAGGGAGGGTTATCAGCGAAAGGATACTTCACATTGGTATAGATCGGTTTATCAAAGCCTTGCATCTGCCAGTTGCTTGGCACTGTGATCGACTTCCATGAGGAATCATCAAAATGTTCAGAGACAAACTCTTCGCAGACCAACTCAGGCGAACCGAACAGCTGAAACTTCCAAACCCCATTAAGAGACAAGGTGCGTGACGAGTTCTTCCCCACAGCCTCAGCCAACGAGGTGTAACCATTCAAAGGAGCATGAGCCTCAACAACGTTATGATGAGTGATGTGTTGGTTTTCCCATTCGCGGGCAGAGATGGTTTGAGAGAAAGTTCTCATTGAGTGTTCCTTACGATAAACCGAATATAGTGAATCATTGCAAGTAGTACTAGGCAGGTTGTATTGGGTGCCTCTTGTGCTCAAAACGACGAACACTAATCAAATAACACTGGCAATGACAAACTGAAAAGGAAAAGAGCCGCAGCAAGAGTCGCTGCGGCAGATAACGTATTACTTAAAGGTACGCTTGCTCACCTTATCGAGTTTCTTTAAGATTTTTTCGATTCGATCAGGGTGAACCATAAACTCTTGGAAACCTTTCATGCCCTCTTTGGCCATCGCAGGATCGGTATCACGGTCATAGAACTGAGCCGTACCATCGGTAGAAGCGAGCATTGCTACACCTTTATCTAAGAACGGATCAGACTTGGCTTTGGCTTTATTGTTGGTCGGAATTTGTAACAGCATCTCATTGATCAGCTGTTGGTTTTCAGCACGAGCAACAAACTCTAAGAACTTACGAGCATCTTCCTTATTTTTTGCTTTAGAAGGAATGTGTAACGTATCCATAGGCGCATCTTCAGACATAGGAACACTTGGATCGATGACAGGGAATTGGAAGAAATCCATCTTGCCATCTAATTCAGTCGGGAAGTTAGGCGTAATGAAGTTCCCCATGAGGTACATCGCCGCTTTACCGTTGTACAAGAAAGGTTGAGCTTCTTGCCAAGAATAAGAGGCGTGATTTTCTAGATAGTAACCAGGCTCAACAAGCTCAGCCCAGTTAGCGAACGTTTTCTTCACACGTTCGTCAGAATAAGGCACCTTGCCTTCCATCAACTGAATGTGGAAATCCAAGCCGTTGGTACGCATGTTGATGTAATCAAACCAACCTGCAGCAGTCCACAAGTACTTAGTACCAATCGCAAACGGCGCCACACCATTTTCTTTCAGCGTTGCCGATGCTGATTTCAGATCATCCCATGTTTTAGGTTCAGCAATTCCATACTGTTCAAAGATGTCTTTGCGGTAGTAGATGCCCCATTGGTAATACGTGTATGGCACACCAAATTGCTTGCCATTCACCGTCATTGCAGGTGCGGCTGAAGCAAAATCTTGCTTCATGTTGTTGTCAGTCCAAATATCACTCACATCTTCAAACAGGCCGCGGTCAACAAAGGCTTTCATTCGGTTACCCGCGTACCAAAAAACCACGTCCGGCGGCGAAGTGACCAACCAATTACGAATCGTTGTTTTGTACGACTCGTGATCGTACAAATTGTACTTAACCGTAATATCTGGGTTTTCTTTTTCAAAGCGGTTAATGATCTCACCCCACGCCTCTTTTGGCGCTGGATCAGAAGCATCTGAGTTGATGACTAAGGTGCCTGCAAACGATGTTGCAGACATGGAGGCAGCGAGCACTGCAGAGGCAGCGATATGTTTCACGTATTTCATATTGAGGTCCTTGTTATGGAGCTAAGCTCTCTAAGTCCAATTCTTATTGTTTTCTCTCGTAGGGTTGTTCGTGTTTTAGTTTCTCTTCAATGATTCATCCATTCGGGATGTCGGTAGCAATAACGACTAAAGCCTTCGCTATTGCTAGATTCGTGTATCGATTCTTATCTCGTTATTTACCCTTTGGTCGCACCTAATGTCAGACCTGCGATAAAGTGCTTTTGCATGGTGAAAAACAGCACAACCGGTGGGATAGCCGCGACTACAGCACCCGCCGACATAAACTGCCAAGACGCCAGCCATTGGCCTTGTAGTGAGCTCAAACCCGCAGTTACAGGACGAACGTCATCACTCTGAACCAGTACTAGTGCCCAGAAGAAATCGTTCCAAATAAAGGTAAACACCAATACAGCTAACGCCGCTAAAGCAGGGCGAACCAAAGGCAGCACCACATGCCAGAATATTTTCCATTCACTCACCCCTTCGACACGTGCCGCTTCAATTAACGCATCGGGAATGCCAACAATAAAGTTACGCATGAACAGGGTACAAAAGCCGGCTTGAAAAGCGATATGAAAGAAAATCAGCGCCCAATGGGTATCGTAAAGGCCAAGTCCAATGGTTAAATCACGCACTGGAATCATCAAAATTTGGAACGGAACAAAGTTGCCCGCGATAAACATCGCAAAGATCCAAACGTTGGCTTTGAAGTTGTATTTCGCCAAGGCATACCCAGCCAGAGTCGAGAGTGCGACAGCCCCTGCGACCGCTGGCAGTGTGATGATCAAGCTATTGATTAGGTACTGCCCCATTGAGGTCGAGGTAAAAACTTGGGTGTAGTTCTCAATGAACTGAATCTCGCTCGGCCAGCCCCAGTAATTACCTTTGTTGATGTCATCCATCGACCGAATCGACGTCATCATCACGGCGATTAGCGGTAATAACCACATCACGATCGAGATAGGTAACGCGACTCGGTAGCTGATATTAGTAAAGCGACCGGCTTTTTGAATTGGTTGCGGAAACATTATTTTTCACTCCTTAACATGCGCCACAAGAAGTAAGCGATATAGATATCCATAATCAGAAACAGCACCACAGAAACCGCTGCACCGTAACCCATTCGATAGTTAAAGATAGACTCTTCATACATTTGATACGCCAGTACCGTCGAGCTGCCCCAAGGTCCACCCGCCGTCATGGTTGCCACTAAATCGAAAGAACGGAGGGCACCAATCACGGTCACGACTACGGCGATAAAAGTCGCCGGTCTTAGTTGAGGAAGAACTACATACCAGAGCATGCGCCACTTCTTTGCACCATCCAGTCGCGCCGCTTCTAATTGCTCTGGGTCGAGGTTGTTCAACCCCGTGAGATACAAGATCATGCAGTAAGAAATTTGTGGCCACAGACCAGCAGCGATGATTCCATAGGTGACGTAGTCTTCATCAGCAAGTATTGAAACGGGCTCAAAACCGAACGTACCCAATACCATATTGAAAAGACCAAATGACGGGTCATAAAACCAAGAAAATACGAGGCCGACCACCACTTGAGAAATAACAAAGGGGAAAAAGAATAAGGATTTTACGACACGAATGCCTTTCACTTGTTGGTTTAAGAAAAGGGCAATCGCTAAGCCACACGGTGGCGCGAGCATAAAGAAGATCAACCAAAGGAAGTTATTCGTTAACGAAGTATAAAAAGCATCTGAGTCAAATAGCTCACGATAGTTCTCAAGCCCCACCCACTCTTTTTCACCTAGCCCGTCCCACTCAAAGAAGCTCAGCCAGATACTGTCCAAGATGGGGTAGATAACATAGAGAGAGAAGATAGCGATGGCTGGCGCCAAGAACAGCCAAGGCGACACCTTAGAACTAATGCGCCTTTTCTTTTTCGCCGATGGGATGCGATTTTCTGGGTATATCGTTTTCACAGATTGCTCCATTTCCCGAAATTCCTTGTATTAAAAGCTTCATTTACTATTTGATTAATTTCCACCTAGATTTCTAAATTCAATCTAGCAACTCAGCATTTATGGTAATTACGTTCAAATATTAGGCTTATTGATAATATTACGCACAGTTATGTTTTATTTTTGTAAACGTTTCCACAAAAATCAGTATAGATCGCCAAATTTATATGACCACGATCAATAAATCATGCGAGGCACCTAACAAATTTCTGATGAAAGCGTATGTTTTAAAGGCAAAGAGATGCAGTCCAACGAAGCAAGGAGAGAGCATGGCTGATATCAGCTTAAAACAGGTCATCAAACGATATGGTGATGTTCAAACGATCCATGGTGTTGATCTAGAAATAAGTAACGGCGAATTCGTAGTATTCGTTGGACCGTCTGGTTGCGGTAAATCAACTCTCTTACGCTTAGTTGCTGGCTTGGAAGAGATTACTGAAGGTGAGATCCATATTGGCGATGATCTGGTTAACGATGTCGATCCTGCCGAGCGTGGTGTCGCGATGGTATTCCAGTCCTACGCCCTTTATCCGCATATGACGGTTGAAGAAAACATGGGCTTTGGCCTGAAAATGAACGGTGTTGCTAAAGAAGTCGTCGAGAAACAAGTCACCAGTGCAGCGAAAACGCTTCAACTAGACCCTTTGTTGAAACGTAAACCTAAAGAACTTTCGGGAGGACAACGTCAGCGTGTTGCTATCGGTCGAGCAATTGTTCGTAACCCAAGAGTGTTCTTATTCGACGAACCTTTATCAAACTTAGATGCTGAACTTCGTGTCGATATGCGCTTACAAATCGCCAAATTGCATCAAGATCTGCAAAATACCATGATTTATGTCACGCACGATCAGGTCGAAGCAATGACGCTTGCTGACAAGATCGTAGTACTGAGAGATGGTCGAGTAGAACAAGTCGGTTCGCCATTAGAGCTGTATCACTCTCCTCAAAATGAATTTGTAGCCGGCTTTATCGGTTCTCCGAAAATGAACTTCCTACCTTGTTTGGTTAATAGCACCTCAGACACTCACGCCCAACTGACCGTCAATGGACTTAATAAAATGACTCTGCCATTGCCAAGTGATGGCCTTGCCGAAGGACAAAAATTGACTCTTGGTATTCGACCAGAACATTTGGAGATCAATGGCGAGTCAGATATCACGATTGAGTTCCAGAGCGAAGTGGTAGAACGATTGGGCAATAGTACCTATATGTTTGGCCAATCATGTGGTGTTGATAGCTTCAAGGTTCATCTACCCGGGGATCAAGAAGTCGCACGCTATCAGTCTCTCAATTTAAATTTCGCATCAAAAGATTGCCATCTGTTTGATGCTGAAGGTCAGCGTATTAACTAAACTTTAAAAACGGTAGAGCTAGCTCGATGTCGCTAGCTTTACCGCTTCATTTCAAACTCATTTCTTGTGCCACTTTTAAGTAGTTAAACGCTTCCACTTTCTTCCTCTTTACCTTATGAAACATCTCTCAAAAGTTTCATAACTCACACCTAAATGTTGGCCTCTGAAGGCTTATTCGAACTTTATTTACCCTTAATAGCTATCCGGACATTAATTTGATAGTCGTTTACTCAATAATGGCTAAACTATAGTGTCGCCTACCCCTTTCTGAGAAAACCTAAATGCCTAATGCTGATTCCACCCTAAATAAACGCATGGGAATCGTTGCGCTCACCTGGCCAATTTTTATCGAAGTTCTTTTAAGAACCGCACTCAACACCAGTGATGTATTCATGTTATCGGGGTACTCAGACAAAGCCGTGTCTGCCGTTGGTGTTATCTCTCAGATATCCTTTTTTCTGATCATCGTCTCAACCATGGTCAGCAGTGGTACAGGCATCCTAATCGCACAATACAACGGTGCTTCTCGCACTCAAGAGAGCGCTCACGTGGGCGTGGCGAGCATTATCTTGGCCATTATTACCGGTGTGTTACTCAGTATTATTGCGATTCTCGGTGCTGAATATTTTATTCCGCTCTACCAACTGGAAGCTCAAGTCGAACAGTACGCTCAAGAGTATCTGTTCATCAGTGGTGCTCTCACCTTTAATGTCACGATAGGTGTCGTTCTCACCACGATTCTGCGCAGCCATGGCTATTCAAAATCACCGATGGTCATCAACATGATTGCAGGTGTGATCAACATCTTCGGCAACTACTGTGCACTTTACCAACCTTTCGGGTTGCCAGTTTACGGCGTACAAGGGGTTGCAACGGCGACAGTCATTAGCCAAGTGATCGGCTTATTGATCTTAATCGGTGTCGTAAGAAACAAAGGCATTGACCTACCGATGAAACAGTTCAAATCTGTGCCTAAAGCTATCTATCAAAAAATCATGAAGATCGGCTCTATGAACGCTGGAGAAGTACTCTCTTACAACATGGCGCAAATCAGTATTACCTTCTTTGTGGTTCAGATGGGAACGTCTTCACTGGCCGCGTTTACTTACGCACAAAACATCGCACGCCTCTCTTTTGCCTTTGCCTTAGCCATCGGCCAAGGTAGCCAAATCCAAACGGGTTATTACATAGGTAAAGGTTGGATAGATGAGATAGCCAACCGTGTACAACGATACTTTGTAGTAGGCTTCATCGCCTCTATCACCATTACCTGCGTGGTCTATATTTTCCGTTTTGAGATCCTAGATCTATTTACTCAAGATCCTGAAATCATCGCCCTTGCTGCATTACTTATTGCCGGGTCAATCTTGTTAGAAGCTGGTCGCGTGTTTAACCTGATTTTCATTTCTTGCTTAAAAGCCGCAGGCGATATTAAGTTCCCTATCAAAATGGGCATTCTTAGCATGTGGGGCATTGGCGTTGCGATGAGCTATTTACTTGGTGTGCATTGGGGTTATGGCGTATTTGGTGCTTGGATGGCAATCGCGATGGACGAATGGTTCCGCGGATTGATTATGGTTCGTCGCTGGCGAGCGAAGAAATGGACTCGATTTTCTTTGTAAGTGGTAAGTAGCAAAGCAATAACTATCAATAAAAACAACACTTTAGGCATCTCTCTCATTACGACTGAGATGCCTTTTTAGTTATTGGCCTACTATGATCCTTTTACTTATCAAGCTCATCTAAAGGAACGAATGGCAGGCGATGTGAAGGTTATGCGGCAGCTTCAAGTGCTTTCTTGCGCTTTGCCAACCGTGCTGCGATTCCAAACAACATCACAATGCCACACACACCGTACACTTGCATGATGGTTGGATCATCAGATACAAAACCAACATCAGAGAACATCACATAAGCGCCCAGCACCATGTAAAGAATGATCGCTGAAGCTTCGAAACGGAACGCCCAAGGCGTAACATCAATGTTTTCATTCACAGGCATCACATAATCATCTTCACGTGGCATAAAGTAGCCAATAATGAACATCAACGCCGTACATACAACAAACAGAATCGCCAGTTGGTGTAAGAAGTGAATGGGCGTTTTGAACACTAACTGCATCGCAGCGTATGAGCTTACAAACACCACCAGCGCAACTTTAGCCGCCACAGCAGGTACACGTTTAGAGACATAACCCACAAACACAATCGTAAAAATTGGCACGCTGAAGAAGCCCGCTACCATTTGTAGGTATTGGAACAAACCTTCAGGGGCATACATGATGAACGGTGCAATGCACACAGAGATAATCGCGATCACAACGCCGAAGATACGGCCTTTACCCACCAGCTCTTCATCGGTTTTACCTTGACCAAACAAAGGCTTGTAGACATTCAATGCAAATAGAGTGGTCGAACTGTTAAGTACACCATTAAATGTACTTAGGATGGCACCAAACATAACCGCGACAAAGAAGCCAACCAACGGCTTAGGCAACACTTCGTTTACCAAGCGCGTGTACATGGTGTCAGGGTTACCGGCATTTGCACCAAACATGTGGAATGCAATGATGCCTGGAATAATTAGGAACAGCGGAGAGATAACCTTAATTGCCCCCGCAAGAATCACCCCTTTCTGACCTTCTTTTAAGTTCTTAGCACCCAACGCACGCTGAATGATTGATTGGTCCGTACCCCAGTAGTATAGGTTCACAAGTAAAAGACCGGTAAACAAGGTTGAGAAAGGCAGTGGATCGGTCTCTGTACCGACCGATTGCAGTTTCTCTGGCGCAGCGTACAACAGCGTATCTAAGCCAGCACCAAAACTACCCTCCCCTAATGCCATCAAGCCAAAAACAGGGATCATCATGCCGCCAACAATCAGGCCTACGCCATTAATCGTATCCGCAATCACAACCGCTTTTAGGCCGCCATAAATCGCGTAAAAGAAGCCAAGCAGACCGACCGTCGCTGAAATTAGGGCAATAGAGCTGAATTCTGAAATATTAAGCAGAGCTTGAACATCAAAGATCTCACCGAGAACAACGGCACCGGCATAAAGTGTGGTTGGCAAAATATTGATGACGTACTGACATAAGAAAAGTAAGGTGACGAACTTCTTCACCGACATGTCATAACGGCTCTCTAAGAAATCTGGAATCGTCGTTATCCCTTGCTTCAGGTAACGCGGTACCAACATCAAAGCGATGATCACCAAAGTGACACCAGAGGCCACTTCCCACCCCATGACACTCATGTTGTGGGTATAAGCTTGTGCACTCATGCCAACAAAGCTAGTCGCGCTCAAGTTGGTTAAAATTAGGGAGCTGGCAATCAAACCACCGGTTAAGCTTCTTCCGCCAAGAAAGAAACCGTCTTGTGAGGTATTCTTGTCATTTTTAACTTTGTTGTAGGTAAACGCGACAACAAAACCAGTAAATAACAAGAATGACAGCAGAACTGTAATAGACATTTTGTTTTCCTTAAGTTTAGTTATTGCGGCAGCAATTCCTCGCTGCCGATTATATTTTTATATTTAGAATTTTATTTGTAGGGGGAGCTCAGAATTAACGCTTCATATCTTTTTCAGATGAACAATCAAGGCTGACTCTGGGTCTAGAATCGGTAAGGTCAATCCAATTTCCTTGAGGTTATCGCCACTCAGGGTCAACGTTTTGTCGAGCCATTGGGGGCGCTGTTTCATCAACTGGAAACTGGTTTTTGGCATGTCCACTAACTTCACTTGATACATCGCGTTGTCTTCCACACAGCTAATACGAAGTGGCGAAGGCAGAGCATATTCAGGCATCGCCAATTGGCACACGGTGATCAGCATTTCATCGTCATTTTCAACGCCATAAATATTCTGATTTTTGTCCGAAGGATCCATTCGGAAACTACGACCAGAATGCAAAACATGACGAAATTGCTTATGCAGTGAGATGTAATGTGAGAATGCTTGTTTCTCTTCCGGTGACTCTTTAACAGGGTCAAGCTCAACACCCATGTGCCCCATGAGTGCGGTTACACCACGCATATTGATGCCGTGACGACGATTTGTTGAGTGGCATTCTGCTGGGCCAATGTGCGCCCCCATCACTTCTGGTGGGAAGAAGTAACTCATGCCTTTCTGAATGGCTTGGCGCTCTAAGGCATCATTACAATCTGATGCCCAGAAACGATGCGTTCGTTTTAGAATTTCAAAATCGATACGACCACCACCCGAAGAACAAGATTCAATCTCGACTTCTGGGTGCGCTAGATTCAACTCATCAACAAGGCGATATAGTGCTTTCGTTTGACCATGCACCGCAGCCTTACCTTGATGCCCAGGTTGAACCAACTCTCGGTTCATATCCCACTTAAGGTAAGTGATGTTGTACCGAGTCAGCAGCGCATTGAGGCGTTCATACAAGTAGTTAAAACACGCTTCATTTTGTAGGTCTAACACGTATTGCCAACGACCAGACGGTTGATGATACCCTTGTAAACCAAGCACCCAATCCGGGTGATTTCGGTAAAGATTAGAATCTTGGCTTACCATCTCAGGTTCAACCCAAAGGCCAAACTCCATACCCTGTTGGTTTACATGTTCAATCACAGGCTCTAAGCCATTTGGGTATTTCACCTCATCCAAATACCAGTCGCCCAGTGCGGTACGTTCACCATCACGCCCCACAAACCAACCATCATCAATAATGAAACGTTCAACGCCCATCACGCCCGCTTCTGTTGCCATCTTCATGATGTAGTCAGGCTTGTGATAAAAATAGATCCCTTCCCATGTGTTTAAATGAACGGGACGAGGTTTTTCGGTTGGGAATTTAATAATATTGTCGCGAACAAATTGCTGAAAACGCTGAGCAATACCGTTCAAGCCAGAATTGCTGTAACAGCCATAGAGCCAAGGTGTCTGATAAATAGCCTCTGGTTCTAGAATCGATTCACCCGCTAGCAATAACTCTCCCGCTTGAACAAAGCGGCGGCCATCACTACGAACATCCGCGCGCATTTGGTGGTTACCGCTCCAACCCAAATGAAATCCCCACACCAAACCGTTCTGCTCTGAGAACCCTTGAGTGCCTGCAAACATGCCAGGGAAGTTTTCATGTGAAGTACGACCGCGACGGTTCTCTTGCATGAAGCCGCCGTGTTCAAAACGCTGACGTTGCGTTTGAAATTCATGACACCAACGGCCATGGAACGTCATGAGTTCGTTGGCATGATTCGGCAATGGCAACGTAGAAGAAAGCTTATTCAGGTAGTATTTATTGCTGCCTTTATTGGTGACGGTTACACGCTTTTGGACGACGTCAGATTCGGAATCCAGCTTAATCTCTACCTTAAGGTTCAGTTGAGCAACCTTGTCTTCAAGGAAAAAACACGCCTCTTGATCTTGAGCATCGTAACGAACGGTCTTAAAGACAGGAGCCCAATCACGCCCTTCTCTGTGACCTTCAATGCCTGGAGCGTTAAAGTGTCCACTGCCTAACTCAGGGCAAAGAGAAAGTGGCACATCCACATCAAGTCGAGCTTGAGAAATCGGTCTTTCTGTCGAAAGCAGAAGATCTTCATCAATACTTGCGATCTTTGCCCCCCAATGCAAAACCTCTGGAACACGCCCTGATTTAATGATCAAACTATGGTTTTTACTCTTTAAGTGAATAAATTCGTTCATTACTAATCTCTATTGTTTTCGTAAACATAATATAGAAATAATAGTGAACCCATCACGCCAGATTAGTATCCAAAACCCACAAAATCGTGATGTAAATTGGCTTTAATATTCGAAAAATTTGCACAAGATCGACTGTTTCCGGAAACATTTTTAATGTTTTAAAAGACATTTATTTGAGAGTGAGCAGAGTTTAGTTTGGTAAATTTCGGTAGGCTTATTTCACTCTAAAATATTCGATGAGCAGAGCGATGAGTATCACCTTCAAAGACGTAGCAAAACTGGCAGGGGTATCTACCCAGACAGTATCTCGAGTAACCAATGGCTCACAAGACGTCGCGGAATCCACCCGCAACAAGGTTAACGCCGCCATAAAGCAACTGGGTTATGTACCCAATAAAGGTGCTCAAATGCTCAGTCGAGCCAAGTCCACCAGCGTTGGTTTAGTCACGCTCGATATGGCACTGCATGGCGCAGCAATGATCGCCAATGGCGTGCGAATGCAGGCTCATGATATGAGTTATGGTGTCGCTTTCTCTGTTGTTTCCGAGCCTAATCTCGCGAACACCCGTGAGGCCATTCGTGAATTGATGGCTCAACAGGTAGACAGCATTATTCTGAATGTGCCTTTAGAGAGTGCCGATGCAGAATGGTTAGTGGAACAATATCAGCACCTCAACCTTATCTTCATTGATGTTCCCTCTAACAGCCAAGTGAACTATGTTTGCGGTGATCATGCGGAAGGAGCAAAACTGGCAGCTCAACATCTACTTGAAAGCGGACGAACGGACTTCCTGCTGATCACTGGCCCGAATGAATCCAGTGCCTCAAAGATTCGTCATCAAAGTTGGTTAACCGCGTTATCAGATGCAGAGAGTAAGGTGCAGTATCAATATCAAGGAAACTGGCAAGCAGAAAGTGGTTATCTTGGCGTTCGAGAAGCTGTCTCTAAACAAGCCGTATTTGATGCCGTGTTAGTGGCAAGTGATCAGATGGCATTGGGAGCTTTACGTGCACTGCAAGAACTGCAGATACCTGTCCCTGATAAGGTTGCGGTCGTCGGCTTTGATGGAATCGAGGACAGTGCGTTTTTTAATCCACCATTGACCACCATCAAACAAGACTTCACCACGATTGGTCGACAAGCTGTGGTACTTGCAGAGAAGCTCAACGCTAACTCACAAGATGCTTTACTGCAGCACCATATCGAAACTGCATTACTCCCAAGAGAAAGCAGCCAACCTAAGGTGACGGCTCACTATGAAAAACAAGAGATCGAGCAACTGCTGAAAAGAATTCAGACCCTTTTGCCAGAATCGACATAAAAGAAAAAGCGCTAGGGGGAGCTAGCGCTTTAAGACCAACTAAGTCCGTTTAGCCTGGTAGTTTTTTAAGCTATATCATAAGGATATAACCAATTTTTTTACTTAGGTAAATCAAAAAGCCTATTCTTTACGACTGCTTTGAGTCGTAAATTAAGTATAGTCACGTTCTGGTAATTAACCGGATTTTTTTAGGGATAATTTGGACAAACTTAACGACAAATAGCAGCTCATAAATTTACTCACTAATCACAGATGAAATAGCTTTAGCAATCAACTTTCTAAGTAATTTATTTTTATCATCTAGATGCTTTGCCTTGCGATAGACAAGCTGTATATCAAAATCTGGAACATCAATAGGTGGTTTCACCGCCAGTAAAGTATCTTCGGTATCAATATCATTACGCGCCACGAGTCGAGGAACAATACACAACAACTCTCGACCACGAATTAATCGTTTTACTGTCAAGAAGTTACTTGAAGATATAGCGACTTTTCGACTGAAACCTAGCTCAGCCAATCGAATATCAACACCCGTTTTTAAAGCCCCCGCAGGGGAAACCAATGCATGTTCTACAGACACAAATTGATCTAAAGACATTGGCTGTTCAATAGATAAAACCGACTGGTCGAACAAACAGACATGTTGCTCTGTATACAAATGCTTTGTTCGATAAGGCTTTGGTACCTCGCCAAAACTACCGATCGCGATATCGAGCTTGGCATCTTCAAACACTTGTTGATAGTTGCTTCGATTGACATTGAATAACGTCACTTGAGAATAAGGCGAAGATTGCTTAATCAGATCAAACAACATTGGAGCGAACATCTGCTCTGCATAATCAGTAAGTCCGATCTTCCAAGTGCCTTTATAAGTTGCTACATCAAACGATTTAGACAACAGTACTTCTGACTGAATGGTATTGAGTAAGGCATCGACGGTGCTTGATAATTCAATCGCTCGGTCGGTCGCTTCCATCTTACTACCGACACGCTCAAACAAAGGGTCATCAAACAGCTTTCTCAGTCTTTGTAAGCTATGACTCATCGCTGATTGGCTGACATAACAACGTTCTGCCGCCTTACTAACACTGTTTGTTTTATATAGAGCTTGCAGTGCAATCAATAAGTTAAGGTCAATTCCTTTCCAGTTAAAATCAGCCACAAACCAATCCCATATTATTCATAGTTATAATTAAAACAATTAATTTGAATCATAGTCTAACTCCACCTAAATTACGCTAAACATTTATCTGGAATCGATCATGCTTTCAATTTTTAAAACCTTTTTCTGGCTTGGCTGGATTAGCTTTGGTGGACCAGCGGCACATATTGGCTACTTCCGTAAAACCTTTGTTGAGAAACTGAATTGGTTATCCGACGAAGAGTACGGGCAAATTGTCGCCCTCAGTCAATTTCTTCCGGGTCCAGGCTCAAGTCAGGTTGGCTTCGCGGTTGGTTACAAAAAAGGTGGCTTAACCGGTGCGATTGCCGCATTTGTAGGCTTCACCTCCCCTTCTGTCATCCTAATGTTGATATTGGCCTTAGTGAGCAATCAGTTGTTGGAAGCACCGCTTTTCATTTCAATCATCCACGGACTTAAGCTACTCGCGGTCGTGGTTGTGGCTGACGCCACTTTCGGCATGTACAAAAACTTTTGCCAATCAAAGATAGCAACAGCACTGTGTGTGATAACCGCGATTGTTCTGCTTTTAATTCCTGGGATCTGGCCTCAGGTATTAGTTCTATTGTTTGCTGCTATGGTTGGCAGTAAGTTCTTAACCTCACACGAATTAAAAACAGTACCTTCGACGCACAAGATATCGTTAACACCACTCGTGATTTTCGTTGCTTTACTGGTTGGTCTGCCTCTATTCAGTGCTTACTCTCAAGGCATTGAAGTATTTGGCTTGTTCTACCAAGCAGGCAGCCTAGTATTCGGTGGCGGTCACGTGGTTCTTCCGTTGTTACAGAATGGCATTGGTGACCAACTGTCTCAAGATACCTTCCTAACAGGCTATGCCGCAGCGCAAGCCGTACCGGGCCCGATGTTTACGTTAGCCACTTACCTAGGTTATGTATTAATGCCATCAGCACCGATCACAGGGGCACTGCTCGCAACAATTGCAGTGTTCTTACCGGGCTTCTTATTGCTACTGGGCGTACTGAAGAACTGGCAGGCAATTGCGAGTAAGCCTCTAGTAGCTGGGGCGCTTACAGGTGTGAATGCGGCTGTAGTCGGCTTATTACTTGCGGCTCTATACCAACCCATCTTCACAAGTGCAGTGAGTAGCGGCTTAGACTTCGCTCTGATCATTGTTGGTGTTTGGCTATTGAAAACCGTGAAGATGCCGATTGTAGGTTTAGTGGGGATCTTCATGTTATTGGGTGCGATTACCGGTCTCGCAATCTAAGTAATAATTGAGAGTAAGAGGTAGGGGAGCTAGTCGCCTACTTCTTACTTTAATCAAAATCGCCATCACAGCAGCAACTATACAATTGCAACTCCACCTAGCACTTCAAGCACTCGAGTGCAGCTCCCTTGGCCAAAAACCTCGGCCTAATTATTTATCGTCCTTAAATCTTAAAATAGAGAGTATTCTCATCTCTCGCCTACCTCGTGATACGTTATCGAGTATCAAACCGCAGAAAAAAGACATCACAGCGATCAAAGCTATTGAGCTAGACAAAACAGCTGTAGGTAGCCTTGCCACTAAACCCGTGTCAACGAATTCAACAATAACGGGAATACCTAAGCTCAATGAAATAAGACCAAGCAATATCGAGAGCACGCCAAAGAAAAACATTGGTTTTACATCTCTCAATAAGAACAAGATAAAGTTGAGGATCTTGAGGCCATCACTCAAGGTGTTCAGTTTACTGGAAGTCCCTTCCGGCCTAGATTGGTATTGAGTTGAGACTTCTTTGATTGACATATTATGGTGTAACGCATGCACGGTGAGCTCTGTTTCTATTTGGAAGCCATCGCTGAAGATAGGTGCGGTTTTGACAAATCGATGGCTCATAATTCGATAGCCAGAAAATACATCATTCAATTGTGCATTGAATGCTAAGTTAATCAGTGATGAAAACATCTTGTTGCCAAGGATATGTCCTTTAGGATATGCACCAGAAGAGCGCTCGCGACTTCCAATAATCATATCGAGCTTTTCATTATTTAATTGCTCGATCAACACCGGGCACACTGACGCATCGTAAGTGTCATCGCCATCAGCCATCACATAAACATCAGCCTCAACATCAGAGAACATCCGCCTCACGACTTCCCCTTTACCTTGGCGAGGCTCATGTCGCACAATCGCCCCTGCTTGTAACGCCTCGTTGACCGTGTTGTCGGTTGAATTGTTGTCGTAAACATAAATGGATGCATCAGGTAAGGCTTGTTGAAAAGAGGTAACCGTTTCGCCAATGGCTCCGGCTTCGTTATAACATGGGAGTAATATTGCTACTTTCACACTATTCATGAACTTCCCCTTACCCTAAAAACTCGATAACCACTTTCAATCTCATCGTGTATGACCTCCAACCAATCAGGCGTATCTGAACTATAGAGTTTATTAATAAGCGCTCCCTCTCCCGCTGATTTTTTTAAAATTAACAAGTGACGATCGTTACCAACAACAATAACATCGACGTTTTTGCCTATGATCTTTCGTTCAGCCAACACAAGATCTTCTTCCAACATCACCTCAATCAGAAACTGGTTACCAACAATATTTCGATGATAAGGCGCAGCGATAATACTGTTGTTGGTTTTCGCTAATACAGGGGCACCCGTCTCCATACCTGAAAGTATTGTTTGTGAGTAAATCTCATTGTCCTCTAGCACGTCAAAGAGATTGGGGGCGGGACTACCATTAAATTGGGTTTTAACGTCGTCAGTTGGTGACAGAAAAAGAATGCTAAATGCTATCGCTAACGGTGCTCCTGAAAAAATAATGATTGCTTTTAATATTGAAAACTTGATGTATTCAGACACTCGAATAGCAACGTAGGCCTGTAAAGGAGCCGCTAAGACAAAACACAACCTAATCACTCTAATCTGCCAAAAAAACGCAAGTGCTAGATTAAACATAAGAATAAGATACAGAATGGTACAGTGGTGATTTTTATGCCTAAATAATGGATATAAAATTGCAGGAGTTAGTAGCAAGACATAGTTATCTAAAGAAAAAAAACCATTCACTGCAATGTATGTTGCGACAGATTTCGCTTCAGCAACTTGATCAAGCCAATACAGCTTAAGTATCGGTGGGTAATCTATTAAGAATGCACTGGTGAGTGATGGATAAAGAACGGCGACAGGGGCTAAACATAACAAACTAAGGAGAAGTAATAATATTAACTTTTGGGTCAAGCTCTGTTTTTGATTCGATAATCGATTGTATAAGTTAACGAAAGCCCATCCGCTAAAGAATAGAATAACAAGAATAAATGAGATCTCGTCATACTTGAAAATAAAGAACTCATCGTACGGCCTATTCAATAGGACGGCAAAAGAACCAAAAACTGTACAGGTCAAATATAACCTAGATACATAGCTAAACCACTCACGACGAAAAAAGCAGAAATACACCGTATAAGAAACAAGAAATGCCATAAATAACAATATATTATCCATTCCTGTCCACAGGGATAAAGACAATAAAATAGATTGGACATACACTCGCCATGATTGTTTCAGGTTACTATTAATAATTGGTGTTACAGATAGAAATAGAGCAGCCAAAATAAGTTGAATATTATGATGATCAATAGAACCCGGTAAGAAATGGATGATGGCAGGAGAAAAAACAGCAAACATCATACTGACAAATCGATACTTCCCTCCAAAATAATGTTCGCATAGATAAAAGCATGATAGCGCATACAATAATAAATAGAGCAAAGGAACAGTAGACATTGAAATTGCATACGCAATACTGTCGTCAACCATAAATAACAATGGGAAAGCAACTAAAGATAGCATTAGGTCAGGGAATCGAGACCAATGAATAATAATACCATCAGCGGCATTGAAATTACTCATCGGCTCTAAGTACCAATGGCCGTTCTTCATCCACTCTTGAAACTGAACAAAACGCATATAATCGTCGTTGTCATTCAAGTTGAGTATTGAAACACTTTCCCACTTATAGAAAAATATCACTGTGGCACAAACTAGCCAAAGGGCAGAAATTACAATGATATCTTTATTAAAGCTTTCGCTTTTAGGCAATATGAATATCCTTTTCATTGAGCCAAAATCAAATTTCTACTGTTCCATCTCTCTCACTTCTGATAACGCTCTATTTAAATTTTCATTCGCTACTTTGTAGTAAGATGATTTCTTATCGATAGCTTGCTGTAGATAAGGAACAGCCTGATCGGGCTTTCCTTGTAATATCAAGAAGTAGCCGACATTATTCAACGCTTCCGGCGCTTCCATATGTCTCATAAATACGTTGGTTGCTTTTTTAATATCCCCAGAGGCTAAATAAATAAGCGCCAAATTATTCTGAGCTTTTTCATTATTCGGTTCTAACTCTAAGGCTGAACGCGTGTATTGATACGCTTCCTTGTAGTTACCGTACATGTAGTGGGAGTAGCCCATATTCAACAAAGCTTTGACTGAACTTTTGTCTATCGTCAGTGATTTTTTAAAGTACTCTTGTGCGATCTGATGCTTTCCGTCAACATCTTCCAGTACGCCAATCCCCATATAAGCTAGCGCTGGAGACATACTATCGACCTTCAAACTGGCCACTTCACTTTGGTTCAATGCTTGGTAGTTTTGGATAGTTTCACTGCTTTTTAAACGAACTTGGTCTGAATTAATCGCTTTAAAGAAATAACTACGTCCTTCATCTGTGCGACGTTGTTTGGTGTATAGAACGCCTAACTGCTCCAACACTTCAGTGTGGGCGGGGTTAAAATCTAGCGCTGCAAGGTAAGCTCTTTCGGCCAACGCATAATTACCGCGAGACGAATGTATTTGGCCAATAGTGAACAACGTTTTATCGTGAAACTCTTTTTCAGGGAAAGACAAAGAGCGTATATATTCATACAACGCCAAGTCTATATTATTGTCACGCAAAGCAATGTCACCGCGCATGATCGCTTCTTTTTCATTAAGCGGTGGATCATCACTAGTCAAAGTATCGATTGGTTTGCCGGAATACAATTCTGCATCAAATTGATTGGTTGGCTCATCGGAAGAAGCACAACCAAGTAGCAAAATTGGCAATAGTAGTAGAAGAAACTTATTGTATAACATCATAAACTTGCTCCCGGCGCAGTTAATGCGTCCATTACGATCAAGAGTCCAGGGCCAAGTGCGACAATGAAAAAGCAAGGCCAAATAAATATCAACATAGGGAATAACATTTTAGTCGGTATTTTCGCCGCAATTTCTTCAGCGGCTTGCTGTCGCTTATCTCTAAAATCTTCAGTATAGTCACGGAGCGTTTGCGCTAAGCTTCCACCCATTCTCGATGCATGAGAAAGCAAAGAAACCAAGCCTTCCAATTCCACTAAACCGGTTCGTTCGATAAGTTGCCTAAGCGCATCAGGCATAGTGACGCCCGCTTGGATTTTAGCAAATACAGTCTCTAGTTCATCCGCGAGCTCCGGCTGAGAGACATAGAGCTCTGATGCAACACGACCAAGAGCCGCATTAAAACCAAGCCCAGATTCAGTACATACAACAAGAAGATCTAGTGCATCAGGGACACCGTTTCTTATTTTTTTCTGACGCTCTTTTTGCAGCTTACTTAGAATAATATTAGGTGTGAATGTGCCAAGAAAAACACAGGTCATGATAAGTAAATTATTGTAGTCTCCACCCAACGCTATGTAATAAACCATAAAAGCAGCGACGATACCTATCAAGCTAGATAAAACCTTCAACGCATAGAAAACCGATAACGAGCTCTTCTCATGGAACCCGGCATGCATCAACTTTTCCGAGTAAGTTTCATTATCTTTTTTATTACCTTTACTTATAAAAGGGCTTAATGACTCTAACGTATTGGAGAAGTCGTATGGTTTTCGGCCAGTCGGTGCCCCGTCTTCTGATATCTGTCTCAGTTTCTTGTCCAAAGGAGAACGAGCTCCTAAAAATAGAAATCCAAGAGTTAGTGTTAACAAGACTGTTGTAAGCAAAATCATCGAATAGATAACCATCTGAGAGCTGATCCCAAACTCTGCTAACATCTGCTTCCAAACTTCAATATTTAGTAATTCCATAGGTTAAATCTCTATGCTAATGATCTTTTTAATCCACAAGGCTCCGATAGCCAAAAGAACAATACCGACACTCACCATGGATAGGCCACGGGGATCTTTATAGAGTGGCTCGATATACTCGGGACTAGCGACCCTTAAGGCGAAGAACAAACCAAATGGGGATAACGTTAAGATCCATGCGGATAAACGACTTTCAGCAGAGAGCGTTCTGACTTTCCTTTCCAGTTTAAAACGCGCTCTAAGTACTTCAGATACCTTTTGCAGGTTTTCAGATAGGTTACCCCCAGTCTCTTTTTGCAACATTACGGCACTAGAAAATGCCAGCATTGAGACGGTTGGTACTCGTTCTGTCATCTGTAGAATCGCTAAGCGTAAGTCATAACCATAGTTAAGTAAGTTATAGGTATTTTTAAATTCAATACCGATTGGATCTGGAAGTTCTTCGCCAACTTCATTGAATGATTGGACGAGCGGTTGTCCTGCTTGCAATGCGCGTCGAATAATATCCAAAGCCTCAGGAAGTTGTTCCTCAAATCGAGCCATTCTGTAAGTCACTCGATTTTGCACAAATAGATAGGCGATAACCCAAACAAAAATGAACGCCCCCACACTGATGAACCATACTTGGTTGGTCATTATCGATATCAATGAGAGCAATACAGCGCAAAGAGAAACAATAAGTAAGAACCGGCTTAACGCCACTTTCATACCGGCTAGTTCCAACATTTTTTTCAAACCACCGAAAAAAGAGATAACGATGAGCTTACGATCTAGCGGGGACAGTTCTTTGTTATAGTGTTCTTTGAGTAATGACAAACTCTCTGCATCGATATTACGTTGTGTCTCTTTTAAGCGGCGAGACAACTCTTTATGTTTCGCTTTCTTGCCCGCAGCAGGTAACAACAACGCCTGAGAAATAAACAGTACTGCGATAAACAATAGGGCTAATGAAACGCTTACATTATCCATATTCCCTCCTTAACCTTTGGTCTCACTAAAGAGCTCGAAAGGCAGGTCGAGTCCACGTTTGACTAACTGGTCATGGTATTGGGGCACAACCCCTGTTGCCGTGAAATAACCGATAATATTGCCATCTTCATCAATACCTTTCCGTTGAAAACGGAATATTTCCGACATCGTAATCACCTCACCTTCCATGCCGTTAATCTCTTGGATACTCACCATACGACGCTTACCATCTTCTTGGCGTTCCATTTGAACAACAAGGTGGATAGCCGAAGCAATTTGAGCTCGTAAATTTTTGGTTGATATGTTCCACCCTGCCATCGAGAACATGTTTTCGACACGACTTAAGGCATCACGAGGGGTATTCGCGTGAATGGTAGCAAGAGATCCATCATGACCGGTATTCATCGCCGCTAGCATGTCAACGGCTTCGCTACCACGAACCTCCCCAACCACGATTCGATCAGGTCGCATACGCAAGGTATTTTTAACCAATTCGCGCTGGCTGATTTCTCCCTTCCCTTCTAGGTTCGCAGGACGGGTTTCTAGGCGAATGACATGTGGTTGTTGCAGTTGTAATTCTGCCGAGTCTTCTATGGTAATAATTCTTTGGTCTCGCGGAATGAAACCAGAAAAGATATTCAGTGTGGTTGTTTTCCCTGACCCCGTCCCTCCTGAAATCAAGATATTCAGCTCACCTTTCACCGCAGCCTCTACAAATTTAGCCATCTGAGGCGAGACTGAGTCGTAACCAATTAAGTTATCCATCGTCAAACGATCGACGGCAAAACGACGAATCGAAACTGAAGGGCCATCGAGTGCGAGAGGCGGGATAATCGCATTCACACGGGAACCATCAACTAAGCGGGCATCTACCATAGGTGATGCTTCATCTATACGACGACCAACCTGACTGACGATACGATCAATAATGTTTCTTAAATGGCGGTCATCAAGAAAAGTATAGGGCGTTTTTTCGAGTTTACCCCTTCGCTCAACGTAAACACTTTTTGGGCCGTTGACTAATATATCCGATACAGTTTGATCAGCTAATAAGGGCTCCAACGGACCAAGGCCAAAAACTTCATCTTCTATCTGTTTGATAACCCGTTTACGTCCTTCTGCGCTGAGTGCATGACTACCATCATCAGCCATCAACTGAACGATAGCTTCGTGTAAGTCGAGCTTAGCGCGCTCCTTCTCCAAACTCGAAAGTAATCCTAAATCTAGGGTTTCAAGCAGCTGCTTATGAAAGAAGTGTTTGATTGATAATTCTTGCTCCAGTACTTTTCGAGCCTCGTCAATCGCCTTCTCTTTTTCAACACTCGCTTCTATCCGAGTATGACTAGACGTCTCAACACTTGATAAACCTTCAACAGGATTGGCATCTTCTGAATCATGCGAAATCTGTTCTACTTTTTTTTCAAACTCTGGATTTACATTTTTCCGTTTAAAGAACATCACAATCCCTCGTGTTTACTTTTCATCAACCCATTATGAAAACAACTTTTTCAGCCACCCTTTCTCTTCCTGCTCTGGTGGTGAAAGAACATGAGATAAGTCGATGATAGAGCGAGTAATAGAGCTTTTTTTTCTCGACTGAACTAACGGCTGCCCCAAGTTGGCACTCTCTAGCGCGACTTTAAAATCATTTGGCATAAGGTGTATGTCGTGGTTGCCCACTGCTTGCTCAATGTCTTTCAACTTAATTGAATGTCGCTTTTCATAACGGTTGAGAATGACCTCTATTGAATCGCTTTGTATGCCGTACTCAAATTTCAGAGATTTAATTAATCGACTTGTGTTTTTTACTGACACTAAGCTCTGTTGCAAAACCAAAAGTACTTTCGTCGCAGGTGATATTGCTGATGCAAATACGTGATCTAAGCCTCTAGACAGATCAATGATCACATAAGGGTAAAAACGACGCAGAATTGGAAGTAATCTGCCAATTTTCTGAGCCTGCTCGAAGTCATCAGCGTTATTTTCATGTTTAAAGCTTAGAACATGGAGGCCTGATTCGTGTTTATTTACCAAAGAGCCCAAAGACATTTCATCCAAGTCATTAGAACTGTTGATCGCATCCGAAACACTATAAGTCGGTGCTATGTTCAAATAATCTGGAATCACGCCAAATTGAAGGTCGATATCGAGTAAAAGAACTTCGTTAGGGTGTTGAATAGCTATCTCAATGGCAGTATTCAACGCCAAGGTGGTTGCTCCCATCCCTCCTTTGGTATTCAAAAACAAGATAAACTCCCCGTAACTGGAGTTCTCAAGTTTTTCGGAAGCGGTTTTCTTCAATAATGGAAGTAAGTCCGATAGAGTCACATGGTGAGACAAAAAATCTGATGCCCCTAAGCGAAGTGCGATTTTTAGTGACCCATTATCACTTTCATCACCTAGTACAACTAAAGACAAATCCTTGTCTTCTAAAGACAAATCATACCCTTGCAACTCAACCATTTTTTGCGCCCAGTTCCCATTAGCTTCAACGAAAATAAGCTCTGGAACATCTGCACTTTTTAAGTATTCTTCACTCATTGCTCCAAGAGAAAATGACGTTACATGAACATTTCGGCATTTTTTTAGCTCTTGACTCATATGTGAATGAAAGGCGTCAGTGCTATAGACTAACCAAACCTTTAGGTTCGTTCTTAAACGCGTCATATCTTTATCGTTTTCATTAGGCGTTATTTTGATCGCTTCCCCCATACATTCATCTCCTTTAAATAACCGCTTATGGGCACCGACTCTTGATGTCAGTGCCAGCTTCAGCCCTCACTACCCCCAAGCTTTCAGCTGGTAGTATTGTCTCAAACGCAGGGGCTGCAAGAAATCCATTCTCTCCTAGAAAGCTTAGGTTACTGATTAACTGAATGCCATAACCCGTAGCCCTAGAACGCACAAATTTAATAGTGCCAAATCCAGGGTTAGTCTCGTAACCAGACGTAATTTCACTACCGCTCGCGTCTAAGTAAGCCACTTCTAAATTCGCATTAGTAAACCCAACAAGAGGAATATCATCCACCACCATTCCCGCAATATTGTCTCTATCAAGAACGGAGCATACCGTCGCTAACCTAGCTGCCTTCCTAGTCGCTTCGTTGACCATTTGCAGCGAAAATACATACGCACCTAACGCTAAAATGAGAAACAACAACAAAAAAACAAACCCCGAGACAATGGTAAATTCAATGATGGCAAGCCCTTTAATACGCCTGTTAAACCTTTTCATCACAGTACCCTCATCACTGAAGTGACACTTAACGGAATAGAAAAACTTGTGGCAGATAAAGGAATAGATAAAAACAACGGCACATAGTCATATGTCACGCTGACTCGCACATAACTGTCAATAGAGGGTGGTGTTACTGTTACATCTGCAGTCGTCAATGTAGACAATACTGCTGTCCCAACGCTGCTCTGACCATAAACCACCACATTTTGAATCTCTAAAGTTGGTGCAATAGTGCCACCTTTTGTATCGTAAACCTCACTAACAGCATATCGTGCGCCATTTTGTACAGACTTAGAGATAACATTGTAGTGAATCAGAACATTGCCAAGCTCGATCACCAAACCCAAAAAAAACAGTAATACAGGGGTTGCAATGACCATCTCTACAGCAGCAAAACCACGTTGATGTTTATTAGATAGCATCATAATCACGACTCCCCACTATCAGGATCCTTATACAAAACAATCTTGTAAGCTCCTTCGGTTGTCGACTGATTACTACCAGAGCCACCAGTGACACTGCAAGAGTGGATAAACTCACCAAAAACGGCGGGTGTACCTGAGTTGTTAGTTGGTGCTCTTTGCAACAAGAAAAAGCAGCCAATTTTATTCACTGTAAAGTCGGTAGAGCCGCCACTTTTACCCGAGCAGTCCACCATAGGTATAGGTAAAATACGACGCCAAGCAACACCATTAGATGCGCACCCAGAACCACCACTTGCTATACAGGCGTTGGTATCTGATTCATATTGAGCGTAATCGTAGCTCTCATCGAAAGTGATTTCTCCGGTATTGGCATCAATCGTGATTTCATTGGTAGGTTCTGTAGTCACATAATCTGATGGGTAATCGGATGCCGATAATCCACCGCCATAATCACCAAAACGAGTATTCAAACCATCACCTGTAGGACCAACCGTACCACCTGGTTTGGTTGTGATATCTTCGCCAATTTTAACTGGCTGATCATAACTACCACCTAAGCCTTCTTTGATTGTGTTACCACCAGAACCAAAGTCCAACAGGTGATAATTACCATTACCCATTTCAGATAAGCTACTGTCTCCCACCTTCAAGGCATGAACAGTCCCTATCTCATAACCAAACACACTGGTTATCTCTTCACCAGTTTCATCATGAAAGCCGTCTTCTGGAGAAATATCGTTATCGGAGGTGCCATCACCAATACACACTCCAATGGGTACAACATTATTATAAGCGAGGCCTGAGCTGGGACCTGCAACAGCACTTGCCGATACCACTTTTTCAAGACCAAACAGTTGAATAAAGAATTCATCCATCTCTAGTGCATCCACGCGAACACGCACATACACATCATCAGTTGAATTAAACGTCGCCGTGCCTGTAAAATCCTGCGGATCATTCGAATAATCAATACTTATAGAAGCGGTCGAGAAATCAATTTCTTGGTTCCCTGTTGAAGCCGCCATGGCATTGAGTGCCGTGCCTACCTCCGCGTCTACTGCGTTTTTATCTTTACTATTGTCTAATATGGTTGCAGCAGCCAACGTTGCAGAATCAACTGCATTTTGTAAGCGCGTTTTATTCACAACCATATGGTTTATGTCTACAGCTAACGCTGAGACAGCTAAAAAAACCAACAAAGCAGCAGTAATCATCACCGCAACTAAGCCTTGCTGTTTTTTCGGGCTTTGTGATACTCGATACAACATATGAGTACCTCCAGATTTAGTTAAAATCTTCTAAGATCTGGCTACTACTTCCGGACAGATCGTTTTCACCTCTGCCAACATATTTGTCGTAACCAGTCTGCATCCGCTCCCCTGTACCATCAGGTACTTCGAGTAAATTCTCTTGGGTAGCATTAGGGTTATACGTTTGCTCTGTTTTCACTAGTGCTACCGAGTGCCCTAAACGAGCATCGTTCGCACAGCCAACTAATAACATAGCGAGAAAGATCATCATTATTTTAGTCATATCTATCCCCTTATAAATCATGCCCAAATGAGCCTTCGCTACCACCATCAGTCGGTGATATATCCTGTGACGCTTGAGATTGCTCTGAATCAGATTCAGACGGTTCAGCTATGTAAGCGCCTCGACCCAATAAGTAATATTCCAAGTCATTAGGGTCAACAAAAGCATCTGTGGGTAAGGTCACTTTGCTTCTATCAATAGGCTTTGCCAACCTTGGAGTTACTAAGATTACTAATTCAGTTTCTCCAGATATGTACTCTTGACTGTTAAAAAGTTGGCCTAAAATCGGCACATCTCCAAAACCTGGCATCTTGTTACTGATGTCCCTAACATTTTCACTCAACAACCCCGCAATACCAATAGTTTGCCCATCAGCTAGCTCCAGTGTTGATGACGCACTACGCCGAGTAATAGGTGGGATAAAATAAGTGGCATTGGTGGTACCCGGGTCAATGGTTAATGAGCTGGTATTGGCTATCTCACTAACATCAACGGCTAGATTTAAATTGATTTTCTTATCACTGAGTACCGTCGGTATAAATTTAAGCCCTACACCGTATTCTTTGTATTCTATGGTAATGCCATCTTCGTCTGGCACAGGGATAGGAAATTCACCACCGGCTAAAAACTCAGCCTTAGAACCACTTAATGCGGTTAAGTTCGGTTCAGCCAATACCTTAGCGACCCCGTTTTGTTTTGCTACGTCCAATGCGAAAGTAAACAGAGTATTACTATCAATGAAAGACCCTAATATGCCGTAGTCCGTCGACGTAGGAATATTGAAGATAGGCGTAGCCCCTAATACTCCGGCAGGTACAGAGGACGCCCCCCAAGAAAAGTCAGATCCACTGGTTTGGAAAAAATGGAAGTTCGCATCAAACTTTCTCACTAAGCTTCTTTGAACCTCGGCAACCGTCACCTCTAACATAACCTGTTGCGCACCACCTATAGACATCAGGTTGATAACACCTGTCGCATCGGCTTGCTCACTGCCACTTTCATTAGATTTATCGGCGGTTTGCCCCGATGAATAAGTTTCCGCGATTCTCATCGCCACATTCATTTGTTGCTGGTTACTGACCTGGCCACTCAACAATAAGCGATTCTGCGCACTGTGCACTTCAATAGTTTCATCCGGAAGAAACTCATACAATTTAGCTTTGAGGCTATTAAGATCATGAGTAACCTCGATGTTAATAGACTCGATCAACTGACCTCGTGAATCCCAAGCCATCAGGTTTGTCGCACCTAATTTTTTACCAATTAAAAACAGTTCATTTGACTTTAAAATTACAATATCTAAGACTTCAGGATCACCAAGAGAAACCTTCGCCGCTTTTCCCGACAGCACCACATGCGTAGATTTATGATGTGGAACCGTGACTGTTTTTCCTGTCTGTAATGCCGCAACACTGGCCGTCGAAAAACAAATCAGGCTCAAAACACACGCAATTAATATTTTCATATTTCACCTCAATCCTTGACGCGCACATTAGATGTTTCTGTACCTTTGATAATGGTGACACTTGGTCTAGGCACATATCGACGAACCACTTTTTTCTCTACTTCGTGTGGGTTTCTCAAAGTCAGCTGAATGCTGCCTTTGCTTTTAGCCGTGAGAAGTTTCTCGGCCTCTTTCGGCGTCATCTCAAGAGTTACCGCTCGTACAATAATCGGACTGTTTTCTTTCGTTTTAGCTGTTTGGTCTACAGCCAAAACCTTAATATCTTTAAGAACCGTTTGAGTCGCTGCAGAATTTTTTCCGTAAGAAATGGTATTGAGAATATCAACCTTATTACCCGGTAATAAGAACCCCGCCACACCAATAACATCATCAACACGTATCGTTACCGCACGTTTATTTTCAGGGATAAGAGCGGCAAGTGTTGACCCTTCTCCTGGTACAGTAAATCGTAACTTGTGAAGCACCTCTCCGGCATAGATAGTATTAGCAACAACCTTGCCAATCAGGTCCGCTTTATCCGAATAGTTATTTTCATTAATCCAGTCAACTTCCATCAACCTGGTGGTTAAAAACTGATCCTCGATAATGGTTCCGGCTTCAATTTCTTGTGATGCGACAACAACGGGGCGACGCTCGACCGTTTCAACTTCAACGGTTGGCTGAACTTGATCATCCATCCACTGCTTAGCAAAAAATACAGCCGCTAAGCCGAATACTACGGACAGTAAAAACAGTAGGAAAACTTGACTCTTATTCATTATTCTCTTCCTCGTGTCCATCAGAGGTAAAATAGACTTCCCATGCCATGGAAAGAATATCGAATGTGATAACAGGTGGGAGTTGCTCAAACGAAAGAATGTCTTTGCTTATACCAACGAGATCTTTCGGTAAACAAGGGAAAAGTGGCACCTTAAGAAGCGTGTGCATTTGAGACAAACGCTCAAAGAAACCATCTTGAAGCTCCATCTCTTTTTCAGCGACGACGCTCATCCATAAAGCTTCATAATCTCGCTGACTCAGCGGCTTGAATTCAATTTTGTAACCTAAACGACGTAAAAATGCAGGGTCGCTTATTTTCTTGGGATTTAGATTGGTAGAAAAGGCAAGCGTTAGAACAAACGGCATCGTGATTTGCTGGCCGTTAGGTAGCGATAAATAATCGAAGGAATATTCCATCGGTACAATCCAACGGTTAAGAAGCGCATCCACAGGCATGGGCTGTCGGCCAAGGTCATCAATGATAAAAATCCCATTATTCGCCATCATTTGCACTGGAGCTAACCAGACACGACTGTTCTCAGAATGATTAACTTCAAGCATATCCATAGTGAGCTCTCCACCCACCTGGATATTTGGCCTTTCACAATTAAGCCAGCGCTTGTCGTATTGATCTTTGAGGGAAATACGTTTATCGCTGCCGTTGTTATCTAACGGTTTATGATGTTGTGCAGAAAACACTTTAATGATGTTGCCTAATGCATAAACGGCATAAGGAATGAAAACAGACGTATGCAGCGCATTGACAATACGTGAAGCTACAAATGTTTTACCCGTCCCCGCATGCCCATACAGCAACAAAGCTCGTCCCGAATTGATTGCTGGCCCCAATACCGAAATCATTTTGTCGACACCATATACATCATTCAGTGCTGCTTCGACATGTGGCCGAGTCACTAGCTCTGCTCTTAGATCCTGCTGCTTTACCACATCACTATATTGAGTAAGTGAAACGGGGGCAGGCCCTAAATAAGCATCACGTTTAAAGGCAAGATCAGCTTCTTCAAGTCCTTTCTCAGAAAGGGAATAGCGAACGTGACTATGAGATGCAGATGAGAGAGAAAGGTTAGAGGTTGGTTGAAAAACTTCAATCAATGACTTTGTTCTCAACACAGCCAACGCACTTTCAACAATATGTGTCACAACACACAAATAGTTAGAAAGCTCTAAAACATCCGACTTGGGGTAGGCTGACAGGTGCTTCAACACAAGGTTTTCTATAACAACTTCAGGAACACCCAGCATATCAATAGATGTAGGAACGGCTGGGGCTGAAATTTGAGGCTTCAAAGTTGTTGGAGCAGTACGCCCTATAATATCCATATATTATTCATCTCCACAAAGCTAACCAACAACAGATTTAAGTAAAGTAGCTATACATCGCCAATCCCATGACAACAGAGGGTGCAAAAGGCATCGTCACCTTATTTGAATACCTAGCGTGAAAACTCGCACTTTCATCTAATACAGGTGCTACTCCACCAAGCACAATTAGCTTATTTTCAAAATAGCCTTTGATACTAAGATTGTTCGAGTTGGAAAAGTTATATAGCAGGTAGAAAGTCCCGATAACTCCAGCAGAAAGTAAGATAAAGTACGACGCACCAAGTAACTGTCCCCACCCGAGATACATCCCCACAATACCCAATAACTTCACATCTCCTGCAGACATAGCTCTTAAAAAATATAAGAGTAATCCAAAACAAAAAAACACTACGAATCCAACGAAGGACATTAAGAAAACATCAAAGGAGTAATTGCGGTTAAACATTGATAAGAAGTACACAAACAAAAACAGTATCAATATTTTGTTTGGTATACGATGTTTCTCAACATCGTATACCGAAACTGCAATTAGCAATGCCCAAAAAACTGAAGGCTCATTAATCATATATTTCATTCATACATTCGAAAAAATGCTCTGGATTTTACTCAGTAAGGCTGCTGCCATCCCAGAAAAAACCAACCCTATAGCAATAACAAGTAAGGCTGCAGCGATAATGTAGGCAACCGAAGTAAGCCCTCTTTGCTGCCTCACTCCTTTTAGATCATAAACCATTAACGATTGTATTCAGTTTAGCTGCCAGTGTAGTCCCTAAACCAGAAAATACGGTTGTCAAACCTAATACCAGTAAAGCTGCACCGATTACATACTCGATTACAGTCAACCCTTCTTCATCTTTCATGAATTCTTTACAATTATTCAAAAACTTATCCATGAGAACCTCTCCTTGATTTGCGTATCAGGCTTTGTTTACCTGTAAACTAAATCTAGAGGTGAGAGATATATTCGGTTAGGATTTTTTTGCCATTTACTTGCACTTTTTTGTGGTACTTCTAATCTAATTATTACGCAACGTAATTGTTCTATTTTTACACCTTCATTTTAATATGAAATAGAGTTGGTATTTATATGGAAGTAATAACGCCCTTATTAACAGATAAAGACAGTGATTTTAATGCTGTTATTATCAATAAAATAAGCCACTACTTTTCTATTAAAAACTTTGGACAAGATATATCTATAATCAGTAACTTAGATGTCAGACTGGTGTTTTTTATATTGAATAAGACAGATAAACTTCAACTACTTACAATGGCTTTATCTATTTGCGAGAACCTAAATAAAAGAATAGTCATTATTTGCTCAGACCCGTTACCTAATATCGTTCGAAATCATAAGAATATATTTTTTATTATCGAAACAAACAGTAAACATCTGACCAGTAAGTTCGAAGAACTACAACGTAAAACGCAACATATCTTCGAGCCTCACTTTGATCTCGACCGAGATACAAACAACAACAATCAATTACCTGCAAAGTTGTTTACCTCTGAAGTCGTTAACTTTGTTATGGACAACATCAACAAAGAAATCAGAGAAACAGAAATCGCAGAAAAGTGTCATTGTTCAACAACCTACTTTTCTAAGAAGTTTCATCTACACTTTGGGGTAAGTTTTAGAGACTTTGTGTGCGATAAACGAATCCTGTTAGCCAAAAAGTTAATCGAAGCCGATACCGAATCAAAAATAGCTGTTATTTCTTACCAATGTGGATACAAGGATGTGTCGTATTTTTCAAGAATCTTTAAGAAAAGGACCGGAGTAACACCCGCAAGTTACAGACGTGCCTGCACGGATAACAGAAAACGCTAATTTTACTCCCTAAAAGAAAAAACCATGGTACATTTAACATGATTTTAACAAAAATAACTTAGCGAAAAACATGGAGTTAGACAATGATTCAGCCTAACGAGTTTAGCCAAGAAAAAGCAACAGCTCTCCCTACACCCAATGACATGATTTTAAAATGGGCAGAAGAACGCCCAGATGAAGTCTATTTAAAACAAATCATCAACCGCCAATTTGTTGAATTTACTTATAAAGAAGTGGCCGACAAAGCACTAAAACTGGCGTCAGCATTAGAAGGATTCGGAGCCCAACCCGGCGATCGAGTCGCTCTCGTTTCAAAAAACTGTGCAGAGTGGTTTATCTGTGATCTTGCCATGATGTTAGGAGATTTTGTCAGCGTCCCAATCTTTCCAACAGCGGGGGCAGACACTATTCAATACTGTATTGAACACAGTGAAAGTAAAATTGTAATTGCCGGTAAGCTTGATGATCCTAAAGCCACTCAAAAAGTACTCGATGATAATCCGAGTCTAATTAGTATCTCGTTACCCTACGATACTGCCGCTAAGTGCCAGCACACTTTTGAGCAACTTATCGAAACACATGAACCCTCAACCAAAAGACCTCAGCATCACGATGATAAGCTGATGTCGCTTGTTTATACTTCGGGTACGTCTGGGTTACCGAAAGGCGCAATGCTCACGTATGGTGCCTTTACATGGTCAGTTCAGAGGTTAATCGATCACATTGGTATCCAACCTGGCGATCGCCTGTTTTCTTACCTGCCGCTTGCCCATATAACCGAACGAGTGTACATCTTTGGTTCTTCAGTGATGGGTGGGGTGGTTACTGCTTTCCCTGAATCTTTAGACACATTTATTGATGATGTAAAAATGCATCGTCCAACTTTGTTTATTTCAGTTCCTCGTTTATGGACTCTATTCCAACAACGAATCCAAGATAAACTTCCACAGAAAAAACTGAACTTCTTACTTAAAATTCCGTTCGTGAATAACCTCATTAAGAAGAAACTGGCTGATGGTCTGGGGTTAGACCAAGCTCGCGTTCTTGGCTGTGGCTCAGCTCCGGTATCACCAGCTCTACTTGCATGGTATGAGAGTGTTGGCCTACACATTACCGAAGCTTGGGGAATGACTGAGTCTTTCGCCTACAGCACGATTAACCACCCGTTTAGAGCAGACAAAATTGGCACTGTAGGTAATGCTGGTCCAGGCATCGAACTCAAAATTGCAGAAGACGAAGAGATTTTAGTTCGAAGCAAAGGCATGTTCTCTGGTTATTACAAAAATGACATTGCAACTCAAGAATCTTTTAACTCAGAAGGTTGGCTTCATACGGGTGATATTGGTGATGTTGACAGCGAAGGCTATTTAACGATTCGTGGGCGTAAGAAAGATACCTTTAAAACCGCGAAAGGCAAGTTTGTCGCTCCTGTACCCATCGAAAATAAACTGTTTGAGTACAGTCGTGTAGAAATGATGTGTTTGATAGGCTTAGGCTTGCCTGGCCCTATCCTGCTCGTGGTACCGCATGACTTCCCTAATTTTGATCGGGCTCGTTACGAAAGAACAAGCAAACGCGTCATTGAAAAAATGAACGAACAGTTAGCTTCGCATGAGAAGATCAAAGGCGTACTGATGATTAAGGAACCATGGAGCATCGATAATGGTGTTCTTACTCCAACTCTCAAGATAAAGCGACATATCCTTGAGCAGAAATACCATGAAGTCGGTCATAACTGGCCGAAAGATAAATTGGTAGTTTGGGAAGAGTAATCAAAATCGAGAAGGAGCCAGTACGGCTCCTTTTTTTGTAAGCTCAACTTATAGGTATTTAGTGTAATCAGCCGCATCATTGCTCCCATTGTCCAGACCGATGTCCTCCCTCATTCGACTGCTAAGCGATTCCAAACTAATAACTTGTCTCGATTTAGCCGTCTTACTCATCTTGGTTTTATCATCAACTTTAAGCATCTGATTAACAAATCTGCCGACCCAACAGGTTATTGTTTTCATTTTATCTCTCTTGTATTCCTTGTTTACTTGTCGCTATTATGAAAACAACCTGTTCGATAAGCGAACAACCATTCCTAACAAGAACTATAAGAAGAAGTTATGGACAATAGACTGCGCCACCTTTCCGGACTTCGTTACTTCGAAGTCGCAGCTCGCTTGAGCAGCTACAGCAAGGCAGCAGAAGAACTGTTTGTTAGCCAAGCAGCCGTCAGCCAAAAGATCCGCCAGCTAGAGGAACAGCTTGGATGTAAGCTTTTTATTCGTAAAGGACGCGTAATGGCCTTAACACAAGAAGGACGTACCCTTTTTAAGCATGTCTCGGACGGGTTCGAAGAGGTAATCGTAGGATTAAATAAGATCCAATCAGAGCCCCTTCAAGGCGTTCTTGTTGTTAGCAGCCCTCCTTCATTTGCTTCCCGCTGGCTGCTGCCGAGGCTTTGGAAATTCTCAGTCAAACACCCTGAGATTCCAATCAAGATCCTTACAGGCTGCGACACACCAAACTTAAAGCATGGAGAAATTGACGTCGCTATTCGACAAGGTGAAGACCTTTGTGTTGAGGAAGGCTTGAGTCTTGAGATGCTAATCAACGAACCCATCTATCCTTTTTGTTCACCTGAACTGGCCAACTATTTAAAGTTCACGTCACCAGAACAATTACTCAAATGTTGGTTAATTCAATTTAATAGCGGATGCTTCCCTTGGGAAGAGTGGTTCAAACAAGCCAACATATCCACTCAAGGCAAAGCGATGCAGTGGATGAAAGTAGGTACCTTTGATATGGGGTTAACGACTGTCATGGCTGGACATGGGGTCTGCCTTGCTACGGATAGCTTGGCTGGTGATTTTATCGAACGCGGTCTACTCGTTAAGCCATTCAATATTGGGATGACGCCCGGTGTTCAGGTCAACCTATGCTTTGATCCTAGCTCTCCAAGAAAAGAGCGAGTGACAGCGTTTACTCATTGGTTACATGAAGAAGTAAACGAGGTATTGGAGAACTAGCTCTGCCTATCAGCTCCTGAAATAAACAGTTCCCCAATAACTAAATACAGAATAGCAACGTAACTCTTCCTCGCCGACAAAGCTATGTTGAGTAAAAGCTACGTTGCCCTGACTCACTCCCAAAACGATTTCTTCAGTTCTTTATCGACTTGATTCTGCGTAATCCCGACATCTCTCAATAAATACTCTGGTAACTCAGACAGCTGTTGTCTGGTTCTACGATTCTGAAGATAACGCTCAAAGTTAGAATAGAATTTCTTAACTGATAACGATGATAAGAATAATTGGTTAGCCCTTGATGTCGCTGTTATCGTGTTCATAGCCTTTCTCCTGTTGATCTTTCGCTTTGTTATGGACAATAATTGACCAACAGAGCAACATCGACAAACGATAGATACTGACATTCAGTTAAGGAAAACTAATGTGAGAGAACGCACCCCACCATTCCAAGGGATCTACTATTTTTACACTGCGGCTGAAACTGGCAGTTTTAAACTTGCGGCTGAAAAGCTGTTTGTCACGGCAGCTGCCGTCAGCCAACAAATTCGTCAACTTGAAGAGTGGTTAGGTGCAGACTTGTTTATTCGTCAGCACCGAAAAATAGTACTCACTCATGAAGGTGAAGTGCTTTACCTGCAAGCTAAGAAAGGCTTTGCCCACATTCAAGATGGTGTGAGGCGAATTAACCAAGACCCAAACCCCACTCAACTGTCTATTTCGACCGTGCCATCATTTGCCCAACACTGGTTGGTACCTAGAATTGGTGATTTTCGCGATCGCCACCCTGATCTATCCATGTTGATTGAACCGACCAACAAACTAGTGACGTTTGAAGACTCTAATGTCGATGTCTGCGTTCGATATGGTCATGGTAATTATCCAAACATTGAATCGCGTTGGTTAATGGACGAAGTGGTTTACCCTGTCTGCCACCCTATCTACCAAGAGAAGCATGGTATTTATGACATCGACGATCTACACAAAGCTGAGCTAATTGAAGACCGCTGGCCTGATATGGATTGGAATCTATGGTTAGATGTTGTTGGAGCAAAGGCAGGACGCTCATCACTGCAATTTGATGGTTCGCATTTTGTTTTAGAAGGCGCGTTATCCGTTCAAGGTGTCGCACTGGTTAAGCACAGCTTGGTTTATCGGTATTTGCAGGAAAAGAAGCTGGTACGGATAGGTAACATCGCACTTAAGCCCAAATACAATTACTTCCTATGTGCGCCAGCTGGATACTTTCATCGTGAGAAAATCAAACGCTTTGAAGCTTGGATGCAAAGTCAGGTTCAGTTGTTTGGAAATAAAGGTCGAGAAGAACTTTCTATTATCGAGACAGATTACGAGCTGAAATGGTCTGATAATTCATAAAGCGAAACTGGTATACTGAGCTCAAATCAATGGCGAGAACATCTCATGACACAAGACAATAATCCACTTCACGGTATCACTCTACAGAAGCTACTGACAGAATTGGTTGAACATTACGGTTGGGAAGAATTGAGTTACATGGTGAACATCAACTGTTTCAAAAAAGACCCAAGCATTAAATCTAGCTTAAAGTTTTTGCGTAAAACAGACTGGGCTCGTACCAAAGTAGAGCAGATTTACATTGATTTGAAACGCTAGTCCCTCTCTTTTTAGCTCTATCTAAATTTGTCCCGTATTCACTTAGTACGGGGCCACATCACATCTCACATCTCGCATCTCGCATCTCGCATCTCGCATCTCGCATCTCGCATCTCGCATCTCGCATCTCGCATCTCGCATCTCGCATCTCGCATCTCGCATCTCGCATCTCGCATCTCGCATCTCGCATCTCGCAGTATATTACAAGCAACAAAAAGCCCCGCAAGCTTTCACTTGCGGGGCTTTTTTAGTTAATTTAGAAAAGAGCTAATTACTTACCAGCTTCTTTTTCTGCTTTAACTTTAGCGATTACTTCTTCTGCCACGTTCATTGGACATGGAGAGTACTGTGCGAATTCCATAGAGAATTGGCCACGGCCTGAAGTAATTGTACGCAGGTGACCGATGTAACCAAACATTTCTGAAAGTGGTACGTCAGCTTTAATACGAACGCCAGTTACGCCAGCTTGTTGATCTTTGATCATGCCACGACGACGGTTAAGGTCACCGATAACATCACCAACGTGATCTTCTGGAGTAAATACGTCAACGTTCATGATTGGCTCAAGAAGTTGCGCGCCAGCTTTAGGCATAGATTGACGGAATGCACCTTTAGCTGCGATTTCAAATGCGATTGCAGATGAATCGACTGCGTGGAAACCACCATCGTAAAGTTCAACTTCAACGTCTAGCGTAGGGAAGCCAGCTAGTACGCCGTTTTCCATCATGCCACCAAAGCCTTTCTCAACAGCAGGCCAGAATTCTTTAGGTACGTTACCGCCAACAACTTTTGAAGAGAACGTAAAGCCAGAACCAGGTTCGCCAGGCTTGATACGGTAATCGATCTTACCGAATTGACCAGAACCACCAGACTGTTTCTTATGCGTGTAGCTATCTTCAATTGCTTGAGTGATAGTTTCACGGTAAGCAACTTGAGGAGCACCAACTGTTAGGTCAACGCCGTAAGTACGCTTAAGGATATCTACCTTGATGTCTAGGTGAAGCTCACCCATACCTTTCAGGATAGTTTCGCCAGTTTCTTCGTCAGTTTCAACTTGGAAAGATGGATCTTCTGCAACCATTTTACCGATAGCGATACCCATTTTCTCAGAACCGCCTTTATCTTTTGGAGATACAGCGATAGAGATTACTGGAGTTGGGAATACCATTGGCTCAAGCGTTACTTGATCTTTAGGATCACATAGAGTGTGACCTGTTTGCACGTTCTTCATACCAACGATCGCAATGATGTCACCAGCTTGTGCGCTAGTTAGTTCGTTACGGTCATCAGCTTGCATCTCAACCATACGGCCAACACGCTCAGTTTTACCTGTGAATGAGTTAAGAATCGTGTCGCCTTTGTTCAATTTACCAGAGTAAATACGAACGAAAGTTAGAGCACCGAAACGGTCATCCATGATTTTGAATGCAAGCGCTTTAAACGTTTCTTCAGTAGAAACGATAGCGTGGTTGCCAGTTTCTTCACCGTTCTCGTCCATTAGAGGTTGAGGATCAACTTCAGTTGGAGAAGGTAGGTAATCTACAACAGCGTCAAGAATGATTTGAACACCCTTGTTCTTGAATGCAGAACCACAGTAAGTTGGGAAGAACGCTAGGTCACGAGTACCTTTACGGATACAACGCTTGATGTCTTCGATAGAAGGCTCTTCACCTTCCATGTAAGCTTCCATTAGGTCATCGTCTTGCTCTACAGCAGTTTCGATTAGCTCTTCACGGTATTGCTCTACGTCGTCTACCATGTCCGCAGGAACATCCAGAATTTCGTAGTTTTCAGGAAGACCAGTGTCATCCCAAACGTATGCTTTACGGCTTAGAAGGTCTACAACACCCACGAATTCATCTTCGCGGCCGATTGGTAGAACCATAACTAGAGGAGTTGCACCTAGAACGTTTTTAACTTGGTCAACAACGTTGTAGAAATCTGCACCCATACGGTCTAGTTTGTTAACGAAGATCAGACGAGATACTTCTGATTCGTTAGCGTAGCGCCAGTTAGTTTCTGATTGTGGTTCAACACCACCAGAACCACAGAATACACCGATACCGCCATCAAGTACTTTAAGAGAACGGTATACTTCAACTGTGAAGTCAACGTGTCCAGGAGTATCGATAACGTTTAGACGGTGACCGTTCCAGAAACAGCTTACAGCTGCTGATTGGATAGTAATTCCGCGCTCAGCTTCCTGTTCCATGAAGTCAGTAGTTGATTCGCCATCATGTACTTCACCAGTCTTGTGGATCTGACCAGTTAGCTTAAGGATACGCTCAGTGGTAGTTGTTTTACCCGCATCAACGTGCGCGAAAATACCAATGTTTCTGTATTTCGATAAATCTGCCATTGTCTTACTCTGTTAATAGGATATAAAATGCGCGCAGAGTATATCACAATCTGTGAGGACTGATAGCTTTGCATGCATTTGGGACTAAAAAACTTTGCCTTTTTCTAACATATAGAAAAAGGCAATCTGTAGAAACAATCTAAATGATTGTTAAGTTTAGTGCTAACTTAAAGCGAAAATAGCGTTTAAGTTAGACTGAATTTCTGCTGTATAGAGTAGCTGAAGTGAGCTCAATTACAACTCATCAAAAGCATTAATTGCTTCTGATAATTTTTTCACACCATGGATCTGCATTCCTGGAATGCCCCCTTTTGGCATGTTGGCCGCCGGAACAATCGCTCTCTTAAAGCCATGTTTAAATGCCTCATTTAAGCGCTCTTGCCCGCTCGGTACAGGTCGAATCTCACCCGCTAGGCCTACTTCGCCAAAAACCACCACATCTTTTGGTAATGCGCGGTCTCTGAAACTAGAAAGTAGTGCCATCACCAATGCGAGATCGGCACTGGTTTCGGTTACTTTAACACCACCGACGACATTCACAAACACATCTTGGTCAGCCATTTGTAAGCCGCCATGTTTATGCAGCACGGCTAATAACAGTGAAAGCCTATTTTGTTCTAGACCAACAGCAACACGACGTGGATTAGCTAGCTGGGAATAGTCCACCAGCGCTTGGATTTCAACAAGAAGTGGACGTGTCCCTTCCCACACAACCATGACCGAACTGCCCGAGGTTTCTTCTTCACCGCGAGACAAGAAAATAGCCGATGGGTTGCTGACTTCTTTTAGTCCTTGGCCTGTCATCGCAAAAACACCAAGCTCATTTACGGCACCAAAACGGTTTTTATGGCTACGCAGGGTTCTAAAACGACTATCCGTTCCGCCATCCAACAACACAGAGCAATCAATAATGTGTTCCAGTACTTTTGGCCCCGCTAATGTGCCGTCTTTAGTTACGTGTCCCACTAAGAACACCGCAACGTTGTTCTGTTTCGCATAGCGCGTTAATGCGGTTGCCGATTCGCGCACCTGCGCCACACTGCCCGGAGACGATTGAACATCAGCGACATGCATAACTTGGATTGAGTCGATAACCATGATTTTAGGTTGCTCTTTTTCGGCAATCTGACAGATCTTATCAACATTGGTTTCAGAGAGCATTTTGAGATGTTCTTTCGGTAAACCGAGTCGAGAAGCACGCATCGCGACTTGTTGCAGTGATTCTTCACCAGTGACATAAAGTGTTGGCAACTGAGAAGAGAGCTGACACATGGTCTGCAACAACAGCGTTGATTTACCGGCACCAGGGTTACCACCAATCAGAATCGCAGCGCCAGGTACGACACCACCACCGAGTACGCGGTCGAGTTCTTTGAAACCACTGCTAAAGCGCGGAACTTCTTGCAGGTTAATTTCCGATAATGTCTGAACGCTCGATTCTGTTGCCCCACCCGCGTAACCACCACTGAGTCGTTCATTACGCGCAACTTGAGGTGAAGCCGCTAGCCTAACTTCTGTAATCGTGTTCCAAGCACCACATGCATTGCACTGCCCCTGCCAACGTGGAAAGTCAGCACCACAGTCATTACACACATAAGCTCGCTTTGCCTTAGCCATAAAACCTCAATAATTTGCTTGGTAACTGGAAATGTTGCTATTTTGTGACCCTGTTGACCGTACGCATGAAAATAAAAGTTGCAGTGGGGCCACGAATACCTAAAGATCAAATACAACTTGTCGATAACAATAATGCACCGTCCATTCTAACAAGAAAAGTATGCAGCAATCTGAAATTCTATCTGTAGCAGAACGACTTATCCCGGCCTACCACGCTGAGGACTTTGAATTCCTTCTTTCTCAAATGACAGAAGGCGAATCGCCGTCTCTAAAGCTGCTTGTTAAAATGGAATTGAATCGTATCATGGCTCCGTGCACAAAGAGCATTGATTTACGCGGACGTATTGACACTGAATGTCGTCAATTTACGTTAGATGGTCGTAAACACTGGCTTGATGATATTGCTTTGAACGCGTATCAACGTGGTACTAAAAAGTTTAAAGGCTATACAGAGGGCGCGTGGGAGTTAGTGATGACTCCGCGAACTCAGCCACTTCGTAATATCGTTAAAACCTCGTCTCAACATAATCAAGATCTCACTAACGCTAATAGCCCGTATGAAGCGGAAGCCATTAACCTCGGTTACGACTTAAAGCGTCAAGAAAACAGACTCAAAATTAGCTCACAGGTTGAGATCACCACATCTAAAGGCCAAAGCCTACACGGTGTGACGGTTGATATTTCCCCGTCGGGTGCAAAATTCAAGGTACCGAGCGCCTTTAAGTACAACCTCGGTGAGATCATCAGCGTTAAGTTCACAGAGCTTATCGAAAAGTCGCAAGAAAACGATGTTTACCAAGCGGTCGAATTCCGCGTTCTGGGCATTGATGAGTCTTACGAGAATAACGCCGTCAAATTTTTAAGAACCATCAAGGTAAGCAATAACAATATTGTAGCCCGCTTGCTTGATGAATCTTTGAATAGCTCAAGCAAGAAAACCAGCCATGAGAATCAAGATAGAATCATTCGAACTCGTACTCGAGGTATCGAACACACCTATCTCAAGCACACCTGTAATCTTCCTCTTTTCTTTAGCGGCAGTGAACTAAAGCTTGCCCTACTGACGGATAACAACCATCCGCTGTGGCAATACTGGCACGATGAGCGAAACCAACAAGCACTGGGTACCCTGTTCAACGAACAACGAATGAACTTGCTGGCTAAACCTGGCGTAAAGGGAACCAGTAACGTTATTTACTCGTTTACTCATGAGCATCAAGACAAGACCTTGTTCTACTCAATGATGCTTCCTGAAGCCTCTCGAGAGCAAAGACAGTTGTTTTGGCACATCGGTGGTAAACGTAAAAGCTGGAAGGCGTTCAAGTTCTCGGTGTTCGAACTTTCAGACACCGAGCGACAAGCCTTAGCCAAGCACTCGGATACGTTAGCTCAAAGCTCAGCACAACTGACGCATTGTGGAATTTTGCAAGAGATTGGCGATCACGAAAGTGCGGCTGACTATCTATTGAGTGAAAAACCGCGCATTCCAAGCAGTGAACTGAACCGCTTCCGTCACCCGCGTTCTGTAGTGGGGAATATTCAAAGTATCTACTTCGACTCTCAAACTCGTCGTAAAGAACCGAGGTATCAATTTAAGTCACCGTTACAGCTCACCTCACAAGATGGCGCCGCGGCTAACGGACATACCTTAGATATCTCAAAACGTGGACTCAGCATTGCTCTTGAGCATCCGATGGTACTCAAGATTAATGACCCGGTATTAGTAAACTTCAATGAACTGCAGCTCTACGACAAAAACCTGCCATTAAGCACCGTGCCTTACCACGTGATTCGAGTCAGCCCGAATGGTCGCAACGTGCAGTTGGTTATCGCCGAGAACACGAAGACAATGCGTACTATCGCCTTTCTCAATGGGCTTATCGATCAAAACCAAAGCAAGTTGATTAAGAAGAAAGAGATACTGCCAACACACTCTCTGCTCGAGTCTCTACACAACATTTTGCTGAGCAAGATGGTCAGCAACCCAATATTCATCGATAAACCGGGCTCAACACTGCGTTGTAAGATCATTGGCGTAAACTTTCCGCTGAATAAACACTTAGCACTGCTCGCTAAACTTGGCCACAACCAAAAGTTCTCACTCGAACCTATTTTCAAAGGCCACTCTAACTCACTGTTGGCTGAACCACTGAAAAGAATTGAAGGTGCTGAGCCTAAACACCATGATGTCTATATTGCTGCGGTTAAGTTTGGCGACAAGATCCAATCCGTACACACGAAGTTGGTCAAAGACTTCGCCTCGGCAAAGGAACGCATCTTATTCATCAAGAAAGCTCAGCATTTAGGTGACGTGTATGTACTACGAGTCACTACTGCACCTATTTTTAATCCGCTAACGAGTTTATTCCAGTCTGATTTAGAAGAGCTCTCACGCATCAGCATGCACCAAGCTAAGAAGCTAGAAAATGAGGTCACAGCTTTTATTGGTTATGGTGAGATAGAAGATATTACCGATGAAGTGTTGATTCGCTTGGAGCTGACTCGCTAACCTACAGCGGCGTCTTAACTTGAACATGAAATAGAAAAAAGCAGGCTGATAGCCTGCTTTTTTGTATCCGTTATACCGTCTTAAATATGACTAAGGCTTCGCTTGCCAGCTGATTTTTTGCTGCTTAGCTAACACACCCGACAAGATGCAAAGTACCCCGCCTAAACCGGCATAACGCACAGCAGTTTGAGCTTGTTGCTCTACTTTTGGTTTCGCATGGTAGGCGATGCCTAAACCTGCAGAACCCATCATAACCAAGTCATTAGCACCATCACCAACGGCAACAGTGTTATGCAGTTCCAATTCGTACTCTTCAGCCAACTCTACCAAGATATCCGCTTTAGTCTGCGCCGAAACAACATCGCCTAAGACTTCACCCGTCAATTTACCATTGATGATTTCAAGCGTGTTTGACTGAGCGTGGTCAAGATCAAGCGTATCTTTCAGATAGTCAGAGAAGTAAGTAAAGCCACCTGAAGCAATTGCCGTCTTCCAACCAAGCTTATTCAGAGTATTCACTAGCTCAACCAAGTCTGGCATGAATGGCAATGATTGACGCACTTGCTCCAAAATAGATTCATCCGCACCTTTCAGTGCGCCTACTCGTTGGCGTAGGCTCTGTTCAAAGTCGAGCTCACCTTGCATTGCTCGCTCTGTGATTTCAGAGACTAATTCCCCCACTCCAGCTAGCTTTGCAATCTCATCGATACATTCAATTTGAATCGCTGTGGAATCCATATCCATTACAATCAAACCTGGCTTAGATAGGTCTGGGACCTCGCTAAGGCAAGCATAATCAAGCTTTAAGGCCTGTAGGATTTCTTCGTGTGCTGGTGTTAGGTTGCCTGACATCAAAGCCACTTCATAATGCCCTACCTTCCACGTATCAAGAATGGTGTTGTAAGTGCCTGTGAAAAAATCGATGTCATCGAATGATTGTGGTGATAGATACTCACCGAATACAATCCAGTTGGCTTTGGCTTTAGCGAGTTGAGAAGCGAAACGAGTCTCGGGGAGTCGAGTTAATAATGTCGTATGCCTTTTTATCGGCAGATATTTCTGAGCGTCCATGTGTATGATTCCTAATTAACTATGCTAAACGTTAACCTATTGCAATTTGAAAACGCAAGTCTCAATATGTCTTAATCATAACATTTGTTTATTTCAGGCTTCGTGAAACATGAATGAATCATTGTTCTCAATACGTAACGCTTTACGAATGCTAGCCCTCATTTTGCTGGCTACTATGTTCGTTGTAACGATTAAAAATACAGTCGTGATCAGTAAAGGTAACGAGAAGATCCAAGCAAAGCAGCTAGAAACGCTGACTAAATTGCTTATCTCTCAGGCATCACTCTCTGCCAGTAAAGCGATCACACAACAAGACCAAGAGCAACTGCTTGATCTCACCAATCAGCTGTCTCAGGATCGCTTGGTATTCGATACCACGATATACGATGCAGAGGGGATTCGACTGGCTTCGAGTGAAAAAGCACTCTCAGTACGCGAAGTTCTAGGCTTAGATACGCCACTTTCAACAGCAAGTATCGGCAGACAGCAATTAGTTGAACCTATCTACTCTCCAGAGAAAGCGATCATTGGATTCATTCGTGTGACCTTTGAAACGGGTAAGATGACGGCGATTTCTGATCACCATTATCGTAAAAGTGATCGCTACATGATCGGCATGGTGTTGATGGGGTTTGTCAGTGGCGTGCTGTTTGTCATGCTCATTCGTAGAAGAAAAACAAAGTCTGGTGAGAACTTGCTGCTTAAGAATGCAAACTCATAAGCTTTGTCATAGAATCTTGGAATCTTGGAATCTTGGAAACTTGCGCTCTTGGAATCACGAAATAAAAACCTCGGATTAGGCAAGGTGAATTATTTCGATTGAAATCACACAGCCTTCAGAATCCAAGAAATAGCGCTCAGTAATACATCATTACCAATAAAAAGCCCCGACGCTCAGGCAGCAACGGGGCTTTTTGTTATCTGTTAGCTTATCAAACTATAGAAAAATGATTATTCTTGGTCACCAAGCAGCACAGAGTCTAGTGCGATAACCATCATGTCGTTGAAGGTCGTTTGACGCTCATCTGATGTGGTTTGCTCACCAGTTTTGATGTGATCAGAAACAGTACAAATAGTCAGAGCTTTTGCGCCGTATTCAGCACACACACCGTAGATACCTGCTGCTTCCATCTCAACGCCAACAATGCCGTACTTATCCATCACCTCAAACATTTCTGGATCTGGCGTGTAGAACAACTCTGCCGAGAACAGGTTACCCACTTTTACGTCTACACCACGCGCTTTTGCTGCATCTTCTGCCGCACGCACCATTTTGTAATCTGCGATAGCCGCGAAGTCATGACCTTTAAAGCGAATACGGTTCACTTTTGAGTCAGTACACGCGCCCATGCCAATCACCACATCACGCACTTTGATATCTTCACTCACTGCACCACAACTGCCGACACGAATGATCTTTTTCACACCAAAGTCTTTGACCAGCTCAGTCGCGTAAATAGAACAAGATGGAATGCCCATACCGTGCCCCATAACCGAAACCTTACGACCTTTGTAAGTACCCGTGTAACCAAACATATTACGAACATCACACACCTGAACCACTTCTTCTAAGAAGGTTTCAGCGATGTATTTAGCACGTAGCGGATCGCCTGGCATTAGAACTACGTCAGCGAAATCACCCATTTCAGCATTAATATGTGGAGTAGCCATTGAAAATATCCTTAATCTCAAAACAAAAAAGAAGAGAGAGGTTTCCCTCTCTCTTAGTTAACCATTACAGAAAGCTTGTACCGTATCCCATTGGCGATGTGCCAAAGTATGACGCTAAGCTTTGACCGATATCAGCGAAGCTATCACGACGGCCTAGAGAGCCTGCTGGAACCTTATTACCGTAAATAATCACAGGGATATGTTCACGAGTATGGTCTGAACCCGGCCATGTTGGGTCACAACCGTGGTCTGCAGTTAGGATAAGCACGTCATCTTCTTTCATCATATCGATGATTTCATTGATGCGGCCATCAAAGTACTCAAGCGCAGCTGCGTAACCAGCAACATCACGACGGTGGCCGTATGCTGAGTCGAAATCAACGAAGTTAGTGAACACGATAGTGTTGTCGCCCGCTTCAGTGATCGCTTCTTTAGTTGCTTCAAATAGCGCTGGAATACCTGTTGCTTTGGTTTTCTGAGTGATACCACAACCTGCGTAGATGTCAGAGATTTTACCGATTGAGTGAACGTTGCCGCCCTTCTCATCAACCAGTTTCTGAAGTACCGTCGCCGCTGGTGGCTCAACAGAAAGGTCACGACGGTTACCAGTACGTTCGAATTGACCTTTACCAGCACCAATAAACGGACGAGCGATAACACGACCAATGTTGTAGTCAGCTAGCTCTTCACGAGCAATCTGACAAAGATCTAATAGGTTTTGTAGACCGAATGTCTCTTCATGACAAGCGATCTGGAAAACAGAGTCTGCAGAAGTGTAGAAGATTGGCAGGCCAGTCTTCATGTGTTCTTCACCTAGATTGTCTAGGATTTCTGTACCCGATGAGTGGCAGTTACCTAAGAAGTCAGATAGACCAGCACGCTCAAGGATGCGATCAGTCAGTTCTTTTGGAAAGCTGTTCTCTTTGTCGGTGAAGTAGCCCCAGTCAAACAATACCGGTACACCTGCGATTTCCCAGTGACCTGATGGCGTGTCTTTACCAGAAGACAGCTCAGCAGCATGACCGTAAGCGCCAATGATCTCAGCGTCTGCGTCCATACCTGGAGCAAAGCGACCTGTAGACTCTTTGTGAGCCATAGCTAAACCAAGCTTAGACAGGTTTGGCAGCGTTAGTGGACCTTTACGATCCGCGTTGTCTGCAAGGCCTTGATCACAATGGTCAGCAATGTGACCCATTGTATCCGAACCTACATCGCCGAATGTGTCAGCATCCGCTGTTTCACCGATACCGAATGAATCTAAAACTAAAATAAATGCTCTTTTCATTTTCTTCACCAACTTATTGCTCTTTGCACCAGAACTCTGTTTATCGGTATACACGAGGTATACCGATACCTGTTATTTACACGTCTTCAGAACGAATCTGACGGTAAACGTCTGGCGTTGCTGTATATTCTCCGCCCACAGTGATTGCATTTTGTAATGCCGTCGCAGCTTCTTGCCACTGTTGTTCATTGCGAGCATGAATCATTGCTAATGGTTTATCGTCACTTGCTACTTCGCCAAGGCGAATGAAGCTATCAAAACCGACTGCGTAATCAATGCTGTCTGTTGCTACGCGGCGACCACCGCCCATACCAACTACAGCCATACCAATTGCACGCGTATCCATCGCTGATACTACACCGCTTTCGAGTGCGTACACTGGTTTAACAATTTCTGCTTTTTCTAGGTAGTTATCGTAGTTCGTTACGAAATCTGCAGGACCACCAAGGCCCGCTACCATCTTGCCGAAGCACTCTGCTGCTTTACCGTTATCCAGTACTGCCATCAGTTTTTCACGCGCTTCATCGGAATCTTTAGCTAGGTTACCCAGTACCAACATTTCCGCACACGACGCTAGTGTTATTTCCAACAAACGTGGATTACGGTATTCGCCTGTTAGGAACTGAACCGCTTCACGGACTTCAACTGCGTTACCCGCTGAAGAAGCCAGAACTTGGTTCATGTCCGTCAGGATTGCTGTTGTTTTAGTGCCGGCACCGTTTGCTACTGCAACGATAGATTTTGCTAACTCTTCAGATGCTTCATACGTTGGCATGAATGCGCCTGAACCGACTTTTACGTCCATTACTAGAGAATCAAGACCAGCGGCCAGTTTCTTAGATAGGATTGAAGCGGTGATCAGTGAGATGTTGTCTACTGTTGCTGTGATATCACGAGTCGCATAAACACGCTTATCAGCCGGTGCTAGATCGCCGGTTTGGCCGATGATCGCCACGCCAGCTTCTTTGGTTACGGCACCAAACACATCGTTGGTTGGTGTAATGTTGTAACCAGGGATAGATTCTAGCTTGTCTAGCGTACCGCCAGTGTGGCCTAAACCACGACCAGAGATCATTGGAACAAAACCGCCACATGCTGCCACCATAGGGCCAAGCATCAGAGAGGTTACGTCGCCAACACCACCAGTAGAGTGTTTATCAACGATTGGGCCATCAAAATTCATGTGGCTCCAGTCAATCACCATGCCTGAATCACGCATTGCACACGTTAGTGCGATACGTTCTGGCATCGTCATTTCATTAAAAAAGATAGCCATTGCGAATGCGGCAATTTGGCCTTCAGAAACCGTGTTTTTAGCGACACCTTGGATGAAAAAGTTAATTTCTTCTGTGGTCAGTACTTCGTTATCACGTTTTCTGCGAATAATTTCTTGAGGTAGATACATTAGTGCCTCCCAAACTCTAGTGAGTATGGTGTGTAGGGAAAGAGGTAATATGGAGTGACTTAACGCCACTCCATCAAACAGACTTAATTGTTATCAATACTCTAAATATTTGGCGTTGCAGTTAGGCGGCCAGCAAGTTCATTCCTATGAGCATAGAAGCTCTATGTGATTAGGAGGAACTTGCGCAGGCAACAACGCTGCGGCGTCAAATATGACGAGTAAATTAGTATGCTGCTGGATCAGCAGTTTCGTCTGTCACTTCTAATGTATTAAGAAGGTTAGTCAGTAGGCTTGAAGCACCAAAACGGTAGTGCATGTTGTCTGCCCACTCAGCGCCTAGTAGCTCATCAGCCATTGCTAGGTAAGCTTGAGCATCTTCAGCTGTACGTACGCCACCAGCTGGTTTGAAACCAACAGTTTTAGCCACGCCCATGTCACGAATAACTTCAAGCATCATGCGCGCGAACTCAGGAGTCGCGTTTACTGGCACTTTACCTGTTGAAGTTTTGATGAAGTCTGCACCCGCTTCGATACAGATCTGAGAAGCTTTCTTGATAAGTGCTTCTTCTTTTAGCTCACCAGTTTCGATGATCACTTTAAGCGTGATGTCACCACAAGCGGCTTTACATTGCTTAACTAGCTCAAAGCCAACTTCTTCGTTGCCAGCAATAAGAGCACGGTATGGGAATACTACGTCAACTTCGTCTGCGCCGTACGCTACCGCTGCTTTCGTTTCTGCAACAGCAATTTCGATGTCGTCATTACCATGAGGGAAGTTAGTTACAGTCGCGATGCGTACTTCTGGAGTACCTTGCTCACGCAACGCCTTCTTAGCGGCTGGGATGAAGCGAGGGTAAATACAGATTGCAGCGGTGTTACCAACTGCAGTCTTCGCGTCATGACAAAGCGCCACTACTTTTTCAGTAGTATCGTCATCATTTAGCGTCGTTAGGTCCATAAGTTTAAGTGCACGTAGAGCTGCTGCTTTTAAATCGCTCATTTCTATCTCCGATCAATATATTCAAATAGTTAACTACTTCGCCACCCATCCAGTATAGATGGATATTTTAGTAATGCTCAGTAGTCACAAATGAACGGACTTGGTTCCCTGAAGACTTGATAACTTTCGCTATCAATTGCAATCCTTGTCACCGCACAGTACCAGTTTGGTCTATGGCACAACAAATCAGTCATGTTGTGTCTAACATCTATAGCGTATCGCTAAGTTTGGCTTAATCCCAGAAGAATAACCTTTAGATAAATCCAAGCAGTTACTTTCTTGCCAACAAGAGACATCCTGTCCCTTAAGCTTATACATTATAGGTATCCATCAATAAATTGTAGTGCTCCTTAGAACGCAAACGGTTTGTATCTCAAAAAAACATTCTAGACCCATTTTCGACTCCAAGCATTCACTCATGCTAATGCTCAAAATCACTAGGCCCAAAAACAAAAAAGCCCCGCAGCAATTTCTTGCTACGGGGCGATATTATTATGGCGTCTATATATCGATTTCTAACTGATTAGAAAGACAGGAAGAAGCCAGCAATTGTTGCTGCCATCAGGTTAGATAGAGTACCAGCTACAACCGCTTTAACACCCATACGTGCGATGTCGTGACGACGGTTTGGAGCAATACCACCTAGACCACCTAGAAGAATCGCAATTGAAGAAAGGTTTGCGAAACCACATAGAGCGAATGAGATAATTGCTTGAGTCTTAACAGACATTACTTGACCAGTCGCTTCAACGATTTGAGCGTTGTCACCGATGTATGGTACGAAGTTTAGGTATGCAACGAATTCGTTAACAACTGTCTTCTGACCAATGAAAGAACCAGCAATAGTTGCTTCTTCCCATGGAACACCAATGATGAATGCTAACGGTGCGAAGATCCAACCTAGAAGAAGTTCTAGAGTTAGGTTTTCCATACCGAACCAACCACCGATGCCACCTAGGATACCGTTGATAAGAGCGATTAGACCGATGAATGCTAGTAGCATTGCACCAACGTTAAGTGCTAGTTGTAGACCAACTGACGCACCGCCAGCAGCTGCATCGATAACGTTAGCAGGCTTGTCGTCGCCACCGTCGATGTCTGAACCTAAGTTCTCGTCAACTTCATCAGTTTCAGGCTTGATGATTTTAGCGAATAGTAGACCACCAGGTGCTGCCATGAATGACGCTGCTACTAGGTACTCTAGAGGTACACCCATAGATGCGTAACCCGCTAGTACACCACCAGCAACAGATGCTAAACCACCACACATTACTGCGAATAGTTCAGAGTTAGTCATTTTAGGAACAAATGGACGAACTACTAGAGGTGCTTCTGTTTGACCAACGAAAATGTTTGCTGCTGCAGACATTGACTCGGCGCGAGAAGTACCTAGAGCTTTCTGAAGACCACCACCAAGAACCTTGATTACAACTTGCATCGCACCAATGTAGTAAAGTACAGAGATAAGAGCAGAGAAGAAGATTAGTGTTGGTAGAACTTGGAATGCAAAGATGAAACCGATACCGTCAACTGAGAAGTTAACAAGGCTACCAAATAGGAAGCCAGTACCATCTTTACCGTAGTCGATCACGTTTGCTACACCAGCAGAGAAACCTGCAAGTAGATCACGACCCCAAGGGATGTAAAGTACGAATGCACCAAGTGCGAATTGGATAGCGAAAGCGCCACCCACTGTTCTGATATTAATTGCTTTGCGGTTGTCGGATAGTAGTACTGCGATTGCAATCAGTGCAACCATTCCGACGAGGCTCATAAACAGGCTCATAGTTTATGACTTCCTTATTAGTTATTTATTGGCGTGTTACAAAATGGGGCTATAAAGCGGAGGCAATTATACTCATGCGACCACTAATAAAGTAATGCCGTCCTCACACTTTCGTACAAGATTCATGTACCATTCACACGCAAATGTGAACCAAATCACAAGCTCAGTGCAATTTACGCAAACGATAAACAAAAACCTTCGATTTTATTCACATATACCGAATGCACGATGGCTATTTTGCCAAATTTGCGCTGCAACCGATTGCTTTGGCTCTTTTCTAAGCAGAAAAAGTTCATTTAAGATCGTAACTAAATGTTTGGAATGATTAACATTTCCTTGATTGCCATACGTGGGCATATCCGGTGCATCTGTTTCTAATACCAAGCATTCAAGAGGCAGTTTTGCGATGGTTGTGCGTGTTTTTTGTGCTCTGGGGTAAGTAATCGTTCCACCGACACCAATATAGAAACCGAGCTTGATCCACGCCAAAGCTTGCTGTTCACTCCCTGAAAAACCGTGAATCACCCCACCAAAAGTGAACTTGTGCTGCTTTAATAGTTCAATGAGTCGGTTATAAGACTTCCTCTCATGGATGATCAAAGGCAGCTCAAATGCCTTCGCTAGCTCCATTTGTTGGATGAAAAAGCGTTCTTGTTTCTCCCGCTCGACATCGACAAAAAAGTCGAGACCACACTCTCCTATCGCAACGCATTGACTGTTTTTTGATGAGAGTAATTGGCGAAGCTCTGAGAATTGCTCGCCATTGGCTTGCTCTAAAAAGTAAGGGTGAAAACCTAAGGCGTAGTAAACATTAGGGTAAGATTTGGCGATTTTATCGAGCTTCGACCAGTTACTTTGGCCAATAGAAGGAATAAGAATCTTCTCGACTTGAGCTTGTTTCGCTTCTTTAAGATAGCTATCAATACTTTGATCAGGTGTAGCTCCCTGATCAATTACAATATTTTGCTCAAAAGCCTCAAAATCCGCATGGCAATGAGTATCAAACAGCGGAAAGTCACTTATTTGCTGTGTCATCTTCCCTACTCTCTGTTTGTTTCCCTTGGGGATCACGACGATAAGCAACACAACTGCGCTTGTTCTCAGGCGTTAATCCAAGCTCTTCACACCACTTATCGTATTTCTTAATCCAAGCTTTTATCCAACTGAACATAATTGCCTCTAACCTCAGCCTCTAACCTCAGCCTCTAACCTCAGCCTCTAAGCCTTAGATAAAACGTATTAAAAAACGCCTACTGCAGAACAATAGACGTTTTTGTTTAACTCGAATAGATCGCGGAGAAATTAGTGCTCGCGCGTCGCTCGGAACTGAACGTCAGGGAAACGTTCAGAAGCTAGGTTCAAGTTCACCATTGTAGGTGCGATGTAAGACAGGTTATCACCACCATCTAACGCTAGGTTAGCTTGGTTCTTACGTTTGAACTCTTCTAGTTTCTTCGCGTCATCACATTCAACCCAGCGAGCTGTTGCAACGTTAACACCTTCGTAGATAGCTTCTACGTTGTATTCCGCTTTCAAGCGCGCTACAACCACGTCGAACTGAAGTACACCAACCGCACCAACGATCAGGTCGTTGTTCTGCATAGGACGGAATACTTGTACTGCGCCCTCTTCAGAAAGCTGAACCAAACCTTTTAGAAGTTGCTTCTGCTTTAGTGGATCGCGTAGACGAATACGACGGAATAGCTCAGGCGCGAAGTTTGGAATACCAGCGAACTTCAAGCTTTCGCCTTGAGTAAAGGTATCACCAATCTGGATTGTGCCATGGTTATGCAAGCCAATGATGTCACCAGCATACGCTTTTTCAGCTCGCGCACGGTCGCCCGCCATGAAAGTTACCGCATCCGAAATACTTACGTTCTTGCCAGTACGAACATGATTCATCTTCATACCTTGGTTGTAAGTACCCGAAACGATACGCATAAATGCGATACGGTCACGGTGCTTTGGATCCATGTTTGCTTGGATCTTAAACACGAAACCAGAGAACTTCTCTTCTGTCGCTTCAACATCACGCTCGTTAGCTTGACGAGTTTGAGGACCCGGAGCCCACTTAGTCAAACCATCTAGCATGTGGTCAACACCAAAGTTACCCAATGCTGTACCGAAGTAAACAGGCGTTAGTTCACCAGCAAGGAACAAATCGAGATCAAACTCAGGACATGCGCCAATAACCAATTCAAGCTCTTCACGAACACTGCTCGCCAGATCTTCGCCAACAGCTTCGTCTAGTTCAGGGTTATCTAAACCTTTAATGATGCGAACTTCTTGGATCTCATGGCCATGGCCAGATTCGTACAAGATCGTTTCATCACGATGAATGTGATAAACACCTTTAAACTCTTTACCACAACCGATTGGCCATGAGATTGGAGCACAAGCCATACCTAGCTCGCTTTCCACTTCATCAAGCACTTCCATTGGGTCACGAACGTCACGGTCAAGTTTGTTCATAAACGTTACGATTGGAGTATCACGTAGACGCGTTACTTCCATCAATTTACGAGTACGATCCTCGACACCTTTCGCAGCATCGATAACCATCAAACAAGAGTCAACCGCTGTTAGTGTACGGTACGTATCTTCCGAGAAATCTTCGTGTCCTGGAGTATCGAGTAGGTTTACTAGGCAATCGTTGTATGGGAATTGCATTACCGACGTGGTTACCGAAATACCACGTTCTTTTTCCATCTCCATCCAGTCAGATTTAGCGTGCTGGTTAGAGCCACGACCTTTTACGGTACCCGCTTTTTGAATTGCGTTTCCGAATAAAAGAACTTTTTCAGTAATCGTGGTTTTACCCGCATCCGGGTGAGAGATAATTGCAAACGTTCTACGTTTGCTCACTTCTTGTTGGAAAGACATAGTCGCCCTTTGCTGATCTAAAGCGTAAAAAGGGCAAGTAGATAATACTTGCCCTTGAATTCTGTGTGCGGATTATACAGAAAGCGAGTCACTTTCTAAAGGGTCAGTTTACACCCTATTTTGTGGCTAATTCTGTGGTTAGTTATCTAGTCGGCTAAAAGACGTAACACGCCCTAACTAAACGACATAAAAAGATAGCTCATAATGATCGCATCTTCGTTGCCTTGCTTGGTTGGGTAATAGTTACGGCGGCGATCGACTTCATTAAAGCCAGCCTTCTCGTAAAGATTAAAAGCATTCACATTACTTTCGCGAACTTCCAGCCAAGCACTCTCAGCGTCAGCTTGTTCACACATATCGAGAAAGTGCTCAACCAAAGCTTTGCCGTAGCCTTTACCTTGCTGCTTAGGGTCAACCGCTATCGTCAGCAAAGTAACCTCACCGACAATATTCTGAGCATAGAAATAGCCGACAACCTCTCCATCGACTTTTAAAACACGGTGGCTGCCTCCACGACTATTAAGATCACGGATCATATTTTCAGACCAAGGATGAGAATGCGCGGTCTGCTCAATTTGCCAAATTGCGTCTAGGTGTTGTTCTGAAGTGGGTAAAAATTGATTAGTCATAAGCACAAATTTGTTGCCATAAGTCGCGGCGATGTTGGTTATTACCGTTAATGTCAGACAGTAATGGAGATTGAAGTGTTTTTGCCTTCAGTTCATGGGCAGAGTCACAACCAGCAAACCATACCCATTCAACCGAACCTAAATCCACAGCAGACAAGTGTTGTGGTTGAAGGTGTAAAGCCTGAGATAAGTCGAGCTTGATACTTTTAAGTACGCGTTCAAACATCACGGCGAGATCTTCCTGAGGTTTTTCAGGCGAAACCAGTAGCAACTTGCAGTCGCTCGATAGTGGAATCAATTCAGATTCGTAGCCAACCAAACGCTCTGGGTGACTAAGCTCCCATTGGCTGATGCCCATCTCTTGCAGGTATTGTGCGTGTGTTTGTGACATATCTAGCGGTGTAACCTTAGGTTTGTTGGTATTGCTCTTCTTAGAGCGAACTGAAAAGGAGCTCATTGGGGCTGATACTAACAAAAAATAAAGGAGCATCAAGCTCCTTTATTTAGACTAAATCAGTTTGTATCGGATTCCGTGGTAAATCAGCTTATAAGTCGTTGAACTCTGGGCTGTAAGCAATCTCACCAGAATGCCCAGCAAACACACCCTCTACCAACTCAATCGCTTGGAAAGCACCTTCAGGTACATCCCAAACACAACTCAGGCCAAACTCGCTCGCAGCCTTAAAACCAAAGCGGCCGTAGTAAGCAGGATCACCAAGCACAACACAGGCTGGGTAACCGAAATCTACCAATGTAGAAAATGCGTCTTCAACCAGTGATTTGGCAATACCTTGATTGCGGTACTCTTCTTTCACTGCGAGAGGCGCAAGTCCCTGCCAGTTATGATCGTCACCATGGAGAGTGATAGGGCTAAACATCAGGTGACCAACCACCTCGCCCTCATCAGAACAAGCCACCAGCGATAGCGTTAAATGGCTATTCTCACGCAAGCTCATAACCAAATTAGCTTCTGCATCTGTTTCAAAAACAGATTTCAATAAACGATCAATGACAAGTATATCTGCCGGTGCTTCAGTTCGAATAAGCATTCATTACCTCACTTTGTGTATCTGGGGATTGTACTCCCTTCTGCACAAAATCAGCTAATTGATTTAACAAAGTTTTCATAGGAGTCGGCAATACGTCTAAATCTACGCTATCCATCAAGTTTTTGACTTCTAAACCAAGCTCTGTATCGCCCTCAATAGACAGTCTACGTTGAAAGAAAAGCGTATCTGGGTCTTCTTTACGCCCGGCAATCAGCACAAGATCGTTAAGGTTTCCGCTAAAGCTTACATCTTCAACAACCTCGTTATCAGCTACAACTAGTTGCTCATTTTGATAGCTAATACACCAACTTAACCCCATATCTTTTATTGAGACTTTAAGCCACTTGTCTTCTAAGAATTCAAAGTCACCGTCCTCTAAAGCTTCCTTAAAGACATTCTTAAGCGCCTCCAATAAGGCTCTTTTTTGTACTGTTTTAGGCAATAACTGGACTGGAGATCGCAAAATTGATGCGGCATTTTGAACTAGTTGAGTGCGAATCTTGTTTATCACGTGACTTATCCGTAACTTTGTCAATAATATGGAATGCATCATAGATGATGTTGAAATCTCAGTTACTGTTATGTATCAAATTAACTTCGGTTTGATACTCGACCTTTAATATCCTGAAAATCACAGTTATAGTAACTCAGGTCATGAGAATTACAGCGGATCGCTGCACTCACAGGTAAATATCGATAGCCACACAAAAAGTAATAAATATTTATCGATAGTGAATATTCAAGCTCTTGGAGAATTGGTAGTACTTTGATGCCTCCCCAGCAACTACAACATTGGTTTACCCAGCTAACAGCAAACAGTCCGTTCTTTTTTGCGGTACTTGACGCCCAACATAACTATTTTATGGTTAATGAGCGTTACTGCGATATTGCTGGTTTGAGTAAAACCGAGCTTGCTGGCATGAATGACCGCCAAACATTAGGTGAGCGATTCTACCAACACCTTAAGCCTTACTATGAGCGTGCATTCAATGGTGAAACGATTGAGGCCGAAGTCACGCTCAACGAAACTGACCTCGATACCAGCCTTCATTTCAGCCTATCTCCGCTGACGAATGGCAACAAAACCGACTACATTGTCTTTCATGCCTTCGACACATCAGAAAACCAAGTACTTGCACGTTCTTTAGAAGAATCCGAAGCGAAATTTCACAAGCTATCTCACCTACTCCCTGACGGATTACTGTTAGTTGAAAGTGACTACATCTTGTCATCAAACCCAGCAGCAGCACGCTTGCTCGGCTTTAACTCCACCACCGAGTTAATTGGCGAAGAGTTGGGACGATTATTCATCGATGAACAAACCAAAACAGTCTTCAATAATAACCTCAGTTCTATTATTTCTGAGTCTGGTTTGGTTTGCTTAACGGGTGCCCGATGCGGCTTTGAACGTAAAGTTCAACTCAACATCGACTCCACCACTATTCTTGGAAGTAACACTCAGCTTGTGCTTATCCAAGATGCACAAGAGACCACAAAGCAGTATACGCCTGCAAACAGTGAAGATGCCTACATCGATGCACTGACCAAGCTCTACAACCGAGTTGGGTTCACCAAACGTCTTGAGCAGTTCATTCAAAACGATACGCCAGTTGTGATGCTCTACTTAGATATTGATAACTTTAAGAATATCAATGATTCACTAGGTCATCACATTGGCGATAAAGTGATTAAAGAGGTCGCTTCACGCCTAAAACGTTTACTACCTCGTCAGGCCGTTATTGGTCATTTAGGCGGGGATGAGTTTGGTATTATCCTGCCAGAACCTGAACATCAGCGAACGCCTGAAATGCTCGCTGAAAAGATCATTTCCCTGATCAATCAACCCTTCGATCTTCACCACTTTAGTAAGCGCTTAGCCTGCTCGATTGGCAGCGTGAGCTTTCCTCAAGATGGCACAGACGCACGTATCTTGCTGCAAAATGCAGACACCGCAATGTATGAAGCGAAAGATCGTGGACGTAACCGCCTGATCAAGTTCAACGAACAGATGAACAAAGAAGCGCGTATGCGATTGTGGTTGGAGATAGAGCTGCAAAAAGCACTGCAACAGAATGGACTTGAGGTTTGGTATCAACCTAAGGTCAATGCGCGTGACTTCACCATCAACGGTGCAGAAGCGTTAGTGCGCTGGAAGCACCCAGTAGAAGGCTACATCAGCCCTGCCGCATTTATCCCAGTTGCGGAACGAGCTGGCCTTATTGAACAACTTGGCCGAGTAGTGATGCGTGAAGTATTTGCCACGGTTAAGCGCTGGAAGATGCAAGGTATCTTGCCAGGTAGAGTGGCTATCAACTTGTCTCCAGAGCAATTTGGTAACCCGAAACTGATTGATTACGTTGAAAAGCTACTCCGTTCAACAGAGCTTGATCCAAGCGCAATTACTTTTGAGCTGACAGAAAGCGCGGTGATGAGTGATAGTGAACACACACTTCAAATGCTTAACGCTATAAAGAAACTCGGCTTTGCTTTATCTATCGATGATTTTGGTACGGGCTACTCTTCTCTGTCTTATTTGGCTCGATTCCCAATTGATGAGCTTAAGATTGACCGCGCTTTTATCTCTGATATCGATACTCTGCCGAAACAAATTACAGTAATCGAAAACATCATCAACCTTGGTAAATCTCTCGATTTAACCGTAGTGGCAGAAGGCGTCGAAACCAGTGAACAAGCGACGCTTCTATCAAACCTCAACTGTAGCTCCATTCAAGGTTTCCACTTCTATCGTCCTCAACCAAAACAAGACGTCGAAGAGCTGTTTGCCCAAAATCGTCGCCATAAGAACTAGTACACGATTCAACTATCACCCTGTCAAAAGCCACACGAAAGCACAAAAGCCTTACTAGTCAGTACCCCAAACGGAGTAAAAGCAGATTTATCCATCTAAACCTGCCTTACATCAATTCCGTCATTCATAATTCTTCATAAAATACTCGCTTCAATTTCATTCTACTGGTAGTGAGCAAATGGAACTCTTATGCCCAGCGGGTAACTTACCTGCTTTGAAAACCGCTATTGATTGTGGTGCGGATGCTGTCTATATCGGATTCAAAGACGATACCAATGCCCGACACTTTGCAGGCCTTAACTTTGCGGGTAAAAAGCTCGATCGTGCTGTGCAATATGTGCATGACCGCAACAAGAAAATTCACGTTGCCTTAAATACTTTTGCTCACCCAAATGGCTTCGAACGCTGGACAAATGCCGTAGACAACGCCGCAGCACTAGGTGTTGATGCGCTGATCATTGCTGATATCGCAGTGCTTGAGTACGCAGCAAACAAATATCCAGAACTAGAATTGCATCTATCGGTTCAAGCTTCTGCGACCAATGCGGCTGCAATCGACTTCTACCACAAGAACTTCAATGTAAAGCGTGTGGTATTGCCTCGCGTATTGTCGATTCATCAGGTCAAACAGCTTTCTCGTAACATCACCTCTGACGTTGACCTTGAAGTATTCGCTTTTGGTAGCTTGTGCATCATGGCAGAAGGTCGTTGTTACCTCTCTTCATATATGACCGGCGAATCACCCAATACCGTTGGTGCTTGCTCTCCAGCAAAATACGTTCGCTGGCAAGAAACAGAAACAGGCCTAGAGTCGCGCTTGAATGAGATTCTTATCGACAAGTACGTAGCCGGCGAAAACGCGGGTTACCCTACACTGTGTAAAGGTCGCTTTGAAGCAGAAATCGATGGTGAGCGTAAACGCTATCACGCACTTGAAGAGCCAACCAGCCTCAACACACTGTCTATGCTACCTGAGCTATTTGCTGCCAACGTTGCCTCAGTGAAAATTGAAGGTCGCCAACGTAGCCCTGCTTATGTCGAGCAAGTGACTCGTACTTGGCGCGCAGCTATCGACCGCTACTTAGCGAACCCAGAACAATACCGAGTGGAACAAGCTTGGAATGCGACACTGGCGAATGTATCTGAAGGTACACAAACCACGCTTGGCGCTTATCACCGTAAATGGCAATAGAGCCAAATGGAGAACTCAATGAAATACGCATTAGGCCCTCTTCTTTATTTCTGGCCAAAACAAGACGTTGAAAGCTTCTATGAGCAAGCGAAATCAAGCTCTGCTGATATCATCTATCTAGGTGAAGCCGTGTGTTCAAAGCGTCGTGAGATGAAAGCAAAACACTGGATGGATATTGCCAAAGAGCTGTCGGCTTCAGGTAAACAAGTCGTACTTTCCACCATGGCATTGCTAGAAGCACCAAGCGAAGTCAACATCATGAAGAAGTACATTGATAACGGTGACTTTGCGATTGAAGCCAACGACGTGTCTGCGATTCAATTAGCAAGCGAAAGCAAAGTGCCTTTTGTGGTTGGCCCGGCGGTTAACACCTACAACGCACGTACTTTGAACCTGTTCTTGAAACAAGGTATGACACGTTGGTGTATGCCTGTTGAGCTTTCTCGCGAATGGCTAAGCAACGTAATGACACAGTGCGAAGAGCTTAATATCCGTAATAAGTTCGAAGTAGAAGTATTTAGCCACGGCTACCTACCGCTTGCTTACTCAGCACGATGCTTTACCGCTCGCGCAGAAAACAAAGCCAAAGACGATTGCGAAACCTGCTGCATCAAATACCCTACCGGCCTACAGGTCGATAGCCAAGAAGGCCAGTCAGTCTTTAACCTTAACGGTATTCAAACTCAATCCGGTTACTGCTACAACCTAGTCAATGATCTACCGAGTATGCATGACTTGGTTGATGTGGTTCGCTTAAGTCCATTGGGCATCGATACCTTCTCTGAAATCAATAACTTCAGAGCGAACGAACAAGGTAAAAATCCAAAGACCATTGAAAGCCGCCAATGCAACGGCTATTGGCATCAGCTTGCGGGTTTAGACGTTAAGAACATCTAGTTCCTCGAATTGAACTTGTCAGCAACAGATACAAAAAAGGTCTAGCATTCGCTAGACCTTTTTTATTCAGTTCAAGAAAGGCGACCTATGCTGTCGCTGTTTCTAGCGGCGCATCGTCGAGCTTCTTTACGTCTTTATAGAGCATAATCATAACCACTACACTTAGCGCGATGTTAGACAGAGGATAGGCAATCCAGATCCCCGGCACACCGTACAATTTAGGCATAATGTACAAGAAAGGTAACTGGATAAGCATATTACCTATCGTTACAAACATCGCCTTACTGCCCTTGTTCACCGCCTGATAGTAAGCACCCGCTACCACCAAGAAGCCATCAAGCGCAAGTGCAAACATGTGTAATCGGATACCCAATACTGTGTACTCGACTAGCTGTGGCTCATCTGAACTAAACACAGAAACGAACTCACCTGGAAATGCGTTCAGCAGCAATACAAACGCGACACCGATCAATACTGAACTTACCATCGCAATCTTAAGTAACTTACGAATATTGGCTTGATTACGCGCACCATGATTGTAGCTCACTAATGGCTGCATGCCGTTGGCGATACCTTCCGCCGTGAGATAATAAACCGTCACTATGTAGCCCAAAATAGCGTAAGCACCAATCATCAGCTGGTCGCCATATTGAGAGAACAAGGCATTGTGCAGCGCCACCATCATCGAACCGTAAGCGTACATAAAGAAGCTTGAGGTACCAATGGCGAAGATTTCAGGAATCACCGATAACTTCAGTCTCAGTTCATTCCAACGTAAGCGTAAGTTTGCTCGACGTGAGAAAAAGTAAGCCAACCCCAAACCCGTTACCACAAACTGAGCAAGTGCGGTTGCCAATGCTGCACCCTTCAACTCCCAACCAAGCTGCGCGATAAATAGGTAATCCAATACAATGTTAATCACCGCACCGACAATCATCAGTATGGTGGCCAAGTTAGGACTGTCATCGTTACGCAGTAAAAACGGCATCGCGATAGAGCCTAAAGTGAAGACACTAGCGCCAATCAGAATATGTAAGTATTGCAGGCCTAGTTCATACACTCGCCCTTCAGCACCCTGCCAAAGCAAGAAGTTATCGGCAAACAGAAACAACAATCCAGAAACAATGGGGGTTATCGCCAACAACAATGTTAGACCAGTTGCTAAGATCTGCTTAGCGCCTTTCGTGTCTTTTCCGCCTTGACGGATCGAGACAAGCGCACCCGTCCCCACGCCTACTAGCATACCAATACCGAGGATCGACCCAATAACAGGCCACGCGACGTTAATGCCCGCAAGTCCATCGGCCCCCACATAACGGCCAATGAAAATACCATCCACCACTTGGTAAAGGCCATTAACTAACATGGCCGCTACCGTAGGAATTGTGTATCGCCAGAATTGACGACTAATTGAGTTACTCATTTCTTACTCTACTTTCTTCAGTGAGTCGCATATCAATGGGATATGACTCGTAAAACTAGTTAACAAGGCTAACTAAATATCTAAATTATTTATTTCAAAGCCTTGTTTAATAATAGGTTCAGCTGGTGAGATTCTTGCTCAGACAAGCGACTTTCCAGTACCTGTGCCATGACCTGATAGATTTTACTTTCTTCTTCCAAACCGACTTCAGCCTTTTGGGTCAAAATCACCAGCTTTGATCTCGCATCTTCAAGAGACGCTTTGCGCTCAACTAGACCTTTTCTTTCTAGCCTTTGAACCATAGTCGTCGCAGAAGGTTTTGTCACCTGCATCTCAATAGCGAGGTCTGTTAGTCGAATAGGCTCTAACGATGCTTGAATGACCTTCAAATAATCGTACTCATTGAAGCTCAACTGGCAGATAGGATCTTCATTAACTTGAGTTCGCCATATCTTAGAAGCAAAGCGTTCAATTTTTTCTAGATTTTGGTCCAGCATAGATTTCCAACCACAGAATTTACATTTAGTTAGCAAGGCTAACTATTTTAATCTTGTTTAAATAAAATGCAATCAAAAACGAGACCCCCGTTTATAAAAAAGGAGCATAAAAAAACCGCTGACAGGCAGCGGCTTTTCAGAATCAAAATGTATCGCTTACTTAGCGTTAGCTTCTTCTTCGGCCTCAGCCAACTTAACTTGCGCTAAATGCTCGGCTTTAAGCGTAGTGAAGATACGGCTTAACTCTAAGAAAGAGTAGCGGTGTTCTACGTATTCATACACGTTAAAAGAAACCGCTAACTTGTACAAAGAGATCGCATTCGCGTAATCACCATTCATGTGGTGACGCTTAGCAAGGTAGAAGTACGTTTCAGTCAGACGTTGAGCTAGGAGCGTATTGTCACGAGTCCCCGTAAGGATAGCTTTGAAAGCCTGCTCTTCGGTAATATCGTCAAGCATGATCGCAACTAATACCCAGCCCCACTGCTCATCACGGCTCTCGTAACGCTTTTGCAAATCAAGCTTTGCTTGTTCTGGTGTGAGTTCATGCTGAATGATGTAAAGCCACAGAGCGCGAAACGGATCGCTAGGATCATCGGCGTAGTGCTTCATCATCTCTTCATTGGCTAAGTCATAGCGCTCGCCATAGTAGAGTGCGATAGAGCGATTTCGTTCTGCATATGAGTTTGCAGGATCAAGCTCTAACGTAGAATCAAAAGATTCATAAGCGGCATCAAACTCCCCTACTTGCGTAAAGTAAACACCCAAAAGGTTGAAAATATCAGGCTGAGCGGGGTTCAATGAAAGAGACTGATTGAAATCAAGACGTGCTAAATCACGCAGGCCAACGCTGTCGTAGTAGTTACCGCGCTCGAACAACATTTTAGCTCGAACTTCATCGTTCAAATCTGGGCGCTGTAATAACTGACTAAGGCGCGCTATTTGCACTTCTTGCTGAACACTTGGTTGAAGCGGCACAGCCATTGGTGGATAAACCCAACGTGAGGTGTTATCTGATGTTGTCGCACAACCAGTTAGTACAAGCAGTAAACACATACTCGCGGTTTGAAACCATTTCACAAATAATTACTCCTGTTATGACCGCAATAAAAAAGGGGAGCGATATGCTCCCCTTTATAACATGCTTTTTTACCAATGGGTTAGAAATCACTAAAAAGCGATAGTCCCATTAATAGGCTAAGAATTACTCAGCTGCAGGTGCTTCGCCTTCAGCTGGCGTTTCAACTGCTTCTTTCATGCTCAGACGTACACGGCCTTGACGGTCAATTTCAAGAACCTTAACAGGAACTTCTTGACCTTCAGTTAGGTAGTCAGACACTTTCTCAACACGCTTGTCAGCGATTTGAGAGATGTGTACTAGACCATCTTTACCTGGAAGGATAGTAACGAATGCACCGAAGTCAGCTAGACGAGCAACTTTACCTTGGTAAATGCGGCCAACTTCAACTTCAGCAGTGATCTCTTCGATACGACGGATAGCTTCTTGAGCAGCTGCGCCTTCAGTAGCAGCAATCTTGATTGTGCCATCGTCTTCGATTTCGATTGTAGTACCTGTTTCTTCACAAAGAGCACGGATAACTGCGCCGCCTTTACCGATAACATCTTTGATCTTATCAGAGCTGATTTTCATTGTGTGGATACGTGGAGCGAATTCAGAGATATCTTCACGAGCACCAGAGATAGCTTCATCCATTACAGAAAGGATGTGCTTACGTGCACCTTGCGCTTGGTTAAGAGCAATTTGCATGATCTCTTTAGTGATACCTTCGATCTTGATGTCCATTTGAAGTGCAGTGATACCAGCGTTAGTACCTGCTACTTTAAAGTCCATGTCACCTAGGTGATCTTCGTCGCCAAGGATGTCAGAAAGAACAACGAAATCGTCGCCTTCTTTAACAAGACCCATTGCGATACCTGCAACAGAAGCTTTGATTGGAACACCAGCATCCATAAGTGCTAGAGATGTACCACATACAGAAGCCATTGAAGAAGAACCGTTAGATTCTGTGATTTCCGATACAACGCGAACTGTGTATGGGAATTCGTCAACAGAAGGCATTACTGCTTGGATACCACGTTTAGCAAGCTTACCGTGACCAATTTCACGACGCTTAGGAGAACCAACGAAACCAGTCTCACCTACACAGTATGGAGGGAAGTTGTAGTGTAGAAGGAAGTTGTCTTTCTTCTCACCCATTAGGCTGTCGATGATTTGAGCATCACGTTGTGTACCAAGCGTTGCAGTAACAAGTGCTTGAGTTTCACCACGAGTGAATAGAGAAGAACCGTGTGTACGTGGAAGAACACCAGTACGTACGTCTAGCGCACGAACCATGTCTTTTTCACGGCCATCGATACGTGGGTTGCCAGCAATGATGCGGCTACGTACTACGTTTTTCTCTAGAGAACCAAGCATGCCGCGGATTTCGCGCTCATCTAGGTTTTCGTCTTGTGCAATTAGAGCTTCAACAGTGTCGCTCTTGATTGCGCCAACTTGCTCGTAACGAGCCATTTTCTCAGTGATCTGGTACGCGTCAGATAGACGAGTTTCAGCTTGCTCAGCAACTTTAGCTTTAAGCTCAGTGTTAACTGCTGGCGCTTCCCAGTTCCAAGATGGAGTTGCAACTTCAGCTGCAAATTCGTTGATCGCTTTGATTACAACTTGTTGTTGGTCGTGACCATAAACAACAGCTGAAAGCATTTCTTCTTCAGATAGGTTATCTGCTTCAGATTCAACCATAAGTACTGCGCCTTCTGTACCAGACACAACTAGGTCTAGTTTAGAGTTTTCAAGCTCAGTATTTGATGGGTTAAGAACAAGTTCGCCGTCGATGTGACCAACACGTGCAGCACCGATAGGACCATTGAATGGTGCACCAGAGATAGCAAGTGCAGCAGACGTTGCGATCATAGTGATCATGTCTGGGTTTACGTCAGGGTTGATAGAAACAACCGTAGCGATAACTTGAACTTCGTTTTTAAACGCACTTGGGAAAAGTGGACGAATTGGACGGTCAATCAGACGAGCTGTTAGCGTTTCGCCTTCAGAAGGACGACCTTCACGCTTGAAGAAACCACCAGGGATTTTACCCGCAGCGTATGTACGCTCTTGGTAGTTAACTGTTAGAGGGAAGAAATCTTGGCCTGCAACAGCTTCTTTTTTAGCAACAACAGAAACGAATACTGATGTATCGTCCATAGTCGCCATTACAGCAGCAGTAGCTTGACGTGCCATTACGCCCGTTTCTAGAGTAACGGTGTGGTTACCGTACTGGAACGATTTTACAACTGGTTTTTCAAACATTGTATATCCTTAGCTCTAAAGTCATGACTTTAGATTAAGTGAAGATTGACTCAAGATATTACCAATCGCGACTAGTGAAAAGAGACTTGGGAATGATGCTTCTTTGTATGAGTTCATACGCCGAATTAAGACCAAATCCGCCTTTGAATAGTCGCGACCTATTGGCCGACATCTGTGACTGTAACGTCTTGAGAGGTTGATTGCCCAGCGTTGAAAACGCATAGGCGGGCGTAGTATAAACTATTTTTATTAGGAGAGATATTTCCTATCAGAAAAAGCCAGATGATATTCTGTGCATCCAGCCAAACATTTTCTTACGGGCACAAAAAAAGGAGCATAAATGCTCCTTTTCTTCAAACTGTCTTTGCAGACATCGCTATTAGCGACGTAGGCCTAGACGCTTGATTAGGTCTTGGTAACGAGTAAGGTTTTTGCCTTTCAAGTAATCAAGAAGCTTACGACGGCTAGAAACCATACGTAATAGACCACGACGGCTGTGGTGATCGTGTTTGTGCGCTTTGAAGTGACCTTGTAGGTGGTTGATAGAAGCAGTAAGTAGTGCTACTTGTACTTCTGGTGAACCTGTGTCGCCTTCAGATTGTGCGTATTCTGCAACGATTGCTGCTTTAGTTTCTGCATTCAGAGACATAAATCTCTCCTGATAAGAGTAAGTTTATATTTGTAGCAGCCAATCTCTGATTCAGCCGCTACGCGAGCCGAGGATTATAGGGAAGTTTATGAATTGGTGCAATAACAATCGAACACCTTAAAAACTAAAAAAGCGAGCCACTTAATTTAAGAGCCCGCTTTCTGAATTATTTGATCGCTTTAAACACGAACAGCTACTATCTGATTCGACTTAAGCGCTACGCTTGTGGCTCTTCATCTCTGAAAACAACCAAACGTTTCGGTGCAACTCGGCCATCTTCAGCAATTTGAGCAACACCAACAAACAGCTTTTCTTCACCGCTTGTCATGCGAACGGTACCTTCAGTAGGAGCGCCTGCGACTTGAACGGGCATACCGTGCTGAACAAGATCAGTCAGTTCCGCATTCAAGTTAACTTCAGGTAAATCTTCTACAGCCGTGTCCATTGACATTAGCAATGGATCAAGCAACTCTTTAGGTGCAATCTCTTGCGCTTGTGCTTGCTCTAGAATTTCGTTCAGCTGTTCCAAGGTAACCATGCGTTCATACGGGTACTTTGCAACACCAGTACGACGAAGCATTGTCACGTGAGCACCACAACCTAACATTTCACCAAGATCGTCGGTGATTGTACGGATGTAAGTACCTTTAGAACAATGCACTTCCATCTCAACTTCATCACCTTCAAAGCGAAGCAGCTCAATAGAATACACAGTGATCTTGCGAGACTCACGAGGCACCTCGATACCTGCACGTGCATACTCATACAAAGGCTTACCTTGATACTTCAATGCAGAGAACATTGATGGAATCTGGTCGGTTTCACCTTTGAAGCTTGCAATGCAGCGTTCAAGTTGCTCTTGAGTCACGTTGATTTCACGCGTTTCAACCACTTCACCATCAGAATCTGAGGTGTTGGTACGCTCACCAAGCTTCGCGACAACAACGTAGCGCTTATCAGAATCTAGAAGAAACTGAGAGAACTTCGTTGCTTCACCAAGACAAATTGGCAGCATGCCAGTCGCAAGAGGATCCAGAGCACCGGTGTGCCCTGCCTTCTCTGCAAAGTAAATACGCTTTACTTTTTGCAGTGCATCATTAGATGAAATGCCTGTTGGCTTATCTAATAGAATTACCCCGTTTATAGGGCGACCTTTACGACGGCGAGCCATTACTCTTCATCCTTAGACTGAGTTTCGTCAGTGCGGCCAGATTCTTCTTGCTTACGCTTGTCATCGTTCAGTACTTCACTTACTAGGTTAGACATACGCATGCCTTCTACCAATGTGTTGTCGTAAGTAAAACGAACTTCAGGTGTTAGACGGTGACGAATACGCTTGCCAAGAGCCATACGAACTGGCACTTCATGCTCTTTAAGAGCAGCAAGACATGATTCAGGTGTTTGCTCACCGATACATAGGAAAGTCACGAACACTTTTGCGTATGCAAGGTCACGAGACACTTCGACATCTGAAATAGTTACCATACCAATGCGTGAGTCACGAACTTCACGTTGGAGGATAAGTGCGAGCTCTTTTTGAAGCTGCTGAGACACACGTTGTGTGCGGCTAAATTCTTTTGACATTTTCTTTTCTCACTTAGAAAGATGGGGGGCTTGGTAATTACCAGCCCCCCATGGTGTATTCAACAACCGATTACTTATTACCTTTACAGGTAATGTTAGTAACCTTAGTCAATATGTCGAGTCGTACTGACTGATTAGTCTAGAGTACGTTTAACTTCAACAATTTCGAATACTTCGATCTGGTCACCAACGCGAACGTCGTTGTAGTTCTTAACGCCGATACCACACTCGTAACCATTTTTAACTTCTTGAACGTCATCTTTAAAGCGACGAAGTGACTCTAGTTCACCTTCGTAGATAACAACGTTTTCGCGAAGTACGCGGATTGGGCTGCTACGTTTAATCGTACCTTCAGTAACGATACAACCAGCGATTGCACCAAGTTTAGGCGACTTAAATACGTCACGAACTTGAGCAAGACCAATGATCTCTTGACGGAATTCAGGAGCAAGCATACCGCCCATCGCCTGTTTCACTTCGTCGATCAGTTGGTAAATGATTGAGTAGTAACGTAGATCTAGGTTTTCATTCTGAACAGTACCACGCGCAGTTGCGTCAGCACGAACGTTGAAACCAAGGATGATAGCGTTAGAAGCGGCTGCAAGAGTTGCATCAGTTTCCGTAATACCACCAACACCAGAACCTACGATGTTCACTTTAACTTCGTCAGTTGACAGTTTCAGTAGAGAGTCAGCAATTGCTTCTACAGAACCTTGAACGTCAGCTTTAAGTACAACGTTAAGTTCAGCAACTTCACCAGCCGTCATATTCGCGAACATGTTCTCTAGTTTCGCTTTTTGTTGGCGAGCTAGTTTAACATCACGGAATTTACCTTGACGGTAGTTCGCAACTTCACGCGCTTTACGCTCATCGCGTACAACCGTTGCTTCATCACCTGAAGCAGGAACGCCAGAAAGACCTAGAATTTCTACAGGGATAGATGGACCTGCAGTTTCGATGTCTTTACCGTTTTCATCACGCATTGCACGAACACGGCCGTACTCTTGACCACAAAGAACGATGTCGCCTTTGTTTAGAGTACCAGACTGTACTAGTACTGTTGCAACTGGACCGCGACCTTTATCAAGACGAGATTCAACAACAACACCAGATGCCATGCCTTCTTTAACCGCTGTAAGCTCAAGAACTTCAGACTGAAGAAGGATAGCTTCTAGAAGACCATCGATGTTTGTACCCTGTTTTGCAGAGATGTGAACGAAGATGTTCTCACCGCCCCATTCTTCAGGGATAACGTCGTATTGAGCTAGCTCATTCTTAACGTTGTCTGGGTTTGCACCCTCTTTGTCGATCTTGTTCACAGCAACAATCAGAGGAACACCTGCCGCTTTCGCGTGCTGGATAGCTTCGATTGTTTGTGGCATTACGCCATCATCAGCGGCAACAACAAGTACAACGATATCTGTCGCTTGAGCACCACGAGCACGCATAGCTGTAAACGCCGCGTGTCCAGGAGTATCAAGGAACGTGATCATGCCGTTGTCAGTATCTACGTGGTAAGCACCAATGTGCTGTGTGATACCGCCAGCTTCGCCAGACGCAACGTGTGCTTTACGAATGTAATCAAGTGTAGAAGTTTTACCGTGGTCAACGTGACCCATGATAGTAACAACAGGAGCACGACCTTCTGCGACAGCATCGCTATCACGGTCAGCTAGCACTGCTTCTTCTAGTTCGTTTTCTTTACGTAGGATAACCTTGTGACCCATTTCTTCAGCAACAAGTTGTGCTGTTTCTTGGTCGATCACTTGGTTGATAGTCGCCATAGCGCCCATCTTCATCATTACTTTGATAACTTCAGTTGCTTTAACTGACATTTTGCTAGCCAGTTCAGAAACAACGATAGTTTCGCCAATAGCAACATCAGATTTAGCAACAGTTGCTGACTTATCAAAGCCTTGCTGCATTGAAGTTGGTTTAGCAAGCTTACCTTTACCGCCACGACCACGTTGGTTACGACCACCACGGTTGTTGCCAGGTTGAGCTGCTGGAGCAGGTTTCTTCTTGCGACGACGAGGAGCTTTCTCATCTTTTTTATCAGCCGCATCTTCTGCTTCACGAGCATAAGTAGAAGTAGTCACATGGTAATCCGCAGATTTCTCTTGCTCTTTCTTCTTCTTCTCTTCTTCAGACCAACGTTCTTGGTTCTCTTCTGCTAACTTACGAGCTTCCTCAACAAGCTTAGCTGCTTCAGCTTCGGCTTTACGAGTTGCTTCTTGCTCTTGACGAGTTTTAAGTTCATCCGCTTCTTTTTTCGCTTGTGCGTTAGCGTCTGCATTTTTTGAATTCATGTCTTTTTTAGCCTTTTCAGCTTGTGCGCGTTGAGCCTTCTCTTCAGAATCACGTTTTGCATCCGCTTCACGTGTTACTTTTTCTTCGGCTTCGCGCTGTGCTTTCTCTGCAGCATCACGTTTCGCTTGCTCTTCAGCATCGCGTTGTGCTTTCTCTTCCACTTCACGATTAGCTACTTCCTCAGCTTCACGTTTCGCTTCATCTTCAATAGTGCTGCGCTTCACGTAAGTACGCTTTTTACGTACCTCTACTTGAACATCCTTACTCTTACCGCCTCCAGCGGCAACACTTAGCGTGCTGCGGGTCTTGCGTTGAAGAGTTAAACGAGTCGGTTCTGTTTCGCCTGAAGTATCGCCATGCTCCTTTTTAAGGTGCGTTAGCAATGTTTGCTTCTCTGAATCAGTCACTTGATCCGACCCTGCTTTCTTCATTCCTGCATCAGCAAGTTGTTCAATTAAGCGGTCAACTGGCGTACCAATCTCTTCACTCAGTGCTTTAACTGTTAATTGTGTCATACCGCTTTCTCTCCTTGCTGAATTATTCTTCGTCGCCGAACCAACAGATGTTACGCGCAGCCATAATCAGCTCGCCTGCTCGCTCTGCAGTTAGGTCTTCGATGCCTTCTAGTTCATCAACGCCTTGGTCAGCTAGGTCTTCCAATGTCGCAACGCCTTTTGCTGCTAGCTTGTAAGCCATTTCACGCTCAAGACCTTCAAGTGCAAGTAAGTCTTCAGCAGGCTCAACACCGTCGAAAGTCTCTTCTTTCGCTAGCGCTAGAGTAGTCAGTGCGTCTTTCGCGCGGTTACGTAGTTCTTCAACGATACCTTCGTCTAGACCGTCTACTTCAAGAAGCTCGTTCACAGGAACGTATGCCACTTCTTCAAGTGTAGAGAAGCCTTCTTCAACAAGCATTTGAGCAAAGTCTTCTTCAATGTCTAGGTGCTTCATGAAGTTTTCAATAGAAGCAACTGCTTCTTCTTGGTGCTTCTTCTCTAGATCAGCAACAGTCATTACATTCAGTTCCCAACCCGTTAGTTGAGAAGCTAGACGTACGTTTTGACCGCTACGGCCAATCGCTTGTGCCAGGTTATCGGCTTCAACAGCGATGTCCATAGAGTGTGCATCTTCATCAACGATGATTGAAGCAACATCAGCAGGCGCCATTGCGTTAATAACGAACTGAGCTGGGTTATCGTCCCAAAGAACGATATCGATACGCTCACCGCCAAGATCATTAGAAACAGCTTGTACACGTGCACCACGCATACCAACACACGCACCAACAGGGTCAATACGTTTGTCGTTTGTTTTCACAGCGATTTTAGCACGAGAACCAGCGTCACGTGCAGCACCTTTAAGTTCAATTAGCTCTTCACCAATCTCAGGCACTTCAACGCGGAATAGTTCAGCTAGCATTTCTGGCTTCGAACGAGTAACGAAAAGCTGGAAACCGCGAGCTTCTGGTTTAACTGCGTAAAGAAGACCACGAACACGGTCACCTGGACGGAAGTTTTCACGAGGAAGTTGGTCGTCACGAAGGATTACCGCTTCAGCGTTGTTACCTAGGTCTAGAATAACTGTGTCACGGTTAACTTTCTTAACTGCGCCAGTTACGAGCTCGCCTTCGTTGTCAATAAACTGTTCAACGATTTGAGCACGTTCTGCTTCACGTACTTTCTGTACGATAACTTGCTTAGCCGTTTGAGTCGTAATACGGTCAAACGTTACTGATTCGATATCATCTTCAATGAAACCGCCAAGTTCGATCTCTGGATCATCGTACTTTGCAGCTTCAATAGAGATTTCTTTTGTTGGGAATTCAACTTCCTCAACAGCTTCCCAACGGCGGAAAGTTTCGAAATTACCCGTTTTACGGTCAATTTCTACACGAACTTCAATTTCTAATTCGCTTTTCTTTTTTGTTGCCGTTGCAAGCGCGATTTCAAGCGCTTCAAAAATACGCTCACGAGGAACTGCTTTCTCATTTGAAACAGCTTCTACTACCGCCAAAATTTCTTTGTTCATTAATCTAGCCTCTTAAGCTCTTCTCACTAGGAGAACTAAAATTTAGGGATCAGGTTAGCTTTCGCAATATTGCTCAGGACGAATTCTTCTTCTTGTCCTTCAACCAATACTTTCACTGTCTCGCCTTCGATAGATTGGATATCACCTTTCCATTTACGACGGTTGCCGACAGCCATTTTCAAAACGATGCTTACCTCGTGACCAATAAATTGTTGGTAATGCTCTGCTTTGAACAGTGGTCTCTCTAAACCTGGTGAAGACACTTCAAGGTTATAAGCCACTGAAATTGGATCTTCAACGTCCATTACGGCACTTACTTGGTGACTAACCTCAGAGCAATCATCTACATTGATACCATTTGGTGAATCGATGTAAATACGTAGCGTTGAGTGCTCACCAGCACGAATAAATTCTAATCCAACTAACTCATAACCTGATGCTGCTACTGGAGCGTCAAGCATTTCAGTAAGTTGTCTCTCTAAACCAGTCATTTAACCACTCCAGAAACAAAAAAAGGGCTCAAAGCCCAATTTAAATTCCAAGCAAACATTATCATCTAAAGGCATTTACAAATGCTTAGATAACAAAAAACCCCGTATAAGCCGGGGTTTTTGTTGCTGGACCCTTATATGTTAAGTGTCATCACATTCGATATCACACTTAACTCACAGTGAGGTTCACACTGTGCAAACTTGCTACCAATACAAGCTATATAATAGCATTGAAATTGGTTGCGGGAGCCGGATTTGAACCGACGACCTTCGGGTTATGAGCCCGACGAGCTACCAAACTGCTCCATCCCGCGTCCGACTTGTGAGCATTATACGCCCAACAAGATGTTTTACAAGTTTGTAAACATGGTGCCGAGAGAGGGACTCGAACCCTCACACCCTAAGGCACTAGCACCTCATGCTAGCGTGTCTACCAATTTCACCATCTCGGCATCAAATCTTTGCAGCTTATTGTGGAATTTCGTCGCCTTGCGTCGGAACTTCACTCACTGCATCTTCAGCTTGCTGAATTACCTGACCTTGAGTCGGGTCAATCCATTGTGACTCAGTTTTATGTGTAGACATATTACCAAGCACTAAGCTAAGGATAAAAAATGTAGTTGCAAAAACTGCAGTCATTCGGGTAAGGAAATTTCCTGAGCCACCAGCACCAAACACAGTGTTTGAAGCGCCAGCACCGAAAGAGGCTCCCATATCTGCGCCTTTACCTTGTTGAATCAACACTAGGCCAATTACACCAAGCGCTGCCAACAGGTAAATCACAAGTAGAACTGTAAACATTTTTCCACCTATGTTCCTAATTGTTGAGCCAGCGCCGTTCAAAAAACTATTTTCAAGAACAAGGCTAGCGACCTCCTAACTGAAGGCCGAGCAATACTAGCGAATGCGACGATGGCTGACAAGGGGAATTTGCTAAAAAATAAGCCTTTACCAAGCGAATGGTTAAAAAAAGGTCAAAAGCGACACAAAACTCATTTACGTCTCTTTTGACCGTTATATCTTTTGACCTTGATATAACTCAATCACTTCTAATCACAGGCGCTATTCGTTGCGCCCGTTAAGTAAAAGGTTAAATTAGCAGTTTGCTTTTACTGCATCAGCGATCTTAAGCGCTGAAGATTGAACAAGCTCAGCATCTTCGCCTTCAACCATGACACGCAGCAATGGCTCTGTGCCAGACTTACGTAATAGCACACGACCTTTCTCGCCAAGCTCAGCTTCTACTTCTACAACCGCCGCTTTCACCGCTTCTGCTTCGAGTGGATTTGAGTCACCGCTGAAACGAACGTTTTCTAGAACTTGAGGGTATAACGTCATACCTTGAGAAAGTTCATTCAGTGTCATTTCGCTATCAACAACTGAAGCCAATACTTGTAAAGCAGCAACGATAGCATCACCTGTCGTCACTTTATCCAATAGGATAACGTGACCCGAATTTTCTGCACCGATCTTCCAGCCTTTAGCAAGAAGTTGCTCCATAACGTAACGGTCACCAACAGCAGCACGTACAAATGGAATACCTAATTGCTTAAGGCCATTTTCCATACCAAGGTTCGTCATTAGCGTACCAACAACGCCGCCTTTCAACTCACCACGACGCAACGCATCACGAGCAATGATGTAAGCGATTTGGTCACCATCAACCTTATTACCTAGCTCATCAACCATGATGATACGGTCACCGTCACCATCAAAGCCTAGGCCTAACGCTGCTTTTTCTTCAAGTACTTTAGCTTGTAGAGCACGCACATCTGTCGCACCCACTTCGTGGTTGATGTTAGTACCATTTGGCTCAACACCCATTGCAATCACTTCAGCACCCAACTCTTTAAATACCGCTGGCGCAATGTGGTAAGTCGCACCATGTGCGCAATCCACCACAATTTTCATGCCCGCTAACGTCATTTTGTGTGGGAATGTACTTTTACAAAATTCGATATAACGGCCAGCTGCATCATTTAAACGTACAGCTTTACCCAATGCAGAAGATTCCACGCACTCGATATCTTTATCTAGTTCAGCTTCGATAGCCAACTCAATGTCATCCGACAATTTAGTGCCTTCAGAAGAGAAGAACTTAATGCCGTTGTCATAGAAAGGATTATGCGATGCAGAGATAACGATCCCCGCTTCAGCACGGAAAGTTTGTGTTAAGTAAGCAACAGCAGGAGTTGGCATTGGGCCAGTAAACGTAGCCTGAAGACCCGCAGCAGCAAGGCCAGCTTCTAACGCAGACTCAAGCATATAGCCAGAGATACGAGTATCTTTACCAATGATCACTTTCTTGGTGCCCTGCTTCGCAAGAACACGACCTGCAGCCCAGCCAAGCTTCAGAACAAAATCAGGTGTAATCGGGTATTGGCCAACTTTGCCACGCACACCATCTGTGCCGAAGTAACGTCTTTTATCAGACATATTGATTTTCCTTAATTATTATTAGTGATTGTTATTCATCACTTCGATTATCTTCATCGCTTCCAGTGTATCTTCAACATCGTGAACGCGAATAATTTGTGCGCCTTTCATTGCTGCGATAGTCGCGCAAGTGACACTGGCTACCATGCAATCTGCTGGGGCCTTGTCCAGTAGCTTAAAGATCATCGATTTTCTCGACATCCCAGCTAAAACTGGCAACCCAAGCGCATGAAATTTTTCAAGGTGCGCTAATAGGTGGTAATTGTGTTCAATGGTTTTACCAAAACCAAAACCAGGGTCCAGAATCAGCTGTTCTTTTGAGATTCCTACAGCCTCACAAGCTTCCACTCTTTCTTGTAGGAATGCTTCAACATCCATTAGAACATCGTCGTAAACTGGGCTAGCTTGCATGGTTCTTGGTTGGCCTTTCATGTGCATCAAGCAAACAGGAACATTAGCCTCAGCGGCAGCTTGTAGGGCACCTGGCTCTTGTAAAGCGCGTACATCATTGATCAAATCAGCACCCGCTTCAACAGCTTGGCGCATCACTTCCGCTTTGCTGGTATCAATAGAAATCCAAACATCAAACTTGGCACGAATCGCTTTAATTGCAGGAATAACTCGAGCGAGCTCTTCCTCTAAGGAAACGTCCGGTGCTCCAGGACGAGTCGATTCACCACCAATATCAATAATGCTAACGCCGGCTTGAATCATTCGTTCAGCTTGCAGCAATGCATTGTCTAATGAGTTGAATTTTCCGCCATCAGAGAAAGAATCAGGCGTGACATTGAGGATACCCATTACATGTGGGCGATCTAAAACGAGCGTTTTATTATTTGCTTTTAATATCATGAAAGGCAGGTCTTAAAGAGTAAAAAACACCTTGGGCTATAAACAGAAAAACCCTGAGCGTACTCAGGGTTTTAATTTATAGCTTAGCGATTAAGAATCTTTGTTTTGAGTATCATCTGATTCAGATTTAACGTCTTCAACTTTCGATTCTTCTGGGTCGGCTTTAGCTTGTTCTTCTGATTTAGCTTCAGTTTCAGGCTTGGCTTCTTCCTTTGCAGGTTCTGCTTTTGCTTGATCACCCCAACCAGCAGGCTCGCGAATCTCGTCTTTACGTTCCATCAAGTCATCAATCTGACCTGCATCAATCGTTTCAAACTTCATCAACGCATCTTTCATCGAGTGCATTAGATCCATGTTCTCTTCAAGAATCTGCTTCGCACGAGCATAGTTACGGTCGATAAGAATACGAATTTCTTCATCGATAAGTCGAGTTGTATCGTCAGAAACATGTTTCGCTTGGCTCATGCCACGACCTAGGAAAACTTCGCCTTCTTCTTCAGCATATAGAAGAGGGCCTAGTTTTTCAGAGAAGCCCCACTGCGTTACCATCTTGCGAGCAATATCAGTTGCACGTTCGATATCGTTAGACGCACCAGTCGAAACCTTATCTTTACCGTAGATAAGTTCTTCAGCAAGACGACCACCGTACAAGCTAGAGATCATTGACTCTAGGTGTTGGCGAGACATGCTTACGCGATCTTGCTCAGGTAGATACATAGTCACACCAAGTGCACGACCACGTGGAATGATTGACACCTTGTACACTGGATCGTGTTCAGGTACCAAACGACCAACAATTGCGTGGCCTGCTTCGTGGTAAGCTGTTGACTCTTTCACTTCTTCAGACATCACCATTGAACGGCGCTCTGCACCCATCATGATCTTATCTTTCGCAAGTTCAAACTCAACCATCGATACATTGCGCTTGTTACCACGAGCTGCAAATAGCGCCGCCTCGTTCACAAGGTTCGCAAGATCTGCACCAGAGAAACCTGGAGTACCACGAGCAATCAGAGATGGTTCAACATCACCTGATAGTGGAACTTTGCGCATGTGCACTTTAAGAATCTGTTCACGACCACGTACATCAGGTAGACCAACCACAACTTGACGGTCAAAACGACCAGGACGAAGTAATGCAGGGTCTAGCACGTCGGGACGGTTAGTCGCAGCGATAACAATAATACCTTCGTTACCTTCGAAACCATCCATCTCAACCAGCATTTGGTTAAGTGTTTGCTCACGTTCATCGTGACCACCACCAACACCAGCGCCACGTTGACGACCTACAGCATCGATTTCATCGATAAAGATGATACAAGGTGCTGCTTTCTTCGCTTGCTCGAACATGTCACGCACACGAGATGCACCAACACCAACAAACATTTCAACGAAATCAGAACCTGAGATAGTAAAGAACGGTACTTTCGCTTCACCAGCAATTGCTTTTGCAAGCAATGTCTTACCAGTACCAGGAGGACCGACCAACAGGATACCTGTCGGGATCTTACCACCCAGTTTTTGGAAGCGACTTGGGTCACGAAGGTAATCCACAAGCTCTTTCACGTCTTCTTTTGCTTCGTCACAACCAGCAACATCAGCAAACATCGTTTTGATTTGTTCTTCGCTCATCATTCGAGCTTTACTCTTACCGAAAGACATCGCGCCTTTACCGCCGCCGCCGCCTTGCATTTGACGCATGAAGAAAATCCACACACCAATCAGTAAGATCATTGGGAACCAAGAGATGAAGATAGTGCCAAGCAGGCTCTGCTCTTCAGGTGGTGTACCCTGAACTTTTACGTTTTGATTAATTAAGTCATCAAGTAGCTTTTGATCATAAACAGGCATGTAAGTTACATACTTAGAACCACCGCCACGACGTGTGAAAGTAATTTCGCTGTTATTGAACTGTGCGTCTTGAATCTGGCCTTGGCCAACTTCCTGTACAAACGTGGTGTAATCTACTGCTCTGCCGTTACTTTCCCCAGGGCCAAAGCTCTGGAAGACCGACATCAACACAACCGCGATAACAAGCCACAGAATTAAATTTTTTGCCATGTCACTCAAGGTGTAAGCCTCTCGATAACTAATTGTAATTAAAGGTAGGGTACTACAGTTTGTAACCTGTAGCCATGTTGTTAACTCTCACTCTTGGAAGAGAATCGTTAACCTTTGTAACCAGTTGCTACGATAAACACTTCACGAGATCGAGCTCGAGAAGAGTCGGGTTTTCTCACTTTGACTGTTTTAAACATCTCACGGACGTCCTTAACATATTGGTCAAACCCTTCGCCTTGGAATACTTTTACAACAAAACTACCATTGGTAGCTAGAACTTGTCGACACATATCCAAAGCTAATTCAACTAAATACATAGCTCTCGGCTGATCCACAGAATTGTTGCCTGCTATATTAGGTGCCATATCAGACATCACGACATCAACCATGTTTGGTTGTATACGTTCCAACAAGGCATCTAGCACAGCTTCTTCGCGGAAATCACCTTGTAAAAAGCTCACTCCAGCAATCGGATCCATAGGTAGCAAGTCACAAGCAATGATTTGACCGTTGCCTCCGATAATCTTAGCAGCATATTGAGACCAACCGCCAGGCGCTGCGCCCAAATCCACAATGGTCATCCCAGGAGTCAGCAATTTATCTTTCGTTTGAATCTCTTCCATTTTGAAATAAGCACGCGAACGATAGCCTCTTTTTCTTGCTTCATTTGCATACTTGTCGTCGAAGTGTTCCTTCAACCAACGGCCTGAACTGGCCGAGTGTTTCTGTTTGCTCATTGGATACCTAAATTGGAGGAAAGTACTAATTGCTGAATAAATTATAGTCTTCAGCTTTAGATGGCGTTAAAATAGGTTTTTTCAACCCTAATACTAAATAAAATTGGCCGCGTAATGAACCTAAGTACCAAACAAAAGCAGCATCTAAAGGGCCTAGCTCACAGTTTAAAACCTGTAGTGCTAATGGGCGCAAATGGACTTACTGAAGCTGTTCTAGCGGAAATCGAATTAGCTCTAGACCACCACGAACTGATCAAGATTAAAGTTGCATCAGAAGACCGTGAGACTAAGCAACTGATTATCGATGCAATTGTACGTGAATCTAAAGCTGAGAAAGTACAGACTATCGGTAAAGTTCTAGTACTGTTCCGTCAGTCAGAAGCACGTAAAATCGAGATTCCACGCAAATAAGCTAGTTTGACATCAAGCTAGCTCCACAATAAGAAAGCCACTGTGCTTATCTTTTAGTGTAGCGTGAGAAACGAAAAAGGTCGCATTAGCGACCTTTTTACTTATTAAAACCAAAGTAAATTCAATTAGATGTATTCTACTTTGTCTATTTCGAAATCTTTATCGCCGCCAGGTGTAGAGATAATAACCTCGTCACCTTCCATCTTACCAATAAGGCCACGAGCGATCGGTGATTTCACCGAAATGCGGCCAGTTTTGATTTCAGCTTCATCTTCAGAAACGATTTGGTAACGGAACTCTTCATCAGTATCTACGTCAATCAAAGTAACCGTAGTACCAAAGATAACCTTGCCTGTGTTATCCATTTGAGTTACGTCGATGATCTGAGCTAGCGATAGCTTGTATTCGATATCTCGAATTTGAGCTTCACAGATACCCTGCTCTTCACGAGCGGCGTGGTACTCTGCATTCTCTTTCAAGTCACCGAGTTCACGTGCTTCACCAATAGCTGCTGAAATAATAGGACGTAGCTTAAGTAGGCGATCTAATTCGTCACGTAGCTGCTGAGCGCCACGCACTGTCATTGGAACCTTTTCCATTTTTTACCTCTATGCCAAAGCTTTCTTTGGCCAACATAAATACACCCAACGCATTTATTGGGTGATAGAAACAAAACGATTTGGCTTAGTGTAAACAAACTTTATGGCTAAATCACCTTTATTCCACTTTGCGTTATAAAAGCTTTATCTAGGTCTAAATTACAGACATCACAAAAATGAATAATAACTCCCTCATCAATAAGCAGAAAGTTAAATACCTAAAAAAACAAAAAACAAACAAAATAAACACAGATCACACTTTTATAAAAAACACTTTAAAACATATACTTAAACAACAAGAGATATAATAAAACAGTGTTCATTTTTTAGTTTTATATCATTTTACTAACTGACTATGGAACTTTAGAGGTAAAAAGTAACCCATGGATTGCACTGGCATTTTTCAGACTTCTGTTCTAATCATGATTATGAAGCCTGATTAATACAGGCAATACACAAAAGGGTTCAAATCCTTGATAAAACTTCTATGGACAGTAATTAGGAAATAATAACATGAACAAGACTATGATCGCGCTTGCTGTATCTGCTGCAGCTCTTGCTACTAACGCAGTGGCAGCGGACGGTAAACAAGCTGGTGGTATTGACGGTACTTCTGTATACAGCTCAAACGGCACTTCTCTAGAGATCGGTGGTCGTGCGGAAGCTCGTCTATCTCTAAAAGATGGCAAAGCACAAGACAACACTCGAGTACGTCTTAACTTCCTAGGTAAAGTTGAAATCCAAGACGGCCTATACGGCGTTGGTTTCTACGAAGCAGAATACAACGCAAACGACTACGAAGGCGATGCTGATTCTATCGATCACCGTTACACATACGCTGGTATCGGCGGTACATTCGGTGAAGTAACTTACGGTAAAAACGACGGTGCGCTAGGCGTAATCACTGACTTTACCGATATCATGTCTTACCACGGTAACTCAGCGGCATACAAAATTGCAGCGGCTGACCGTACAGACAACATGCTTTCTTACAAAGGTGAATTCCAAGACCTAGCAGTTAAAGCAAGCTACCGTTTTGCAGATCGTACAGATTCAACAACTGACACTGGTTTCGATGACAACAACGAAGATGGCTACTCTCTATCTGGTATCTACGCAATCGGCGATTCTGGCGTTAAGCTAGGTGCAGGTTACGCTGATCAAGCAGAGCAAAACGAATACATGCTAGCGGCATCTTTCCGTACTGAAGCTCTATACTTTGCTGGTGTATTCACAGACGGTGAACTATCGAAAGACAACGGCGACTACACTGGCTACGAATTCGCAACTGCTTACACGCTAGACAAAGCTGCATTCACGCTAACGTACAACAACGCAGAAACAGATGGTGATACATCAGCTGATAACGTTGCTGTAGATGCGACTTACTACTTCAAGCCTAACTTCCGTACTTACATCTCGTACAACTTCAACCTAATCAGTGAAGGCGACAAGTTCGGTACAGCTGATACTGTAGTTAACCGTGGTGCAACTAAAGCACAAGCTGAAGACGAGCTAGCTATTGGTCTACGTTACGACTTCTAATTCTGATTATCTAATTGATTAATTAGTTAATTGAGAATCAAAACGCCCGCTCTCTAGCGGGCGTTTTTTATATCTGTATACTTGAAAAACATCAGCCATCCAAGAAATCTTCTATGCGCCTTCTATCCACACTACTTGTATGTAGTTTTTCAATTAGCGCTTTCTCAGTTAACGCTTTCGCTTACCCCCCTCTAGATAAACTGCCTGATGGCAGTAGCACCAGTGTTATTTTGGAATCCCTGAGAGGCGATTCAAACAAGATGAATTCCAACAGTGATGGCTTCTATCCCCCCGCTAGTACTTTAAAGCTGGTGACAGCTTTGGCGGCTAAGTTGGAGCTAGGGGATGACTTTCACTACACGACCAGTATTGTTCGTTCTGGTAATGATTCAATCATTTCATTTAGTGGCGACCCGACCCTACAACGAGAACAGCTTAAAAGCCTTTTGGCTCAATACGCAAAATCTCAACCCAGAACCATCAAGGGCAACTTATACCTAGATAACTCGACTTTTACGGGCTATCAGCGAGCGGTGGGTTGGCCTTGGGACATTCTAGGGGTTTGTTACAGCGCGCCTTCGAGTGCGATGACCTTAGACAGCAACTGCGCACAAGCCTCTATTTATACAAAAGATAACGGCAGCACTCGTGTCTATATTCCCGCTCACTATCCGATAGACGTGACAACCACCGCAGCCACCGTAACTCGATCAGGGCAAAAGGCGACACAATGCGACTTAGAGCTTATTACCACTCCAGACAACGCTTACAAGCTCTCTGGTTGCTTAGTAGAGCGTAAGAAGCCACTACCACTCAAGTTTGCGATTCAAAACCCCGAGCTTTATACCTATCAAGTCGTGACATCGCTTCTTGAAGAGCTGAAAATCCAAGTTAAAGGCGATGTGATTGTTGGCAAAAAAGCAAAAGCAGAAAAAACCACGTTAGTGGCTAGTCACAACTCAGAAAAGCTTCCTGAACTGCTCGATACCATGTTGAAGAAATCAGACAACCTAATCGCAGACAACCTTACCAAAACACTGGGTGCAACGTTTTATATCCAGCCTGGTAGTTTCAATAACGGCACCGAAGCGATAAAACAGATATTACTGACCAAGGCCAACATTGACCTAAACAAAGCACAGTTGGTTGATGGCTCAGGGTTATCTAGGAATAATCGCATGACCTCGCAAACTATGGCTCAGGTTCTGCGTTACATCTGGGATAACGACAAACAGCTCAACCTGATTGAGGCTATGCCTACATCTGGCACTAATGGAACGCTCAAATACCGTCAGAGTATGAGAAAAGCACCAATCCAAGGTAATATTATTGCGAAAAGTGGGTCTTTGTACGGTAGCTACAACATGGCAGGTTTTGGTTTAGATAAAGCTGGCAATCCAAACTCTCTGTTTGTACAGTTTGTCCGTGATTACTTCCCTGAAGAGCAAGATTCAGAAAAACCTGTAGAAGCACCAATCACCCAGTTTGAACGAGCTTTCTACAAAGATGTGGTCGAATTCAGTCAAACACAAAGCAAATCTAAGTAATGTTTAGCTCTCTGTAAGCTTCTACTTAAACAATAAAAATGGCGCTGAAGATCGTATGATCTTCAGCGCCATTTTTATTCCTAAGATGTTTTTCTTCGGAGGTACTCTTTGTTTCCAAAGTCTTTATTTAAAGGCGTTAAGCAATGCCCAAGAATGAATTCACTACCGTGAAGTAAATCCACATCCCCGAAATGTCGACTACTGAAGCCAAAACAGGGCTCACCAGCACCGCCGGATCTAACTTGAATAACCGAGCAACAATCGGCAATCCAGCGCCAAGCACGGTTGATATTGTCACTTGAATAAACAGAGCGACAGCAATCGCGTAAGCAATCATATTAATGTCATAACCACCCGTTGATTGGTTGTCACTGAACAGTAAGATGCGACCTATCATCACCAAGGCAATCGCAAGTGCCAAGCAGATAGCAACTCTAAATTCTTTCCACAGAACGTTCGCCCATTGGCGCTTCTTCAACTCGCCTGTGGCTAAGGCCCTGATGACCAAAGTCGCGGCTTGTGTTCCGGTGTTACCACCAGCAGCAGCAATTACAGGCATGTAAATTGCCAAAAGTACCAACTGACTGAGAATGTCTTCATACTGAGCAATGATAAGCCCAGAGACAATACCCAGCAGTGCTAATGCAATAATCCAACCGATACGCTGCCTAACATGGCTAAGCACTCCAGTTGAAAGGTAACCTTGTTGAGGCTCAACCTCTGAGTAGATCAGCCCTAGTTGGTGAGCTAGATGTCGAGAACGCTTCTCAAAGCCCTGCTCTTCTAGCTCACTAAGTAAAGTCTGAATAATACTGAGAGAGCATTGCCCAAGTACTAACACCGCATCTTCAAGTGGCATTCGGTTTAAAAGGTTAATTTGTTGCTCACGCCCATACTGTTGAAATGCATTCGATACAGCTTGGATGTCTTGCTCTGTGTACAAAGCTTCGATAGATAAAAAAGTGTTGTTCATTACCGTCATGGCGAATCTCCCGATTGGCAAAGGTAACGACCATCAAAACAAATAGCATAAGTTTATAGATTTATAGATTTATAGATTTATGGATTTATGGATTTATGCGCACCAAAAGCTGAAAGCTACTGGTGTGTCTACTTGTTAGAATCTAGTGTGTGGAAAAGAATGAGGGGGAAAAACAAAGATACCCTACCCGAACGGCAGGACAATAGATCAATACCGAGACGGGTTATTCTTCTCCATTCAAACTAGGAGGATGGTCGGTATTGTTCATAAAAATCTCCAGAATTACTGTCAATATGACAGCGCGCATAGTGTAGCAATGCACGTTCAAAAACTTCGTCAACTTTGTGTCAATAAAAAAGGCATCCGTGGATGCCTTTTGTTCAATTATTGATGTGCGTTATTACTTAATAGTAATACGAGCAAACTTACGCTTACCTACTTGGTAAACTGCAGTACCAGCTTCAGGTACGAACTTGCTGTCTTCAATCTTCTCGCCTTCAAGCTTAGCAGCGCCTTGCTTGATCATACGCATCGCATCAGAAGTAGAGTTTACAAGACCCGCTTCTTTTAGAACGTTAGCAATCGGTAGGCCGGCTTCGAATTCAAATTCAGGCATCTCATCAGGAACTTGGTTTTTAGCAAAACGGTTAACGAACTCTTGCTCAGCCGCTTCAGCATCCGCTTCACTGTGGAAACGAGCAATGATCTCTTTCGCTAGAAGTACTTTAACGTCACGAGGGTTTTTGCCCGCCTCAACGCCAGCTTTCAGTTCCGCAACTTCTTCAAGTGGACGGAAAGACAGTAGCTCGTAGTAGCTCCACATTAGATCGTCAGAGATAGACATGATCTTACCAAACATCTCGCTTGGTGCTTCGCTAATACCGATGTAGTTGTGCGCAGACTTAGACATCTTCTTAACGCCGTCTAGACCTACAAGTAATGGCATCATCAGTACCGCTTGTGGTTTTTGACCTGCTGCTTTTTGCAGTTCACGACCCATTAGAAGGTTAAACTTCTGGTCAGTACCACCAAGCTCAACATCACTCTCTAGTGCAACAGAGTCGTGACCTTGTAGAAGTGGGTACATGAATTCGTGGATTGCGATCGGTTGACCACCAGCGTAACGCTTTTTAAAGTCATCACGCTCAAGCATACGAGCAACAGTTTGGTTAGAAGCAAGACGAATCATGCCTTCAGCGCCAAGCTCAGATAGCCACTCAGAGTTGAAACGAATTTGCGTTTTCGCAGGATCTAGAATCTTGAATACTTGCTCTTTGTAAGTTTCAGCATTCTTCAATACGTCTTCACGGCTTAGCGGTGGACGCGTTGAGTTCTTACCTGATGGATCACCAACCATTGCAGTGAAATCACCAATAAGGAATGTCACTTCATGACCAAGCTCTTGGAAAGCACGAAGCTTGTTAAAGATAACCGTATGGCCTAGGTGGATATCTGGAGCAGTTGGATCGGCACCCAGCTTAATGCGTAAAGGACGACCTTCTTTTAATTTAGCAATCAGTTCGTCTTCTGGAATCAGTTCTTCTACGCCACGTTTGATCTCGGCTAGTGCAGCTTCAATACTCGCCATTCTTGTTCACTCCCACAGATTTGGCAAAAATATAATAATTAGACATCTTACTTGAATAGCGATGTATTTTGAAACCAGTTACACTATTCCGTCGTCGATTTTCATAATATTTACAGAACGAACCGGAACATGTTGTCTATTTTTGCACGCCTTCCTATTTTGCACCGGGCTTTTATCGCATTTTTTAGTGCCGTAATTTTCGTCGCGATCTTCTTACTCCCCGATGTCAGCAGTTTACGTGACGATACGGGCGCTTTAGTGGTGGGGAAACATTACCCACTGACTATCAATACATCCGCGCTTGTTAGTTCAAGTGACGCTCCGCCGACGGCAGTGCTTAATTGGGAGAAATACACCGTTCGTTCTGGCGAAAGCACCTCTGTCTTATTTGAACGTATTGGCCTCTCATACCGCTTGCTGATCACGCTACTCAATACCAATAATGATATTAAGAAGCAGCTGTCTAACCTAAGACCTGGCGATGTATTGCAGTTTGGTTTTGATGAAAACAACGACCTTATTCAGTTAAAGCGACAACTTAGTGCGTTTGAAAGCTTCAAGATCACTAAGTCTGGCGATTCTTTCTCATCAAGTTTCGACAAAAAAGAAGTGGCCTACCAGTACAACTATGCCGAAGCCAACATCACTTCTAACTTCTGGAATGCAGGCGTCAATGCAGGCCTAACTGCAAACCAAATCATGGAACTGGCGGGTATATTCGGTTGGGATATCGACTTTGCGTTAGATATTCGCAACAACGACAGCTTCAAAATCTTGTACCAAGAGAAAGTGGTTGAAGGCGAAGTTGTTGGTCGCGGTAAGATTATGGCGGCCGTATTCAAAAACCAAGGTGATTCATTTACCGCGGTATTGGATGATAAGAGTGGCAACTATTTCGATGAGAACGGTCGCGCAATGAAGAAAGCCTTCCTGCGCTCACCGATTGATTTCCGTCGTGTGACATCGAACTTTAACCCTAACAGAAAACACCCAGTAACAGGCAAGGTTCGAGCTCACCGAGGCACCGACTATGCAGCTCCTGTTGGCACGCCGATATGGGCAGCCGGGGACGGTATTGTCCAGAAGTCGGGTTACAACCAATTCAATGGTAACTACGTGTTCATTCGACACAGCAACACCTACATCACCAAATACCTGCACATGAAGCGACGTATGGTGAAAACAGGCCAACGTGTAAAACAAGGCCAAACCATTGGTACTTTGGGTGGCACAGGTCGTGTTACTGGTCCGCACTTACACTATGAATTCTTGGTCAATGGCGTACATAAGAATGCGCGTACCGTGAAATTACCGCAATCTAAGTCGTTAACAGGTAAAGCAAAAGCAACATTTATTGCGAACTCAGAAATTCGATTGAGTAACCTTGAGCGATACGGCCAGTTACTAGCAACTAATTAGGCTACTAGTGACCAATTAGATTAATAGCCATATAGACCAACGAAAAGAGCGCCCACCTAGGCGCTCTTTTTATTTCCGTCGAACTAGGACTTATCTTTAACCGTCGTTGCTTGGGAGCACATCGGGCTTCTTATCTCGCCCTAACATCAACAGACAAGGTGTCAGGACCAAGGTTAGTACCGTTGCAAAGGCCAAACCTCCCGCAATTGCCGTAGCGAGTTGCGACCACCACTGCGTGCTCGGCGCTCCGAATTCTATCTTTTGATTAATCAGATCGATGTTCATTTCTAACACCATCGGCATCAAGCCTAAAATGGTGGTAACCGTAGTAAGCATTACTGGTCTTAAACGCTGAACACCCGTCCTGAGAATCGCATCTCGCTTGTCCAAGCCGCGTTTTATCAGTTGGTTATAGGTATCAATCAGCACAATATTGTTGTTTACCACAATTCCTGCCAGCGCTATCACTCCAATACCGGACATCACAATGCCAAACGGACGCTGGAAGATAAGCAAACCAACAAACACACCAACCGTTGAGAACAGCACCGCACTAAGAATCAAAAACGCTTGATAGAAGCTATTGAACTGAGTAATCAAAATCAAAGCCATCACCGCCAATGCAACTAAGAAAGCACTTTGTAAGAAGGCTGACGAGTTTTCTTGTTCTTCATTTTGACCACGAATACGAAACTCGACACTACTTGGTAAACCTAACTCACTTAACGCTTGCTCAATCTTTGGCAGTTCGAGTGCAAGGTTATAACCCTCTTCCATATCCGCCATGATGTTCACAACACGCTTACCATCAAGACGCTTTATCGTGTCCTGCTTATGGTCTGGCACAATCTGAGCAAAGTTAGTGATCGGCACCAAGCCTGCTGGTGTTTTAACTCTTAGTTGGTCAAAGCGCCCAATATCTCTTTTATCACTTGGATAGCGCACCAAGATATCGACCTCTTCTGAAGAATCATCTGGGAGGTAATCGCCAATCTTTAGCCCGTTAGTGACGAATTGAACCGTATTACCCACCAAGGTCGCATCAGCCGAAAAACGCGCAGCATCATCTCTGCGAATATCCACTTTCCAATCGATGCCATCTTTACTCGCGGTATCACTTATATTGGTCAGCGCCTGATTGCCATCCGCCCAGTTTCTCACAATTTTTGCAGCCTGATTCAGCTGCTCTGGTGTTCTTGCCGACAGCTCAATCACTAAGTCATTCTCAACCGGAGGCCCTGCATCTGGAAACTTATATTCAATCTCGACCCCTGCGTATTGATCGGTGTGCACCTTTAATTCTTCAATGATCGCCTTAACACTGCGACGGTATTGCCAATCCACCGGGGTGATCGATATCAAACCAATCTGATCGTCCCCACCCGTTCGCGTGTAAACAGTATCGAACTCATCATGATTTAGCATCATCTGTTCAATATCACGCATGATGACATCTTTCTCTTGGATGGATAGATCACCATGAGAACGAACTTTGACGTTAAAGAATGGCGGATCAACTTCTGGAAAGAACTCTGCACCTAGACCCGCTTTTGAATAAGTAAAACCAACCGCAACCGCGAGTAATATCGCACTGAAGAGAATCTTAAATGGGTGTTTAATCGCAATCGAAAGCGTGTGGTAATAAGCCTTGGTTAAACCAGTAGCCTGTGAGAAATCACCATTGTGCAATGCCACCATTCGCGCTTGGCTTTGGGGTGATACGTATTGAGGTTTGCCAATCAAACCGCCTAACACTGGCACAAACAACAACGCCATAATCAATGAAGCGGTTAAGGTTGCAATCAACGTTAATGGCAGGAACTTCATGAATTCGCCCGTCACATCCGGCCAAAACAGTAACGGAGCAAATGCCGCCAACGTTGTCGCAGTAGACGCTGTTATCGGCCATGCCATACGCTTAGCGGCATCCCGGTAAGCGGCTTTACGTCCTTCACCTTCTTGCATTCGCCTGTCGGCAAACTCGGTAACCACAATTGCGCCATCGACCAACATACCAACCGCCATGATCAACGAGAACAGCACCACGATGTTGACGGTTAGACCAAACACAGACAATACCAACAACCCAGTGAGGAATGATCCAGGAATTGAAATTCCGACCAATAGCGCGGTTCGAACACCAAGAATGGCGATGATAACGATCACCACTAAAATGATGGCGGATAAGATATTGTTTTGAAGATCGTTGAGCATGATCTTCACATCTTTAGATTCATCCCAGGTGTATTTGACCAATAGGTTATTTGGCCATTCAGCTTGCTGCTGAGCACCAGCCATTACCGCTTTGACTAGCTCAACGGTTTCAATGATGTTTTCACCCGCACGTTTCTTGATATCCAAGACAACCGCGGATTTGCCATCTAAACGGGCAAAGCTTTCAGGATCTCGAAACGCTCGGCGAACCGTAGCCACATCGCCAAAAGTGACCACCTGTTTACCATCCACTTTAATTGGTAGCTCAAGCACATCTTTTAGAGAGTTAAACACCGAAGGGACTTTGACCGAGAAACGTCCGTAACCCGTATCAACAAAACCGGCCGCCACCACTCGGTTATTCAAAGCAATCAGATTATAGATGTCCGCTTGATCTAGGCTGTAACTCTCCATCAATAATGGATCAACGATGATTTCTACTATGTCATCGCGATCGCCTGCAATGTCGACTTCAAGGATCTGACGATAGCTTTCGAGTTTATCTCCGAGATCCCGGGCAATTTGGACAATGGTGCGTTCGGGGACGGTGCCAAACAGAACCACTGACAACACAGGTTGCTCAGAAGCGAGTGTCACCTCATTCACGGTCGGCTCGTCACTGTCTTCTGGTAGCTTTGGTTTGGCAAGGTCAACCGCATCACGCACATCCGCCATAGCTTTAGTCAGATCGACACCAACGTTAAATTCCAACACAACAGAGGCATGGCCTTCTGCTGCCGTTGCCGTCATCTCTTTTACGCCTTCAATAGACCTAAGCTCTTGTTCTATTGGTCGAACTAATAAACGTTCGGCATCAGTAGGAGAGATACCTTGATGCCCTACAGAAACATAGATAATAGGAATCGTGATGTCAGGGCTCGATTCCTTAGGGATCGTAATATAAGTCGCAGCACCCGCGACAAGGATTAACGCTAAAAGGGAGAGCATTGTTCGAGCGCGAGACAAGGCTGCATCAATAATTGAATACATCGGCTATCTCCTACTCAGCAATTACATTAGAGAGTTCAGCGCCTTGCTCAACAGCAATCACCGAATCACCATCACGTACAAACCCTTGGCCTACTGTGATGATATCGACGCGTTGTCCAAGTCCTGTGAGCCAAACTCCATCTTGCTCTGCCTTTACTAGCTGAATGCCTACAAATTTCACGGTTGGTGAGTCATCGAATGAAACCAAAGTTTTGACCCCAAGGTTACCTGCCTCATCCAGTGCCAGCATGGCAGGTGTAATCTTGATTGCATCTCTTGTTTCTAGGTTGAGTGTTACTTCTGCACTAACACCTGCAGGTAATAGGCCTTTGGAGTTATCAATTTCAATCTCTATTGGGAAAGTATTGGTAGCAGCAGAAGAGATACGAGAAACATAGCGTAAACGGCCTTCCGCTTCTTCTCGCCCTAACAAACGAACCAAAGCAGATTGATTGACTAACAAGTGTTGGATATGACGCTCACTGACATCGGCCTCAATAACCAAAGGATCGAGGTCAATCACGCCCGCGACCGGGTCGCCAACCCCAACAAAGTCACCAAGCTCCACCATCAAATCTTGAACCACACCCGAAAAAGGCGAAGTAATCACAGTATTCTTTAAAGCCAGTTCCGCATTGCGCTTCATGGCCTTTGCTTCCGTTAATGAAGCCTCAGCGGTGGTATAAGCTATCTCACCTTGCAGCCCTCTTTTCTTCAAAGATTGCGCCGCTTTGAATTCTTTCTGCTTCAAGCGATATAACGCAGATGCTCGCTCTAGTTGAATCTCTAAATCACCTTTATCTATCTGGGCAATGGCTTGTCCAAATTTAACCGCATCGCCCTTTACAACGTTCAATCTAACAACCTTACCCGCAACTTCTGCTCCCAAACGAGCATGCCTATCGGGCGCCGTTCGACCATAGAGATCAATCGTTTTAAAGGTCGGTGATGAAGTAAATGTTTGAAAGGAAACCTTAGCCAACGGAATTTCTGTCGCTTTTTTTTCAGGTGACTCTTCCGCTTGCCCCACTCCTAAACCAAGCCAAATCGACAACAGTACAACTAGCATCAGAGAAACCAACCACGGCTGCTTCAGTTTCTGAAAAAGTGGAGAGTTAGAAAATAGAGTGGGCATAGCAAATCCTTTTGTCCGATGTTATTAAGGCGCGCTAATTAGCTTAACACTGTCATATGCAACATCCTGATGCACTGCGGTAACCTTAACAGACCCACACCCAACGAAGTTGGACTCTATCGACAGTTTAAAAAATATGGCGTTTACTATAAGTCAGGTAGATGAAATAAAGATTACACATTCCCACTCTAAATACCTCTTAATGTGTATAGCTAGAATAGGTCGAATTACTGTCTGTTTTATATGATGTATTTCTTAAAAACAAAAACGCCGAGCATGAGCTCAGCGTTTAAAATATTTCTAATGTAGCTCTCAGTTCAAGCTACCTTTCAGTTCACGTTAGACGCTAAATGATGCACCACAGCCACATGTTGTTGTCGCGTTCGGGTTGTTCACAAAGAAACGTGCGCCTTCTAGGCCTTCAGTGTAATCAACCATGCCGCCCATTAAGTACTGTAGGCTCATTGGGTCAACAACCAGCGTAACACCGCTGTTTACAATAGTAGTGTCGCCATCATTTACTTTTTCATCAAATGTGAAGCCGTATTGGAAACCACTACAACCACCACCTGTAATGTATACACGCAGTTTTAGTTCTGGGTTTTCTTCTTCAGCAATTAGCGTTTGTACGCGTGTAGCTGCTGCATCAGAAAAAGACAATGGGATATTTACTTCGCTCACGACAACCTCTCTTACCTGTGTCAAAAACAACATGATACAAATCTAATTCGAGACCATAGTTGTTGAGTATTTTCTTATATTCTAGTGATTATCTAATACCTGACTGAAACGTTCAAGTATTCACCACAGGATCGTTCCTTTTACTGCCGTAAACTCGCCCATATCTGACAATTAAAACGTGTAACCACACAAAACAACCAGATTCGGGGGATTATATCGGCGAAAGCATTCCTAGTTGGATTCTGGATAGGTACAATGCGTGCCAATTGGTCCGACAGTCAAAAGAGGATATATCAATGACCAAATCAGCAGAACTGTATCAAAAGGCACAGCAAACTATTCCAGGTGGCGTTAACTCTCCAGTGCGCGCTTTTAACGGTGTAGGTGGTTCTCCAATCTTCGTTGATAGAGCTGACGGCCCACTTCTTTTTGATGCTGATGGGAAAGCATATATCGATTACGTTGGTTCTTGGGGCCCAATGATCCTTGGTCACAACCACGCAGTTATCCGTGAAGCTGTCATTGATGCAGCGCAACGCGGCCTTAGCTTCGGTGCTCCAACCGAAACTGAAATCAAAATGGCTGAACTTGTCTCTGAGATGGTTCCATCAATGGAACAGCTACGTATGGTGAGCTCAGGTACAGAAGCAACAATGAGTGCGATTCGTCTTGCTCGTGGCTTTACTGGTCGTGACAAAATTCTTAAGTTTGAAGGCTGTTACCACGGTCACGCAGACAGCCTACTGGTAAAAGCAGGTTCTGGTGCACTGACTTTAGGTCAACCAAGCTCTCCTGGCGTACCAGCTGATTTTGCGAAACTAACGCTAACAGCAACCTTCAACAATCTAGATTCAGTACGTGAAATCTTCGCAGCAAACAAAGGCGAGATCGCTTGTATCATCGTTGAGCCTGTAGCGGGTAACATGAACTGCATCCCTCCAGTCGAAGGCTTTCACGAAGGTCTACGTGAAATCTGTGACCAAGAAGGTGCGTTGCTAATCTTTGATGAAGTAATGACAGGTTTCCGCGTTGCTGAAGGTTGTGCTCAGGCTTACTACAACATCAAGCCAGACCTAACGTGTCTTGGTAAAGTGATCGGCGGCGGCATGCCAGTGGGTGCTTTCGGTGGTCGTAAAGACGTGATGCAATACATCGCACCAACAGGCCCTGTTTACCAAGCGGGTACGCTTTCAGGTAACCCTGTTGCTATGGCAGCTGGCTACGCTTGTTTGAACCTTCTAAGAGAAGAAGGCAACGAAAAGCGTCTAGCTTCAAAAACCAAGCAGTTGGCAAAAGGCTTCAAGCAACTTGCTGACAAGCACGGCATCCCGATGCTAGTTCATCAAGTTGGCGGTATGTTTGGTTTCTTCTTCACTGACCAAGAAACTGTGACGTGCTACGAAGATGTAACTAAGTGTGATGTAGAACGCTTCAAGCGCTTCTTCCACCTAATGCTAGATCACGGTGTTTACCTTGCACCTTCAGCATTCGAAGCAAGCTTTACTTCTCTTGCTCATGGTTCAAAAGAACTGGATGCAACACTAGAAGCTGCTGACCGCTCTCTTGCGATCATTGCTGCTGAAAGCAAATAATCGAAAGCACTTTATAAGTCGCTAACCGATTGAATTTAGGGCTGCATTAGATGCAGCCCTTTTTTATACATCGCGTTCATTAGCCACAAATATGACAGCTTATTTGGCCGTCGATTAAGGCTAAAGCTAAACCAAAAGCGACTAACGTTCCCAGAAAAGAAAAACCAACAACATCAAGGTGCCAAGGAACATTCTGAACCAAGGGATCTCTTTTTTTGCTTGCTGTTCTTCATCTTGGCATTTCTTATCTTTATTACAGCATCCCATTATCAAAACTCCTCATTGCTAACTCTCTGTTTTGCAGCCATTATAAACTCAGAACGCAAATATAGAGACCATTAACGTGTCAGAAAAACTCAAAATCAATACCAGCCACTGGGTGATCATCATCGCCCTACTTGCGGCGGCTTATGCTTGTTACTTGCTTATAGAGCCGTACGTCAACTCAATCGTGATGGCCTTTATCATTTCACTATTGATGTTCCCAATCCATGAGTGGCTTGAAAAAAAACTCCCGAATAAAGAAAATATCGTCTCTCTGCTGTCTTGTGTGATTCTGACTTTCATTATTGTTATCCCTTTATTGGCAGTATTCGCAGCAATTGTTCAGCAAGGTTCTCTATTCTCTCAGAACACCTACCAATGGGTGACCCACGGCGGTATTCAGACTCTTTTTGCACACCCATTAGTGGTCAAAGCGCTGTCATTTGTGAATAACTACTTGCCTTTCGACAACATTGAGCCTCAAGCCATCGCACAGAAAGTCGGTGAATTTGCGACCAGCTTTGGCTCAAAACTGGTTGGTATCAGTGCAAAAATCCTTGGTGATGCGACCAATTTCTTGATGGATTTCTTCTTGATGCTGTTTGTTCTGTTCTTCTTATTAAGAGATCACGACAAAATCATCAGTGTGGTTCGCCATATTCTGCCACTATCTCGTAGTCAAGAAGACAAGCTTCTAACAGAGATTGAGCAAGTATCGAAATCAGCTGTAATGGGTTCATTCTTAACCGCAATAGCACAAGGTTTTGCGGGCGGTTTAGGTATGTGGATTGCCGGTTTCCCAGGCCTATTCTGGGGCACCATGATGGGCTTTGCCTCTTTCATCCCAGTTGTGGGGACCGCTCTAATCTGGATCCCTGCGGCGACCTACTTGTTCCTAACAGGCGATACAACGTGGGCTATTTTCCTAACTGTTTACTGTGTAGCGATTGTTGGTTCGATTGATAACCTGCTTCGTCCGCTGCTGATGCAAGGCAGTGCAGGCATGAATACCTTGATGATCTTCTTCTCACTGTTAGGTGGTATTCAATTGTTTGGCCTAATTGGTCTTATTTACGGCCCACTGATCTTTGCGATTACCATTGTCCTTTTCAATATTTACGATGAAGAGTTTAAAGACTTTTTGAACCAGCAAGACAAGAGTTAACGAACTTGACGTCAACTTGATTGGCGAACACGTATTAAACACTTCAAGCTTTGGGCGGATTATGCGAAAATCCGCCCTCATTTTTTGCTAACGATTCAATAGAGTGTCCTATGTCAGCTTATATTGCCCCAAGCCAGATTGCTCAACGCCAACTCGCCTACTTTGAAGGCAAACATGTTTTAGTTGCAGGTGAGGCAGAAGACTTATTCCCTGTTGAATTAGCGAAACATTGTGAATCAGTCACCGTATTTACCTCTAATTACAGCTACTACCGTCAATTAGAAGGCTGCAACACCATCCAACGTTTTTATGGTGCGGAGTTTACCGAAGAAACCAAAGCCGACTTAGTAATGCTGTACTGGCCAAAGGCTAAAGCGGAAGCGGAATTTCTGTTGGCGATGTTATTTGCCAAGCTAGGTAAAGATACCGAGATTGTCGTAGTTGGCGAGAATCGTTCTGGTGTTAAAAGTATCGAGAAGATGTTCGCTCCTTACGGTAAAGTCGTGAAATACGATTCGGCACGTCGTTGCTCTTTCTACTGGGGTCAATGCTTCGAGCAACCACAAGCCTTCAATCTGCAAGACTGGTTTAAAACCTATACGGTTAACATTGATGAACAGTCACTGACTGTAAAAAGCCTTCCAGGTGTGTTTAGTCACGGCCAATTTGATGTAGGTAGCCAACTGCTACTTGATACTCTGCCAAAGCTGAAAGGTAAGGTACTGGATTTCGGTTGTGGTGCAGGTGTATTAGGCGCGGTAATGGCATCTCGCAACCCTGATATCGAGCTGGAAATGTGTGATATTAGCGCTTTCGCAGTAGCATCGAGTCAAGCCACCTTGCAAGCGAATGGTTTGACAGGTCATGTGTTTGCTTCAGATGTCTATTCTGATACGTCAAAAGACTACCAATTCATCATCAGTAATCCACCATTCCATTCTGGTTTGGATACAAGCTACAGCGCGACTGAGACCTTACTTGCTCAGGCTCCTAAGCATTTGAAGCGTTCTGGCGAGATGATTATTGTTGCGAACAGTTTCTTAAAATACGTTCCAATTATTGAACAAGCGTTTGGAAAATGCGCGACTCTAAATAAGACCACTAAATTCGCGATCTATCACGCAAACAAATAGCCTATCTAGCACAGCGCAGGGTCATTATCTGCGCTGTCTGTTCATATTTTTGTCAAAACTCTATAAAAATGAGCTTTTGCACACGCTTTAAATACCACTTACTTGTCAAAGTAAAAAAACTCGTTAATTTCGTTAAATTGGAACCCGTTAATTCTATTCTCTGTACTTGTTTTCACCCCTTTTAGCAGTACATCAAAGGAAAGTAGTACCCAATTTATGTTTAGATTCTATCGTAAGCAGAAGTTTAAGCGCCTTCAAAATACCCTAATGCTGGCATTTCTTGTCCTCAGTATTACCCCAGTGACACTTATCGCGATATTTTTCCTCCAGTCGCACAGTCAGGATCTTCAGGAACAAAGTACTTCGCACCTTGTTTCGGTCCGTGATACTAAGCAACAGCAAATTGTCGATTACCTACAAGCTCAAGAGTCCCAAGTCATGGGCTTTGTTCGCTCAGAACTTGCCAATGCCAGTGGCGGGCGATTCTATGGTTTAATCAATGCATTCCAACGCTTAGGGTTAGATATTGACGAAGCACGCAGTAATGCGCAGCAGCGTTACATTCAAGGCTCTGGCGATCAAATCAAGACGTCGATTCTTCCAGAATCTAGTAGCTTTATTGGCAGCGAACGTTATCGACTGCTTCACAAGCGCTACCATAACTCATATCAAGAATTGCTTAAGCGTTCAGACTTTGATGACATTCTATTAGTCGACATTAACGGTAACGTCGCTTACTCAATCTTTAAGCGTGATGATTACGGCACTAACTTGCTAACAGGTAAGTACAAAGATTCAAACCTAGGCGTTACCTTTCAACGCTTAGCAAAAGACGTAAAAGACAAACGTAAATCCAACGAGGACTATACACCGGTTATCGTTTCTGACTTTAAAGATGAGAACGGTAAGCAGACGGCTTGGTTAGGTGCGCCTATTGTTCAACAAGGCTACCTGCACAGTTACGCCATGTTTAGGCTGCCAATCAATGGGATTACTAAGCTGATCGCGGATCTCAACAAGAGTTCAAATATTCAAACACTGCTTGTGGGTGATGATCACCTGCCACGCAGCCTCGCCCATTCGCAAGAGTCGATTAATTTAAGCTTAGACGTTGTCGACAAAGCATTGGCTGGCGAAACGGCCGTAGGTACGTTCAACAACACTCAAGATCAAGCGATCATCGCAGCATATACCCCAATTGAGCTGAAATACGCAACATGGGCTCTTGTCGTAGAGCTGCCAGAAAAAGAGGCGTTTGCCCGTATTCATCAGTTAGAGAAGATCTTCGTGATCGTGATGCTAACGGCGATCATTCTTGTGTTTGTCGCATCGCATTATCTGTCCAATTTCATCACTTCCCCTCTCCTCAAGCTCACATGGGCTGCCGAGAAAGTCTCTGCTGGTGATCTTGATGAAACCATGATCAATACCGAACGCAAAGATGAGATAGGTCGACTCGCGGTTAGCTTCGAAAGAATGCAGCGATCGATCCGTGAAAAAATGCAACTCATCAAGAGCCAAAACGGTGAGCTTGAGGACAACCTTAAGACCATTCAAAAGCAAAACGAAGAGTTACAACTGGCGAACAAACTTAAAGATGAATTCTTAGCCACCACCTCACATGAATTGAGAACGCCATTGCATGGCATGGTTGGTATCGCTGAAGCGCTAATATCTGGTGCTAACGGCCCTATTCCTGCCAACCAGAAGTACCAATTGGATATCATCATCAATAGTGGTCAGAGGTTGGCGACACTGGTTGATGACCTGCTTGATTATCACAAGATGCGCTATGGCAGCTTGGATATTAAGAAGTCTGCTGTTGATTTATCTGCTGCCACCAGCTTAGTGCTTGAGTTATCTCATCACCTGTTAGGCAACAAACCGATCCGTATTATTAACCAAGTGCCAAGTGACTTAGGTTTAGTCTCATCTGATCCACAACGCCTTGAACAAGTAATGTATAACTTGGTCGGCAATGCTATCAAGTACACATCCGAAGGTAAGATTGTTATCTCAGCGAGTGTTATCGACGACAATATTCGAGTTCAAGTTGTCGATACCGGCCAAGGTATCCCAGCAGAGTACCTAGAACACATCTTTGAACCACTGATTCAAGCAGGACAAGACTCAAGTAACTATCGCCAAGGTGCTGGACTTGGATTGTCCATTAGTCGTCAGCTGATTGAGCTAATGGGTGGCTCACTGTACGTAAGTAGCCAACCTATGCTTGGCACTACATTCAGCTTTACATTACCTTTAGCTACTCAAGACGAATTGGATAGTTACAATGAATCAGGGAGCTACTCACACTTCCAAGCGCCTGATTTGATTGATAACACTCAGCAAGAAAATAGCGCTATCAGTGAAGACCCGAATGGCCCGCTGTTAGTAATTGCTGATGATGAGCCGGTAAACTTACGCGTGCTAGACAGCTTCTTGAAATTGGAAGGTTATCGAGTTCGCACCGCATGTGACGGCCCAGAAACGATTGAACTGATTGAGAAAGAGAAACCAGAATTACTTCTGCTCGACATTATGATGCCAGGTATGAGTGGCTATCAAGTGTGTGAGGCGCTACGTAAACAGTATGACCATGCACAATTGCCAATCATCATGCTCACAGCTCTTAATCAAGCAGAAGACCGGGTTCGCGGTTTCGAAGCGGGTGCCAATGACTATTTATCCAAGCCTTTCAACAAACAAGAACTGGCGGCTCGAATTACTGCGCACCTATCAGCAAGCAAAGCTGAGCAAAGACGTCTTGAGAATGATCAGCTGCAACTAGAACTTAAACACAGGGCCATGGTTGAAGCTAACCTACTAGAAACTCAAGGTCGCTTGTTGGAGCAGTTGGAGTCAGCCCCTGAAGCCATCATCTGTATTCGTGATGACCAACGTATTCGCTTCGCCAACGAAGCGGCTGCTAAGCTGTTTAGACGTGGGCAAGAACAACTCAAGCGCTCAATGGCCGACGAGATCATCGCGCCTAAATACCTGAAGGTGGAACAAGCTCACTACTGTGGTGATATTGATATATATATAGACGACACACGTCAGCGCATTCCAAGTGACATCCTTAAGCTACCTGAAGGCTCAGGGCTCGACACCATGTATATCTTCAATGTCGGTGGTGGCGTTAACTCAAACCGAGTCAATAACCTTGAAACAGCGGTTGAGGCACTTTCAAGCTACGCCTTTGAAGGTGACAAAGATAAGCTTCAACAACTGAAGGAGCTTGGCGGTGAATTTACTCGCCTTGCTGATAAGGCAACCGGTGAAGGTAAAAACAAACAAGAGCTGATGCGTGAAGTACTAGTCGATGTCATGACCAATGCCATTATCTACTGGGAGTCGGTTACAGGGGAGACTAAGTTTGCTTTTGCAGAAAAGAGTGGCTTGTGGCGAGTCTACTTAGACCGTAGTACCCTACAAACTAGAACGCTAGACAAATACCTACGCGTAGAAACTCTACCGAAAACACCTCGCTGGCGAACGGTACTGAGCTCTATCGAATTCATTCTTGAGCACTGTAAAGAACAAACACCAGAAAGAACTCATATCGAGATGCTAAGAGATAAACTGCAGAAACTACTGACCAGCTAACCCTGAAGTAATATCACGATACTGTAAATAATGGAGCCCACCTAGCGTGGGCTTTTTTATGAGTATCATTCACGAACAAAGCACAATAACGTCTATTCAGATACACTTATTTCACTGTATTAAACAAGCAAAGTGACACGTTACTCAAGCTTAAACAATCATCAGTTCAATCACTCTTTGGAAGCTTTTTCTTGGCTGAATTTCACATTCCTCTGACTCTTTGTTGCAGTTTGAGAAGCGAGTCACAACAGAACGGCAGATTTAATTTTCTAGGGAAATTTAACGTAAAATCGGCAAGTGACCAAGATCTACAATTACACCATTCCAGACTAAGACTTTATAATAAAAAGCCTATACAGTTAGTGACCACTTACAATTAACCGACACAGCAAAACCAAATGCGAGTCACATCACCTTAACAATTACGCACAAAAAACCATCAAAGCACCCCATTTTGACGTTAATGACGTGGGATTGTGTCTTTTTAACGTTTTTGACGGGAAACGAGTTTGATTAATTCATCGATAAGGTGTTTTCTTACTCCTGCCAAAGGCCTACAGGCCACTCTTACCACTTCTCAGAATCAACGATGAATCTGGAGCAATGAAGAAGAGGTAGGCCTTTAACTAGAGTGTGTATCTACTAAACAATTTAGCGACAGATAACATTCAATCCATTAGTGAAATGAAAGCAAATAGTAAGGAACAGCTATGCTTGCCAATATAAAAAAAACAGCAATAGCAACAGCAATTATTGCAACTGCTACAACAGGTTTTGCATCAGTAGCAACAGCTGCAGAACGCAGTGAGTTGACTATTCACCCGAAAGAGTACACTACATTCGTACGTAACTTTAACCCGTACCTTGGTGCTACCAACCTACATACTACAACCGACTTCCTTTATGAGCCGCTAGTAGTATTTAACGAAATGCACGGTAACACTCCAGTGTTCCGTCTAGCTGAAAACTTCACAATGTCAGATGATCTGATGAGCGTAGTTTTCGACATTCGTAAGGGTGTTAAATGGTCTGACGGAGAAACTTTCTCTGCTGATGATGTTGTTTTTTCTTTCAACCTTGTAAAAGAGAAACCAGAGCTTGACCAATCTGGCATCAACTCTTGGGTAACTTCTGTAGAAAAACTGAACGACTACCAAGTTAAGTTCAGCCTAACAGAAGCTAACTCGAACGTACCTTACGAGATTGCTAAAGTACCAGTAGTACCTAAGCACATCTGGAAAGACGTGAAAGATCCATCAACGTTTACCAATGAGAACCCAGTAGGTTCTGGTCCGTTTACAGAAATCGATACGTTTACAGCTCAGCTATACATCCAGTGTGCTAACCCGAACTACTGGGATGCAGACAACCTAGATGTTGACTGTCTACGTGTTCCACAAATTGCGAACAACGACCAGTTCCTAGGTAAAGTTGTAAACAGTGAAATGGACTGGACTTCTTCTTTCGTTCCAGATATCGATCGTACATACGCTGCAGCTAGCCCTAAACACCACTACTGGTACCCGCCAGCAGGTACACAGGCATTCATCGTTAACTTCAAGCACCCTGATGCTGCGAAGCATGAAGCATTGAGCAACGTTGAATTCCGTCGTGCTTTCTCTATGGCTCTTGACCGTCAAACTATCATCGATATCGCATTCTACGGTGGCGGTACTGTGAACGATTTCGCATCGGGTCTTGGCTACGCATTTGAAGCTTGGTCTGATGAAAAAACTCACGACAAGTACAAGGGCTTCAACACTTACAACGCTGAAGGCGCGAAGAAGCTTCTTGCTGACGCTGGCTTCAAAGATGTAAACAAAGATGGTTTTGTTGATACTCCATCAGGCAAGTCTTTCGAACTAATGATTCAATCGCCAAACGGCTGGACTGACTTCAACAACACAGTTCAACTAGCGGTAGAACAGCTAAACGAAATCGGTATTAAAGCGAAAGCTCGTACACCTGACTTCTCTGTTTACAACCAAGCAATGCTTGAAGGTACATACGACGTAGCATACACAAACTACTTCCACGGTGCGGATCCATACACGTACTGGAACAGTGCTTACAACTCATCACTTCAATCTGGTGATGGTATGCCTCGTTTCGCGATGCACTTCTACCAAAACGACAAGCTAGATGGTCTTCTAAACAGCTTCTACAAAACAGCTGACAAGAACGAGCAGCTAGATATTGCACACGGTATCCAGCAAATCATCGCTGCAGACCAAGTGACAATCCCAGTGATGTCTGGTGCTTACATGTACCAATACAACACGACTCGCTTCACTGGTTGGTGGAACGAAGAAAATCCAAAAGGCCGTCCAAACATTTGGGCTGGTATTCCAGAGCGTCTACTTCATGTACTGGACCTAAAACCAGTTAAATAAGTAATCGTTCAATCTTTGCGGCGTAACTTCTTACGCCGCTTATAAAAATCCCCACACTATCAATTGAAAGTATGGCGCTAGTCGTCAGGGGATTTTTCGTTCCAAATTTCGCTAGGAGCGACCTGAATCCAGAAACAGGGAAACAATCTGGGTGAGTAAGGTGTGAGTTATGGGTTATTTTTTAAGACGTTTGTCATTTTATTTTGTCGCGCTATTAGTTGCAGCGACGTTAAACTTTATTATTCCAAGAGCAATGCCTGGTGACCCAGTTACCATGATGTTTGCGAACGCTTCTGTTCAAGTTACTCCTGAGCGTATTGCGGCAATGAAAGAACTATTAGGCTTCGTTGATGGCGGCTTACTGGTTCAATACGGCGCATACATGAAGAACATTCTAAGCTGGGAGCTTGGTACATCAATTCAATTCTACCCACTTTCAGTAAATACACTGTTAGGTGGCGCATTCGGTTGGTCGCTATTCTTAGCAGGCACTGCCGTTATTCTTTCTTTCTCGATTGGCTCAATCCTAGGTATTTTTGCAGCGTGGAAACGTGGCAGTAAATACGATGCCTTTGTTACTCCAGGGATGCTTATTCTACAAGCCGTTCCTCAAGTTGTTATTGCCATGCTTGCGCTATTTACCTTCGCAATTGGTTTGAAATGGTTCCCAACTGGCTACGCCTATACCGCTGGTACGATACCTGACTGGACAAGTTGGACATTCATCAAAGACGTTGCTTACCACGCTTTCTTACCTCTGGTATGTGCTTCGGTTGTTCAAATTGGTGGCTTCCTAGTAAACATGCGTAACAACATGATCAACCTACTCGCAGAAGACTACATCACCATGGCGAAAGGCAAAGGCCTTAGCGAAAACCGAGTGGTATTCAATTACGCAGCTCGTAACGCGATGCTACCAAGTGTGACAGCACTTTCGATGTCTCTAGGTATGGCAATCGGCGGTCAGTTAATTATCGAAATCATCTTTAACTACCCAGGTCTTGGTAGCGTACTTTTCAACGCAATTAACGCTCGTGACTACCAAGTATTGCAAGGCCAACTGCTTATCATGACGCTATTCATGCTGTTCTTTAACCTAGTTGCAGACATGCTTTACGTTGTTCTTGACCCTCGTCTTCGTAAGGGTGGTAAATAATCATGAAAGATATTCTAAAACTCATTTGGCGCAATCCGATGGCCCTAACCGGTGTCATTATCCTAAGTATTTTTATTCTTGGTGCTATTGCGGCTCCATTGATCACCAAACATGTACCAGACAAGCGTACAGGTAACCCACACGAGTACCCTGGCTTCGTCGTAAAGTCTGCACAAACGAACCCTGACGGCTGGGTTGCTCAAAACCTAGCAGACGACCGTCGCACACTTATCATGTCTAAGAAGGCAGACCATGTACTGGGGACAACTCGTATGGGGCGTGACGTTTGGTCACAAGTGGTATACGGCGCACGTGTATCTCTGGCTGTAGGTTTTGGTGCGGGCCTTACCGTATGTTTACTAGCAACGGTTATCGGTGTTTCCGCGGGCTACTTTGGCGGCCGTGTCGATGACATTTTGACAGCCGCAATGAACATCATGCTGGTTATTCCTCAATACCCATTACTGTTCGTAGTTGCAGCCTTTATCGGTGAGGCTGGGCCACTCACCATAACCTTAGTTATCGGCTTTATGTCCTGGGCTTGGGGCGCGCGTGTTGTTCGTTCCCAAACGTTAGCACTGCGTGAAAAAGAGTTTGTAAAAGCCGCTGAAGTTTTGGGTGAATCTTCATTCCGTATCATCTTCGTAGAGATTCTTCCAAACCTTATCTCTATCGTTGGCGCGAGCTTCATCGGTTCGGTGATGTACGCAATCATGATGGAAGCTACGATTTCGTTCCTAGGCCTTGGTGACCCGAACACAATCAGCTGGGGCATCATGCTTTACAACGTTCAAACCTCTTCATCAATGCTGATTGGCGCTTGGTGGGAACTGTTGGCTCCTTGTATCGCATTGACACTACTTGTAACTGGCCTCGCTCTACTTAACTTCGCGGTCGATGAAATTGCCAACCCGCAACTGCGTTCTCACAAAGGCATGAAGCGTTGGAAAAAACTAGCGGCTCAAGATAAAGAAGAACGTGAACCAGAACTACCACCACAAAATGCACTTTGGAGCGGAGATAAATAATCATGTCTGAACCACTAATTTCAATCCGTAACTTATGCGTGGATTACATCACAGAGTCTGGCGATGTTCGCGCGTGTAATAACGTAAGTTTTGACATCGCTCCGGGTGAAGTATTCGGCTTAGCTGGTGAATCTGGCTGTGGTAAATCAACCGTTGCTTTCTCTCTTATGCGTCTTCATAAGCCGCCCGCTTACATCAGTGGTGGTGAAGTCATCTTCAATGGTGAGAACATCCTTGAATACAGTGACGAACGTATGCAAGCGTTCCGATGGAGCGAGATGTCGATGGTATTCCAGAGTGCAATGAACGCACTCAATCCTGTACTTCCAATGGAAGAACAGTTCTGTGATGTGATTATGCATCACACCAACATGACTCGTGAACAAGCTAAGCAACGTGCTGAAGGTCTACTTGAAATTGTCGATATTCACCCGAGCCGATTGAGTGACTACCCTCACCAATTCTCTGGCGGCATGCGTCAACGCTTAGTTATTGCTATCGCTTTAGCATTGAATCCAAAGCTGATCATTATGGATGAGCCAACGACCGCGCTTGATGTGGTTGTTCAACGCGAAATTCTACAAAAGATCTATGCACTAAAAGAAGAGTTTGGTTTCTCAATTCTGTTCATCACCCATGACTTGTCATTGATGGTCGAGTTCTCTGACCGTATCGGCATCATGTACTCAGGTGAGCTTATCGAGGTCGCGAACTCTCAAGATATTCTAGAAAACCCTTACCACCCTTACACCAAGGGGCTGGGTAGTTCTTTCCCTCCACTAACAGGGCCAAAGACAAAACTAGCGGGTATTCCGGGCAACCCTCTGAACCTCTTAGAGATTCCTGAAGGGTGTCGTTTCCAAGCTCGTTGTGACCGTGTACATGAAGCTTGTACTAAGGTGCCAACCAAGCTGCGCTCTATCGACCCGGGACACTTGTCTAACTGCCACCTGTACGGTGACCCAATAGTACAAAGGAAGCTATAGCTTGCACGCTCACTCAGCGTGGATAACGAATAAGGCGGCTCGACCGCCGAAAAGCAAGCAAAGCGAACAAGGATTCTGGAGACAATTATGAGCAAAGATTTCGGTCAATTATTGGTAGAAGGTAAGAACGTCGTAAAAGACTTCCCAATAAGCAGTACCACTATTCAAACCCCGATGATGCGTGCGATTAACGACGTGTCATTCAAAATGTACAAAAGCCGCGGCCTAGCGGTGGTTGGTGAGTCTGGCTCAGGCAAATCAACAACGGCAAAAATGATCGCAAAAATGTATGCGCCATCAGGCGGTACGATCGAGTACAAAGGCCGTGACATCCAAGAGATCTCAAGCAGAAAAGATCTAATGCATTACCGTGAAGGCGTGCAGATGGTATGGCAAGACCCGTTTGGTTCTCTGAACCCAACACATAACATCTTCCACCACATCGCTCGCCCTTTGTTGATCCACAAAAAAGTATCTCCGGGCAACAAGAGAGAGTTACAGGAACGTGTATACGATCTTCTAGAGCAAGTGGGGTTAGTACCACCGCAAGCGACGGCAGAAAAGTACCCTCACCAACTCTCAGGTGGCCAGCGTCAACGTGTCAACCTTGCACGTAACATCGCGGTAGGTGCGGAAGTTGTTCTAGCAGATGAGCCAACCTCAATGCTTGATGTATCGATTCGAGCCGGTGTCTTGAACCTAATGGAAGAGATGAAGTTTGAGAAGCAAATGTCTCTACTTTATATCACTCACGACATCGCAACTGCTCGTTACATCGCTGAAGATCTTTCCGTAATGTACGTTGGACACATGGTGGAATGGGGCGATACCGATGACGTTATTGCTAACCCTCAACACCCTTACACTCAGCTATTGGTTTCGGCAGTTCCAGATCCTAAGAAATCGATCCACGACCAACTAGCAGGTAACAAAGGGGAGATCCCACTTTGGACACCAGTATCAGCAGGTTGCCCATTTGCAGGCCGTTGTACTCACGCGATGGACAAGTGTAAAGAACAGCTGCCTGGGGTTACACAGTTAGCTGATAACCACTTTGTACGTTGTTACCTACACGAAAGCTAAGCAATAAAACCAAGTTAGGGTCTGCGGGCCCTAACTATCTATGTCCAAAAAATTCAAGTACCTAGCCAATAGAAACTAGGACTGTCGGAGAATATTGATGCTGTTATTGACCAACCATATTGGCTATGAATCCACAGGCCCAAAGCAAGCTATCTTACAAACAAAGAAAGCTCGTCTATCGAGCACTACGGCTTTACTCGTTTGTGCAGACAATCATATGACTGTCGGAAATTTTGATGTGGTTAAACAAGGCTACGTAGCCAATTGGCATCAAGGGCAATTCTTCACCATCGATTTCAGTTTATTCGCTGAACCTGGTCGCTACTACGTGCGCTTTGACAACCTGCGTTCAGAAGTCTTCGAGATTGGTAGCAACCTATTAATGAACCACACGTTTTCTGATGTGCTTCATTACTTTAAGTCTCAACGTTGCGGCGGTACTTTCGACAAGAAAGATCAACAGGCACAAATTCTGGGCACTGACAGATACGTCGATGTCCATGGCGGTTGGTACGACGCATCGGGTGACGTAAGCAAGTACTTTAGCCACCTATCTTATGGCAATTACCTCAACCCACAACAAATTCCAATGGTCGTTTGGAACATGCTAAAAAGCGTACGCTTGACTAGCCATAACCCAGACTTCCCAAAATTCTCCATGACTCGTCTAACGGAAGAGGCTCTGTTCGGTACCGACTTTTTAGTGCGTATGCAAGACGCTGACGGATACTTCTATATGACGGTATTCGACAAATGGAGCAAAGATATCAATCAGCGCGACATCTGCGCTTATGCCACTCAAGAGGGTCATAAATCAACGGACTTACAGGCGGGCTACCGACAAGGTGCAGGCGTTGCTATTGCAGCACTGGCTGCTGCATCTGAGCTTGAAACCTCTGGTAGTTACTCTAGCCAAACCTATCTTGATACAGCTGTGAAAGGCTATTGGCATCTTAAAGAACACAACCTTCAATACCTAAACGATGGCGAAGAGAACATCATCGATGAGTATTGTGCCCTACTCGCTGCCAATGAGTTGTACCGAGTGACACAAGATTCTCAATATCTATCAGAAGCAAGAACTTGGGCTAGTCGCTTGCTCTCTCGTCAGCAATCGGATGATTCCTTTGAGTACTTCTGGTCTGCAAATTCTGATGGCTCTCGCCCATACTTTCATGCAGCAGAAGCTGGCCTTCCTGTGATTGCGCTATGCGAATACATCGACAACGAAACCAATGCTGAATTAAAAGAACAGGCCCGTACAGCTGTTGAGCAAGCTTGCCAGTTCGAAATCAACATTACCGACAAAGTCATCAACCCATTTGGCTACCCAAGACAATACGTTAAGTCTGTCGATGGTGATAAGCGTGATGCCTTCTTCGTCGCTCAACAGAACGAGACAGGTTACTGGTGGCAAGGTGAAAACGCGCGTCTTGGCTCAATTGCGACCATGGCGTATTTAGTGCAACCACACATTCAAGATGCCGATCTTCAAAAGCGCTTAATCCAGCTTTCACAAAACAGCCTTGATTGGATTTTAGGATTGAATCCTTACCACATGTGCATGCTTGATGGTCACGGTCATAACAACCCAGACTACCTACCACAGCTTGGTTTCTTCAATGCAAAAGGTGGTGTCTGCAACGGCATCACGGCGGGCTTTGACGATGAGCAAGACATCGCATTCAACCCACCAGCGCAAAAAGATGACATGCTCCAAAACTGGCGCTGGGGCGAACAATGGATCCCTCACGGCGCTTGGTTCCTATTGGCAACGGCTTCGCAATTCAACTTCCTAGCACAAAGTAAGGAGCAACAATCATGACTCTTTACTACGTAGGTATTGATGGAGGCGGTACATCTTGTCGAGCTCGAATTCGAGATGCCCAGGGCAAACTGATTGGTGAAGCGAAAAGTGGCAGTGCCAACATCCTACTGGGCGTGGATGTTGCGATGAACTCTATTGTTGATGCCATCACAAAAGCGGCACAACAAGGGCAACTCAACTCAGACCATTTTTCAAATATGCATGTTGGCCTAGCACTGGCTGGCGCTGAGCAAAAATCAGCATGGTTCGACTTCATGGCTCAACCACAGCCTTTCGCAAGCGTGACGCTAAATACCGACGCTTATGGAGCTTGTATTGGTGCTCACAACGGCCAAAACGGCGCAATCATGATTGGTGGTACGGGTTCTTGTGGAATCTACCTAAAAGACGGCGAGCAACATGTTGTTGGCGGTCGTGAGTTCCCAATTTCAGACCAAGGCGGCGGCGCAGTGATGGGCCTTCGTTTAATTCAACAAGTTCTACTCGCTGAAGACGGCATTCGCAACAAAACTCCACTGACTCAACACGTTATGAATCATTTCAATAATGATGTAGATGCCATTGTGGAGTGGTCGAAAGGCGCGATTCCAAAGGATTACGGTCAATTCTCGCCAGTGATTTTTCAACTCGCTAACGAAGGCGATGAACTGGCTATCGAGATGCTCAAGCAAACCGCGGCTGATATCGAAATGTTTGTCTTGGCACTTCATCGAAAAGGCGCTGACAAGGTGTGCTTAATGGGAAGTATCGCTGAGCGTATTCTCAACTGGCTATCACCACCAGTACAACAATGGATAGTTAAACCTCAATTCGACGCTATTGAAGGCGCATTGATGTTTGCCGGGAAACCACAACACAACTTGTATCAACAGGCTTAGCAGGGAAGTTATATGAATTATCGCATCGACTTAGCTGTTCTTTCTGAACAAAAAAATAACTGCCGATTTGGCCTTACGGTACATAACTTAAGTGATCTTGACGTACAAGATTGGTCACTGCATTTTGCCTTTGACCGATTCATCCTTCCTGAGAGTTTATCGCAAGGTGAACTGACTCAAGTTGGAAGCTATTGCTCGTTCAAACCAAGTTCGCCAGTGTTAAAGGCCAATAACCATTACTACCTTGAATTCAGTATTCAAAGTGCACCATTTCGTTTCTATTCGGATGGCTTGAATGATGCCTTTATCCAATCACATCATGATGGAGAAACATCGGTACTGCCTGTCGCGATATCACCCATTGTACTGGCTTCGCCATACCGTGAACGCAATCAAATTCCTGAAGTAAGCGCAGCTGAAGTGGCATTGATTCCTCAGCCGAATCAGATCGAATTTCAGCAAGGTAGTTTCGCGCTAAGTAGATTCGCGCTAAATAACGACTGCAGAATTGAGGTTCAATCTCACCTTGCTGATAAGGCGGTATCTTGGCTGCAACAAGAATTGCTTTCTACCTTTGAACTATCTCTTTCGAACGCGCTTTCAACTGAACTTTCAAAAGACGAAAGTTGCGACATTCTATTTCGCAGCAACCCGACGTTAGACGAAGCCGAGTACAAGCTAACCGTCACGGCACAACAAATAATGGTTGAATCAGGTAGCCAATCAGGCTTCACACACGCTGTAGCAAGCTTAATTCAATTGGTACAACAACTGGATGCCGAGAACTTCTCTGTGCCATGTTGCAAAATCGCCGATCAGCCTCGTTTCAAATACCGAGGCATGATGTTGGACTGCGCTCGTCACTTCCACTCGGTAGAGCAAGTGAAGCGCTTAATCAATCAACTGGCGCACTACAAGTTCAACGTTTTTCATTGGCATCTAACTGACGATGAAGGTTGGAGAATTGAGATTAAGAGCCTACCTCAGCTTACTGAAATCGGCGCTTGGCGTGGTCCTGATCATGCACTAGAACCGCAATACACCCACATTGCTGACAATTATGGCGGCTTCTACACGCAACAACAGATTCGTGAAGTGATTGAATATGCTGAGCAGCGCAGTATCACGGTTATTCCTGAAATCGATATCCCAGGACACTGTCGCGCCGCGATCAAATCACTGCCAGACATGCTAGTTGAGCAAGCAGACACCACACAATACAAGAGCATTCAGCACTACAACGACAACGTGCTAAATCCAGGTTTACCGGGTACTTACCAATTCCTAGATGCCGTTATTGAAGAAGTGGCAGAGCTTTTCCCTAGCGAATTGATCCACATGGGCGCAGATGAAGTGCCACCAGGAGTGTGGAGCAACAGCCCTGCTGCTCAAGCTCTGATGAAAGAGCATCAATATAAAGACAGTAAAGACTTGCAAGGTCACCTATTCCGTTATGCCGAGAACAAACTCAAGCAACTTGGCAAGCGCATGGTGGGCTGGGAAGAAGCGCAACACGGCGACAAAGTCAGTAAAGAGACCATCATCTACTCGTGGCTCAGTGAAGAAGCGGCAGTGAATTGCGCTCGCCAAGGCTTTGATGTGGTGCTGCAACCGGCACAATTTACCTATCTCGACATGGCCCAAGATTATGCACCGGAAGAACCGGGCGTAGATTGGGCTGCCGTAATCCCATTAGAACAAGCTTATACCTACGAAGCGCTTGCTGAAATATCCGACACCGACCCAATTCGTAAGCGGATCCGCGGAATTCAGTGTGCTCTATGGTGTGAGATCGTCACCAATCAAAAGCGTATGGATTACATGGTATTCCCAAGAATTAGCGCTTTAGCTGAAGGATGTTGGACACATAAAAACAACCGAAACTGGCTAGATTACTTGTCTCGCCTAAAGGGTCACCTGCCATTACTCGACAGACTCAATGTTGACTATCGCAACCCTTGGAATACTCAATAAAACAAAACCAAAGCACACTCACACCGAGTGTCAGCTTAATCCTGATTAAGGTGTTCAGTCAGATAAGACTCAGCATCACTATTTAAAAATTAGCTGCATAGATGCAGTTTGTTAAAAAGGAAATGACAATGAAATACGGCTATTTCGATAACGACAATCGCGAATACGTCATCACTCGCCCTGATGTACCAGCACCTTGGACCAACTACCTAGGTACTGAAAAGTTTTGTACCGTAATTTCGCACAATGCGGGCGGTTACTCGTTCTACAATTCTCCGGAATACAACCGTGTTACTAAGTTCCGTCCAAACGGCACATTCGACCGTCCAGGACACTATGTTTACCTGCGTGATGATGAGACAGGTGATTACTGGTCTATCTCTTGGCAGCCAGTGGCAAAGAGCCTAGATGAAGCGAACTACGAAGTTCGTCACGGCCTGTCATACTCAAAATTCAAATGTGAATACAGCGGCATTACCGCAACGAAGACGCTATTCGTACCTAAAGGTGAAGATGCAGAAGTTTGGGACGTTGTATTAAAGAACAACACTGACAAGCCACGTACTATCAGCACTTTCTCGTTTGTTGAGTTCTCTTTCAGCCACATCCAATCTGATAACCAGAACCATCAGATGTCTCTGTACTCTGCAGGCACGTCTTACCAAGAAGGTGTTCTGGAATACGACCTGTACTACAACACTAACGACTTTGAAGGCTTCTACTACCTAGCTTCAACTTTCTCACCAGACAGCTACGATGGCCAACGTGACAACTTCCTAGGCATGTACCGTGATGAAGCAAATCCAATTGCGGTTGAAAACGGTAAGTGTTCTAACAGCGCTCAAACCTGTTACAACCACTGTGGTTCTCTGCACAAGCAATTTACGATTCAACCGGGTGAAGAAGTTCGCTTTGCTTATGTACTCGGTATCGGTAAAGGCAACGGTGAACGCCTACGTGAGAAATACCAAGATACAGCAAACGTAGATGCGGCTTTCCAAGGTATCAAAGATCACTGGGACGAGCGTTGCAACAAATTCCAAGTTAAGTCGCCAAACGAAGGCTTAGACACAATGATCAACACGTGGACGCTATACCAAGCGGAAACCTGTGTGGTTTGGTCTCGCTTTGCTTCATTCATCGAAGTTGGTGGTCGTACTGGCCTTGGTTACCGTGATACGGCGCAAGATGCTATCTCAGTACCTCATGCCAACCCACAAATGACCAAGAAACGTATTATCGACCTGCTTCGCGGCCAAGTGAAAGCGGGCTACGGTCTACACTTGTTCGATCCTGACTGGTTCGATCCAGAGAAAGCCGACGTTGAGCCATCAAAATCACCAACGGTTGTTCCAACACCGTCAGATGACGACAAGATCCACGGCATTGACGATACCTGTTCTGATGATCACTTATGGATCGTACCAACCATCATCAAATATGTGATGGAAACCGGTGAACACGATTTCTTTGATGAAGTGATTCCATACGCAGACGGTGGCGAAGCAACGGTTTACGAGCACATGAAAGCCGCACTGAATTTCTCTGCAGAATACGTTGGTCAAACCGGTATCTGTAAAGGCCTTCGTGCAGACTGGAATGACTGTTTGAACCTTGGTGGCGGTGAGTCTTCAATGGTTTCATTCCTACACTTCTGGGCGCTACAAGAATTCTTAGACCTAGCTAAGTTCCGTAATAACGATGCTGACGTTACTAAATACACTGAAATGGCAGCGAACGTTCGCGAAGCTTGTGAAACGCACCTTTGGGATGACGAGGGTGGCTGGTACATCCGTGGTCTGACTAAAAATGGCGACAAGATAGGCACTGCTCAACAAGCTGAAGGTCGAGTTCACCTTGAGTCAAACACGCTAGCGGTTCTCTCTGGCGCGGTATCTCAAGTGCGTGGCGAGAAAGCGATGGACGCTGTCGATGAGAACCTTTTCTCTGAATACGGCCTACACCTAAACTCTCCTTCATTCGCAACACCAAACGATGATATCGGCTTTGTGACTCGCGTTTACCAAGGCGTTAAAGAGAACGGCGCTATCTTCTCTCACCCGAACCCATGGGCTTGGGTAGCAGAAGCGAAGCTAGGTCGTGGTGACCGTGCGATGAAGTTCTACGACGCACTTAACCCGTACAACCAAAACGACATGATTGAAACGCGTTACGCAGAACCATACTCGTACGTGCAGTTCATCATGGGTAAAGATCACCAAGACCATGGTCGTGCAAACCACCCTTGGTTAACTGGCACCTCTGGTTGGGCTTACTTTGCGGTAACCAACTTCATTCTTGGTGTTCGTACTGGCTTTGAAGGGTTAACGGTTGATCCTTGTATCCCGACTGATTGGCCTGAGTTTGAAGTAACTCGTCAATGGCGTGGCGCAACTTACAACATCACAGTGCAGAACCCGAATGCGGTAAGTAAAGGAGTTGCCTCTATCACTATCAACGGTGAGCAGATTGAAGGCGTAATCCCAGTACAAGCAGAAGGCAGCGTGAACGAAGTTATCGTTGTACTCGGCTAATCACTTAATTTGATGAACAGCTCCTATCTCAAGCCTTTACTGGCTTGAGATAGTGAGACTAAAAGGATTTTCTAATGATTAAATTTGGTACTGGCGGCTGGCGCGCGTTTATTGGTGAAGAGTTCACTAGAGAAAACGTCCGCTTAGTGGCACAAGCACTGGCAAACATCATCAATAATGAAGATGCAGCGAAAAACGGCTTCGTTATCGGCTATGACCGCCGCTTCCTTTCAGATAAAGCCGCGTGCTGGTTTGCTGAAGTATTGGCAGCCAACAACATCAAAGTGAGCTTTATCGATAAGTTCGTACCTACTCCTATCGTGATGTTCCAAGCGAAAGAGATGGGATGTGTCTACTCAGCCTGTATTACTGCTTCTCACAACCCAGCAGACTATAACGGTATAAAGATCTTCATTGAAGGTGGCCGTGATGCAGACGAGATCATCACAGAAAAGATCGAACAACAAATTTCGAACCTAACCAGTGAGGATGTCGTCAGAGTCGATTTTGAACAAGCATTGAACGACAAAGAAATTGAAATCATCAATCCGATGAACGCCTTTGTTGACTCGATCATTAATGCTATTGATATTGAATCGATTAAACAAGCCAACCTAAAAGTTCTGATCGATCCAATGTTCGGTGTAGCGAAAAACGCACTGCAAACCGTGTTAATCAGCGCTCGCTGTGATGTTGATGTAATCAATGATGGTAAAAACCCAGATTTCGGTGGTCTCATGCCATCTCCTAATGCAGCTACACTCTACCGTTTGAAGCATTTGGTGGCAGCAGAAGGCTATGACATTGGTATTGGTACCGATGGCGATGCCGACCGTTTAGGCATCATCGATGAGAAAGGTCACTTCATTCACCCTAACGAAGTGTTACTGCTTCTTTACTACTACTTATTGGAATACAAAGGCTGGAAAGGCTCTGTCGTGCGTAACATCGCCACCACACATCTGCTTGACAAAGTAGCGGCAGATCATGGTGAGAAGAGCTTTGAGGTTCCTGTAGGCTTTAAGCATATCAGCTCTCAAATGGAAGCCGATGATTCACTAATTGGTGGTGAAAGCTCTGGCGGTTTAACCATTCGAGGTCACATCAAAGGTAAGGATGGCGTGTTCGCATCGAGCTTACTGGTTGAGATGATCAGTGTGACAGGCAAGAAGCTGTCTGAGCTGCTTGATGAGATTTACTCTAAGTATGGCTATGCGTATACGGCGGAAGGCGATTGCAAGTTTAAACCTTCAGAGAAGGAAGCGCTCTACACCAAGATCTACGTCGAAAAACAACTGCCTGAATTTGAATACGAAATTGAAAAAGTCAGCTATGAAGATGGTGCCAAGGTGTACTTCAAGAATGGCGGCTGGGTGATTGCTCGTTTCTCAGGAACTGAGCCATTGCTACGAATTTTCGCAGAAATGGAAGATAAAGACACTGCAGAACATGTTCTTCAAAAAGTGAAAGACTTCCTCTCTCTATAGGCTTATAGAGCGCAGCAGTCTTGTATGGGACTTAACAAATCACTGCCTTGTTAACCCCTATAGATGAAGAGCTTTTGCCCAGTACTTTAGATTAAAGTGCTGGGCTTTTTTATGGTTCATCAAGAATTAGCGGTACTATGAGTTGTACCTAATTAGAACGCCAATACGCCTTTGGTATCCACTTTTACGTTAACCGGCATACCAACTTCAAGCGCTTCTGACGAGGTTGCCAATAGCTTTTGACCATGTGCTTCAATAACATAACGACAGTGATCGCCCATAAATTGCTGCTCTAGTACTGAAATAGCACTGTCTTGTTCGTAACTAGCTTGGATATGCTGTGGTCTTAAAAGAAGCTCACACGCATTGCCAAATTCAATCTCCGTTTGTGGTTTAGCTTCAACTACACCCAAGCTGGTTTCAAACTCCAGCTCTGAGATACGCTGTGCATTGAGGTAACTGCCGCCGCCCAAAAAGTCTGCAACAAACTTACTCGAAGGGTGGAAATAAAGCTCCGATGCCGAACCATACTGTTCAATCACACCATGGTTCATTACTGCCATCTTATCTGCAAACGCGAACGCCTCTTCACGACTGTGAGTCACAAAAATAGCCGTCACACCCTGCTTCTTAAATATTTTACGAATCTGAGAGATCAACTCATGGCGAACCTGAGTATCGATGTTTGAGAAAGGTTCATCCAATAACAATAAATCTGGCTTGTATGCTAAAGAACGAGCAATCGCTACGCGCTGCTGTTGACCACCAGAAAGTTGATGTGGGTATCGGTCACCGAATTCATCTAAATGAACCAGCTCCAACATCTCTTGGACTTTCTCTTTCTTTTGCTGTTCAGAGAGATCTTTAAGGCCAAAACCGACATTCTGGTTTACCGTTAGGTGCGGAAACAGAGCGTAATCTTGGAAAATCATACCGATGTTTCGTTGCTCTGGTGGCAACCAATTATCACCATCATCAATGGTTTGACAGTTCAAGCTCATGATTCCGCTACTTAATGGAAGCAGCCCTGCAACCGCCTTAAGCAAAGTCGTTTTTCCGCAGCCACTGGCACCAAGAAGACAAACAATTTCACCATGCTCAACTTCTAACGAGAGCGATTCCAAGATGGTTTGCGACTCATATTTACAAGTCAGATCTTTAATTGATAATGCACAACTCATTAGTGTTTCTGCTCCAAAGAACGGTTAACGATGATCAGAGGAATTAAACCCACCAACACCAATAATACAGCAGGCATTGCCGCCAACTCTAGGTGCTCATCTGAGGCATAGTTATAAACATAGGTCGCCAATGTTTCGAAGTTGAAAGGACGTAACAGCAAAGCTGCATTTAGCTCTTTCATTGATTCGATAAACACCAGTAAACCCGCGATCAACGCGCCGCGTTTAATCAAAGGTAAATGAACACGACGTAACATCTGGTTGGTATTACAACCCATGGTTTTAGAAGCCATATCCAATGAAGGAGATACTTTACTCAAGCTACTTTCGATACTGCCGATCGCCACTGCAGAAAAACGCACGACCATTGCAAAGATAAGCGCAAACATGGAACCAGAGAAGATCAAACCAGGTCGTCCCCACTCCATCACTTTAGCGATGTCATTGACCAAGTGATCCATAAACAAAACAGGTACCATCACGCCAATCGCTAACACGGTGCCTGGAACGGCATAGCCCATCGAAGCAATACGCATGTAAGCCTGATTTTTCTTACTTGGGCTAACACGCTGATTAAAATTCACAATCATCGCAATGATAACGCCAATAATCGCCGCGACTACTGACACATAAAGGCTGTTAATCGCATACTCTCTGAATTCAGGCGTCCAGCTTTGCGCAAAGTATTTGTAGGCATAGATCATCAACTGACCGAGAGGAAACAAGAATGCAACGCACACTAATCCCCAACACCAGAACAGTGCCAACCATTTTTTCCAACCGGACAAGTCGTAGCGAAAGTCTTCACGACTGCTGAATTGATTCTGGAACAGTTTCTGTTTACGACGGCTATAGCGCTCTGAACTCAACAGTAGGATCACGATAACCAGCATAATTGCCGATATTTTCGCTGCAGCCGTTAAACTTGAGTAACCTAACCAGGTATCGTAAACCGCTGTCGTTAAGGTGTTGACAGCAAAGTAACTCACGGTACCAAAATCACCGATGGTTTCCATTGCGACAAGCGATAGACCTACCGCCATAGAAGGACGAACAAGCGGTAAAGAAATACGACGAAAGCTTTCCCAAGGTGAACATTTTAGCAACCGAGCGGATTGCAATAAGGAGACGTTTTGCTCCATAAATGCCGCGCGGCACAACAAGTAAACATACGGGTAAAGAACGAGGGACAAAACAATAATGGCACCCGATAAGGTTCTAATATCCGGGAACCAATACTCACCGGGCCCCCACCCAGTCAGATCTCGCAGTAGCACTTGAACAGGGCCTGCAAAGTCGAACCAATCGGTAAAGATATACCCGACAATATAGCCAGGCATAGCTAATGGCAGTACCAGTGCCCACTGTAAAACACGCTCACCCGGCACACGGCACATTGCCATAATCCAAGCAGACGGAATACCAAAAACTAAAGACAGGAACATGGTTCCTATGACTAAAACCACCGTATTGTAAGCATAGGTGGGCATCACTGTGGACATCAGATGAGAAAATAGCTCATCTGTTTCTCCAACAGCCGTCGTAAAAATCGCTAAGATCGGTAAAACCAGCAATACTGCAATAATGCCGCTACTGGTGTTCCATAAATAATTCTTTTCTTTCATCGCCTAACTACAACGAGGCTTAATGAAACACAAATGCATTTGCAAATACATCTCATATCCTTTTAATGGTGGGGTTATTTATACCCATATACTGTAACGACTTCAAGGTGAGATGCTAATAACTCAAGGGATCAACGACGAGCTTTGTATCAAAAAGTGATTTTCCAAAAACAAACAACCCCAAGTGACCGAAAATGGTGACTTGAGGTTGTCATTTTACTTGGGCCGAAGCCTACAGTAATAAATTAAAGATCGAACTTAACTTCATCTAATAACTTGATTGCTGCTGCGTGGTGTTCAGCGATCTGGTCTAGAGAAATTGTATCAGCTTTGAATTCACCCCATGAAGCAACAAGCTCAGAAGGTTTAACGTCTGCTTTCACTGGGTATTCGTAGTTTACTTCTGCGTACATGCTTTGCGCTGTGTTACCAGATAGGAATTCCATTAGCTTAACGGCATTCTCTTCATTTGGAGAGTATTTAGCCATTGCCATACCAGAGATATTCACGTGAGTACCTGTTGTCTCTTGGTTAGGGAAGTTAATGTAAACAGAGTCAGCCCAAGCTTTTTGCTCTTTATCGTTAACCATCTTACCTAGGTAGTAGCTGTTGCCAAGAGCAACATCACATAGACCTTCTTTAATCGCTTTAACTTGTGCGCGATCGTTACCTTGAGGCTTACGTGCTAGGTTTGCTTTTACGCCTTCTAGCCACTCTTTCGTTTCAGCTTCACCTTTGTGAGCGATCATCGAAGATACTAGAGAAACATTGTATGGGTGCTTACCGCTACGAGTACAGATTTTGCCTTTAAATTCAGGCTTAGTTAGATCTTCGTAAGTGAACTCTTCGCCTAGACGACCAACACGGTCACGTGAAGAATAAACGCTACGCGTACGAGTTGTTAGAGCAAACCACTCGTTAGCAGTATCTTGGTACTGAGCAGGGATGTTCTTTTCAAGTACATCACTTTCAACAGACTGAACTAGACCTTGTTTAGTTAGTTCAGATAAACGACTAATATCGACAGTTAATACAACGTCAGCTGGGCTGTATTCACCCTCTTGAGCTAACTTCTCTGCTAAACCTTTTTTAGCAAACTTAACGTTTACTTTAATGCCAGTCTCTTTCGTGAATTCCTTGAACATAGGCTCAACTAGGAAAGGTTGACGGTAAGAGTATACGTTCACTTCTTCCGCAGCCATTGCTGTCGGGGCAATCACACTACACGCTAGAGCTGAAAGTGTTAGCAGTTTTTTCATTGTAAAATCCTTTATATCGAAATGATAATCTATATCAGTTGCGTTATTATATTCATCAGTAACATAATTACAATGATGTCCGACAAAAAATTCGTCTACTCAGCACCATCAAGCTCGCACTTTTGTAACAATGTATTTCAGGGGATATTCATGTCATCTCCTATTCAAAATACTCGCTCACTCTCTCTTGAGAGATCATTGTTGCTTAGACATAGATAACAAGAAACCCCATAACCAATGGTTATGGGGTTTCTTAGACTAGCTTACTCTTTGTCTACATTAAGCTTTATTCTTTGATTACTTTACTGATACAAATTCAGGGTAAGCGCCAACACCACAATCGTGCATGTCCATACCTTCTAGTTCTTCATCTTCGGTTACACGGATACCAATTGTTGCTTTAAGCACTGCCCATACCGCTAGGCTAGCTCCGAATACCCATGCAAAGATTACTGCTGCACCCAATAGTTGAGCACCAAACGTTGCATCCGCGTTGCTTAGAGGCACAGCCATTAGACCGAAGAAGCCACATACACCGTGAACTGAGATAGCACCCACTGGATCATCAATCTTCACTTTATCTAGAGCAATGATGCTGAATACAACCAAGGCACCAGATACCGAACCAATCGCTACAGAAAATAAAGGTGATGGTGATAGAGGGTCCGCAGTGATTGCTACTAGGCCAGCTAACGCACCGTTAAGAATCATTGTTAAGTCTGCTTTACCCCAAGTTGTTTTACATACTAGTAATGCTGCGATTGCGCCTGCTGCTGCTGCTGCGTTGGTGTTAAGGAAGATCTGACCAACCGCTGTCGCGTTTTCAAAGTCTGAAACCATTAGCTGAGAACCGCCGTTGAAGCCGAACCAACCGAACCATAAGATGAACGTACCTAATGTTGCCAACGGCATGTTTGAACCAGGGATTGGGTAGATTTCACCATTTTTACCGTATTTACCTCGACGAGCACCGAGTAACAATACGCCAGCAAGCGCAGCCGAAGCACCAGCCATATGCACGATACCTGAACCTGCGAAGTCACTGAAGCCTGCTTCTGATAGGAAGCCACCACCCCAAGTCCAGTAACCTTCCATTGGGTAAATAAACGCAGTTAGAACCACAGAGAAGATAAGGAATGACCAAAGCTTCATACGCTCAGCCACTGCGCCCGAAACGACCGACATTGCCGTTGCAACGAACACAACTTGGAAAAAGAAGTCAGATTCTAGTGAATGGTCTGCGCCTTCACCTTGAGTACCGATTAAAGTACCAAATGAAGGTAACCAACCACCTTCACCGTTATCTACGTACATAATGTTGTAGCCAACCACTAAGAAAGTCGTACAAGCAATAGCGTATAAACAAATGTTCTTAGTTAAAATTTCTGTGGTGTTCTTTGAACGAACTAGGCCAGCTTCAAGCATTGCGAAGCCTGCTGCCATCCACATGACCAACGCACCTGAAATGAGGAAGAAAAAAGTGTCTAGTGCGTAACGTAGTTCCATTACTGTTGTCGTAAGTTCCATATTAAAGTCTCCAGTCCTTGTAATTCTTTAAAGTGCTTCAGCATCCATTTCACCAGTACGAATACGTACGGCTTGGCTTAGGTCATACACAAAAATTTTGCCATCACCGATTTTTCCGGTATGTGCTGCTTGGCTAATCGCTTCAACAACTCGGTCAACGTTTTCAGCTTGGGTAGCAATCTCTAGCTTCACTTTTGGTAGGAAATCCACTTGGTACTCCGCACCACGATACAATTCAGTGTGTCCCTTCTGACGACCAAAACCTTTCACTTCAGAAACTGTCATACCTTCAATACCCACATCAGAGAGCGCTTCGCGTACATCGTCTAATTTGAATGGCTTAACAATGGCATTTATTAATTTCATATTCGTTCCTTAAATTCTTCACTTAATCCGTTAATTCTCTTATTACAATCCAAGTAGCGTGCCAAAATGTTAAGTTATTGATTTTAAATAATATGTAAATGGTAAGGTCATAAAAACGAAAAAGGCCGCACCAATATGGTGCGGCCTTTTCACTATCTTAATGCGTTGCGCTATTGTTGCTCCAGTTTTGGGCAACCAAGCCTTCAAAGCTCTAAATGACTCAAGAATAGGGGCTAACTAGCGAGTAGAAAGTTAGACCTTAATAGCCTAGAAAGTCCATCCAGCGTTCGATAAGTCGCTCGAAATCATCGATTCCACAGCTTGCTTGGCTTTCACAGTTATAGAAGTCGAATTCACTGCCCTCTTCCATCTCTTGCTCATGCGCTAACACGTTTTCCTGAATCGTTACGTCATCTTCATTGATAGCAAGGCTGATCTCTTTGCCAAGCAGCGTCACTTCATTACTCAGATCCTGTCGAGATTGTTCAATCAACGCCATCACATGATCCAGTTTCTGCTTATCTTTCCCGATCTCTTCTTGAAGCCAGCGGCCAACAATCTCATGGCCCATGCTGCATTTCACATAGTATTCACCCATTAGAGTGCTTCTAGTAAATTCGAATTCCATAAGGCTCCAAAGTTCTAATAAAAAGAAGGTTCAATAAATAGGTAGTAGCAAAAATGAGGCGAGAGTATATAGCTAAGTCTACGAGAGATCGAGTGTGTTTAATGCTGCACTAAACCACCAAGAACAAATCACCAAGAACAAACCACCAGCAACGCGCATAAACAAAAACGCCCTCTCACAAAGAGAAGGCGTTGTATTAGCAGCGAGTGCTTTACTGCAGCGCAGTAGGCACTTTATCGCAATCCATTAACCGCTTACGCAGGCTCTTGGAAGATAACAGTGTCTGCTTTTTCCGTGTACTGACCCATTTTATGGAAATTCAGGTAACGGTATGTATCTGCAGCGGTTGCATTAATCTTCTCAGCGTACGCTAAGTACTCTTCTTTAGTTGGGATACGACCAAGAATCGCACCAACAGCAGAAAGCTCAGCAGAAGCTAGATAAACGTTCGCACCATTACCCAAACGGTTCGGGAAGTTACGAGTAGACGTCGACATAACCGTCGAAGCATCAGCAACACGAGCTTGGTTACCCATGCATAATGAACAACCCGGAGTTTCAATACGAACCCCAGCACGACCGAAGATGCCGTAGTAGCCTTCTTCTGTCAGTTGGTCTTTATCCATCTTAGTTGGCGGAGCAACCCATAGGCGAGTATTCAAAGAGCCATTAAACTCTTCAAGCATCTTACCTGCAGCACGGAAGTGACCGATGTTGGTCATACAAGAACCGATGAACACTTCTTGAATCTCAGTGCCTTGAACGTCAGAAAGAAGACGAGCATCATCTGGATCGTTTGGTGCACATAGGATTGGCTGATCGATGTCAGCAAGGTCAATCTCGATAACATGAGCGTATTCAGCATCTGAATCAGCAGCAAGCAACTCAGGCTTCGCTAGCCACTCTTCCATTGCCGTAATACGACGCTCGATAGTACGAACATCACCGTAACCTTCAGCAATCATCCACTTAAGCATAACGACGTTCGAGTTCAAGTACTCTTCGATAGACTCTTGAGAAAGCTTAACAGTACAACCAGCAGCAGAACGCTCAGCAGATGCATCTGAAAGTTCAAATGCTTGCTCAACAGACAGGTGGTCAACACCTTCAATCTCTAGTACACGACCAGAGAATTCATTGATCTTACCAGCTTTTTCAACAGTCAGTAGGCCTTGCTTGATACCGTAAAGAGGAATTGCATGTACAAGGTCACGTAGCGTGATACCCGGCTGCATTTCACCTTTAAAGCGAACCAAGATTGATTCAGGCATATCAAGAGGCATAACACCTGTTGCTGCAGCAAATGCTACTAAGCCAGAACCTGCAGGGAATGAAATACCTAGAGGGAAACGAGTATGCGAGTCACCACCTGTACCAACAGTATCAGGCAGAAGCATACGGTTTAGCCATGAGTGGATAACACCATCACCCGGACGAAGTGAAACACCCGCACGGTTCATGATGAAATCAGGCAGTGTATGGTGAGTGTTTACATCAACTGGTTTCGGGTATGCAGATGTGTGGCAGAAAGACTGCATCACAAGATCCGCAGAGAAACCAAGACAAGCTAGATCTTTCAGCTCATCACGTGTCATAGGACCCGTAGTATCTTGAGAGCCTACTGTTGTCATTTTAGGTTCGCAGTACTGACCCGCACGCACACCTTCAACGCCACACGCTTTACCTACCATCTTCTGAGCTAACGTGTAGCCTTTATCAGAAGCAGAAGGATCGATTGGTTTAGCAAACAGATCGGTTTCAGCTAGGCCTAGAGCATCACGAGCACGGCCCGTTAAGCCACGACCAATGATCAGTGGAATACGACCACCAGCACGCACTTCATCTAGAAGTACTTTGCCTAGCTCAAAGCTTGAGATATCTGCACCGTCTTTACGAACAACACCTTCATAAGGATAGATATCAATCACATCACCCATGTTCATGTCTTGTACGTTCAGCTCAATTGGTAGCGCGCCTGAGTCTTCCATTGTGTTGTAGAAGATCGGAGCAATTTTACCACCAAGACAAACACCGCCAGTACGCTTGTTTGGTACGAATGGGATATCTTCACCCATGAACCAAAGTACTGAGTTTGTCGCTGATTTACGTGAAGAACCAGTACCAACAACATCACCAACGTAAGCCAGTGGAATGCCGTCTTTTTGCATTTCTTCAATTTGAGTAATTGGACCAACGTGACCCTGCTCATCAGGAGTAATACCATCACGTTCCATCTTCAGCATCGCTTTTGCGTGTACTGGGATATCAGGACGTGACCATGCATCTGGCGCTGGAGATAAGTCATCGGTGTTCGTTTCACCAGTGACTTTAAATACTTTAACGGTAATTTTTTCCGCTACTTTGTCTTTAGCTGTAAACCACTCAGCATCAGCCCAAGATTGAAGCACTTGTTGTGCTGAAGCATTACCTGCTTTTGCTTTTTCTTCTACATCGTAGAATGCGTCAAACATCAGTAGAGTATGAGAAAGCGCTTTAACAGCGATAGGAGCAAGCTCTGCATCATCCAGCAAAGAAACTAGAGATTCGATGTTGTAACCACCTTGCATTGTGCCAAGTAGTTCCGCAGCTTTTGCTTTGCTTACTAGTGGAGATTCAACTTCACCTTTAGTGATAGCAGTTAGGAAGCCCGCTTTAACGTAAGCAGCTTCATCTACACCTGGTGGAATTCGGTTTTCTAGTAGGTCAAGAAGGTATTCTTCTTCACCTTGAGGTGGGTTCTTTAGAAGTTCAACTAGGCCAGCGACTTGCTCAGCATCTAGTGGTCTTGGAACAACTCCCTCGGCAGCACGTTCTTCGACGTGTTTACGGTAGGCTTCAAGCACGACTTTTTTCCTCTCATTGCGGTTCACTTCTTATCTTCATAATTATTAGTAAAATAAAGAAGTGAACATCCTTGGAAACTTGGCTCTCCATTGCCATTTTTGTCATTCAATTTGTATTGATGAGCGGCATCATAGAGGCCAAACTGTGGGCGGTAGAATAGCAAATTTAACGTTAAATTAAAATCTTATCATTTTGACCAACATAGCAAGTTAAGACGAAAGTCCTACGATTTTTGCCTATTTAGTCGGAAAAAGAGCTATCCCACGCATGTTTATTTGTAAGACGTTCCAATAATTAAGTAGACCGAGTCGTAATTATCTTCGGTTCTACCATAAGCCAAAATAATCGGCCCTAATGGGGAGTCGACTCCGGCAAAGACCGAACCAGCGGTGAACATTGGCGCTTCGTCAATGTTCAAATCATTATTCGACCATACACCACCATGCTCAATGGACGCACCCACGTAGAACGGTGACTTAAACAAGCCAAAATCATTTTCAAACCATTTATAGCGATAAATTAAACTGCCATACGCCAAGTTTTGCCCAATAAGACTATTTCTTGGTATTCCCGATAAATTTAAGAAGCCTCCAAGCTCCTTTGGATCAATAGGGAACACGGAATTTTTACTCTCTACCATACCAAAATCGAACTTTGCGACTAAAGTATGCTTTTCAATACTCTGCGCCGCCATGAAATTAGCTGAAATCTCATAAACCGTATCGCTTTCAGAGTTAAATTCAGAATCAGCAAGAGAAGAGTCATTATCAAAATCATCATGGGAAACGAGATACTCCAGATCAACGAAATACCCTTTGGTTGGCAAACTGAAGTTATCTAAGGTATCCAATCGATAACTCATAAACCCACCAATACGTGTATATCCACCGCTACCTAAAGACGGTAACGAGGCTACCTCAACATCACCATCGGTGTATCGAGCCCCCACTTTAAATTCTTGCCACAATGTTGGCTGGTAACCTAATGCCAGTTCACCAATATACTCTTGATAAGTCATTGGTAAGTAGTCTTTAGTTACGTCAAGAGTGGGCTCTTCGATATCGTCAATATTGGCGGGTAAGTTTCTCTTCTGATTGCTATAAACAAGTGATGCCGATGTAAATAACTTCTGGCTTGAGAAAAAAGGAGAATATAACTCAGCCTCAATGAGCTTATCAGTGCCCATTTCTACATTCGTTCTTAACTCTGCGCCATGCGAGTTAATATCCGTAAAATTAGCCGACATACCAATTGAATATTGGCTCTCGGTTGCAAAGTCATCTTCAAGATAAAATCGAAAGTTGAGGTAATTAGGACCCCATGATTTTTCATTTACATCTACCTGCAGTTGATCTTCACCGTCTACATTTCCAAATTCATAGGTGACCAATTCAAAACGGTCGAGCGCATAGAGGTCTTTAACCTGAGATTCAATTTCACTGGTTTTAAGGATTTTGCCAGAATCGAGGTTCAAACGATTGGCAATCAACTTATCTGAATAGTGGGTGTTATTATTGATAACGACCTTATCCACCACCGTTTTATCACCATGCTTGAGCTGCTTTCGAGCTTTCTGTTTATCATCAATATAGTGTTGGTAGTCCGCATTCGAGAGCGACAACTTAGAGAGCTGATCCGTATACTGCCTTGTTGCTTCGTATCCTGCATGATAAGCCGTCGGCATTTTATCGAACTCTGTGGTCTCCATTTGCCCAACATCAGGACGTAGGAAAAAATCATCGTCTGTTAACGTAGCGGCTTGCTCTTGAGTACTGCGTTGAACAAGGTAATTAGAGAGTTGGTCTGCTGCGGCTAAAAAGTTAGTAAAGTCTTCTTTGCTTTTGTAGTTAGTACTGATATCAACGGCAATAACGATGTCGGCTCCCATTGCTCGAGCAACATCCACTGGCATGTTATTGGTGACACCACCATCAACCAGCATTCGTCCATCAACCTCATAAGGAGGAAGCGCGCCGGGTACCGACATACTCGCCATCATCGCATCAACAAGATGACCATGGTCGATGACCACTTCTTCAAGATCGATAATGTCGGTTGCAACAGAGCGATATGGAATAGCGAGGTTGTCGAAAGAATCGAGTGGAGATAAGTTACCTGTGGTCTCACGCAGAATACGCAACATATTCTGGCCTTGAACCACACCTTTTCTGGCTTTGATTTCACCCCAACCTAAACCGAGGTCGGTATTCAGTTGATAACGGTCTTCATACTCTTTGTCACGCACACGGCGATCACTACGGTTAACGCGATCGCGATAGCCACGATTCCAATCCACCGTATAAATAAAGCTCTCGATCTCATCTGCGCTCATCCCTGTCGCATAAAGACCACCAACGTAAGCGCCCATACTGGTACCGGTAATGTAATCAACCGGAATTTGCATCTCTTCTAAGGCTTTAAGCACCCCAATGTGAGCCGCTCCTTTGGCCCCTCCACCAGCAAGCACGACAGCAACGGTTGGTCTTTTATGAGCTTGCTGAGATTGCTCCACCGGTGTCACAGTAGATGCAAACAGCTGAAAACTGATCACAGTACCGACAATGCCTAAGCCGCTCACAATCCAACGAGAAATCATTCTTTAAACTATCCTTGTTATTCTTTTCTTTTACGACTTTACCATTGAAAAAGCTTTTTTAGCCACTGTTTTGGTTGACTTTCACAACCCTTTTTAATGTTTCCATTCTCATCCCAAACCGGCAGTTTAACCTTACCGTCACAGTCAAACTCTAAAGCCCCTTCAGAAGTCCGAGTAAAACTTGCCGTCGTAATGCCATTCGGCCAAGGCAACAATAACTGCTCTGGAGTTCGATGTTTCAAGTAATCGGCATAGACACGTAACGCACCACTAGAGCCCGTAAGTTTAGTCGGCTTATTATCATCGCGTCCTAGCCAGATGGTAGTGACTTCACGACCATCAACACCCACGAACCAACTGTCTCGGCTGTCATTACTGGTACCCGTTTTACCGGCTAATCCTGCCCATGCAAACTGACCTTGTAGGAAACGTCCAGTACCTTCCGACACACCACGTTTCATGGCATAAGTTGTCAACCAAGCTGCTTGCTGGTCAACGCTTTGTGATACACGAGGGATCGACTGATATAAAACCTCACCATCGTTATCAACCACTGAACGAAGCGCAGACAAAGGTGCTATACGGCCAGAGTTGGTAATCGTTTGGTACATCTGCGCTACCTGAAATGGGGTCAATGAGAATGAACCCAAAAACATCGATGGCACTGGGCGAATTTCGTTTTTATCGACACCCAGTTTTCCAATCGTATCCGACACGCTATCAATACCTAACTGCATGCCCAAGCGAACCGTTGGTACGTTGTAAGACTTAGAAAGCGCCACATACAAAGGCACCTCTCCGCGAAACTTGCGATCGAAGTTTCTTGGGCTCCATACGCTGCCTTTACTGCCTTTCAAGCTTAGTGGAGTATCCATCAAGGTTGTCGCCAATGTGTACTTCTGGGGTTGCTCTAATGCGGTTAAGTAGATTGCTGGTTTAACCAAAGAACCAATAGGACGACTCGCATTCAAGGCTCGATTGAAACCATCGTAGCCAGTGCGTTTACCACCGACCATCGCACGAATTTCACCAGTATTTCTATCCACTGCAATAGCAGCAGCCTCTAGCTTGTTACCTGCAGTTTTAGATAAATCAGGCACCTTACGAGCAATCGACTTTTCTAGCTTATCTTGGGACACCGGATCCAGAGAGGTAAATACTCGAATGCCTTTCTGTGCTTCAAATCGATCACCGACATATCTCTTAAGCTCAATATTGACTTGCTGGAAGTAAGCGGGCTGACGGCTCGCAATGCGTGGGTTATCTTGAATATCCAAGTCTCGGCTTGCGGCTTCTTCGTACTGTTTCGGCGTCAATATGTCTTGTTGCATCAGCAAACGTAGAACCAAATTTCGTCGAGTCTTAGCTCGCTCAGGGTAACGAACCGGGTTGTAATACGAAGGTCCTTTGACCATACCGACCAGCAGTGCTAGTTGGTCGATTCGGAGTTCTTGAATCGGTTGCCCGAAATACAAGCGAGATGCTAATCCAAAGCCATGAATCGCTTGCCCACCATTTTGCCCAAGATAAACCTCGTTTAAGTAGGCTTCTAAGATGCGGTCTTTGCTGTAACGATGATCCAAAATAAGTGCAATATAGGCTTCGCGAACCTTACGCCATAATGTGCGCTCGCTAGATAAGAACAGGTTTTTTGCCAACTGTTGCGTCAACGTACTACCACCTTGTACGGTTCGCCCTGCTTTTACATTGACCACCATCGCACGAGCGATTGCCAGTGGCGATACCCCATCGTGCTGATAGAAATTTCGGTCTTCGGTTGCCAGCAATGCATCAACCATCACCTCTGGGAACTGATTACGTTTTAAGAACAGACGCTGCTCATCGCTACTTTTTTCAAGCATGCCAAGCATTTTTGGTTCAACACGCAGATACCCCATGTCGCCTTTCTTCTCTAGCGACTGAATACGAGTTAACTCGTTACCGTTGAAATGCAGCATCACATGACGATCCGCTTCCGGTCCATCGACAAACTCGAACGGGCGACGAATCATTTCAATCTTGGTTGAGGAAGAAGAGTATTCGCCAGGGTGACGAGGAGCGTTCACCTTACGATAATTGAGTACATCCAGCTCATTCTTAACCTGCACCAAACTCACCTGAGTTCCCGGAGACAGGTCCAGCACTCGCGCATAAACCACGGTTGGCAAATCAAACAGCTGACCTTCAAAACGTTGCTTGACCACAGAATCAAGATAAATACCGACGAACAACAGCAATGCGGCGAGCGCTAGGCCCACTTTCCAAGAAATGCCCCACAGGATCTTCAACCAACCTCTCTTACCAGACGACTTAGCTTTAGGTTTAGTCTTTTTCGCTGCTGCTCTTGGCTTTCTAGGCTTGGCTTTGGTCGCTGGTGACTTCTTTGCTGGCGCTTTTTTAGGTGGTGCCTTTTTTGGCGTTAACATTTTGGTCATCATCGGTTCAACTGTCGTTTAGTTTTAGTGGTTGCTACATGATTAGCAGGGTCATCCGGCCAAGGATGTTTGGGGTAACGGCCTTTCATTTCTTTTTGAACATCTTTATACGCGCCAGCCCAAAAGCCAGCTAAATCTTGAGTAATTTGCAGTGGTCGTTGCGCAGGAGAAAGCAACTCAAGCACCACCTTTTTACGCCCTTGGGCAATCAAGGGTGAATCTTGCTCACCAAAGACTTCCTGCATTCGAACAGAGATCATTGGCTCAGATAGATATTGGTATCGAATCGACTTCTTACTGCCCGTTGGCATCAGGTAATTCGTAGGTAGCCATTGATCAATTTCTTGATTCAGAGGCCAGCCAAGGTACGCCGACAAAGCTTGCTCAGTCGACACATTCGATAGCCCTTTAGCTGATTTAATGCCATTCAAATACGGCGAAAGCCACTCATCAATATGTTCAATTAAGCTCGCATCATCCATCGCTGGCCAATCATGTTCAGGCATCCAAAGCTCTGCACAGCGTACACGCTCAACAAACTGTTTAGCCGAAGGGGTCCAATGTAAGCGATCCAGTCCGCATCGAGCGATATAATTGAGTAGCGCTTTGCTCGCCTGATTCACATCAGGCTCCGGTAAAGCTTTGGTGCTGATAATCAACTTGCCCAAAGACACTCGCTGCTCTGCCACTAAGCGGCCACGTTTCTCATCCCAATCGGCGTAATCTGAACGCACAAACAGTTTTGGGAATTCAGCTTCTAGCTGCGAAATATCAACGGCGGTGGCTAAGAAAATCTGACTGGCTCGCCCTGTGCTGCGCATCAAATCAATCACTACGATATAGTCATTGTTCGCCAATGGATCATCGTCACGAACCTCAGCCCCGTGGCCATTCGCAAGAAGGAAAGCACTGCTGGTTGCGCTTCTCACTTGTGCAATTCGGTCTGGGAAGGCAAAACAAAGCACTAATGGTAGCAATGATTCGTCAACTTGTGACAAATCTAAGTGATGTTTGAGTTTGCTGGCGAGACTTTTCGCTCGCTGCATCACAACACTGTTTTTCGAGTGCTTTCTTTGCTTAAGTCGATGCAACGAGTGTTGAATATCCGTCACGTTACGTTCAGGTTCTTCGAGCAAAGCGGCAGCGACAATTGCGACATTCAACAAGGCTTGGCTGTTTTGCTGCGCTTTGATCAGCATACTGGCGACCCGTGGCTCAATACCTAAGCGCTGGGCTTGCTTTCCGACTGGAGTAAATTGCCCATTACTATCTAATAAATCAAGCTCTTGTAACAGTTCTGTCGCTTGCTCAATCGATGCCTGTGGCGGAACATCTAACCAATGAAGCTCATCGGCACGGCTTGCTCCCCATTGCGTCAATTCAGCCACCAGCGAAGAGAGATCGGAATGAAGTATTTCAGGTTCTGGAACGGATGGTTGTTGCACCAACTGTGTTTCACTGTACAAGCGAACACACAAGCCCTCTTCGATTCGCCCTGCACGACCCGCTCTTTGTTCCGCTGAGGATTGTGATATTTTTACTTGCTCAAGTTTGGTAATGCCGGTTTTAAGATCGAACTTTGCTACTCGCTCCAATCCCGAATCAACAACTAAGCGAATCCCCTCAATCGTCAAAGAAGTTTCCGCGATATTGGTGGCTAACACTACTTTTCGGCGCCCTTTCTCTGATGGCGCGATCGCTTTTTGTTGTTGAGGGAAGCAGAGCTGACCGTACAAAGGACAAACATCGATATCGCTGGCGAGTTGTTCTAGTTGAGATTCCACTTGTATTATCGCCGAGACACCCGGCAAGAAAGCCAAAAGTGAGCCTGACTGTTTCTCCATCAGAGAACGAATCACGTTGGCCATCTTAGGGGCTAAATATTCATTCGAGCCTAATGGCTGATAACGGAAGTCAACTGGGAAAGTTCGCCCTTGTGATTCAACATACTTGGCATCAGGCAACAAAGTTTGCAGCGCGTGTTGATCTAAGGTTGCCGACATCACCACCACTTTTAGATCATCACGCAGTGCTTCTTGGATCTCTAAGCTAAAGGCCAGCGCGGTATCTGCATGAATACTGCGCTCATGAAACTCATCAAAGATCACCATATCAACCCCAGTCAATTCAGGGTCGGTTTGGATCATTCTCGTCATAATCCCTTCAGTGACGATTTCCAAGCGAGTCGCACTGCTGGTTTTAGATTCACCACGAACTCTAAAACCTATGCTCTCTCCCACTTTTTCTCCCAATTGGCTGGCTAAGTAAGTTGCGATATTCCTTGCCGCCAAACGCCTAGGTTCGAGCATGATAATCTTCCCTTTAACGGCATTGGTTTTAACCAACTGCAGAGGGAAAAACGTTGACTTACCCGCACCGGGAGCGGCCTTTAGAATAAGTTGAGAATGTGTTTCTACGCCAGCGAGCAGATCTGGCATCACAGCTTCTATGGGCAGTTGTGGCAATGGGAGAACCTTGTGGTGTAATGTTGGCAACATTGTACATAAAAACCTACCTGTCTAAATAAGTAATATGCACTTCAATCCTCCATTAGAGCCAGCGACTCTTATTAAACGCTATAAACGTTTTCTCACTGACATCCAACTTCCAGACGGCAGCGAACGTACTATTCATTGCGCTAACACTGGAGCAATGACGGGATGTGCTACCCCTGGCAATACGGTGTGGTACTCAACATCCGATAATGCAAAAAGAAAATACCCAAACAGCTGGGAGATCTCAGAAACAGACAAAGGTCACCGTATTTGTGTAAATACTGCGCGAGCAAACCAGTTGGCAGTGGAAGCAATTGAAAATAATACTATAGTTGAACTCTTAGGCTATAACGCGTTACGAACCGAAGTGAAATATGGCAGTGAGAATAGTCGAATTGATATTCTGCTTGAAGATAACGAAAAGCCACCTTGCTATATCGAAGTAAAAAGCGTCACTTTGCTCGATGAACAACAAACGTCCACTAAGCAACAAATATCAACTAAACAACAAGCGTCAACCAAAGGGCAAGGCTTTTTCCCTGATGCGGTCACCACCAGAGGCCAGAAACATCTGCGTGAACTCACAGAAATGGTCGAATCTGGAAATAGAGCCGTACTTTTATTCACTGTTTTGCATTCAGGTATTGAAAAAGTGTCTGCGGCACACCATATAGACGCCAAATATTCGTTATTACTAAAACAAGCACAAGACGCTGGTGTTGAAGTGCTTTGCTATAAAGCAGAGCTCAGCAGTACTCAAATACAACTAAAACAAGCTGTTGAATTTATCAATAGCTAAGCAAAAATGCTGAACTATTCACATTGATTGCAAGTTTGAGCAAGAGTATTTGCCACCATTCGTTCTTTCTGCTATAGATACCCGCCTTAAAATTAGCTGCTTTGCAGTTGACTAGGTGTAAATAGGAGATGCTGTATGCCAGAATCTAAGAAAAAAGCGCTAGGCATCCTAGCCATCGCAGGTGTTGAACCGTACCAAGCAAAACCAGGTGAAGAATACATGTCACCTGAGCAAACGGAACATTTTACAAAAATTTTAGCAGCTTGGCGCAACCAGCTCAGGGAAGAAGTTGATCGTACTGTGCACCACATGCAGGACGAAGCAGCAAATTTCCCAGACCCAGTTGACCGTGCTTCTCAAGAAGAAGAATTCAGCCTAGAGTTACGTAACCGTGACCGTGAGCGCCGTCTTATCAAGAAAATTGAGAAGACACTAGACAAGATCGAAGAAGACGATTTCGGCTTCTGTGACTCTTGCGGTGTCGAGATTGGCATTCGTCGTCTTGAAGCTCGTCCAACTGCTGACCTTTGTATTGACTGTAAAACACTTGCAGAGATCAAAGAGAAACAGATGCAAGGTTAATTCTTGCGGATGTAAAGAAAGGGAGCTTTGGCTCCCTTTTTTGTTTGTTATCCAAGCTGGATATTTCAAGATTTTGATAACAAATCAACAGCTTTAGCTTGTTTTTACGTATTAATACGATGACTAAACGAACCAAAGCAATAGATAAACGTCTTAAGAATCGGCTACTGCGGTACCATCAAGATTAGGTTTTTCACTTATGAATTATATCGGGCGCTTTGCACCATCACCGTCAGGTCCTCTTCATTTTGGATCACTTGTTGCTGCTCTTGGTAGCTACTTTCAAGCGAAATCGAACCAAGGACAATGGTTAGTTCGCATGGAAGACCTCGATCCACCAAGAGAAATGGCCGGCGCTGCAGACCTCATTCTTAAGACGCTTGAGGCTTACCACCTATTTTGGGATGGCGAAGTCGTCTATCAAAGCCAACGCCATAACCTTTACCAAGCTCAAATTGATCAATGGGTCGCTGACAAGCAAGCCTATTACTGTGAATGCACACGCAAGCAGATAAAGTCTTTGGGTGGGTTTTATAATGGTCACTGCCGAAACGCAGGTTTGGTTGATTCAGGCGAACAAGCCGTGCGCTTGTGCATGGACTTTCCAGTCGAGTCTTTTGACGATGTTCGTCACGGCACGATTCAAATCCCTAAAGCATTAGCTGAAGAAGATTTTATTATCAAACGCAGAGATGGATTGTTTGCCTATAACTTGGCGGTTGTCCTTGATGACATCGATCAAGGGGTAACAGAAGTCGTAAGAGGCGCCGACCTGATAGAGCCTACAGGTCGACAAATCAGTTTGTATAAGACACTCAAGCAAAAAACCGTGAGTTACTTGCACTTACCATTGGCAACCGATGGCTTGGGGAATAAACTGTCAAAACAGAACCATGCCACCGCGATCGATCTCGACAACCCAAAACCAACGCTGCTCGACGCTATGCGATTCTTAGGTTTTGGTATCCCGCATGCCCTCTGTGAGGCTTCAATGGATGAGATTTTGTTATGGGGAACTCAGCAATGGAACGTCAGCCAGTTACCTGATAGTTTACAAAAAGAGCACAGCGATTAACTCAAAACTAACGGCAAATAGCAAAAACGACACATAAAAATGCCATAACCAACAGCAGTGGTTAAGCAGACGATGTTCTCAAATGGCTCGCGCTAAGCTATCATTAGCCGCAATTATACTCTGCACTACCACTTTGGACTAAGAGAAAAACAAAGTTGGCGATACCTACTTTGTTCTAAACTAATGAATACAAACGACAATACCTCAAGCGAACAACGCGGATTCCACGAATTAGCTCTGAATATATATACTCGTCAAGAGCACAATATTTCACGCAAGCAGATCAGCGACAACGCACTAAAAGTGCTATATCGCCTGAATGGTGCGGGTTTTGACGCATTTCTAGTCGGTGGTGGTGTTCGCGATATCTTATTAGGCTCACAGCCAAAAGATTTTGATATTGCGACCAACGCAACACCAGAACAAATCAAAAACCTCTTCAGAAACTGTCGCCTTATCGGCCGCCGTTTCCGCTTAGCACATATCATGTTTGGTCGTGACATCATTGAAGTGGCAACTTTCCGTGGCCACCACCAAGAGCCATCGAAAAACGTTTCTGCGCAATCTGATGAAGGCATGTTGCTACGCGATAACGTGTACGGCAATGTTGATGAAGATGCAGAGCGTCGTGACTTCACTATTAATGCGATGTACTACAACATTGCAGACTACAGCATTCACGATTACGCGGGTGGTGTGGAAGATTTAGAAGACAAGCTGATCCGCTTAATTGGCGATCCAGAAACTCGTTACCGTGAAGACCCGGTACGTATGCTTCGCGCAATGCGCTTCGCCGCTAAACTGGATTTCGATATTGAAGAAGATACAGCAGACCCTATCGAAGAGCTGGCACACCTGCTAAAAGATATCCCAGCAGCGCGCCTTTACGAAGAGTCTCTGAAATTACTTCAATCAGGTCACGGTTTAGAAACCTATCACCTAATGCGTGAATACAATCTGTTCCAACAGATGTTCCCTGCAATTGCAGAGCACTTCACTGAAGGTTACGACTCTCATACAGAGCAGATGCTTGACTTAGTACTCGACTCAACCGACCTTCGCATAGAAGATGGCAAGCGAGTAAACCCTGCATTTATGTTTGCAGCGATTCTTTGGTACCCAATGAACAAGCTCGCAGACAAGCTTGTCGCTGAACAGGGTATGGCGCATTACGATGCGATCATGGAAGCGAGCAACATCATTCTTGACCAACAAGTTAAGTCTATTGCTATTCCTCGTCGTCACACGGCGACCGTTCGTGAAGTTTGGCAACTGCAATTGCGACTGCCTCGTCGTAACGGTAAACGTGCCGTTCGTCTTATGGAACTAAATAAGTTCCGTGCTGGTTACGACTTCCTAGAAATGCGTGGCGAGATTGAGGGTGGCGAAACCAAAGAACTAGCAAAATGGTGGGAGCGTTATCAGACCGCAGGCCGCAACATGCGTCAAGCGATGGCTAACGACGTTGCAGCACCATCAAAATCTGGCCATCGTCGCCGTAAGACTTACCGAAATAAAAAGAGTAAGCAGTCCGAATGATAACGGCTTATATTGCGGTCGGCAGCAACCTTGCCGACCCAGTTAGCCAAGCAAACTTGGCTATCGAAACGCTAAAAAGCCTACCGCGATCAACGTTTGTTGCGACCTCTCAGCTATATAGTAGCACTCCAATGGGGCCGCAAAACCAACCTGACTACATCAACGCGGTAGTAGCAATCCAAACCGAATTAACGCCAATTGAACTACTTGATTGCACTCAAAAGATCGAGCTAGAACAAGGGCGCGTCCGTAAAGACGAGCGTTGGGGGCCAAGAACCTTGGATCTCGACATTGTGTTATACGGCAATGAGGTGATCGATTCAGAGCGCTTAATCGTTCCTCATTACGGAATGAAAGAACGAGAGTTTGTACTTTACCCGCTTGCTGAAATCGCACCAAGTTTACAACTCCCTGATGGGACTGAGCTGACAGAACTACTCAAAACAGTTGATAAGAACAGGCTCAATGTTTGGCAACAATAGCCAAGCGCATTAAGGAAAACCAATGAAAAAAGTAACCATTAACGACCTGATCAAATGCAAAAGTGAAGGCCGTAAATTCGCGACGTCGACAGCTTATGATGCGAGCTTTGCTCAGTTATTCGAAAGCCAAGAAATGCCAGTTCTGCTTGTCGGTGACTCACTGGGTATGGTTCTACAAGGCCATAACGACACATTACCAGTAACCGTTGAAGACATTGCTTACCATACTCGCTCAGTGCGTGCAGGTAGCCCAAACTGTCTTCTTATGGCTGACATGCCTTTCATGAGCTACGCAACGCCAGAGCAAGCCTGTGAGAGCGCAGCAACATTGATGCGTGCTGGTGCGAACATGGTAAAAATCGAAGGCGGAAGCTGGTTGGTTGATACTGTGAAGATGCTAACAGAGCGTGCAGTACCAGTATGTGCACACTTAGGCTTAACGCCTCAGTCTGTGAACATTTTTGGTGGTTACAAAGTACAAGGTCGTGACGACGAGCAAGCCGACAAAATGGTTGCTGACGCTCTAGCACTACAAAACGCAGGTGCTCAAATCGTTCTCCTTGAATGTGTACCCGCTTCATTGGCAAAACGAATTACAGAAGCTTGTGACGTACCCGTTATCGGTATCGGCGCAGGTAATGTTACCGATGGTCAGATCCTGGTTATGCATGACATGTTCGGTATTTCTGCGAACTACATGCCGAAATTCTCTAAGAATTTCCTAGCTGAAACAGGTGATATGCGTAAAGCCGTCGCTCTATACAAAGAAGAAGTAGAGAGCGCACGTTTCCCTGATGATGCTCATACAATCGCTTAGGAGTAACTATGCAAACTTTTGCTGAAATAGCGGCTCTTCGTGAGCAGATTAAACAGTTTAAGCGTGATGGACGTACGGTTGCTTTTGTCCCGACAATGGGAAACCTGCATGAAGGTCACCTGACTCTGGTCAAGAAAGCTCGTGAACTGGCGGACATTGTTGTGGTAAGCATCTTTGTTAACCCGATGCAGTTTGATCGTACCGATGACTTGAACAACTACCCTCGTACGTTAGAAGCTGATTTAAGTAAGTTAACAGCCGAAGGTGTTGAGCTCGTGTTTACACCGACACCAGAAGTCATGTACCCAGATGGATTAGATAAACAGACGTTTGTTGAAGTTCCAGGCATATCTCACATGCTTGAAGGCGCGTCTCGTCCAGGTCACTTCCGCGGCGTATCAACGATTGTCACTAAACTGTTTAATATCGTTCAGCCAAACTTTGCATGCTTCGGTGAGAAAGACTTTCAGCAACTTGCTGTTATTCGCCAGATGACAACAGATTTAGCGTTAGACATTGAAGTTGTCGGCGTAGCGACCGTTCGTGAAATGGATGGCTTGGCAATGAGCTCTCGCAATAGCAACCTAACGATTGACGAGCGTCAACGAGCTCCTGTTCTAGCGCGTACTATGCGTTGGGTCAGCAGCGCAATTCGTGGCGGTCGTGATGACTACGCATCTGTTATTGAAGATGCGACAGACCAGCTTCGTGCAGCCGATCTTCAACCCGATGAAATCTTCATTTGCGATGCTAAGACGTTGCAAGCTATCACTTCAGAATCCACACAAGCCGTGATCCTGATGTCAGCTTTCCTAGGTAAGACGCGTCTTATCGACAACCAAGTTCTCGATTTGGTAACGGAAACTAAAGAAGAAGTGAAAGAAGAAACGGCGGAGTAATCAGCCTCTAGCTTGAACGCAAGACATAAAAAAGGTCGATGTAATATCGACCTTTTTCTTTGTCTGTCATTCAGAGCTTAATCCGCTATTTATTAACTACGTAAGCCAATCCCCTTAGTCACTAGATAGTGTGCAACGCCATACAGCGCTACGATAAACACACCCAATACACCAAACGACGTTACAATACCCACATCAGACACTCCCAAGAAGCCATATCTGAACGCGTTAACCATGTACACAATCGGGTTCAGTTTCGACACACCTTGCCAAAATTCAGGTAATAGACTGATCGAGTAAAACACACCACCAAGGTACGTCAGCGGCGTTAAGATAAAGGTCGGGATAATAGAGATATCGTCAAACGTGCGTGCAAATACAGCGTTGATTAAACCACCCAGAGCAAACACAACCGACGTTAGAAATACTGTCGCAATAATCACGCCCCAATGGTCAACTTGCAGGTCGACAAAGAAAAGCGATACGAATGTGACTATGGTACCCACTAACAAGCCACGCACCACACCGCCCATGACGAAACCAGCAATAATCACGTAGTTAGGAACTGGCGCTACAAGCAACTCTTCAATGTTCTTCTGGAATTTGGCACTAAAAAACGATGAAGCAACGTTGGAATATGAGTTAGTGATCACCGACATCATGATCAGGCCGGGAACAATGTATTCCATGTAGCTAAAGCCGTTCATTTCACCAATACGCGCACCGATAAGGTTGCCAAAGATGATGAAATACAGCGTCATGGTAATCGCGGGCGGGACAAGCGTTTGCACCCAGATACGAGTAAAGCGATTGATCTCTTTGGTCAACAAGCTACAGAAAGCGGTCCAATATAGGCTGTACATATTATTTACTCCCCTCACGGACAATACTCACAAATAGCTCTTCTAAACGGTTTGCTTTGTTACGCATAGAGAGGACTTTCACCTGCTGTTCACTCAATTGAGCAAAGATGGTATTCAAACCTAGGTTCTTGTCGATTTCGATTTCTAGCGAACCATTAACCATCACTTGGCTATTCACACCTTCAAGTTTAGGTTCAGTCACGCCCTCTTCAAGATCAAGAATAAAGGTCTCGGCACTCAACTTACCCAGCAGCGACTTCATTGTTGTATTCTCGATCAGCTCACCACGGTTGATAATACCAATGTTACGACACAACATTTCCGCTTCTTCTAGGTAGTGTGTAGTCAAGATAATGGTAATACCCTGCTTCTCATTGATCTCTTTCAGGAACCCCCACATTGAACGGCGCAATTCAATATCAACGCCCGCCGTTGGCTCATCAAGAATCAACAAATGAGGCTCATGCATCAGTGCACGTGCGATCATCAAACGACGCTTCATACCACCAGACAAGTTACGTGCACGTTCGCTACGCTTTTCCCACAAATCGAGCTGAGATAAGTATTTTTTCGCTCGCTCTTTCGCCAGTACTTTCGGCACACCGTAATAACCCGCTTGTTGCAGCACGATCTGCTCAACGGTTTCGAACGGGTTAAAGTTAAACTCTTGCGGCACTAGACCTAAGTTCTGTTTCGCCAACTCCAGATCGGTATCAATGTCGTAGCCAAACACTTTAACCTTGCCTGAAGTTTTGTTAACCAGTGAAGAGATAACACCAATGGTGGTTGATTTACCTGCACCATTTGGACCAAGCAGAGCGTAAAAATCGCCTTTTTCTACTTGTAAACTAACGCCTTTAAGAGCCTCAAAGCCCCCAGCATAAGTTTTTCTTAATTGCTCAATTTCTAATGCATACATAGAGATAGACTGCCATTTGCTATAGATAAGATGTTGATGACCGAGCTTGAGGAAGATAGTAATGCTTAAAACGAGCTAGCAGAAAACTAACCCAAACTTATTTACTCGGCCATTTTGCAAACAAGTCTATCGTTGATTAACGATTAATACAAATACCGAGTGAGGGTTTCTTTCGAAAGCGAACAAGAATATTAGCTACGTAAAGACCAGTTTAGTGTTCAGTAAACATAAAAATGCCGTTAAGTTAATAACTTAACGGCATTAATCACCAATACTAGATTTGGCATCTATAACTGATTCATGTCAGATTATTACTGAAAATTAGACTGACTCAAATTGATGTTCATCTCTATCAACATAGCTTGTTGCAGCTGTCAGAGCTTCATACCTGAATCGGTAAGTGTTAGATTCCGGCACAAGATCAAGCACGTGGAATTTCTCTAGCTGCTGACGAGTATTCTCATTCGGACACAACAAGTACACTTCACACTGCGCATCCAACGCATCTTTAATCGCATTTTCTAGTGCAAGCCCAACCGTCACATCAATCATCGGCACATCTGTTAGATCTAGAATCATCGCTTCGTAATCAGAGATACTAGAGTGCTGACGTGAAATCGCCTTTGAAACACTGAAGATCATCGGCCCAGAAAGGTAAAAGAACAGCACTTTACCATTGGCACTATCCAGTAGCTGACGTTCGCTATCGGTCAATGGGATATCATCTTCATCATCACCATCACTGATCGCCTTAACTTGTCTGGCTTGCTCTCGGCTCAATCTTTCAATAATCAGGATGTTCGATATAAAGACACCAAGACCAACAGCAATAATCAAGTCCACGAATACAGTCAACAGCATCACGCCGTACATTACACCCATGCCGGCATAACTCACTTTGTGTGCTCGCTGGATAAAGCTCCAGTCAAGAATATTGAAACCAACATACATCGCAATGCCAGCCAATACCGCCATAGGGATAGGTTCAGTTAAGCCACCAGCAACCAATACCACCAATGCCAAAACTAAAGCTCGAATAACACCAGAAAGTGGAGAACGAGCACCCACCTGAATATTGGTTACGGTACCCATGGTTGCGCCCGCACCAGGTAGCGCACCAAACAGACCAGAGATCATATTCGCGATGCCTTGGCCACGAAGTTCTTTATCTGAATCATGTTCTTTACGAGTCAGTGAATCTCCGATAACCGCAGTCAGAAGCGTATCAATGCAACCCAACGTACCCAGCACCAAGGCGTCGATAACCATGGTCGTAAATTGTTCAGAACTGATTGTCGGAATAACGAGAGAGGGCAAACCCGCGGGGATCTCACCGATACGGCGGATAGAGTCGGTATCAAAAATAATGACGGATAAAAGGGTGACAGCAACCAAAGCAACCAGTTGAGCGGGCACATACTTACGATATTTAGCCGGAAAACCAAACAAAATACCGAGTGTTAATGCCCCTAAAAACAGTTCGCTTATTTTCAGATGGGCTAACGTATCAGGCAATGCGGAAAGCGTGCCCATCACCCCGCCAGATGGAGCCGCATGTCCTAACAATGGTGATATCTGCAAGATAATCAGAATAACGCCGATACCCGACATAAACCCAGAAATCACGCTATATGGCATCAAAGTAACGTATTTTCCGAGCTTTAAGGTGCCAAGTAATATCTGAAAAGCACCCGCCATCATGACCACGGTAAAGGTCATTGCCATTCCGGTTTCAGGGTACTTAGCCACCATGCTCGTCATCACAGCCGTCATGATCACCGTCATTGGTCCGGTAGGTTCTGATATCAGACTGCTCGAACCGCCAAACAACGCCGCAAATAGACCGACCATGATAGCGCCCCAAAGGCCAGCTTCCGCGCCCGCACCAGACGCAACACCAAATGCCAACGCTAAAGGCAATGAGATGATGGCAGTGGTGACACCGCCAAACATGTCTCCTTTGAGACTGATATCCGCAAAACGACTTCCAAACAAAACACACCTTCCTGATGATGAAAATGACAAACCTTATCACTTTAACAAATGAGTTAATCAGACAGAAAGTGTTAATTCAATCACATTATTCATGACTTATAACCAGATGGTAGTTTCTGTGCTAAGTTAATGATCTTAACGACTAGAACACGTCAGATGAGTACGTGTTGACGCAGTTTTTACGGGATTGAATTTGTAACATTGTGTATAGTTACAATTCTTAATGAAGGGATGTAAGACGCAAAATGCCAGAGATTAAACAGCTTTTTGAAAACAACTCTAAATGGTCTGAAGAAATTCGATCTCAAAGACCTGAGTATTTTACAACGCTTGAAGAAGGGCAAAGCCCTGGCTTTCTATGGATTGGCTGCTCTGATAGCCGAGTACCGGCCGAGCGTCTCACTGGTTTGTATTCTGGCGAACTGTTTGTTCATCGAAATGTAGCAAACCAAGTGGTTCATACCGATCTCAACTGCTTATCCGTTGTACAATACGCCGTTGACGTACTCAAAGTTAAACACATCATTGTATGCGGTCACTATGGTTGTGGTGGTGTTAATGCAGCGATTGATAACCCTAAACTTGGCCTTATCAACAACTGGCTACTCCACATTCGCGATAACTACCTTAAGTACCGTAAGCAAATTGAATCTCTACCTCGTGAACAATGGGGTGACAAGTTGTGCGAAATTAACGTTGCAGAGCAAGTCTACAACCTTGGTAACTCAACCATCATGCAAACCGCATGGGAACGTGGACAAGATATTGAAATCCACGGCGTAGTTTATGGTATTGGTAACGGCAAACTACAAGACCTTGGCGTTCGTTGTTCAAGTAATGACACGCTAGAAAATAGCCACTTAGAAGCGCTTGAAAAAATCCTATCGTCTCCCACTCTTGGTTAACCTTTAACCTTTAACCTTTAACCTTTAACCTTTAACCTTTAACGTCTAACCCGTTGATATAAGAAAGAATAGATATAAGAAAGGCTCGCATTGTACGAGCCTTTTTTGTTTTTCTTCATAGAGCAGTGATTACTCTTGAGGTACTACTTTACCGATGTACGGTAGGTGACGATATTTTTGTGCGTAGTCGATACCAACACCAACAACGAACTCATCAGGAATCTCAAAACCAATCCACTTTGTATCAACAATCACTTCGCGGCGAGAAGGCTTGTCTAATAACGTACAGATTTCGATAGATTTAGGGCCACGTAGGCTCAAAATCTCTTTCACTTTAGTCAGTGTGTTACCTGTATCGATAATGTCTTCTACAAGCAGAACATCTTTACCTTGGATATCATCATCAAGGTCTTTCAAAATACGAACGTCACGTGAGCTTTCCATGCCGTTGCCGTAGCTAGACGCGGTCATGAAATCAACTTGGTGAGTTAAATCGATAGCACGAGCAAGATCCGCCATAAAGACAAAAGATCCACGTAATAAGCCAACTAAAACGAGATCTTCACTGCCTTTGTAGTGCTCCGTGATCTGCTTGCCTAATACGTTCACTCGATCCTGAACTTCTTGCTCAGAGATCATGACTTCAACTGTATGCTTCATACTGCTCTCATTTTATTTGGTGATTGCGACGAATGTTGACAGTTTCGTCAGTTGTGTCGCTCAATTTTGTGGGTAAGTCTAGCACTGCTCAAATACCCACACCACCTTATGGTTCTAATTTACTGTGAGATTCTCAATTAAATGTGCGCTGATGCCCTATCCAATACTCGCTTGCTTTCACATCAATCCTGATCACGCTTTATGGATCTAGTTTGATGTAACTGCCTATAAAACAAGCTCAAAGGATTGACCATTCGCATATGCACCATTACACTCATCTTGGCTTAAATAATAATAAAATCATTAATATAAAAATTTCGTTGGCAAGGAAAATAAAATGGACTCAATATCTAAGAGACCTAGAACTAGGCTTTCACCTTTAAAAAGAAAACTTCAATTGATGGAAATCGCTCTTGAGGTATTCTCTCGCCGCGGTATTGGTCGTGGTGGACACGCTGATATTGCAGACATCGCTCAGGTGTCTGTAGCAACGGTATTTAATTACTTCCCTACCCGTGAAGATCTGGTTGATGAAGTGCTTAATCATGTTGTACGCCAATTCTCTAACTTCCTTTCAGACAATATCGATCTGGATATTCACGCAAAACAAAACCTACATAATATTGCGACTGAAATGGTGACGTTAGTGGCTCACGATAGCCATTGGTTGAACGTATGGTTTGAATGGAGTGCTTCGACTCGTGATGAAGTGTGGCCTCTGTTTGTAACCACTAACCGCACTAACCAGATGTTAGTACAAAACATGTTTAGTAAAGCGATTGAACGCGGCGAAGTTTGCGACGATCACGACCCTAAACATCTAGCGAACCTATTCCACGGCATTTGCTACTCGTTGTTCATCCAAGCGAAACGTGTAGATACTCAAGAAGAACTTTCGACCTTGACGGATAGCTACTTGAACATGCTGTGCATTTATAAGTAGATTCGAGTAAATAACTTAAGGGTTGGCCTAATCGGTCAACCCTTTTTTTGTCGAGTGTAATCGTTCTTCGCATCCCGAGCGCAACATACTCGCATCTCGAATAGAATATTTCTGCTCTTTTCTTCAGACATAAAAAAACCGCTGACGAATCAGCGGTTTTTAAAAATATTAGCGAGTGACTAAGAAAGAATTACTTCTTCTTTTTTACTGCTTTTTTGTTTGGAAGGTCAGTGATTGAACCTTCGAATACTTCCGCAGCTAGACCAACAGACTCGTGTAGAGTTGGGTGAGCGTGGATAGTAAGAGCGATATCTTCTGCATCACAACCCATTTCGATTGCTAGGCCGATTTCACCAAGAAGTTCACCACCGTTAGTACCAACAACAGCACCACCGATTACGCGATGAGTCTCTTTATCAAAGATCATCTTAGTCATACCGTCTGCACAGTCAGAAGCGATTGCACGACCAGAAGCAGCCCAAGGGAAAGTAGCAACTTCGTAGTTCAGGCCTTCCGCTTTCGCTTCTTTCTCAGTCTTACCTACCCAAGCAACTTCTGGCTCAGTGTACGCAATTGATGGGATTACTTTAGGATCGAAGTAGTGCTTCTTACCAGAGATAACTTCAGCAGCTACGTGACCTTCGTGCACACCTTTGTGAGCAAGCATTGGTTGACCAACAACGTCACCGATCGCGTGGATGTGAGGAACGTTAGTACGCATTTGCTTATCAACATTGATGAAGCCACGCTCATCAACTTCGATACCCGCTTTTTCAGCGTCGATAAGTGCACCGTTTGGAACACGACCGATAGCAACAAGAACAGCATCGTAGCGCTCAGCTTCAGCTGGTGCTTTTTTGCCTTCCATTGAAACGTAGATACCATCTTCTTTCGCTTCAACAGCAGTCACTTTAGTTTCAAGCATTAGCTTGAACTTGTTCTTGATGCGTTTAGTGAAGACTTTAACGATGTCTTTATCCGCAGCAGGGATAACTTGATCGAACATCTCAACAACTTCAACTTTAGAACCTAGAGAGTGGTAAACCGTACCCATCTCAAGACCGATGATACCGCCGCCCATGATAAGCAGTTTTTCTGGTACTTCGTTTAGTTCTAGTGCATCCGTGGAATCCCAGATACGTGGGTCTTCATGTGGGATGAACGGAAGTTTGATTGGGCGAGAACCCGCTGCAATGATTGCATTATCAAAGTTAATTGTTGTCGTTTCTTCGCCAACAACCTCGATGCTGTTAGGACCAGTAAACTTACCGAAACCGTTAACAACAGTAACATTACGCATCTTAGCCATACCGCCAAGACCGCCAGTCAGTTGATCAACTACTTTGTCTTTCCAGATACGAACTTTGTTGATGTCCGTTTGTGGCTCGCCGAATACAACGCCGTGCTCTGCCATCGCTTTTGCTTCTTCAATTACTTTAGATACGTGAAGAAGTGCTTTTGATGGAATACAACCAACGTTTAGACATACACCACCAAGAGTGCTGTAACGTTCAACTAGTACTGTTTCTAGACCTAAATCCGCACAACGGAATGCCGCTGAGTAGCCAGCAGGACCTGAACCAAGTACAACAACTTGGGCTTTAATTTCTTTGCTCATTGTGACCTCTTGTAGTCATTATCCCTAACAGGCTGAGTAGATGTTCTTAAAATTATTGGGCTTTCAAACAGGAAACATTTTACAGAGATGTTAACAGTGTGAAAGTAGCTTTAAGTTAGCCTGTGAGCTAGACAACAATTCCCCCGCAGTTTATGAGAAATGCCGGAAACTGTTCTCTAAAAATAGTCTTTATATAAAGAATTAAGGTGACCCGAAAGTCACCTTAATAATTACTTTCTCAATTACAGTACTAGACGACGAATGTCAGATAGTGCGCTGTTTAGGAAAGTAATGAAGCGTGCACCTTCAGCACCATCGATCACGCGGTGATCGTATGATAGAGACAGTGGAAGCTGTAGACGTGGTTGGAACTCTTTACCATTCCAAACTGGCTTAATCTCAGACTTAGATACACCTAGGATACCTACTTCTGGAGCATTTACGATTGGAGTAAATGCAGTACCGCCAATACCACCAAGGCTAGAGATTGTGAAACAACCGCCTTGCATGTCTGCCGCTGTTAGCTTACCAGAACGTGCTTTCTTAGAAACAACCATTAGTTCTTCAGATAGCTCGTAAATACCTTTCTTGTTCACGTCTTTGAAAACAGGAACAACTAGGCCGTTTGGTGTATCAACTGCGATACCCACGTTTACGTACTTCTTAAGAATGATGCTTTCGCCATCGTCAGAAAGAGACGAGTTGAATGCAGGGAATGCTTCTAGCGCTTTAGCAACAGCTTTCATGATGAACACAAGTGGAGTGATCTTCATGCCAGTGTCTTTCTTCGCTTCGATTGCGTTCTGTTCTTTACGGAATGCTTCTAGCTCAGTGATGTCTGCGTTGTCCCACTGTGTAACGTGCGGGATCATTACCCAGTTACGGTGCAGGTTAGCGCCAGAGATCTTCTTAATCTTAGAAAGCTTCTGAACTTCAGTTTCGCCGAACTTGCTGAAGTCAACTTTTGGCCATGGTAGTAGACCAAGAGCAGAACCGTCGCCGCCTTTGCCAGATGCCGCAGCACCAGACTCTAGACGCTTAAGTGCATCTTTAACGTAAGACTGAACGTCTTCTTTAAGGATACGGCTCTTACGACCAGTACCTTTAACCTTAGAAAGGTTAACGCCAAATTCGCGAGCAAGACGACGAACAACTGGAGAAGCGTGCGCGTAGTCACCGTTCTCTTGGAAGTCGCCAGCTGCTGGAGCTACTGCTTCTGCTTTAGGTGCAGGCGCTGCTGCCGGAGCTGCTGCTTGTGCTGGAGCCGCTACTGCTACTGGAGCTGCGCCTTCAACAACGAAAGTCATGATTGAAGAGCCTGTTGACACTTTGTCACCAGCTGCAATCTTGATCTCTTTTACTGTACCAGCGAATGGTGCAGGCACTTCCATTGAAGCTTTGTCGCCTTCAACAGTAATTAGAGATTGCTCTTCTTCTACTGTATCGCCAACCGCTACCATGATTTCAGTAACTTCTACTTCGTCGCCACCGATATCAGGAACGTTCACTTCTTTCTCAGCAGATGCTGCTGGAGCAGCTGCAACTGGTGCCGCCGCTGGAGCAGGAGCTGCTGCAACTGGTGCGCCAGAACCTGCCACTTCAAATACCATTACTAGAGAACCAGTAGATACTGAATCACCAGAAGCGATCTTGATTTCTTTAACGATACCAGCGAATGGTGCAGGTACTTCCATTGAAGCCTTGTCACCTTCAACAGTAAGAAGAGATTGCTCTTCTTCTACTGCGTCACCGATAGCTACCATGATTTCAGTTACTTCAACTTCATCACCGCCGATATCAGGAACGTGAACTTCTTTAAGCTCAGCTGCTGCAGGAGCAGCTGCAACTGGTGCCGCCGCTTCAACTGCTGGAGCAGCCGGTGCTGCTGCAGCACCTTCCGCTTCGAAGATCATGATAAGAGAACCAGTAGAAACAGAATCACCTTCTGAAATCTTGATTTCTTTAACGATACCCGCTTGAGACGCAGGAACTTCCATTGAAGCTTTGTCGCCTTCAACAGTGATCAGTGACTGCTCTTCTTCAACCTTGTCGCCAACGTTTACAAGAATCTCAGTTACTTCAACCTCGTCAGCACCGATGTCTGGTACATTAATTTCGATTGTCATTGTATTTACCTACCTTAATGCCAGTCTTATGCGTATTGCGGGTTAGTTTTTTCAGTGTCGATATCGAACTTAGCAATTGCTTGTGCAACTACAGACTTCTCGATATCACCACGTTTAGCCAGTTCAGTTAGAGCTGCAACTACGATGTAGCCAGCGTTAACTTCGAAGTGACGACGTAGGTTTGCACGGCTGTCAGAGCGGCCGAAACCATCTGTACCAAGTACTTTGTAAGACTCAGTTGGCATGTACGCACGTACTTGCTCAGCGTAGTTCTTCATGTAGTCAGTCACTGCGATTGCAGGTTCTTTACCAAGAACAGTCGTGATGTACGGTACTTTCTCTTCAGCTTCTGGGTGAAGCATGTTGTCACGCTCTACCGCTTGGCCGTCACGAGTTAGTTCGTTGAACGACGTTACAGAGAATACGTCAGAGGCTACGCCGTACTCTTCGCTTAGAATTTCAGCCGCTTTACGCGCTTCGTTCATGATAGTACCAGAGCTCATTAGTTGAACTTTGCCCTTAGCACCAGCGTGAGATTCAAGCTTGTAGATACCCTTACGAATGCCTTCTTCAGCGCCTTCTGGCATTGCTGGCATTGCGTAGTTCTCGTTCATTACTGTTAGGTAGTAGTAAACGTTCTCTTGGTTCTCACCGTACATGCGACGGATACCGTCTTGCATGATAACCGCTAGCTCGTAAGCAAACGTTGGGTCGTAAGAGATACAGTTAGGGATCGTGTTCGCTTGAATGTGCGAGTGACCATCTTCGTGCTGTAGACCTTCACCATTCAGTGTTGTACGACCTGCAGTAGCACCTAGTAGGAAGCCACGAGCTTGTTGGTCGCCTGCTAACCAAGCCATGTCGCCAATACGTTGGAAACCGAACATTGAGTAGTAGATGTAGAACGGGATCATCGGTAGATCGTTTGTGCTGTATGAAGTTGCTGCAGCAACCCATGAAGCCATAGAACCTAGTTCGTTGATACCTTCTTGAAGAACTTGACCAGACGTTGCTTCTTTGTAGTAAGAAACGATGCCTTTATCTTCAGGTGTGTATTCTTGACCGTGTGGGTTGTAGATACCAACCTGACGGAATAGACCTTCCATACCGAATGTACGAGCTTCATCACAGATGATAGGAACAATGTTCTTACCAATGTTCTTATCTTTAAGAAGGATGTTTAGCGTACGTACATAAGCCATAGTTGTAGAGATATCACGCTTCTGCTCACCTAGTAGAGGAGCGAATGCGTCTAGCTCAGGAACCTTGAACTCTTGAGTAAACTTAGGAAGACGTGCAGGCGTGTAACCGTGAAGAGCGTTACGACGAGCGTGCATGTATTCGTACTCAGGCGTACCTTCTTCTAGTTTCAGGTAAGGAAGCTCTGTGATTTTCTCATCAGAAAGAATGTCTTCTAGACCTAGACGATCACGTAGGTGTTGAACATGAGTCATGTCCATTTTCTTAACACCGTGTGCAATGTTCTTACCTTCAGCTGCATCACCCATGCCGTAACCTTTAACAGTCTTAGCTAGGATTACAGTTGGCTTACCGTTTGTCTCTTTTGCATTGTTGAATGCAGCAAACAGTTTAGAAGAATCGTGGCCACCACGCTTAAGAGCGAAGATTTCGTCATCAGTCATGTCTGCAACTAGTGCAGCTGTTTCTGGGTACTTACCAAAGAAGTGCTCACGTACGTATGCGCCATCTTTAGATTTGAATGTCTGGTAGTCACCATCGATAGTTTCATTCATCAGTTGAAGAAGCTTACCTGTCGTGTCTTTAGCCAGTAGTGAATCCCAGTTGCTACCCCAGATAACTTTAACAACGTTCCAACCTGCGCCTTTAAATAGGCCTTCAAGTTCTTGGATGATGCTACCGTTACCCATTACAGGGCCGTCTAGACGCTGTAGGTTACAGTTGATTAGGAAACATAGGTTGTCTAGCTTCTCACGCGCAGCGAAAGAGATAGCACCACGTGATTCTGGCTCATCCATCTCACCGTCACCTAGGAACGCGTATACGCGTTGCGCTGACGTTTCTTTCAGGCCACGGCCATCAAGGTACTTAAGGAAGCGCGCTTGGTAGATCGCAGAGATCGGACCAAGACCCATAGATACAGTAGGGAACTGCCAGAACTCAGGCATCAGTTTCGGGTGCGGGTAAGAAGGGATACCTTTACCATCAACTTCTTGACGGAAGTTATCTAGCTGTTCTTCAGTTAGACGACCTTCAACGAATGCACGAGAGTAGATACCTGGAGAGATGTGACCTTGGTAGTAAACTAGATCGCCACCGTCCGTCTCATTTGGAGCACGGAAGAAGTGGTTGAAACATACTTCGTAGAACGCTGCAGCTGACTGGTAAGAAGCCATGTGACCACCAAGGTCTAGGTCTTTCTTAGAAGCACGCAATACAATCATGATTGCGTTCCAGCGAATAATCGAACGAATACGACGCTCAAGAGTTACGTCACCAGGGTAAGCTGGCTCTTGTGCTGCTGGAATTGTGTTGATGTAGTTTGTGTTGATGCCTGTAGCCATATCAACACCATCTAAACGCGCTTTATCTAGAACTTGTTCTAGTAAATACTGTGCACGTTCTACACCTTCTTCACGTACTACTGACTCAAGAGCTTCTAACCAATCTTGAGTTTCCAGAGCATCAACGTCATGCTTCATGTCAGACATGGCGATCTATCCTTTTTGTTAGTTGGATTCTACTAAACACGTAAAAAGCCGAAGTATTACGGCTATTTACCCTGTTGAATTCGACGTAAGGAACGTTCGCGGCGCGATTCTTCTTTGGTCAAATCCAGCAATGTTTCTTCGATGTAAGCTAAATGAGAATGTGACATTTCACGTGCCTGTTCTGGCTGCCCTGAAACGATCGCATCTACAATGTTAGCTCGATGTATACTCACTTTCTCCACAACGTCTTTACGACGATGCAACAGCTTTAAATTTTCTAAGACGTTTTGTTCGAGTAACGGAGCCAAACTACGAACAATGTGCAATAACACCACATTGTGCGCTGCCTCTGTTAAAGCAATAAGAAAAGCCATCACCGCTGCAGATTCGGCTTCAATATCACCTTTATCTTGCGCACCATGAATCTTATCTTGGCATGCTTGAATTCGAGCAAAGTCTTCATCAGTACCACGCAATGCCGCGAAGTAAGCCGAAATCCCTTCCATCGCATGACGCGATTCCAACAAGTCTAGTTGGGTTTCAGAATGGGACGACAACAAATTAAGCAAAGGATCTGAAAAGCTTTTCCAGATATTTTCGCTAACAAACGTACCTCCACCTTGACGGCGAGTAAGCAAGCGTTTTGCTTCTAAACGTTGTATCGCTTCTCGGATTGAAGGACGAGACACATCGAACTGTTTCGCTAGTTCGCGCTCAGGCGGCAACTGCTGCCCTGGAGCCAGTGTTCCTTCCACTATCAACCTTTCTAACTCTTGTTCGATAACGTCCGAGAGTTTTGGCTGACGAATCCTTTGATAAGCCATAGTTTGTTGTTCTTCTTTTTCTTCGCTGACAATTGGTAATACCAATTTTAAGTTGGGCAGAAATTAACATAATTAAAACGCCACTGTCCAGTGCAAAATTGACCTGCATCATAGAACACAGCATGAATTAACCATGATTTAACAAATGAAATTTAAAACAGCAACTAAATTGGTCTTACCATTTACAGGGGTAATACTTTTGGGGAGGTTTCGTGCTAGAAAGTTTCAGGATAAAAATGAATTGTTTCAGAAAGATTAGTGCCACTTGTTTAAAAATCAAACCAAGCGCACATTTAGGATGGAAATTCTGTTCATAAGTTTTAATAAATTAGCGTTTGATAAGCTCGTCACACTCTCGATTTATTGATGCTCTCCTCTCCACCACTTTCTTTACATAGCAACAACAAAAATTCACAAGTCATTATGCCAGGCGTTGACTATTCAGCGCCTAACAGCAGTAAGGCTATCTAAAGTTGAGGCTTAGCCCTTGAGCTTTTCTTTAAATTTCTGCCAGTCGAAAACCAAGCCAGGATCGGTTTTGCGCAGAGGCGCAATATATTGGTGGCCTGTGATTCGTTCAGTGGTAATTTGAGGGAAACTCGATACCAGTGTTTCCGTTAATTGGGTAAGCGCTTGATACTGCTGCTCGGTGTAAGCCACAAAGTCACTACCTTCCAGTTCAATACCAATCGAGTAATCATTACACCTTTCACGGCCGGCAAAGCTGGACTGGCCAGCGTGCCAAGCTCTATCAAGGAACGAAACAAACTGCACAACCTCACCATCACGACGAATCAAGCAGTGTGCAGAAACACCCATTTGGTGAATCACTTGAAAAAACGGGTGTTCTTCTGGGTCAAGTTTGCCCGTAAAAAACTGTTCGATGTAAGGCCCACCAAATTTCCCCGGAGGTAAACTAATGTTGTGAACCACCAGCAGAGAGATATCGTCGACGCTAGGTCTAACATCAAAATACGGGGAAGGAACATGCCGAGCGTTGTCATACCATCCGTTGAAGCTGATCGTCATCTTGGTCTCACTTTTTTTTCTGCTAGCACAATAAGATTGTGACCTTACCCATAGAGCAGTCACGCTAGCCTCTTTAATTTGAAGTTAAGCAAGAGTATCATTCCATTCCCACTCCCTTTCAAGATTAGATTTGCGATGAAAAACACACATAACAGCCACCAACGCCTTGATTACTTAAAAGAGCAACTGCCTCTCGAGATCACTCGCTCAGTGGCTGAGACCATCAAAGAAGATCTAGGCGGAACGTTAGATCCAGCGGCTGATATTACGGCAAGTCTAATCCCAGCAGACGCAATCAACAGCGCGACCATCATTACCCGTGAGCACGGTGTGTTCTGTGGTAAAGCTTGGGCTGATGAAGTGTTTAAGCAATTGGGCGGTGAGGTGACTATCGAGTGGAACGTAGAAGATGGCGACAAGGTTGAACCAAACCAAACGCTTTGTAGCTTAACTGGCCCAGCACGTGCGCTATTAACCGGTGAGCGTAATGCAATGAACTTCATTCAAACGCTATCTGGCTGTGCGACAACAACAGCGATCTACGCAGATAAAGTTAAGCACACAGAATGCCGCCTGTTAGACACTCGCAAAACAATTCCTGGCCTTCGCAGCGCACTAAAATACGCTGTCGCTTGTGGTGGCGGTTTCAACCACCGTATCGGTGTTTTCGATGCCTACCTAATTAAAGAAAACCACATCATCGCCTGTGGTGGTATTGAAAAAGCTATCTCGACAGCAAAAGAGCTTAACCCGGGTAAAGCTGTGGAAGTTGAAACGGAAAGCCTAGAAGAGCTAGAGCAAGCGATCAGCGCTGGCGCAGACATCATCATGCTAGACAACTTCACCACAGACATGATGCGTGAAGCGGTTAAAATCAATGCGGGCCGCGCTGCATTAGAAAACTCAGGTAACGTCACTCTCGACACTATCGCAGAGTTCGCTGAAACGGGTGTTGATTACATCTCTGTTGGTGCACTGACTAAGCATCTAAAAGCGATGGACCTATCCATGAGATTTAAAGCGTAATCAACTGAATAATAAATATATTTCCGTCAAAGGCATTGTTGATAACAGTGCCTTTTTTATTACCTAAATTATCAATATTTCAATCACTTATTTAAGTTGGTCGCATAATTTTGCGCGCCATATGAAACACCACACTAATAAACACGAAACCACTCGCGGCCAAACCTGAACACCATTCCACTTCCCCATCTCGACTTCTATTCTTTCCATCAACCAGTGCTTGCGCTGAAACAAACTAAATAATGGAATAGAACAATGAATAACAAAAATAAAAGAACAAATCAGAAAGGTTTTACGTTAATTGAATTGATGATTGTGGTGGCGATTATTGGGATCTTATCGGCATTTGCTGTGCCTGCTTATCAAGATTACACAAAAAAAGCGACTCTATCTGAATTTCCAAAAGCCGCCGCTGCTGTAAAAATGGCTGTTGAATTGTGTGCTCATGAAAGTGCTTCCGATGCTGCGACATTTAAAACTAGCTGTATCTCTAACAATAATGGCGTCCCGAATGTGCTAACACTTAACAACATGGAAATTAAAGCTATCGGTGGGAGCGCTTCTGGTGCTGTCGATGTTCGCATAAAAGCATCGGCAACCAAAGGACCTATAAAAACTGGCGAGACCTATGTTATGACAGCAACTTATGCTGCTGTAGGTATTACTTGGGCAACTAAATGTTACACCGATGCCGCACTTGCTAATACACAAGATACTTATTGCCCATAATGCTAACCAACCTTCCAACCGTTCTACGTCAGGCTGATCTACTTAGCCTAACTCAAGAACAGGCCGTTGCGGAACATGTGCAAGTTTCAGGTGTTTCTACACCTGAAGCTTTACTCGTTCTTGATTTCTTCACCGGCGATTCCTTAGCAAACAATATCAAAACCATCTTCGGCTTACCGTTAGTGCAACTAGCCAGTACTGACTACGAAACCTTGTGTGAGCAATTGGGGCTTCGTGAGCTGATCACCAAATATCGAGCAATCCCGATTTCAGTTTCTAGTTCTACTCTTACGCTCGCCTCGGCTGATCCGACCGACTTACAAGCTGAAGACGACTTTCGATTCGCGACAGGATTGCAGATTGAATTGGTTGTCGCTAATTACTCTGAATTAGAAGGCGCAATACGAAAGCTGTATGGCCGTTCTATTTCCGGGCAAGATTCCAAGCGCAAAGAGATCACCCAAGATGAGCTAGCCAACCTTGTTGAGATATCTGACGACGAGATAACGTCCATTGAAGACCTCAGCCAAGACGACTCCCCGGTTAGCCGCTTTATCAACCAGATACTAGTCGATGCGGTACGTAAAGGCGCTTCTGATATCCACTTCGAACCTTACGAAGAGCACTATCGTGTACGACTGCGCTGTGATGGTATTCTTGTTGAGATACAGCAGCCCGCTTCTCACTTAAGTCGTCGTCTATCGGCGCGCTTGAAGATCCTCGCCAAACTTGATATCGCTGAACGGCGCTTGCCTCAAGATGGTCGTATTAAATTACGTTTAAATGACGAACTGGCGATTGATATGCGGGTATCGACGCTGCCAACATTATGGGGAGAAAAGATCGTTCTGCGTCTCTTAGACAGCAGCGCTGCCAATCTCGATATCGATAAGCTCGGTTACAGCGAGGATCAAAAAGCACTCTACCTTAATGCATTGAAACGCCCGCAAGGGATGATCTTAATGACCGGGCCAACCGGCAGTGGCAAAACCGTCTCTCTCTATACTGGCCTTCGAGTGCTCAACACCACTGAACGCAACATCTCAACAGCCGAAGATCCTGTGGAGATTAACCTGTGTGGCATCAATCAGGTACAAGTGACGCCTAAGATCGGCTTTGGATTTGCTGAGGCGCTGCGATCATTTTTACGACAAGATCCTGATGTGGTGATGGTTGGAGAGATCCGCGACTTGGAAACCGCAGAGATCGCGATCAAAGCCTCACAAACAGGCCACTTAGTGCTTTCGACACTACACACCAATTCTGCAGCAGAAACCGTGACTCGCCTCTCTCATATGGGGATAGAACCTTTTAACCTCGCTTCATCATTAAGCCTGATTATCGCCCAACGACTGGCAAGACGATTGTGCAATCACTGTAAAGCCGCTGACGACTCTCCGGACATATTTCTGCGTCACTCTATCCCTAACAATCAAACGATCTACAAAGCCAATCCACAAGGATGCAATGAGTGTAATCAGGGATACTCGGGGCGAGTCGGTATCTATGAAGTCATGCCTTTTAGCGACCAATTGAAAAATAGCCTGATAGACAAGCCGAACGCGTTAGCCATTGAAAACTTGGCACACCGAGAAGGCATGAGAACTTTACAAGAATCAGGGCTAGATAAACTGCTTGAAGGCACCACCAGCTATCAAGAGCTACAACGTGTTCTATACCTATAATTCACGGAGCGAAAATGAGTAGTAAAAGCAAACAATCACAACTAAAAAACTACCATTGGAAGGGAATCAATAGTTCAGGCAAGAAAGTATCAGGGCAGAGCTTAGCGCTCACCGAATTAGAAGTGCGAGAGAAGCTCAAAGAACAGCACATTCAGATTAAGAAAATCAAAAAGAAAAGCATCTCAGCAATCACTCGTTTAACCCATCGAGTCAAAGCCAAAGATATCACTATTTTGACTCGCCAACTGGCTACCATGTTGGCTACTGGTGTGCCCATCGTACAAGCCATCAAGCTAGTGTCAGACAATCACCGCAAAGCAGAAATGAAATCGATTTTATCGCACATCTGCAAAGGTGTAGAAGCCGGCACGCCAATCTCAAAAGCGATGCGAACCGCAAGCCGCCACTTTGATGACCTCTATACCGACTTGGTCGCGACAGGCGAACTCTCCGGCAACCTTGCACAAGTATTTGAACGCTTGGCGACCTATCGAGAAAAGAGCGAGCAACTAAAATCCAAGGTTATAAAGGCGCTCATCTACCCAGCAATGGTTGTAGCGGTCGCCCTTACCGTTTCCTATTTAATGCTGACCATGGTCATCCCTGAATTTGAATCGATGTTTTCTGGTTTCGGAGCAGACTTACCTTGGTTCACCCAGCAAGTGCTTTATCTTTCCCATTGGATGCAGGCTTATAGTTTCTATAGTGCCATCGGTGTTGGTTTATTAATTCTGTCTTTTCAGCAGCTGCGTCAGCGATCTTACTCGATTCGACTTTCAACCAGTCGTCTTGGTTTACGCTTCCCTATCTTGGGTGCTGTCATCACTAAGGCATCAATTGCAAAGTTCAGCCGAACGCTATCAACCAGTTTTAGTTCTGGGATTCCTATCTTAACCAGCCTTAAAACAACGGCTAAAACGGCGGGTAATCTACATTATGAATCGGCCATCATCGAGGTTCACCGTGAGACTGCTGCTGGCATGCCGATGTACATTGCAATGCGCAATACCAATGCCTTCCCGGAGATGGTTTTGCAGATGGTGATGATTGGTGAAGAGTCCGGAAATCTTGATGATATGCTCAATAAAGTCGCTTCCATTTACGAGTTCGAAGTAGACAACACCGTCGATAACCTAGGCAAGATTCTAGAGCCACTGATCATCGTATTTTTAGGCACCGTAGTTGGTGGACTTGTTGTCGCGATGTACTTACCGATCTTTAATCTTATGAGTGTGTTAGGATAGTTAAAAGCAACTAAACACCCATGAGCAGCCAACCTCTGCTCACCTTGATTAAGTGGTAAAGGACACTATGGAAGTATTTCACTACTATCCTTGGCTATTCCCCGTATTAGCTTTCATTTTTAGCCTTCTTATCGGCAGCTTCCTCAACGTAGTCATACACCGTTTACCGATAATGATGGAACGAGAGTGGCAACAAGAGTGCTCGGAGTATTTCTCTCAATATAAAATTCCAGCACCAGAGGGAAAGTTCAATCTCAGTATCCCTCGTTCTACCTGCCCGAAATGTAAAACCCAATTAAGAATCATCGACAATATTCCAGTATTAAGTTGGTTGTTCTTAAAGGGCAAGTGCCATAGCTGTGCTAACCCAATCAGCGCTCGTTATCCATTGGTCGAACTGCTTACGGCGATACTTTGTACCGTAGTCGCGAGCCACTTTGGTTTCAGTTACTACGCCATCGCTCTGATTTTTTTCACGTTTGCCTTGATTACCGCAACCTTTATCGATCTCGATACTATGCTGTTGCCTGATCAAATTACCTTGCCTTTAGTTTGGTCTGGTATCGCGTTAGCTCTGTTTAATATCAGCCCTGTATCGCTTCAAGATTCAGTGATTGGCGCAATGGCAGGCTACCTAGCACTTTGGTCGGTTTATTGGCTGTTCAAGCTGTTAACAGGCAAAGAAGGCATGGGTTACGGCGACTTCAAACTTCTGGCTGCACTTGGCGCGTGGCTTGGCTGGCAGCACCTACCAATGATCATTCTTTTGTCGTCGCTGGTCGGTTTAGTTTTCGGATTGATTCAACTTCGCTTGAAACAACAAGGCATAGATAAAGCCTTTCCATTTGGACCTTACCTTGCAATTGCGGGTTGGGTGAGTTTGATGTGGGGTAACGACATCATGGGTTGGTATTTCACTTCTGTACTAGGAATTTAACCATGGCAATCATTATCGGATTAAGCGGTGGTATCGCTAGTGGAAAAACCACCGTTGCTAACCTCTTCAATGAGCATTTTAATATTGATATTGTCGATGCTGATATCGTTGCACGCGAAGTCGTCGCAGTAGGTAGTGACGGCTTAAAGCAGATTACCGACCATTTTGGTGAGGCTATCTTACTTGAAGATGGAGCACTCAACCGAAGTAAGCTGCGTGAGTTAATCTTCTCGGATCCCACAGAGAAACAATGGCTCAATGACCTGCTTCATCCCATGATCCGTAACAAAATTGACAGTGACCTGTCTAAAGTCACATCCCCTTATGGTTTATTAGTCGCACCGCTATTGGTTGAAAACCAAATGCAAAGCATGGCCGATCGCGTATTAATCGTTGATGTGCCAACAGAAGTGCAAATAGAGCGTACGATGAGTCGTGATAATGTTTCTAAGGAACAGGTTGCATCAATTTTAAAATCACAGGCTTCAAGAGAACAACGCTTAGCAGTTGCAGATGACGTGATTAAAAACCATACTAAAAACCAAGAACTTTTGCCTCAAATCACAGATTTACATCAAAAGTATCTGGCAATCAGTACTGTAGATGGGTCAGAATAGAATAATGTTGAATGAAGGTTTGCTCGATGATCACCCACAAATTTGAACATCCTCTAAATGAGAAAACACGCATCTACTTAAGAGTTGAATCACTCTTGAGGCAGCTGCACTTGTCTTCTACATTTTCCGATGCTCAACAGTATCAACTCTTTTTCCGTTCCATCTTTGATCTGATTGAAATCTTTGAACAGATCCAACTCAAGAGTGAACTCGCAAAAGATATTGAGAAGCAGCGTGTAACCTACAAAAGCTGGTTAGATGTTGAAGGTGTCGATCAAGAGATGCTGACTTCATTACTCAACGATATTAGCAACATCTATCGTGAACTGATGCAGGCGGAGCGTTTTGGGCAGTCACTTAAAGAAGATCGCTTCTTGAGTGCTATACGTCAACGCTTTAACTTACCAGGTGGCTCATGCTGCTTTGATTTACCCGCACTGCACTATTGGCTGCATCTTCCTCTCGATAAGAGAATGCGAGATGCCAAAGCTTGGATGGATAGCCTACAGCCTTTGTATGAAGCGCTAACACTATGGTTAAAGCTCACTAGAGAGACTGGTCACTTTAAAGAGCAAATTGCTCGCGCTGGCTTCTTCCAGAGCGATGCTGATGAAGCGAATATCCTTCGCCTTTCTATTCCAATGCAATACGGTGCCTACCCGATGATCTCCGGGCATAAAAACCGTTTTGCCGTTAAGTTCATGAGCTTTGAAACAGGACAAGCCTGTACTCAAGACATCGAATTTGAATTGGCTGTCTGCAGCTAATTAATTTCCTTTTATAGTTTGGCTTGAGCCTTCACTCGAGCCTAAACTCTTTCTTACAATACCCTCTAATTAAGAATCACTATGTCGAAAAAAATCACCATCGTTAAATGCCCTCAATGTAATGCCGACGTTGAATGGGGCGAACAAAGCCCACACCGCCCGTTTTGCAGTAAGCAATGTCAGATGATTGATTTCGGTGAATGGGCAGACGAAGAGAACAGCATTGCTGGCGCACCAGACATGTCAGATAGCGATGGTTGGTCGGAAGATCCGCACTAAGCGAGTAGCGAGTAGCGAGTAGCGAGTAGCGAGTAGCGAGTAGCGAGTAGCGAGTAGCGAGTAGCGAGTAGCGAGTAGCGAGTAAATTTTGAAGGGTTGACGTTTTACGTCAATCCTTTTTTATTGCCAGTAAATGGTATGAGTAGAGATTCCCTACTCCTTCCTTCGTCAGTCTAGGGAATGACGGTTAAATGTGAGTTTCGTTTTAGTCCGTCATCCTCAAGTGCGAGGAACGAGCAAATTGAGGCTCTTCTTCCTACTCAGCTCTAAATAGCAGACACAAAAAAGCGGAGCCAAATGGCTCCGCTTTTATCGATAGAATGCAAAAAGAATTACTTCTTAGTAAGCTTCTCTTTAATACGAGCTGACTTACCAGAACGCTCACGTAGGTAGTACAACTTGGCACGACGTACTGCACCACGGCGTTTAACTTCGATGCTATCAACCATTGGAGAGTGAGTTTGGAACGCACGCTCTACGCCTTCACCGTTCGAGATCTTACGAACTGTGAATGCAGAGTGTAGACCACGGTTACGAATAGCGATTACAACGCCTTCGAAAGCCTGTAGACGCTCACGGTCACCTTCTTTTACCTTAACCTGAACTACAACAGTGTCACCTGGTGCGAACTTAGGAAGGTCTGATTTTAGTTGCTCTTCTTCAAGAGCCTTGATGATGTTGCTCATTTGTATAAATTCCTAGAATAAACTGATACTAAATTTAATAGGTTACTGCTTGCTTTTCTTTAAGAGCGTTGCTCTTTAATGAATTCAGCCAGTAATTGTTCCTGTTCGTCAGTCAGAGCTAGGTTTTCCAGGAGCTCTGGTCTTCTTAGCCAAGTTCGGCCCAACGATTGTTTTAATCGCCAGCGACGAATGTCCTTATGGTTTCCAGACTTGAGTACCGATGGTACATCTTTATCGTCTAGCACCTCAGGGCGCGTATAATGGGGACAATCTAGCAAACCATTTGCAAAAGAATCTTCTTCTGCTGAAGCGAAATCTCCAAGTACACCCGGAACAAACCGAGAGACTGAATCAATCAACGTCATGGCTGGCAGTTCGCCACCCGTCATCACAAAATCTCCAATCGACCATTCTTCGTCGACTTCAGATTGAATAATGCGCTCATCTACCCCTTCATAGCGACCACAAATAAGAAGCAAGTTCTCGTTTGTTGCCAACTCTTCAACACCTTTCTGGTCGAGTTTACGACCTTGAGGTGAAAGATAGATTACTTTCGTCTTTCCCGGTGCTGCTTGCTTGGCAGTTTGGATAGCATCGCGCAAAGGCTGAACCATCATTAACATGCCAGGACCACCACCGTAAGGTCTATCATCAACAGTGCGATGTTTATCATGAGTGAAATCGCGAGGATTCCATGTCTCAATAGATAAAAGACCTTTTTTAACCGCTTGACCTGTTACTCCAAAATCAGTAACAGAACGGAACATTTCAGGAAACAGGCTAATAATGCCAACCCACATGTGTTCTCTCGCTCTGTAATTTGGAGTTAGAATCCAGGATCCCAGTCAACTTCGATCCGGCGAGCTTCGCGATCAACTTTCTTGATCACTTGCTCTTCAAGGTACGGTACTAACCGTTCCTTTTGGCCAAAAGCATCTTTAAGATTTGCTTTAATTACTAGAACATCGTTCGAGCCAGTTTCTAATAGGTCAGTGACCTCACCAAGGTCGTAACCTTTAGTGGTAAAAACTTGCATACCGAACAATTCGCGCCAGTAGAATTCATCTTCTGACAATTCAGGTAACGAAGCAGGGTCAATAGCAATTTCAAAGTTAGTCATCAGTTGCGCGTCTTCACGAACATCTAATCCCGCTAGCTTACATACATAACCTTGGCCATGACGTTTCCAGCTCTCAACTTTGTACTCAACCCACTTACCCTTTTGGTTTAAATACCAAGGGCTGTAATCAAATATGCTTTCAGCATTGTCTGTGTAGGAGAACACTTTAAGCCAGCCACGAATACCATAGGTAGACCCAAGTTTACCCATGACAATTCTATTATTTTGCTCGCTCATCGTTTCTTTACCCTTCATCGACATAAGCTATTTCTCTTTAAAAAAGAATTAAGCCGCTTTTTGAGCGTCTTTAACTAGCTTAGCTACACGATCAGATAGAGATGCGCCTTGACCAACCCAGTGGTTAACACGATCTAGGTCTAAACGTAGACCTTCTTCTTGACCTTGAGCAGTAGGGTTAAAGAAACCTACTTTCTCGATGAAACGGCCAGTTACAGAGTTACGGCTATCCGCAACTACGATTTGATAAAATGGGCGCTTCTTTGCACCGTGACGTGCCAAACGAATGGTTACCATGTCGTCCTCTTTGCTTTCTTAATAAAATAATTAACCCCAAGTATAAGTAAATAGCTTGGGGTCTCGTGCCAAATTAAAGCCCCGGAATTTTACTCTTATTCCGGTGCAATGCAAGGGCTTTAGCTATTTTTTCACCAACATAGCAACCGGACACTTTCTGTGACACGGCTAACACTATGAAAAGTAACGTAGCTAAAGCTTACATTTGTAAATTATCGACCAAACGGGTTAAAACCACCACCCATTCCGCCCATACCTCCACCGCCGCCCATCATGCCTTGCATGTTGCGCATCATGCCTTTCATTCCACCTTTCTGCATTTTCTTCATCATCTTCTGCATTTGAGTGAACTGTTTAAGCATACGGTTTACATCTTGTACCTGCGTACCAGAACCTGCAGCAATACGCTTTTTGCGTGAGCCTTTGATTAGGTCTGGACGCTGGCGTTCTTTCATTGTCATAGAGTTGATGATCGCTTCCATTTGCTTGAACATCTTGTCATCAACTTTATCTTTAACGTTGTCTGGTAGCTGAGACATACCTGGAAGCTTATCCATCATGCCCATCATGCCGCCCATGTTTTTCATCTGACCAAGCTGCTCACGGAAGTCTTCAAGGTCAAAGCCTTTCTTCTCTTTGAACTTCTTAGCCAGTTTCTCTGCTTTCTCGGTATCAACGTTTTTCTGTAGGTCTTCAATAAGAGACAGTACGTCGCCCATACCTAAGATACGAGAAGCAACACGATCTGGGTGGAATGGTTCTAGTGCGTCAGTCTTTTCACCAACACCTAAGAATTTAATCGGCTTGCCAGTGATATGACGAACAGACAGTGCAGCACCACCTCGCGCATCACCATCAACTTTCGTCAAGATAACACCGGTTAGTGGTAGCGTATCACCAAAAGCTTTTGCAGTGTTCGCAGCATCTTGACCAGTCATTGCATCAACAACGAACAGAGTCTCTACTGGTTTAATGGCAGTATGAAGCTCTTTGATCTCGCCCATCATCTCTTCATCGATAGCCAAACGACCAGCAGTATCGACAATTAGCACGTCGTAGAATTTCTTCTTCGCATGGTCGATTGCAGCGTTTGCAATATCAAGAGGCTTTTGATCAGCTGAAGATGGGAAGAAGTCGACGCCAACATCGCTTGCTAACGTTTCAAGCTGTTTGATCGCCGCTGGACGGTAAACGTCGGCAGACACAACCAAAACTTTCTTCTTGTCACGCTCAGTCAGGAGCTTAGATAGCTTACCTACAGATGTGGTTTTACCCGCACCTTGTAGACCTGCCATTAAAATAACGGCTGGCGGCTGTGCTGCTAAGTCAAGAGCCTCGTTAGACTCACCCATCACCGCTTCAAGTTCAGCTTGAACGATCTTAATAAATTCTTGACCAGGTGTTAGAGATTTAGAAACCTCAACACCCACAGCGCCTTCTTTTACGCGCTTAACAAAATCGCGGACAACGGGCAGTGCAACGTCGGCTTCAAGTAGCGCCATACGTACTTCACGCAGCGTCTCTTTTATATTGTCTTCGGTCAGACGACCTTTACCGCTGATGTTCTTCAGCGTTTTGGATAGACGATCCGTTAAATTATCAAACATAGTTTTCTCTTCGCTCAAAACTGCGACTATTACTGTGAGTATACATTAGCGCGGATTAGAGTCATACCCGTTGTAGAGCGTTAATCATCCACGCTTGTGATGTGAGACATTATTCACTTGGAATTGAATGAGGTTCACCATAGCCCCAAAGAGCGATGCGAGGTATAATTCGCCAATTAGTAATCATTTAAATGGATACCATGGACAGTCTTATTGCGATCGCAGCAGCCTTTCTTTATACAATGGCGATTTCCACGATCATTCCAGGTCTCGTGCACCAAACAGGAATCCGCGTAAAAACGGTGTTTATCAGCGCATTACTTGCTTTAGCTTTCCATGCTTGGTTGCTTGGCGATTTAATTTTTAATGCCAGTGGCCAAAACCTCAGTATCTTGAACGTTGCTTCATTGATCAGTTTAATCATCTCTTTGGTCATGAGCGGTGCGATGCTCAAAACCCGTTTGTGGTTCATCTTGCCGGTTGTTTATAGCTTCGCTGCTCTAAATCTAATGGCTGCCACTTTTCTTTCAAGCACGTTCATTAAACATCTAGAGAATGACCCAAAGCTGCTACTGCACATCTCTTTGGCTTTGTTCTCATACGCGACGTTGACTATCGGTGCGCTATACGCCCTGCAACTTGCGTGGCTAGATCACAAACTTAAAAAGAAAAAAGCGTTAGTGATAAACCCGAACCTACCTCCTTTAATGATGGTGGAAAGACAGCTTTTCAAGATCATTCTGATCGGTAATGGCTTATTAACAGGTACTTTATTGACAGGCCTTATCTTCGTACAAGATATGTTTGCTCAAGGAAAAGCACACAAGGCTGTATTGTCTTTTATTGCTTGGGTTATCTACTCCATCCTTCTATGGGGTCACTATCAGAAAGGTTGGCGTGGACAAAAAGTCACTTGGTTCGCACTTGCCGGTGCCAGCATGCTCACACTAGCCTACTTCGGTAGCCGCTTCGTTCAGGAAATCATCCTGAATTAGTCTGTAATATGAAGGCAAGGTCTCACACACCTTGCCTTTAAAATATTGAGTCCGTTAGATTCAATTGACATCTCGACCATGTTCGGTCATAAATTAATCAAGATACACAAATAGGAAAAGAATAGTTTTGGACGACATATCAACGGGTATCTTATTTGCGCTACTCGCGTGTCTCATTGTAATTTCTGGTTATTTCTCTGGTTCCGAAACGGGCATGATGTCCTTGAACCGCTACCGTTTAAAGCACTTGGCCAATACGGGTCATAAAGGTGCCAAACGCGTAGAAAAACTTCTGAACCGCCCAGACAGATTGATCGGCCTTATTCTCATCGGCAACAATCTCGTCAATATTCTTGCGTCTGCGATCGCGACTATTCTTGGTATGCGCATCTACGGGGATATCGGCGTAGCGATTGCTACCGGTGTCCTGACTCTCGTGATCCTCGTGTTTGCCGAAGTAACCCCAAAAACCATCGCTTCTCTGTTTCCAGAACGTGTCTCTTACGCCAGTAGTATCCTTTTGATGATACTGATGAAGGTACTGTCACCATTGGTGATATTGGTGAACTTCATTACCAACGGTTTTATTCGTATCTTAGGCGTCAAAGCCCGCCACGATGCGACCGACCACTTAAGCTCTGAAGAGCTGAGAACCGTGGTAAATGAAGCGGGAAGCCTGATACCTCAGCGCCACCAAGATATGTTGGTGTCTATTTTAGATTTAGAACACGTGACCGTGAACGACATCATGGTGCCTCGAAATGAAATCACTGGCATCGACATCAATGATGACTGGAAATCTATCGTTCGCCAATTAACTCACTCGCCTCATGGTCGTATTGTGTTATATCGTGACCAGATAGATGAAGTGGTTGGTATGCTTAGGTTACGAGAAGCTTACCGCTTGATGCTTGAAAAGAACGAATTCAATAAAGAGACACTGCTGCGTGCTGCGGATGAGATCTACTTTATTCCTGAAGCGACACCACTCAATATTCAACTACTTAAGTTTCAGCGCAATAAACAGCGCATCGGTTTGATTGTGGATGAGTATGGCGATATCAACGGCTTGGTTACCCTTGAAGATATTCTAGAAGAAATCGTTGGTGAGTTTACGACCTCAATTGCACCAAGCTTATCTGAAGAGATCACACCGCAAAGCGATGGCAGCTTCTTGATTGAAGGCAGCGCCAATATCCGTGACATAAACAAAGGCTTGCAGTGGACACTACCTACAAATGGCCCAAGAACACTTAATGGTTTAATACTGGAACACCTTGAAGACATTCCTGAGAGTCACCTGAGTGTTCAGGTTGCGAGTCATCCAATGGAAATTGTTGAACTCGAAGAGAACCGTATCAAGCTCGTTCGCGTGTTCCCGCAGATCGTTAACGGATAAAAGTGGTTTGCAGGACTGGGATAACTAAGTGAGTAATCACAAGCTCACATGCGACAACTGCCTAGCTCTAAAATACGTTGACGAAAAAGGCCCGGTTCATTGAACCGGGCCTTTTAGTATCTAACTCGCTCTGTCTCTAGAGTGAAATGTATCTAGAGTAAAGCGTATTCAAGGTGAACTAACAATGACTAGTCGATCTTAAGCTCTTGAAGCATCGACTCTGGCAATGCCAGTTCATCATTTTTGTTTACAGAGATACCGGCAGCGATGATCGCATTAGCGATATCTTTAGCTTCATCCAAAGAGTGCATTGCCGCAGTACCACATTGATACTCGTTCAGCTCAGGGATCTTATTTTGATTCTCAACTTTCAGCACATCTTGCATTGCAGCCAACCAACCGTCTGCCACTTGCTGCTCTGAAGGCGTACCAATTAGGCTCATGTAGAAACCAGTACGACAGCCCATCGGTGAAATATCGATGATCTCCACATCCGAACCGTTCAATTGATTACGCATAAATCCTGCGTATAAGTGCTCTAGAGTATGGATCCCTTTCTCAGATAGGATGTCTTTGTTTGGCGCAGTAAAACGCAGGTCAAACACAGTGATGGTATCCCCTTTTGGGGTTTGCATTGTTTTAGCTACACGAACTGCAGGTGCGTTCATGCGCGTGTGATCAACAGTGAAACTATCTAATAAAGGCATTGCTCTTCTCCGTGACGGTTGGCTTTAGAAAAACCAACTTCTATTGTCTTCTAGTTCTTTACGACACTGTTTAAGCTGCCATCCATAATCTTTTGCTTGCTGTTCGACTTTGCGCGCCACCTTAATCAACGATGGTTTGCTATTGTATGACTTGCGCTTATAACCACCACGACCTTCATGATAAGCCAAGTACTGGTTATATGGGTCCCAAAGTGAAACCCCTAACTGACGACGCGTCTCGCTGGTGTACCAACCGATGAACATCAATGCATCATCAAAGTTGGTTCTTGAACCACCGTTATTGGTCGCCTTTTGGAAGTCTTCCCAAGCAGGGTCTTGAGCTTGTGCATATCCGTAGGCACTGCTCACGCGTCCCCACGGAATAAAGCCAAGAATGTAATCTTTAGGTGGGCGTGCATCATGACGATAGCTACTCTCTTGTTTCACAAAAGCCATCGCTACATTGATCGGCGTGCCCCACTCTTCTTGCATATCGAGAGCATCTTCATACCACGACGGGTGTTCTCTGAAGATGCTACACAAGTTATCTTGCTGCTTTGGCGGTGGCGTTGCACATCCAACCAATAGGCTAGAGACAACACCAACAGTCACTACTGGCAACCATTTTCCACTTACGCGTTTAGGCTGGCCTAATAAGGCTTGCTTCCTTTCCACCAAAGTCTCGCTATGCTTTTAAATACGAAAAATAATCCGTTAAGAAGCTGTCAAAATCTTGAGTGCTTGCTTCTTCACTTTGTTGCTGAGCAATCACAGAGCGTTGAACTTCCGCTTCCATCAACTCAGCTGAGTAAACTTTATATTGGTGTGCTTTGTGTTGCTGAGCGTACGTTTTTCCTAACGCACAACCTACTTTACCCAAGCCACCTAATTTTTTGGTCTCTTCTAGCAACTGGCCAGAAATAGTCAGCTCTGGGTTATCGATCCAAGTTTCAAGCGTATCGCACGTTTCTTGGTATGCACGACCACCTTGCTCAGCATCCATCAACTCAGCGATAACACGAAGATCTTTGAATACGCGTTTAGCCCAATCTTGCAGAGACAGTCTCTCGCCATCACAACCAATCTTGAGTTCTAAACCAACCTGACGACCTTCTAAGATCACCTTGTTCCAGTTATCGCGCCAGCATTCAAGTTCGCAGTTATCCATCTCAGCAGAGTCAGATAGAACACTCCAAGTTAAGAATAGATCGAGGAAGCGAACTTGTTGCTCATTGATACCAATTGAGCTGAATGGGTTTACGTCCAAAGAACGAACCTCAATGTACTCAACACCAGCACGAGCCAGTGCTTCCGATGGTTTTTCACCACTTTTCGCCACGCGCTTAGGACGAATTGGCGCATAAAGCTCGTTCTCGATTTGAAGAACGTTACTATTCAATTGACGGTATTCACCATCAACCTTAGTGCCAATCTCAGCAAACTCTTCTGATGGCGTGCGAATCGCTTGGTTCAGACCTTCAAGGTACTGGTCTAGGCTGTTGAAGCCAATCTTTAATACGCTTTGAGCACTATTGGTGTAGCCAAGATCACTCAGGCGAAGTGCCGTTGCTTTTGGCAGATACAGTGTCTCGCCAACCTTTTCAAAAGGTAGCTTTGTCTCTCTTCCTTTGATAAAAGAAGGACATAGTGCAGGTGAAGCACCGAAGAAATATGGGATTAACCAACCAAAACGGTAATAATTACGAATCAAACCAAAGTACGCATCTGACTTAGCTTCACAACGCGTTTCTTCTGTTTGCTCTCCAAACAGGCTATCCCAAAAACTTTCTGGGAAAGAGAAGTTGAAGTGAACACCAGAAATAATCTGCATCAGGCTACCGTAACGGCGCTTTAGGCCTTCACGATATAGCGTCTTCATTTTGCCGTTGTTAGAGGTGCCGTATTGCGCTAGCTGAATGTAATCTTCACTGCCTACGTAACAAGGCATAGAAAGCGGCCACATCTTTTCGCCATCTAACTTGGTTTGAGTGAAATGGTGGATATCAGACAACTGATTCAAAAGCGTCGGAACGTCGTTAGAAACAGGCGTAATAAACTCCAGTAGCGACTCAGAAAAATCGGTCGTTACCCATCCGTTCATCAACGCAGATCCCAAAGCCTTTGGGTGCGGCCCAGTCGCAAGATGCCCATCTTCCGTGTAGCGTAACGTTTCCCTTTCAACACCACGACCAAATTGAGAGAAGGTCTTAGGGTTGGTTGCAACTTGCTTTAGTCGCGCAGCAAAATCAGTCAAAATTCAGTTCACTTATCTTATATCGTTCTGATTAGAACTATCATAAATTAGGTTGGAGGAGAAAAGTAGAGTCTATTCCCTCCCCTTTAATGTGTACTCTAACGAATGATTTCAAGCTCTTCTATTGGAATATCTAACTTTTCTAATTGAGGACGAAGCGAAGTCGCATCGCCAACAACGATTATTTGATAATCATTCGGGTCAAACCATTTCTTCGATAGCTCGTTTAAGGTCTCTTTTGAGACGGTTTCAACTATCTGATTACGTTGTTGTAGGTAATCTTCATCTAGGCTCAATGCGACAATATTACTCAACAAACCAGCCTTTTGACTTGGTGTTTCGTATTTAAGCGCATCTTGTTGACCGACGGCAAGGCGCATAAATTTCACCTCTTCGTCAGTTAATCCACTCTGACTAAATTCATTTAGCTCGGCGATAAACTCTTGAATCGATGGAACCGTCGCATTGGCTCTCACTTGAGCACTAAATACTACCGCACCAGTTTCACGCGTGCTGGCGAAGTAACCGCTCGCACCGTAAGTGTAGGCTTTATCTTCACGTAAATTCTGGTTGATACGGCTATTGAAGTTACCCGCTAAATTAAAGTTAGCCAACTGGCTCAAATACAACTCACCAGTCGCGTCGAAAGGTAAACCTTTACGCACTAAACGAACGATGCTCTGTGGTGCTCCTGGCTTATCCACTAGGTACAAACGTTGCCCTGAAAGCTCTTTGATGATCTGCGGACGCGTTAGTGGTGCCGCATCGCCTTGCCATTGTTCGAAGAATTGAAGCTGCTTGCTGACCTCTTTCTTCGAGATGTCGCCTACAATAACAATATTAGCCCCCTCAGGAGTATAGTGCTGACTGTAAAACAGTTTTACATCGTCTAAGGTTAACGATTCTAAAGAGGCCTTAGTACCATCACTCGCTCGACCAAAGATGCTGTTGCCAAACAAAACTTCACGTGTGGCTTGAGAAGCCATCCAGCTTGGTTGTTGATGCTGATAAACAACACCTTCAAGCATCTGCTTCTTCACGCGTTCGAAGTCTTGCTCATCAAACTTAGGCTCAAACAAAACCTCTTGTACGATCGCTAAGGTTTGAGGCAGGTTTTTCTCTAGCGTTGAAACCGAGATATCCGTGGTATAACTACCTGCGCCAATGCTAACGCTACTGCCAAGCTTATCTAAGGTCGCCTGTAGTTCTTCAACCGTTCGTTTAGTCGACCCCTCTTCCATCATCGAAGCCGTTAGGTTCGCTAAGCCTTCTTGCCCTTTACGAACATAGCGTTCGCCTGCAGGCAGTTGAATTTGTAGCTGTACTGTCGGCGTTTCACTGGTCACGGTACCAATCAAGTCAGTACCGTTCGTAAAGTGCATGCGATACAACTCAGGCATGGTCGCTTCAACACCAAAGTTCACTTCTGGCATCACGCTGCGATCAAATGTGTTTGGCGCCTTTCTGAAATCCAGTTGGTCTTCCGTCACCTTGCTGTATTCAGGAAGGGTACGTACAGGTGTGGTAAAGGTGGCCTCACGAACCGCTAAATCGAGTTTTTTCTTAGGAACCACACTCAAGGTAACCTTGTGCTTGCCTTCGATGAAATCTTGGTATGCCTTGCTTACGCTTTCTGGAGTAACCGCTCGAATTTGATCGAGTTGTGACTCAATGCGATCCGGCTGACCATAGAAGGTTTGGTTAGACGCGAGCTGCGAAACCTTGCCTTTAACACTTTGTAGTGCAAAAACTGCATCCGCTTCTGCCATACCAGTGATCTGGTCTAAACGCGCTTGTTCAACGCCCTCTTTCGAGAATTGATCTAAGGTATCCATCAGCTCTTTGTTTAGAACCGTCAAATCACCTTTTTCACCTGAATTACCCATCGCATACACATACATGGTACATGCAAGCTCAGCACAATCATGGAAAGATCCTGCGCTCACCGCTTTTTGCGTTTTTACGAGGTTTTGATACAGGTAACTGTTGGTGCCAGAACCTAACACGTTGGACAGTGCATTCAATGAAACCTGCGTCTCTTCACCACGATACGTTGTTGGCCATCCAACTAGCACCATCGGCTGACGAATATTATCTTTTAAGGTGATGTACTTGTCTTCAGTCAGCACTGCAGGTTGCTTCTCTGCCGCCTTAACTTCAGGTCCTTGAGGGATAGGGCCAAAGTACTTGTTAACCCACTCTAGCGTGTCATCAACGTCGATATCACCACCGATCGTTAACACGGCATTGTTTGGACCATACCAACGTAAGAAAAATGCCTTAAGATCATTCACATCAACACGGTCTAAGTCTTCCACATAACCAATTGGTTGCCACGAGTACGGGTGACCTTCAGGGTAAAGCGCTTCACCCATGCGTTCCCACATTAAGCCATAAGGACGATTTTCGTAGCTTTGCGCTCGCTCGTTCTTAACCGTACCTCTTTGCACTTCAAATTTCTTCTGAGAAACCGCATCTAACAAGAAACCCATTCTGTCCGATTCTAACCACAACATTTTTTCGAGTTGGTTAGAAGGAACGGTTTCAAAGTAATTAGTTCGGTCACGGTTGGTGGTGCCATTTAACGAACCACCCGCTTCGGTAATAATCTTGAAGTGCTGTTGATCACCGACGTTCTCTGAGCCTTGGAACATCATGTGTTCAAAGAAGTGAGCAAAGCCTGATTTGCCAATCTGTTCACGAGCAGAACCCACATGATAGGTCACATCAACATGAACAAGTGGATCAGAATCATCAGGAGAAAGAATAACGGTCAAGCCGTTTTCAAGCTGATACTTCGCATAAGGAATCACGACTTTATCTTTAGAAGGCTTAACCTCTTCTAACAGAGTGACGCCTTCCGGTAACGAGGAAAAGAAGGGTGTTGAGCTAGGTACATTGTAAGAACAGCCAGCGATGGCGATAAGAGAAAATGTACCAAGTAAAACCTTTTTCATAGGTTCTCCTTAGAAAAAACCGAAGTAGATAGCAGCAAGTAAGCTGTAGCGAGCGGCTTTGCCAATCGCTATCAAAATAACGCTAGGGATAAATTTCATTCTCAGCCAACCCGCAGCCAGACATAAAGGATCACCAATGATCGGTAACCAACTGAATAACAATGTCCAGTAACCATAACGGCTCAGCCAAGCCATAGCCTTATGACCATGCTTTTCAGATTGAGTTCGATTAGGCAACCACAAACCAATCCAATAGTTGGTCAGGCCACCTAAGGTATTACCAAGTGTCGCCAGCAAAATGATCGATGATGTTGAGAACTGATCTAAGCTCAATGCAGCAACCAGACTTGCTTCTGAACCGCCGGGCAGCAACGTGGCACTCAAGAAGCCACTAATAAAGAGTACCCACAGCGCCGAGTCAGAGAACCACAGCGCTATGTTTTCAAACAGAGAATTAAAAAACTCTAGCACTGCATATCAACCTTCTTGCATTTTAAGTAGTACCTTGCCTCTGGTATGTCCGGTTTCAACCTGTAAATGAGCTGACTGCGCTTCGTCTAACTGGTAGATACCTTGAATTTCTGTTTTGAGCAATCCGACACTGACCATGTACAACATAGTGTCCATTTGCTCTGGGTTTGGTTCAACCAGCATGCCTGATGCAGTAAAGCCTAATAATGTTGCTTTTTCGCAGATCAATTCAGCAGATAAAGTTGGGACTGTCACCACTCTTGCGCCATCTTTTAGGCACTTCAACGCATCGAGAGCGGTATCGCCACCAACCAAATCAATCAGCACATCGACATCAGAGACTCTTTCCGATGCTGGCGCAAATTTATAGTTAATCGCATGAGCGCCTAACGTTGCTAAGTAATCAAGATTCGCTTCACTACAAGTTGTGTAAACCTCGGCTTTCGCTGCCACGGCGATTTGAACCGCTAGATGACCAACGCCGCCTGCGCCCGCCAAGATAAGTACGCGATCGCCCTCTTTCACTTCAGCTTTGTTGAGCGCTTGGGCTGCTGTTTGACTGGCTAATGGTAATGCCGCAGCCGCTTCTAGAGTCACCGAATCAGGAACCATGCTTAATGCCGCTTCTGGGACACACACATATTGGCTGTAACCGCCACCTTGCAGTGGGAAACCAATAAAGCCGGCAACGTTATCACCAACAGTAAAACGCTCTGCCTGTTCGCCTAGGGTGACAATTTGCCCTGAAATGTCATAACCTGGAACCCAAGGCAGGTTATCTTTATTCTGGGCTGCAGCCCAACCTAGACCTGCACGGGTTTTAACATCAATCGGATTAATGCCCGAAAAGGAAACTTTAACCACCACTTCTCCAGCCTTAGGCTCAGGAATAGCACGGGTTTGAATACTGAGGTTTTCGACACCGCCGAATTGAGTAATCGCTATCTGTTTATTTTCCATTTCCACATTTCCTTGATTGATAAAAGCCCTAATGAGCAAGCACCCTAATTGATAAAAAGAAAGGGATGCGAAAGCATCCCTTTGACTATAAACCATTTAATAAGGCTAAGTTAACCGCTCATTCGTAAATTGACGACCAATTAACGTAACGATACGTGACCTACTAACCCACTAGAGCTAATAGAATACCCGCCGCAACCGCACTACCAAGTACACCTGCCACGTTCGGGCCCATCGCATGCATCAACAAGAAGTTTTGAGGGTTTGCCTCAAGACCAACCTTGTTTACAACACGAGCCGCCATCGGAACCGCTGATACACCGGCCGCGCCAATCAATGGGTTGATGTCTTCTTTAGAGAAGCGATTAAGCAACTTCGCCATTAACACGCCACCCGCCGTACCAATACTGAACGCCACCGCACCTAAACCTAAAATACCCAGCGTCTCTAAGTTCAAGAACGTGTCCGCTTGAAGCTTAGAACCAACACCTAGGCCTAGGAAAATAGTTACGACGTTAATCAATTCGTTTTGAGCTGTTTTTGAAAGGCGATCAACCACACCCGCTTCACGCATTAAGTTACCCAAGCAGAACATACCTACTAGAGGTGTTGCTGAAGGTAGGAACAGAATCGTCATCAGTAGTACAGCAAGCGGGAAAAGGATCTTCTCGGCTTTACCAACGTGACGTAACTGCGCCATCTTAATCTTGCGTTCTTCCGGCGTCGTTAGTGCTTTCATGATAGGTGGCTGAATAATAGGAACTAAAGCCATGTAGCTGTAAGCCGCAACTGCAATGGCACCTAGTAGGTCAGGAGATAACTTACTCGCCAAGAAGATCGCGGTTGGGCCATCGGCACCACCAATGATCGCAATTGACGAAGCATCTGCCATTGAGAATTCCATTCCTGGAACATAGTTCAGCAAGATCGCACCAAATAGCGTTGCGAAGATACCAAACTGAGCCGCAGCCCCTAGCCATAACGTTTTAGGGTTAGCAATCAACGCACCGAAGTCCGTCATTGCACCAACACCCATAAAGATCAGCAGTGGGAAAATACCCGTTTCAATACCAATGTAGTAAACGTAGTAAAGCAAACCACCGGGATCAGTAAACCCAGCATTTGGAATATTTGCTAATACAGCACCAAAACCAATCGGTAATAAAAGTAACGGTTCAAACCCTTTACGAATTGCCAAAAACAACAATAAGCAACCGACCAGCATCATACAAATCTGGCCGAACTCAAAGTTAGCAATCCCTGTTTCAGACCATAAGGTCATCAATCCTTCCATGGTACTCCCTTACGCTAAGCTTAGTAGTGGAGCGCCTACAGTAACTGCATCGCCTTCTTTAACATTCAATTCCTGAACGATACCACCACGAGCAGCACGAACTTCCGTTTCCATCTTCATCGCTTCCAAGATCAGTAGCACATCGCCTTCAGCCACTTCAACACCTGGCTGAACGATAACTTTAAAGATGTTGCCTGCTAATGGAGCTGGAACTGCTTCTGCATCAGAAGCCGCTGCAGGTGCAGCTTGAGCCCCTTGTGCTGGCTTAGCTGATGGAGATACTGATGTGAGTTCGCCTTGTGGCCCGACTTCAACATCATAAACTTGACCATCAACCTTCACGCTGTAGCTTTCAATGCTGCCTGCAACAGGCTGTGGTGCCGCAACAGGAGCTGCCGTTTCTGCAGTTGGTGCAGGTTCAAATGCTTCAGGGTTACGACGGTTCTTAAGGAACTTAAGGCCGACTTGTGGGAAAAGTGCGTATGTCAGTACATCATCAACGGTATCTTCAGCGAGTGAAATGCCATCTGATTTCGCTTTTTCTAAAAGGTCTGTCGTTAACGTATCCATTTCAGACTTAAGTAAATCAGCAGGACGACACGTGATTGGCTCTGCACCATCTAACACTTTCGCTTGCAGTTCAGCATCAACCTCAGCAGGCGCTTGACCATATTCACCTTTCAGTAGACCAGCAGTCTCTTTAGTGATGCTCTTGTAGCGCTCACCCGTTAGAACGTTGATAACCGCTTGAGTACCAACAATCTGAGAAGTAGGTGTTACCAAAGGAATGTAACCCAGCTCTTTGCGTACACGAGGGATCTCTTCGAGCACTTCGTCCATACGATCGGCTGCGCCTTGCTCTTTAAGCTGACCTTCCATGTTGGTTAACATGCCGCCAGGAACCTGAGCAATCAAGATACGTGAATCAACACCTTTTAGCTGACCTTCCCATTTCGCGTACTTTTTACGTACATCACGGAAGTAAGCCGCGATGGGTTCGATCTGATCAAGCTTAAGATTGGTATCACGCTCTGTACCTTCTAACATCGCAACAACCGTTTCGGTTGGCGTGTGACCGTAAGTACAGCTCATTGAAGAAATAGCGGTGTCTAGAATATCGATACCCGCTTCAACGGCTTTAACCGCTGTTGCTGTCGATAGACCGGTTGTCGCGTGGCTATGCAACGCTAGAGGAACGTCACACGATGCTTTGATACGTGTAATCAGCTCTTCCGCTTCATACGGCTTTAATAAACCTGACATATCTTTGATACATAGTGAGTGACAACCTAGATCCTCTAGGCGTTTAGCCAAATCAACCCAAGTATCTGAGTTGTGAACCGGACTGGTTGTGTAAGACAACGTACCTTGAGCGTGACCACCAACATCAATCGTTGCTTTCACTGCTGTTTCAAAGTTACGTACGTCATTCATCGCATCAAAAATACGGAATACGTCCATGCCGTTCTTATGGGCACGTTCAACAAATTTCTCTACTACATCATCCGCGTAGTGACGGTAACCCAATAAATTTTGACCACGCAGTAGCATCTGCATTGGTGTGTTTGGCATCGCTTTTTTCAGCTCACGCAAACGCTCCCACGGATCTTCTCCTAGAAAACGAATACACGAATCAAACGTTGCGCCGCCCCAAGTCTCTAAAGACCAGTAACCGACTTTATCCAGTTCTGCCGCAATTGGCAGCATATCTTCGATACGCATACGAGTAGCAAATAGTGACTGGTGCGCGTCACGAAGTACCACATCTGTGATAGCTAGTGGTTTAGACATGCTCATAAACTCCTTTTTAATCCTTTAAATGCTACTTAGCAGTAGACGCACGGTATTGATGAACCGCGGCCGAAATTGCTGCCACTACCTGTGGACTAACAGCTGAAGGGTTTGATTGTGATTTTTTAATTTTTTTAGGTGCTGCGATCGGCTCTGGTACTTCTTCTGGTACCAGTTTTGACATCAACCGAACGAGGTAAACTAGAATAGTTAGGAAAATAAAGACAACGGACATCCCCGTTATCATTAGAGTCGCCGCATCTCCTAGCAGGCTTCCAATATTAGTCATGTTGCTTCCTTTCTTCGTCATCCTGACATACGTGCAGGATTTCAGCGAATAGTGATCCCGACCCATGGATTATCTCGATTGGTAAAAGTTTGTCAATTTTGTTTAAGGTTCTGTTACGGATAACGCACACATAAGGTTAATTATTCGCCTATCAGATCACATAAATCTGTCAAATACGTCATTTATAGATATTTAAACTGTGACTTAAACGGGGCTTTTCTTAGAAATGATATGAGAAAGGTGGAATAACAAAGAAGCAATCAAGAATTACTTTAAATACAACAAGTTAAATAACGACAAAATTTAACATTATCGCAACAAATTTACAGCAGACATAAAAAAAGCCTCGTATAAACGAGGCTTTCTTTAATAAGGTGGTGCGCCCTGGAGGATTCGAACCTCCGACCGCCTGGTTCGTAGCCAGGTACTCTATCCAGCTGAGCTAAGGGCGCAACGGTTTCGATATTAAATTGTTAGTTAAGGCAATAAAGCAGTTAAGACTATAAAGCAAAACTAAACATTCAACATCAGGATTAGTGAAAACCCTAAATAGTGGTGCGCCCTGGAGGATTCGAACCTCCGACCGCCTGGTTCGTAGCCAGGTACTCTATCCAGCTGAGCTAAGGGCGCAACGGTTTCGATATTAAGCTTTTAGCTAAGGCAATAAAGCAAAACTAAACGTTCAACATCAGGGTTAATAAAAACCCTAAATAGTGGTGCGCCCTGGAGGATTCGAACCTCCGACCGCCTGGTTCGTAGCCAGGTACTCTATCCAGCTGAGCTAAGGGCGCAACGATTTCGATATTAAGCTGTTAGTTAAAGCAATTAAGGCAATAAAGCAAAACTAAACGTTCAACATCAGGATTAGTGAAAACCCTAAAAGTGGTGCGCCCTGGAGGATTCGAACCTCCGACCGCCTGGTTCGTAGCCAGGTACTCTATCCAGCTGAGCTAAGGGCGCAACGGTTTCGATATTAAGCTGTTAGTTAAAGCAATAAAGCAGTTAAGGCAATAAAGCAAAACTAAACGTTCAACATCAGGATTAATGAAAACCCTAAATAGTGGTGCGCCCTGGAGGATTCGAACCTCCGACCGCCTGGTTCGTAGCCAGGTACTCTATCCAGCTGAGCTAAGGGCGCACGGTATCTTCAAGTGAAGAAGTTGTGAAATATATCACATTCTTGTTTCTACGAAACAAAAAAAAGGCCATAGGCCTGTAATGAATGGCGGTGAGGGAGGGATTCGAACCCTCGATGCGGCTACAAACCACATACTCCCTTAGCAGGGGAGCGCCTTCGGCCACTCGGCCACCTCACCAAATTCATTATTCTTATCCATTACTTATTAACAAAGTAATCTAAAGAATGGTGCGCCCTGGAGGATTCGAACCTCCGACCGCCTGGTTCGTAGCCAGGTACTCTATCCAGCTGAGCTAAGGGCGCACATTGTTACTTCTGTGTTTGCTTGCAAATTCAAACGTGCAAGAAATGGCGGTGAGGGAGGGATTCGAACCCTCGATGCGGCTATAAACCACATACTCCCTTAGCAGGGGAGCGCCTTCGGCCTCTCGGCCACCTCACCGTCTTGCGGAGGCACATATTACGTTTTACCGAAAATATGTCAAACACTTTATTGAAAAAAACCGGACAAAAACATTCAACCGTTTGCAATTTAATCAAAGCGCTTGCAAATTGAACTTATAACATCCAATTAGCGCTTTTTCCCTTAAAAATTAAGGTGAAAGATTGGCAATAATTAACAGCGGAAAACAATTATCTAATTTATCTCGCAGTAAGTGTCACTGCTGATTGCACCATACTACGGGATGCTCGATTTCGCCATAGGGTAAGTCAGTAAAACTTGAACTATGGCAAACAAATATCACGGTGCTTCAATAAGAGTTAACTCTGGTGGCGTGGCTTTTCTATATCAAGCACTCCATCCAGCATCTATAACTAAGCCCGCTAGTGAATCAACCTATTGCTAAGTTGTGATTATGTGCACCCCAAGATCAAAAAAGGCTAGCAACAATGCTAGCCCCTCTTCTACGCAAAAGTATTAGTAGTTGCCAGATGCAACGTTACCATTACCTTTTTCAGCTTGAATGCGCATGTAGATCTCTTCACGGTGAACAGATACTTCTTTAGGTGCGTTAACACCAATACGTACTTGGTTACCTTTAACGCCTAGTACAGTAACTGTTACTTCATCACCAATCATCAGTGTTTCGCCAACACGGCGAGTCAAAATTAGCATTCTTTGCTCCTTGAGTAATCTCTAAATTTATCTAGCTACGAGAGCATTATCCAACAAAAGTTATATTTTCGTAAACTATCGATTGAGTTTATTTAACCAAAATGCACTTCTTTTTTAAGATAACCCTGTGTTTCACGCGCTACGATGTATGCATTGTGTAATATGTTAGCAGCTATATCGACTTGCGTTGGTGATATCACCAAAGTTAAAGACTGCTGCTGCAATAAGTGATGTTGTACATCAATTTCGCCTTCAGACAACAATCCATGTGAACTGACCACAATTTCTTGCGTTCGGCTTCCTACCACAGTTAACAAACTAACATATTCACTATTACGGATTTTTTCAGCAAAAACTAGTTTTAATTTAGCACTTATGTCCGGTTTGATAATGAGCGCTGCCCGTTCTGTTTCCTCGATCACACTACAGACTTCGATCCCTAACAACTGGCAATGCGACATGAGAGACGGTAAATCTTGATTCAAACATTCGATGCGAACCATATCTCTTTGAATGGCTATTCCAGCAATATCATTCAAACAATCATTACCCGCGATGAGAGTGCCCTCGCCTTCTTCAAAACTCGAAAGTACTCTCAGTGGTACATTGTGTCGCCACGCATGCTGAACACATGGCAGGTGCAAAACCTTCGCGCCTCTGCGAGCCATTTCTTCCATAGAGGGAAAGTCTAAGGTATCTAATTTTTTAGATTGCTTAACCACTCTAGGGTCGCAGGAATATACGCCATCAACGTCGGTATAGATCTGACACTCTTTAGCTTGAAGCGCGCCCGCTAATGCAACGGCCGTAGTATCTGAACCACCTCGCCCTAAGGTTGTGATGTCACCTTTCGCATTAACGCCTTGAAAACCTGCAACAATGACAATCTTGTCATCATCTAACAGCGCTCTAATAGGTGCGGTATCAATACGCTCAATCGTCGCATTATTATGATTAGAATCGGTGTGTATCTTGGCTTGATAGCCGGTCATCGATGTCGCTTCATAACCCAACTTGTGCAACGTCATCGCCAACAAAGCCATGGAAACTTGTTCTCCAGCAGTTAACAACACATCCAACTCTCTAGCATTTGGGACACTATCAACTTGCGTGGCTAAGTTAACTAACCGATTTGTTTCACCTGACATAGCAGAAACGACAACCAAGATCTGGTTCCCTTCATTTTTCGCTTCAATGATTTTTTCTGCTACATGATGGATCCGCTCTATTGAACCCACCGACGTTCCACCAAATTTCTGCACGATAAGAGGCATTTTCACCCGTCCTCACCTTCCCAAGACCAATGTCTATATATGACAAAAAAACACATACTCCGCGTCAGAGCGAAGCAATAAAAAATTAACCAAGGAGTCTAACGTTTCCATTGGACTTCTTGGTTAATCTCAATCAAACCTTGTTTAATCACGCTTCCAATAGGCAAAATAAAAGATGCCCAATCAACTGATTGGGCATCTTTGTATCAATTACTTAAGCTTAAAGACGCTCTTCTAGCCAAGTACGCACAGATTTAAGCGCTTCAGGCAGCGCTTCAACGTCTGTACCACCCGCTTGAGCCATATCTGGACGACCGCCGCCTTTACCGCCAACTTGCTCAGCAACCATCTTAACGAGGTCACCCGCTTTTACTTTGCCGATAAGGTCTTTGGTTACGCCAGCAATCAAGCCAACTTTACCGTCTGCGATATTCGCAATCAGGATGATGCCGCTACCTACTTGGTTTTTAGCGTTATCAACCATAGTACGTAGGTTCTTGTTGTCTGCGCCTTCAATTGCAGCAACCAAAACTTTAGTACCAGAGATGTCTTCTACTTTACCCATGATATTTGCGCTTTCTGCAGCAGCCATCTTTTCTTTAAGCAGTTGGATTTCTTTCTCTAGCGATTTCGCTTTCTTAGCTGATTCAGCCAATTTCTCTTCGTAAGCGTTAGCCTGAGCTTCTACTGCATCTAGAGCAGCTTCACCCGTTACCGCTTCGATACGACGAATACCTGCAGCGATACCACCTTCAGATGTGATCTTGAATAGGCCGATATCACCCGTATTGCTTGCGTGGATACCACCACAAAGCTCAGTAGAGAAATCGCCCATCGACAGAACGCGAACTTCATCATCGTACTTCTCGCCAAACAGTGCCATTGCACCTTTTTCTTTCGCTGACTCGATATCCATGATGTTGGTTTCAATCACGTGGTTCTTACGAACTTGTGCGTTAACCAAACGCTCTACTTCTTTAATCTGTGCCGGCGTTACCGCTTCAAGGTTAGAAAAGTCAAAACGTAGGTTGTCTGGCTTAACTAAAGAACCTTTTTGAGCAACGTGCTCACCTAGAACTTCGCGCAGTGCAGAGTGAAGTAAGTGAGTTGCAGAGTGGTTTAATGAGATAGCAGCACGACGCTCAGCGTCAACCGTTGCTTCTACTTTATCGCCTTGAGCAAATACACCTTCAACTAGCTCACCGTGGTGCGCAAATGCGTTACCTAGCTTCTGAGTGTCTTGTACTTTGAATAGACCAGATGCTGTTTTTAACGTACCAGCGTCACCACATTGACCGCCTGACTCAGCGTAGAATGGTGTCTCTTCAAGGATGATGATTGCTTTGTCGCCAGCCGATAGTGAAGATACTTCTTCGCCGTCAACAAATAGCGCAGAGATTTCACCAGCGCCTTCAGTCGCTGTGTAACCACAGAACTCAGTGTTCGTGTCTACTTTGATCGTCGCGTTGTAATCAGTACCGAATTGGCCTGCTTCACGTGCACGCTTACGCTGTGCTTCCATCGCCTTCTCAAAGCCTTCTTCATCGATAGTAAAGTCGCGTTCACGAGCTACATCGTTAGTAAGGTCAGCAGGGAAGCCGTATGTATCGTAAAGTTTGAATACTGTTTCACCGTCAAGCTCTTTGCCTTCAAGTGCGTCTAATGCGTCGTTTAGGATAACCATGCCGCGCTCTAGCGTGCGACCAAAGTTCTCTTCTTCGATGCGAAGTACTTTTTCAACAAGCTCTTGTTGTTTCTTAAGTTCTTCAGCTGCAGAGCCCATCACTTCAGCCAGTACACCCACAAGTTTGTGGAAGAACACGCCTTGTGCACCAATCTTGTTACCGTGACGAACTGCACGACGAATAATACGACGTAGAACGTAGCCACGACCTTCGTTTGAAGGCATTACGCCATCAGCGATTAGGAATGAACAAGAACGGATGTGGTCAGCAATAACGCGCAGCGATTGGTTAGATAGGTCGTCGTGACCAACCACTTCTGCTGTCGCTTTGATTAGCTTTTGGAATACATCAATTTCGTAGTTAGAGTGAACGCCCTGCATGATTGCAGAGATACGCTCAATACCCATACCAGTATCTACAGCTGGCTTAGGTAGCGGTTCCATAGTGCCGTCAGCGTGACGGTTGAACTGCATGAATACGTTGTTCCAAATCTCGATGAAACGGTCACCATCTTCTTCAGGTGTACCAGGACGACCGCCCCAGATGTGCTCACCGTGATCGTAGAAGATTTCAGTACATGGACCACAAGGACCTGTGTCACCCATTGTCCAGAAGTTATCAGACTCAAACTTCTTGCCGCCTTCTTTGTCGCCGATGCGAACAATCTTGTCAGCTGGGATGCCCACTTTCTTGTTCCAGATTTCGAATGCTTCGTCATCTGTCTCGTAAACCGTTACTAACAGGCGATCTTTTGGCAGACCTAGTGTTTCAGTCAGGAATTCCCAAGCAAATCCAATCGCTTCTTCTTTGAAGTAATCGCCAAAGCTGAAGTTACCTAGCATTTCGAAGAATGTGTGGTGACGAGCCGTGAAACCTACGTTTTCAAGGTCATTGTGTTTACCACCCGCACGTACACAACGCTGAGCCGTAGTTGCTCGAGTGTAGGCACGCTTTTCGGCGCCTAGGAAGCAATCTTTGAATTGGTTCATACCTGCGTTAGTGAACAGCAGGGTTGGATCGTTATGTGGAACTAACGATGAACTGTCTACGATTTGGTGTTCTTTGCTCTCAAAGAACTTAAGGAACGCGTTGCGAACCTCATCAGTGCTCATGTACATGCAGCTCTTCCTGAAAATAGTCGAGTTAGAATTTTGCCGTATTGTAGATCATGGTTAAGGCTTCGACTAGTTTTCTTGTAGAAAAGACACCCTTGGGCAGGATTTTAGTTGGAAATCGATAAAATGAAGAATATTCCACTAGCTCAGATAGGGAACAAACAAAAAATTGGCAAGCTACCTCAAACAACCAAATAGATCTAGCAAGGCGCAGCAAGGATGGGGACAGATACTTTGTCTCGTCCTAAAATACGTTGACAAAAAAAGCCCCGCATAAAATATGCGAGGCTTCCTATTCTTTCAAAGCGGATGTTCCTTTCAAACACCCGCTCTATAAACCGTTAGCTTATAGCTCTTCGTTTTCTTCTTCTTTCTCTGCGCCTTTCTCTTCAAGAACAGCAGGAGTCAGTAGCAATTCACGAAGCTTAGTGTCAAGTTCCAGAGCGATCTCTGGGTTTTCACGTAGGTGCTTACAAGAGTTCGATTTACCTTGGCCGATCTTGTCGCCTTTGTAGCTGTACCAAGCGCCCGCTTTCTCTACTAGCTTATTCTTAACACCTAAATCGATAAGCTCACCTTCGCGGTTGAAGCCTTTGCCGTAAAGGATTTGAGTTTCAGCTTGTTTGAATGGTGCAGCAATCTTGTTCTTAACAACCTTGATACGAGTCTCGTTACCAACAACTTCATCACCATCTTTGATTGCACCAGTACGGCGAATATCAAGACGAACAGATGCGTAGAACTTAAGTGCATTACCACCTGTTGTTGTTTCTGGGTTACCGAACATTACACCAATTTTCATACGAATTTGGTTAATGAAGATAGCCATACAGTTAGACTGTTTAAGGTTACCTGTCAGCTTACGCATTGCTTGAGAAAGCATACGCGCTTGAAGACCCATGTGGCTATCGCCCATTTCGCCTTCGATCTCTGCTTTAGGTGTTAGTGCAGCAACCGAGTCAATAACAAGAACATCGATAGCACCTGAACGAGCCAGTGCATCACAGATTTCTAGAGCTTGTTCACCGGTATCTGGTTGAGATACAAGCAAAGCATCGATATCAACACCCAACTTTTGAGCGTAGATAGGGTCAAGTGCGTGTTCCGCATCCACGAATGCACATGTTTTACCCACTCTCTGCGCTGCTGCAATAAGCTCAAGCGTTAGCGTTGTTTTACCTGATGATTCTGGACCGTAAACTTCAACGATACGTCCCATCGGTAAGCCACCAGCACCTAGTGCGATATCTAGAGATAGAGAACCTGTAGAAATAGTTTCTACGTCCATTGTGCGGTTATCACCAAGACGCATGATAGAACCTTTACCAAATTGCTTTTCAATCTGACCAAGGGCTGCAGCTAACGCTTTTTGTTTATTCTCGTCCATTTCTATCTCCACATAATCGGTTGTCTCAACAAGCGACTTAGAATCTATTTCTAACCCACAAAGGGGTGACTAATTGGCTTTTATTATACTGTTGATTCATACAGTGTCCATACCTGTATGAAAATAATTTGTACAAATGTTACTTGTCTTCCATTGATAGGTAATCATAAATAACTTGTAAGGCATGGTGCGTAGCTTGTTGGCGTACTTGTGATCTATCGCCTGTAAATACATGCGTTCCTACTTTGTTCCACCCATTTACTGCTTTCCAAGCAAAACACACAGTCCCTACCGGTTTCTCTTCCGTGCCGCCGCCCGGGCCAGCAATACCGCTGATAGACACAGAAATAGTGCCGTTTGAATGTTGTAGTGCCCCGTGAGCCATTTCTATAACCACCGGCTCACTTACGGCGCCAAATTCAACTAAGGTTTCAAGCTGAACACCGATCATCTCTTGTTTTGCTTCATTACTGTAGGTCACGAAAGCACGGTCAAACCAAGCCGAGCTGCCAGCAATATCGGTTACCGCGCTAGCAACGCCACCGCCAGTGCAAGATTCAGCCGTCACTAATACATGTTTATGCTTCGCAAGTAAGTGTCCGAGTTTTTCACTAAGAGCTTGAGTCGTCTGCATCTTTGGCTTCCCTTATCTAGATGTATATCATTTGGATTTGCATCTTTTCGCATGTGTCGCTTTTCGCACGAAACGCTTTCACGTATCCTAAGCCGCAATAGAAATAAACGAAAGAAGTTAACTGTGAAAGCCGATCAAAAACATACTCCTATGATGCAGCAGTACCTAAAACTAAAAGCAGAAAATCCAGAAATTTTGCTGTTCTACCGCATGGGAGATTTCTACGAGCTTTTCTACGATGACGCTAAGAAAGCCTCTCAACTCCTCGATATTTCACTAACTAAGCGTGGCTCCTCAAACGGTGAGCCTATCCCTATGGCGGGCGTTCCATACCATGCCGTGGAAGGTTACCTTGCGAAGTTAGTGCAGTTGGGCGAGTCCGTAGCGATTTGTGAGCAGATTGGTAATCCAGCAACTTCAAAGGGCCCGGTTGATCGCGCTGTCGTAAGAATTGTGACTCCGGGAACCGTAACCGACGAAGCATTGCTTTCTGAGCGTGTTGATAACCTGATTGCATCCATTTACCACCACAATGGTAAATTCGGCTACGCGACGCTTGATATTACTTCTGGCCGATTCCAGCTATGTGAGCCGGAAACCGAAGAAGCAATGGCGGCAGAGCTACAAAGAACGTCACCACGTGAACTGCTATTCCCTGAAGATTTCGAACCTGTAAATTTGATGGCAAGTCGTAATGGCAATCGCCGTCGCCCTGTATGGGAATTTGAATTAGATACAGCGAAGCAGCAACTGAATCAACAATTTGGTACTCGTGACTTAGTTGGCTTTGGTGTTGAAAGCGCAAAACTAGGTTTATGCGCTGCGGGTTGTCTGATCCAATACGTTAAAGATACGCAACGTACTGCCCTTCCGCATATCCGTTCACTCACAATGGATAAGCAAGATCATTCCGTGATCCTTGATACGGCTACTCGCCGTAATTTAGAAATCACCCAAAATCTTAGTGGCGGCACTGATAACACCCTATCTGAAGTGCTTGACCACACCGCGACGGCTATGGGTAGTCGTATGCTTAAGCGTTGGTTACATCAACCCATGCGTAATATTTCAGCTCTTGATCAACGCCTAGATGCGATTGGTGAGATGAAAGATCTGGCTCTGTTTACTGAGTTACAACCAACGCTGAAACAGATCGGTGATATCGAGCGTATTCTTGCGCGTCTTGCACTTCGTTCTGCTCGTCCACGTGATATGGTACGACTCCGCCAAGCAATGGAATACTTACCAGAGCTTGCAGAAACGCTGACGCAACTTAAGCACCCATACCTGACTCAGCTTGCTCAGTATGCATCCCCTGTCGATGAAGTGTCAGAGCTGCTTGAGCGTGCGATAAAAGAGAACCCACCGGTGGTGATCCGCGATGGTGGCGTGATAGCTGAAGGCTACAACGCAGAACTTGATGAATGGCGCGACCTTGCGGCGGGTGCAACCGAGTTTCTGGATAAGCTTGAACAAGAAGAACGTGAACGTCACGGTATCGACACGCTTAAAGTTGGCTACAACAACGTCCACGGTTTCTTCATTCAGGTAAGCCGCGGACAAAGCCACCTTGTGCCACCACACTATGTTCGCCGCCAAACGCTTAAAAATGCAGAACGTTACATTATTCCTGAGCTGAAAGAGCACGAAGACAAAGTTCTCAGCTCTAAATCGAAAGCCCTAGCTATCGAGAAGCAGTTGTGGGAAGAGTTGTTTGATTTGTTACTGCCTTATCTAGAGCGACTACAAAACATTGCATCTTCAGTGTCTCAGCTTGATGTTCTACAAAACTTAGCTGAACGTGCAGACACCCTTGATTACTGTCGTCCAACAATGACAGAGTCTGCTGGTGTACAAATTCAGGCTGGTCGTCACCCCGTAGTTGAACAAGTGATGGACGAACCCTTTATTGCTAACCCTATCGACCTCAACGATCAACGTAAGATGCTAATCATTACAGGTCCAAACATGGGTGGTAAGTCGACCTACATGCGTCAGACCGCACTCATTGCGCTGATGGCTCATATCGGTTGTTATGTTCCAGCAGAAAGCGCGACGATTGGTTCTATCGACCGTATCTTTACGCGTATTGGCGCATCCGATGACTTAGCTTCGGGTCGTTCAACCTTCATGGTTGAGATGACAGAGACCGCGAATATTCTGCACAACGCGACACCAAATAGCCTTGTGTTAATGGATGAAATCGGTCGTGGTACCAGTACTTACGATGGTCTGTCTCTGGCTTGGGCAAGTGCTGAATGGCTAGCTAATCAAATCAATGCGATGACACTATTTGCAACGCACTACTTTGAGCTAACTGAACTACCAAACCAAATACCAACCTTAGCGAACGTACACTTAGATGCGGTTGAACACGGTGACAGCATTGCCTTTATGCACGCAGTTCAAGAAGGTGCAGCAAGTAAATCTTACGGCCTCGCGGTAGCTGGATTGGCTGGTGTACCTAAAGCGGTAATCAAAAATGCACGCGCGAAGCTGACTCAGTTAGAGGCATTGAGTATCGACTCTCCAACATCAAAGCCAAGCGGCGTTGATATCGCTAACCAACTGAGCCTGATACCTGAACCGAGTGAAGTAGAACAAGCACTAGCGAATGTTGACCCTGATGATTTAACTCCTCGCCAAGCGTTAGAAGAACTCTATCGTTTGAAGAAGTTGCTTTAGTCTCTTTCCAAGTAGCTTGTTATTGTCGCTTGCTATTGTCGTTTTGTACTGTCACTTAAATAGGCAGCATCAGATAAAAAAGCCACAAACAAAAAAACGCTGACTTAGAGTCAGCGTTTTTATTTGTCTTCTATTCAAAGAAACATCATCAGTTCATTTAGTCATTTTCTACATTGAACAGATTTTCCATATTCAGACCTTGCTTGATAAGAATCTCACGTAGACGGCGAAGACCTTCAACTTGGATTTGACGAACACGTTCACGAGTCAGGCTAATTTCACGGCCTACTTCTTCTAGTGTTGACGGTTCGTAACCAAGTAGTCCAAAGCGACGTGCAAGCACCTCTTTCTGCTTAGGATTCAGTTCATCAAGCCAGAAAATCAATGAGTTCTTGATATCGCTATCTTGAGTTGAAACCTCAGGATCTGAATTGTTGATGTCTGGAATAATATCCAACAGTGCTTTCTCACCGTCACCACCAATTGGCGTATCAACAGAGCTCACTCTTTCGTTTAGACGAAGCATCTTACTCACATCACCAACAGGCTTATCTAGCTTAGAAGCAATTTCTTCTGCCGTTGGTTCATGATCAAGTTTTTGTGATAGCTCTCTTGCGGTACGCAGGTAGATGTTCAGCTCTTTCACAACATGGATTGGCAAACGGATAGTGCGAGTCTGATTCATTAGCGCACGTTCAATGGTTTGACGAATCCACCATGTCGCGTAAGTTGAGAAGCGGAAACCACGTTCTGGGTCAAATTTCTCTACGGCGCGAATCAAACCTAGGTTGCCTTCTTCAATAAGATCAAGAAGTGCAAGACCACGGTTACTATAACGACGTGAAATTTTTACCACTAAACGCAGGTTACTTTCGATCATGCGTTTACGTGCTGCTTCATCACCGCGCAGAGCTCGTCGTGCATAAAGCACTTCTTCTTCAGCGGTTAGTAGTGGTGAGAAACCGATTTCGCCTAGATAAAGCTGAGTAGCATCTAAACTTTTAGACGTAACTTCAACTTCTTCTTTCGCTTCGGTTTTCTTTTTGACTGTTCGTTTTGCTTTTCCAAGAGCTTCCGGTTCCGTGGTTGCTTGGTTAAGATCGAACTCTTCTTTGGTTACTGCATTGCTTATACTCATAACGCCTCCCCCTGGCGAAATTAGCATGACATCACAACTTGATATGTCGCTAAATGACTATGTCACTCCATACAATACGTAATTTTTGCATATTGTATTTAAGGTAAATATCGTTTTGGATTAACCGATTTACCTTGGTAACGAATCTCAAAGTGCAGCCTAACACTGCTGGCTCCAGAGCTTCCCATAGTTGCAATCTTCTGCCCTGGTTTCACACTTTGCCCTTCAGATACTAATAGTCGGTCGTTATGCGCGTATGCACTTAAGTAATTATCATTGTGCTTCACAATCACTAGATTGCCGTAGCCTCGTAGTGCATTACCCGAATAAACAACCGTTCCCCCTGCAGTAGATACTATTGGCTGACCTCGCTGTCCTGCTATGTCGATGCCTTTATTTCCTTGTTCGCCTACAGAGAAATTCTTGATTACTCTCCCTTTAGTTGGCCATAACCATTTGGATACTTTATCACTTGTTGGTTTGGTGGACGGTGTAACATTCTGTTTACCTTTAGAACCAACATACTCCTTTGATTTGGATTGTTCAACCTTCTTTGGTGGATCTTTTTTCACCACTTTGGTGGTAGTTTGAGCTGGAGCAGGTTTAGAGTTTTTACTCTTCTGTGGCGTAGTTTTCGGTTTACTTGCCGCAGATGAAGTTGTGGATGCCGCGACAGGCGCAGCAACGGCTGCAACCGCTACTGTTGATTTACCATACGCTGGCGCATTGTAACTCGGGCGCCACAACTTAAGCTTCTGCCCCGGGTGGATAGTGTAAGGAGCAGCGAGTTTGTTATAACCGATGAGGTCTTTAACGTCTTTATTGGTGACATAAGCAATGAAGTAAAGGGTGTCGCCTTTTTTTACTTCATAGTAACTGCCGCGATAACTACCACGATCAATCGATGAGTAATTCTTGTTTAGGCTTGAAACGGGCGCAGGTGAATTCGCCGCACACCCAACAAGTGCACAACTAAGCAATAAAGTACTTCCTTTTAACAACTTCGAACGCATCGACTCTCTATCCACCTACACCATTAGTCTTTTATTAAGCTAGCTCACCAGGGACGAGAGGTACAAATCTCACCATCTCGATAACACTCGATAAAAACTCGTCACCATGGCGAACAATCTTCAACAATTGCTGTTCGTCATCACCAACAGGAATCAATAAGCGACCACCATCTTTCAGCTGTTGCAAAAGCGCTTGAGGAATCGACTCTGCGGCAGCAGTTACGATAATCGCATCAAAAGGGGCTTTCGAAGACCATCCTTGCCAGCCATCACCGTGCTTGGTTGAAATATTGTAGAAATCGAGCTGTTTAAGACGACGCTTGGCATCCCATTGCAATGATTTAATTCTTTCAACCGAATACACATGATCAACCAGTTGAGCCAAGACCGCCGTTTGATAACCTGAGCCAGTTCCGATTTCTAAAACACGGCTATCTTGCTGTAATTCTAGCAACTCTGTCATCTTAGCAACAATGTACGGCTGAGAAATCGTCTGGCCCTGTCCGATAGGAAGCGCATTATTATCATAAGCTTGATGATACATCGCCTGTGATAAAAAGCTCTCTCTCGGCAGTTGATAAATAGCATCAAGAACCTTTTGATCCTGAATACCATTTTCAATCAGAAAAGTAATTAAGCGCTCTGCATGCGGATTACTCACTTACTTCTCCTCTAACCAAGTTGTCATCGCACCCAACGACTCGTGCGCAGTCAGGTCAACTTGTAATGGTGTTACCGATACAAAGCCATGCTCGATAGCGTAAAAATCCGTGCCTTCACCGGCATCTTGCTCTTTTCCCGGAGGACCAAGCCAGTAGATATCATGACCTCGTGGGTCTTTTTGCTTAATCATATCTTCAGCATGATGACGAGCACCTAAGCGTGTCACCTGAGTACCAGACAACTGCTCTAACGCTAAATCAGGGATATTGACGTTTAACAGGCGATTGGTTGGGATTGGGTTTGCTAAATGTTGTTCGACGATACGACGAGCAATGGCCGCCGCTGTCTTAAAATGTTTTTTACCCACCAGAGAAAACGCCACCGATTGAACGCCTAAAAAGTGCCCTTCCATTGCGGCTGCCACTGTACCTGAATAAAGCACATCGTCACCCAAGTTAGCACCATGATTAATACCCGTTAATACCAGATCAGGCATATCATTCTTTAGCAGTTCATTTAACGCAAAATGTACACAGTCGGTCGGTGTCCCTTGTACCGAATATGTATTTTCGGTAATTTCTTGAACACGTAGAGGCTGTTCTAAAGTTAATGAATTTGAAGCACCCGAGCGATTACGGTCAGGTGCCACAATGATAATTTCAGCAAGATCACGTAATTCATTGGCCAGCTCATGAATACCTTGAGCGTGCACACCATCATCGTTGCTGAGTAAAATCTTCATCTTGTATCCTTTCTTTTGTTCCAATGCCAAGTCACTTAATTTCCGATATCAAGTGACTTCGCTCCAAGCAGAATCGTTATTGCTCGTAGCTTCTCTCTACGTGAACTTCTTCAACCAATTCACGAACAATAGCGGTTGCGAAACAACCTGCATCGAGAGAGAACTTAAGAGTGACATTGTCTTCGTTCACTTCCCACGCTAAACCCATCGGCTTCAGCGAAGCTTCGCGGCGATCATGGCGCATACGGTTGCCACAAATAAGAGCCATTAGATCCGGTTCAGCATCAAGGTGCTTCTGCTCTAAAGCTTGAGAGGCATCCGTCGTCGGTAACGCATTATCTCCTGCTAAAGCAACAGTAATAAACGCAGAGCCGTTCGCGATGTCTTGGTTTACCGCTTCGATGTTATCCGCTGTTACCGCTAATTGAGCGCCGTCTTTCACGACAATATCGCCAACCAATGCCGACGCAAACGCATCTTGCTCAATACGGTCAGAAAGAATTAAGTTGTAAATCCAAGAACGAGCCGCAGAAAGATACAAGCTGCGCTTATTCTGATTACGCGTACGAACGTTTTCACGACCCCAACGACGAGCTTCAGATAAGTTGTTACCTTCATTACCAAAGCGCTGAGCACCGAAGTAATTTGGCACGCCCACTTGAGCGACTTTTTCTAAACGCTTTACCACATCATCACAATCCGTTACTTCAGACAAAGTTAGCTCGAATTGGTTGCCAACTAAATCGCCTGGACGTAACTTTTTGTTGTGACGTGCTGTCGCCAAGATCTCAATGCTTGGGTATTGTGCGAGAAAAGCAGAAAAGTCAGGTTCACCTTTTGGCAGATGCACGCTTAACCACTGTTCTGTCACAGCATGACGGTCTTTCAAACCAGCCCAGCTCACGTCTTTCGACTTAACACCACACGCTTTAGCCAGTTCGTTTGCTACGAAGCTCGTGTTCTCACCAGTTTTACGAATACGCACCATTAAGTGCTCGCCTTCACCAGTAAACTCAAAACCCAAGTCTTCATTAACGACAAAGTGTTCGGCTTTTGCTTTTAGTTTTGCTTTCGCAGTTGGTTTACCGTTTAGGTAAGCCAATGAAGATAAAATATCTGACATGCTGTTCTTTTCGTGTTGGTGCTTACGCACTTTTAGTAATTAGGACCACCGCTTCACATGCGATGCCCTCTTTGCGACCTGTAAAACCTAAACGCTCGGTAGTCGTGGCTTTTACATTCACATTGCTAATGCTTGTTTCTAAATCTTGAGCAATGGCTTGGCACATAGAGTCTATATGAGGAGCCATCTTTGGAGCTTGCGCCATGATAGTAATATCCGCATTACCAATCACATAACCTTGCTCTTTTACTCGACGGTAAACATCTTTCAGTAATTCGCGGCTATCTGCGCCTTTCCACTCATCATCCGTATCAGGGAAATGACGACCAATATCACCGGCTGCAATGGAACCCAGTAAAGCATCGCATAATGCGTGCAGGGCAACATCACCGTCTGAGTGGGCGATAAGACCCTGTTCATAAGGGACACTCACGCCACCAATAATTACCGGGCCTTCACCACCAAATTTGTGTACATCAAAGCCATGGCCAATACGAATCATCATTATTCCTTATTCTGACTTAAATAGAACTCAGCCAAAGCCAAATCTTCAGGCTGAGTAATCTTAAAATTATCTGAACGCCCAGCAATCAATGCTGGTGATAAACCTTTCCACTCAAACGCAGAGGCCTCATCGGTAATCGAAACGCCTTGTTGCAAGGCCTCACTCAAGACTTTCCGTAAAGGCTTAGATCGAAACATCTGAGGGGTAAGCGCATGCCAAAGATCGACGCGATCGACCGTGTGTTCAATTTGTCCTTGAGCACCACGCTTCATTGTATCGCGAACCGGCGCAGCTAAAATCGCGCCAACATCATGGGTCATAGCACCAGAGATCAGTTTGTCGATATCGCTCAATTGGATACAAGGCCTAGCGGCATCATGCACCATCACCCAATCACTGAGTTGCTGTTGGGCAATATAGTCCAGAGCAGAAAGCACTGAATCGGCTCTTTCCGTTCCGCCGGAAACTCTGATCACCTGTGGATTAAGGTTAAGCGGTAATTCAGGGTAGTAAGGATCATCGTCGCTGACCGCTACCACAATTTTAGACACTTGAGGGTGAGACAACAGTTTCTCAACCGTGTGCTCTAAAATCGTTTTACCGTGAATTTGAAGATATTGCTTGGGACGGTCTGCCTTCATTCGGCTGCCGACGCCCGCTGCGGGGACCACTGCAATAACGCTTTGAAGTTGGTTCGACATTAATGAGATTCCTCACCAATAATACGATAAAACGTTTCGCCTTCTTTCACCATTCCCAGCTCATGACGTGCGCGCTCTTCTATCGCGTCTAAACCTTGGCGTAGATCGTCGATTTCCGCAAACATCTCAGCATTGCGAAGATGAAGCTTTTCATTTACTTGCTGCTGAACTTGGATTTCGTTGTTCACACCGTAGTAATCAGAAATACCATTTTTACCGAGCCACAGTGTGTGTTGTAGCCAGCCAAACACTATGAGCAGTACTAAAGCAAAAATTCGCATAACACCTTTCGCCGGTTGAAAAAGAAGGAACTAGAATAAGGCACATATATACCATAATGAGCTTATTGGTGCGAGATATGTGGTGTCAGGGAATCAATAAGTCGGGGAATTATTGTTGTTCGAAACTTGTGATGAGATTCCCGACGCCCTCGTCCGTCGGTCTGAAGAATGACCGATTCTATAAAAATACAGACAAAAGAAGGCAACGCACCACCTTACCTATGACACATGCTCTCGTCATCCTCAAGAAGGAGAAACGACTGAATTGGGAATCTATCACTCTTAACGTAAACAAGAGATTCCCTATGCCCTCCTTCGTCAGTCTAGGGAATGACGAATGATACAAACTACTGCAAACGAAAGAACCAAAGACAGAACGTCTTTCTTAAGTCATGTGACCCGTCATTCCCAAGAAGGAGGAACGACTGAGTTGGGAATCTATCACGCTTAACGTAAACAAGAGATTCCCTATGCCTTCCTTCGTCAGTCTAGGGAATGACGTATTTTAGGCAAAAAAAACGCCCTACCGAAGTAGAGCGTTTTTCAAAAGCTTTAAGCTAATAATTCAGAGTGAATTATTGACCTTTAACTTCTTTAAGACCGTTGAAAGGAGCTTTAGAACCTAGAGCTTCTTCGATACGGATAAGTTGGTTGTACTTAGCAACACGGTCAGAACGGCTCATAGAACCAGTTTTGATTTGACCTGCAGCTGTACCTACCGCTAGATCAGCGATAGTTGCATCTTCAGTTTCGCCAGAACGGTGAGAGATTACTGCAGTGTAGCCAGCGTCTTTAGCCATTTTGATAGCAGCTAGAGTCTCTGTTAGAGAACCGATTTGGTTGAACTTGATAAGGATAGAGTTAGCTACGCCTTTCTCGATACCTTCAGCAAGAATCTTAGTGTTTGTAACGAACAGATCGTCACCAACGATTTGAAGCTTGTCGCCTAGAAGTTCAGTTTGGTGCTTGAAACCATCCCAATCTGACTCGTCAAGACCGTCTTCAATAGAAACGATTGGGAAGTTGTTCGCTAGTTCAGCTAGGTAGTGGTTGAACTCTTCAGAAGTGAAAGTTTTACCTTCGCCCTTCATGTTGTAGATGCCAGCTTCTTTGTCGAAGAACTCAGATGCTGCACAGTCCATAGCAAGAGTAACGTCTTTACCTAGTTCGTAACCAGCAGCTGCAACAGCTTCTGCGATAACTTCTAGAGCTTCAGCGTTAGATTTAAGGTTAGGAGCGAAACCACCTTCATCACCAACTGCAGTGCTGTAGCCTTTAGACTTAAGAACTTTAGCTAGGTTGTGGAATACTTCAGCGCCGATACGCAGACCTTCTTTAAGAGTTTTAGCGCCAACTGGTTGGATCATGAACTCTTGGATGTCAACGTTGTTATCAGCGTGCTCGCCACCGTTGATGATGTTCATCATAGGTAGAGGCATAGAGAACTGACCAGCAGTACCGTTTAGCTCAGCAATGTGCTCGTATAGAGGCATGCCTTTCGCAGCAGCAGCAGCTTTAGCGTTCGCTAGAGAAACAGCAAGGATAGCGTTAGCACCGAACTGAGATTTGTTCTCTGTTCCGTCTAGGTCAATCATAACTTGGTCAACGTCAGCTTGTGCTTTAGCGTCTTTACCAACTAGAGCGTCAGCGATTGGGCCGTTTACAGCTTCAATTGCTTTAAGAACACCTTTACCTAGGAAACGTGATTTGTCGCCGTCACGTAGCTCAAGAGCTTCGCGAGAACCAGTAGATGCGCCAGATGGAGCAGCAGCCATACCTACGAAACCGCCTTCTAGGTGTACTTCAGCTTCTACAGTTGGGTTACCACGTGAATCGATGATTTCACGACCTAGAACTTTAACGATCTTAGACATTGAATGTTTCCTTCTCGTTGAATATATAAATGTCAAATTTAAAGGTAGCAGCACAACTTACGCAGCTACCTGGATTCCTTTTTACTTTTCTAATTCGCCGCGCTGGAATTCGCCAGCCGCTTTAACGAAACCTGCAAACAATGGGTGACCATCGCGAGGTGTTGAAGTGAACTCTGGGTGGAACTGAGCAGCAACGAACCATGGGTGGTTCGGGTTCTCAATAACTTCAACCAGTTTCTTGTCCGCAGATAGACCCGATACTTTTAGGCCCGCTTTTTCGATTTGTGGACGAAGATTGTTGTTCACTTCGTAACGGTGACGGTGACGTTCATGGATCGTCGCGCTACCGTATAATTCGTAAGCTTTCGTCCCTTTCGCTAGGTGACAAAGCTGTGAACCAAGACGCATTGTGCCGCCTAGGTCAGATTTTTCAGTACGCTCTTCAACTTTACCTTCGCCGTCAATCCACTCAGTGATTAGGCCAACAACAGGGTATTTAGTTTCTTTGCAGAATTCAGAAGAGTGTGCACCTTCCATCTTCGCAACGTTACGAGCGTACTCAATAAGAGCAACTTGCATACCTAGACAGATACCTAAGTAAGGTACTTTGTTTTCACGAGCGTATTGTGCAGCAAGGATCTTACCTTCAACACCACGATCGCCAAAGCCACCAGGAACTAGGATTGCATCTAGGCCTTGTAGAATTTCTGTGCCTTTAGATTCAACATCTTGTGAATCTACATATTTAATTGTGACACTTAGGCGGTTTTTCAAGCCTGCGTGCTTCAGCGCTTCATTTACTGATTTGTATGCATCTGGCAGTTCAATGTACTTACCAACCATACCAATCGTTACTTCACCCGTTGGGTTAGCTTCTTCGTAAATTACTTGTTCCCATTCAGACAGATCAGCTTCTGGAGCATCGATACCGAAACGCTTACATACAAGATCATCAGTACCCTGTGCACGGATTAACTGTGGGATCTTGTAGATTGAATCTACGTCTTTCATAGAGATAACTGCTTTTTCTTGTACATTACAGAAAAGAGCAATTTTCTTACGTTCGTTTGCTGGGATAACACGATCTGAACGACAAACTAGAATGTCAGGTTGGATACCGATAGACAGTAGTTCTTTTACAGAGTGTTGCGTTGGCTTAGTTTTAAGCTCACCCGCTGCACCTAAATAAGGAACGAGAGTTAAGTGCATGAACATCGCGCGTTCACGACCTAGTTCTACAGCTAACTGACGAATCGCTTCCATGAATGGTAGAGATTCGATATCACCAACAGTACCACCAACCTCAACAAGCGCGATATCGTGGCCTTTAGCGCCAGAGATTACGCGTTCTTTGATAGAGTTAGTAATGTGAGGAATAACCTGGATTGTTGCACCTAGGTAGTCACCACGACGTTCATTACGTAGAACGTCAGCATAAACACGACCTGCTGTGAAGTTGTTACGCTTAGTCATCTTGGTGCGAATGAATCGCTCATAGTGACCAAGGTCAAGGTCAGTTTCAGCGCCATCTTCCGTAACGAACACTTCACCGTGTTGAGTCGGGCTCATAGTGCCTGGATCAACGTTGATGTAAGGGTCAAGCTTCATCATAGTCACTTTAAGACCACGAGCTTCTAAAATAGCCGCAAGAGATGCTGCTGCAATACCTTTACCTAGAGAGGATACAACCCCGCCAGTAACAAAAATGTAATTTGTCGTCATGTTTAACCTGAAATTGGTTGAATGAGGGAAATGGATTACTTCTGGACGGGATGAAAATATACCAGAAGCCCCTTATCGCCACAACGTGAAATCTATCACACTGCAATTTTTTATTTTTTGCTTCAAATCAATTCATGATAAAAGCTTTGATGATCTTTTCTCCGCCACTTTGACTTCATCCCACATGGAATCAAGCTGTTGTAGAGAAAAATCGGTCAAAATTTTATCTTGCTGACGAACTTTTTGTTCCACACCTTTAAAGCGGCGTGAAAATTTCAGATTGGCTTTATTGAGAGCCGTTTCTGGATTTTTACCCAAATGTCGCACTAAATTGACGGTAGCAAACAACAAATCACCCAGTTCTTCTTCAACTAAATCTTCGTTTGGCGTTACTTGAAGTGCTTCTTCTAGCACCTCATCAACTTCCTCTAAAACCTTATCAGCGACCGGGCCGATAGAGTCCCAATCAAAGCCAAATTTCGCGACTTGCTTTTGAATCTTTGTAGCACGCGAAAGTGCAGGTAGAGAGTTTGGTATTGAGTCTAGAATACTTTCTTGAGTTTTGCCTGCCTGTGCTTTTTCTTTGGCTTTTTCAGCTTCCCAGTTCGCATTAATTTCTTCATCACTGGCAAACTCAGTATCAGAGAACACATGCGGATGGCGGCGCGTTAGCTTCTCATTGATACCGTCGACCACATCAGAGAACTCAAACAAGCCCTGCTCTTTCGCCAGTTGGCTGTAGAAGATCACCTGAAACAGCAGGTCGCCCAACTCTTCTTGTAGATTCGGCCAATCTTTGTTGTGAATCGCGTCCACCACCTCATACGTCTCTTCGATAGTATGAGGCACAATTGTTTCAAAATTTTGTTTCAAATCCCAAGGACAGCCACCTTCAGGATCGCGCAGCTTAGCCATAATCTGTTCAAGTTGTTCAATCGGGTGATTCATCGTTTTCTTCCTATTCACTGTCTTTGATTTTTAAATTTATAACGTCTTCTAAAACTAAAAAAGGTGAGCAGCCAAAACCACTCACCTTTGTTGATACTGTCTAATTCTCTAAATTACGCATCTTTCACTAAGCAGTTGTTACTTTAACAAGGCAACAAGCTTTCGCGATTCCTGAGCATAGCTCGCCTATGTGATGGAACAAGAAAGCGCAGTTAACGCAGTAAAAGTGACTAATGCAACGTGAAAGTTAGCCGAGGCGTTTTACACTCATGACATCTTTGATCTGTTCTACTCGGCTGGTCACTCGACTCAGAATCTCAATATTGGTCACTTCCAAATCAAAATCCATCACCGACAGTTGACGTTTATAGTCAATACGGCTCTTCATTGTCGTTACACTGACTTTTTCGTTCAAGAACAGGGATGTGATGTCTTTCAACAAGCCGGTACGTTCTAGCGCCTCTACACGCAGCGTTAAGATATACGAGCCTACGAAACCATCGCCCCACACAGTATCGATGATACGCTCGGGGGCATGTAGGTTAAGTTCACTTAACTGTTCGCAATCGCTACGGTGCACTGAAATACCGCGACCTTGAGTTATGTAACCTTTGATCACATCGCCTGGGATTGGCTGGCAACAACGAGCTAAGTGCGTCATTAGGTTATCGACACCTTCAACGACGACGGCATCCTTTTTCGGACGACTCTGATGAGCGGGCTTATTGTCAGACTCAAGCAACTTTTCGAGCGCTTTTTTATCTTCTTCTTCCGCTGTCGGCTTGTTGACCAAAGCATTGATGTGATTAACGACTTGGTTGATACGCATATCGCCGCTACCAATACCCGCATATAGTTCATCTGGAGTATTGACGTTGAATCGTTTCAGCGCGTATTGCTCGGCATCTTTCAGCGTCGCTCCGACTCTGCCTAGCTCGACTTCTAGAATATCTCGTCCAGCTTCAAGGTTTTTCTCACGACTCTGAGCGCGGAACCATGCGTTAATTTTTGCACGTGCTCGACTTGAGTGAACAAAGCCTGTGGTCGGGTTTAACCAATCACGTGATGGGTTCGGTTCTTTTTGAGTGATGATCTCAACTTGATCGCCCATCGCTAGCTTATGAGTAAACGGGACGATTCGACCGGCTACTTTGGCACCGATACAACGGTGTCCAACCATCGAGTGGATGTGGTACGCAAAATCCAACGGTGTTGCACCCATTGGTAAATCGACCACATCACCACGAGGTGTAAAGGCATAAACACGGTCATCAAAGACTTGGCTACGCACTTCATCCAGCATTTCACCAGAATCCGACATCTCTTCTTGCCAGTCGATAAGCTTACGAAGCCAGGTGATTTTCTCATCGTAGCCACTGCGTACGCCGCTTGAAGCACCTTCTTTGTACTTCCAGTGCGCAGCAACGCCCAATTCAGAGTCTTCATGCATCTGCTTGGTACGGATCTGAATTTCAATGGTCTTGCCTTCAGGACCAAGAACTACGGTATGAATCGATTGATAACCGTTGGGTTTAGGGTTCGCCACATAGTCATCAAATTCACTTGGGAGGTGTTTATATTTGGTGTGAACCACACCTAAACCGGCATAACAGTCTTGCAGTTGGTCTGCGATAATACGCACCGCACGCACGTCAAAAAGCTCATCAAACTCTAAGCCTTTTTTCTGCATTTTACGCCAAATACTGTAGATGTGTTTTGGTCGACCGCTGACTTCAGCATTGATGCTTGAGCGGTTCATTTCTGACGTTAAATCGTCAACAAAGTCAGTGATGTATTGTTCGCGCACGATACGGCGCTCAGACAGCTGTTTAGCAATCTGCTTATAGATATCGGGTTGTTGGTAGCGGAAAGCGTAATCTTCAATTTCCCACTTTAGCTGACCAATACCTAAACGGTTTGCTAGAGGTGCATAAATGTTGGCACACTCTTTTGCTGCCGCACGGCGCACAGCATCAGGGGCCTTTTTTACTTCTATTAGGTTACAAATTCGCTCTGCTAGTTTGATGACGACGCAGCGGAAGTCATCCACCATCGCAAGCAGCATTCGTCGAACATTATCGACTTGACCCGAGGCAGCACTGCCTTCAAGGGTGACGTTTAGCTGGCCCAAAGCCGCCATTTCTTCCACGCCATCAATCAGTTTTACGGTTTCCTTTCCGTAACTTTCTTCAAACGCTTCACGCTCAAAAACACCGCTTGATACGACAGGGAAGAGTTGCGCTGCCACTAAAGTTGCGCGATCCATAGACAAGGTGACCAAGATCTCGATCATCTCGCGCCCACGCCAAAGCAAAAGCTCGCCTTGCTCGTGATCTTTTAATAGCTCTTCACAGTGACGATAAACTTTGGTCAGTTTATTCGAGGTTTTTGCGTCTTGATTCAGTGACGCAATCCAATTATCTAGCTCAAACTGTTCGCTTGGGTTTAAATGTGCGCTTCGTACCGCAACCATCATGCCTTCCTAGTTATTATGTTTTATACCCAATTCAATATGACTAACTGATTCCAAGTTAGTTCGACTCATATTGATATCAGCGCAGGCTTCCCTACACCTTTGTGATTCATTTTCAAGCCTTGTTTAAGGGCCTCTAAGCCTTGATAAAGAGAGCCATCGATTCTAGATGACTGGTGTGTGGGAACATGTCCAACATACCCAGCTTGGCTAATTGATAGCCTTGTTTTTCTAAGCTCTCTGAATCTCTAGCTAGAGTAGCAGGATTACACGAAACATAAACCACACGCTTCGCACCTAACCCTGAAATTTGATCAACGATCCCACTCGCTCCAGCACGTGCTGGATCAAGTAAGATTTTATCAAACCTTTCTTTTGCCCAAGGCTGTGAAGACAACTCTTCTTCAAGGTTCGCTTGGTAGAATTCTGTATTACTCAATTGATTCAAAGTTGCGTTAGACGTGGCCTGTTGAACCATTTCATCGACACCTTCAACACCCACTACAAACGCAGATTGTTGGGCAATAGGCAAACTAAAGTTCCCTAAACCACAAAACAGATCGAGCACTCGCTCATCAGCTTGAGGCTCTAGCCACTCAATCGTTTGAGCAACCATTTGCTGATTCACTTTCTGGTTAACTTGGATAAAGTGGTTTGGCTCAAAAGGTAAAGTCACGCCTGTTTCGCTATAAGCTGGCGCATCACCGACTAAACGAACGAGCTTGTCCGTTTCAGGCATAGTATACAACGTGGCACCTTCCGCTTTAGCGAGTGCAATCAATGCTTGCTCATCTTTCTCAACCAAAGGCTTAAGGTGACGCAGCACCATCACCGGGCCAGTATCGCCCAACACCAATTCAACGTGTCCTAAAGACGTAAGGTTGCTGAAAGTATTGAGTAAACTTTTCAGTTTTGGCAGCAATACATTAAGGCGAGGATCCAGCACGGCACAATCGGTGATATTTTCAATCTGCTTACTTTGTTTCTTACGGAAACCGAACTGAAGCTGCTGTGTCTTCTTATCAACAAACAGGCTGATACGCGCGCGACGTCGATAACCGGTTTCATCACCCACAATCGGCTCAACAACTTCGGTGTTAGCCGTTTGGTATTGACTCATCAGGTGCGTCAAAGATTGCGATTTATGCTCAACCTGAGAAGCGTAACTAAGATGTTGAAGGTGACAGCCACCACACTGATTAAAGTGCTTACAGAATGGCTTTAAACGCAGCTCACTCGGTTTAAGTAATTTGATGAGTTTTGCTCGCGAAAACTTACTTTTGCTCTCAGTAAGTTGAATAACCACCTGCTCACCGGGCAATGCGCCATCAATGAAAACAGGTTTATTCTTCTGATAAGCGATGCCAGCGCCATTGTGATCCATTCGTTCAACCAAAACCGATTGATGCTTGGTCTCGAGTTGAGTTTTCTTTTTTGGTTGGAAAAAACGTGCCATTGCTTGTGCCTAATGTATCTTTTAATAAGTAATTGGTATCCAGGACTCACTATTATGTCTTGGAATCATTGTCGAACGTCACGGCTTTGATTAAGCTTACCGTTCACTTAACCGCCATTGTGTGCGTTATTTTCCCATATCCAGACCTCGATGTAATTAAAGAACATGACCAGATATGGCTTAAGAGCCCGTGTAATTACCTTAACTCTAGCTCCAACCTTGATTATTGGGTTGCTATTGAGTGCATTTTTCTCATTTAACCGCTATCAAGACCTTGAGGGCCAAGTGGTTAATACTGGTACTAGCATCATTGAACCGCTGGCAATTGCTAGTGAGTCAGGCATGAAGCTCGAAAGTCGAGAGTCTGTTCGTCAGCTTATTAGCTATGCGCATCGAAAAAACTCTAAGCTGGTGCGCAGTATCGCGGTGTTTGATGAACGTCATGAGTTGTTTGTAACCTCAAACTTCCACCCTGATTTTGAAAGCCTGACCTATCCGAAAGATAAACCCATCCCGCATTTAAGCTCATCGAACCTGCTCGATAATACGCTAATTCTTCGGACACCCATCATCGCTGAAGGTCAATACATCAATTCAGCCAATGGGCAGTCTCAAGCCAACCAAGCGATCGGCTATATCGCGATAGAGTTAGACTTGTCGTCACTTCGATTGCAGCAGTATCAAGAAGTGTTCTCTGCCTTCTTGGTGTTGATTTTGGGGCTGGGACTTTCTGGTGTATTTGCTTTTCGCTTGATGCATGACGTCACCCAACCGATCACACACATGAAAAACATGGTCGACCGAATTCGTCGTGGTCATCTCGATGTGCGTATCGAAGGCAAAATGCACGGTGAGCTAGACTCACTGAAAAACGGTATCAACGCGATGGCGGTATCGCTATCAGAATATCACGTCGAGATGCAGCACAGTATCGACCAGGCTACGTCTGATCTGCGTGAAACCCTAGAGCAATTAGAGATTCAAAACGTTGAGTTAGACATTGCGAAAAAACGCGCTCAAGAAGCGGCTCGTGTTAAATCTGAGTTCTTGGCTAACATGTCTCACGAATTGAGAACACCGCTTAACGGTGTGATTGGCTTTACTCGTCAAATGCTTAAAACCCATCTATCGACCAGTCAAACCGATTACTTGCAAACCATTGAACGTTCAGCAAATAACCTACTCAGTATCATCAACGATATTCTTGATTTCTCGAAACTGGAAGCCGGTAAATTAGCGCTCGAGAACATCCCATTCGAGTTCCAAGCCAGCCTTGAAGAGGTTGTGAACCTTCAAGCGACCAACGCCCATGAGAAAGGCCTAGAGCTAACACTTAAGATAGACCCGAAAGTGCCACCAGGCGTTGTTGGTGACCCGCTGCGTATTCAGCAGATCCTAACCAACCTTGTTGGTAACTCAATCAAGTTTACTGAACGTGGCAACATTGATATCAGTGTTGAACTTCGTTCACAAAGCGAAGACAGCATCGAGTTGCAATTCATGGTTCGCGATACAGGTATTGGTATCTCTGAGCGTCAACAAGCTCAGCTATTCCAAGCCTTCAGCCAAGCCGACGCAAGCATCTCTCGTCGTTATGGCGGTACGGGGCTAGGCCTAGTTATCACCCAAAAACTGGTCAGCCAAATGGGCGGTGAGATCAGCCTAACCAGTCGCCTACACCAAGGTTCAACCTTCTGGTTTACTTTGAGACTATCAACGACTGATATGCCGATGACTGAGCTGATTGAGACTCAGTGTCTGCAAGACAAGCAGCTGCTGCTTATCGAGCCAAACATGCAAGCGGCGTCGATTACCCAGCAAATCTTAACTCAAGAAGGCTTAGTGGTAACGTATCGTTCGGTTATGCCAGACGAGAGCACCTCGTATGACTACGTACTGTTGAACCTAGCTGCAAACCAAGAGTATCAATTTGATACCGTGAGTGGTTGGGCTATTGGTGCGAAGAAAATCGCTCAGAACGTAATTATTGGTACGCCGAGTACTGAGCTAGCGTTGGGTGAGCAACTAATGAAAGAGGTCGATGTTCAATGCATCACCAAACCTCTTTCTCGCAAGAAGTTACTGCAAACTCTGGTATCAAATCAGGCGCCAACCTTGATTGCACCCGCGATTGAAACACACTCAGAAGAGAAGCTACCGCTCACTGTATTGGCGGTCGACGACAACCCAGCAAACCTTAAATTGATCACCGCGCTACTAAAAGAGCGTGTAGAGACGGTCATCAGTTGCACCAGCGGACAGAAGGCCATAGACAAGGCGAAGGAGACCCCATTTGATATCATCTTCATGGATATCCAAATGCCGCAAATGGATGGTGTGACGGCCTGTAAGAATATAAAAGAGCTAGCGAATAATGCGAATACCCCCGTCATTGCCGTCACAGCACACGCGATGGTTGGCGAACGTGACCGTCTGCTTGAAGCCGGCATGGATGACTACCTAACCAAACCGATTGAAGAGCACGTGTTACAGCAGGTTCTGATTCATTGGAGCCCTACCTCTGAGGTTGAGCACATTGAAAAAATAGACCCCGCCCACCCAGCAGTCTCTGCGGAAGTAGACAATAGCTCAGTTTCAGATTCTGAGGCTAGCGTGCATAAGAATATCATCATTGATTGGCAAGCAGCTATGAAGCAAGCCGCCAACAAAGAAGACCTCGCACGCGATATGCTGCAAATGCTAGTCGACTTCATTCCTGAGGTTTATGAAGCCGCAGAGAAAGCGATAGAAGACAGTGACTACCCCGTTGAAGCGCTGACACACATCATCCACAAGATGCATGGCAGCAGCTCATACAGCGGTGTACCAAGGCTGAAGTCGGTGTGTGCGACGATAGAGAAAGAGCTGCGTTCCGGCACTTCCGTTGAAGATATTGAACCTGAACTTTTTGAACTTCAGGATGAATTAGATAAGGTTCAAGCAACCGCGATTCATTATTTGAAACCAGCCAAGACCTAGCGAACATTTCTTACTCACAAATATTCGTTAAACGGTTTACCAGCCAATAAAAAAGCAGAGCTCATGAGCTCTGCTTTTTTCTGTCTAGAACCTCGGGCACTAGATATAGAGTAACGGTAATCTATTTACGACTCGAGTAGTACCGTCGCCACCGCATAATGGCGCTCATCTGAGATAGTCAGATGAATCGACTTTGTACCACTCGCTTCTGCGATTTCACGCGCCTTTTTATGTAGGCTTAGAACTGGCTTGCCATGCTCATCGTTTGAAATCTCGAAATCGTGAAAGGTCACACCAAGCGCGATACCCGTGCCCAACGCCTTAGATGCCGCTTCTTTTGCAGCAAAGCGTTTTGCAAGGTAACGTCCTTTTTGCTTCAGTTGCTGAAATACTTCAAACTCAGAGTCGGTCAAAATACGCTGAGCAAAAGCGTCGCCACTTCGTGACAGTGCCTTTTCAACACGTTCGATTTCTGCGATATCTGTACCTAATCCAACAACAGCCATGTTTACCCTACTACCAAACTTCTATCTATTAACTTTATCGATTCTACTGATTAACCGCTTAACGCTTACTACTAAACTAATGACGAGTTAAAGAACTAAGCGTTGTTGCGTGCTGTTTCCATCACGGCTTTCATGTCTGCAACGGCTTTATTCAAACCATCAAATACTGCGCGTCCCATGATCGAGTGACCGATGTTCAACTCGTAAATCTCAGGAAGTGCCGCAATCGGCGCTACGTTATGATAAGTCAGACCATGACCAGCATTCACTGTGATACCAAGATCGTCTGCGTAGCTTGCGCCTGCAGCAATCTTTTTAAGCTCATCTTGCTGATCTTCTTCTGTTTTCGCATCAGCGTAATGACCAGTATGAAGCTCAATGAACGGTGCGCCACACGCTTTTGCTGCGTCGATTTGCTCACGATCTGCATCGATAAACAGAGATACTTTGATACCCGCAGCCGACAGTTTTTCCGTCGCTGCTTTGATCTTTTCAAGTTGACCAACCACGTCCAAGCCGCCTTCCGTCGTCAGCTCTTCGCGCTTTTCTGGAACCAGACAAACGAACTCAGGATTAGTATCGAGTGCAATTTGAACCATCTCGTCCGTCACTGCCATCTCTAAGTTCATGCGAGTCTGGATTGTCTCAGCAAGAATACGTACATCGCGATCAACAATATGACGGCGATCTTCGCGCAGGTGAATGGTAATGCCGTCAGCACCCGCACGTTCAGCAATTTCAGCTGCGTGTACTGGATCTGGGTATTTAGTACCACGTGCATTACGTAGTGTAGCAATATGGTCGATATTAACGCCTAAAAGGATTGAGCTCATTTTCCAATACTCCGTGCTCTAGAGAGGGCTATTGTTGGCATAAATAGCTCTCTACTTTTTAATGGTTTGCCGCCAAGATACGGCTTTAAGGCTATGCGTGTAAAGCGTTTTGCTGCTTTTAACTGCTCTTTAGTGATAAACCTACGTTCACTAATTGCGATAAGTTCATCGCCCATAAATGTCAGGTTATCTCGACGTACAGAAGCGATGAAACCTTTCTGCTCTCGATAGCGATAAGTCATGCTTGGATCGATCGCTTCACCAGTACCAGCACAATGCAAAAAATCGACGCCATACCCCATAGCAGAAAGTAGAGCCAATTCAAAACGACGTAGTGCTGGCTCAGGGTTCTCATTATGAGCGAGTTCTGTTAAAGCATGAAGATAGTCGTGAAAAAATGCGGGCATGGCCACTTCGGCCATCAACACACGGCCAACTAGCTCATTGACATACATAGCGGAATACAGATTAATACCGGCAAGAGGAAGCCCCAAGCTGATGGGTTCGGCTTGGCGTAACGTTTTCATTGAACCATTGCCAGACCACTTAAGCAGCAGAGGCGTAAAAGGTTGCAATGCACCTTTCAAATTAGAACGCTTACTCCTTGCACCTTTAGACATCAACGTCACCCTTCCGTACTCTTCACTGAAGACGTCCAGAATTAGGCTCGACTCACTATATGGTCGACGGTGCAACACAAAGCATCGCTGTAACCCTTCGCTCAATCACTTACCCTTCTTACAGATACAAAAAGAGAGAGTTCGCACTCTCTCTTGAAATTATATTCAGTTCAACTTTCTTAATCTCAGAAAGTGACGTTCAATATATTATAGATCGTCGATGTAGCCTAACGAGCGAAGTGCACGCTCATCATCAGCCCAACCAGACTTAACTTTAACCCAAGTCTCTAGGTAAACCTTACGACCGAACAGTTCTTCCATATCGATACGAGCTTCACGACCAATCGTTTTGATCTTCTCGCCCGCTTTACCAATCACCATCTTCTTCTGACCAGTACGTTCAACAAGAATCAAAGCATTGATGTGGAAGCCATCGTTATCAGGGTTGTAATCGAAACGCTCGATTTCAACCGTTACTGAGTAAGGTAGCTCTTCGCCTGTGAATCGCATCAGTTTTTCACGGATGATTTCAGAGGCCATAAAGCGCTGTGAGCGATCCGTTACGTACTCTTCAGGGAAGTGGTGCGTCGCTTTTGGTAAAGAGTTACGAACGTGCTTACGCAGTACATCAATATTCTTACCTTGCTTCGCTGAGATTGGCACAACATCAAGGAAGTCCATCTTCTTAGACACTTCCATCATATGTTGCATCACGTCTGTACGGTCTTGAACGTTGTCTACTTTGTTAATACAAAGGACGACTGGGAAATCTGTTTTTCTCAGCTTGTTCAGTACCATTTCATCGTCGTCAGTCCAGTGAGTACCGTCAACAAGGAAGAATACTAGGTTCACATCGCTCAGTGAGCTGTTCGCCGCACGGTTCATCAAACGGTTGATTGCACGCTTTTCTTCAATATGAAGTCCAGGAGTATCAACGTAGATCGCTTGGTAATCACCTTCAGTTTCTACGCCCATAATACGGTGACGTGTCGTTTGAGGTTTACGTGATGTGATCGAGATTTTCTGGCCTAAAATATGGTTCAGAAGCGTCGATTTACCTACGTTTGGTCGACCCACGATAGCGATGAAGCCACAGTGTTGGTTTTCCGGTAGGCCCGTTTTTTTGCTATCAGATGAAAAGAATGCATCGATATCGAAATCTTGATTGTTATCAGACATTGCTTAGTTGCTCTAATGCTGTTTCAGCAGCCGCTTGCTCTGCCTTGCGGCGGCTAGTGCCTTTACCGATAACAGGTTTATCCACACCTGCCACTTCACACTCAACCGTAAACTCTTGGTTGTGTGCTTCACCTTTAATATTAGTCACTGTGTAGACAGGTAGGGGATTTCTTCGACCTTGTAAAAACTCTTGTAAGCGAGTTTTCGGATCTTTTTGAGATACACCAGGCTGAATAGACTCTAGGCGAGATTGGTACCAGCTTAAAATAATGCGGCGAACAACCTCGGTATCACTATCTAAATAGACAGCACCGATGATCGCTTCTACTGCATCCGCTAGAATAGAATCACGACGGAAACCGCCACTCTTCAACTCACCTGGACCTAATTTTAAGTAATCTCCTAGTTCGAATTCACGACCTAGTTCTGCCAATGTATGACCACGTACTAATGTTGCGCGCATGCGGCTCATATCACCTTCGTTTACCTTAGGGAAACGGTGGTAAAGATCATCAGCGATAACAAAACTTAAAATTGAATCGCCCAGAAACTCAAGACGTTCGTTGTGTTTACCTGCGGCGCTACGGTGAGTCAGCGCCAAATGGATAAGATCGGCATCATTAAACTGATAGCCAATCTTTCTCTCTAGTTTATCAATTGGAGAATTCATGCTCTCTCGATGTGTTATGTGATCGATTAGTGAATCCCACCGATGCGATTAAAACGCACACCAGTAGGAATCCATGTTGGAAGTACACTGTCTGAACCGCGTTCGAATTCGAAGCTGATCCAAATAGCAACGGCCTTACCAACAAGGTTTGCTTCAGGGACAAAGCCCCAGTAACGGCTGTCAGCACTGTTGTCACGGTTATCACCCATAACAAAGTATTGGCCTTCTGGAACGATCCACTCGTTAACACCATTGCGAGGTTGATATGCTTGCACACGATCACGACGTAATGGGTTAACTAAGATTTGGTGCTCCACGTCACCCAGTTGTTCATTCAACTGAATCAGAGGCACACCATCTTGAATAAATTGGCTTTCTTCAACGTTACTTAACTTCACTGGTTTACAGCTACTGCCACCCTTCGCTTGAATGCAGACTTCTTTATTGCTGCTGTAGCGAATGGTATCACCCGGCATACCAACAACACGCTTGATGTAGTCGATATTCGGCTGAGGTGGGTATTTGAATACGATTGAATCACCACGTTCTGGTTTGCCCGTTTCGACTAGTTGAGTGCGCCATACCGGGTCTTTTAGACCGTATGCGTACTTCTCTACTAAGATGAAATCACCAACCAATAGTGTTGGCATCATCGAACCAGATGGAATTTGAAACGGTTCATAAATAAATGAACGCAAAACCAAAACAAATGCAATTACAGGGAAAATGGACACACTGTTCTCAACCCACCAAGGCTGAGCCGTAACTTTTGCGCTGGTTGCAGCGTCTAGGCCATTCGATTGTGCTTCAACGTCAGCAAGCTTTTGCTGGCGTTTCTTCGCCCACACAAACTTTTCCAACGCCCATACAATGCCGGTCACTAGAGTTACGATCACTAAAATAAGCGAAAATGTATTAGCCATTGATATCCCTTAAATTTCATTTCTTTAAAAATAACGAAAGTGAAAGAATAGCGAGCTACTCTTCCACTTTCAATTATTCGTTTAATGCTGGATAAAGTTAGTCTTTACCAACATGAAGAATCGCTAAGAATGCTTCTTGAGGCAGTTCAACGTTACCGATCTGCTTCATACGCTTCTTACCTTCTTTTTGTTTCTTAAGAAGTTTCTTCTTACGACTGATATCACCACCGTAACATTTTGCGATTACGTTCTTACGCAGTTGTTTCACTGTAGAACGAGCAATGATGTGGTTACCAATCGCTGCTTGAATCGCGATATCGAACATCTGACGAGGGATGAATTCTTTCATCTTCTCAACCAGTAGACGACCACGAGACTGAGCAATGTCTTTGTGCGTAATGATAGCCAGTGCATCAACCGTTTCGCCATTAAGCAATACGTCAACACGAACCATGTTCGACATTTCAAAACGTTGGAAGTTGTAATCCAGTGACGCATAGCCACGAGATGTTGATTTCAAACGGTCGAAGAAGTCTAGAACCACTTCTGCCATTGGCAGGTCGTACGTCACAGCAACTTGCTTACCGTGATAAACCATATCAACTTGCACGCCACGTTTTTCTACACATAAGGTAATTACGTTACCTAGGTATTCCGACGGAACAAGGATATTACAACGAGCGATAGGCTCACGAATCTCTTCTACATCATTAGTCGCAGGCAGTTTAGCCGGGCTATCGACGTAAAGAATTGTGCCATCTGTTTTTACAACTTCGTACACTACGGTTGGTGCCGTTGTGATTAGGTCTAGGTCGTATTCACGCTCTAAACGCTCTTGGATGATCTCCATGTGAAGCATTCCTAAGAAGCCACAACGGAAACCAAAGCCAAGTGCTGCTGAACTTTCTGGTTCGTAAAACAGTGATGCATCGTTCAGGCTTAGTTTGCCTAGTGCGTCACGGAAGTTTTCGTAGTCATCAGACGATACTGGGAATAGACCTGCGTATACCTGAGGCTTCACTTTTTGGAAACCAGGCAGACGTTCTGTGCTACCGCCTTTTGCAAGCGTCAACGTATCACCAACAGGTGCGCCAAGGATGTCTTTAATACCACAAACAACCCAACCAACTTCGCCAGTATTTAGCTCTGTTGTGTCGATTTGCTTAGGTGTGAAGATACCTAGACGGTCAACACCCCAAACTTGGTCTGTCGACATTACTTTAATCTTGTCGTTCTTCTTCAGCTTACCGTTCTTGATACGAACCAAAGAAACAACGCCTAAGTAGTTATCGAACCAAGAGTCGATGATCAACGCTTGTAGTGGCGCGTCTGGATCACCTTCCGGTGGTGGGATAGCTGTTACGATGTTTTCAAGAACGTCGTCAACACCGATACCGGTTTTTGCAGAACAACGCGTCGCTTCCATCGCATCGATACCAACGATCTCTTCGATTTCTTCAGCAACACGCTCAGGTTCAGCAGCAGGTAAGTCAATCTTGTTCAAGATTGGCACTACTTCCAGTTCCATTTCGATCGCGGTGTAACAGTTTGCTAGAGTTTGTGCTTCAACACCTTGACCAGCATCCACAACCAATAGCGCGCCTTCACAAGCGGCTAGAGAACGAGATACTTCGTAAGAGAAATCTACGTGTCCTGGAGTGTCGATAAAGTTAAGTTGGTAAGTTTCACCATCTTTCGCTTTGTAATCTAAAGTCACACTCTGCGCTTTAATTGTAATACCACGCTCGCGTTCTATATCCATAGAATCGAGGACTTGAGCTGCCATCTCACGTTCACTTAACCCTCCACAAACTTGGATTAAGCGGTCAGAAAGGGTCGACTTACCGTGGTCGATGTGGGCGATAATCGAAAAATTACGAATGTGCTTCATAGGCTTGGTGTGACTAAACTCTTTGAATAGGGATAATAAGAAAGCCGCGACGCGTCCAATCTACAGTCAGCATTGGTGGCGGCATTTCAATCAAGTTGGCAGATTCTACCCAATTTAAGGGCAAGAAGCATCATAAATTAGACGAGAGGCTCGCCTAGGATTCGAATCAAGACGACTTCTTGCTTGGATTTGTCTTCCATAGGTTTGGCTAACCGCTTAGCTAAGGCAATGCCACCAGCAGTAAACAGAGCAGCGCTTAAGATAACAATGCCCTCGCCCCCTTGGAGTAAGGGTTGCAACAAGAGTTGTCCAAAACCAGCACCAATCATCAACATGAAAAGTGGAATGAGGTAAACAATAGCCGCAGACTGCAGTAGGCTTTTTTCTGGAAAGCCAATTTCCACGATCTGTCCGGCTTTAACTAAACTTTTGGTTTTAAGCTGCCAAAACAAGGATTTATTACCAACAGCCTTGGTAACAATACCCGTTCCGCAGCTTTTTTGAGATGAGCAGCTGCTGCAACTGGTTTGTTGTTCGCAGCTCAGTTGAACAAAGTATTGTTGACCGCTTTGTTCAACCGAGCTAACGGTTGCCAGCGCCGTCATCATTGCGCTGGTACCGGTTTATTGAACGTAACTGATTGCGCAATACGTTTGGCCGTTGCTGGTGGAATATCACCCACCACAGAGATCTCTTTGTCACCAATCACTAAGCTGTGTAAGGTTCTGCGTCCTTGGCGTACCAACTGCCCTTTCAATGAATGTTCGTCTTTATCGGCGATATAAACTGAAAAGCTAAACAACCCATCACTGAAAAGTTGGCTTTCAACCATTTTATCGGTCGCAGCCATTGGATAACGACTAAGCTCTTTTGACTTAAATCCTTCAGGAATCCAAGAGGCTTGCCAGTTAGTTTCACTCACTAAGCCTTCCGGCAGTGATAAGACTTTCGGCAGTTGAGCGCTATTCAAGCCCCCCATTGCCTCAGCAATCTTATCGTTCACCACGAAAGAGATAGTACGATACTGTTCAAGCACTTCGCCATCACGATCCAACAGATCGGCACGCAAAGGAAGACTCGTTTTTTCGTCTACCCAAACGACGTAAGAGTAACGAAGGCCATCTTTCGGCACCACGCGCAATACTTGCGTAGTACTTCCAGCTTCACGAGCACGACCAACTTTAACGAAATCGTAATAGTCGTTGAGCGCGTCAATATCTCGATTAATCATCGGAATAACAGGGGCAACCATACTGCCAGATTGAATGGTAAACGGTTCTGTGCCCGGTTCAATATAACTGACTTCATCACCACGTCGAATAACTTCACGGATAGGCCCGCTCAAGTAAACAAGGTGCGCGAGTTGTTGGTCGTCGTTAACCGCATGGCGATAAACAAGAGGTTCAATACTGCTCTTCTTGATCAAAATGTAGGAGAGTTCGTAATTTAGATGCTGACTGGCCTCGTTCATCTGATGTAACAACGCCTTTGCAGTGGGTTCCTCTGCAAAGGCTGTTGGAGACATCAAGCTGAACAGTGTCAGTGCACTGACCAGGATTTTCTTCATTCAATGTCCGATTCTAGATGTGCATCTTGCATTGGCGATGCATCACTGTTTAATCTTAGCTGCAGCTCATAATCTTCTAGCATTGCATGAACGCGTTTGCGCTGCTCTTGCAAGTTAGCTTCAGATGCTGGCTTTTCAACAGAGTCACGCGTTAAACTTACTGGTTCCGCAGAACCCGCAAATGGAATCGTCTGGAGTACAGGCAACTGCTCTGGCGCAGCAGGATCGCTGCCACCATATTGTTGAACACCTAGTACAACGACGAGTGAGACACACGCTGCCACGGCAACTTGTCCAAACTGTTGTAACCACGCAGGAAGCTGACGCTTCGCTTGCTGAGGTTTAGGCTGCTCTTCAATTGGAGCAACAGTTGGTTCAACACGCACTTGATGCAGGTTCGGCATTACACTATGTGCAGGCTCATTATCAAGCGCTGCCGCAACACTGTTAGCAATGTTCCACTCTGGAGTTTCTGGCGCATCCCCACGCATAACATCACCAATTAGATGGTAACTCTGCCAGGTATCCATGCTTTCTTGATCAGATTCGAGATCTACAATGAGAGCTTTATCGATCGTTTCACCATCCATGAGTGCCGAAAGCTTTTCTTTATCAGCCATTATTTTCACCATAATTATTACAAGTTCTAGCGTTGCAAAAGAGGCTTAATTTTCTTTTCCACCGCTTCACGAGCTCGGAAAATACGCGAACGTACGGTTCCTACAGGGCAATCCATTACTTCTGCAATCTCTTCGTAGCTCAAACCTTCGAGCTCACGCAACGTCATTGCAGTTTTTAAGTCTTCTGGTAGCGCTTCAATCGCTCCAAAAACAACTTGTTTCAATTCGTTTGACAGCGTTAAGTTCTCAGGGTTCGATATTTCTTTTAACGCGCTGCCTGTTTCGTAATATTCTGCATCTTCTGCATCTACATCTGTTGCTGGCGGCCTACGGCTCTGGGCAACGATATGATTTTTAGCGGTGTTCACGGCAATTCGGTACAACCATGTATAGAAGGCACTCTCGCCACGAAAGTTAGGTATCGCGCGGTAAGCTTTAATAAAAGCTTCTTGTGCTACGTCAGGTACATCACCGGAATTATTCACGTATCGAGAGATAAGATTACAAACTTTATTTTGGTACTTAACCACTAGTAAGTTAAAAGCCTGCTTATCTCCACTCTGAACTCGCTCAATCAACACTTGATCGGTTAGCTGCTCGTTCATTCGAGCGGGTACTCCTATTGTTATAACCCTTACCTTCACAGATATGGGTACTAATTATGCGAAATGTAGTATTGACACCACCGTCTACAAGAGCACTATTGTGACTAAGCCAAATACCGAAAGTTCCAACTTTCTTAAAATTATTTGCCATTATTGTTTCACAATGTGATGTAATAAAAATAGCTATCCCTATCAATTTGGGGAAACTTGAGCAAAAGCAATGGTATTGAGCAATTAAATATTTCTAGATAGCTGTCTGTACATTGATTTTGTGTAGCGTTTTAGGATGACTTTGGAAAGATTATAACAGTCTTAGCCAAACTCCTAAAACAAGACAACGTCAATTGAGAGTGGACAACTCGACTATAGCCCGGGATTTAATAAGTTTTATGAACGCAAACCGTGAACATCAGTGTGATGTATTAGTGGTAGGAAGTGGTGCGGCAGGCTTGTCATTAGCCTTACGTGTAGCAGAACATGCAAAAGTAATTGTATTAAGCAAAGGACCACGCAGCGAAGGATCGACGTATTACGCACAAGGTGGTATCGCCGCGGTGTTCGATGAGTCGGACAGTATTGAGTCTCATGTAGAAGATACTCAAATTGCTGGGGCTGGGTTATGCGAAGAAGATACAGTTCAATTCATTGCTGAAAATGCTAAAGAGTGTGTGCAATGGCTGATTGATGGTGGTGTTCCATTTGATAAAGATGAGAACAGCACGGAAGGCCAACCAAAATATCACCTCACTCGTGAGGGTGGCCACAGCCACCGCCGAATTCTGCACGCTGCCGATGCAACTGGCATGGCAATGCAAACCTCACTGCAAGATAACGTCAACAATCACCCCAACATCGAGATCTTCGAGCGCCACAATGCGCTAGATTTGATCACAGAAGATAAGGTTGGTGGTTCGAAAGACAAAGTTATCGGTGCCTACATTTGGAACCGTAACCAAGAACACGTTGAAACCGTGCGTGCTAAATTTGTTGTGTTAGCAACAGGCGGCGCTTCAAAGGTTTACCAATACACCTCTAACCCAGATGTCTCTTCAGGTGATGGTATTGCTATTGCTTGGCGTGCGGGTTGCCGTGTAGCCAACCTTGAGTTCAACCAGTTCCACCCGACTTGCTTGTTCCACCCAGAAGCGCGTAACTTCCTACTGACGGAAGCACTACGTGGTGAAGGTGCCTACCTGCGTCGTCCAGACGGTTCTCGCTTCATGAAGGACTTCGATGAGCGCGGTGAACTGGCTCCGCGTGATGTGGTTGCTCGTGCGATTGACTTCGAAATGAAGCGCCTAGGTGCTGACTGCATGTATGTTGATATCAGCCACAAGCCTGAAGAATTCATCACAACGCATTTCCCAATGATCCATACTCGTTTGATGGATTTAGGGATTGATATGACCAAAGAGCCAATCCCTATCGTACCAGCTGCGCACTATACCTGCGGTGGTGTGATGGTGAATAAGCAAGGTCAAACCGACTTAACTAACTTATATGCGATTGGTGAAGTGAGTTACACCGGCTTACACGGTGCGAACCGCATGGCGTCAAACTCACTGCTTGAATGTGTAGTGTATGCTTGGGCAGCAGCAAAAGATATCGTTGAAAACATCGACCAATCTCAACTGTGCGCCGAACTGCCTGCATGGGACGAAAGCCAAGTCACCAACAGTGATGAAGAAGTGATCATTCAGCACAACTGGCACGAGCTAAGACTGTTCATGTGGGATTACATGGGTATTGTTCGAACGGATAAACGTCTAGAACGTGCAATGCGCCGTATTCAGATGCTGCAGCAAGAAACTCATGAGTACTACAGCTACTTTAAGGTTTCGAACAACCTATTAGAACTGCGTAACTTGCTACAAGTGGCTGAGCTAATGGTTCGCTGTGCGATGCAACGTAAAGAGAGCCGCGGCTTACACTACACGTTGGATTACCCAGAACTTGCAAAAGACAGTGGCCCAACGATTCTGACGCCAGAGAGAAACCAGTCGTAATCATTATTTGAAAGCTATTAGCTAATCAACTAAACGCAATCAAACGAAAAGGAGCCTAGTGCTCCTTTTTCTTTTATCTCGCGTCCTCATTTACCTCGTGCGATCGTTGTAAGTTCGCCAGAAAGTGGCGATATTCACGCTCACGACAACTATCACGCCAAAGTATTACCGAATGCCCACATTCGAATTTTAGTTTGACGAAAAACTGTGCCCAGATCTTATCAACGGACTTAAGTGTGTAGGATTGGTCATTGAATCGAATCTCGCCATCTTCTTTATAATCAAAGCATCCATGTGCTGTATTCAAGATTACATGATTGGCTTTAAACAAACGGAACATTAGAGCTAAACAATAGAGGGCAACAACGAGTGGGATAGAAGAAAAGACAATGAAAAACAAAAGGCACCCAAAAACAGTGCCTTTTGCAAATAATGCGGAATATGAAGGTTTAAGCTGAAGCTTAACGAACCTTGCTGAGGTTATGCGCGACAATTTTATCAACCATTGAAGCATGGCCTAGATTTTCACTGCGCCCATGTCCCATAACCCAAGTAAACAAATCTGGGTCATCACACTCAAGTAGAGAAACAAACTCACGCTGTTCCTGCTCTTGCAATGAATCAAAACACTCTTCAAAAAATGGCATGATGACTACATCAAGTTCTAACATGCCACGACGGCAACCCCATTTAATTCGTGCTTTCTGCTCTGCAGTGTACATTGGCTATCCTCACCTATAATTTTTCTTTCTCGGAGTGTAACAAGTCATACGCTCTGCAACTACTATGTGAGTCACAGTCCCTATCTAAGCTCACAAAAAAACCTAGGCTGACAAAGAAACAGAACCGGATTAACATAGAGCCAAATAAAATTCTTAGGAAAGATAAAATGGATTGGAAAAACACATTTCAGCCGCTCGCTCATACGCAAAATGAATCGCTTCCAGAACTGATGATCACACACGTGTCAGACTGGAGCGCAATCACCATGATAGGCGATGACAAAAAGTCGTACCTACAAGGTCAAGTAACGTGCGATGTCGTCACTCTTCCTAATGATGATTCTACATTAGGCGCGCATTGTGATGCGAAAGGAAAGGTTTGGAGTATCTTTCGTTTGTTCCACCACAATGGTGGTTACGCTCTTATGCAGCCTAAATCGGCAATTGAAGTCGAGTTAGTTGAAATCAAGAAATACGCCGTGTTCTCTAAAATTGATATCGAGCAGACGTCTGACGTTGTTATCGGAATCATGGGTACTTCAGCGAACCAATACGTTGATTCGATTGCAGAGGGTCAAGGTAAAGTGCGTGCTATCTCTGGTGGTACAGCCGTTCAAGTCTCAGACAACCGTTGGGCTCTACTTGTTACTCAAGAAGCAGCAGAAGCCTTGGTATCAAGCAGCTCAGCTGAAAAAGTATCAGAAGCGCTTTGGCAGTATCATGAAATTCTTGATGCTCAGCCTAACCTATCAAAAGCAGATCAAAACGAGCACATCCCTCAAGCTCTTAACCTACAAGCGATTGGCGGTATCAGCTTTTCAAAGGGATGCTACACAGGTCAAGAAACGGTTGCTCGTGCCAAGTACCGTGGCATGAACAAGCGTGAGATGCGCATTGTCTCTGGAACGACTTCAGATGTACTGTCTCTTGAAAATACGATTGAACTAGAACGCAGCGTGGGTGAAAACTGGCGTGGTGCAGGCCGACTATTAAACGTCTATCAATTTGCTAATAACCAAGCGATTGGTTTGATGGTACTGCCAAACAACCTTGATGACGATGTTCAGCTTCGACTGACCGCGCAACCTGATCAAACATGGAATATCCTGCCACTGCCTTACAGCCTTGACGACGAGTAACCACGTGGAAACACTGATTACACGATGGCTGGATCAACAGCAGGTGAACTATCGCCTGCTGATGCAAAGTAAACCAACCACCAGCATCGAAGAGACAGCTCAAGAGCGAGGCATCGACGCCTCTCAAATGGTGAAGTGTATCCTGCTCAAGGATATGGGCAACCAATATGCGTTGGCCTGTACTGCTGGAGATCGCTCTGTCGACCCCAAGAAAGTACGCTCGGTACTGAATTGCCGTCGAATGACCTGTGTATCACTCGCTGATGTTGAAACGATCACAGGCTTTAAGGCTGGATGTGTTGGCCCTCTTGCTCTAAAGAGATACATGCCGATCATTTTTGATCCTTCAATTCAAAAAAACTCGACGGTTACTATTAGCTCGGGTGATCGAATGGCTGGTATTGCGCTGGATCCCAATGATCTTATGACCCTTTGCGCACCAATCGTTGCTGACATCAGTCGATGACCTTTTCGATCGAGTCATCGTTCGCAAACTTAAGTACAAATTTTCATTGAATACATTTTTAGTGTGAAGTTCGTCATAAGAAGAACATACCAATAATAAATAGTTACTCAAAATAAAAGCATAAGTAGTCACAAGGGCGAATTTACGTTATTGTAAATTTACTGACTCGCTTTTAAGCAAATCAGTACAAGTGAATCCACTGAGTAACATCAGTATCCACTTTTGTGTAATGCATCTGTGACTATTCGCCCGTTTTAGACGGGCTTTTTTTTGTCAAAAATTTACAATTTGATTACACAAACAAAAAAATCCCGCCTATTCTTATACTTGTAACATTATCACTGCTTAATACCGAACAGGAAAGTTCACAGCAGTTCACTACTCAGTATTATTTTGGGGAGGAGCTCACGTAAAAATAGATATTTACTGAAGAAAGTGCTTAGAACAGCACAAATATCTAATTCACGTCAACTCTACTGCATATTACTCCATGCTTATCACAATTATTATCTCGGAGTTTTTCTATAATATGCAGGCTAGGTAAATATAAGGATAATTAAAATGAGACTGTTTAAGCGCTATACACCGAGTATGATTGCTAAACATGTAAGTCGACTTTTCAAAGGACGAATCTACATTTACGGCGTAGGCAAATTTGAGTTTGATAACGGTAAACTCGTGCTGCCAGACCGAGCAGAAAGGCGTCACTTTCAAACGGTAAAAGAAATAAATAGTGAAATCATGAAACTGCGCTGCGCATACGCATGACCTGATTCTCTACAGAATTAAAAACAAAAAGGGTTGGCATAATGCCAACCCTTTTTTCGTGTTCAGATTGAGTCAATGGCAATCAGATCCAGCTGCTGACCATCAACAACGGCTCACCCGTGCGCGATTGTTGATTCACGATTATTGGTGCGTAACTGGACGCTTGGCTAGATCAGGAAGATTGCCTGACAAACCCAGTGCTCGCTTCATGATCTCATCTTTCGCCCCCGGTAATTGGCCCGCGAGCTTCATACCGATGCCACGAATCAGCTTCTTGGCTGGGTTATCGCCTTCAAACAGATCTTTAAAGCCCTGCATTGAAGCAATCATCTTCGCCGCCTCAGCTTTTCTCCAGCGTTCATAGCCACGAAGGTTACGTTTAGTACCAATGTCCTCGCCAGCAGCCCATAGCGTTAACAGCTCTTGCGCTAAGCTTGCTGCGTCTAATAGGCCAAGGTTCACGCCTTGCCCTGCTAACGGATGAATCGTATGAGCAGCATCACCAACCAAAGCCACACGCTCCACCGCAAAGTCACGTGCATAGCGCATGCGCAGTGGGAAGGCAAAACGGTCACCAACCACTTCGCATAATCCAAGCTTTGAGTCGAACTCTGCCGTTAGCTGCTTATTAAAATCAGCATCCGACATGGATACAAGCTTCTCGGCACGATTAGGCTCCGTAGACCAAACTATCGAACTCATGTGGCTTGGCTGCATTGGTAGGAATGCCAATGGCCCTTGTGGTGTGAATATCTGACGAGCAACGCTGTGGTGTTGCTCTGTGGTCTTGATATTCGCGACAATCGCGCTGTGTCCGTAATCCCAATGTGTTAATGGAATATCTTGTTGTTTGCGAACCCAAGAGTTTGCGCCGTCCGCTCCAACAACCAACTTAGCGGTCAGTGCTTGGCCATTATCTAGCGTTAGCCATGCTTCGCTTTCACCAATCGCCATCGTTTTGCACGTCGCGGGCATGTACAGGCTGACATTATCTTGCTTCTTCACCTGATCAAGCAGTGCGAGTTGAATCACACGGTTCTCAACAATATGACCGAGATTCGGCTGAGCCAAACGTGTCGAGTCAAACTCAATACGAGCAAAGCTATCTTGTTCCCACACCTCCATCGCTTGGTAAGGTGCAGCACGTCTTTGTTCAATGCCTTGCCATGCGCCTAAGTTACGAAGAATCACTTCACTAGAGCGGCTCAATGCCGACACACGCACATCAGGCAATTCGCTAAGCCCTTCACTGGGTGCCCTGCCTTCAATGACGGCAATTCTTAGGTCACTGTCTTTCAACGCAGCAGCAAGCGCTAGGCCAACCATGCCTCCACCAACAATCGCGATATCAACACTTTGCATCATTATTTTTCTACCTTATCTTTCTACTAGGCCAAGCGTATGACGCAAAAGTGGACCTTTAAGTGGTGGAAGGTTATCAATTACGGCTAACCCAAGATTACGCCCAATGCGAGCGGTCAAAAAATCGTTTGAGAATAAATGAACTAGGCTTGATGTCAGCGTAATCGTCGTGTCTCTATCTTGTTCTCTACGCTTTCTAAAGTTAACAAGACCATTGTAACGCCCAACATCATCGAGTTGGGTACACAACTCTTCCGCCAAGGAAGCCACATCACGGATGCCAAGATTAAAACCTTGTCCTGCAATTGGGTGAAGCGTTTGAGCGGCATTACCAATAATCGCAAATCGATGAGAGATATTTTGCTGACGATGACGAAGAATCAGTGGGTAACTGGCACGCTTGCCTACCTTCTCGAGTCGGCCAAGTCGCCAACCAAAGTCACTCTGCAACTGCTCAATAAATTCGTTGTCGTTTAGCGTCACCACTTTTTGCGCTTGCTCCGGTGACAAACACCAAACCAGCGACAAACGGTTGTCACTCATCGGTAAGAGAGCGACTGGCCCATGATGAGTAAAACGCTCAAATGCTCGACCTTGATGAGGTTCGCTCGCCACGATATTGGCAATCACCGCAACTTGTTCAAAGTCATGCTCACTCAATGAGATATTGAGTTGCTGACAACAGGTTGAGATAGCACCGTCAGCTGCAACCAATAACTTAGTTGTTACTGTTTGCCCACTTGTCAGTTCAATCGTCGTTTGCAACTCTTCACGTTCGACTTTACTGACAGACTCAGGGCAAAGCATCGTAATTGCAGCTTCGGACTCAAGCTTCTGCTGATAGATTCGCCCCACATCCGCCAACTCCACCACGTAGCCAAGCGCATCAACAGCAAGCTCTTCACTGTAGATGTCCGTCATTCCGGCATGCCCTCTATCCGATACATGAATATCTTTAATCGGGGTTGCTACCGGTGCGATAGATTGCCACAAATGCAAAGAATCAAGGATCTGTACCGTGCCATAAGACAAAGCGATCGAACGAGAATCAAAACCAGGGTGAGCTTGATGATCAACCTGATAAGGCTCTACTACCGCGATCGACAGTGAACCTTGACTAAGGTGATTCAGAGCAAGGGCTAAGGTCGCCCCTGCCATTGCGCCACCAGCAATTACAACATCATACTGAGCCATTATAACCTCAAACCGACAAGCGGATTAATGAATGGTTGGAGCCGCATCTTCAGATGGGCGAGCACCGAATTCAGCATGAATGGTTAGTGCACACGCTTTTACGTGTTCAATAACGTGCTCTAGAAGCTGCGCTTGCTCTTCCATATCATCTTCTTCATCGATACCCAGCTTTGCCATCTCTTCAAGATCAGTCAAAGCTTCTTTGGTACCGTCAGACGCTTTATTCAATTTAGCGCCAACTAAGCCTAAACCAGAAATAAAGTGGTTAATCCAATCAGACACACCGTCAGCAAGATCAAACAGGCTTGCGCTTGCGTCTTCGTCCGGCAACAACATAGACAGCTCCATGCCTGAACCTGTGATTTCGCTGGTCGTTACTTTTAATGTCGCTTCCGCTAGCGTTAATGCGCGATCTGGCCAGCCCATACCTTCATTGGTGTAATCAAAGATCAGTGGTTGCCAGCTTTTATCTGCCAGGTTTAAGCCTCCGCTCAACATACCCGTTAATAAACCATGCATCTCAGCAGGGTTTACGGCTAGGCTTGCCGATTGAAGTTCAGTCGCAACCGTTAGGTAATCAGGTAAAGTAGTTTCGCTCATCAGATAGCTCGCTCAGTTATTCTTTATATCGATAGTATAATCGTACCACTTCACCCCAATTCTGATAAGTATCGATCCTGAGCAATTGAAGGATGACTGACTACCAATTGTTCAATTTGCTGAATTACTGTGTGCTCAAGCTCTCATTTACAAACAGTCACTCTGAAAAGCTTGAATCTTAATAGCGGTTTACCTATAGTTTCTCCCTCAGAGGAGATTGCTTCCTCATCGGTACTTGCACTTTTTCTTTGTAAAAATATGATAAAGGGCAACAGCCTTAAATAGTGCGTTAAAGAGTTCATCCATCATGAGTAATCAAGCGGTAGACGTTGAAATATTAGGAAAACTGACTCGAGTGAATTGTCCCCCAGGGCAAGAAGAGTCATTGATTGCAGCGGCGGCCGATCTTGATAATCGATTGAAAGAGATGGCTGAACGTACTAAGGTAACCAATGAAGTGAAGCTGCTAACGATCGCAGCTCTGAACATTTGCTATGAATTACAAACCAAGAAGTTTGAAGCAAATGATGAACAAAACGCACTGACCGAGCGAATGGAACAGCTCACGACATCACTTTCAGATGTCCTCAGTAAAGTTAAGCACGGACAGCAATAGCGTACACAAAATTTACCCTGGAGTGTTTGTCAGAGGATTCACGTCCCCGAGCCGATAAGCAATCCCTAAGGGTTAGTACTTGAGTGCTATTGAGCATGCTCGGTCCGCCGAGAAGCCTACGGTAATCATTGCTGATCCGCCTTGAACTCGCTGGTTCAAGGGCCATCTATTCTCAACGGCACTTTGGGGTATCCCTTCTTATGAAGACGCTCACACGCAGCGAATTTCGCAAACAGATCCGTATCAAACGCAATGCCTTATCTGGCGACCAACAAACTCAATCCGGTATAGACTTAGTTAAGCAGTGCTCTCAGCTTGATGAGATTCAGTCAGCTCAACATATCGCCCTCTATATTTCCATTGATGGCGAACTCGATACCCAGCCTTTAATTGAATGGTTATGGGCGCAAGGCAAGCAAACTTATTTACCAGTATTGCACCCCTTCTCGGCCGGACACCTGCTGTTTCTGCACTACTCGCTAAGCACACCGACGGTTTTGAATAAGTACGGAATCGTTGAACCTCAGATGAATCAATTACTCGTCAAACCATGCCAACAACTCGATCTTATTCTCACACCATTAGTGGGCTTTGACTCTCAAGGGCATCGCTTAGGCATGGGCGGCGGATATTACGATCGTACCTTGGCTCGATGGTTTGAGACTGGTGAAGGCGCAACGCCAATTGGTTTGGCTCATGATTGCCAGCATGTCGATACACTGCCAATTGAAGAATGGGACATTCCGTTACCTAAAATCGTGACTCCGAGTAAGACTTGGCAATGGGAAAACAGCCATTAAAGCGCTATAATCGCGCCGCAAACGTTAACCTCGATATCCAAACGTTAACTTCAATACGCGAACGATTAATTCAAAGCGCAAGACCTTATTCAGGAGAATGGCATGACTCAAGATGAAATGAAAAAAGCAGCTGGCTGGGCAGCACTTCAATATGTTGAAGAAGGCAGCATTGTAGGTGTAGGTACTGGCTCTACAGTAAATCACTTCATCGACGCACTAGGCACAATGAAAGAAAAAATCAAAGGTGCGGTTTCAAGCTCTGTAGCCTCTACTGAAAAACTAGAAGCGCTAGAAATCAAAGTATTTGAGTGTAATGACGTATTCAAGTTAGACATCTATGTTGATGGCGCAGATGAGATCAACGATTCACGCGACATGATCAAAGGCGGCGGTGCTGCTTTGACTCGTGAAAAAATCGTAGCGGCTATCTCTGATAAGTTTATTTGTATTGTTGACGGTACTAAAGCCGTTGATGTGTTGGGTAAATTCCCATTGCCTGTTGAAGTTATCCCGATGGCACGTTCATATGTTGCACGTGAACTAGTAAAGCTTGGTGGTGACCCAGTTTACCGCGAAGGTTGCACCACTGATAATGGCAACGTGATCCTAGATGTATACGGCATGGCGATCGAAAACCCGAAACAATTAGAAGATATCATCAACGGTATCGCTGGTGTGGTTACGGTTGGTCTATTTGCTCACCGTGGTGCTGATGTGGTTATCACAGGCACACCTGAAGGTGCAAAAATTGAAGAATAAATAATAGAAGATTGAGTTTTTCTGTTACTTCATTACATACGGTGCCCAAGGGCGCCGTTTTTTTTGCTTTTCGCCCGTAAAATTATGTCTTATTCCGTAATTTTCTTACCCAAAACATTTTTTTTTTGTTACTTTATTGTTCAGAAGACGCACAGGGAAAACGTTTGTCTCCTGACAAAATGGTGAATAAGTTCCTCTTTTAGCCGTTTTGTAGCACGTGCGCCGCATTTGCCCAACCTTTCCATTTTAAGGACGAGAACAATGGCCAAAGTTTCACTGGAAAAAGAAAAAATTAAAATTCTACTTCTAGAGGGTCTTCACCCTTCTTCTGTAGAAGTACTGCAAGCCGCTGGTTACACAAACATTGAGTACCATAAAGGCTCACTACCTGAAGATGAACTTCTTGAAGCAGTGAAAGATGCTCATTTCATTGGTATCCGTTCTCGCACCAACATCTCCCAAGAAGTTATTGATGCAGCTGAAAAGCTAGTTGCAGTCGGTTGTTTCTGTATTGGTACTAACCAGGTTAACCTTCAAGCGGCAGCAAAACGCGGTATACCTGTTTTCAATGCACCGTTCTCAAATACTCGAAGCGTTGCTGAGCTAGTTCTTGGTCAAGTTCTATTGCTACTACGCGGTATCCCAGAGAAGAATGCTCTTGCTCACCGTGGTATCTGGAAAAAGAGTGCTGACAACTCTTACGAAGCTCGTGGTAAGCGTTTAGGTATTATTGGCTACGGTCACATTGGTACTCAGCTAGGTATTATTGCTGAAAACCTGGGTATGCGAGTTTACTTTTACGATATCGAAAACAAACTGTCTTTGGGTAACGCAACTCAAGTTCATACCATGACTGACTTGCTGAACAAGTGTGACGTGATCTCTTTGCACGTACCTGAAACCAATGAAACGAAGAACATGATGGGTAAAGAAGAGTTCGAGCGCATGAAGCCTGGTTCTATCTTTATCAATGCAGCACGTGGCACGGTAGTAGATATCCCAGCTCTGTGCGGCGCTCTAGATTCTGGTCACCTTTCAGGTGCAGCAATCGATGTATTCCCAACAGAACCTAAAACCAATGCTGACCCATTTGAGTCACCATTGATGCAGTTCGATAACGTGATCCTAACGCCTCACGTGGGTGGTTCAACTCAGGAAGCACAAGAGAACATCGGTGTTGAAGTAGCAGGTAAGCTTGCAAAATACTCTGATAATGGCTCAACGCTATCAAGTGTTAACTTCCCTGAAGTATCATTACCATTGCATACAGGTGCTTCTCGCCTGCTGCACATTCACGAAAACCGTCCGGGTATCCTAACTCAAATTAACACCATCTTCGCAGAGGAAGGGATTAACATCGCAGGTCAGTACTTACAAACTGCAGCAGATATGGGTTATGTGGTTATCGACGTGGAAGCGAATCGTTCAGAAGAAGCTCTGCTTAAACTGAAAGAGATCGAAGGCACAATTCGTGCTCGTCTACTTCACTAATCATCGAATTAGATCATAAGTAAAAATAGAAAAGGCTCTCGTAATGAGAGCCTTTTTAGTATTTGGCCTACTGTAGGTAAATAGATCATGATGATCTAATCCCTTCCAGAGGTATGTTCACTACTCTTCTAGTTGGTAGATCACATTCACTCGATCACGAATAGTGATCGTTGAATCTTCATAAGAATTCGACTCGGTTCTCGCATCCATTGCCATTGAACGCATCAATACAGGCTGAGAAGATTGTGCGTTGTAATCTATGCGCCAGACATCACCTAACTCGCGCTCAAAACCGCTCGCTAATGATTTAGCTTTTGATGTCGCATCTTTAATGGCCTCCAAGCGCGCTTGCTCCTGATACTTAGCTTGGTCACGAACCTGAAGTTGGATATTATCGATCTGGTTAATACCCTGCCCGATGGCAATATCCATGTAGTCATTTAAGTTGGCTAGCTCATTCACTTGAACGGTCACATTACGTGACGCACGGTAACCAACCAGTTCAGGTTTACCATTTTTCGGGTAATGATATTGAGGAGATAAATACAGGTTAGAGCTGTGTACACTCGCCTCATCAACACCCGCTTGATGTAGCTTATTTAGAAAGCCAGTCACCACTTTATCAACGGTATTTTTAGCCTGCTCAGCAGTCATCGTCGATTCCACGACTCTAACTGAAAATGTCGCCATGTCTGGTGTCGCGATCACTTCACCATAGCCTGTCGTTGAAATATGCGGAAAAGATGGCGAGTCAGCCAATGATGGAAAACTCACAGCACTCAATGCTGCAGTAAGAGTAAGAGACGTTGCTAACATCTTTGGTACAAACTTCATTAGGTAGACCTATGCTGAACAAATGTTCTTTTATCATAGAGCAATTTGTCACATAACCAATCCCGCGACAGGACTTCTAACACAACTTTGACGCTGCAAAAACCAACAGTTTACTGAGGTAAGTGGTTGTGGGCATAATTTAATATCGCTTGAGAGATCTCTTTCAGTACCCCGCTTTCTAATTGCCAATGGTGCCAATAGATTCGGTAAGACAATAAAAAGCCAGGCGTAATATCAATCAAAGCACCAGACTCTAGCTCCTCGATAATCTGCAATCGAGGAATCAAACAGTAGGCAACACCCGACAATGCCAAGCGTACAAATGCTTCTGAACTGCCGACAGTATGATTGATCACGCTATCTCTCGGGACGTTAAAATGATCATGCAAAAATTTCTTATGCAGATCATCGTATTGGTCGTACGAAACCGCAGGGGCTTTGGTTAGTGTCGAATAGTTCACTCCATCAGAGAAGTAGCGTTGATGGAAGCTAGGGTTCGCCACACACACATAATCCATTCTTCCAAGATAGTCCGCACTGCAACCCGGAATAGGTTGAGGTTCGAGGCTGATTGCCCCAGCAACCTCACCACTTTTAATCTTCTCAATGGTTCTTGATTCACCATGAATCGCGAGGTTCAACTCAACTTGACGTGAATTCATCACATCAGATAACGCAGGAAGCAACCATGTCGCCAAGCTATCAGCATTGGTCGCAATAGACAGAGAAAGAGGTTGAGCTCCCTCTTCGTTCATTAACTCTGGGACAAGCTCGTGCTCTAACAAGCGAACACGACGATACAAACCCAACAGTTTTTTTCCTGCTGGTGTTGGCCTTGGTGGGCTCTCTCTTACCAGAGCAGGCTGTGCTAACCATTTTTCCAGTTGTTTGATGCGTTGAGACACCGCAGACTGGGAGATATATAACTGCTCGGCTGCCCTTTCAAAACTACGTTGTTTCACCACCGCGTCCAGTGCTTCTATCCATTTATAATCCAATCCACGCATCAACTTGCTTCCTTTTTGACCTAACTACCACCAACATTAGCAACTCTAATAATAGATTAAAATCATTAATTATACTTATTTAAAGTGTCAGAGTATCTTCGCCATATAGCACGTAAATATCGTTAATTAAGTGGAGGTTGAAATGAATTTTTGGGTTTTATTACAAGGTTTTGGTCTAGGGGCGAGCATGATCATCCCTATTGGCGCTCAGAACGCGTACGTCTTAAATCAAGGGATTAAACGCAATCACCACCTAACCACAGCGACGATTTGTAGCCTACTCGATACCTTGTTCATTTCATTGGGTATCTTTGGTGGCGGAGCGATCCTATCGCAAAATGAATTACTGCTCACCTCAGTGACACTGGGTGGTATCGCATTCCTAACCGTTTATGGTTTATTGTCACTGCGCAGTGCGTTCAAAACACGTACTAGTGATGAATCAAAGGGTGAGATACTGGCTCGCGGTAAGCGCACCGTTGTTTTAGGTGCATTGGCAGTAACCGTATTAAACCCGCATCTTTATTTAGATACTGTAGTGATTCTTGGATCCATAGGCGGGCAGTTTGAAGGCAACGATAGAATAGCTTTTGCTATGGGGACTATCTTAGCTTCATTCGTATGGTTTTACTCTTTGTCATTAGGCGCTGCAAAGCTAGGCCCAACGCTATCGAAACCCAAAGTTAAGAAAGGCATCGATATCGCGGTAGCAACCATGATGTTCGCGATTGCACTTGTACTCGCCAATGGACTCATTGAGCAGTACAGCTAAATCCGTTCATATTGAGTCATCCACAAACTTAACTCATCAAAAAAAAGGCGGATAACCTAAGTTATCCGCCTTTCTTTATAAAAGCTTATAGCTAGAAAAACTAACTAGAAATTAAGCTTCTACCTTATTCATGTGTACATCCACTTGCGGGAATGGGATTTCGATACCTTCATTATCCAAGCCTTCTTTGATTGCTTGCATCAGGTCGAAGTAAACATTCCAGTACTCTGCAGTGCTAACCCATGGACGAACGACAAAGTTAACTGAGGAATCCGCTAGTGTGTGAACACCAACTTGAACGCCAGGCTCTTTCAGTACACGCTCATCAGATTCACAGATCTTAGTCAGTAGCGCTTTTGTCTTTTGAAGATCAGCGTTGTAAGAAACACCAATCATTAGATCAATACGACGCGTATCATGACGAGAGTAGTTAGTAATTGGGCTACCAATAACGCTACCGTTCGGTACTACAACCATCTTGTTGTCTGGCGTTGTTAGAACGGTTTGGAAGATTTGAATTGAATCAACCGAACCTGCTACACCACCAATTTCCACGTAGTCACCAGACTTGAATGGACGGAATGCAACGATAAGTACACCAGCTGCAAAGTTAGATAGTGAGCCTTGTAACGCTAAGCCTACCGCTAAACCAGCCGCACCAATAACAGCAACCACAGATGCAGTTTGAACGCCTAGACGACCAAGTGCAGCAATTAAAACAATAACAAACAACAAGTAACGAACTAAACCATGGACGAACTCCACAACTGCTCGGTCCATTTTCTTCTTCTGAAGAACCTTAGACACGCTATTCGCTACTGCTTTAACAATAAGGTTACCAATAAATAGAATTATCAGTGCTGAGATAATGTTTACACCGTATTGAATAAACAGATCTGAGTTATTTGTTAACCACTGTTCTGCGTGAGACAGACCATCCACAAGTGGAGTCTCAATCGCTGTCGAACTATCAGCCATAATGTGCATCCTCTATATAATATGCTATGAGCTAAACTGCCTTAAGCCAAACTTACCCAACAACAAAATAAACCGTATATTTCACGTTAAGTCGTTGTGTTAAAAGTAAATTAAAGCCAAGTCCTTTTTTATAAACTGAACCAAGTTCAATTTTTCGGCACGATATCCTATCTTTGACAGATTGCAAAGTCATATTTATGTAAGCTTTTGAATTAATAAAACTTACCAATAAACACAAATACCGATAACTAAAAGACTACGAAATTTATTCACCGCACGCTAGGTTTTTCACATATTTAGTACAAGTTTTTATCAGACATAAAAAAACCCGCTCAATGAGCGGGCTTTTAAAACTTAAAGAGTACTTAATTCAAAGAATTATAGTACGTCTACAGCGTTAAGGTCAGCGAATGCTTTCTCAAGACGAGTAACCATTGAAGACTGACCAGCACGTAGCCATACGCGTGGATCGTAGAACTTCTTGTTTGGAGCAGCTTCGCCAGTTGGGTTACCGATTTGACCTTGTAGGAAATCACGGTTCTCAGCTTCGTAAGTACGAACGCCATCCCATGAAGCCCACTGAGTATCAGTATCGATGTTCATTTTGATAACGCCGTAACCGATAGACTCTTGGATTTCTGCTTCAGAAGAACCAGAACCACCGTGGAATACGAAGTTAAGAGCGTCAGCTGCAATGCCAAACTTCTCAGCACAGTATGCTTGAGAGTCACGCAGGATAGTTGGAGTAAGTACAACGTTACCAGCTTGGTAAACACCGTGTACGTTACCGAAAGAAGCTGCGATAGTGAAACGTGGGCTAACTGCGTTTAGTTTCTCGTATGCGTATGCAACATCTTCAGGAGAAGTGTAAAGCTCAGATGCGTCCATATCAGAGTTATCAACGCCGTCTTCTTCACCACCAGTACAACCAAGTTCGATCTCGATTGTCATGTTTAGTTTAGCCATGCGAGCTAGGTAAGCTGCACATGTTTCGATGTTCTCTTCTAGAGACTCTTCAGAAAGGTCTAGCATGTGAGAAGAGAATAGTGGCTTACCAGTTTGTGCGAAGAACTCTTCACCAGCGTCTAGTAGACCGTCGATCCATGGAAGAAGTTTCTTAGCAGCGTGGTCAGTATGAAGAATAACTGGAACACCGTAAGATTCTGCTACTGCGTGAACGTATTTTGCACCAGCTACAGCGCCAAGAATTTGTGCGCCTTGACCTTCAAGTTTAACGCCTTTACCAGCGAAGAAACCAGCACCGCCGTTAGAGAACTGAACAACAACTGGAGCTTTTGCTTTAGCAGCAGCTTCAAGAACAGCGTTGATAGTATCAGTGTTGATTACGTTTACTGCAGGAAGAGCAAATTTGTTTGCTTTTGCTACTTCAAATACTTTCTGTACGTCATCGCCAGAAATCACACCAGGTTTTACAAAATCGAAGATCTTAGACATGGAAATAGTCCTATTTATTCTATCGTTTTAAGATTAAAAAACTTAAGTTTAAAAATTTGCAATCGTTTGCTCACAACTTATGCCATTCTAGCAAAAAAGTGTGATATGCAGCAAACGTTAAAAGGCGAGATTCACATCTCGCCTTTCTAAATCAATTACGCTTTAGCGCGCTCTTCAAGCATTGCTACTGCAGGAAGTACTTTACCTTCAACAAACTCAAGGAAAGCGCCGCCGCCAGTAGAGATGTAAGAAACATCTGCTTTGATACCGAACTTGTCGATAGCCGCTAGCGTGTCACCACCGCCTGCTACAGAGAAACCTTCAGAGTCCGCGATTGCTTTAGAAATACCAGCAGTACCCGCTTCGAAGTTTTTGAATTCGAATACGCCTACAGGGCCGTTCCAAAGAATCGTTTTTGCGTTGCCGATGATTTCAGCTAGAGCTGCAGTTGAATCTGGGCCAAGGTCGAAGATCATGTCGTCGTCTTGAACTTCAGAAACGTGCTTAATTTCAGCTTCTGCGTTTTCGTCGAATGCTTTAGCACATGCAACGTCAGTCGCTACTGGGATAGCACACTCTTTCATTAGCTTCTTAGCCGTTTCAACTAGGTCAGCTTCGTATAGAGACTTACCTACGTTGTGGCCTTCAGCAGCGATGAACGTGTTCGCGATACCACCACCAACAACAAGTTGGTCAGCGATTTTAGAAAGAGATTCTAGAACGGTTAGTTTAGTAGAAACTTTAGAACCACCAACGATAGCCACTAGTGGGCGAGCTGGGTTGTCCATTGCTTTACCAAGAGCTTCAAGCTCAGCAGCTAGAAGAGGGCCAGCACATGCTACAGGAGCGTAAGTACCAACGCCGTGTGTAGAAGCTTGAGCACGGTGAGCTGTACCGAATGCGTCCATCACGAAGATGTCACATAGTGCAGCGTATTGCTTAGAAAGTGCTTCTTCGTTCTTCTTCTCGCCTTTGTTAAAGCGAACGTTTTCAAGAACAGTTAGTTCACCAGCGTTTAGCTCAAGACCATTTACGTAATCTTTCGCTAGTTTAACGTCGCAGTCTAGTGCGTCGTTTAGGTAGTTAACTACAGGAGCTAGAGAGAACTCTTCGTTGTATTCGCCTTCAGTAGGACGACCAAGGTGAGAAGTAACCATAACTTTTGCGCCAGCTTCTAGGCAAAGTTTGATAGTTGGTAGAGATGCAAGGATACGTGCATCTGAAGTTACTTTACCGTCTTTTACTGGTACGTTTAGGTCAGCACGGATGAATACGCGTTTACCTGCAAGTTCTAGGTCAGTCATCTTGATCACAGACATGATTTGTCCTCTCAAATTTAAATAAAAATAAAGTTTTGGAAACTCAGCAACCCTGCTAAGCCTATAAATTATTCAACTGGTAATTCTTTAACTACTCATAATATGTGGACACTTAGCATTTATTTCAAGCTAAAAAATAAATAATCCACACATTTGCTTCTAGGTCTTACTTCTTGCCTTCAGAAGCTTGCATTGCAAGAACCGTATCCAGCATCCGGTTCGCAAAGCCCCATTCATTGTCACACCACACAAGCATTTTTACTAAGTGGCCGTTGCTCACTCGAGTTTGTGAACCATCAACAATTGCGCTATGGGGATCGTGATTAAAGTCGATGGAAACGAGCGGCGCTTCAGTATAGTCAACTATATTGTGTAATGTACACTGGGATGCATTAACAATGGTTTGATTTACGTCATTAACTTTCACATTTGCATTAATTGTGACACTTAAATCCATCGCAGTGACGTTTACCGTTGGCACACGCACAGATATCGCTTCAAATTTGTTAGAAAATTTCGGGAAGATTCTTTCAATACCTTTATGCAATTTGGTATCGACAGGAATGATTGATTGGCTTGCTGCTCGAGTTCGACGAAGGTCGCTGTGGTACGCATCGATCACTTGCTGGTCATTCATAGAAGAGTGAATGGTCGTAATCGTACCGGACTCAATACCAAAGGCATCATCAAGCACCTTGATGATAGGGACAATACAATTGGTGGTACATGAACCATTGGAAACGATTCGATGATCGGCTTCGATAGTCTCGTGATTCACACCATAGATAATGGTGTTATCAAGGTCATTAGCACCAGGATGCGAGAACAGCACCTTTTTCGCTCCAGCAGCGATGTGTGCTAAGCCGTCATCTCGGCAACCGTAAACACCGGTACAATCGAGAACAATATCGACTTCAAGGTCACGCCAAGGCAGCAGTTCAATATCAGCCAAGTGTAAGATACGAATGGTATCAAACTCTCCTTTATCTTCAGCACCAATGCCATGATGAACATAGATGTGCTCTTGATCGTTTGAGATTTTCTTGCCGAAGCGGCCGTGACTGGTGTCGTACTGCAATAGGTGAGCCATAGCGTCAGGCTGAGCAAGCTCATTGACCGCTACTACTTTGATTTGTTGGCTTTTGCCACTTTCATAGACAGCGCGCAATACATTGCGCCCTATTCGTCCAAATCCATTTATCGCGACTTTTAGCATAGTTCCGTACATCTAACCAAAATTTCGTGCAACAGATGATAACTGAATCCTACCTAAAAGGCATTACTTGAATAACTCAGCTTACTTATGACAGATTGATCTGTTGCTTGTAAGCCTTAGTCTAAGTGATAACAAACCCCAGATACAAAAAAACCGAGCTCAGCGCTCGGTTTTTTCCTTCATTTAACTGTTAGCACAAGGCCATCAGTCAATGATTAAGCAAGAAGCTCTTTCGCTGTGTTTACTACATTTTCAGTAGTGAAACCGAACATCTTGAATAGCTCACCCGCGGGTGCAGATTCGCCGAACGTTGTCATACCGATGATCTTGCCACCGAAACCAACGTACTTGTACCAGAAGTCAGCGATGCCAGCTTCTACAGCGATACGTGCTGTTACGTTAGATGGAAGTACAGATTCACGGTATTCAGCGTCTTGCTTATCAAACGCGTCAGTTGCAGGCATAGAGACTACGCGTACTGCTTTACCTTCAGCTGTTAGTTGCGCTGCTGCTTCAACAGCAAGCTCAACTTCAGAACCTGTAGCAATGATGATTAGCTCTGGCTTACCAGCACAATCTTTCAGGATGTAACCACCCTTAGCGATGTTAGCTACTTGCTCAGCGTCACGATCTTGTTGTGCAAGGTTTTGACGAGAGAAGATAAGTGCAGAAGGACCATCTTTACGCTCGATTGCCAGTTTCCAAGCAACAGCAGACTCAACTTGGTCACATGGGCGCCATGTGCTCATGTTTGGAGTCAGACGTAGAGATGCGATCTGCTCAACCGGTTGGTGAGTAGGACCATCTTCGCCTAGGCCGATAGAATCGTGCGTGTAAACTTGAATGTTCTGAATTTTCATCAGAGCCGCCATACGCATTGCGTTACGCGCGTATTCCATGAACATTAAGAACGTTGCACCGTATGGTACGAAACCACCGTGCAGAGCGATACCGTTCATGATAGCCGTCATACCGAATTCACGTACACCGTAGTGGATGTAGTTACCTGAGAAATCGTTCGCTTCAAGAGACTTAGAACCAGACCACATAGTCAGGTTAGAAGGCGCAAGGTCAGCAGAGCCGCCCATGAATTCAGGTAGCATAGCGCCGAACGCTTCTAGCGCATTTTGAGATGCTTTACGTGATGCGATGTTTGCTGGGTTAGCTTGAAGGTCAGCAATGATTGCGTTTGCTTTCTCTTCCCATTCAGCTGGAAGCTCGCCGTTAGTACGACGTTTAAATTCTGCTGCTAGCTCTGGGTGAGCCGCTGCGTATGCGTCAAACTTAGCATTCCAAGCCGCTTCTTTCGCTGCGCCCGCTTCTTTCGCATTCCACTCAGCTGCGATATCAGCTGGAATTTCGAAAGGACCGTGTTCCCAACCAAGTGCCGCTTTAGTTGCTGTGATTTCATCAGCGCCTAGTGGAGCACCGTGACAGTCGTGCGTACCCGCTTTGTTTGGAGAACCAAAACCGATAATAGTTTTAGTACAGATAAGCGTTGGACGAGGATCCGCTTTAGCTGCTTCGATAGCCGCGTTGATAGCATCAGAGTCGTGACCGTCAACGGCCGGGATTACGTGCCAGCCGTAAGCTTCAAAACGCTTAGGTGTATCGTCAGAGAACCAACCTTCAACTTCGCCATCGATAGAGATGCCGTTGTCATCCCAGAAAGCAACCAGCTTACCAAGACCTAGCGTACCTGCTAAAGAACATGCTTCGTGAGAGATACCTTCCATCAGACAACCATCACCCATGAATGCATAAGTGAAGTGATCGACGATGTCGTGGCCTTCTTTGTTGAACTGTGCAGCCAATGCTTTCTCAGCCATCGCCATACCAACAGCGTTAGTGATGCCTTGACCTAGAGGACCAGTCGTTGTTTCGATACCAGGAGCGTAACCGTACTCTGGGTGACCAGGAGTCTTAGAGTGCAGTTGACGGAAGTTCTTAAGGTCTTCAATTGAAAGCTCGTAACCTGCAAGATGAAGCAGAGAGTAAATCAACATTGAACCATGCCCGTTAGACAGAATAAAACGGTCGCGGTCAGCCCACTCTGGGTTTGCTGGGTTGTGGTTCAAGTGACCACGCCAAAGAACTTCAGCGATGTCAGCCATACCCATAGGTGCGCCAGGGTGGCCTGAATTTGCTTGTTGAACGCCATCCATGCTAAGTGCGCGAATTGCATTGGCTAGATCTTTACGAGAAGGCATGTCTGCTCCTGAGTACATAAGCGATTTAAAAAATAGATTGATGCTAAAGTTTTCATTTTTATTAGCGCGGGTATTCTCTCAAACGACTTTAGCGACTGCAAACGTTTTACTGGCATTTTAACGGTCACTTTTCGCAATTTTCGAACATTTACATCACTTAGCAATGTGTTATCTCGACCGATACGCAAACGATTAGTTATGACATATCATAAAAAAGAGCTTGTAATTCGACCGCTGGAATTTAGAATAGCCGTCTAGATGTAGAAACACCTACAAAATATACTGTATTTAATGGCGGCGCTTCCTAGCTTGCGACGCCTAAAATTATTTGCATTTAACTATTTGCAACTAAAAACTAAACTAAAAGTGGAGCTCTCATGGCTAAGCACCTATTCACTTCTGAATCTGTTTCAGAAGGCCATCCAGATAAAATTGCAGACCAAATCTCTGATGCTGTTCTTGATGCCATCTTGGAACAAGATCCAAAAGCACGTGTTGCTTGTGAGACTTACGTTAAAACCGGCATGGTTATGGTTGGCGGTGAAGTAACAACGTCTGCATGGGTTGATATCGAAGAAATCACTCGTGAAACAGTTCGTGAAATTGGTTACGTTCATTCTGATATGGGCTTTGACGCAGACTCTTGTGCTGTACTAAACACAATTGGTAAGCAGTCTCCAGACATCAACCAAGGTGTTGATAAAGCCGATCCTAAAGATCAAGGCGCAGGCGACCAAGGTATCATGTTTGGTTACGCGACTAACGAAACACCAATCCTAATGCCAGCTCCAATTACTTACTCTCACCTTCTTGTTAAGAAGCAAGCTGAAGTACGTAAGAGCGGCAAGCTTGACTTCCTTCGTCCAGATGCGAAATCTCAAGTTACGTTCCAATACGACCAAGGTAAGATTGTTGGTATCGACGCAGTTGTTCTTTCAACTCAACACTGTGATTCAGTAACAACACCTGACCTACGTGAAGCGGTAATGGAAGAGATCATCAAGCCAGTACTTCCTGCTGAGTGGATCAATAAAGACACTAACTTTTTCATCAACCCAACCGGCCGTTTCGTAATCGGTGGCCCAATGGGTGACTGTGGTCTAACAGGTCGTAAGATCATCGTTGATACCTACGGCGGCGCAGCTCGTCACGGTGGCGGTGCATTCTCTGGTAAAGATCCATCAAAAGTTGACCGTTCTGCAGCTTACGCAGCGCGTTACGTTGCGAAAAACATCGTTGCTGCTGGCATGGCTGACCGTTGTGAGATTCAACTGTCTTACGCTATCGGTGTTGCGGATCCAACATCTATCATGGTTGAAACGTTTGGTACTGAGAAAGTAGCTCACGAAATCATCATTGAAGCAGTTCGTCAAAACTTCGACCTACGTCCATACGGTCTTCAAGAGATGCTGAACCTTCTTCAGCCTATCTACAAAAAGACGGCTGCATACGGTCACTTCGGTCGCGAAGAGTTCCCTTGGGAAGCGACGGACAAAGCAGCAATCCTTGCGGACTTCGCTGGCCTAAAATAATTTAGCCACTGCGATTTGTTTCTTTAAAGCCCTTACTTCTTAGTAAGGGCTTTATTTTTATGTACTTACCAAACCTTCCCCCGCTAGAACACCCTGTCCAAGTCTTCTTTACCGTTAACCACTTAGTATAAAAATCCGCTGATAATTTGTGTTTTCTAGCACTACTGACAATAGTTAAGGTAACTCCTAGGCGATCAAGCTCACATTTAACTCAAATTAATTCAGTCTGATAACGCTCGTTAAATGTACGCAAGAACAATAACTGGGATGACAAAGAGCAGTTTAGCTCAACACCATAACGCTCTCGTAAGAGATACTTCAGAGCCTTGTGGAATTATAACTAGGACGTTATTTAACTAGGGGGATCTATGCCTCGTACCGTGCACCCATCCGAACTAAACGATAAGAAACACAAGGTCAGCGATCAGGATTACGCTCGCACCATTCCTTGTAACCAAGTAAGCATATCCGCCCCATTCCACTGGTTATCGCTTGCACTGCATGACTTAGTGAAAATGCCAATAATCAGCGCATTTTACGGATTGTGTTTCATGGCTGCGGCCATCGCCATCGTGCAACTAGTCCAATGGCAAGGAACACACCTAGTCGTCATGCCAAGCTTGATAGTCTATATGTTGATAGGACCCTTTCTTGCTCTAGGCCTATATGACGCAAGCTGGGAAAGAGAGAAAGGACATTCCCCAAGTTTGTTCCACTCAATGAAAGCAATTACTCGCAACTCCACCCACCAATGGGCCTTTGCGATTGTGTTAATGGTTGCAATGATCTTTTGGATGCGGATTGCTGCGTTATTGCATGCGCTCTACCCTTCCGTACAAGGAGCACCATTAAGCGAGTTTGCACCATTCCTGATTACGGGTTCAGTGATTGGGTTGGTTATCGCTAGCCTGATATTTAGCATCTCAGCATTTTCGATTCCATTAATGATGGAAAGACGTGTAGATGTAATGAGTGCCATTTTTACTAGCTTCAACGCTGTTAAATCAAACATCCCTGCGATGGTCGTTTGGGCTGGTATCATTGGTACAGGTATCTTAGTCGGCTTCGCGACCTACGGTGTCGGTATGATTGTAACGATGCCATTACTTGGTTACGGAACATGGCATGCTTACCACGAAGTCATCAAAAAGAAACATCACGCTTAAATCGTTTCACGATCGATGAGCAATGTTATGATGAGGCCTTAGCTTAAACGCTGAGGCTTTTTTTTGGAGTTAACAACGCTTGTCTTACACCCCGCAACAACATCGAGTAAATAAGAAACTGGGCGAATGCCTAGCTATTGCTAATCAACACTTTTCTCGTGAATTTCCATGCCCAACCGTCACTTACAAGTTAAGAGGAAAGGCAGCGGGAAAAGCCTACCTCCAGTTAAACGAGATAAAACTCAACCAAGTACTATTCAGCGAAAATGAAGACGCCTTTATTAGCGAAGTCGTGCCTCATGAACTCGCACATCTGATCACACATCAGGTCTTCGGACGAGTTAGGCCCCACGGGAATGAGTGGAAATACGTGATGGAAAAGGTATTCAATGTACCGGCCAGAACCACCCACAGCTTGGAGATCACCTCAGTTCAGGGAAAAACCTTTGAGTACCGCTGTGATTGCACTACTTATCCCCTGTCGATTAGAAGACACAACAAAGTCATCCGTAACCAATCAACGTATCGTTGCCAACAATGTCAGCAAACCTTAGCTTTTACCGGCCTTCAATTGAGCTAAATCTTAATCTCACAAGGTAACGCGAATAAATGTAATAGAGAGAACTAACATTTGAGTGCTAGACTGTTGTTTATCATACTTTCATCAGTCTTTTTCCATGCAAAAAACCACTCAAAAAGCATTTGGCCTATCGGTGCCTTTCTACTTATCAATAGTATTTGGCCTACTGGTAACTCAAAGCGTTTTCGCCGCTCCACCAAGCTCATTCTCTAAAGCTAAAAAAGAAGCAGTGAAGATTTATCTCGATCATCCGACTTCATTTTATTGTGGTTGTGACATTACTTGGAAAGACAAAAAGAAAGGTATCCCCGACCTCGACGGCTGTGGTTATCAAGTGAGAAAACAGCAAAAGCGCGCTTCCCGCATTGAGTGGGAACACGTAGTTCCAGCTTGGCAATTTGGCCACCAGCGTCAGTGCTGGCAAGATGGCGGACGTAAGAACTGCACTCGCAATGACAAAATATTTAAATCGATGGAAGCCGACCTTCATAATCTAACTCCGGCAATTGGTGAGGTTAACGGTGATCGCTCCAATTACAATTTCAGTCAGTGGAATGGAATGGATGGCGTGAGCTATGGTCAGTGTGAAATGCAGGTCAACTTCAAACAACGTAAAGTGATGCCACCCGACAGAGCAAAAGGTTCTATCGCGCGTACTTATCTTTATATGAGCCAAGAGTATGGTTTCAAGCTATCTAAGCAGCAGACTAACCTGATGATGGCGTGGAACAAGCAATTCCCTGTCGATAAGTGGGAATGTACCCGTGATGAGCGAATCTATGCCATCCAGGGGAATCACAACCCATTTGTTTTCCCTGCTTGTAAATAACACGACTCAGGCAACCAACATCTCCAATTGCCTCCATCTCAAACAAGAGTTTCAGAATTGCCCCTGAAACTCTTGTTCTACCCTTGTTTTTTCAACTAAAAGCATCCATGTTAGGCAGAGACAAAATACCCAAATGACACTATTTATAGGTTTACCAGCATGAGAATCCCTCGTATCCATCACCCAGAATGCATTCATCAGTTAGGTTCACTCGCTTTAGGCGAAGATGCCGCGGGTCATGTTGGTCGAGTCCTTCGTATGAAAGAAGGTCAAGATGTTCTTCTATTTGATGGCAGTGGCGCTGAATTCCCAGCGACAATTGCTGAAGTATCAAAAAAGAACGTCACAGTTAATGTTACTGAACGTATCGAGCGTAGCAGCGAATCTCCGTTAGACTTACATTTAGGCCAAGTGATTTCACGTGGCGACAAAATGGAATTCACGATTCAGAAATCGGTTGAGCTTGGTGTGAATACCATTACCCCGCTGATTTCAGAGCGCTGTGGCGTTAAGCTTGATATTAAACGCTTCGAGAAAAAGCTCGCGCAGTGGCAAAAGATTGCTATCGCAGCATGTGAACAGTCTGGCCGTAATACGGTTCCGGTTATTCGCCCAATCATGCAACTTGAAGAGTGGTGCAGCGAACCAAGTGAAGCGTTAAAGCTAAACCTGCATCCTCGTGCAAAATACTCAATTAACACCCTTCCAGAACCCATCAGTAAGGTGCGCCTATTGATCGGTCCTGAAGGTGGTTTGTCAGCTGAAGAGATCGGCATGACAGAACAATACAAATTTGAAGAGACGCTACTCGGCCCACGTGTACTTCGTACCGAGACAGCAGCTCTAACCGCAATTACTGCCTTACAAGTCCGTTTTGGCGATCTAGGCTAGGAGAAAAAAATGATCAAACTTGGCATCGTAATGGATCCAATTTCATCCATTAACATCAAAAAAGACTCTAGCTTTGCCATGATGCTTGAAGCTCAGCGTCGTGGTTACGAAATCCATTACATGGAAATGGATGATCTACATTTAGATCAAGGCGTAGCCATTGCTGACACTAAGGTTGTTGAACTAAAAGAAGATCCAAACGGTTGGTACGAGTTCAAATCAGAACAGACTATCGCGCTATCCGATTTAGATGCGGTACTGATGCGTAAAGATCCTCCGTTTGATACTGAGTACATCTACGCAACTTACATTCTTGAGCGTGCTGAAGAGAACGGTGCACTGATCGTTAACAAGCCACAAAGCTTACGTGACTGTAACGAGAAGCTATTCACGGCTTGGTTCCCTGAACTGACACCAACCACCATCGTGACTCGTAAAGCTGAAAAGATTAAAGCGTTCCGAGAAGAGCACGGTGACGTGATCCTAAAACCACTTGATGGCATGGGCGGCGCGTCTATCTTCCGAGTAAAAGAAGGCGATCCAAACGTATCAGTGATCATTGAGACATTGACTAACCATGGTCAAAACTACGCAATGGCACAAACCTTTGTTCCAGACATCAGCAATGGTGATAAGCGTATTCTTGTGGTTGACGGTGAACCAATGCCTTACTGTCTAGCGCGTATTCCTGCAAAAGGGGAAACTCGAGGTAACCTTGCTGCTGGCGGTACAGGTGAAGCTCGCCCGCTGAGTGAAACAGACTGGGCTATCGCAAGAGCGGTTGCACCTGCACTAAAAGAGAAAGGCTTAATCTTTGTAGGACTTGATGTTATCGGCGACAAGCTGACTGAAATCAACGTGACAAGCCCTACTTGTATCCGTGAAATTGAAGCTGCTTTTGATATTTCGGTAACGGGTAAATTAATGGATGCAATCGAACGTCGCGTTAACGCTAAATAGCCTAAACTAAAGAAAGCCTTAGCTATTCGAAAACACAAAAATATCTAGGCAAAGAACAATGAGCGGCTTTACGCCGCTCTTTTTCCTTTACTGGGAACACACTGGCAGGAGGCTCTATGAATTTAACGAACCACTTTCTGGTCGCTATGCCCGGAATGAAAGACCCATACTTTCAGAATTCGGTGATCTATCTTTGTGAGCACAATGACGAAGGTGCGATGGGTTTGATGATCAACGCTCCTATCGATGTCACTGTCGGCAGCATGCTTAAGCAAGTTGAGGTTGATTCTGAACAGCCAAAACCCAACCAAGCAAGCCTTGATAAGCCAGTACTTAATGGTGGGCCAGTCGCAGAAGACCGTGGGTTTATTTTGCACAAACCCAAAGGCAGTTATCAATCCAGCATCAACATGACGGATCAAATCTCGGTAACAACCTCGAAAGATATTCTGATGGTGTTAGGTACAGAAGATGAACCTATGCATTATCTGGTCGCACTTGGTTATGCAGGATGGGAACCAGGACAACTGGAAACCGAGCTGACTGAAAACTCATGGCTAACCGTTGAGGCCGATCCAAAGGTTATCTTCGACACGCCAATTTCGGATCGCTGGAAAGTCGCCGTTCAAATGTTAGGCATCAATGCGGCTCAGCTTTCAGCGGACGCTGGCCACGCCTAGCCCGACTCAGCTCAATAGAATAAACAGACACTCTCAAACACAGATTAATTTGGAAGCCCCATGTCACGAACAATTATGGCATTTGACTACGGTACAAAAAGTATCGGCAGTGCGATAGGACAAGAAATCACAGGTACAGCAAGCCCTTTAAAAGCCTTTAAAGCCAAAGATGGCATCCCAAACTGGGACGATATCGAGAAGCAAATTAAGGAATGGCAGCCAAATCTTATTGTGGTTGGCCTTCCTACCGACCTTCATGGTAAAGATCTAGCAGCCATTACACCCAGAGCGAAGAAGTTCGCTAACCGTCTTAAAGGACGCTTTGGTGTGGAGGTTGAACTGCATGATGAAAGACTTTCTACGACAGAAGCAAGGGCCGACCTTTTTGAAATGGGTGGCTATAAAGCGCTAAGCAAAGGTAATGTCGATAACCAGTCTGCAGTCGTCATTTTAGAGAGCTGGTTTGAAGCACAATATTCATAACGAAAAATAAGTGAGCAAAATGTAAGCTAACTTGTGATCCCACTCGAATTTCACATCGTAATGTCGATGCAATTCAAAAATAAGAACGTGGGAGTTCACATGAAAATTTTTCTAGTAATCTTCGCCGCTCTAACCATTTCAGCATGCAGTTCTACTGGCTCAAGTAGCGCTAGTTACATGAATGATGGTAAAACTAATTCTAGCTTCAACAGCGACAACATATATTACGACGACAGCCGAAGAAATCACGGCTCTTTGAGTAACAATTAAGAAAAGTATTAAACAATGCAATGCCAGAGCTCTGCTTAAGCGGGCTCTGGCTTTTTTATTCAAACTCGAGTCTGATCTACCCCATATCTATCTGCACACCAGACAAAGCGCCAGTCCCGTAGTCATCATCGCCACGTCTTGTTTTCAACATCAAGCGCAAGTCATTGGCTGAATCTGCACTGTGGAACGCATCTTCTTCGCTAATCTTGCCTGCAAGCACCAAATCATACAAAGCTTGGTCAAAGGTCTGCATCCCAATCTCTTTCGATTTCGCCATCGTTGCTTTTAGCTCATGTAACTCACCACGGCGAATCAAGTCAGACACTCGTGGGCTGTTGAGTAGAATCTCAAACACACCATGACGACCGCTGCCATTCTTATCTCGGATTAATTGCTGAGCGACCACACCACGTAGGTTCATCGACAGATCAAACAAGAACTGTTCTTTCTGCTCTTTAGGCACCAAGTGGAGAATACGTTCTAACGCTTGGTTAGCGTTATTGGCGTGCAAGGTTGCCATACACAAATGACCCGTTTCAGCAAAGGTCATCGCGTATTCCATGGTTTCACTGCTACGGATTTCGCCAATCAAGATCATATCAGGTGCTTGACGCAAAGAGTTCTTAAGCGCAACTTCATAACTCTCGGTGTCGAGCCCAACCTCACGTTGAGTCACGATGCACTTTTTATGTTCGTGAACAAATTCAATCGGGTCTTCAACCGTCAAAATATGCCCTGAACGATTGGTATTGCGATAACCCGTCATCGCAGCCATCGAGGTTGATTTACCAGAGCCCGTCGCCCCAACCACCAGCACAAGCCCACGCTTTGCAATTGACAGGTCTTGCAGTACATCAGGAAGCTTTAATTGCTCAAAGGTTGGGATGTTAGTCTCGATACGACGAATGACCGCTCCTGGTAGCTCTCGTTGAAAGAATGCGCTAACACGAAAACGGCCAAAATCACGCACGATGGCAAAATTAGCCTCACGCGTTTGCTGATATTCATCACGTCGGTCTTGATCCATCATCGCGTCAAGCAACTGTGCGACCTGAGCCGAATTCAGCTTATCTCCTTGAGGGCGAAGTTCACCATCCACACGAAACAGGATTGGAGCATCGACAGTGATATAAAGATCCGAAGCCTTTTGAGAAAGCATCCCCTCAAGGATTTGATTCAATTCCATTTTGTTCACCTTGATTAAAACATTGAGGTTTCAATTTCGATCTTTTTCTCGACCTCTTCTGAATCAACCAGGCCTTGAGCCATCAACTGCTTCGCATTTTGCTCCATGGTCTGCATACCATGTGCCGCGCCCGTTTGAATTATCGAATACATCTGCGCGACCTTGTCTTCGCGGATCAAGTTTCTAATCGCAGGTGTCGCCATCATGATTTCATGACAAGCCACACGACCACCACCTACACGCTTTAACAGCTTCTGAGCAATCACTGAACGTAACGATTCAGACAGCATTGAACGCACCATATCTTTGTCGCTACCCGGGAATACATCGATAATACGATCTATGGTTTTTGCAGCAGAGCTAGTATGCAAGGTACCAAAAACTAAGTGACCTGTTTCTGCAGCGGTTAACGCTAAGCTGATCGTCTCTTGGTCACGAAGCTCACCAACAAGGATTACGTCTGGATCTTCACGTAACGCACTACGCAACGCCGCTTTGAAGCTGTGAGTGTCGCGGTGCACTTCTCGTTGGTTGATTAGGCATTTGTTGTTGGTATGAACAAATTCGATCGGATCTTCAATCGTCAATATATGCTTATTATGGTTACGGTTAACATAGTCCACCATCGCAGCCAAAGTTGTCGACTTACCTGAACCAGTGGGTCCAGTGACCAATACTAGACCTTTTTCGTAATTAGATATTCTTTCAAATATCTCAGGAGCCCCTAGCTGTTCAAGGGTGGGAATCTCTACTGGAATGGTACGAAACACAGCAGAGCAGCCACGAGATTGGTTAAAAGCATTAACACGGAAACGACCAACATTGGGTAATTCAAAAGAGAAGTCGACTTCCAGTTTTTCTTCGAACTCACCACGTTGTGAATCACTCATGATCTCAAAAACCAAACGATGCACATCGGCATGACTCAAAGCTGGTATTCCAAGCTTCCTTACTTCACCATCTATACGTACCATTGGAGATACACCCGCAGAAAGATGTAGATCTGACGCGTTATGCTTTACACTAAAATCTAGTAACTCAGTGATATCCATTTATTTTCCCTTAAGTAAAGTCAGCTATGAGTAGTATTCAACAAAATATCGAACAAATCACCTCACAGATACGTAGTGCTGAGCAAAAGTGCGGACGAGCTCCAGAGTCCGTGCAACTTTTAGCCGTCAGCAAAACTAAACCTATTGATGCGATTCTAGAAGCCGCACTCGGAGGCCAAGTTGCCTTTGGTGAAAACTATGTTCAAGAAGGTGTTGATAAAGTAAAACACTTTTCAGAACAACATTCTAACCTAAATTTAGAGTGGCATTTTATTGGCCCAATTCAATCCAATAAAACCCGCCCAATCGCAGAAAGCTTCCAATGGGTGCATTCTGTTGAACGCGATAAGATCGCACAAAGACTTAGTGATCAACGACCAAGCGAACTTCCACCTTTGCAAGTTTTGATTCAGGTAAACACCAGTGGTGAAGAATCCAAGTCTGGAACGTCAGAAGAAACAGTTTTTGCACTCGCGGAGTTGATTTCGTCGCTTCCTAACCTCACGTTAAGAGGATTGATGTCGATTCCTGCAAACGTATCTGACTATCAATCTCAGCTTAATGCATTTTCTCAACTGGCAGAGCTTAAAGACAAGCTAGCCGCGAAGTATCCAAACATCGATACCCTTTCGATGGGTATGAGTGGTGATATGGATGCAGCAGTTGAGGCTGGTAGCACAATGGTTCGTATTGGAACGGCTATTTTCGGTGCTCGTGATTACGCGAAATAGCAAATAGTTAGCGACCAAAAGTCGATGATAAGTATTGATATCGCTTCGCTTTAACTGCGCAGCGACACGCTCAGGATTTTATATATGGAACATAAGAACATCGCCTTTATTGGGGCGGGAAACATGGTTCGCTCGATTGTAGCGGGCTTAGTAGCGAGTGGTTACCCAGCGCAAAAGATTACTGCAACAGCACCTTCAGACACCAGAAGGCTGCCGTTAGAGCAAGAGTACGGCATCAATACCACCAGCGATAATCTGGCCGCAACAGAACAAGCAGACGTTGTGGTGCTATCAGTGAAGCCACAAATGATGGCGGATGTATGCAAACCCTTACAAAGCATCGACTTTAGCAACAAACTGGTTATCTCAATTGCAGCGGGTATTAATGCGAATCGACTCAATGAGATGTTAAACTGCCAACTGAACCTTGTACGTGTTATGCCAAACACGCCATCACTGCTTGGTAAAGGGATGAGTGGCCTTTATGCTGACTCAACGGTTAGTCAGGGCGATAAAGAGTTCGCTTCTCAGCTAATGCAAGCCGTAGGTGAGGTAAGCTGGGTTGAACAAGAGTCTGGCATCAACAACATCATTGCGGCGGCGGGGAGTGCTCCGGCTTACTTCTTCCTGTTTATGGAAGCGATGCAAGCTGAAGCAATTAACCAAGGTTTTGACCAAGAAACCGCTCGTAAATTAGTGCAGCAATCTGCATTAGGCGCGGCAGAGATGGTAGTAGCAAATCCAAATACTGAATTATCAACACTGCGTGAGCAAGTGACTTCAAAAGGCGGAACGACCGCAGAAGCATTGCGCACGTTTAACGACCATCAACTATCAGACATCGTAGCGAAAGCCATGCAAGCGGCGGTTGCTCGAGCTGAAGAGATGGAAAAACTGTTTTAATACTCGTTACAGTACAAAAGCATTGTGCCGTTCGGGTTATACCTAGCGGCAAGTAAATCCGAAAAAGGAAACAATATGAATTCGATGAGCTTTCTGATCTCGACCGTTTTTGATCTTTACATCATGGTTGTGATCTTGCGTATCTGGCTACAAGCATCACGTGCAGATTTCTACAACCCATTCTCACAATTTATCGTAAAAGCGACACAACCGGTTGTTGCCCCACTACGCCGAGTGATTCCATCAATAGGCAGCCTTGACCTGGCGACAGTTGTTTTCGCTTATGTGCTGTGTGTACTTAAGTTCGTCGCTCTAAACTTGATTATCTCTGGCGGTGCGGCTGTATTTGATATCAGCTTCCTGATCTTTGGCGCACTATCTCTGCTAAAAGCGGCTGGTGGGTTAATTTTCTGGGTTCTGCTAATCCGTGCAATCCTGAGCTGGGTTAGCCAAGGCCGTAGCCCAATCGAATACGTATTCCACCAGTTAACAGAACCAATGCTAACGCCGATTCGCCGTATCCTTCCTGATATGGGTGGCTTCGACCTAAGTGTGCTTGTTCTGTTCATTGTTCTACAATTTGCGAACTTCCTAATGGGCGACATGATCGGTCCTATTTGGTATCAGCTATAATTTAAGTACGAACATCAGGTACTTTGACGATGCCAAAAGCAGTTTGGGCCGAAGAAGACGATATTCTTCTTAGGCTCTATATCCAACCCAAAGCAAGCCGAGACAAGATTGTCGGCTTGCACGGAGAGGAACTGAAAATTGCCATTACTGCACCACCGGTTGATGGCAAAGCAAATGCTCACTTAGCGAAATACCTTGCGAAACAATTTAAGGTCGCTAAAGGGCAAATTAAGATAGAAAAGGGAGAGCTCGGTCGGCATAAACAAGTTCGAATATGCTCACCAAGCCAGATCCCAACTGAAGTCAAAGCCATCCTATGATGGCTTTTTGCTATTTATTGGAGTCATTATGCGTCTATGGATAACAGCACTACTCACCGCTCTGATTGCCCTACCAAGCTCGGCAGGACAGTTTAAAAGTATCAAGGATGTCGAGGTTCATTACTCGGCTTTCAATTCCACGTTTTTAACTGCGCAGGTTGCTAAGCAATATAAGCTGAAACGAAACGGATACTCAGCGATTCTAAATATCAGCGTGCTAGACAACGCTTCCCTAGGCAAGCCTGCAACAACGGCTAAAATTACGGGAACCGCACGAAACCTAGTAGGTAACACTCGCACGCTTAACTTCCGTGAAATAAAGGAAGGCGATGCGATTTATTACCTTGCAGAGTTCCCTATCACTCACGAAGAAAACATCACTTTTAATATTGATGTTAACGCAGGTTTGAAAGGCACAGGTCCACTACGTTTCACACAAAAATTCTATATAGAAGAGTAGCTTCAAAGCTCACTTTTCTAGTCATTAACTTATTAGAGCCACATCCCCATGAGTAAGATTGTTTTAGCAACAGGCAACCAAGGCAAAGTTCGCGAGATGGCAGATATTCTGTCTGAGTTTGGTTTCGACGTTGTCGCGCAAAGTGAGTTTAACGTTTCAGAAGTCGCTGAAACGGGAACAACTTTCATTGAAAATGCCATCATCAAAGCTCGCCACGCTGCGAAAGCAACGGGGCTACCAGCCATTGCTGACGATTCTGGCTTAGAAGTTGATTACCTTAATGGTGCACCCGGTATCTACTCAGCGCGTTACTCTAGTGAAGGGGCGAGTGATAAGCAGAACATCGAAAAGCTGTTAGATGCCATGCAAGGTGTGGCTACTGAAAAGCGTACCGCCCGTTTCCACTGTGTGTTGGTGCTAATGCGTCACGAAAACGATCCAACACCATTGGTGTGTCACGGTAAATGGGAAGGTCGTATTCTGACTGAAGAACACGGTGATAATGGCTTTGGCTACGATCCTGTGTTCTTTGTACCAGAAGATAACTGCGCCTCAGCAGAGCTTGAATCATCACGTAAGAAGCAACTGTCACACCGTGGTAAAGCCCTCACGTCATTATTTAAGACTCTCAAGGAGCAAGCTCTGTAATGCACAATGCAGCGCTTATACCACCCGCACTTAGCCTTTATGTCCACATCCCATGGTGTGTACAAAAGTGTCCGTATTGTGATTTTAACTCTCACGCTCTCAAAGCCGAGATTCCTGAAAAAGAGTACATCGATGCACTGCTTGAGGATCTCGATACCGATATCGAAAAATACCAACTCAATGGCGCACCTCGCCCATTGCATTCGATCTTTATTGGTGGCGGCACGCCGAGTCTATTTTCTCCAGAAGGAATAGGTCGATTACTACAAGGTATTGAACAACGCATCCCGTTCAAACCTGAAATAGAAATCACCATGGAAGCCAACCCAGGCACCATAGAGGCTGAACGTTTCGCAGGTTACCAAAAGGCAGGCATCACACGAATCTCAGTAGGCGTACAAAGTTTTGAGCAAGAGAAACTGGAAAGGCTTGGCCGTATTCATGGTCAAGATGAAGCAGTGAATGCGGCTCATTTAGCGCATAAGATTGGATTGAATAGCTTCAACCTAGATCTAATGCACGGCTTGCCCGATCAAAGCATTGATCAGGCTTTGGCTGATTTGGACAAAGCGATCGAGCTCAATCCTCCACATTTGTCTTGGTATCAGCTAACAATAGAACCTAACACCATGTTCTATTACAAAACGCCAAAGCTACCTGACGATGATGACCTTTGGGATATCTTCGACTTAGGCCATAAGAAGCTCGCAGACGCAGGTTATGTACAATACGAAATTTCAGGCTACAGCAAGCCGGGATATCAGTGTCAGCATAATCTCAACTACTGGTGCTTTGGTGACTACCTAGGTATCGGCTGTGGCTCTCATGGCAAGCTAAGCTTTGCAGATGGACGTATTGTTCGCACCACTAAGGTTAAACACCCTAGAGGCTACCTAGCCGCGTATCAGAATCTGGTGAAACCCTATTTGTCGGATGAACTTGAAGTACCTAATGAGGACCGCCCTTTCGAGTTCTTCATGAACCGCTTCAGGCTAATGGAAGCGTGTCCAAAACAAGACTTCATTGATACGACTGGGTTAGAGTTTGATTCGATTCAGCCAACGATAGAGTGGGCCAAAGAGCTCGGTTATCTTAATGAAACCGACAGCCATTGGCAGATCACTGAAAAAGGAAAGCTGTTCCTAAATGATCTGCTTGAAGCCTTTATGGCAGAAGAAGACGAATAGAGCGAGATTCGAGAAGTATTGCATAAGGGTTGGCTTTAGGGTCACCCTTTTTATTGTAAGAACCTTTCTCGAAGCGAAGCGCTCTATAGGACGAAGTCCGTGCTCGCATCTCGCATCTTTCTTCTAAAAAATAGAACGACCAATGCGCTCAGAGAGCAATTCTAAAGCCTGAGTGCCCGCCAGTGAATTACCCGACGCATCCAGTTCCGGAGACCACACCGCGATCGTCATTTCGCCAGGAACAATCGCAATAATCCCGCCACCGACACCAGATTTTCCGGGCATACCAACACGATAAGCAAACTCTCCCGCCCCATCGTACAAACCACATGTCGCAAGCAAAGCATTCAGCTGTTTGGTTTGAACTGGCGTGATGATCTCTTTCTTGGTCTGAACCGACACACCTTTGTTTGCCAAGTAGCTAAAGGTTTTTGCCAAATCAACACACGTCATTTTAAGCGCACAAGCATGGAAGTAATTGTTGAGTACGGGGATAACATCGTTCTCAAAGTTACCAAATGAACGCATCAAATACGCGATGGCAGCGTTGCGATCGCTGTGCATCATCTCAGAAGCCGCCACAACCTTGTCATACACAATATGAGTATCGCCCGATAGCTGACGCACAAACTCCAATAAACGGTGTCTAGGTGCAGATAGACGGCTTTGCAATAAGTCAGCAACGATAATAGCGCCAGCATTAATAAACGGGTTACGAGGGATGCCGTGCTCCATCTCAAGCTGAATCATCGAGTTAAAGGCTTGGCCGGAAGGCTCTTTGCCTACGCGTTGCCAAATCTCTTCAGGCTTATACAACACCATCGCCAACGTCAGACTTAAAGCTTTAGAGATTGATTGCACAGAAAAGGCTTCATCGGCATCGCCAGCTTGAATAACTTCACCTTCATTGGTGTATACCGCAATCGCCAGTTTCTGATTAGATACACGAGCCAATGCAGGAATATAATCAGCGACCTTTCCCTGACCAATTAAAGGGCGAACTTCATCTAAAATCTCGGCCAAAATAGCTTGAGTTGGTTTCATGTTTGCTTACTTCTTTATTGTTATTTTTGTAGGGGGTGTGACATTACTTTCTGTCCTTAAACCTTTATCGCAATAAAAGCCTAAGGGCAAAAAAGCCAACATTACAATAATGTTGGCTTTAATCAATCCCATAAAGTGTAGGGTTTAATCCTAAGTCGGATTCACCTTCACTTAATTTGATTCAGAATTACTTAGTACGCTTAAACTTAATGTCCCAAACACCATGACCTAAACGGTGGCCACGCGCTTCAAACTTAGTTAGTGGACGCTCGTCTGGACGAGGAATGTAATCACCATCTTCAGCGATATTCTCGAAACCTGGAGCTACGTTCATCACTTCAATCATATGTTCTGCGTAGTTTTCCCAGTCTGTTGCCATGTGGAAAATACCAGTATCAAGTTGAAGCTTGCCGCGAACCATCTCTGCAAACTCAGCCTTAACGATACGACGTTTGTGGTGACGAGCTTTATGCCATGGGTCAGGGAAGAACAGTTGCAGTGTATGCAGGCTGCTGTCTGGGATCATGTGTTCAAATACTTCTACTGCATCGTGACACATTACACGCAGGTTAGTTACGCCAGCATCGCGAGCTGTACCTAAACACGCACCAACACCTGGGCTGTGAACTTCAATACCTAAGAAGTTTTTCTCAGGCGCATTCTTTGCCATTTCAACCAGTGATGCACCCATACCGAAGCCAATTTCTAGTACAACAGGGTTGTCGTTGCCAAACACTTCTTTCCAATTAAGAAGTTCTGGGTTGTAGTCGATACCCATTGTTGGCCAACATTCGTTCATCGCGTTTTCTTGGCCTTTTGTTAAGCGGCCTTCGCGGCGAACAAAACTACGGATCTTACGAACCAGTTTGCCGTCTTCAGTATATTCGTTAGTGGTCACTTCACTCATTGATTTTTGCCTGCACATTGATTAATCAAAGCGGGGATTATCCAAAGAATTGCCTCCGGTGCAAGTCTTTCCGTGGATAAATTCCCACACAATTTGTCTGTTTTACATCCAACCGTAAGTGTGGTGCAATTTCACTCCTAATAATAGCAAAGCATAGAGCATGTCGTGACTCCTTTCGCAACCGCCATATTAAAGTGGTATGACGCCTTTGGGCGTAAAGAATTACCTTGGCAACAAAACAAAACCGCCTACACCGTTTGGCTATCTGAAATCATGCTTCAGCAGACTCAAGTCGCCACGGTGATTCCATACTACCAGCGCTTCTTAGAACGCTTTCCAACGGTTATTGACCTAGCGAACGCCGAACAAGATGAGGTGCTGCACTTATGGACAGGGCTTGGCTATTACGCGCGAGCTCGTAACTTGCACAAGGCTGCCAAGATTGTTGCCGAGCAATACGGTGGTGAATTTCCGCTTTCTATCGAAGAAATGAACGCGCTACCGGGTATTGGACGCTCTACTGCCGCTGCAGTGCTGTCCTCTGTGCATAAACTCCCTCATGCGATTCTTGATGGCAACGTCAAGCGCACCTTGGCGAGAAGCTTTGCAGTAGAAGGTTGGCCGGGGCAAAAGAAAGTCGAGAACCAGCTTTGGGAACACGCAGAAACACACACTCCCAATCAAGATGTTGATAAGTACAATCAAGCCATGATGGATATGGGTGCGATGGTTTGTACTCGTAGCAAGCCCAAATGTACGTTGTGCCCGATTGAAAGCATATGCGAAGCTAAGAAACTCGATAGACAGCTCGATTTCCCTGGCAAAAAGCCTAAGAAAGAAAAGCCAATAAAAGAAACATGGTTTGTGATTCTGTACCACGATAATCAAGTATGGCTCGAACAACGCCCTCAGTCTGGTATCTGGGGAGGACTGTTCTGTTTCCCTCAAAATGAAAACGCAGAGATCGAACATCAATTAGATCTTCGTTCGATCAAAGACAACGAAACCGATTCGATCAAGACCATGATTGCGTTTCGACATACTTTCAGCCACTACCACTTAGATATCACACCTGTATTAGTAAAATTAGATAAACAACCAGATTTGATAATGGAAGGGACTAAAGGTCTCTGGTATAACTTATCAAAACCGGAAGAAATTGGCCTAGCCGCTCCTGTAAAGCAGCTTATTGAGAGCCTACCCTTTGAACTGAACGACGACGTTTGAATCAACGAACGCGATAAGAGGAACCACTATGAGCCGCACTGTATTTTGTGCTCGCCTTCAAAAAGATGCTGAAGGCCTAGATTTTCAACTTTACCCAGGTGACTTAGGTAAGCGTATCTTTGACAACATCTCTAAAGAAGCTTGGGGACAATGGCAAAGCAAGCAAACCATGCTTATCAATGAGAAGAAGCTAAATATGATGGATCCTGAACATCGTAAACTTCTTGAAACTGAGATGGTTAACTTCCTTTTCGAAGGTAAAGATGTCGTTATTGATGGCTACACTCCACCAAGCGAATAAGACATTTATTTAAGCAAATTTTAATGACATCATGGTTAACGCTGCGATGTCATTTTTGTATGAGGAACTATGAAAAAGCTAAGTTACTTCCTAACAGCCATGTTGTTAACTGGCTGCAGTCGTGAATTTGTCGAAAGCATTTATGATGTTAATTACGAACCAACCAACCGATTTGTCAGTAATTTAGCGGAGCTACCCGGTCAATTTGAAAAAGACACTGGGGCGTTAGATTCTTTAATTAATAGCTTTTCTGGCAATATCCAAAAACGTTGGGGCAGCAGTGAAGTAAAGATGGCAGGTAAGAGTAACTATGTGAAATACATAGATAATTACCTGAGTCGTTCAGAAGTAAACTTTAGCCAAGGCCTGATCACAGTTGAAACCGTCTCCTCAACGGATCCTAAAAAGCACCTCAAAAATGCAATAATGACGACACTTTTGACGCCAGATGATCCTGCGAATGTCGATCTATTCTCTTCCAAAAGCATCAAGTTAGAAGGTCAACCTTTCCTTTATAACCAAGTCGTTGATCAAGATAAGAAGCCAATCCAATGGACATGGCGCGCGAACAAGTTTGCCGATTACTTGATCGCTAATAACTTAAAAACCAAGGAAGTCGACTTTAAAAAAGCTTACTACGTCGAAATCCCAATGGTGGCCGATCACGCCAGCAAAAGAAGCTATAAGTACGCCGATATCGTTCGTCGCGCATCCCAACGTTATGACATCCCTGAAGACTTGATTTACGCGATCATCAAAACAGAGAGTAGTTTTAACCCATACGCTGTGAGTTGGGCGAACGCTTATGGTCTTATGCAGGTAGTCCCAAAAACCGCAGGTCGAGATGTCTTTAAGCTTGTCAAAAAGAAACCTGGAGAACCAAGTCCTGAGTACTTATTCAATCCAGAAAACAACATTGATGCTGGCACTGCGTACTTTTACATCCTTAAAAATCGTTATTTGAAGGACGTGCAGCACCCAACAACGCTTGAGTACAGCATGATCTCAGCATACAACGGTGGCACTGGTGGGGTACTAAATACCTTCAGCAAAGACCGAAAGCGAGCAATGCGTGACTTAAATTCATTGCAACCTAGTCAAGCTTACTGGGCACTGACAAAGAAACACCCAAACAAAGAGTCGCGTCGATACTTAGAAAAAGTAACAAAATTCAAGAAAGATTTTAACCAAGGTAAAACGTAAGCCTCACTTTTGAATAAAAAAACAACTAACGAACGTTTTTTTTAATTATTTTCAAAAAAGGTGTTGACGGTTATGCAGAAAATCCGTTTAATAGCGCTCCGTTGCCCGGATAGCTCAGTCGGTAGAGCAGAGGATTGAAAATCCTCGTGTCGGTGGTTCGATTCCGCCTCCGGGCACCACAATTTGATTTGTTGGTGTCATTACTCTTTAACAGGGAGTAGCAACACGAACAAAAGCATAAAGAATTTAGTGTGCCGACTTAGCTCAGTAGGTAGAGCAACTGACTTGTAATCAGTAGGTCACCAGTTCGACTCCGGTAGTCGGCACCATTCTTTTGCCTCGATAGCTCAGTCGGTAGAGCAGCGGATTGAAAATCCGCGTGTCGGTGGTTCGATTCCGCCTCGAGGCACCATTATTTGGTACTTAACAAATAATGGTCTTTATAGACCTGATGTTGAGACAAGTAATTCCCCTTTAGTTCAGTTGGTAGAACGGCGGACTGTTAATCCGTATGTCGCAAGTTCAAGTCTTGCAAGGGGAGCCATTTTAAAGAACTTCATTTTATGTGAGGTTTTAATTAGAGAGTAAACTCTCTAAAGCAAAGAATTTAGTGTGCCGACTTAGCTCAGTAGGTAGAGCAACTGACTTGTAATCAGTAGGTCACCAGTTCGACTCCGGTAGTCGGCACCATTCTTTTGCCTCGATAGCTCAGTCGGTAGAGCAGCGG
>NZ_JAKKCQ010000004.1:0-5242 GCF_021728315.1 Vibrio sp. L5-1 | reverse complement strand
ATTGAAAATCCGCGTGTCGGTGGTTCGATTCCGCCTCGAGGCACCATTATTTGGTACTTAACAAATAATGGTCTTTATAGACCTGATGTTAAGACAAGTAATTCCCCTTTAGTTCAGTTGGTAGAACGGCGGACTGTTAATCCGTATGTCGCAAGTTCAAGTCTTGCAAGGGGAGCCACATTCAAGAAAGCCAAGTCGAAAGACTTGGCTTTTTTTCGTTTGAGCTAACTCTAACTCTAACTCTATTCAGTATTGCCGCCAGCTCAACATCAAGCCCTGATCACCCCCATAAAGTTAAAGCATCCCCTTTCCTATATCGACAGTACCCATCCTTGAATTCGTCCAAACCCTCTCGATACAAACTAAACCACCTCTGAAATTAAGCACCTTTAGCCGCGTATCGTCACATAAAAATAAACAGCATGATAACTCGTTACTTTTTTTGCTTCGTAAATTTAATCTCTATCATGTTTTGATATCTTTCTGATATCTGCCCTACACGACTTAGATTAAGATTCGATGAATTATATCTAATACTAATTATTGAATCGCTACGCAGGAAAATATGAAATTAAAAACGCAAGCTTACTTATTATCGGGCATCATCTTGATCGCTCTGCTAGCGCTAACTGCTACTGGTTTATGGACCTTGAGAGTCGCTAGTAACATGGACAACAAAGCTCGTGTGACTGAGCTATTTAAGAGCGCATACAGCATTCTTACTGAAGTCGAAAAAATGGCTATTGATGGCACTCTAGAAGAACAACAGGCCAAACAGCTTGCCACTCGCCTACTACGTAACAACATCTATAAAGATAATGAATACGTTTATGTTGCGGATGAAAACATGACCTTTGTTGCGACACCTCTGGATCCACAACTACACGGAACCAGCTTTAATGATTTTAAAGACGGTGATGGGAATAGCGTTGGCCAACTCATTCAACGAGTACTTGGCAGTCGTACTGGCCAGATCATTGAGTACACCTGGACGCAAAAACTTCCAGATGGAACCATTGAAGAAAAACTATCAATGGCAGAGAAAACGCCACATTGGGGTTGGGTTGTCGGCACAGGTATCGGCTTCAATGAAGTTAACGCGCGTTTCTGGTCTACCGCTCAATGGCAGCTATTCCTTTGTGTGGTAATTGCGGGTCTTATCCTATCGAGCTTGATTGCATCCATTAAGCGCATGCTAGCGCTTCTTGGTGGCGAGCCTAAGGATGTAAGAGAAGCGGTACAAGCAGTCGCAGAAGGCCGCATTCAAACCTCTTTCGAAAATCAAGCAATCGAAGGCAGTATTTACCATGCCGTGCAACAAATGAGTAAATCGCTAGCAGAACTAGTATCAAACCTTAATGCATCAATGCTGGCATTAAGAGGCGAGTTACAACGTGTAGAAGATCGTGCTGGGGCAATTGCTCAACTAACAGAGACACAACAGCAATCAACAGAAATGATCGCAACAGCAATGACCGAGATGGCCTCTTCAGCCAACAATGTTGCTGATTCAGCGGGTGATACTGCGCGTAATACTGACGAAGCTGATAAACAGAGCCAACATACTCAGCAGTTAATTCACAACACGGTTGATAACATTCAAGGTCTAGCAGGCCAACTAGGAACTGCCAGTGAAGCCGTCGCTAACCTAGATAGCGATGTACATAACATCGTTAAGGTCTTAGACGTCATCGGTGATATTGCAGAACAAACTAACCTTCTAGCGCTAAATGCGGCAATTGAAGCTGCGCGCGCTGGTGAACAAGGCCGCGGATTTGCGGTTGTGGCTGATGAGGTTCGTAACCTTGCAGGTCGAACACAATCAAGCACGAAAGAAATCCAGCTAATGATCAATAACCTTCAAGAAGGCTCTCGTAACGCAATAAAAACTATGGAAGTGTGTGCGACGACCAGTGAAAGCACCGTAACAGAGTCCCAGAATGCCTCTGAAGCTCTACAACAGATTGTTATCGCATTAGAGTCTATTTCATCGATGAGTCATCAAATCGCGACAGCCGCCGCTGAGCAGACTCAGGTGAGTGACGATATTTCGAAGCGTATCAATATGATCGAAGAAAGTGGCAACCAACTGAGTAATGTGGTGACAGAAAGTCATAACAGCACTCAAACTCTCACCTCCCTTTCTAACGAATTAGAAGCTTGGGTTAATAGGTTTGAAGTAAAACACTAAACTCTCGAGTAAATTCTTAAATATAAAAGCACGTTTTCATACGTGCTTTTTTTGTTTCGGTGCCTATTCAGTCCAGTTAACCGTAGTTTCAGTATCTTTTAGAGCATGCTAGACCTAGGTTTTTAGCCCCAAACGAACAAAAACAATCCACTAAGTATAGAAAAACATCAAACGATACTTTTTTTGCAATTTAATGTTGACCCAGAACGCGAAAACACGTTTAATACACCTCGTCGCCCGGATAGCTCAGTCGGTAGAGCAGAGGATTGAAAATCCTCGTGTCGGTGGTTCGATTCCGCCTCCGGGCACCACAATTTATTTGTTGGTGTCCTAGACAACAACAGTAAAGCACAAAGAAATATTATGTGCCGACTTAGCTCAGTAGGTAGAGCAACTGACTTGTAATCAGTAGGTCACCAGTTCGACTCCGGTAGTCGGCACCATTTCTTTAAAGCTTTAAGAATAATTCCCCTTTAGTTCAGTTGGTAGAACGGCGGACTGTTAATCCGTATGTCGCAAGTTCAAGTCTTGCAAGGGGAGCCAAGTTAATCATCAAGCATAAGCTTTTTGATTCATGATGCCGACTTAGCTCAGTAGGTAGAGCAACTGACTTGTAATCAGTAGGTCACCAGTTCGATTCCGGTAGTCGGCACCATTCTCTTGATTAGAGACTAAACAATCAATTCCCCTTTAGTTCAGTTGGTAGAACGGCGGACTGTTAATCCGTATGTCGCAAGTTCAAGTCTTGCAAGGGGAGCCAATTAGAAAAGGCCGCATCATTGATGCGGCCTTTTTGCATTTAAAGATCCGAACTCATCCATACCAGTCTACTCACCTTTTACTACCTCATTTAATTCGAAAACCAACACTTTTAATGCTCTTCTAAAGCAATCAGACTTTTCTCTTTAATTCCGCTCAAGCTATCACAAGAACAAACTTGTCACTCTTGCAAGAAGCCAGTCATCACGAAGGGCTACTTTCGTTATCTATAGAAGTGCTCTGCTGAGAAATTCTAGTCGTAATGGGGGCGGGAATTAAAAGCTAAATAATGAATTCAAATAAGCTCTAGAAAGGCTCTGTTGGTTGCTTAAATTGAAATGACATACGACTCACTCTTTATCGAAACTATCCACTACAATCGCTCCCATAGACGCTGGCATAGAAATAACAATTACCCTTTTGATAGATACAATTGGATCGCTTAATAAAGGAAGCTTGTCCAAACAAGTCAGCACCAAAGCAACAACCAATGCAGTCATCACATAAGCAATAACAATTCTGAAAATAAACACTGGCAACCGAGCGACAATATCTTTCTGAAATACACTCTCATACGTGTAAAAGCCCAGGAATACAGCAGACAATAGAAACAACAACAGCAAGTTAGCTGTGGGCAAAGTCTCCCCTAACTTCCAGGCTTCCTCAGAAAAAGAAATCGGCACGGCCAAAGCAAAAGATCCTACAAAGATCTGGCTCGCATCTTCAAAGTTAAAGCTTAATTTCATAATTCGACCCATTAGGTTTTAAGGCTTTATCTATTTTTAAAATAATCACAAAATTATCTGCCGATGATTTGGGGGAATTTTCTATTCCTACCAAGCAACAGAAATGACAATTCTTAGCTTAATATTAGTCGTAATAACTTAAACATAGCTTGAACTAACCAGCAAGAAATCAATATGTTCAGAGTAAAAGCGGTGAAACAACTAATTCATATCGGGTCAACAAGCACATCAGAATCGAAGAAATATCGGCAAACATCCTAAGATACCAGTGCCTAGAACCAGAGAACCTCAATCAGTTGGGGGATAAACATCACTGCACGGATCGGGGGATAGTCTATTTCTTAGCTTATATATCCTTCCAGCATCACTTGGGGAGCTCAACCTATCGACTCTCACCTTCAAACTGAATCTAGTCCGCTTTCCCCCTTTGAGATGCTTCAAACAGGGTGCTCAATACAATTAAGATTGGTTTAAGTTTAATGCATAGCAAGAGCATGAAATCGAATCATTAAGGGCCCTAGCGTTCTTAGCAGAAGTCCCCATGATGGAGTCCTAATTACACACCAGAACTATCCTCTAGATTCACAGATAGAACAGAAGTCAGGTTTCCTAGACAAAGATCTATTAACTAATACTTGAGGAGGGCTCCAAACAATGAGCAAGCAGGATGAGTTGTAATGCTTGTATAGTTTCAGGTATTGAATTGGGGCGCTGAGTCTCATTAGACTAACTTACAACCTCGTATGGCTCGAGTATTTGATTAGTAAGCTTAAAGATCTGCGTGCGTTTGAAGTCATTCTTGTATCAAACCACAATTGGAATCAGAAATGATGTGATTCTAGTCGTAGGATTGGGATTTCTGATAAGTGACGGAATAATGGGGACGCGTTGGCTAGGAGTTATGGTTTACGGGAAACCTTATGTGGAAGTCATTAGATGGAAGGGCGAAACACTATAATTTAGATGTAAAAAAGCCCCGCTATTTCTAGCGAGGCTTCTAAATAAGTGGCGGAGTGGACGGGACTCGAACCCGCGACCCCCGGCGTGACAGGCCGGTATTCTAACCAACTGAACTACCACTCCGCAGTGTCTATTCAGCATAATGCAATTTAAGCCTGACGATGTCCTACTCTCACATGGGGAAACCCCACACTACCATCGGCGCTATTGTGTTTCACTTCTGAGTTCGGCATGGAATCAGGTGGGTCCACAATGCTATGGTCGTCAAACAAATTCTGTTGTCAACTTGATTAATCAAATCAACTAAATAGTGGTGCTGATACCCAGACTCGAACTGGGGACCTCACCCTTACCAAGGGTGCGCTCTACCGGGCTGAGCTATATCAGCAATTCAGGAGTCGTTTAAAAACGATTCTGAAAACTTTTGTCTTCACTTTTAAAAAGTGAAAATAAATTTGGAGCCTGGCGATGTCCTACTCTCACATGGGGAAACCCCACACTACCATCGGCGCTATTGTGTTTCACTTCTGAGTTCGGCATGGAATCAGGTGGGTCCACAATGCTATGGTCGCCAAGCAAATTTTAA
>NZ_JAKKCQ010000036.1:0-1057 GCF_021728315.1 Vibrio sp. L5-1 | reverse complement strand
CGCTCGCCTTAGAATACTCATCTTGGGAACGTGTGTTCGTTCTCGGTACAGGTTGATAAAAAATTAACACTAGAAGCTTTTCTTGGAAACATGAAATCATTCAATTCGTTACTCGACCGAAGTCTTCACTATGCATCACAACTCAAGATTATGCTATACGGATTTGCCTATATAACTCTCTTGTTGCTTACCCCACAATCCAGTAAGTGGTAGAACTATCCTTTTTCGTCACTCCATCATTCTTTTACCAAGTACAGGAATATTAACCTGTTGTCCATCGACTATGCATTTCTGCCTCATCTTAGGCCCTGACTAACCCTGGGTGGACGAACCTTGCCCAGGAAACCTTTCCCAATAGGCGTCGAAGATTCTCACTTCGAATCGTTACTCATGCCGGCATTCTCACTTTTAATCTCTCCACCAGTCCTCACGGTCTGACTTCAACGAAATTAAAACGCTCTCCTAACGCACATAATGTGCCCGTAGCTTCGGTATTGTGTTTGAGTCCCGTTACATTATTGGCGCAAGATCTCTTGACTAGTGAGCAATTACGCACTCTTTAAAAGGTGGCTGCTTCTAAGCCAACTTCCTAGTTGTTTATGAAATCTCACAACCTTTCTCACTTAACACAATTTTGGGACCTTAGCTGACGATCTGGGTTGTTTCCCTCGCGAGCGTGGACGTTATCACCCACGTTCCGACTGCATAGCTTAATTTTAATGGTATTCGGAGTTTGATTATAGTCAGTACAGCTAGATGCCGCCATTCCACATTCAGTGCTCTACCCCCATTAAACAATACTATACGCTAGCCCTAAAGCTATTTCGAAGAGAACCAGCTATCTCCAGGTTCGATTGGAATTTCACCGCTATCCACAAGTCATCCGGGCACTTTTTAGCGTACTACGGTTCGGTCCTCCACTTAGTTTTACCTAAGCTTCAACCTGCTCATGGATAGATCACCTGGTTTCGGGTATATGCCAATATACTAAAGTCGCCCTATTCAGACTCGGTTTCCCTACGGCTCCGCTTTTTTCTGCTTAACCTTGCATATTAAC
>NZ_JAKKCQ010000034.1:0-1177 GCF_021728315.1 Vibrio sp. L5-1 | reverse complement strand
TGTCTAAAGAAAAATTTGAACGTACGAAACCGCACGTAAACGTTGGTACTATCGGCCACGTTGACCACGGTAAAACAACTCTAACTGCTGCTATCTGTACTACACTTGCAAAAGTGTACGGCGGTGTTGCTAAAGATTTCGCATCTATCGATAACGCTCCAGAAGAGCGCGAGCGCGGTATCACAATCGCAACTTCTCACGTTGAGTACGATACTCCTGAACGTCACTACGCACACGTAGACTGTCCTGGACACGCCGATTATGTTAAAAACATGATCACTGGTGCTGCTCAAATGGACGGCGGTATCCTAGTTGTTGCTGCTACAGATGGCCCTATGCCACAAACTCGTGAGCACATCCTACTTGGTCGTCAAGTTGGTATCCCTTACATCATCGTATTCATGAACAAATGTGACATGGTTGATGACGAAGAGCTACTTGAGCTAGTAGAAATGGAAGTACGTGAACTTCTTTCTGAGTACGAGTACCCAGGAGACGACCTTCCAGTAATTCAAGGTTCTGCACTTGGCGCTCTAAACGGCGAAAAGCAGTGGGAAGACAAGATTGTTGAGCTTGCAGAAGCACTAGATTCTTACATTCCACTTCCAGAGCGTGCTGTTGACCTACCGTTCCTACTTCCTATTGAAGATGTATTCTCAATCCAAGGTCGTGGTACTGTTGTTACTGGTCGTATCGAGCGCGGTATCCTACGTGTAGGTGACGAAGTAGAAATCGTTGGTATCAAAGAAACTACTCTTACTACTTGTACTGGTGTTGAAATGTTCCGTAAGCTGCTTGACGAAGGTCGTGCAGGTGAGAACGTTGGTGCACTTCTACGTGGTACTAAGCGTGATGACGTTGAACGTGGCCAAGTACTTTCTGCTAAAGGTTCAATCAACCCACACACTAAGTTTGAGTCTGAAGTATACGTACTTTCTAAAGACGAAGGCGGCCGTCACACTCCTTTCTTCAAGGGTTACCGTCCACAGTTCTACTTCCGTACAACTGACGTAACAGGCGATATCACTCTACCAGAAGGCGTAGAAATGGTAATGCCAGGTGACAACGTTCAAATGACTGTTGAGCTAATCGCTCCAATCGCAATGGACGAAGGTCTACGTTTCGCAATCCGCGAAGGTGGCCGTACAGTTGGTGCTGGTGTTGTAGCTAAAATCTT
>NZ_JAKKCQ010000033.1:0-1245 GCF_021728315.1 Vibrio sp. L5-1 | reverse complement strand
ATGATCTGCACCAGAAGTTTTGGACACTGAGTTAAGTGAGTACAATCACTAACGAGGTGAACAATGACAATTAAGAAAACACGAATCAAACATGCTCCTGAATTCAAAGCCGAAGCGCTTAAGTTAGCAGAAAAAGTCGGTGTCGCTGCGGCTGCAAGACAGCTATCGTTATATGAATCTCAAATCTATGGATGGCGTAAGGCCGTCAAAAAAGACGCGAAAATCAGCGATAGAGAAAAAGAACTCGCCACTGAAAATGCCAAACTCAAACGATTATTGGCTGAGCAAGCTGAAGAGTTAGATATCGTAAAAAAGGCCGCCACCTACTTCGCGAAAAATCTAAAGTAGATTGCTATGAGTTTATGCTCGAACACCTGATGCAATATAGGCTTGTCCGTATGGCTAAGGTGTTTGGGGTTTCTCGAAGTGGGTTTTATTATTGGATTGATAATCACCATAAAGTCACTCAACGCAACGAACACCGAAAGCAGCTTGATAGCAAAGTTCGAGAAGTCTTTGATGATAAAAAGGAACGCGATGGTGCAAGGCGTATTCAAAAAGAACTTGAAGAAAATGGTATTAAACATGATGTAAAAACCATAGCCGCGAGCATGAAGCGTCAGGGATTAGTTGCGAAGGCCGCCCGTAAGTTCAAATGCACGACAGACAGTAAGCATAGACTTCCAGTAGCCCCGAACTTGCTTGAGCAAGACTTTAATGCGACAGCACCAAACCAAAAATGGGCTGGAGATATCACTTATCTAGCGACAAGCGAAGGCTGGATGTATTTAGCCGTTGTTATCGACTTGTACTCACGGCAAGTAGTTGGTTGGTCAATGAGCACCAGAATGACCGCGATTCTGGTCTGTGATGCGCTATCAATGGCATTGTTCCGTAGAGGTATGCCCGAAGGGGTGATTCTCCATAGTGATAGAGGCAGTCAATATTGCTCAAAAGACTACCGAGACTTAATCGCAGCTCATAATCTAAAACAAAGTATGAGTAGGAAGGGAAATTGCTGGGATAATGCCTGTGTTGAAAGCTTTTTCCACTCAATGAAAGTAGAAGCCGTCCAATACGAGCCGATAATGACGCGAGAAGAGATGCGCCAAGCACTTTTTGAATACATCGAAGTTGATTACAATCGAACAAGAAGGCACAGTGCTCTTGGGTATCTAAGCCCAGTTAACTTTGAAAAACAATATGTCGCTTAATGCGGTGTCCAGTCTGACTGGAGCAGATCAT
>NZ_JAKKCQ010000032.1:0-1326 GCF_021728315.1 Vibrio sp. L5-1 | reverse complement strand
AAAAGAAGTGGGTAGTTTAACCTTTCGGGGAGGACGCTCACCACTTTGTGGTTCATGACTGGGGTGAAGTCGTAACAAGGTAGCCCTAGGGGAACCTGGGGCTGGATCACCTCCTTATACGAAGATACTTACGATGAGTGTCCACACAGATTGATTAGGTTTAGAAAGAAAAAGAGATGAAGAACTCCCAAGGTTCTTCAAAGTTTGTTTCTGCTTTTTAAAGTAGAGATAAATTGCAGTGTCCCGTTCGTCTAGAGGCCTAGGACACCGCCCTTTCACGGCGGTAACAGGGGTTCGACTCCCCTACGGGATACCACTTCCTTCAAGAAGTAAAAAGGGTCGTTAGCTCAGTTGGTAGAGCAGTTGACTTTTAATCAATTGGTCGCAGGTTCGAATCCTGCACGACCCACCATTTCCTCCCAAGGAAATAAAAATTTGGGGCGATTAGCTCAGTTGGGAGAGCACCTGCCTTACAAGCAGGGGGTCACTGGTTCGAGCCCGGTATCGCCCACCATTTCCTCCCAAGGAAATAAAAATACGGGGCTATAGCTCAGCTGGGAGAGCGCCTGCCTTGCACGCAGGAGGTCTGCGGTTCGATCCCGCATAGCTCCACCATTCTTTTTCCATGAAGAATGGCTTTTATTTTTACTTTTTAAAAGTGAAGACAAAAGAAACTATCATGGGCGATTAGCTCAGTTGGGAGAGCACCTGCCTTACAAGCAGGGGGTCACTGGTTCGAGCCCGGTATCGCCCACCATCTTTAAGTATTCTTTGATGACAACAGTCTGATGAGAGTTTTTAAAAATGGTTTTGAAAGTTTAAAACTTGAAAAACTCTTGCTCTTTAACAATTTGGAAAGCTGACTGATTAGCTTAATTATTTTTACTTTTTAAAAAGTAAAACAAAACGGCCAAGGCTGTGATTAAGTTAATCAAATTTAAAAGTTCTCAATGTTTATCTGCTCTTATTTAATAAGAACGGTATAAACACAACAAACACATTCAAGTGTCTTGTATTCGAATGATCAGAAATGATTGTTCATTTTTTGATTCTACTTTTTATTAAAAAGTGGAAACAAAAAGTAAATTGAGTCCGGCAAACAGTCATCAAGAATTAACCCTTCTTGATGATAACCAAAAACCTTGGTTAGTTGCCATACGCTTATTTGTCTTCACTTTTTAAAGTGAAAGCAAATAGAAACCCTTTCGGGTTGTATGGTTAAGTGACTAAGCGTACACGGTGGATGCCTTGGCAGTCAGAGGCGATGAAAGGCGTAATAACTTGCGATAAGCCCAGATTAGGTAGTAATAACCTTTTGAGTCTGGG
>NZ_JAKKCQ010000031.1:0-1426 GCF_021728315.1 Vibrio sp. L5-1 | reverse complement strand
GTAATGCCGTTCGGATAAGCATTACTGCTTGAACCTAAACGGATATTTGGCTGGAACAAAGAGGACTGAACGTGGAAACGTTCGGTCCTTTCTTTTATCTGGAAGAATGAAGTGACTCAGACTTTCTCTCATCCTTTTAAGTTTGACTGGTAGGGTTCCGTCTGGACTTAAAGCTAACCAACGTAACTGAGCATCTATAAGGTTAATTGCAGCAGTAAAGCTTACCCTAGTCGCTCGAACCCCGGCTTCTGAAGCTATCTTAACCATCTCTAATCGCACTAAGTTATAGGCAAGTAATACGCCCCAAAGCTCTTGCTTCACACCGGCAGAAAAACGACTTCGTAAAGTGACGTGACTTTGCAGTTGAGTCTGTTTAATTTCACCATAACCCTCTTCAATCTCCCAGCGTTGCCAATAAACACGCAGCAGGCTTTCTAGCGAGTATTTGCTAGGGTCTGTAAGTGAAGTAATAAAACCTTTTATCTCACCTTTTGGCTCTTGATATAGGACTAATCTGGCTTCCCAACGTGCGGGTAAATTCGGATTCTGCCGTTGAGCTTGAGGAGAGATAGGCATTGAAATGAGCATGTCGTTTTCCGCATATTTCTCCAACACTTCATAGCGTAGTTTACGTTTTGCAGGCATTAACCAGTGAGTATTTTCCGCACTCTCTTGCCACGACAACAAAAGGTCTGCCGAGAAATAACAACGATCAAGTAAGGTCAATGAGTGTGCGGGGATATCATTGAATAGGCGCTTAGCTAAGGTCGTTTCACCGACATGACAACCATCAAAAGCCGCCCCCATAATCATTCGTGTTTCTGTTGACATCAAAGCGACTAAACGAAGTTGAGGGTAAGGTTTCAATTTTTTAGAGATGAACCCAAATTCTTCAGCGTTCTCTGGGGAATCTTGACATCTAAATGTTGTTCCATCCACAGCAAGTACATTAAGTTCTAAGTCTCTGTCTTGTTGAAGGATATCTCCGTGCCAAGCCTTCACCGTTGTGTTAAATAGAGCTGCTAATGGGCTCTCATCTAGACGTCGACGTGAATCAGTTAGGACACTAGGTGCGACACGAGACCAACTATCTTCAGGTTTAGGCTGAAGCGCAATGTCTAATGAACTACATACCTCTTTGATAGACATGTTGCGTTGCAACCCCATCCAAATAACTAACCAGACAGCTTGCTGCGCGGGAAGTCGGCGTCGTCTTATGCTCGCTTTATTTGTTTCAAGAAGAGCTTGTTCTATCCACTCAATCTGAATAGCGTCGACGACAGATTCATAATTATCGGCATCTTCAATGGTCTCGTGTGCCATTGCTAATTCTTGTTCAAGCATAAAAAATCCCCATCAACATTGTTGATGAGGATTATCTTCTAACTGCAGGATCGTTCAAGTCTTCTTAAACGATCGGCATTAC
>NZ_JAKKCQ010000030.1:0-1514 GCF_021728315.1 Vibrio sp. L5-1 | reverse complement strand
CGGCACGTTCAGTATCGATGCAGACGGTGAGTGGACGTACACGCTCAACAATGACCACGCGGATGTTCAAGCTCTAGACGCCAACTCTACTCCCATCGTTCGCACCTTCACGGTAGAAACTGCGGATGGCAGCACGCATGAGATTACAGTGACCATCACCGGCTCAGACGACGCGGCGGTCATCACGCCAAGCAAATCGGGTGATGATACTGGCGCGGTGCAAGAAGACGTGACGCTGACCACGGGCGGTAATTTAAATGTCGACGACCCGGATTTGTACGAAGCGGTGTTTACCGCGCAGACCGATATTCAAGATGGCAATTACGGCACGTTCAGTATCGATGCGGACGGTGAGTGGACCTATGTGCTCAACAATGACCACGCCGATGTCCAAGCACTAGATTCAGACTCTACTCCAATTGTTCGCACTTTCACGGTAGAAACTGCCGACGGCAGCACGCATGAGATTGCAGTGACCATCACCGGCTCCGACGACGCCGCGGTCATCACGCCAAGCAAACCGGGTGATGATAAAGGCGCGGTGCAAGAAGACGTGACGCTGACCACGGGCGGTAATTTAAATGTTGACGACCCGGATTTAGACGAAGCGGTGTTTACCGCGCAGACCGATATTCAAGATGGCAACTACGGCACGTTCAGTATCGATGCAGACGGTGACTGGACCTATGTGCTCAACAATGACCACGCCGATGTTCAAGCGCTGGACGCCGACTCGACTCCAATAGTTCGCACTTTTACTGTAGCAACCGCAGACGGCAGCACTCACAATGTTGAAGTGACTATCACTGGTACTGACGACGCGGCAATCATCACGCCAAGCAAATCGGGTGATGATACTGGCGCGGTGCAAGAAGACGTGACGCTGAGCACGGGCGGTAATTTAAATGTCGACGACCCGGATTTGTACGAAGCGGTGTTTACCGCGCAGACCGATATTCAAGATGGCAATTACGGCACGTTCAGTATCGATGCGGACGGTGAGTGGACCTATGTGCTCAACAATGACCACGCCGATGTCCAAGCACTAGATTCAGACTCTACTCCAATTGTTCGCACTTTCACGGTAGAAACTGCCGACGGCAGCACGCATGAGATTGCAGTGACCATCACCGGCTCCGACGACGCCGCGGTCATCACGCCAAGCAAACCGGGTGATGATAAAGGCGCGGTGCAAGAAGACGTGACGCTGACCACGGGCGGTAATTTAAATGTTGACGACCCGGATTTAGACGAAGCGGTGTTTACCGCGCAGACCGATATTCAAGATGGCAACTACGGCACGTTCAGTATCGATGCAGACGGTGACTGGACCTATGTGCTCAACAATGACCACGCCGATGTTCAAGCGCTGGACGCCGACTCGACTCCAATAGTTCGCACTTTTACTGTAGCAACCGCAGACGGCAGCACTCACAATGTTGAAGTGACTATCACTGGTACTGACGACGCGGCAATCATCACGCCAAGCAAAGCTGGCGATGATAAAGGCGCCG
>NZ_JAKKCQ010000003.1:863546-867923 GCF_021728315.1 Vibrio sp. L5-1 | reverse complement strand
AGAAAGTCTGAGTCACTTCATTCTTCCAGATAAAAGAAAGGACCGAACGTTTCCACGTTCAGTCCTCTTTGTTCCAGCCAAATATCCGTTTAGGTTCAAGCAGTAATGCTTATCCGAACGGCATTACGTATTAAAAAAGGGCCTTTCGGCCCTTTTTTGTTATTGGTCTGGTAAGTTCACAAAGAGTTGATTAACCAAGTTACTCAAATCACTGCTTATCACACTGCCATCACCTTGGGCGTTCACAGAGTCAAACTGATTCCCCGTATTATCGAGTACAATCGTTTGTGCCTGACCACTGTTATTGGCACCTTCAGAAATAGTGATCACTAAATCTTTATCACCACCGCCGTTATCCACTTTTTCAATAGTGATATGCTCAAGCAAATCTGACATCGTATTTTCAGTTGGTAATAGCTGAGAGACATCTAAATGGTCTTCACCCAAAGCAAAGTCAGTAATTGTATCAACATCATCTTGGTACGGTTGGTCAACCCATTTGAATAGGTCATCACCTTCTCCACCAACTAAGATATCGTCTCCTAGACCACCGATAAGCGTATCTTCACCGCCTTGGCCATAGAGAATATCGTCTCCTTCGCCGCCAGATAAAATGTCATCCTTATCGTTAGCTCTAGACTGGTCAAAATCTTGTACGTTATCAGAAATGTAATCGTGTATATCTCGCGCTGACACAGAAGATAATTGCTCACCAGTTTCTTGAGCGACATACTTCTGTATCACTGCAACTCCCTGCCCTGAAATACCGTCAAATTGCACCAGATCTCCGAACATGATGTCATCACCAGCTAAAGCATCAATTTGATCTTCACCTTGCAATAAACTCACTTCTTTACCAAGAATAACCTCTGACAATTTCGTTACGTCTATTGACGTTTCAACTAGGCCATCAGAGTCGTAATCTTCGAGAACATCTTCATCTAATGAATTACCGAGCCCAATAGCGTCAACAGATGACATCAATGCGAGCAATTGATACATATGCTGACCTTGTTTATTAACGCCACCCTTATCATAGTAATCGTAAGAATTGCCATTAATGCTTAAATCACCAATTCTATCCCCTGTTAATGGTGAATATAACTTGGCCTTATCGTCAATTAATACACTACCTTTATAATTAACAACGCCACTTGTATATCCGGCAGGCAATAAATCAGCCAGTGTTATAACTTGGTTCGTACTCAGATCATAATCGATCAATATTTCATCGAACTCACTTTTCATTAACCGACTGTCAGTAAAGGAAGTCGGCTCACCGTCAGAAATGAAATAAGAAATGTTGTTCCCACTGTTTTGATCAGAGAACCATTCAACTGCAGATTGGAATCCGGCTTCGTAATTGGTACCACCTCCGCCAGCATCAGTAATGGCATTAAGTGCTGCAATAAATTGTTCTCTTGGGTTCTGACTACTCAAATCGACAGATACTGACGTATTAGAGTTATCTGAAAAATCCGTGATTAGAATATTAACCTGACCAGAATGTTGCCCTTGTGAACTAGCTAAAATCGCATCAAAAACAACTAACAGTTCATCTTTTGCGGTTTCAACATCTCTTCCCATACTGCCTGACGTATCGAGAATAAATGCGATATTGTAGTCTTCACCGGCAACAATTTGAATTCCTTGAACGTCACCAACAATCAAATCGTTGTTCTCTGTCCCTTTGATATTGTCATCACCGTGGGAACCAGATTCCAAACTATAGCTTCTGAAGCTTATATCTGTCGATGTGTTAGTTATTGCTTCGTCACTATTAACCAATTCGGAAGATGAGGCCGATACAGAAAGCTCAAAATCTAAATCGCCTTCATAAGAGTAAGGAATTCTAAGCTCTGCACTAACATCACCAGAAGCTGGTATAACAATAGAATACGATCCGTCGATATTGGGAGATATAAGCTGACCACCGACATACAGCTCAACGCCTTGAGGAATGCCTTCAAGAGTAAATTCATTACCTAACGATTCACTACTATCGTTATCAACGAGTTCCGCTGAAATATCTAGCGGTATTACGCTGTCTTGTAGGACCGTATACTCTCCAGTCTCACTATCAATCTCGACAATCGCGTCCGAGAAAATAATTCGTTCAATACCATATAAGTGGTCACCATCTTCGGTAGAAGGCGAATTGTCACTAGATGTATCTCTTTCAAGAGAATCTTTAACTAACCAATAAGGTACTTGGCTATGCTCAAGACCTCTAAAATCAAGGTCATATTCAGACAATTTACCTTGATAGATAACTGTATCAGTCTCAACTTCACTATCCTGAGACCCATTACCACCATAAAACGAATCGTTGCCACTAGTGCCAACAAACGTATCGCTTCCCTGTTGAGTCAGATTAACGGCTTGCTGATCGCCGACAAACTGCTGAGCCGCCGCATTGTCCGGTGCGATCATCAAGTCATCGCCTTGATTGCCATTATTGAAAGCTGGAGACTGATCAACGTGGTCGAAATCGACACCACCAATAGATGTCTCACCGTTACTTACAAGGTTTCTAATATCACTAGGTGATGTACCGAAATCGGGCATAGCTTGTGATTGTTGCAACTCCCCGACCGCAATAGTTACACGAGGAGCATCAGCAACCGCACTGACCGTAATATCGAGAGTATCGCTTACGCCGGTGTTTGTGGTGTAAGTCAACGTTGGAACGTTACCTGACCAATGCTCTGATGGTACAAACAAGTAACTACCATCTTTCTCGACCGTCAACTCACCACCAGTTAGCGTGATAGTGTCACCAACGTTATAGGACGTTCCTCCTACTTCAATTGACTGCAGTGATAATGTGTTATCTGTATCAGTATCGTTTATTAAAACGTTACCAGAGACGCTTGTATCTTCATCTACAGTACGAGTATCTGGCAGCGTGTTTGTAGCATTGTATTCATAAACAACCACATCAATACTGGTCGTAGTCGTAGCAGTACTTGTTGAATCCTTTTCACTAGCGATCGCTTCGACATCAATAGTAAAATCGTCGTGACTTCCCGAAGGCGGTAAGACCGTTAAACTTGTCATATCCCAACTACTGATATCAAATGTCTCATTGGTACTAGTGAATGTGTGAGAATTGACTCCATCACTTAGCTCAGAACCAATAGGGAAACCACTAACATTAACAGCCAAACTTTCTGAACCATCAGTATCATTTAAAGATGCTTGCAGTTCAGTCAGTGGAATACGTGTGTCTTGTGGACCTTCATTCGTTGTATAGACCTGATAGAGCTCAACGCCATTTTCGTTAATTAATTGTGATGTACGTATATCAATATTATCGAGCTGAGACACATCACTGACTACGCCAAAGTTCGTGTTGTTTAAGTTGACAGGGCTCGCGCCATCTACAGAAACATTGACATCAAAATTACCAGGGCCGCTCTGGTTGTGGTGGTAAACCTCTATCGGATAGAAACCGGACACAGTCGGTGTAAATGCAATTCCTTGGATACTCCCACTACTGTCTCCCCATCGAGCATCATCTGTAAGCTCACCACCAATTTTTATCGCTAAACTATCATCCGCGTTACCAACGAAATCATAAGATTTACCTGCTTCTAAATAGATCAAGCCAGTGATGAGTGTAGCTTGACCTGCACCTTGACTAGCATCACGCACATCATTGACATTACTTAGAGAACTACTGTTACTATCCAAACCATCGATGACATTTATCAAGGTATCAGGGTCCACACCATTACCAACACCATATTGATAACCAACAGAGACACCATTCCACATACTTACGTTGAATTGTTGGTCCGGAAGTTGAATTCCATCGATGCTGGTGAACAAGTTAGGCGCGTCAGCAATTGGAGTAACATTTATCGCAACAGTCGACTCTTCGCCTACGTTAATGCCATCAGTTGGTTTGAAACCAATCTGTGCGTAGTCTTGTTGTTGATCACCGACGCCTGGAGTTGAGTGGCTATCGTACCCAGATTCATCTTCATCCGGAGTAAATCGAACTCTATCTCCATCAAACTCGCCCTTGTCAATAACTTGACCAACCGAAATGTCATGCCACTGACCATCATCACCGAAATACTCGAACTGCCCGCTATCTGGCAAATCGGTAATCTCAATACCTAGAGCTGAATCAGGTGAATCAACATCGCTTATTCCGAAGGAATCCCATTCGATGAAGGTTGGGGTGTCTTCGTCTATATCAATCACACCATCTGATGACGTTGGTACAAAATCATCATCTATGATGGTCACTGCCGCACTGTCATTGGCCGCATCTACCGTCGCATCCGCACCGCTCACGCTGTCGATGCTAACTGTGAAGGATTCTGCTCCTTCGTAGATGCCGTCATTGATGGTCGTGATGTCTAG
>NZ_JAKKCQ010000003.1:0-863446 GCF_021728315.1 Vibrio sp. L5-1 | reverse complement strand
CCGCTTCATCAGCCTCTTGGTCGATGCTCACGGTGAAGCCTGCTGTATCACCTTCATCAACATTCGTTTGATCCGCCGCGATGCTCACCACAGGCGCGCTTTGTGCGTCGTTGATGGTCACTGCCGCACTGTCATTGGCCGCATCTACCGTCGCATCCGCACCGCTCACGCTGTCGATGCTAACTGTGAAGGATTCTGCTCCTTCGTAGATGCCGTCATTGATGGTCGTGATGTCTAGGTCCGCAGTCGTTGAGCCCGCTGGGATCGTCACGCTCGCAACGCCAGTGAAGTCACTGCCGTCTGCCGCCACACCGCTGTAGGTGAAGTTCACGACAACCGCTTCATCAGCCTCTTGGTCGATGCTCACGGTGAAGCCTGCTGTATCACCTTCATCAACATTCGTTTGATCCGCCGCGATGCTCACCACAGGCGCGCTTTGTGCGTCGTTGATGGTCACTGCCGCTGTCGCTATACCTATCGAGCCAAAATTACCCTCAACATTCACACTGAACGTCTCATCGCCTTCATACACGTCATCGTCTGTCGTCGCCACGCTCACTTTCAGCTCGGTCTGACCCGCTGGGATTGTGTAGCTGCCGTCATCGTTCAGTGTCACGATCGTCACACCATCAGCCAACGTCACTACCATGTTACCGATGTCGTCCGATTCAGCTGTATTAGCGCCTGCCGTTGAGCTCGTCAGGTTCACCGTCACTGCCGTGTCCGCCGCCTTATCTAGGCTCACGGTGAACTCGGCCGCTGAGCCTTCACTCACATTCACGGTTTCTGTGATGCTCACGCTCGGAACAGGACTAACCCCAACATCAACAGTAATAATATCCGTGCCACCCTGCCCATCGCTCACAATCACAGTAAAGCTATCGCTACCGTCATAGTTTTTGTCTGGGGTGTATGTCCAGTTGCCATTTTCATCGACGACTACAGAGCCATTCTCTGGTTCTGTGCCTTTACTGAACGTTAACTGATCGTTATCTGCGTCGGTTGCAGTGAGGGAACCGCTAACAGGGGTATCTTCATCTGTGGTGACAGAGACATCTTCACCGACAGGTAAGTCATTGACTGGAGTAACGCCGATATTAACGGTTATTCTGTCTGTGCCGCCTTGGCCGTCTGATACAACAACTGTAAAGCTATCGTTACCGTTGTAGTTTTCGTTGGGGGTATAAGTCCAATCACCATTTTCATCGACAACGACAGTACCGTTTGATGGTTCTGTAGCTTTACTGAATGACAGATCATCACCATCTTCGTCTGAAGCCGACAAAGTACCACTAACAGGTGTATCTTCATCTGTCGTAAAGGTGACGACGTCACTAGCTTCAGCATTGTTTGAATCAACAAAAGATGGATTGCTGTTTAAAGGCGTTGCTGCTTCAGTCAATGAACGATAAGCGTCAAGTAGGCTTAGGCTTTGAGTGCGAGATAAGCCCAATGATTCGAAACCCGTAGTAACGAACTCTGTACCAGGAATGGTTTCTTCACCATCACGTTCAATAGTTCCGCTAGAAGCCAAACTTGAACCGTTTTGACCAGCTGCCGTTGCGAACTCTTCACCTAGCTCGGTCGGGTCTTGACCTTCTTCTAATGCGGCAAAGATATTCGCAATATCTTGGTCGAGCTCAATTTCGCCTTCTTCTGATGAGAAGCGTTTTGTCGATACCTGAGGTTCATTGGACCCGTTCTGAGATTCAAGAACGACATCCCCTGCTTGTAGAGGTTGGCCTTCTTCTAAGACTTTAATCGTACCATCTACCGAGATAACAATGCGCTGGCCAAGTGCTAATGCACCACCCAAATTCAATGTTGTCATGTCCATATAAACCCCTAAAAAAGCATTTCTTGTCATTAACGTCAAAATAGTGACATTATATTTATAATATTAGTTAAAATATAACACTTAAAGTCATATAATTCCTAGTTATGAATCTAGTATTTAACAACTTGAGTGACAAGCTAATGACGGTGATCACATCGCATAACAATCTTAGTGCTCACACCAGTAATATAAGTTATTGTGTTTGCGGAAAATAATAGCTTTAAAAACGTAAGATTGACGTGTCTAAAAACACCATAAAACGCACGCTGATCGGTTAACATTCTGACAACTATTTGCGAACGCCAGCTTAGCGATCGTAATTTTTTTGGCGGTTCATCTAAATTTCATATATAACAGCATGAATTCAAGACTTAGATGCGAGCTAATTTTAGGGAGATGCACATTGAATAGGCTTCAAAAGACAACATTAGGGTTAGCTATATGTATGAGCTTACCGACGACAGCACAAACCCTAGAGCAAGCCGTTGCGTTCACTTTAGAAAGTAATCCTGAAATCAAAAGTGCTTATAATGAATATGTCAGTAAGCGATATCTTAATGATGCTTCTGGTGGTGCTTATCGTCCAAGTATAGACTTGGATGGAGGTATTGGTTACGAGCATACCGATCTAGCAACTAACTCAAGCACGACCGATCTGACTCGGAAAGAAGCGACAATTACGCTAACTCAGCTTATCTGGGATGGGGCTAATACATCGAATGATATTGACCGTACTGCGGCTGATGCGGAATCAGTGCGTTATCAATTGATATCTAATGCTCAAGATATCGCATTAGAAGTGACCAAGGTTTATCTCGATGCGGTAAAAGCTTATGAAGTGCTTTCACTCTCTGAAAACAACCTCGCAACCCACAAAAAAATATACAATGATATTCGCAAGCGTGTTGAGTCAGGTATTGGCTCAACGGCAGATATGTCACAGGTAGAAGCACGTATTGCTAAAGCACACGGTAATTTACTTGCGGCGCAAAACAACCTTTTTGACACTCATACGCAATTCAAAAGGCTTGTGGGTCAATCTCCGTTAGGGTTAACCTTCCCTCGTGCAGATGCAGGCGCTATCCCTTACACGGTTGATGGTGCATTAGCAAAAGCGTTTAATCAGCACCCAGTAATTAAGATTGCACAAGCCGATGTAGACTCAGCGAAATTTCAATACAAACAATCTAAGAGCACTAATTACCCAACGGTTTCTTTTGAAGCCGCTCAAACCTGGCGCGATGATGCCGGTGGCACTCCAGGCAGCAGTGACGAGTTTTCTGCGATGGTTCGTTTAAGATACAACCTTTACAACGGCGGTTCAGACCAAGACCGTGCAGAAAGTGCCGCTTATCAACTAAACAAAGCGAAAGACCTCCGCGAGAGTACTTACCGTAATGTAGAAGAGAGCTTACGCCTTTCATGGAGCGCACTTGATTTAACCGTTCAACAGAAAGAGTTTTTATCTGACCACGTAGACTCGGCATCAGACACCGTTATCTCTTATGAGAAACAATACCGTATCGGTAAACGTACCCTTCTCGATTTGCTTAACACCGAGAACGAACTATTCGAAGCCCGTAAGGGCTATCTGGATGCCAAGTACGACGAACAATACGCGAAGTACCGAGTAATGAATGCAACAGGAAACCTGTTAACTGGGTTACGCGTCGAAACCCCTCAAGAATGGAATGAAAAGGTAGAATACTAATGAAGCTGATAAAGACTGTATTTCCGCTTTGTCTCATGATTGTCTCTGCCAACGTTTTAGCTGAAACAAGCAATGAAGAATTTGAATATCGGGCTCTTCCAGACATCACGCAAATTTATGATCTCGAAGATGATGATAATGACGGCGTAATTAACGCGCGAGATCTATGTCCCGATACGCAAATTGGTGCAGAGATCGATAACGACGGTTGTGGTTCATATTTTGAATCGTCAGAAAAGAAAGAGCTCCACATACTCTTTGCTAATAACTCTACGGAAATTAACCCTGTTTTCCTAGGGCAGATACGCCAGATGGCTGCGTTTTTGAAGCGTTACGAGGGTACATCGATTGAGTTGCAAGGTTATGCCAGTAAAGTGGGCAATGCGAAACACAATTTAAAACTGTCAAAAGAGCGAGCATCCCACGTAAGGCGTGCCCTTATCAGTAATGGTATTCAACCATCTCGAGTCAATATCGTGGGTCATGGCGACTCTGAATTCAGCAGTGATGACAGCCAAATTAATCACGCACTACATCGAAAAGTTGTTGCTTCCGTTGTTGGATTTAAAGGCAACATCAAAGAAGAGTGGCACATCTTCACCAAAATAAAAAAGTAGGCTCTATCCTGCGCTTACCATACTGAAACGTGATCTTTAGTTAACGTTTCAGTATGGTGATAATTCCTTGAATAGCATGTACCTAAGCCGTCTATAATGTTAATCTTGCCTCGTTATCAACATAGAGAATTAATCCATGAGCAAACTAACAGCTGATACTCAAGCAAATCTAGAACTTTTCGTTTCTGAAACACAAGAAACTAAACTGGTATGGGGCCTTCGCAATGAAGAAGGTTGGCTAGCATGTGACTCAAGTGAATTCGAAAGCAGCGAAGTGATGCCTTTTTGGTCTTCAATAGAAGATGCTCAGACTCACAACGTTGAAGAGTGGGCTGACTTCGAAGTATTAGAAATTCCACTAGATATCTTTGTAGAAGATTGGTTACTGACTCTAGCTGAAGACGGCGTTCTTGTTGGTATTAACTGGAATGCAACATTAGAAGGCAAAGAACTTGAGCCTTCTGACCTAGCGAAATTATACATCTAATTTCCGATATCGGTCGTGCGAACAGTACGACCGATACACCTCTGATAAATATCAACAAATTAGAGACTTACCTCGCATAACCTCCTACCCATACCATTCAAAATTTGAAGCAACATCAAACTAATAATAGAATATCGTTCTTTATCTGATAGATAGTTTCTTGTGACTCACTCTGTTTTTATTACCCTTCTACTGTTCATTAGCTTTTATTCTCATGGCCAAGTATCAACACAAGATCGTCACCAGGACTCTCCTTTCAACTCATCTAATTTGGATTCAAACACGACTCCAAATACTGATTGGAATGCACTCTATCTCTCGACTCTAACTCATTCCCCATCGCGCGCATTAAACATGCTGCAAACACGATATACTAGCTCAACAACATACGGGGATAAGCTTTACCTTTCATCTCTGTTATACCAATACATGAGCCACCGAGATCAACCGTTCTATGGAATCGCTTCAAACGACAGTGAGTACCAAGCAATTGAACAAACGTTTATTTCTGCATTAATGAAAGATGGCCAAGGCCAATATGAGGAAGCGCAACAAAGCTTTCTGACACTATTGGCGAAGATGCAATCACGCAGTGATTTGACTGGAAGAGCCCTGCTAAAATACCAGCTATGCCGGTCGCTTAACGAGCAAGCTAAATATCATCAAGCGAACTATTACTGTTCTGCGCTTCAATCAGATTTACATAATATCGCTGACCCTGTGTTACCAAAGTTTGGTACTTATCGAGTCATCGCTAACAATCACCATTTCCGTAGTGACTATCAAGCTGCGCTAGATACCTACCTATCACTGATAAACGTGTTCCCACAAGGACATGACATTTCGGGGATCTATAACGATGTGGGTAATTTACTCAAAGAGTTAAAGCAATATGAAAAATCGGCAGAGTACCTCAAGGAAGCACTCACACTAAGAGAAAGTGCTTCTGATTTGATGAAAGCACAAGTGCATCATAGCCTTGCAGATCTCTACCTTAACCAAGAGCAAAGTGACTTAGCAATTAACCACTTTCAAACAGCAAGAACACTGCTGAGCTCATCTTCACATAGCTACGGTATCGCACTAACAAGTCTTGGCTTAGGAAAAGCTTACACTCAAATTAGGGACTATGACTTGGCAAGAGGTTACTTAGTCAACTCTCTGTCAGCTTCGAATGAATTGAGTAACGACGTCATTCGTATTAACGCTTACTTGGCGATAAGCGATATGTTCGAAGAGCAAAAGCTGACAAACGAGGCGCTCAATTATGCTCAGCAAGCTCTAGAAGTATCCGAGCAAGTCACAAGACACAAGTACATCGCTCAGTCACTCTTGCAGCTTTCCGATCTTCATCAAGCGCTCAGCGATTACCAACAAGCTTTCTATTTCTACCAGCGATACTCATCTATACAAATTGAAACACGCGATATCGATAACAGGTTAGCTTTTGAAGCACTAGACCTGACCCACGCTAAATATGAGCAAGAATTGGAAAATTCTTTCCTGATAAATCAGACAAAGCTCGACCGCGTTCAAATTGAAAAAATGGAACATCAAAGATGGTTGTACAACGTCATTGTTATTCTGTTGCTGTGCGCCGCAAGCTTTACGGTATTAGCAAACAAAACGATTCGCGCAAAAGCTTCCATCGATGCTATGACGAAAGCGTATGGCCGGACCGAGATCATACGAAGAATCAAAAGAGTCAGACGCTGTAAAGGAACGGACAAGCAACATGTCCTCGTTCTGCTCGATCTGGATAGATTCAAGAAGATCAATGATGAACATGGACACCCTACCGGTGATAGAGCGCTCGTCCATATTAGTCAGCAAATACGAAAACACTTAATGAATGACGAATTATTGGGTCGCTTAGGAGGCGAAGAATTTCTCATCATGCTAACCAATACCAAGCCTGTAGACGTGCGAGAGCGCGTCGAAGAGCTACATTACGCCATATCAAGCACCGTCTTCTTAACAGAAAGCAAAAAGCCACTTAATGTAACCGCGAGTTTTGCTTATCTAGCAACCTCAAACGCATTAAGTGACTTTGATGACTTGTACTCTGTGCTTGACCAAGCACTGTATCAAGCAAAGAGCAACGGCCGAAACTGCATCATTGATGCTTACAACGAACCAATTGATTGACCTGAGGTTATTTATTCTCAGTCTGTTTGCGAACCAACTCAGCCATAATACCTTCACGATCACCTAAGTAATCGTTAAGGCCAACTTTACGCAGTTCACACGCTGGGCAATCGCCACAACCATCACCGATGATGCCATTGTAACAAGTCAGTGTTTTATTGCGAACAAGCTCAAGTGCTGAGTACTGGTCGGCCAACGCCCATGTTTCAGCTTTGTTCAGCCACATCAGTGGTGTTTTAATATCAAGCTTCTTGTCCATGCCCTGTACAAGCGCAGAATTCATCGCTTTTACAAAATCATTGCGACAATCAGGATAACCAGAGAAATCTGTTTCACACACACCAGTAATCACAGTTTCAGCACCGATTTGGTACGCGTAAATACCGGCCAGTGTTAAGAAAAGAATATTACGACCAGGAACGAACGAGTTTGGCAATCCATTCTCTTGTAGCTCATGTGATACAGGGATGTCATCACGAGTTAGAGAGCTGATAGCCAGTTCATTCAACAGAGTCACATCCATCACTTTGTGCGCTTTCACACCAAGCTCTTTCGACAACGACTCCGCAACTTCAATCTCGAGTCTATGGCGCTGACCATAGTCAAACGTAATCGCATGAACTTCATCATACTCTTTTAAAGCTTGAACAAGACACGTTGTTGAGTCTTGACCACCACTGAATACTACGACTGCTTTTTTCATCTTAAATCCTTACGAGAATCTTCTACTAGCGACTTATCTAGGCCAGTAAACAAATGCAACCTATGCGATGCTCAAATATTTGTGAGTTTGAATAGATAAACGCCAGTTACGTTCAATACAGGTATCAATACACAGTTGCGTTGCACGTTCTTTTTGGCTAATAGGTTGAAGTGCAATGACTGTATTTTCAGGAACATCGGCTCTAGCAATAAGAGCATCTAGTTGCTCGATATCTTTACCTGTACCAACAGGGTGCTTGATTTCATTCGCACGAACGAGTGCGCTATCAAGGATATCCAATTTGGCTTTCATTGCGACTTTTGGTGACACCGTAACCCAAGTGTCCGGTGTGGCTTTTACTTCTGATGTTCCGCTGGTCTCAATCTGACAGCGACAACCGTGCTGCTCAAATGCTTCAGTAAGAGGGACAAGATCATAGATGCATGGCTCACCACCAGTAATCACAATGTGCTTCGCGGTGTAACCTTGCTTGATATATTCATTCACGATTCCTTGCGCATCGATTGCAGACCAAGTCGGTGAATCCTCTGTCTTAACCACAATATCGCCAAGGCTCGTTTCATCTTCCGGCAACGCTTCCCAAGTCTGTTTGGTATCACACCAAGAACAGCCTACAGGGCAAATTTGCAGTCGAACAAAAACAGCAGGAACGCCGGTAAATACGCCCTCGCCCTGGATGGTTTCAAACATTTCATTAATCTTGTACAACTTACCCTCAGCTCAATCATTTGATGAAATTAATCAACCGCAGACCTTAAAGCACTTGCCTCTTTTGGTCAAACAAATGAGTACTGATAAATGAGTTGATCAAAGCCCTAGCCTGAACTTTCAAGTTCCCTTATCCTTTCGCCCATTAGATTTCGTTAGCTTTTAATTTTTTAGTAAGGAACAACATGTACAAACTGATTGCTCTTGATATGGATGGCACACTGCTCAACAGTGATAAAGTAATTTCTCAAGAGAACAAAGACGCGATTGCCAAAGCACGCGCTGCAGGTGTGAAAGTGGTTCTGGCTTCTGGTCGTCCTTTAGAAGGCATGCAGAGTAAGTTAGACGAGCTTTCAATCAACGGCGAAGATGACTTTGTGCTCTTCTACAACGGCTCTATGGTTCAAAACGTCTCTACAAAAGAACTCATTCACAGTGAGATCAGCAATGGTAAAGCCGCGAAAGAGATCGCAGCCCTCGCTGTACAGCTTGGCGGTTATGTTCATGCATTCAGCAAGATTCATGGCTTAATCACGCCTGAAAACAATGACTACACAGCTATTGAAGCGCGTATTAATGGCTTAGAGATTACCGAGTTCGACTTTTCTCAACTAGAAGACGACCACGAAATCATCAAAACTATGATTGTCGCAGAACCAAGCAAGCTGACTGAAATCATCGGCAAGTTGCCACAAGAGCTTAAGGCTCAATTTACTATCGTGCAAAGTGCACCATTCTTCTTAGAGTTCCTAAACCCGAATTCAAACAAGGGTGTCGGTATTGAGGCGATAGCTAAGCACTTGGGTATTACAGCAGAAGAAGTAATCTGCATGGGTGACGCTGAAAACGATCATCATATGCTTGAATACGCTGGCCTTGGCATTGCAATGGAAAACGCAATGGAAGAAACCAAAAAACTGGCGGATCACATCACAGCGAGCAACGACGACCATGGTGTAGCGGTCGCGATTGAGAAGTTTATCTTCAACTCATAAACGCTCAGCAGCTATAGTGAGAATTACTTTTTGCTTGTGGCACAAATGACAAAGGCTGTGCACTGCACAGCCTTTTTTGATTTTATATTATTCGGTTCGCCTACTCTCTTTTCCATGGCAGACGAAACGCCACTACACCAAATAGAATCAAGATTGGGAAACGTAAGGTCTCAACGATAAATGAAGCGATGCCACTGAATGAGACGAAACTTCCTGCCCAGCTAATCAGCAGATTCCCCGCTAACAACATCGCCATCACTCCAAATACAATCTTGAATGAGAACTGGCCGACCAAAGGCTTCGAATCCGTTAACGTTACTAAGCATGCAATCGTCATCAAAATTGCTACCCAGAAAGAGAATGTTGGCAGTGGCCATATAACCGTGAGAACAATCGACAGTAAGCACAATGCCCACCAGACACCTTTAGAGCTTAATAAGGCACTAATATCAACATCAGGTTTCGCATCTAACCTTACGATATGCCAAGTCGTTAACGCGCCCAATACGCCTCCCATTAATACATCACTAAAGAACGCACTGCCTGAATAAGACGTAAATAGCATAATCCACAGTAGGCCCGCGAGCACTATCAAAATCGATTTTTGATCCAAGAGGCGCTTTAGTTTCCAAAAGACTAACAAGGTTAAACTCACCCACAAGCCAGCCAATAAACTTGGAAAGCTATAGCCACTGCTCATCACTAGCTTCAATGTTGGCAAGTAAGCATGCGGACGTGGAAAACCAAACCCTTGATGGGCGATTAAAGTGAGCAATGTCACCGAGATCAAAGTGAAGCCAAACTTCAACGCGAAGTTACGGCCAAAATGCCAAGCAATTAGCGGCAATATCACGATGAAAACCCATGGCTTCGCTAACGAGTCAGTTAAAAGTACAGTATTCGCAAACACGCTTGGCATCTTATCGAACGCGTTTTGAAGCGACACAATCCAATTTAATTCAACTTGATGGACTTTCGGTGCCGCGCCCACCAGCTCAGTCACATACGTCACAGGTTGATCTGTCGCGGATAGAAAGAATTCGTTAATCTCAGACCATTGCTCTGGGTAACGGTATTGATTGGCTTGCAACTCAGTAGGTGGCAATAACATCGCGCGACTGACTTCCACACCATAATGAGGAGCAAACCAGATTGGTAGCTCAAAGCCACCTAACTCATTTCGAGCTTTGTAACTGATCACTTCAGAGTCAGAGACACAATCATACACAACGGCACTGTCGGTATATCCCAACACATCACCGACTGTCACGGACAAGCCCGCCTCTTCCCAAGTTTCTCGTTGCGCCGCGACCGATGGCGGCTCACCAGAAACCACAGTGCCTCCCGGTAGAGACAATTGCCCCGTGATCAATTCATCAACCAATACGATTTGGTTATCGGCACGTACTACACACAAGGCGCCCGCGATATGATCGGGCAAAGTGTTGCTTGCCCAAGCGGAAGTAGTACTTAAAAGAGATAATATGAAAACTAATAAATGTCGAATAGCCAACGAGTTTACCTAAAAATAAGAGAAAAAGTTAAAGACTGCTCTAGTGTAATCAAACACGCACAAAATCGCTGTCTACGTTTTGTGCAAAGCCTTCCTCATCCATTGAATGTGAGGTGTGAACCCCATTTTTTGATAGAAGTCCTTGGCAGGTGAATTAAAGTCCCAAACCTCTACAAAGACTTGTTCAACCCCATAATCATCAAAAGTCGCTTCAACTTTGCTAAACAACTTTTCAGCAATCGATTCTTTTCGATAATCAGGCAAGACAAACAGTTCATCGACACTCCCCATCGGCACCGGTTTACTCACCGTTGAGATAAGCTCACAAAAATGTCCGGAGATAAAGCCAACAATGAGCTCACCTTTTAATGCCACATAAACCAAGCATTCAGGATCATCCAAGTAACGTGCAATGCTTTTTTCCTGCTCAATCTCTTCTGCCGTTTTAAAGTGCTCTGGGCTAGCAAGGTGGTGATGATGGTGGAGATCGAACATTAACTCATTAAGTTGTTCCAAATCCGTATGCTTTGCAGCCCTTAAGGTGACATTCATGACTATTGCGCTTCTCAAACCAAATTAATATCTAAACTGAGTCTAGTTTACTTGGCGTGAGTATCTATACAAGTTATTGAATTAATTCATTGTTTGAAGTGCGTATTTTAGATACAAAAACGGCCACATTACGTGGCCATTCTGTTTGAATGATTTTGAATTAAACGAATATCTAGGCTTTAGCTTTAGTTGTAGCTTTATGCACCGTTGTCCTCTTTCTCTTCTTTGAGGTCGGCAAGCTGTTTTTCTAGTTCAATAAGCTTAATTTCAGCCTCTACTTCAGCAACTCGCTTTTCTGCATCGGTGCGATTGTCTTGCGCTAGACCATCGGCAGTGACTTGGGTTCGTTGTGCGTTTCTCGCATCATCCGTATCTTTCATTGAACCAGCAACACCACCGGTCACACCACCTAATGCAGCGCCCTTCACGGCTAAGCTCGCATCTCCAGTTAAAGCACCTGCTGTCGCTCCTAATAAAGCACCACCTATTGCACCACGATTACGCGCTGCGTTTTCATTTTCGTTGTCAGTTGCAGGTGATGCACAACCAGAAAGAGTCACAATCAGTGTCGCTAAAAGAAAAGGTTTAGTGAATTTCATAGGAGTCTCGCTTAGTTCTTTGTTTGGAGTAGAGTCATCTTAAGCAGAACCGTTAACCAGATAAATAAAGCCACCTTTAGGCGATACATCATTTTCAGCTATGTATCATTCATCCACCACATAACTGATTTATGATATATGTCTTTGCGCTCGCTTTATCCTGACATACAAAAAAGGCGACCAATAAGGTCGCCTCAATCGCTCTTTCTCTATAATTCTTCTCTTTCAGATACCGCTCTTAGCCTTTGGACCAAAAGTTTTGCATACTTTCTGCGCTAGGTGGTGGCCTAACACCGCAATCTCGATAATGATTTTTATCGCCGATCCCCAGTATTTTGCCATTTTCGTCGTCAATCATTGCGGCAACTTTAACACCGTCTCCCACATGACGAGTTAACACGACAATTTCTCCGGCTCTTTCAGATCTTACCGCGCCTAAGATTTGATATTCGTAGCGGCCTTTCCTTGAATTAACGATCATCGTCGAGTTAATAGGGTCGGCTTCATATCCCACACCAATATCAAACACGGCTTGATAGAGATCGACGCCAGTCTTGGATACACATTTAAATATCTTGGGATGACTCAATGGCTCTAACAACGCTCTACTCGCTTCATCCTTTGAAATACTGGCACTAGCAGCACCACTGACCAGTAAAGCAATCAACAAAAAGTAAGCTCGCATAAAAAGACCTCAATATGTGGGATTCATAATGAGGTCATAGTAAACGTAATGGATAAGCGAATGAATAAAGTAGAGTTTAGGTAAACCATCACGCTGGCTTATGTATAAATCAACAAGCCGAAGAGCATACTACCTAAACTGCAACATCTATTTACCGAGCTTTTCAGCAATTTCAGTTAAGCTGGTAGGGTCGTCAATCGTCGAAGGCACCACATATTGTTCACCTTCTGCGATCTGTCGGATAGTTCTGCGTAAGATCTTACCTGAACGTGTCTTAGGTAACCTCTCAACAACCAAGGCTTGCTTAAAACAGGCGACCGCGCCAATCTCATTGCGAACCTTGCCAACCAACTCCGCTTGCAACTCAATACCATCGACTTTTACGCCATCTTTCAGCACAACTAAACCAAGAGGTAGCTGGCCTTTTAAGTCATCGTGAATACCGACTACCGCACATTCTGCAATGGCTGGGTGACCACCCACAATCTCTTCCATTTCTCCGGTCGACAGACGGTGTCCCGCTACGTTTATCACATCGTCGATACGACCCATGATAAATAGATACCCATCTTCATCAAGATAGCCACCATCCCCAGAAACATAATAGCCCGGGAACTGACTCAAATAGCCGGATTCAAACCGATCATGATTGCGCCATACCGTAGGTAAGCAACCAGGCGGTAATGGTCGTTTAAGTGCCACAAACCCTTGTTGATTCGTTTGTGCGAGTTCACCCAATTCATTGAGGATCTCCACTTGGTAACCGGGTACTGGCTTGGTTGAAGAACCCGCTTTTACAGGCAAAGATTCAAGCCCTGTTGGATTGGCAGAAATAGCCCAACCCGTTTCGGTTTGCCACCAGTGGTCGATAACCGGTTTATTGGTATGAGACTCGACCCAATCCAATGTTGGCGGGTCCAAACGCTCTCCCGCCATAAAAATCGACTTGAGCGATGATAAGTCATACTTGGTGAGCAACTCACCTTCAGGATCTTCTTTCTTGATTGCTCTAAACGCGGTTGGGGCAGAAAACAGCACATCAACATTGTATTCTTCACAAACACGCCAGAATGCGCCTGGATCGGGTGTTCTTACCGGCTTGCCTTCAAACAGAATAGAGGTGCAACCGTGAATCAGTGGCGCATACACAATATAGGAATGCCCCACGACCCAACCGACATCAGAAGCTGCCCAAAACACACCATCTTGCGGCATATCGTAGATAGTGCTCATCGAGTATTTCATCGCGACCGCGTGACCACCATTATCACGGACTACGCCTTTCGGCTTACCGGTGGTTCCCGATGTATAGAGGATATATAAAGGATCGGTTGCCAAAACGGGAACGCAGCTATGTGGTAGCGAATCCGCAACGGCCTGCTGCCAGAGTACATCTCTATCTTGGTTCAGTTCAGCCAGACATTGCTCTCTTTGGAATACCACGACTTTTTCTGGTTTCCAACGGCTGTCCATGATCGCTCTGTCAACCATTGGCTTATATGGCAGAACCTTGTTTATCTCGACTCCACAAGACGCTGTAATCAACACCTTAGGCTCAGCATCTTCGATACGAACTGCAAGTTCATGAGGAGCAAAACCGCCAAACACCACAGAGTGCACAGCCCCCAAACGGGCACACGCTAGCATTGCCATCGCGGCTTCGGGAATCATCGGCATATAAATAACCACACGATCACCTTTAGTCACGCCCTGTGTTGCTAACATGCCTGCGACTTTTGCCACTTGGTCACGTAATTTGTTGTAAGTGTAGGACGACTGAGTACCCGTTACAGGCGAGTCGTAAATCAACGCCACTTTATCACCGCGACCATTTTCACAATGATAATCCAGCGCCAACCAACACGTATTCATCACCCCATCAGGAAACCAACGTTCAATGCCGTTATCGTCAGTTTGTAATATCGTTTTCGGTGACTCAAACCAATCTATCGATTGTGATTGTGTTTCCCAGAACGAATTAGGATCTTCCCTCGCCCATTGATATTCGGTGATGTAATCTGTTTTTTTATTCATTCGATTCGTAGCAGACATAGTGCCTCCTCCATGATTAATCCATTAGTCCAAGCACCTTGCTTTTAGCAGTGTCACTTGGGTGCACTCTTTTCTCAGCGTTGTGTTCGTGAACATTTAACCGTTCACGACAATCGCTTTACTTAGGAAAAGGCACACGGATGACACCTTCCATGATCACTCGAGCACTACGACTCATAATCGCCCTCTCAATTTTCCACCCACTTTCGGTCTGCAACGCTTTCGCACCTACCTTTAAGGTTCCTGACGGGTGGCCAAAAGTCACCGATTCACGTTGGCCTTCACCAGCAGCCAAATTAACCAGAGTTCCAGGAACACTTGCAGCAGAAGCAATCGCAACCGCAGCCGTTCCCATCATGGCGTGATGAAGCTGCCCCATCGACAAGGCACGAACCAAAAGATCAGTATCTTCAACAGGAACCGTTTTACCACTTGATGCTTTATAGGTTTGAGGTTTAGCGACAAATGCCACCTTAGGAGTATGTTGACGAGACTCAGCTTCTTCCAAGGTATCAATTAGCCCCATCTCAACCGCACCGTGCGCTCGGATAGATTCAAAAAGTGCCAAGGCTTTTGAATCGCTATTAATATCGGATTGAAGTTCAGTTCCACAATAGCCAACAGATTCTGCATCAACAAAGATGGTCGGAATCCCTGCATTGATATAGGTTGCTTTGATACACCCCAATTCAGGGACATCTAAGAAATCGACCACATTTCCAGTTGGAAACATTGAGCCATTGCCATCGGCAGGATCTAAGAAATCGACTCGTATTTCTGCCGCAGGAAAAGTCACGCCATCAAGCTCAAAGCCACCTAACTCTTGGACTTCACCATTAATAATAGGCACATGAACAATAATGGTTTTCTGGATATTCACTTGCCATACTCGCACCTCAACAACACCGTTTTCAGGGATACGAGTCAAGTCAACCAAGCCACTATGAATAGCGAACGGACCGACCGCTGCAGACAAGTTCCCACAGTTACCACTCCAATCCACAAACGGCTTATCTATCGCCACTTGGCCGAATAGGTAATCAACATCGTGATTGGGTTTGCTACTTTTGGAAACAATCACAGTTTTACTGGTACTTGAAGTTGCCCCCCCCATACCATCGGTTTGCTTACCATAAGGATCTGGGCTACCAATGACTCGTAAGAGTAATTCATCTCTCGCGTCACCCACCATTTTCGCCGCTTCAGGCAAGTCTTCTAGATTGAAGAAAACCCCTTTGCTCGTCCCGCCTCGCATATAAGTTGCAGGCACTTTGATCTGTTTGTTTGTCATATCAAGCTCCTACTGTGCAAGAAAGTCTTTGGCAAAACGCTGCAATACACCACCAGCGCTGTACACATTCACTTCATCTGCGGTATCTAGTCGACAGGTCACGGGAACATCAAGTTTTTCACCGTTTTTACGAGTAATGACTAGAGCCAAATCAGAACCTGCTTGGATGTCACCATAAACGTCGTAAAGCTCGGTACCGTCCAATTCTAAGGTGTTGCGATTGGTCCCCGCTTTGAATTGCAGAGGCAGTACGCCCATGCCAACCAAGTTGGTTCTGTGAATTCGTTCAAACCCTTCAGCCACAATCACTTCAACACCCGCTAAGCGCACACCTTTGGCAGCCCAATCACGTGATGAACCTTGTCCATAATCGGCACCAGCAACGACAATCAAGGGTTGTTTACGGTTCATGTAAGTTTCTATCGCTTCCCACATTCGCGTAACTTGACCTTCGGGTTCAACCCTTGCTAATGAACCTTGCACGACTTCTCCAGCGTCCCTCACCATTTCGTTAAACAGCTTAGGGTTGGCGAATGTTGCTCGTTGCGCGGTTAAGTGATCACCTCGATGGGTCGCGTAAGAGTTAAAGTCCTCTTCCGGCACTTCCATTTTGGTGAGGTATTCCCCCGCTGCGCTCGAAGCGAGAATCGCATTTGAAGGGGATAAGTGATCCGTAGTAATGTTGTCACCCAGAATCGCTAAAGGTCTCATACCAGATAGGTTTCGTTCTCCCGCAAGAGCTCCTTCCCAATAAGGTGGTCTGCGAATATAGGTACTTTGAGGTCGCCAGTCATAAAGCGGTTCAGTCGTTACCTGTTCTTCGTCTGGCTGGAACATTTTCACGTAGATCTGTTGGAATTGCTGAGGCTTAACATGCTCACCGACAACCGCATCGATCTCTGCGTCACTTGGCCACAAGTCACGTAAATAGATCGATTTTCCGTTGCTGTCTGTACCTAAGCTGTCTTTTTCGATATCAAAGCGAATCGTACCAGCTAAGGCATAAGCGACGACCAATGGCGGTGATGCTAAAAAGGCTTGCTTTGCGTATGGATGGATTCGACCATCGAAATTTCGGTTCCCAGATAACACAGCGGTTGAGTACAGGTCGCGGTCGATGATCTCTTGTTGGATTTTAGGATCTAACGCCCCGCTCATCCCGTTACAGGTCGTACACGCATAACCCACGATACCGAAGCCTAATTGTTCAAGTTCGGGAAGCAAACCTGCGGACTCAAGATAGAGCTTGGCAACTTTAGAGCCTGGAGCAAATGACGTTTTTACCCATGGCTTACGAACTAATCCAAGCTGATTGGCTTTCTTAGCCACCAATGCTGCGGCGACGACATTTCTTGGATTACTGGTGTTTGTACAAGAAGTAATTGCAGCAATAATCACAGCACCATCAGGCATTTGTTCATCGCTATATTTCGCCGAATGTTGTTCTTTCCACGATGATTGGCTAATGCCTTGTTTGGCAAGTTCACTGGTTGGTAAACGACGATGTGGATTGGATGGCCCTGCAAGGTTGCGCTCAACTTTAGACAAATCAAACTCAAGCACACGTTCGTATTGAGCGGAATCTAAATCATCGGCCCATAAGCCAGTTTGCTTAGCGTACAGCTCAACTAACTCAACCTGCTCAGGCTCGCGTCCTGTCAGCTTTAGGTATTGTATGGTCTGTTCATCGATATAGAACATACCTGCTGTCGCGCCGTATTCTGGTGTCATATTCGATATAGTGGCGCGGTCACCAATGGTCAGTGCACGTGCGCCTTCGCCAAAGAATTCCAAGTAGCTTGAGACAACCCTTTCATTGCGAAGAAACTCTGTAATCGCAAGCACGATATCCGTTGCGGTTATCCCTTCTTGTCTTTGACCCGTTAACTTCACGCCCACGATGTCCGGTAAGCGCATCATCGACGGACGACCTAGCATCACCGTCTCGGCTTCCAAGCCACCTACACCGATAGCGATAACGCCCAAAGCATCAACGTGAGGAGTATGGCTATCGGTCCCGACACAGGTATCAGGAAACGCGATGCCTTCTTTAGATTGAATAACTGGAGACATTTTCTCCAAGTTAATCTGGTGCATGATCCCGTTACCCGCTGGGATCACACTCACGTTTTTAAACGCGGTTTTACACCATTCAATAAAATGAAAACGGTCTTCGTTTCTGCGCTCTTCAATCGCGCGGTTTTTATCAAATGCTTCGTTATCAAACCCGGCATGTTCCACTGCCAAAGAGTGATCAACAATCAGTTGAGTTTCGACCACTGGGTTCACCTTGGCAGGGTCTCCGCCTTGGTCGGCAATCGCATCGCGTAAGCCAGCTAAATCAACTAAAGCGGTCTGACCTAGAATGTCATGACACACCACACGCGCAGGATACCAAGGGAAATCAAGGTCACTCTTGCGTTCAATGATCTGTTTTAAGCTGTCTTCAAGAGTTTCAGGATCACAGCGTCTTACTAATTGCTCTGCCAATACTCTCGACGTATAAGGCAAGGTTCTATAACTGCCCGGAGATATCGCTTCTACCGCTTCGCAAGCATCGAAATACTCTAAATGAGTTCCGGGTAAAAGTTTTCGGTACTGATTTTTATCAAGGTACTGAGCTTGTTCAAGTTTCACATCAGACATACATCCACCATTATCTGTTAAATTCTATTCGTTGGTTCTTGAGGCCTTGTCGTATGAAGACGGAAGTCACCTCAAGACATAAGTCGGCTCGTTATAGAGGGCTAACGTAGATGAATAGGTAACCATTCTTGATGCTCTGGCCCGGTGTAGTCTGCACTTGGACGAATGATGCGATTGTTTTCTCTTTGTTCGAACACATGCGCCGTCCAACCTGTAAGGCGGCTCATCACAAAGATCGGAGTAAACAATTTGGTTGGGATATCCATGAAGTGATATGCCGATGCATGGAAGAAGTCAGCATTACAGAACAAGCCTTTCTCGCGCTTCATAACCGCTTCAACACGTTCTGAAACGGCGTAAAGCTGTTTATCACCGACCTCTTGAGCTAGCTCTTTTGACCAACGCTTGATTAGCGCATTTCGTGGGTCGCTTTCACGATAAATGGCATGACCGAAGCCCATAATTTTGTCTTTGTTAGCGAGCATATTCATGATGTTCGCTTCCGCTTCATCAACGGTTTGCCAATCTTGGATCATTTCCATCGCCGCTTCATTTGCACCACCGTGTAATGGACCTCTTAACGTGCCAATCGCTGCGGTAACACAAGAATGAATGTCAGATAAAGTTGATGCGCAAACTCGAGCCGCAAATGTAGATGCATTAAACTCATGTTCTGCATAAAGCGTCAGTGAACAATGCATCACCTGCTTATGAAGGTCGCTTGGGGTTTTATCCGTTAGCATTTTCAAGAAATAACCGCCAATGCACGCTTCGCTTTGATCTTCAGTATCAACGCGCACGCCATCGTGGCTAAAGCGGTACCAATAACAAATAATCGCAGGGAAAAGCGCAAGCATTCGTTCGGTCGCGGGCAGTTGCTCAGAAAAATCAGTCTCTTGCTCTAGATTACCCAGCATTGAACAACCTGTTCTCATCACATCCATTGGATGAGCGTCTGCAGGGATAAGCTCTAGTGCTGCTTTCAAAGGTTGAGGTAAGCCGCGCAAACCAACCAACAATGTTTTGTAATCGTCTAGCTCTGTTTCACTGGGTAAGTGACCTCTTAGTAGCAGATGCGCCACTTCTTCGAACTGAGCATGATTAGCAAGGTCGGTAATGTCATAGCCACGGTAAGTTAAACCCGTTCCTGACTGACCTACCGTACATAGCGCCGTGGTTCCCGCACTCTGACCACGTAGACCAGCACCACCGATTGCAGGTGCGCTGGCTGGTGCACTTTCTGTATTTGCGTTTTGTTGTTGATTTTCTGTTGAAGCCTTATCGACAGCTGCTTTATCACTCAAAGATACAGACATGGTGAACTCCTTTTCTGTGTTAGCCGCCTGCACTCTTTGGTGCTGCCTGTTTATATGTCCGATGATCTTTATCATCGGTACTGGATATGGCGACTAACCATTTCACGTTATTGGATTAATTTGATTTTTGATTAATTGAAACTGGTTTACCCTTCACTTGAAAACAACTGATCAAGCTTATTCTCGTAGTCGTGGTAATTCAGGTGTTCGTAAAGCTCTTTACGGGTTTGCATTGAATCCAACAAAGCTTCTTGATTACCTTCAACTAACAAGTGTCTGTAAACATTCTCCGCTGCTTTGTTCATTGCACGGAACGCACTCAACGGGTAGAGCACCATGTCGACACTTGATTGGGCTAACTCGTTACAGTTGTAGAGTGGTGTTTGGCCGAACTCAGTGATGTTCGCGAGAATAGGCACGTGCTTACCCGTTGCAGATTTCAGCGCCGCCGAGAACTTCACGTATTGGTCTAGCTGATTCATCGCCTCAGGGAAAATCATGTCAGCGCCCGCTTCAACACACGCAATCGCTCGTTCAATCGCACTATCAATACCTTCAACCGCCAATGCATCCGTACGCGCCATAATCACAAAGCTCTCATCGGTTCTAGCATCTGTTGCCGCTTTGACTCTATCTACCATCTCTTGCTGGCTCACAATCGCTTTATTTGGTCGATGACCACAGCGTTTCTGAGCGACTTGATCTTCCATGTGAATTGCGGCTGCGCCTGCCTTCTCCATCGCTCGAATGGTACGTGCAATATTGAATGCGCCACCAAATCCCGTATCGATATCCACCAGCAAAGGCAGATCACACGCATTGGTAATACGTTCAACATCCACCAGCACATCGTTCAATGTCGTAATACCTAAATCAGGCAAACCATAAGACGCATTGGCGATGCCTCCACCAGATAGGTAAATAGCTTGATGCCCCAAGTTCTTTGCCATCATCGCGCAATACGGATTCACCGTGCCGACGATCTGCAATGGGTCGTTGTCTTGCACAGCTTGTCGGAACTTTGCTCCTGCTGATAACTTCATAATGACGCTCCCTGTTAATTGTTTATTTCTAGCTAACCTTTAAGACTTACGACTTTTGGTTATCGCCAGCACTGATCCGCTGACAGATTCCAATGGTCGCTTAATCAAGATCTTTGGATTGAATTTGTTGTTCTATAAGCAATCGACTACCCGAGATGTGTCGTCGCATTAGCATTTCTGCTAGCTCTTCATCGCGATTACGAATCGCTTGTAGGATGTATTTGTGTTCATCGAGCGCCTCTTTTGGTCGAGACTGAGCCCTAGGCGATTGATAGCGGTACATGCGTAATAGGTGATAAAGCTCGTCACACAACAACGAAATGAGTTTGCTGTTACGACTCGCTTTAATAATGCGGTAATGGAAATCGAAATCCCCATGTTGATGAAAGTAAGAAGAACCCTCAACTTCATCGATGTGCTTTGAGTGTGTCGACAATAACCCTTCAAGCCCAATCAACTCATCTTGTGTGATGTGCCTCGCTGCTAAGCGAGCCGCCATGCCTTCCAATGCCTCCCGCACCGCGTAAAGCTCTAGCAGTTTGTCAGCCGAAAAAGTAATAACTCGAGCGCCGACATGAGGAATTCGCTCAATCAGGCCAAGCCCTTCGATACGCATTATCGCTTCACGTAATGGTCCTCGACTTACCTCGAAGCGTTTAGCCAGTTCAGGCTCCGAGATCTTACTGCCCGGTGGTAATTCACCGTTAACAATCGCCTCAACGAGATACTCTGTCAGATTTTCCGACTTAGTGTTTTCTTTGTCGCTCACACGTGTTTTCGTGTTTGCACTTAAGGTGAGATCTTTTATCGCAGTATTCATATTCACGCTGCTCACTTCTGATTGCCGACCCTAACTGTCAACAATTTCATAACATGAACATAAAATACACGATCAAATTGTCGACAATCAAGTAGATTGTCGACAATTTAGACTAAGGTAGTACTTTTACTAATCGGTAGAGAAGTAGTAAAACGAAGCCATAAAAGAAAATAAATAGATGCTATTCATTAAGTTAAATCATGAGTAAGCTTCAAACCCTTACCCACCCCAAATTTGCTCGAAAACAATGTGTCGACAACTGACAGTCAACTTTTAGAGATAGTATTCATTTCTACTCATCAGCTATTTAGACCAAAAAAAGAGAAGCAATGATCGCCTCTCTTTATTATTCACAAGATTAACACTCTCAAAATTGGTTAATCACGAGACATCAACATAGTGCTTGCCAATAAAGACATGCCTATTAGCACTACCCCTAAGTTACCAATCTCACCAGCAAGCCCTAATCCCCCACCAATTAAACAGTAATACAACAATCCTAGAACCGCCCCTGCTGTGCCAACTTGCTGTTTATAATTGACCAACGCCGTACTAAATATATTAGGACTTGCCATACCAAACCCTACAACCACAGCAGCCATTCCTAAAAGAAACCAAAGGCTGTCTTGGTAAAAGTACACCTGAACAGCCCCAACAAAACTGATTAACACCGCGATCTGAATGAGCCTTTGGGAACCCCATTCTTTTACTAGCAATCGTTTATTCATCGAGCTTCCTAAAACAGATGCTGCCGCTAAGATCACGCCACTGTAACCAAATTCAATGGAACTTAAGCCAAACTGGCTGAACATAAATGGCGCTAAAGAATAATAGCTAAACATCATGACATTAAAGCAAGCCACAAGAATCGCACTTTTCCAAATATCTCTATCTTTTAGCATTACCGTGAAAATACCAATAAAGCTGACTGTTTTAGTATCAGCAGGTTTCGTTTCGGGTAAGGAAAAGGCCGATACGATCAGCAATATAAAAGCCATGACAAGCAATAAACTGAACACCACTAAGTGTCCAAAATATTCAGCAATCAATCCTCCTGACATTAAACCAACAACAGGGCTGATTGATACTGCAACAATTGCTAACGAAAACACTTTCCCTAGCTCTTTGCCTTCATAGCTATCTCGCAATATTGTTTGACCAATAACTGAGCCTACCGCCGCCCCAAAAGCTGAAACAACCCGCGCAATCATGACCATATCAAATTGAGTTGCCGTGATGGCTAAAAGGCAACCAACACCATAAGTAAACAAACCACACAACATCGCTTTTCTTCGGCCAATAAGATCAGAAACTCGTCCCCAAAAAACAACACCCATAGCAAAAGAAATAAAGTAAATCGACAAGGTTTGACTAGCGCTTGCCATTGATACACCAAAATAATCAACTAAGTGCGGCAATACTGGGCTGTAGATAGTTTCAACAATTTGGGGGAACATCAGCAGAACGATGATCAGTCCCATATGGGGTTTTTTATTCATATTATTCTCTTCTAAAACTGGAATAAGAGAAGTATATGGATTTCATTTATGTTCAAATATCAACAGTAGAACAACAAACATCAAAATAAGGACAAATAATGTTAATCGATGACAACACACCTTTTTATGTTGATGGAATGCCCTATCCCTTTGTCGGCATTGCCGCCCAAGTCGGCAGGCACGATTCTGGTATGCATACACACAACCGTGCACAATTGTTATTTGCACCACATGGTTGCATCAGTATTACCCTCGACGGAATGCATTGTGTGTTGCCGCCCACCAAAGTTGCGTGGATACCCGCAGGAATTGAGCATTGTGCAACCATGACCAATGTCGTGGCCTATCGTTCGCTTTATTTTGATCCTCTTCGCATTAAAAACTTGCCTGAAGAGTTAAGTATTCTTAACGTCACACCACTACTAAAGGAGTTGATCGAACGAATGGCTTTTTGGGATTGGGATAAACCTAGTGAAGAGCAACAAAACACATTGGCGTTGTGTTGCGAGGAACTTTCTTACGCAGAAAGGAACGAGCTAACGCTACCTTTACCCAAAGATAAACGATTAGCGTTGTGGTTAGAAAAAGTAAAACTAGGAACACAGTTACCTCAACCACTCAATGAAATGGCCAAGCATATTGGAGCAAGCAGCAAGACCGTTAGCCGATTATTCATCAAAGAAACGGGGATGCCTTACCAAGCTTGGCGTCAACAATGGAGGCTGTTAAGTGCCATTGAGCAATTGTCAGAAAAAAAGAGTGTCTCTGTGGTTGCCCACGAGTTAGAGTTCTCCAGTGACAGTGCGTTTATTCATTTCTTTAAGCAACACACCGGAGAAACCCCAACTCACTACATGAAGTGAGGTCAACAGCCATTCATGCTTTCTGGCAAAGTTAAGCAGCGACGCCTTCAACTACATATTTTGATAGGTCTATATGATCGATCTGTTCCGGTTTTAAATACGTTTCGGCATAACGGATATGTGTCCCGCTAGTTAGGAACAACCTAAACAGTTCTATATCGAGATGCTCGTCCAACGCCATTTTGTACATGATATCGACAGCAACACTAATCGGCTTCGCTTTCTTATACGGCCTATCCGCAGCGGTTAATGCCTCAAAAATATCGGAGATCACCAGAATACGTTCTGGAATTGAAAGATCGTCGCCAGTCAACTTCCTTGGATATCCTGTGCCTTTGAGTGTTTCGTGGTGCGTCGAAGCATAGCGAGGAACACGGCTTAGCTCTTTCGGGAATGGCAGATTCTCAAGCATCTTAATCGTGCCAAGCATATGCTCATTTATCTTGAATCGGTCTTCAGCAGTTAACGTACCACGTGCAATGCTCAGATTGTAGACTTCGCCTAAGTTGTATAGATGCTCCGGCACATCCATTTTGATTTGATGTTTCGGGTCAAACTCTAACGGCCTATCTCTTTTCACTATATGTTCAGGCTTATCACTTAACAGCAGCTCTGTCGCTGGCAAACTTGAACTCGATTCTCGATTCAAGGCTTCTATCGGTGATAGACCAAGTTGATCATCAAAGTTACGCATCCAAGTCGTCTCAGCTATCGAACGAATGCGAGCAACTTTGTCGTCACTCATGAATTCCCCCCCCACGTTTGATATCGCGATAAAGGCAAAGTCATCTTGTAGCTGCTGTTTCGTTGCCGCAAGCTCATCGGCTATCAGTTGCGTTGATAGAGTACCTTCAAGTTGTTTTCTCAAAGCAGTGATTTCCGCATCACGCCAAAGTACTTCAAAACGAGTTCTCACCTCGTGGATTCGGTTGTAGTTCGCTTCTAGCTTCGTACCTTTATCGACGATGTGTTCCGGTGTCGTGATCTTGCCACAATCATGAAGCCAAGCCGCAATTCTAAACTCACGGCGTTCGTCATCATTTTTAAACTCAAAGTCTTTGAAGTGCTCAGATTGTGATTGTTCAGCCGCGTCAGCCAACATCAAGCCGAGTTCTGGTACACGATTACAATGCCCTGCCGTATAAGCGGACTTATCATCGATCGCTTGAGCGATGAGCTTGATAAACGACTCAACAAACGCCTCTTGCATCTGTTCATGTCGTTTAATCTCCATAGCCATATCTTTTACGGCAACAGATAATTCCCATACTTCTTTGATTCGAGTATCAAGAATTGTCACGTTGTCATAATCACGCAGCTTAACCTTATGAGTCTCTTCCTCTAATTGGCGAATTGGATGCACTATCGGCGCACCAAAAGCCCAAGCAATAGGCAACGTCAAACTCATCAGTAACACCGTTACACCAACAGAGGTTGCTAGACGTTTATTGACTGTACTGAAGACTTCAGATTCGGGAATCAATACCGAAAAATACTCAGAGTAGTGTTCGCCCGTGTCTATTTTCTTTAAATAGAGATGTTTGATCTCGCCATTCAACTCTACCCTTACCATACTGCCTTCAACCGTTGCTTCCTTAGTCAAATCATAAAGTTCAGTATAAGGAACCGTCGTATTCGTATTAAAGCCGGTATCATGCAGCCACTTTTTCGCTAAGGCATCAAGTTGTTCACCACTTAACTTGCTGATAGCTTGATCAATGATTGGAAGCAATTGTCTATGCTTGCTCTGCAGCACCAAATGGAATTGGTTTGAGTAGTTCTGTTTTAGATCTTCTAGAGTCCCATTGACAACAAGGCCTGGCTGGAAAAACCTATCTAATGCAAACGAGAGTACGGGTTCTGCTTCTAAGAAAGCAAAGTTCTCTTCGCTTTCAATTGAATTAAATGCAGACTCTAGGTTTTCAAATTCAACTAAATCAATGTTCGGAAAATCCTCTCTCAACTTAGGAATAATTGACCACCCAGATAAAATGGCAACTTTTTTACCCTCAAGCTCGGCATAATTAGTGACAACCTTCGCACCGACCCTTGTCACGATAGAAAATGGCAATTCATAAATTGGAGCCGTGTATAGGCCATCTATGCCATTATTTTTATAATTTTGAACCGATTGCAGGCCATCAATACTTCCTTCTTGAAACTTACTGACAAGCTCGCCCCAAGAGAAACCATTAACAAATTCAAACCTGATCCCTGTCATCTCACCAATCATTTTAAGAAGGTCTATCGCATAGCCGTTTGGTTTTCCCGCCACTGAAAAGTCCATCGGCCCCCAATCATTTTGATTAGACACTAACAGCGGAGGGGTATCGTTAACCAAGGCTTGCTGCTCAGACGATAGCATCAATGTTGGTACATCAAACTCCGATTCCTGATTGTTAACCTTGAGGTTAGACGCAATAATATTACCCGATTTCGAATATAAGAAAGACTCAACCTTACTGTCTTCTGCTAAGCCAAGCGCCGTACTTGATAGTTTGCTAGCCAAAGAAGACAACACAATATCAATACCAATCACATGTTGAACTTCAGATTCTATTTTTGAATCAAACGCTAAAGAATAAGTTTGCCCGGTAATTTGTAAATGCTGGAAAAGATATGGCTGAGTTTTTTCGACCGACTGAACATTAGCAGAAACATACCAAGGCCTGGTCGTTGGAAGGTAGTTGCTCTGCTCCGTAGTTGAGTTTCTTAGCGTAAACTCTTGGTCAAAATATTTCGTCGTACGGACGCGATCCTCCCCTATATTACGAATCTCAACCACAACCCAACGGTCCGTTTGTTGTGCACCGATTTTTTCTCTAACGACAGGGGCAGATTCTAGATTAATAATTTGGAAGAAGTTTTCATTAGACGAGCCAATGTAAATACTATAAAAGAGAGGGTTATCTTTAATTGCTTCTGAAAGAATAGTACGCGACTCTTCTTTCGATATTTTGTTACTTATAGAACGTTTCACTGAAGAAAGTAAACGCGCGGTATTGGCTGCGTCAGAATCAACCGCGCCGATATAGTTACTCAGCTCTTGGGACACCATCGTCAACTTTGATAGGGTATTCTCAGTCGCCATTTTTTTACTGAAGTAATATTGCAGTGAAACCGCAACAACAGCGGTAAGAAATGTCGCGAGTAAAAACATTCCTCCAACAGTAAATCGTAACGAAATTTTTTTGTCTGTCATTATTCGATCCTTGAATAACCACTAGCTCAGAAATGTAACGTGCCAGCTATAATCATATTATTACAGTAGCACTGCACACCTAGCAACATATTATTCTATATATTAAAGAGCGCCTCTCCATATCACTCTTTGTGTCGCAATAAGTACCCTCTTTAATGATACACAGCAGCATAAAGCGACCAGCAGTCAAAAAAATTGTTCACATAAACTCCAGAAAAACCTAGTTATTATTGCTGGAAGAGTCCTACAGCCACGTCTCCGTAAACTTTATGAACTTTATTCACCCAATGTTCTTTATCCTCAATATCGCCGCATTAAAGACAATTCGTTAACACATCGTTAACTTTAACCTCATCTGCTAAGCAATGCTCTACTCGTGTGTTTAGCAGCTGGATATAAAACATAAGTTTCTCTCCATTGAAGAGATCCCCTACATAAGGAACGTGAACCATGTTCAAGGCACTGAAACCTACTCTTGCGGCTTCTATTATCGCAGCAACCTTTTCTTTCAACACTTTTGCTGCTGACCTAGAGAAAATCCACTTCCTAATCCCTGGCGGTGCTGGCGGCGGTTGGGATATGACGGCTCGTGGTACGGGTGATGTATTAGTGAAATCAGACATCGTTGAAAATGTCTCTTTCCAAAACTTGTCTGGTGGCGGCGGCGGTAAAGCCATTGCACACCTAATCGAAACAGCTCAACGCCAAGAAGACACGCTGATGGTGAACTCAACGCCTATCGTTGTTCGTTCACTGACGGGGATCTTTCCTCAATCTTTCCGTGACCTAACTCCTGTCGCTGCAACCATTGCCGATTACGGTGCAATCGTCGCGTCTGCGGATTCGAAGTACGACACTTGGGAGGATGTAGTAAAAGAGTTCGAAACCAACCCACGTAAAGTGAAAATCGCAGGTGGTTCAGCTCGTGGCAGTATGGATCACCTTGTGGTAGCAGCGGCGTTCAAAGGCGAAGGTTTCGACGCTAAGAAAGTACGTTACATCGCCTACGATGCAGGCGGCAAAGCAATGGCAGCGCTACTGTCTGGCGAAACACAGCTTCTTTCTACTGGCCTTGGTGAAGTGCTAGAGATGTCTAAATCTGGCCAAGTGAAAGTGCTTGCTGTAACGGCACCAAAGCGTCTTGACGCTGCACCTAACATCCCAACACTGACTGAGTACGGCAACGAAACCGTATTCGCTAACTGGCGTGGTTTCTTTGCAGCACCGGGTACAAGCCAAGCGAAGATCGACGAATGGAATGTAGCGCTTGGCAAAATGTACAAAACCGATGAGTGGCAAGTGGTTCGTGACCGTAACGGTTGGATCGACAACTACAAAGCTGACAAAGATTTTTACGCCTTCCTAGAAGACCAAGAAAAACAGATGGGCGACCTAATGCGTGAGCTTGGTTTCTTGAAATAACCAACAACCATAGAGGGCCTATGTGCCCTCTTACTCTTTCCTTGTTTCGCCGTACATGAGTTAACTTCAAACTCCTTTGTTTATTCGTAGACGTATTACTAACACTTGCCGATTCGTTGTAAACGCAAGTGGCTGATAAACCAGTACCGTAATTCGCTTACCTTTGGTTAGTGATCCCAGACATTTCATTGACTCGCTCATGTACGGCTTTTTTATTTTTTATACCACCCCAAATGGAGTTGGATATGTCGGACTTACCAACCAAATTTCTGAGTAAGGAATCTTTGCTTTCGAAGGATCGCATCGGAGCCATGCTCTTTATGCTTGCGTGTTTATGCTATGGCTACCAAACCACGCTGATTCCTTTGTTCCCCGGTGACGAGTACGAACCCTTCACAGCAAGAACCTTACCTATCCTGCTAACGTTTATCGGCATTGGCCTTTCGTTGATCCTGCTTATAACCGGACAGCCGGATAAAAAAGTCACATGCGACACTACGCCGCTGAACTGGAAACTGCTTATTGGCTTCTTGGTGTTAATGGCTCTGTACGGTGTTGGGCTGACTTATCTTGGCTTTGTTTTAGCAACCAGCTTCTTCTTACTTGCAGGCTTTTACCTACTGGGTGAGCGCCGCAAAGCTGTCTTATTTGGCGCGTCGTTTCCTTTCGTTATCGCGTTCTTTCTTTTATTAACTCAAGGCTTAGATATCTACCTAGAGCCTGGTTTAATCTTCACTCTTTGGTAGGGATAACATTATGTTAGACGGAATTTTACAAGGACTTTCGACCGCCGTGATGCCAATGAACATCATGATGGTAATTGTTGGCTGTTTTGTTGGTACCTTTATTGGAATGCTACCGGGACTCGGTCCAATTTCAGCAATCGCGTTGATGATCCCGATTACATACGGCCTAGACCCTTCTTCTGGCCTAATCTTGATGGCTGGTGTGTACTACGGCGCTGTATTTGGTGGCTCGACGTCATCAATCTTAATCAACGCTCCGGGTTGTTCTTCAACGGTAGTAACCGCATTCGATGGCTACCCGATGGCACAAAAAGGCCAAGCTGGTAAAGCGTTGGCACTCGCGGCTTACTCTTCTTTCACTGGCGGCACGCTTTCGGCAATCATGCTTTTGATTGCGGCTCCGGCTTTAGCAAGCGTCTCATTGAGCTTCCAGTCTTCAGACTACTTCGCATTGATGCTATTAGGTTTATCGGCTGTAGCGGCGTTTGCGGGCCCAGGTCAGGTGATCAAGGCATGGATGATGACCATTCTTGGTTTGATGCTATCTACTGTTGGTATCGATAAAGGGGTTGGTGTTGAACGTTTCACTTTCGGCCTAACGGATCTGATGGATGGCTTTAGTTTCCTACTTCTTGCTATGGCAACCTTCGCTTTAGGTGAGACTTTAATGGGTATTTTGAAACCAGAGAAAGACACTAGCGGCGAAGAAAGCCAAAAGATGGCTGATATTGGTAGCATGAAAATTACCAAAGAAGAGTTCAAAGAAGTGGCGCCAGTTTCGATTCGCTCCTCTATTCTAGGTTTCTTTACGGGTGTGTTACCGGGCGCAGGTGCAACTATTGCGGCATTCCTAAGCTACGGTATGGAACGTAGCCTTGCGCCAAAAGACAAACAGAAAGAGTTTGGTAAAGGCAGTATTCGTGGTCTTGTTGCTCCTGAATCAGCAAACAACGCAGCTTCAAGTGGTTCATTCGTTCCGCTGTTAACGCTTGGTATTCCTGGCTCTGGTACTACCGCAATCATGCTTGGCGCCCTAATCGCTTACGGTATTCAGCCAGGCCCTCGCTTGTTTGTTGAACACCCAGATGTATTTTGGTCAGTAATTATCTCGATGTACTTTGGTAACATCGTACTGGTTATCTTGAATCTGCCTTTAATCCCTTACATCTCTAAACTGCTCGCGGTACCAAGAACGGTACTACTGCCAATGATTATCTTCTTCTCAATCACAGGCGTGTACTTGGTGTCTTTCAACACGATGGATGTTTTTGTAATGCTCATTGTTGCGATGGTTGCGATTGCGCTGAGGTTGGCTAACTTCCCACTTGCCCCATTACTCCTAGGTTTTATCCTTGGTGGATTAATGGAAGAGAACCTACGACGTGCATTGATGATCAGCGATGGCGAGCTGAGCTTCCTATGGGAACGACCAATCACGATGACGTTCACTATTCTGGCTGTGCTGGTACTATCTAGCCCAATCTTAGTAAAACTATTTAGAAGCTTTAAATCGAAGCCAGTAGAAGTGTAAAACTCTACCAATTCAACTAAACCTCAACGAAAGGAGCCATTGGCTCCTTTTTTCATTTATCTAGTAAATTCGAACCAGCAGTTAAAGATGGTAGCAAACTCACAAACCTACCTTTACAACACACTCGGCGCTGATATTCATAACAAATTCAAGTAAGGTAACCAGCTAGTTAACGTATCGGATTCTAAAACTATGGATTGGTTGATTCTATTCTTATCAGGGGTGATTGGCGGTGTGCTTAACTCAATTGCGGGCGGCGGCAGCTTCATCACCTTCCCCGCTCTATTATTTGCTGGTGTTCCACCAATAGCAGCCAACGCGACCAACACCTTTGCTTCATGCGCTGGCTACATGAGCGGAGCCTACGCTCTACGCCACGAAATTCAATCTGGTACTAAGCAGCTAAAACTGACCATTGGTTTGTGTGTAATTGGCGGCGGCATTGGTGCATTTTTGCTGCTGCACACGCCAGAAGTCCTATTCACTCAATCCGTTCCTTGGCTACTGCTATTTGCTGCTTTGCTTTTCACGTTTGGTGGCACGCTCAATAAATGGCTTAAGCAAGCAACAGCAAAACATAAGCACGCCACCAGCGCAGGGATATTCTTTTCCGCTTTATTGCTTTTGGTCGTGTGTATCTATGGTGGTTACTTTAACGCAGGTTTGGGGATAGTAACGTTGAGTTACTTAGCTCTGGCTGGTTACACCAACATTAATGTAATGAATGGCATCAAATTGTTGGTGTCTGCGTGTGCATCACTCGCGGCAATCGTGTTCTTTGTTGTGAATGGTTCGATTGATTGGCCGTCTGGCATGGCAGTATTATTTGGTACATTGGTTGGTGGTTATTATTCAGCAAAAATCTCTCGCCGTATCCCACAACAATATGTTCGTACCACAGTGATCATCGCTAGCTTTTTGATCACCGCTTACTTTTTCTATGCTAACTAGACGTTCAGTTCAATAAGGCTTTCAACATGAAAGACAGACCGAAAAGACTCCACTCTCTCAATACCTATTTCGCTATTTTATTGCTCATAAAATAGCCAAGGTGAAATGTGTGAGGCGAGTCCTTCAATTAGCAAATTTGATAACAATTTAGACTGTTTTTTAGCCTTTATTTTACCAAAGGTGGGATAATTCTCCTGTCGAAAGTGAGACTTCATTAGGAGGCGTTATGAACATTAAACTCGGTCATGTCATGTCATCAAGTCGACTCATTTGCTTTGTCGCTTTTCTTGCTGCCACATTCGCGTGGATTCTAAAAATGCCCGCTCTGTTTTCTGTGTCAGCGCTATTCCTACTGATCAGCGCCATTGTCTATGTCGTTGACCTTTGGAAGAATCAAAGAAAGAATCGCGAAGCTTAAAGCTCAAGAACAATAAGCTTTAGACAGATTTAATAGTTATACGCATTAAAAAAGGAGCGCTTAGGCTCCTTTTGTATTTTGCAGTCAAGGCTTTGGCTATCTTACGATGCTCAACTTACGTCTTTACATAAAGACGTTAAAGCTAACGACGCCTTTCTATTAACGACGCCCTATTACTAGCGACGGAAATTACGACCGTTGCCGCCACGACGCTCTTTAAATGCAGACGCTGCTTTAGCTTGTGATGCTAGAATCGATTCAACCGTCAATTCCATTGGCTCACGAGGTTCTAACCCATGGCGGAACGTACGTGAACGCGGAGGCATTTGGTATTCAATATCAGATGCTTTAGGCATACGCTTAAAACGGTAAAGGTAGAAGTTTTCAACCTTCTCGCGAGCCCATTCAGTCTTCTTCAGATATTTAACAGCACTTGCCACCGTTGGCTTAGTGTTAAAGCAGTTCATGCGCATTGCTGCATCCAAAATTTCCCAACCGTAATGATCCACTAATTCAGTGATCATAGTATCTAGCTTTAAGCCGTGCAGTGGGTTGTTTTGTTGCAGTTCGATTCTTTCGTCTTCAGTCATATCTTTACCTTTTCCAAGGCAACTAAAGGCCTTGAATATACTCTAGAACACCGTCATCACTGACCATATCTAGCTCAATCATTTGGGCATTACATCCATTGCCCTTATCTATGCCTTTATGATGGCATAAAGCATGCTCGTTATCCTATTTATCTTTCAATTTAATTTTAAAATGGTCACTTACTATCCTAATATTGCGTGCAATACCGCCATGCACTCCCGACGAGTGCTTCTCTTAGATTTCGACCAAATTCGTTCAAGTTAACAAAAACCATGATAGAAGAATGAAATATCCCTACTTTACCAATGGAATTTAAACTTATTAGAACGCAGTGTTGCTAATTAACAGTAAGGTGCTATGTTAGAAGTGGTATAGAAACCTACTAATAATGATATTAAACAATGATATAACTATAAATAAAGGTTGGCTTTGACCATGTTTGACTACTCCCAAATCAGCAGAGTAGCCGCCCAAGATAAAGACATTATCGCCATCGTTGATGATCTCTTTCGGCTAGCTCGCGAACATTACCCCATTCTGTCTAGGCTCTCGGTTGTGCTATGCAACGAAAATAGAGCGTCGAATTACTTTGTTTCGGATACTCTGTGCCAAGAAGCCGAACATCGCCATGTCGAGCAAGAACTTACGCCAGAATCGGCTTTGTCGCGCATGGCTGAGTCTTTAGATACCCGGATCATCAACGACCTCACCACCATTAGCTTAACCAAACAAATATCTCACCTACTCGATCTCGGTCATCAAAGCAGTTATACAACACCAATTCATCATCAAGAAAGTAATCTTGGATTTGTGTTTATCAATGCTTCATCAACAGGATTTTTTGCTAACCAAACTATTCAGTGTGATATCGCCTATCTCACTCAAGTCATCTCTAGCCTTTTCGTTCAGTGGTTTGAGCGCCAACGTCACTTTCAATCCTCTTTAGCGATAGCTTTAAACATGGGTCATGCTCGAGATCCAGAAACCAAAGAACACCTAATTCGCATGGGTAAATACAGTGAAAAAATTGCTCGCACTCTGTCGCACACCAAAAGAGAAATCACCCACCAATTCATTCATCGAATCCGGTTGTATGCGCCCTTTCACGACATAGGAAAGTATCGAATTCCAGATAAGGTGCTATTCAGTAGCTCGCGTTTCAACGAAGAAGAAAGAAACATCATGAACAATCACACCTTGTATGGCGAAGAGATGATTGATGACGTGGTTGCCCTTTCCCACCACAGCTCGATGTGCAGTGAAGAGATTCAATTCATTAAGAATATTGTGCGCCACCATCATGAACGGTTTGATGGCTCTGGATTACCTGATGCTTTGAGTACCACAGCGATACCACTCGAAGCTCGAATAGTGACATTAGCCGATGTATTCGATGCGCTGATGAGCAAAAGAGCTTATAAGCACGCGTGGACACTCGATGAAGTGATGGAATACATTGAAATGCAGAACGGTTCAATGTTCGACCCAGAGTGTGTTGTGGCTCTTAAACAGAACCTAGACGGCTTTATGGCAATTCGGGAGCAATACAATGACGATGCTCAGCCGCACTTAATGACAGCTTAAACTATGGCTTCTTTGTTATTCAAGCCTAAGTAAGAGAACGTAAACCAACAAAAAAGGATGCCACTGAGGCATCCTTTTGTTTTCTAGTTTGCAGCTGAAAGAACAAATTTGTTCTCTACTGATTCTAACTAACGATTATACGTCGTAAGTTGTAGAAGCAGTGTCGCCGCCTGTACCAGTCCAGTTTGTGTGGAAGAATTCACCACGTGGACGGTCAGTACGCTCGTAAGTGTGAGCACCGAAGTAGTCACGTTGAGCTTGTAGAAGGTTCGCTGGAAGACGAGCTGTTGTGTAGCCGTCTAGGAACGTTAGTGCAGAAGTCATACATGGCATTGGGATGCCTGATTCCATAGACTTAGCTGCAACTTTACGCCAAGCGCCCATGCAGTTGTCTAGGATGCCTTTGAAGTATGCATCTGAACCTAGGAATGCGATCTCTGGGTTCGCTTCATAAGCATCACGAATGTTGCCTAGGAATGCAGAACGGATGATACAACCGCCACGCCACATAAGTGCAACGTTACCGTAGTTTAGATCCCAGCCGTTTTCGTTCGACGCTTCACGCATTAGCATGAAACCTTGAGCGTAAGAGATGATCTTAGAAGCAAGTAGAGCCTGACGGATTGCATCAACCCACTCTTGCTTATCGCCTTCAACTGGAGCAACAGTCTTACCGAACAGTTTCTCAGCTTCAACACGTTGATCTTTAAGTGCAGATAGGCAACGAGAGAATACAGACTCAGTAATTAGAGTCAGTGGGATACCCATGTCTAGTGCGTTGATACCAGTCCATTTGCCTGTACCTTTTTGGCCAGCAGTGTCTAGGATTTTCTCAACTAGCGCTTCACCGTCTTCATCTTTGTAGCCAAGGATGTCAGCAGTGATTTCTACTAGGTAGCTGTCTAACTCAGTTTTGTTCCAGTCAGCAAATACAGCCTGCATTTCGTCGTGGTTCATACCTAGGCCATCTTTCATGAACTGGTATGCTTCAGTGATAAGCTGCATGTCACCGTATTCGATGCCATTGTGAACCATCTTAACGAAGTGACCAGCACCGTCGTTACCAACCCAATCACAACAAGGCTCACCCGCGTCAGTTTTCGCAGAGATACCTTGGAAAATAGGCTTAACCGCTTCCCAAGCTTCAGGAGAACCGCCTGGCATGATAGAAGGACCGAAACGAGCGCCTTCTTCACCACCAGAAACACCCGTACCGATGAAGTGGATGCCTTTCTCACGAAGAGCAGCAACACGACGGTTAGTGTCCGGGAAGTTAGTGTTACCACCATCAATGATGATGTCGCCTTTGTCTAGAAGTGGTACAAGCTTGTCGATGAACGTATCTACAACGTCACCAGCACGAACCATAAGCATCACTTTACGTGGCGCTTCTAGCTTCTCAACTAGCTCTTCTAGAGAGTAAGCACCAACAATGTTAGTACCTTTAGCTGGGCCTTCTAGGAACTCGTCTACTTTCGCAGCAGTACGGTTGTGAGCCACAACTTTGAAGCCGTGGTCGTTCATGTTTAGGATAAGGTTCTGACCCATTACTGCTAGGCCAATTACACCGATATCACCTTTCATTATTTATATCTCCTTGCGGCTATTCGCACTTATGCGATAGCACTTGCTGCATTTGAATCTAGGAACCACTCTGTTTCGCCAGTTTTAGACTGGATTTTCGCTGCCGGGTAAGGCAGTTCTGAAGCAGGAGTTGTATGAATTTCTTTAACGATCTCGACTTTACCTGCGCCAAGCACTAGGTAGCTGATTCGTTTTGCTGCTTCTAAAACTTTCGCTGTTTTAGAAACACGGATCTGACCCGACTCTGGGTGAGAAGCTAATACAGATAGGTTCTCATCTTGGTAGTCAGTTACACCCGGGAATAGTGAAGCTGTGTGGCCGTCTGCGCCAACACCTAGCAGAATCCAATCGAATACAGGCGTGCCGTTTTCAGTTGGAATCACGTCTGCCATCTCTTTTGCGAAACGCTCTGCTTCTGCTTTAGGCTCATCTTCACCACGGATGCGGTGGATGTTCTCTGCCGGAAAGTTTACTTGAGAAAATTCTCTTAGTTTTGAAAACAATAGCGCGTTCGCTTCGCCGAAGTTGCTTTCTGCATCATCAGGTGCAACGCAACGTTCGTCGCCCCACCAGAAGTGAAGGTTATTCCATTGAATACCTTCCGCGTATGGAGCTTGAGCTAAAAGCTTGAAAAGCATTTTTGGCGTGCTGCCACCAGACAGTGAAATGTGAACAGGTTTGCCCTGCTCGCTGTAAGCTTTCATTTCGTTTGCTAGGTTTTCAACGACCAGTTCAGGCGTTGCAAAGATCTTGTGATTGATCATAGTTCGCAGTAATCCGTGTCTGTTAAGTTTTTGCATGGGAAACGCCATGCGCGGCCATCACGTCGCAGAAGTTCATCCGCTTCTTGCGGGCCCCAAGTACCACAAGCATAGCCAAACAGTGCTTGAGGATCTTGCTTGAAGTCTAAGATTGGTTGAACGTATTTCCAACATGCTTCTACTGCATCGGTACGTGCAAACAGAGTCGCATCACCGTTCAGCGCATCAAGAAGAAGACGCTCATAAGCCGTTAGCATTTGAGTTTCAGGCAAGTCAGAGTAAGAGAAGTTCATTTTCACTTCTTTTGCTTTGAAACCTGCACCCGGCTCTTTCAAACCAAAACTCATCTGAATACCTTCATCCGGTTGGATACGGATAATCAGCTTATTCTCTGGTGCATCTTGACCAAACACTGGGTGTGGCGTGTTCTTAAAGTGGATAACGATTTCAGTCACACGTGTTGGTAAACGTTTACCTGTACGTACATAGAAAGGAACCCCATTCCAACGCCAGTTGTTGATGTGTGCTTTAAGACCAATGTACGTTTCAGTGCGAGAGTCATCTGCGACACCCTGCTCTTCGCGGTAACCAGGCAAGTGCTGACCACGAACGTCTGATGCTGTGTATTGACCTAATACTAAGTCTTTACGTAGGTCATCTTCTTCTAATGGTTTCAGACACTGAAGTACTTTAACCACTTCGTCACGAATTGAATCCGCATTGATTTGAGCTGGTGGCTCCATGCCAACCATTGCTAATACTTGTAGCAAGTGGTTTTGGAACATGTCACGAACTGCGCCAGAACCGTCGTAGTACCCGCCACGCTCTTCAACGCCAAGGAACTCAGCACCTGTGATTTCAACGTATTCAATAAAGTTACGGTTCCACAGTGGTTCAAACATCGCGTTTGAGAAACGAAGCACTAGAAGGTTTTGTACCGTCTCTTTACCAAGATAATGGTCGATTCGGTAGATCTGGTGTTCTTGGAAGTGATGATGGATCTCTTCATCTAACGCTTGAGCTGATGCTAAGTCGTAACCAAATGGTTTCTCGATGATCAGACGACGCCAGCCGTTCTTTTCATCGTTCAGGCCATGCGCAGCAAGGTTTGCTGGAATCACACCGTATAGGCTTGGCGGGGTTGCCAAGTAGAACAATGTGTTATGGTTTTCGAATTGGTAGTCTTGCTCAAGCTTGTCTAGACGTTGTGCTAAACGAGCGTAGTCGTCTACATCTGAAGTGTTGATCGCTTGGTAATGCAGATGTTCAATAAATGCATTCAGCGTCTCTGGCTCAGTTTTTTCCATTTCCTGAAGAGACTTCTTCAGCTTCTCACGGTAAGACTCATCGCTGTACTCAGTACGGCTCACTCCAAGAATCGCAAAGGATTTTGGTAGTTGATTGCTAGCATACAGGTGGTACAAAGCAGGAATTAACTTGCGGTAAGTTAGATCTCCCGATGCACCAAAAATAACGATGCTGCTGTTTTCAGGTATTACCATCATCTTTCCTATAAAAACAAGGTTTTTAGTATTCGCCAAAGGTATCAGCGACATACGAAAATAGATAATAGGTCTTGGCTATTACATCAATAGCGAGTGCCTATTACACTTGAGAATGCGTTTGGTAAACGAGGGTGAAAGCTATCACCTCTATTCGGGACAGTATTGTCTATGAGTATTTGATTTACATCAACCACTGTGAAAGCAATCGATTAAATATTGACTCATTTCGAACAAATTCTAATCGATAGCTCAGTTAGCCGAGCCCGAGAGTGAAGCAAATCGGTATTCTCAAACATTGTAGTCAAGAAAGAACGGTATCTGGTCGGTGGAGTGAATAATAGGAAATGGAGAGAAAGGCAAAACCAGCCTATTCAACTGGCTTTATATTTATTTGACAGCATCGCGTTTGTCTTTGTGACTTGTTGTCGCTAAATCTATCTTCTAGCTTTGTTGTAGCAGCGTTCTGGGCGGCCTACTGACCCGTAATTTAAGTCAGCCACTAACTCGCCAGTCGTGATTAGAAATTCCAAATAGCGTCGAGCGGTGGTTCGACTCGCTCCAATCCGTTCACCTGCTTCATCTGCTGTAATATCAGCAATGTCGGCTTGTTGAAAAATGGCTCTAATTTTATCAAGCGTTACGCCATCAATTCCTTTGGGTAATGTTGACACTTTTCCTGAGTCCGCTTTCGCGTTGGCTTGCAGCATCTTATCGACCAAACCTTGGTTCAAATCAGACACACTTTCAAACTCTTGCAGCTGCGATTGATATTTTTTCAGCGCCGCTTCTAAGCGAGGAAACATCACAGGTTTCAGCAGATAGTCCACGACTCCACCGCGCATTGCCTGTTGCAAGGTATCGACGTCTCGCGCAGCAGTAATCAAAATCACATCACAACCCTGATTACTACCACGAACGTGGTTCAAAATATCAAGCCCGCATCCATCCGGCAGATACACATCCAACAAAACCAAGTCAGGCTTTAATATGTCTAATTGCATTAACGCTTCAGACTGCGTGGTCGCAATTCCGACCACATCAAAGCATCCCATCTGTTCTAAATAACGATGGTGAAGCTCTGCAATCGCAATATCATCTTCAATGACCATGACTCTCGTGATTGCGTTCATTTATGTTCTTCCTTTAACCATTGTATTCCTGTCACGACGATCTTCACTCGATCGCTCCGTGCTCAATTATTATTGTTGTTCTTCTTTCGGTAAATACACCGTCATGCGTGACCCAAAATCAGGATTATCAATCATTTCTAGCTGCCCTTGATAACGGTCAGCAAGCTGCTTAATAAGGTACAAACCAACACCTCGGTTCTGCTTCGCTTTACTCGATACACCTTTTTCGGTGAGTGCTTTCGTCGCCAAGTCTTTCGGCAAACCACACCCTTTGTCTTCTACTTCTACGATAATTTCATTACCAAAATCACTGATTGAAACTTCAATAACTCGACGCGCTGGGGGAATTTGCCCCTCTAGCTTGATAGCCGTCATGGTGGCGTCAAAGGCGTTATCTATCAGGTTGCCAAGAATTGTGACAACGTCATCCGCGTTCAGCCAACTAGGCAATGCTTCAAGCCTTGAGCCTTCTTCGACTTTGAGCTCTAAACCTATTTCTCTTGCACGCTCCGTTTTCCCCAAGAGCATGCCTGCAATGAGCGGGTCTTTGACGGTTTCACGCAAGAACTCGATCAAGCTTTGATAGTGCGCTGTTTCTTGGCCAATCAGGTGCTGTACTGAATCCAACTCGCCCATCTGGATCAAGCCACTAATGGTGTTGAGCTTGTTTTGATGTTCGTGGGTTTGTGAACGTAGTAAATCAGCATACTCTTTGGTTTGTGAGAGCTGGTCTGTTAAGTCGTTGATTTCATCTCGCAATCGGAAGCTGGATACCGCCCCGACGACTTCACCCGCCACGATAATTGGGCTGCGGTTGGCAACGATTCGCTTATTGTTCAGGTACAGCTCAACATCGTGATCGGTATCGCCAGTCGTTAACAGCAGTTCTAAGTCACTGCCCGCTAATACATCAGAAAGGCGCTTTTGGTTGAGTGCAGACTCCCTATCGATAGACAAAATATCGCAAGCACTTTTGTTTATTGAACGCAAAATACCGTTCTTATCAATACTCAAGATACCTTCTTTAACGGTACTCATAGTCACATCAAGTTCTACATATAAGCGACCTATCTCTTCAGGCTCAAAGCCCAAGATAGCGCGCTGAAAACGGCGCGATACATAACTCGAAATCAAAGCGTTGACCGCAACCACCAGCAACGCCATCACAATCAAAAAGGCTAAATAAGGTTCGATTCGGTCTTGCAGAGAATCCAATAAGTAGCCAACCGACACCACGCCAATAACGGTGCCTTGTGGGTCTTTCACCGCGGATTTACCACGGACAGAGAAGCCAAGTGATCCTTTGGCCGTCGACACATAAGATTCACCCAACACCAATGCTTTTTGGTTATCACCACCGCGCATTGGTTTACCAAGCCTGTCATCATAAGGGTGAATCAGGCGGATACCTTTATCATCTCCCACAACGATAAACGCCGCACCAATGAGCTGGGTAAGGTTTCGAAATTTAACTTGAGTTTCTTCAGACAGAACGTAGGGAGCGCCATTAGGGCCCATCGTTCCATTTTCTTGAATAATGCTGGTGACAAGTGGCGATTCAGACAGAAATTCAGCAACACCTAACGCTTTCAAACCCATCTCTTGTTCTTGAGATTGTTTGATATAATAAAAACCAGCCGCTGAAAGTATCAAAAGTTCAACAAGACCAGTGACCGTCATGATAATCAGCAGCCTTTTACGGAAGCTGATACTACTCCATTTCATATTCCACCGTCCCTAGTGTTAGACGAGCAATGTTAACACCAAGTTAATTAGATGACCTTTCTACGTACGCGAATTTGTGACTGTTACTCAACTAAATAATTGAGCAGATTATTAATTGATAATCCTTTACGTTGTTCACCTCGATTAATCGTTCGCTTTTAGAACGGATTAGCTTAAAAATCAAAATAAACGAATAAATATTGAGCTAGATCACTAAGCTTTTAGGTGTTTTTTAGGTTGTTTAAAATAAATACAATTATAATAGTTGCATATGAAGAAGTTTATTGTTGCCAAGCCATCAGTCATGATTTTCAGACTCTGCTTTAAATCGAAATTTCGGTTAACAAAAAGACAACAACTCTTCGCTCACTGGACGTATCTATAACGAAACGTTGCACGCTCGCCGCTAGGATTGTTGAACAAACAGGTTATCAACCTAACCTCATTCATACATCTCTATTCACACTATAGGCCAGCATGACAACTCAGAGGTGCCTGATAAAGCAGCGCCCAATAATAAAACATTGATGAGCAGGAAGTATCGAACAGTGGCAACGTCCAATAGAAACAGGATTAAAAACATAACGTATAAACATTGTTGAAAAGGAAACCAGGCAATGAAACGCGATAATTTTGGAATTTGTCTTACTAAGACCATGCTGTTCAAACACTTGCAATCGACTTTTACTCACGTAAGAGCCTATGAGAAAGACGGTACCTCCCCTCTCGATCTCAAGGTATTGTTAGCGTTCCCGCAAATGTCGGGCAGAGATTTATTACAAACAATGCAAGGCTCAAGACAATTGGTGTGGCGCGCCGATCACCATTGTCCTGGCTTTAAATAAGCCGCTTCATTTTGTAAAAACGCTTCTATACTGAACTTAAAAAGCACGCTTATGCGTGCTTTTTAAGTTTCATTTATCTCTGATATCTTCATCACTCAATCCTATTTACACTTGGTTAACGAGTTATGAGACTTTCTCTAAGTGTGAGAGAATCTAATCAAGACAAATGACTATTGCCCTGTTAACATTAGAGTTAATACTCTAATTGGTATTTAATGCAGATGACCAAACCAAAATTTCGATACCTTGCGATCGCCAGTATGCTTCTCGGCACTGTGACTTCGCCAGGCTATGCTGCCCCGCTCACTTTTTCTGAAGCGTGGCAAATATTACAAGAAAACAACAACTCACTTGCGGCTCAACAAGCCAATGTTGAACGTTATCAACATCTTCAGAACTCAACGAGTAGCCTCAACTTGCCTTCTATTACCTTAGGGGCTAACTACACGCACCTTGATAGTGACGTGACGATTAATGGTGAGCAGTTCACTGACAGCTTAAGTGGCGTGCCAAATTTAGGCGCAGTTGGAGGTATTCTTCAGCCTATATTAAGTGGGCTTGGCGGCGTTACCTCAACCATTACAGAACAAGACATCTTTAGCTCTTCCATTCGCGCGGTTTGGCCTATCTTCACAGGCGGGCGAATTACCGCTGCGCAAAATGCTGCTGAAGGTAAAAGCGAAGAAGCGCAAAGCCAGTTGTTGATGGAAAGACAAGCTCGCTACGAAGACTTAAGTAAATATTACTTCTCGGTGATCTTAGCGGAAGACGTCGTGAAAACGCGTCAAGCCGTTGAAGCTGGCTTAACTCAGCATCGTGATTTCGCCATCAAGCTTGAACAACAAGGGCAAATCGCACGAGTAGAACGCTTGCAAGCGGATGCGTCACTAGACAAAGCGGTTGTCGAGCGAACTAAAGCTCAAAACGATCTTAAGATTGCTCAATTAGCGCTGACTCAAATCCTTGGCCAGAGCCAAAGTGTAGAACCTTCAGAGCAACTGTTTATCAATAAGAACCTGCCTCATATGGATGTGTTCATTGATCAAACACTCATGACCTATCCCGGCCTTAAGATTCTTGATGCAAAAGAGAAACAAGCAAGCAGCTTAATTAAAGCTGAGAAAGGTAAATACTATCCAGAAGTGTACCTTTACGGTGATTACAGCCTGTATGAAGATGACTCTCTCGCCAGCGAAATGAAACCCGATTGGTTAGTTGGCATTGGTGTGAATGTGCCGCTGCTTGATACTTCTGGCCGTTCAGACAAAGTAGCCGCCGCTCACAGTGCTGTCTCACAGGTTCAATTCCTGAAGTCGCAAGCTAAGCAAGACTTAACCGTGTTGGTACAGAAGACTTACCTTGAAGCAAACCAAGCAATTGAAGAGGTTCAAGGCCTCAACTCAAGCTTGGCTTTGGCTCAAGAAAACCTATTACTCCGTAAAAAAGCCTTCACTCAAGGACTCTCGAACTCGCTAGAAGTGGTTGATGCAGAGCTCTACCTTGCGAGCATCAAAACCCAACAATCTGCTGCGCGATTCAAATACCTAATCTCTCTGAACAAGCTATTAGCGCTAACCAGCGAAATGAATGCTTACTCGAGTTACTTAACCTCTTCTGTTCCGTCTGACTTCGACTCAAAAACAGACACCGATAGCCAGTCAAAAGGATAATTCATGAAACCTATTAAGCCCCTTCTTCTATCTTTAGTTGGTATCGGCGTTATTGGCTGGGTCGGATACAGTTTCTACCAAGCTTACCAACCTCAGCCGGTTAAGCTTCAAGGTCAAATCGATGCGCAGCAATACAGCATCTCATCGAAAGTACCTGGCAGAATTGATGAAATATTCGTGCGTAAAGGCGATTCAGTTGAAAAAGGCGAATTGATCTTTTCTCTTCTTAGCCCTGAGATTGACGCGAAGCTAGAACAAGCAAAAGCAGGTCAAAAAGCTGCTGGCGCATTAGCAAAACAAGCAGAGAATGGTGCCCGTACTCAGCAAATCCAAGCCGCTAAAGACCAATGGTTGAAAGCAAAAGCGGCAGCCGATCTTATGGACAAAACCTACCAACGTGTAAACAACCTTTACAACGATGGTGTCGTTGCCGAGCAAAAACGCGATGAAGCAAAAACACAGTGGCAAGCGGCGAAGTACACCGAAAGTGCTGCGTTCCAAATGTATCAATTAGCACGAGAAGGCGCTCGTGACGAAACCAAAGTGGCAGCCGCTCAAAAAGCATTAATGGCGGCAGGTGCGGTGGCGGAAGTTGAAGCTTACGCAAAAGACACACAGATCCACAGTTGGTTTAATGGCGAAGTGTCTCAGGTGCTATTAAGCAGCGGTGAGCTCGCACCACAAGGTTTCCCTGTTGTGACTGTTATCGACACCAAGGATGCATGGGCAGTACTTAATGTGCGTGAAGATATGCTTAAGCATTTCGAGAAAGGCAGCCAGTTTGAAGCGTACCTACCGGCTCTGGATAAATCATTAACTTTCCAAGTGACACACATTGCCGTAATGGGTGATTTCGCGACTTGGCGTTCAACAGACGCAGCACAAGGCTTCGACTTACGTACTTTTGAAGTAGAAGCGCACCCTGTCGATACGAGCGAAACACTGCGTATGGGCATGAGCCTAGTGGTTGAGTTTTAGGTGACGTATGTCTGCTAACTTTCGATCGATAGGCTCGCGATCTACAGCCTCGCAATCTAGAGGCTCGCAATCAACTGAGCATCATAGAGCGAAGAATACCTTGCTTAGGCAGTGGGCGATTGTCCGCAAAGACAAATGGTTGTTGTCTTGCCTAACTTGGATACCTTTGCTTCTTGCTGCCAGTATTTGGCTGATTTTTTCGCAAGGGATCGCTCGTGACTTACCGGTTGCGGTTGTTGACTTGGAACACAGCCAAATTTCGCAGCAGTTCACACGTCTTGTTGATGCATCACCAACGCTGCAAGTCACTCAGAAATACAGCTCGGCGAGTGAAGCGGCGAAAGCGATGATTGAACGCGATATCTACGGTTATGTTGTGATACCAAGGCATTTTGACCGAGACCTTCTGCTCGGATTGAATCCGCAAGTGTCTGTGTTCTACAACAGCCAATTTATCTTGATAGGTAAGCTAGTGAATTCAGCGTTGTTGCAGGCTCAGGGGACTTTTAACGCGCAACTTGAGGTCGTTAAGCAGTTATCACACGGTGATACCACGGTGCAATCAGCATTAGGCCAAGCAGTAACAGTGCAAAGCCAGATCACGCCACTGTTCAACAAGAACACCAGTTATGCTCAGTTCTTGGTGTCTGCGGTTATTCCTGCACTATGGCAGATCATGATTGTGGTGGGCACGATATTGGTTTTGACGGCGAACGTTAGAGCTCGTGGTCTTCATGCTTTGTTATCCAACGCCCCGATGAAATCACTAACATCAACACTAGCGCCCTACCTTGTCTTGTTTTTGATGTTTGGTATCGCGTTTAGCTTTTGGTTCTATGTCCTCTTAGACTGGCCGTTTAACGGCAGTTTTGTGGCACTGACTGTCGCCCAACTGCTTACCGTCATCAGTTGTATCATCATGGGTTGTTTATTTTTCTTCTTAACGCTTGATCCTGCAAGGGCGATGAGTTTCGCTGGCGCCTTTACAGCACCAAGCTTTGCGTTCATGGGGATTACCTTTCCAGTAACCGACATGAACACAGCAGCGCAAATCTGGAGAAGCTTATTGCCCGTGAGTCACTACATCGAAGTACAAACAGCACAATCAAGTTATGGCGCGAGCGCGGCACAGTCGCTTATCAGCCTCTCCTCAATGTTTTGGTATGCGATTCCTGCTTTCGTGGTGATGTTGTTGATTAAGAAACACTTGGCGCAATCGAATCTGTCTGCACAAACGGATCTAACAGCCCAAGCAGCCCTATCTGCAAAAGCAACACCTTCAACACCTTCAACACAACAAGAGAAATCTGAACAATCAGCACCACAAGGAGTAAAACGATGAGCTTTACTCAACTGCTCAAGCAAGAACTGTTAGCGGTACTGCGTAACCCTGTTGTACTTCTTACGGTCTTTGGTGGTGTGGTCTTCTATTCATTCTTGTATCCATTGCCTTACGCGCACCAAGTTCCTCAGCAGCTTAGAGCCTCGGTAGTAAACTTGGACAAGAGTCAAAGCAGCTACCAATTAGAACGAATGGTGGATGCCACCTCTCAAATCGAATTGGTACGTCGAGACTCCAGCATCGCAGATGCAAAACAAGCCGTACTTAACCAAGAGATCGGTGGGTTCCTCGTCATTCCAGAAGACTTCTATAAAGACCTGCTGCTCGGTAAGAGCCCGACGCTTTCTTACGCCGGCGATGCTTCTTACTTCTTAGTGTATGGAACCATTGTTGAAGGGCTTGCCAAGGCGGGTGGCACGTTAGCTGCACAAGTTAAGGTCAGTCACTTGTTAGTAGAAGGAGTACCTTTAGAGTCCGCAGCCAAAGGCTACAGCGCGTTTAGCTTGAACCTAAAACCAACGTTCAATAGCCGCATGGGATACATCGATTACGTAGTTCCAGCCGTCTTTGTGTTGATCCTGCAACAAACCTTAGCCATGGCTTCTGGTTTAGTTGGGGCAACCCAAAACGCTCAATCTACGTTTGGCTATTGGAGTAAGACCTCTCCGGCAAAACTGATGCTTGCTCGCTGCTGTACTTTAGTTGGCATTTATTACTTGTTGTCGATGTACTACTTCGGCGCGAGCTTTTCGATGTATGGAATAAATTTGCTCGCCTCAACGACACAGATTTTGACTTTACTTCTGCCCTTCTTATTGGCCAGTTGTTTGATCGGGATTTTTATTGGTGAGCTAGTGCCAAGAAGAGAGTTAGTCACGGTTGTGGTGTTAATCAGTTCAATGCCGCTGATTTTCTCTTCAGGTTTTATCTGGCCTGTTGAAATGATGCCTGAATGGTTAGTACTGCTTTCACAGTTATTCCCAAGCACACCAGCTATCCAAGGTTTCTTAGCGCTTAATCAGATGGGTGCATCTTGGCAAGAAGTGGCGTCTCAATGGACATTGCTATGGGGACAAGTCGCTTTATGGGGTTCGTTATTAGCACTAAAGCTTTACCACAAGTCGAGTAAACGTATTACTAGATCCGTGTAGCGCTAGTCTCTAAACGCTAAGCCTCATGTTCATGTTCATGTTCATGTTCATCGTAAACCATTAAAAAGGCTCTGATAAAGGGCCTTTTTAATACCCTCTGGCCTGATTCCATCTTCAGCCATCAATTGTTTAAACACTTCACAAGCACATATCGAATATTCAAACTCGCCGACTTCCCTGTCATCCCCCACTATAATTCACCTTAGCCCGTCGCTATAACAGCTACTGCATATGCCTTTTACAACCTAAAAAGCACCGACTTATTCCAAAACAATGACAAAACCCGAACAATTGTAAATTTATTGTAAAAATTTCTTTGAGGGTATTATTTTTATGTATAGGATTATCAGTAGGACTTGGTAGGCCGAATACCATAGTCTTATTGGTTCACATACCAAAAGGATATCCATACAAAGCAAGATCAGTACTTATATTTATTTCGTTTTTCGACCTAGCTCCAGCCGTTTATGTTGCCGTCGAATGAAGTAGATAAATCACTGAGATGTAAAAAATCAAATAAAAAACAAACACAACAGCAGCAAACATAATTTAATAAAAAGACAGGGAAAACCATGAAAAACTTACGTGAATTATTTTTTGGGTTTATATTATTGTTTAGTTCCAGTGCATTTGCAGAAGAAGGATCATTTAGTCAAAGTATCAGTAACTTGAGCCAAAGTGTTGATGGTTTTTTCAATGACTACACAGGTTGGTTCGTTGGATTAATATTTAAAAGTGTTCCACTTGGTGAAGCAAACTTCCCAATCATTGTTGGCTGGCTATTGCTCGCTGCGATCATCTTTACTGTTTACTTTGGCTTTGTTCAATTTAAACGTGTCGGGATGGCAATAGACATTATTAAAGGTAAGTACACAGATCCTAACTCCAAACACGAAGGGGAAGTTTCTCACTTTCAAGCGTTAACAACCGCGCTTTCTGGAACTGTTGGGCTTGGTAATATTGCCGGTGTGGGTGCTGCACTCGCAATTGGTGGTCCTGGTGCGACATTCTGGATGATCTTGTGTGGTCTTCTGGGTATGGCGTCTAAGTTCTGTGAATGTACCTTAGGTGTGAAATACCGAACTATTCTACCTTCCGGTGTTGTTTCAGGTGGTCCAATGTACTACCTAAGCCAAGGCCTAAGCGAAAGAGGACTCGGTGGACTAGGTAAAGCCCTTGCAATTGGTTTTGCGTTAATGTGTATTTTAGGGGCGTTGGGCGGCGGTAACATGTTCCAAGCTAACCAAGCACATGCCATGTTAACTTACGCATTCGATGTACCGAGTGAATACGGTGTGATCACTGGCCTTGTACTCGCTGCTTTAGTTTTCTCTGTGATTGTTGGTGGTATGCCTTCTATCGCATCGGTAACGGAAAAAGTTGTTCCTTGGATGGCTGCTCTGTATATCGGTATGGCTCTGATTGTTATCGGTTCTAATCTTGATCAAGTTGGCCCTGCGTTCAGCGCAATCTTTACAGGTGCATTTACCGGTGAAGGTGTGGTTGGTGGATTCATTGGTGCCCTAATCCAAGGTCTAAAACGTGCAACATTCTCAAATGAAGCAGGTGTAGGTTCAGCAGCAATTGCTCACTCAGCAGTAAAAACAAAAGAACCAATCACTGAAGGTCTTGTATCACTACTAGAACCATTCGTTGATACGGTAATCATTTGTACAATGACGGCATTGGTAATCACTATCGCTGGCTTAAACGTAGGTCCATATGATGGAACAGGTTTAACGGGCGTAACGCTTACTGCTGCATCGTTTACTGAAACGGCAGAAGTGTTCAAATACACACTTGCTCTCGCGGTAATCATGTTTGCGTTCTCGACGATGATTTCTTGGTCGTACTACGGTCTTAAGGCTTGGACTTACCTATTTGGTGAAGGCAAAACAACGGAACTGATTTTCAAAGTGATGTTCTGTGTGTTTGTTGTTATTGGTGCGACGATTCAGTTTGGCGCGGTAATCGACTTCTCTGATGCAGCCATCTTTGCGATGTCTATCTTCAACATTCTTGGCCTGTACTTCCTAATGCCTGTTGTGAAGAAAGAACTGCAATCATTTGTTGCTCGTGTGAAATCAGGTGAAATCAAAACTTACGATAAATAACGTTTAGTGGAATGATGTTGATCTGATAACTAGTTTAGGTCTCATAACGATACAGTTCTAATAAACGAGACTGTTCTAAAAATTTTTGTAAGACCCTTTGCTTGAGAAAGCGAGAACAGGACTGCAACTTATCCAAATCCCTACTAGCTTTGCTTGTGGGGATTTTTATGCCTGAATGGTTGGGCTATTTGCTACCCTCAATGCCCTGCTCACTCTTTTCACTCTTTTCACTCTTTTCACTCTTTTCACTCTTTTCATCATCGTGTTCAACGTCGAAACGACGAACTAATTCTTCTACTTCGATCATATCTTTTTGCGCTAATGGCGAACAACAATCATCGAAACAATAAGCTATGGTGCAGTTCTCACAAAGGTACTCTGGCATCACTTCATCCCTTGTCGTCAAAGCAGCCAAATGCTAGCTAGCAATCGACTGCGTGTTCATCCTGAACAATACTATTATGCAGCGACTCTGATCTGAAAATATGTATGCAAAGTCATTTAATAGACAACAAGTAACATATCATTGTGGATATACGTAACTATTCACAAATATCTAAGCAAACAATGAAAACACTCAAATAATCAATAATGGGAAAGCACTGGATCTACGCTCCCCAGAAAACGCAAAACGCCCACATCACGTGTGTGATGTGGGCGTTTCAATATTTACTGTAAACTATCTTTAGGTTGATTAAAGCCTGTGGTTTATAGGCCCATCTCTTCAGTGAGCGTTTTGATCTGCTTAAGATCCATTGTGTGGACTTCAATCATTTGTCTGATATCACTCAGACGAGAGTTAGCGTTATCCTGCTTCTCACACGCGTCAGATTTAGCATCCCATGATGTGCCATCTAAGAAAACGTCGCACGCTTTCTTCAGAGAACCAAGGCTCTGCTCAAGTTCATTTTTTTCTTTCTCAAGCTTTTCAAGTTCTTGAGAGATCTGTAATTCTTTTCGGAAAACTTCACGCGAACGCTCAAACAAGGTCGATTGCATATCAGCCTGACGATTAAGTTTCTGGTTGTCTTGCTGAGTTTGCTCTAACGTTTGCTTCTGTTCGTTTAGCTGCTGCTCTAATGAGTAGTTCGCTTTCTCTAAAGCCGAAGACTGCTTCGCTAGGTCTTGGAGCTCTTTTTGATGTTCTTCTGTTTGTTTTACTAGAGCGGCTTCTACTTTTGCATCGATTTCGGTATCGACTTTTGCCACTTTAGTTTCAACGGACGTCATCAACTGTGTTTTGCTGTCATGCAGTTCTTGATAACGAGTTTCGAGTACCTGATAAGTGGACTCCCACTTCGAAGCCGTTATTGTAGAACCGATCAAGCCACCTAACGCCAAACCTATAACCGCAGCAATGCCGATATAAAGCTGACTGCGCTTATCGCGTTCTTCAATAACAACCACTTCATCTTGTTCGCTTTGTCCAGATTGCTGGTTCACTAGCGGGTACTCCCAAAAATTTGTTTAACGTTACACGGTCACTGATACTGATACTGATACTGATACTGATACTGATACTGATACTTTAAGCTCAGTTAAACCTATTACCCAAGCCAGAAGTACTTGAGCTTTGCTTACACGTTCGTCTTATCTACTCACAGACAGGTTTAACGAGTTAACTCCGAAATCATCAAGCTCGCCGTATACAAAAGGAAGCTGCTAACGATAACGATCACTACCCCTTTTTGCAGTTTTTCGTTTGTCCGGTAACGAAACAGCACAAATGCCAAAGCCAATAAAAAAACAATCGCTATTAGTCGAGTCATAACTCCTCCTTGTTTCTCTATTTTATACCATTTAAATAAGCAAGTTACGTCAGAGACTCGTTGTTTGATCATTTAGTTGAACAACATTTAAGCAAACAGATATTTTGTAGCTGACATCACATTTTATATGATCTAGGATACGCCTACAGATTACCTAATTATTTAGGTAATTGTTCCGATGAAGACTGCAGGAGAGTGGTTTTTAACTAAATATTAACATTTAGTTAGATTGACCCGCCGAAGAAGTAAATCTTTCAGGTGCTTTATGCTGGAGAAATCCAGAAAAGTGAGGACTGTCGTTGGAGGAACCTCTGGAGAGAACCGTACTACTTTTTTGTAGCAAGCGGTCGCCGAAGGAGCAAGCTTAGTGCCCGTTACTTATCTATAAGTGATTCGCTAAGTGAAACTCTCAGGCAAAAGGACAGAGGAGTGGAAAGCAACAGCCTTAATTAACAAAAGAATTCTATCTAGAAATCCGTCTGTATTAAGTAGTGCTATCGATCCCTGAGATCCGCACTGCCTTCCCTCTTCTCCTTAAATTTTATATTTATTAAGGGGAAACTATGAACCACCTACAAGCTACACTACAAACCATCAACCAATTCGTTTGGGGACCACCACTGCTTATTCTGCTAGTGGGAACGGGGATCTACTTTACTTTTCGCTTAGGCTTACTCCAGTTTAGACACCTCCCAACCGCACTAAAAATGGTGTTCACCAAAGACAAATCCGGTACGGGTGACGTATCGAGTTTCGCCGCTTTGTGTACAGCACTTTCAGCAACTATTGGTACAGGTAACATCGTTGGTGTAGCTACCGCAATTAAGATTGGTGGCCCTGGAGCCCTATTCTGGATGTGGCTTGCCGCTGTCTTTGGTATGGCGACCAAATACGCAGAATGTCTACTTGCCGTTAAATACCGCAGAACCGATAGCAATGGCGAAATGGTTGGCGGCCCAATGTACTACCTGCAATACGGTGTCGGCTCACGAATCTTAGCGGTAATGTTCGCTGTCTTCGCGTTAGGTGTTGCCTGCTTCGGTATTGGTACCTTCCCACAAGTCAACGCTATCTTAGACGCAACTCAAATTTCGTTTGGTGCTTCTCGTGAGATGTCTGCTGTCGTTCTTACGATATTGGTGGCAGTTGTAACCCTTGGTGGTATTCAATCTATCGCGAAGGTAGCAGGAAAAGTGGTTCCAACCATGGCAATTATGTACATCGTCGCGTGTTTGAGCGTGCTGGTTTCAAATGCCGACCAACTACTGAATGCCATTACCCTTGTGGTTACCTCTGCGTTTACCAACACCGCTGCAACCGGTGGTTTCTTTGGTGCAAGCATCATGCTTGCTATCCAATCAGGTATCGCTCGTGGTGTATTCTCGAACGAATCTGGTCTTGGTAGTGCGCCTATGGCAGCAGCAGCGGCTAAAACAGACTCGTGCGTGAAGCAAGGCCTTATCTCGATGACAGGTACTTTCTTTGACACCATCATCATTTGTACGATGACAGGCTTGGCGCTAATCTTAACGGGTGCTTGGCAAACCGACCTCTCTGGTGCGGCGATGACCACTCATGCATTCGCTGTGGGTTTAAACGCCGATACTCTAGGTCCAATGTTAGTTTCGATTGGCTTAATCTTCTTTGCGTTTACAACGATTTTAGGCTGGAACTACTATGGTGAGCGCTGTGTTGTTTTCTTACTAGGTACCAAAGCAGTACTGCCTTACAAAATCATCTTCATTGCGTTGGTTGCTTCTGGTGCATTCCTAAAACTCGACATGATCTGGCTGATGGCTGATATCGTGAACGGCCTAATGGCTATTCCTAACCTAATCGGTCTTATCTTGTTACGCCACGTTGTCATCGAAGAAACAAAGCTATTCTTCAAACCTTTAACTTCTTCAAATGATTGTGAAGCCGTTAAAGCATAACTTGAATTGATTGAACACCAAGCCCGCAATAAATGCGGGCTTTTTTATTGATTCAACGCTTCAAATGACTACATTATTACTTGTCCTATATACCCAAAAATATAATAAGATATTTATTCGGCGACTGTTCTAATTAAAATAATGAAAAGACTAATAAAAAGGTCACTAATAAAACCAACGCTTAATTAGATGTTACTTATATTTAACAGGTTGTGTCTAAATAGCGTCATTTTTATCATAAACGAATAAGAAACATTTTGTTTCAACCACACAAAAAAACACCATAATAAAATATGTGACTTTAATTCACATATGAGTCAGTTTATAGTCATCTACACTCTTGAGAGAATTATAATAAAAATAAAATGTTGGCTATATGATCAAATTTGACCCAATTAAAAACCGTATTTATAACGACGAACGTTCTATTAAAATAGGATATCGTGAGACTCGTGTTTTAGAGTTATTACTTAAAAAATCTCCTGAGATTGTGCGTAAACAAGATATTATTAGTTTCGCATGGGGAAGCGAATTCATTGGTGATACGTCACTAGCGAAATGTATCAGCTTGCTTCGCCAAGGATTCGTTAAGCTCGGTATCAAAGAGACGCCAATCGTGACTGTGCCAAAGGTTGGTTACCGCCTTATCGATGGTTGTGTCTTGCTCGAATCGCAGCCACAAAGTGGAGCCACTATACTTCTCACTCCAGTGAGCGACCACATATCGCTAAGTCATACCAGTTCACTAAGTCATAGCAGTTCATTAGGTAATCGCTGTTCACAAGGTCATGACAATATTGCGCTCTCTCTTGCAAGTAGCCATGAATCTGAATCTAAACAGACGACACCTGCTTACCAACAAATCGGCTCATACCGAAATAGACTGTGTTACTTCACTACTGGATGTTTGCTGCTGGCATCCGCGTTATTGGCTTTCGCTAAAGTTAATGAGAGAAACCTCAGTGATATCAAACCAGTTAACCGACTCAACGAGCAGTGGATTGGTCAAGTACAAGTTTTCCAAGATCCTGAAATGGCGATGACTCCTGAGCTAGAAAGCATCCTCTATCAGTATCAATGTGACTGTGTGGCGTACGTTAGCGAAGAGCCCGGCTATTCTGAACTCTCTGTACTCAACAAAGCAACACGCCAGTCTGTCAATATCTTTTACACGTCAACACAATTGGATAAAGCCAGTACCGAGTTGGCGCTATTCCTAGAGAGAGGCCAACTATGATGCCATTCATTGCACTCATTTCCGCGTTCGTTTTATTAGTTGGTATATGGAATATCCCTTCGCCCCAACCAAAAGAAGAGTATCGCTATCAACATAGCGTGGTGGACTTCATAATGGATGACAATGTATTACGTACCGATGGATTAACAAAAATAAGTAACAACGAAGTCCTGCACCTTATGTCAGTCCAGGACGACAACATGCCCAACCCGATTGTCCTGAGATTCAAAGGAAAAGCTAACCCTTCTCAATCATTTTTCTTTTCTATATCTGGTACCATCGACTTAGTCTCTGTACAAAAAATAAATAAAACAATGAATGACAGCCTATTGTCACCCTATCTTTTAATCAACAATGACCCATTAACGATAAAGATTGATATCTTAAGTTCAAATGATTTATTTGCCATAATAAAAACGTGTAATACAGGCCGAACACAACTTCTGGCTAAGCGATAATTAGGAACAGTTTTTCCACCAGCAACCGCTACTTTATTATCAAGTGACGATCCTTGTCGATATTACACATAGAAAACGGATGGTTATTTTTATTCTTCTATCAGTAATACAATGACGACTTGATCCTGATTTAAAGTGTTTCAATGTTAAAAAGGTCGCACATCAAGATATCCAATCTAGATTTAGACTCCTTATGGCTAAATACCCGCCTTCAAGTTACGAAAATTGTGAATGGTTATATCTAGCTTTCTACTTAACCATTCACATCAAGCGTAACGAAATAACATCAAAGCGTTTTGACGTTTAAGCCCAAATAATAACACTCTATTTTTCTAAAAACGGTTTGAGCCCCATCAAATAATTTCCTTTAAGTTGCATACACTTTCACCCTACAAACACATTCAACAATACAACTCGATGAATTTAAAGGGTAAATTAATTCAAGCCTTTTCAGTATCTATCTATTTATCAACATGAAAAAGTGAACTTGTCTTGTTAACTACACGGCACACAAAACATTATCAAAATAGAAAAATTACAAACGAGGGAATTGTTAATGATTAGTATAAACAGAAGTCTCTTAGCAACCGCAGTGTTGTCTGTTCTATCAACCGGTGTAAACGCAAAGGTGTACCCAGACCAAATAGTGTTTGACCAACTTGGTGAAGATGTATGTCGCTCTGGTTATCGTCCTTTAGACCGTTATGAAGCCGAAGAGCAGAAGAGTGCTTTGGTCGCTCGTATGGGCACTTGGCAGATTACTGGGTTAAAAGGAAACTGGGTAATCATGGGGCCTGGTTATCATGGCGAAATTAAACAATCAAACAGCGGGTCGACGTTCTGTTATCCGAACAATGACCAATCTGAAATACCAAATTACTCTGCTAAAGCCGTCACAGAAGGCAGCGAGATAGACGTTGAATATGACTTAGTAAACAACCGCAATGATTTTGTACGCCCTCTTAGCTACCTAGCTCACAACCTAGGTTATGCATGGGTTGGCGGTAACAACAGTCAGTATGTTGGTGAGGACATGACCATTAACCGCTCGGGTGACTCTTGGGTGATACAAGGTAACAACAGTGGCTCTTGTGATGGTTATCGCTGTAACGAAAAGACTAAGATCACCGTCGACAACTTCACCTACACCGTTAATGACAATAACTTTTGGCACGGCGATGTCGTCGAGTCCGATCGTGAACTGGTTAAAACGGTTTACGCAACCGCGAGAAACAGAAGCGACATCGCGCAGCAAGTCGTTGTCGACCTAAAAGTCGATGAGTCTACAAATTGGTCGAAAACGAATAGCTATGGGTTCTCCGAAAGTGTTCAAACAGAGAATACATTCAAGTGGCCTTTGGTTGGCGAGACTAAGCTTACAATCAAGTTAGAAGCGAACCAGAGCTTTGCTGAAACCAATGGCAACTCCACTAGCGAGCAAGTAACACTGCAAGCTCGTCCTATGGTTCCAGCGAATTCGGAGCTTCCGATTCGAGTTGAGTTGTATCGTTCAACCATCTCTTATCCGTACCGATTCAACGCTGACATCAGTTACGATGTTGAATTTAACGGCTTCCTTCGTTGGGGTGGTAACGCATGGCACACTCACCCAGACAACCGCCCGTACAAAGCTCACACCTTCACTATGGGCCGTAGCAGCAATGAATCAGCCGATATTCGCTACCAATGGGATCACAGATACATTCCAGGCGAAACGAAATGGTGGGACTGGGGCTGGGCTATCAAAGAAGCCGGTTTATCAAGCATGCAGTACGCGACTGGAGGAAGCTTACGCCCATTCCACTCTTACGTATCTGGCGACTTTAACGCTGAATCTCAATTTGCAGGCACCATTGAAATTGGCCAAGCAACGCCAATTACCAACAGTGTTCGAAGCAAAAGAAGCGTTGATTCAGTCAACGAAACCACTGAGCGCATTGGCGATATCGAAGTTACCACCAACTTCAATGCAGATGAGTTGAGTGACTTAGGTTTCGAAGGCGCTGAGATGAACATTAGCGTTGTCGAATAACGCAGTAGCTCACATCTAACACTCGATTTACCAGTAACAAAAAAGCCCACGGCAGTGTTTATATACAAACCTAACGTGGGCTTTCTTCTTTTTAATTTAACTGTGTAGAGCCTTTAGGACGACCCTCAATAACCTATACCCAAAACGGTTCAGGTTATACTGGCTCTTCCAACAGAAGCTTAACACCTAGCCCCACCAGCACCATACCCGTCACACCTTCCATCCACTTCATAAAACTCGCGTTCTTGAGCAAGTTTTTAGCTGAGTTAAGTGCCCCAGCCAAGCCGCATTGCCACACCATCGCAATCATAAAGTGGACCGAAGCCATCAACATAGATTGCAATAAAGGCGAACCTTCAGGGTTTACAAATTGAGGTAAAAAGGCCAAATAGAAAACCGCTGTTTTGGGATTAAGAACGTTAGACAAGAAGCCTTCACGCAAAGAACGTTTTGCACTGTATGCTTGCTGAGCTTGTTCACCGACCTTCAAACCACCACCGTTTTTCATCAACGCTCGTAAACTGCTTAAGCCAAGCCAGATGAGGTAAACTGCACCTACCATCTTAACGGCTTGAAAGAGTTCAGCAGACTGGGCAAGAATTGCAGAAATACCCACAGCAGAGAAAAAAGCGTGTACATAAAGGCCGCTACAAATACCAAAGCTCGTCATCACACCGTCAGATAAACCCGAGCGGCTCGTGTTGCGAATCACCAACGCCGTATCTAAGCCCGGCGTTAGCGTTAAAATAGTGATGGCAATTAGAAATGCCTCAAAGTTCAAAATATCCATATTATTGTCATTGTTGTTCAGCGATCTATCATCAATACCGTTTATCTGAACAATTCGCAAGCAACAATTACCACCAGCTATACAACTCACTGATTTTGTGCACAATAGAACAGTTTAATTTGTTAAGAAATAGTAAATTCAAGGCATCGTACTGCCTCATGCTTTTATCGCTATATCTTCTATCGCTGTATCTTCAACTACGAAGTACTGCGTCATTAAAAAGCAGAGCCATAATCTAAGTACATGAGAGATGAACCTTAAAGCTGACGCAGCCCTAAGGATCATTTACAGAAACCAAATTAAGAGTAGTCAAATGAGCGCATTCAAAAAACTAGTCGAGCACTCTCAAAAATGTTCACGCTTTCAACACCTAGCCTCTATTTGTGGTTGGGACCAAGCTTCAATGATGCCTGCCGGTGGTAACCAAGCTCGTAGTGAAGCGATGGCCGAACTTTCGGTTCATATTCACGGGTTGATGACGCAACCACAGCTTGGCGATTGGATTGCAGACGCTGAGAACGAAGCGCTAAATGGCGAGCAACAATCGTCTCTGCGTGAAATTAAACGCCAATGGCAACAAGCGAACCTACTTCCAGAAAAACTGGTTGAAGCGAAATCTCTAGCGGGTTCAAAATGTGAACATGCATGGCGCAGCCAACGTGGTAACAACGACTGGGTTGGATTCGAAAAGAACTGGCGTGAAGTGGTTGAGCTATCTCGTGAAGAAGCGCAGATCCGCGCCGATGCAGCGAACCTAACGCCTTATGATGCAATGCTGGATATCTATGAACCGGGCACCAGCTCTGCTTCGCTTGATATCTTGTTTGCAGACGTTAAAACCTGGCTACCAAACCTGATTGACGAAGTCATCGAAAAACAGTCGAGCGAGCAATTTAATGCGCCATCTGGGATCTATTCGACCGAGAAACAGAAAGCACTGGGTTTAGAAGTCATGAAGCTGCTTCAGTTCGATTTTGAACATGGCCGACTAGATGAAAGTGTTCACCCATTCTGTGGCGGCGTGCCTTCAGACGTACGCATCACAACCCGATACGACGAAGCGGAGTTCGTTCAAAGCTTAATGGGTATTGTGCATGAAACAGGACACGCACGTTACGAACAAGGCTTACCAAAACACCTAGCAGGCCAACCAGCGGGCGAAGCGCGCTCTATGGGCATCCACGAATCTCAATCTTTGTTCTTCGAGATGCAAGTTGGCCGCAGCGACCCATTCATTGGGCACTTAGCGAACCTCGCTGGTCAGCAATTTTCAGGCTCAGAATTTGAGAAAGAGAACTTCCAGAAGATCTACACTCGCGTGAAGAAAGACTTCATCCGTGTGGACGCTGATGAGCTTACCTACCCTGCGCACGTTATCTTGCGCTACGAAATTGAACGTGACTTGATCAACGGAAAGATCAAACACACCGACGTTCCAGAGTTATGGAATACCAAGATGCAGTCATACCTTGGCTTAAACACTCAAGGAAATTTCACTAATGGCTGCATGCAGGATATTCACTGGACAGAAAGCAAATGTACAGTGCATAACTACAAGGACGGATGTTTACAAGACATTCACTGGACTCAAGGAGCATTCGGTTACTTCCCGTCATACACCTTAGGCGCAATGTATGCGGCTCAGTTCATGGCTGCTATGAAAAAGACTGTTGATGTAGATGCTGCTGTACGCTCTAGTGATTTGTCGCCAATCTTTAACTGGCTGTCAGAGAAGATCTGGAGTCAAGGCAGTTTGCTAACCACCGATGAGCTAGTGAAACAAGCGACTGGCGAGACACTGAACGCCAGCTACTTTAAAGAGCATTTGAAGAGTCGTTATCTTTGATCATTTTGTAAGGCAGGCATAGCCCAACCTATTTTGTGTTTCCTGCCTTCACTGTCATTTACAATGAATATAAGCAAAGCTATTACTCTCTAAATAAGCTCGTTGACGACTATAAGATGACTTCTAGTTATATAGAAACAGCTTCTCATCTGCTTACTGGTCACTGTTATACGCGCACAATCAACGCTCAAGCTAGTGAAATCTATCAGCGATATGGTGTATCAGCCTTAAAGCCCGCTGTGGAAGCTGTACACAAACATTTAGATTACTACCTCTCGACAAGCAATAACCCTCAACACACGATTAGGAAAATTTACGAAAAGTATGCTGAGTTGTGCGAACGGAGTTTTGAGTATGATGACTTAGAGAGAGCTGTTGATATTGCCAAGCGTGATAGCTCAGAAGATAGATTACTTCGATTAAAGTCTGCACGAACAAAGCTATATCGTCGAAACCCTGACGTGGTTGCTGAAAGACTGTTCTTAGCTAATGGAATATGTGCAGGATGCGAGCAAAAATCGCCATTTCTACGGAAAAAAGATAGCAGCCCTTATCTCGAAGTGCATCACATCATCCACTTGGCCGATGACGGGTTAGACTGCTTAGACAACACCGAAGCACTTTGCCCGAACTGCCACAGAGAGCGACATTACGGATAATAAAAAAGGAGCTGAACGCCCCTTTTCTTCTCTATTACTCTGAACCATGCAGCACATCAGAAAATGATGCATCTATTAATTCATTTAAGTCCTTGGGGAGCTCTGTAGCTGAAATTAAATATGCTCCCATAAACGACGTAAATTGCCTTATGCGATTGTTTTTACTTACAATCTCCTTACAGTAGCGTTCTTTGCTTTTATCTTTTTCGACCAACTCTCTAAAACCCAGCTCCCTAATAGGATTGATGCATTGCTGAATATTTGAGGGGGAGTCCATTAAGTTTCTAGATAACTCAATAAAACCATCCCAGTTATTGAGCTTTAACTCCGCCTCAACATGCACGACTTTAGGTTGAAGGGTTTGTAATTTATTTCTTAAATCAAAGCTATCCTTTCCGCCCCATATGTAATACTTCAACGCCTTTTCAAAGACCTTTTCATTCGCATCAAAATCTACGATATTGCGCAAATCATGGACAATTTGCGACATCAAATAAGCGAAAACCGACAAAGAGTATAAAAATACAGCTCTATGCTTTTCCTTTGTTGGGTCAAATTCCCCCCTCACCTTCTTTATTGCAGCAAGAAGTTTACGAAAGCCTTTCACGCAATCCTTTTCTAGTGGAATATCATTACAAAGAAAGCTTAAAAACTGCTGTAAAGGCTGGTTGCCATTGCATGACTCCTCTAACTTCACCCAGCTTTTAATGTTAGTGCTATATGAATAATCAATGTTAAAGTCCACAGAACAGGACTCACCATAGCTATTAAATTGCTTCTCATCAAAGAGGTGCACACCAATCTGTTTCGCAGACAAGCGATGAGCTTCAGACGCTCTCTTTCTAAGCACAATAAACGCTTCTTGACATCCAGTGAAGTGCATTAAGCCCGACGCCCAGAATGCTCGATTAATTGGGCTGGTGCTTTTTAAGGTTTTACAATCAAAAATAACCTTTCTCGGCTGACCAGTTGAGTCAATTCTAACCCCAAGCGCATCCACATCAGTAATAACCGTAGATGAATCAGATAACTCTCGAAAGTTCTGAACATTCACCTCCAAAAAAGGAATCATCCCATTTACTAAGCAGAAACGAACAGCCATTTCTTTCTGGTGCAAGTCCTTGTCAAATTTAGCCATTATGTATCAAACCCCAAAATCAGTTGTTCAAACTGCTCACTAGCTTCACTATCCATTGTTACTCGCTCTCGATTTTTCAATTCAGCCGAAGAGATAATTGACTGTATGTATTTTTCATCCTTAGAAAGAGCCAGCTGAGCTTCTTTCTTGACATCCATGTTAGCCAAATCGCCAGTTTCGAGCAAACTAATGGCTAGGTTCAAAGCCTCAATATTTTCAGGTTGCTTATTTAAGACGAACTGACACCTAGTGCCATAGGTCTTACGTAACGACCCTACTTTTAGGAAAACTAAGTTTTTATATTGATTTTCAGCTTCTGAATTTGAACCAATATAACCCTTATCTCTTAACGCCTTTAATATGCTCACTGGGTATCTAATTCTGTACTGGTCCGCTAATAACTGCCCCTTTCGAACGCAAGAAACAAGCGCCATAGCGCGCTCATAAATTTCTCGATTCATCACATCAAGCCTAACGTTGCCGGGCTTTGGTGTGAAAATGAACATTTCTGATTTATCTTTAAATTCAATAGATGGCGGCTTTAATATGCCTTCACTACAAAGTTGAACTAGTAGCTCTTTCTGTGTGGTGGTTATCTTTCTCCCACCTAGCTCTAATCGACTTAAAACAAGGGATAAAGGCCAGCCCTGATTTTCTTTAATAATACTTAAAACTGTTGATATATCATCAGCACCAGCCTTTGCTGACATATCAGCAAGTCCATCTAGATTATCCGCAAAATAAAATGGGCTAGCCAAGATATCTCGCCCTCGCTTTCGATACTCTTTAAAATAGTTACCATGTTCGCCAATTTTCAAACAGCGACCCAAGACCCCATTATCAATCCCTGTGGATGATATGATTCTATTCTTATTTTCAGGCTTGTTCTGCAGAGCAGAAAGTATAAGTAGCGTGCCTTGTTCGTGCTCATTCAAATCAGAAAATGTAAAGTAGTCACCAACGCCTTCATAGAGGTCTTTAAATCTAGGTACTTGAGGGATTATGCTCAGGATTTTTGTGCGTTTTTTGTTTACGCGTATGTATTCAATTTCAGCAAGTATTGATAAAGCTTCTTTCAGTGCGATTGACGGGATATTAAAATAATACTCGCTAACCATTCGTAGTACATCGTACTCAATTTCGGGCATACCTCTTAGGTGCACAGCTAGTGTTGCGGCCATCCCCATTTCTCGCAACCCATCAAAATCAGGCACATCAGTATTACCGAGACCAGACTGTATGTCATATGACAGCTCAACTAGTTTGCGACCCTTCAACTCTTCCATATGATTTTTTACCTATCTTTATTCGATTGAGACAACACAGAAGCAGCGAACTCTTTAGTTTCGTCGCTATACTTGTCACTCTGGAGCACTGCCGAAGCTTTCTGTTCCATGCCCTTGCCTGTCTGTTTCGACTTATCAGCTTGAGCCATAGCACTAGCCGCTAAAGACTTTTTGATTTTTGATGCGTTAGGGTCTGATAGTGCTTGAGCCGCTTTAGAAGCAACTTGCTTAGATGTTTTCTTCTTATTCATACGTCCTCCAGAGTGTTTACCAAGTAACCATACCTAATTTGGGGGCACTTTTCGTAATATCAAGTCCAAAAAACTACTTAAAGTCATATATTTCAATCACATAGTAACAGTTCTATCAATACATGCAGGTGCAAGGAACAATGATACGAACTCAGCTAAGAAACAACTACAGCCAATAATCAACGCCAAACTTTAATTCCTCTAGCCCTCGCATCACGTCGAGGGCTTTTTCATGCTCAAAAACCTGCTCAGAAACTCTATATAAATACTTGCATATGAGAAATGCATCTTCTCATGCACCCCACGATTCCTACTAGTGAGCCGCGCTAGTGGTGCGAAAAGCGGCAATTCTAAATTTACAACATAGAGGCAATAACATGAAAAATGCAGGCGGCAGACCAGAACGGTTTGATGAGGCAGCCAGTGCCGAACTGGCTATCTTGTCTTGTCTTGGTATCAAATCGATTAGTTCATTAGCTCGTGAAAACGACTGTTCACGGAACACAGTAATCAAGTATGTGAATCGATTTAAAGAACAATTAGAGGTACTTGGCTATGCAGCTTAAGATTAACTTGAACCACGTCCAACGTGATACTTCCAATCGTTGGCTTGCTAGTGCTGTTCTCGATGCTATTCAATATCAAGCGCCAGAAGCGTTCCAAGCTTCTTGTCGTGTTGCTGGCGGGCTTAGTCAATGGCTAGACGATGATGACTTAGAAACGCTTCTCTCAGCTCATGAAAACGAATTAAAGCAATTTAGACAACATGCTGAGAATGAACGACTCAAGAAGAACAAAGAAGAGTCTCAAGTACTCTATGCCTACGACAAAAAAAACGATGTTCTTAAATTCGCTGTTGGTAGAACAACACTAGACAGTGAACAAATGACTTTTACTAATTCTCAGTTCAAGAACTGGGTTCAACGTCAGTTAGATCGTAATGACATTACGGTGTCACAACGAGAGGATTTGATTGGCGCTAATTACTGGCTAACGAAAGCCGAGCAAATAACTATTAGAAACGGGATTTAAACATGTACTTCCAAGAATTAAAAAAAGCAGCGTCTGCTTTAGATGGCAAGTTTTTCTATAGCGTTGTCAGTCGATTAGCAACTCTTGAAAGCCAGTCAGAAAACTGCACAAGAGCTTATCAGGCTATGTTTGAAAGCGTGTTAGAAACAAAGACTATTCAGCAATTATCTTACACTGAAGTGCGCTTTGGAACTAAAGGGACAATGCAAGACCTAGCCGATGATGCAAAGTACTTACTTCACGGCAAACACTTAGACCAGTTCATGAGAGAGAACACGCATTACGCAAGCATGCCAAAGCCAGTTGTTAAAACCGGTGCTCGTACTTTTGAAGAGTGGCTTAAATCAAACAAACCAAACTTGGTGGTATAAAGATGAAATTATCTAAAGAACAACAACGAATCAAAGAACTGGAAACAGCTTTAGCCACGGCTCAAATGCAGATTGAACGACTTACAGAAGAGCAAGACTATCAAGAACCAATTGTATCGGGCATTGAAGTTAAACCAGTTGAATTAGTGACATTCAAACAACACTGCCGAGCAATCGAAGACGAGATTGAAAGTAGCAACTACTTGTCAACTGGTGTAACCGATGCTCTGACTGAATTACGTTGGATGGTAATCAATTGCCAGACTATCTCCCAAGCAATAGAGTATGAAAAGCAGTTGATGAGAACTAAAGCCGTTAACACTTCAGACAAGTACATTGGTCAGCTTGCTCGTGATGTTGCAAAGAAATCTGTACTTGGTTCTAAAGTCGCTACTCAACTATCAGTTTTTAATGCTCTTTTTGAGCTAGATAGGATTCAAGAAGAAATGGACATCATCGAGTTTGAAGAACATCTTTTGAATCATGATGCAACATCACTTCTTGCTAATTCAAGTGGTAAACTATCAGATTTAGTAGCATTAAGAAAAGCAAGAACAAATGGCTCTTTTTCTCAGATCGAAGAGATAATCGACAAGATTCTGGATGACGATGATGAATAAAGAAGTGCTTGAGATTGAGCGAGAAGAGCTACTTGGTTTGATACGAATTCATCAAGCTCTTATTGAAGAGCTAGACAACAACGACAATCTAGTATTGAAGTCTGCCGTCACAAGAAGAAAGTAAATGAACTTACGAAAGAAGTTCACGCTATAGAAATGGCGATAAAAACGAGCTAGTAGCTCGCTTTTTTAGGTCTAATATGCACTAGCCCATACTCGTTCTGACAGCTTTGCTGATAAATAACGATAAAATCGTACACACGTTCCGTTCGTATCGTGACTTAAAACTGGACAATTTCAGTTTCGTAAAGCGAGCATTAGCAAACTATAAACAATTTAAGGTATGGCAATCGATAATTTCTATATCTAAATACTATTAAAACCCCCATTATTATAAAATCGTGTTGTATCTATCATTAGTAACTATTTTCTACTACAATAATCTGTGCAATATGATTTTATCAAAGGTTCCTATCACATATTTTACATCATGGTTTAAAGTCTAATGTCATATGACACATTGAAAATTCATGTAATACAAGACTCCTAGGGAACCTTGTATTAAGATTAATTTAAATCATGAAGCAACTTTTAAGTTCTTCTTTTCATTTATTTCAAATTCAATTATTGGCCAATTATTATAACAATATTGTAGAGCAGGCTCATGACTAATGTTATCAGTAATATGTCGTATATACTGCTTATTTTTGTCTAATATAATGTTAGCACATATCCACTTGTTTGAAGTTAACTCAAATGATTGACTTGCCCCCTTAGACTTGCCTGACTTAGAAATAATTTCGTTCAACTTGCTTTCATCTATAGGTTTATTTAAACGTTTCAATGAAAACTGCTTATTTATTTCCAATATATCTGATGAGTCTTCATCAACTTTAGAGTTATTGACTAAGGTAATAGCCTCTTCATATTTTTTAAAAACCAAATATATGAAAGATTTAGAAATAGAATACTCAGATTCCGTCATTCCTCTAAGATATGCTGTGTCTATATACTTAATTGCGCTAGGCATATCGCCATCCAATATAGCCAAATTAGATAATGATTTGTAGTATTCACTTTGGCTTATGTTTTTTTTGATGAATTCTAAATACAGTTTTGCATCTTCAGTCGAATTGAATATGTCACAATAAATATCAATAATCTTATCGTAGTACGGATAAGATTCTTCTTCTGACTTTAGCTTGTTAATTAAATCATAAGAATAATTCTTATCTAGTTCTATGTATGAAAAGAAATACAACCTGGAAAATACAAAATGAACTGAGTTAGAATTGGAAAAATCATTAGACTTGATGAAATAACCAAAATCTGATTTATAGTCCTTCCCTTTTCTGAGATGAAGGCCAAGTAATGACTTTGATATTAACCTTTCAAGACTATCTCTTTTTTTTGAGTTTGAAACCAGCCTCACTTCGAGCATATCGCAGATAATCTGTTTAGAGTAGCATGTGGTATCCTCATGGACAAAACTATGTAACTTCATCTTAAAGAATTCAACATGAGAGTTATTTAGTTTAAATTTATCTATATGTCTTTGAGCCTTTTCTTTGATTTTTTCATCATTTTTATTTTTTTGAAGTTTAGAATCAATGCTATAACAGCTTAAAAGTAAAAGATTTGCCTTATTATTAATAGATGGGTTTAGTAGGAGACTTTTCTCTATGATTTCTATAGCTTTGGCTAGAGTGTAAGGAGAATTGATTTTTTCCTCAAAAGTATCAATCATACATTCACCCAATGTATTCAAGTAGAGAGGCTCATTTTTATATTTATCGTAACCTTCCATGAGAGCATCGATACGCTTCACTAAATCCGAATAAAGAAAAGCCTTACAAATCAAGTATTTACTTTCATACTCATCTGTTTTAATAAGTTCATCGGCATACCTAATCGCGTCAAGCTCATAATCACAGCCTAGTAATTTATTGATTGAGATTAACCTTTCAAGTACTTTTTTTCTAAAGTCTATTGAAATGTCATCACTTAATATCCGTAAACAAGATGATTTTGCATTAGGAAAATCTTCTGCCTTAATGCTTTTGTCGATATTAAGTAGTGTTTTAAACTCAGAGTCATTGATAGAAGTATTAAGAGAATCGTTGTTATTGAAGTCAATAATATACTCTAGAATATCTTTCTGTGTATTCTTCTTTTTAAGAGATGTTATATCTTTATTGATTATTTCATTGTTTCTTAGGTTATACTTATCAGTAACAAAGCTATTTATTATCTTATCTTTCTTTGTTTCATTAAACTCATTAAGTATTGATATGTCATTCTTAACAGTACTATTGACCTTAGCCATAAACTCATCGAACCCATCAATCTCTACGATAAAAACTTTATCATAGTTATTTAATAGATTTGATAGTTTCTCACTTATTCTATCACCTCTACGGATACACCAATATATCCCATTCTCGAAAAAGTCAGCCTCACTATCTTCCAGTAGCCTCTCTATACATTTCATTACTGAATCGTCATTACCGGCATATCCTAAAACGATAAGGCCAAAATCTTTAGAAAACTCTCGAAATTTAGCTTCGGTATTTTTTTTCGAGTGTATTAGTTTCTATATTAGTAGACTTTATACCATCATATAAATAATCGCCATGAAGTTTAATGATCTTTGGACGCTCAGTATGAGTAGATAAGCTCTTTACTGAAGAGTCATGTGCACAAAGAATAGGTCGGTCTTGACCAAATTGATAAAATGAATCATTTATTAAGTCATCAAAGTTTGTAGTATAAATTGTATCAAAATATTTATTATTTTTATCACATAGAGAAACTAAATATGTATAACCAATGGATGGGATTTTTCCGTCAACTTGAGATTGTATAAACTTTCTGCGTTGTACTGGTAGATGATAAATCTTTTCAAAAAATGAAGAGTACTCATTACCTGTTTTATACCATGTGCTTTCATTTTCAAGATGTTTAGATAACTTATCTTCCGAATAGTCGTCGCACCCAAATTTAAGCTTAAAATACTCTCTTTTCCATTGTTGAACTAAGTCTACACCAGTACCTATATCTGAAGTGACAGAGCAACCTGCTCCTAAGAGAAGACTATAATTTGGTATTCGATCACTGATTTTGTTTTTTATGAAGAAAATGAGTTCGGATTCACTTTTAATTTTGTTTGTATCTATTTGATGCAACTCTGTGTATGTCATTTGTATTCCATCGCTCTTCAAATCCAATAAAATTGATATGTATGCAGTTACACTGTTACCAGTATCAGTACTGTATGCTAAAAATCACATTTATCAAAGTAATATGTTTGCACTCTGCATGATGGCTGGTTATTCAATCTTAGGGGTATGTTTAGGAATGCATTTTCGGAGTGATCGTAAGTTAAAACTTGCTTTGCTATAAGAGTTTACCCCTTAACTCAACACAAGAACTCACAACGTAAGACATTAGAAAAATAGATAACTTTTAGTGAGAAAAAGCATATGAATCCGTGAAAGTCTAACCAAAAAATGAGGTAACAGGCCAGGATTTCTTAGCTGTTGCCAGCACACTTCAGGGCATAAATGAGGTAGAGTAATCTGTCAGATCAGATTAAACCTTGAATTGAAAAGTGACAGAGTGTGTTCTGACTAATCCATCCAATACCCTCGTATTACCTTTCTGAACTCAATCGGCTCCGAAGCCAGATCAAGTAGTTCTTCATCACTCCAATTTCTGATTACAGACATAAGATTTTCAAAATAATCAAAGTCACGATCAGTTAAACCACGAACTCTCTTTCTATCTGTTTCTTGTATTTTAGACCAAAGTTTGTTGATTAATAGTTCTCGGTCTATTTGTTGGTCAGAAAGATACGTTTCTGGATCGACGTTTTGACTTGATAATAAGCTTGGACAAAGCATTGAATACACCTCTTGTTAGTTTGATATATTTATGAATTCCCTATAGCCAAAAAAAGCAGCCTTTACGGCTGCAAATTGAACCAACAAGAGATTTTAACAATCATATTTATCCAACTCTCCACGGCAGTAAATAGCTCTATAATTGCTTCTAATCGACTTTAAAGATACATCCAGAACCAGATACTACTAGCCAGTTAAAACCTCCTTAGAATCGCATTGAAGAGCAATGGCTAGCGCTATACAAGTCAAATACAAACCAGTAGACAGTCAAAAGCTAGACTGTCCGGTGGCACGAAGTGCTGCCGAAAGACGGTGACTGCGTAGCAGTCTCTTAGTCATCCAGTAGAAACCACTTCAAGACTATCTACTTGTAGAGCGAAGCGATAACAAGGTGAGCCTAAGGCGAACGGGCGAAGCCCCAACTGAAGACCTATTGAAGCCACGTTCCAAGAACGACCGATTAGCCCTTCGGGCGGTCGCTTCGCTCCCCGTTCTCTTCTTGTTGTCCTTCCTTGGACTCTCGTTCTCTATCTCGTTGCTCGCGTTAATGTTCCTCTTAGACCTCAACTGCCAACCTTTTGTTTTTACAAAACTTACTTCAGCAAAACAATGTCGAAAATCATGTCAAAGCCATGTCAAAAGTCATGTCGAGATTTAATTAAAACCATGTCAAAAGTCATGTCGAGATTTAACTAAAACCATGTCAAAAGTCATGTCTAGATTTAACTAAAGTGTACTTCAAAACGCACGCGAAATTATAACCCACTCATCTTCATCACCTTGCCTATTTGAAAATAATTTCAACTTTTTTCACTCAAATCATCAATCACCGAACTCAGTTCTTATAAATAAAAGTGAGAAATAACAATAGAGAAGAATTATGAAAACAAGACGCAATAGAAAACCAAGACGTTCACTTGAAGAGCAACGACGCATTTATGACGAGTTCATGGACGGTGCGACATACCATTCCCTTGTTAACAAGTACATGATCAGTTCAGCGACCATCAGCAAGATAATCAAACACTTTGAGGAATCGTAATGAGCAGATATCTAAACGAAACAAACAATACTCGGCAAGTAAGAATAAAACTTAGAAAAGATCTACTTGATGAATTTGACATCATTTCAAATGATTCATTAAACACAACACTTAATCAATTACTACAAGCTCATATAGCGGCTCACAAGGAAAAACAATGCAGACAAAACCATTAACTAAAAAGGCAACACTATTCACTAATAACAATTTGATTCAAGTTCGCTTACAAGAACAAACAGGTCAACGATCATATAAAGACTTGATCAAACGTGTGACTTTGAAGAAAACAGACAAGTTAAATGTTCGCACATTGATTGAATACGATCGCAAAGATAAACAGCTTGATTTAAGACACAGGCAACTAGCTAATAAGATTTCTAGTAAACTGCACAACACTTCCGATTTGTATACGGCAGTTACTGGCAATTACTTTATAGCTCTTGATGCAACTACCGCTCAAGTGCTATTTGCCGACATCAACACTCACGAAATTGAAATTGCTTGTGTTAAATGTGTTGATAAAAACGAACTTGGTGAAGTACACAATGGTGACGCGAAAAGCATACACGGCAAACTAAAAGAGACTTCAACTCTCTTAATCAATGACGAACTCAATTTCGAAGCGATTCTCCAGAATGCTTGCGATACATTTAGTCGTTCAAAAGGTGAAATACTATCGATTTTTGAAAATAGCATAAAGAGAAAACAAGTGAACGAATCTAAGCCAAACAGAATATCTGTTGAGTCAACTCTTACTATGAACTGGCAAGTAGAAGAAATCGACTTAGTTCTTGAAGAGAATGAAATTGATGCTTTATTTGAGAATGAACCAGAAGTAGAACAACGAATCGATAACATGATCAGTTCATTAGCGATTAACTACAACCGCGACTTACTCAAAGCGGTTAAGCCGTTAGTCGAACCCAAGCATGTCGAATATCTTGAAGATGTCGTAAAGCTGCTTGATAAAGGCATGAGTCTTTTGCCAGAACGATTCACTATTGAGGTGATCACTAACAACTATGCATCGATGTTCTGTAATGAGAACTTTCAATACACCCAAGACACTATTGCCCAAGAAGAATACCGATTAGCCAGTGCTCTCCTAGCTGAGAAAGATTGGTCTGAAGAGGAATCTCAATTTGAAATGCTAAACGGTTGAAACCCTACACTCTATACACCGCCTACACGTAAACGTGTAGAGCGTGTATAGTTGCTAAATAACTTTTTACACATCAAAAAAGTAATAATTTCCTGAGTTTTTGCGTCGTCGCTCAATTCCGAGCTGTACAACTTGTTTGCCGAATGCAGTGCTCGACAAGCTTTTCTCTTTGTTAACTTTACGCCATGAGTCATACAGCGCAAAAAGTTCTAACGCTTTATACGATTCTTTAACATTAGTCTCACGAAATTCATCTAGCCAAATCTCAACCGATGAGCGACTACGCTGAGTTTCATACTGAATTTGTGTAATACGTTCAATGTGATTATCTACGTACAGTGGGCAAACATCACTTTCATCTACGCATCGCCACAAGTTTTCAAAATCTACGCGCTCTAATGCGTCAAAAAGTGGCTTTTTCAAGTTAACTTGCCAAATACGACGCGAACCTGTTGAATCTTTTAAAATATCGCTAACATCTACATTACTTGAAGCTATCGCATTTGTTACTTTTTCAAATTGAAGCATCGTAGACGTGTTCGGATTTCGCATGGCGACTTTATCTGCGTAACACCACTCTTTAAATTTAGAGAGCATTGAGTTGTTTATCGAAGAAATTTCATCAAAATCAACAACAAGCAGCTTTCGCCACAAGCCGTTACCGAATGAATCTCGAATTGAACTAACATCTCGACGTAAAGAAAGCTCTGCTACAGGCTCATACAGTTTTTGATTGAATGTACTTTTGCCGTAACGCTGCTCTGTTGAGAACAGTAACGGTATCGGAACTTGCTCTTTTTCTAAATGATTAATTGTACGTTTTACATTCCAAACCCAAGATTTGTATATTAAAATATCATCATCTGATAATTCAGCATAACGTTGTAACTTAATAAACTCATCTTCGAGTGATTCGTCATACTTCAACTTATCTTGAAGCTGATTTAGTGTTTCATCATATTGATTTGCATCATATTTCGTAAATGCCGCTTTAATATATGTACTTTTATGCACTGATGTGTCTACACCTTTACGTTGCATCCAGAGTTTAAAATCAGCATCAAGTTCAGTCGGAGTGATTGTTCTATTATTGTTTAAGAAACGACAAAAGCCCCATGTTATTTCAGATTCATTAAAATAGCGTTCAACAATCTCTAAGCTGTCTGTACATGCAGAAACGCTTTGCGCCTCTGTTTCATTCATTATTTCATCAAATCTAATAATATTGCTCATGATAGTTTCTCTCTTAATAGCCTGAAGTTAATAACGGATTTTTGTCGATTTCATTTGTGATTAGAAACTTCTCTGTGTATGACAACACTTTTCTAATGTCACCTTTTGAAGCTGACAAAATCTTGCTGACAATAGATAAGAAATTTTTGTTTAATGCTTTGTTCTTACTATTTTTTTCAACAATATTTGCTATATATTCAATAACTTTATTTTCATTATTTGCGTGATTGAAATCAATACCGTTAACTCTTGATATTAAGTTTGCTGGCAATTTATCTATGCTATTCGCAGTCATAATTACGATACAATCAATTTTATTCGCAAATTTATTATAAGCTGATGAAATCATTTGCAATTTAGTACTATTCAACTTATCAATTTCATCTATGACAATAACGGGAATATTATTGTTTAAATCGCGAAAAGCGAGTTTTCTATCTAAATTATCAATTTGCTTTACTGATTGAGTGCATGAGGCATCAATAAAAAGTGTTGTAGATGAGATTGATTCAGCAACAAGTTTTGCAGCAAGAGATTTTCCGCTACCTGTACTATTGCTGTGAATGAGATAAAAGCCTTTCATTTTACTAATAATCTCTAGTTGTATTCTGTTTGATTCAGACAGAATCATTTCGTCAAGTGTTGTCGGTTGCTTAAAGTACATAATTCGTTTCTCTTCTCAGTTATCGCTATATTCGTATGTCTCTGTGGACGTGTATATACGGTAAACCGAGAAATGGTCATTCTAAACAAATTATTTCTAATAAAAATAAAAATCAATAAAAAACAACACTTTAACGTTAAAATTATTTTCGTGCGGTTAAATTTTAAGCTTTAATAAATCGATAAAGTGTCGCAACACCAATACCAACCGCTTTCGCTGCTTTCTCTTTGCTTAGTCCTGCCTCTACATAACTCAAAGCCTCTTCACATTTACGTGAAGTTTCTGGAGAAGCCACACGACCGCGATATTTCCCTTCACTCTTCGCACGCTCAATACCAATACGCTGCTTATCAAGAATTTCGTCTCGTTGCATTTCTGCTACCGCTGCTAATGTCGTTAGAACTAGCTTACCAGTCGATGATGTCACATCTAAGCCCCCTAAATCATCTACGTACACGTTAACTTCCCGCTTCTTCATGCATTCGATGAACTCAAGCACTTCAACTGTATTACGACCTAAACGACTCACCGAAAGTACTACAACACTATCGCCCGACTTCAAATTGCTCTTCAGTTTATTAAATTCTGGTCGATCAAGTGACTTGCCGCTCGCTTGTTCTTTGATTATCTTTGCATCGGCATGAGTACGCTGAAGATATGCCGCTTGTTGGTCAACGTTCTGGTCAGTAGTCGATGTTCTGGCATAGATGTATTTCATTGTGTACTCACTTCACTATCATTTAAGTACTCATATGATAAATCTATCTTTTAAATTATGAAACCTTTAAATGATAGGCCTCTATCGTAATACTCTATGGTTATAGTCTATTGATAGACAACAAATACAAAAAAGCCCCCGTATCTCTACGAGGGCTAGTGAATCAATCGACAAGTAACTTTTCTAGTGATTCAATTCGTTCACCGTTTTTCTTCGTCGTTTGTTTTATTGAGTCTATGTCTTTCAAAAAGACATCAGTTCTCTCGATCATCAAACCTTGCTGTACTACTAAAGTATCTAAAGTCGAGTTCAACTCACCATAGTTAGTTGAAAATGAAATATTTGAAATTGCTAGTGGCATTATCATGATTACAAGCCCAGCTAGTAGCTTATTCATTTAAACCTCCGAGTTGTTCAAGTGCCTCTCTGCGCTTACGCTCTCGCTCTGATTGCTCAAGTAACGCCTCTTCTTGCGATTCCAACCGAAGTTGTTCATGTCGTGTCATCTTATCTCGAATGGCGTTCATTCGTTTACCAGCTTCTTCTTGGTACTCTTTATCTTTATTCCGCTTCCGTTGAACTTCGTCGAGGCTGCCACACATTCTCAGTAGATCAAGTGCATTGCCACTCCAACCCTGTTCATCTTCTTTTTCGCTATTACTTCGAACCAGATTTAAAAAACTCATAACACCTCCAAATCGGCTTCGAGTGATGCAAGAAGAGCTTCTTTTTCCGACCTCGACAAGTCATTGATGATTGACAGCTCCAACTTAGACGCTCGATTAGTTATTCGCTTTATCTCGGCTTCACAGATAGCCGTGATCGCTCTTTCTGCTAAAACAACTCCAAAGTCACCAGACAATACCATTTTTAGAATCTGACTAGTGTCAATGTCGGCAGCACCAGTCAATGGCATTGACATATCTTTTAACTTCTTCTCTCGATTTTCGATGTCTCGTAACTCTGCTTTGCGTTCTAGCTTTTGTAGTTCAGTGGCTTTTTTACGTCTCGCAGCACCACTACGTCGCCCTGCTTCTTTAGCTTTCTCGTTATCAGTGAAATAAAGATTTTCCTTTTTCATACTTGTTCAACCTGTTCATTAATATGAATATATTTATTCAACAAATTGAAGCCATTAAAAAACCGCCCATCAAAGGCGGTTTCTATTGAATACGACGTTCTTTCAGTCGATTTTAATAAAGATGAATCTTGTTTGTTACCTGTTCAACAAAGCCGACTGCTTTACTTTGTAGTTGAACCATTCATCTTCAGAGCCAAACGAGAATACTTGATTTAACTCTCTTCCCTGATTCAATGCAGCCGTATACCCTTTCGAGCTGAAACGATATGTTTTCATTCCATCATAATCAACAACGATGTCGTCGTTCGTTTTTGAAATGAGTTCATGAAGATTCAAAGCGGACTTGTCGCCAGTATTGTATCTAATGAATGTACGCATTGTTTTGTTTTCACCACAAGTATTTTGAACGTAGTACTTTTTATTGTTGATAGTTGGTAACACGTTGTAGTAATTCATATCTTCACATTTGATATCAGTATGGATATAAAATGAACTGATTTTAGTCATTTTATCTTTATTTCTATATTCTCGACTCCCCTTTTTAGGCATTACACTCGGAATCACTTGTAATATAGAGTCATTGTTTTTTGATTTTGTATACACTGCATAAAGAACATCATTTGTACTCGCTACTTTATAGTCTCCATGCTCGGTCATCACATCAGGCATGAGATACTTAGAATCTGAAATCACTTGATGAACAAGTGACTCATTACCCTTTCTTAAACACTCCCTTGTAGTTTCTGCACTCAATGTCTTGCCATATGGATGATTGAAACGACGCTTATCCCACTGGATAGCTGATAAAATTGAATTTGTATTATAAGCCGCATCACGTTGCTTTATTAATAGATCAGTAGAGTCCATATTGCCAAAACGTTCTACTTTCTGACCTTTGTCTATTCGCATGAATTCGCCGCAAGTCATGTCACCAAAAACCTGCTCAACCGTTTTAGGGTTCTTAACAAACTGATATAGATTGGTGTCCATTCCTTTGTCTACATTTGTCTTTACTTTGGTCGCTTGACAACCAGCCAATGCAACCACCGACAGCGCGCTCACTACGCTAATTTTTACAAATTGTACTTTGTTCACTTTATTGTTCATAAAAACCTCAAATAAAAGCACCAAGCACCCATACGGGTGCAACACGCCTTTATCTTATATGTAACTCTACCTGCACCCATAAAGGTGCAGATAAAATCATGAACCAAGTCACAGAAAAAAAGAACATTACTGGCATTAAAATCAAAGAGATACGGTTAAGTAAGTCATGGTCTCAAGCAGATGTAGAGCGTGAGTGTAGTTTGCTTGGAATAGACATTACTCGAAGCAAACTTGCAAAGATCGAAAGCGGCATGATTCGTGTAACTGACGAGATGATCAAGAATTTATGTGTGGTGCTAGACACTGATGCCAATTCACTGTTTGAGTTTTGAATAGCTCTATTTAAACTCAAAAGGGAAGCTTTTCGCTTCCCTCTCAGATCACCAATGAGCATACTAAGCCAGTAGTGGTTTTAGTCTTCTGTTAACTATCATATCGTTATCAACAAATCGTACTCCACCATCACTAGCGACCCTGAATTCAAACTGCTCATCGGTGATAAACGTAACAGTTACTAATGGCTCTGATTTTGAATCATCCCCCCGTAACTTAATCACAATATTCTTGCATACGCTCTTGATTAGAGTTCGACACTTTAGCCTTGCCGCTTTGTCACCAGCCTTCGCTTTATCAGCTAAGTTAAGAAGTTCATCAACCCATTTTTCTAAATCATTTTGGTCAATATCTGGCTTTTGTGAATCTCTTTCGTTTTGAAGCCTTTTCTTATCTAGCTTCATTTTGTCGTGAACGTCTTTGAACAAATCCCAAGGCGCACCAGACGTAACCTGTTCAACAATATGTTTTATTTTTGCGTCAATTTCATCAATCAAAGCACTATAATCAACTGAGTTAGCGGTAGGAACTAAAGCTTGAGGCTGAACACCGACACAAGTGGCAAACAATACTGCATTCTCTATTGATTCTAAAAACACAGACGAACAACAAGAGCTTGTTTCTTTATGCGTTAAGCAATGTAATCGTGTAACGGTTTTACTGTATTCTCCAGAACGCTTGTATTGCTTTTGTGTTTGAGCTCCTAACCCGCCACCACAATAGCCGCAAATCGTGAACCCTTTGCCATGACCAGTAATTAAATGCACAGTCTCACCACGACCATGCATTGATTTACTTCGTTTCGTTCTATGCTGTTGTAGTGCCAGCCACTTAGACTTTGTAATTAACTCGGGATAGAAGTCTTCAAGATCGTAATCAACGCCTTGTACATTGATTCTCTTCAATCCATATAAAGCATGGGATTTCACGATATTGGCAACTGTGGTTTGTCCCCATGCGATCCTCTTGCCTGATAAAGTTGGTATGTTTTCTTCTGTTAACTGTCTTGCTATCTTTAGAGAGCCAATGCCCTGATTATAAAGACTCAGAACTCGGCGAATCACTTCTACACGTTCATTAAACGAATACGTTCCATCGTCTTTGTTAAAATCAAGCCAACTAGGGTCAGCACCAAATCGTCGGATCTTCCCACTTGTTTGATATTGCTTTAATGCACTCTTTAAGAAAGCATTTGAACGACGCTGTTTAGTTTCAGACTCTTCGTTTGCTCGAATCATCACAACTAAAGACATGATTAACTTAAACGGGTTCTGTTGAATCTCTTCCCGTGAATAAACTTGATTGTCCGCGGCAGTTACAACAGTAATACCAGACAAAACCAAGTCGCTTAATGCTGATTGAGCAATTAATGGATCTTCTCGGCTCAAACGGTCGAGTGATTCAACCACCAAGACTGACCCAGACTGGACTTTGCCTGCCGAGACTGCGGCTAAGAATCGACCAAACGCACCTTTAGTCTTATGCGCACCATGAAATGCACTGAGCCCCTTATCCATCATGGTTAAGCTCTTATCTAGCTCTAAGCCATGCTCAAGGGCGTATTGTTCAGCAAAATGTGACTGACGCTCGATTGATGTACCTTTAGCCTGTTCTGGTCGGCTAAAACGTATATAACTGTATACTTTTCTCATAGTTACACCATACTACAAAATGTAAGTTATCACTATACATTAGACAGACGGCGCATTCGGTTACTTCCCATCTTACACACTAGGTGCGATGTACGCGGCTCAGTTCATGGCTTCAATGAAGAAAACTGTCGATGTGAACTCTGTGATTGAAAATGGCGACCTATCACCTATCTTCACTTGGTTAGAATCAAATATTTGGAGCAAAGGCAGCCTGCTTAACACCGATGACTTGGTGAAAGGCGCAACGGGCGAAACCTTGAACACTCAGTATTTCAAAGATCATTTGAGAAATCGTTACCTTTAATGGAATAAATCGATAGAGGCTGATCAGTTTATTGATTCAGCCTTTTTAATCATATTTTCAAAACATACTTAGGTTGATTTGAAGGCTTTATCCCTTAATCGAACTTAACAATCACGGAATATCCTGGTACCTGCTAGCACGGAATTTGACGAAGACGTGTTTCGGTTTCCAGCGGAAGATGAGACTTCGGATAAGCGCTATTGATTTAAATTCCCAGTTTTACTTACCCACTCCAATCCTGTGGCTAAATGTCCAATTCACTAAGCTCACTATTACTTAAACCACTTTATAAGCGTTTGAAAGATGGCATAATTAAGGATATGAGAATGCCTCAATCAAATACACTTGGAGTACAATAATGCGTTACCTATTGAGTTTACTATTAGTGGCGACTTTATCAGGGTGCGGAACAGTACCAATGGCTTATCAACCAAAAGATATGTCATTAGAACAGGCATATGTAGTTGTAGAGCAGATGGTTATGACACAGCACCGTAACTGGAAACCAGATTACTTTGTTATGACTGAACATTATATCGGTTGGAACTTCGGTACTGTGTCAAAGTCAGTAGGTACTGGTACAAGTTTTGGTAATAGTAATGCAGTTGTAATTGCTTCAAGTAATACAACAACAAGAAATGTCGGTGAACGCATTTACTACAATCAAATAGAAGAAGTAAAGTTATTAAGTTGGAAGCGAAAATTTAAACAATGGTACGTAGTATCATTAACTGATCTGAATGGCAGAGTATTAAAGCATATTGTTAGAACAAGACAATTACGTGATGCTGAATTAGCTACTGATGCATTAAACGTCATCCTAAAAGATCGCCAAACAACTAACTAATCTGAAACCCCATGAAATTTACAAGCCCATCGGTAGAGATGTCAGTGTGATTTTGAGTTCTACTTCGACAAAAGATATGAACTAATGAGCCTTCAAATGACCATATACTTAGCATTGAGGTCAAGCTTTGTTTATCTGTTATTATTTCAAGTATTGCGAGAATCGAGCATTCTAGTCATCGTAATTAACGGCGCTCACACACTATTGGACAAAGACGTGTCAATGACTCTCCCAATTTAGCCGCGCCTGAATAACTTTTAGTATCTCAAAATATGAAAAGGCACTGTTGCTACAGGTGGCGATTTTGATAAGAACTAGGCAGTTTCTTCTATCTTCAGTTCGTTGTGTCGGGTTCACTTGATGCACTTTTATTTGCCGAACATTCAACTCCGACTGAATCGCTTATGCCCCTAAGTCTCTGATGTGAATATTTAACAGCAAGTTCAAGTATTAGTTTTAAAATACTTCCAGTTATTACTCAAGGTGATAAATACTGTACTAAACCTTTCTGGCTCTATGTCGGTATAGCCTACCAATAATATATAATTGACATATACATCAATATCTTACATTTAGATCTTTATCAAAATAACTAAGGTATTTAGCTGGTAAATTGCACAAAAATAATATGCATTTAAGTGAGAAAACATGAAATACATGGCCATTGGATTAGTGTTAATTGCAAGCTCGGTATTTGCCAATCCACTCGATAACCTTAACTGGGAATATGAAGGTATATATGACGTACCAAATCAAGACGCAACGATCCTAGTTATGACTGAGCAGTCTTTGGTTAGAGGTGATGACGCAGCAATTTTAGAAGAAGAAATTAATGGAGTTCCTAGCTCTCCAAATGCAGTTCTTTTAAACCAAGATTTAAGCAGATTTATTATAACAGAAAGCAGACCTGGCTTTATAAAAATGGATGATTGGGAAGAAAGTATTGATAGCAATGATTTACTTCAAGAGCTTATCGATAGTACAGAGGATGATAATAAGCATAGGAAAGGCGCGCTTCTCTTTATTGATGGATGGGCAGAGAAACCAACATTAAACAAGAAAGAAGCAACGATGTATTATGCTATAAGAGCGCACAGTAGTGAGAATGAGAAAATAGTTAATGCAAGAGCATTGAAATTATCTAGAGAAGGTTATAGTCAAATCACTTGGGTAGGATCTCAAGAGCAATTTATATCAGCGGAAGATAACTTAGCGCCGACTCTAGAGCAGCTAAAGTATAAAAAAGGCTATACCTATAAAGACTTTGTTCCAGAGACTGATACGGTTGCAGCTTTTGGAGCTGGTGCTTTGATGTACAAATTGATCACAGGGAAGGTTGCAGGTAAAGGTGGATTAGCTATTGGAGCTCTCTTACTCGCCTTCGGGAAAAAGCTATGGTTTCTTATATTCTTGCCTGTGGTTTGGTTAAAAAACAAACTATTCAAAAAACACAAATAGCAGTGAGGTTAATTACTGGGGCTACTGTACTATTTAGTCCAGATATCCTCGCAGTCATCAATAAGTGCAGGCAATTTGGCCAGTTGCGAGATATTACTGCCAACGAAAAACACAATGATGCATACGAAAATTACAAGATGAGAACATCGTCTGCGCACACTTTTGGGAGATTCCTTTCACAACTCCGGTAATAGCAACCATAAGTAAAAGTGCGATAATCTCAGTGGCTCGATCTGCCACTGAGTAATTACGTTAACACAGAATGGGGCAGTTTCGAGTTATGTCGTGCTAGCTAAGGTGGTTTTTTGTTACTCAATACTCAATACTCAATACTCAATACTCAATACTCAAGTTTATTTAAAAACATTGCCAGATGATGGCTCATAATAAACTCTTCCAGAAGTGTTACTATGATTACCACAATAGGTAAAATACACTCTTCTTGGCTTGTAGTTAACTGAACGTACCCAACCACCTTGGTGCTCAAAATCCTCCACTGAACAGACTCCTGTGTTTATGAGATCCTTCGATACTTTGATGAACTTTGCCTTGTAAGATATGTAGTCATCAGAACTATCTAACGCAGCTTCTAACCTGTTAGATGACATAACTCTCAATTCAGTTGGTTTATGTTTTGACAGATACTTAGAAGAAACCCACCTCGCTACTTCCCCATCAACACCTTCTATAGTGCCATCATAGTACTTGGAAATTCTTGACCAACCATTAGTCGTCTCAAAGACCTGCACCAATTGTCGTCGATATATTACATTGGTTTTCTTGCCTGTCTTAGCCGGAGACAGTCTAACGTTTAATTCACTTGCGGTTACGTAAAAATCACTAATTGTAATAGTTGTATCAGATGCAGTTACTGTTTTAGATTGAACAGAAGCTTGATTATTACGACTCTTTTTATCCTCGACATAGGTATTATCGTTATCAGACATTCCTATATATCCTAAAAATCCTCCCAAAAAAGCAGCAAATGTTAAGTATGACCATTTATTCTGCTGACTTGGGGTTGGTAACAGTACAATGATTGCTCCAAAAATTGGACTAAGAATAAAGGACAAAAAGAAAAAACCTATACCAGATCTTCCTTTACGCTTTGCATAAGCACCAACAGCTACAGACAACCCAATCCAAATAATATAACTAAACATATTAACTCACCTGTTGGGAACCGTTTTGGATCGGCCTAAGCACTTTACTTCACTACCTTATATAAACTTTAAGGCAAAGGTTGGATAACGCAAACTTTCACAAAAAAATATTTCTTAATTTTATCCGAAAAGTTATTTAATTGCGTGACGAGTAGTTTCCTTGCTCAGCAATGGAACAGCTTAGTCGATAATGAATTAATGATCTATTTGATAAGCCCTGCCAATGGAAAGAACGAGCCTAGATTAGATGAGAAGAAAAACTGAAACTCACAATAGGGCAAAACGAGTTAAACTAGGATCTACCTAATCTAAAGATTTGCAGGTTACATTACACCATAGATCGACCGGCGCATTTGGTTACTTCCCATCTTACACATTAGGTGCGATGTACGCGGCTCAGTTCATGGCTTCAATGAAGAAAACAGTGGATGTGAACTCAGTAATTGAAAGCGGTGACCTATCCCCTATCTTCACTTGGTTAGAATCAAATATTTGGAGCAAAGGCAGCCTGCTTAACACCGATGATTTGGTGAAAGGCGCAACCGGCGAAACCTTGAATGCGCAATACTTCAAAGACCACCTAAGAAGCCGTTACCTTTAATGTTTTATTAAAGAGTTTTCGAACAAAGAAAACTAGGGAATAGACGAATAAAAAAGGCTGAGCAGATTATCTGACTCAGCCTTTTTACTTTTTAAAACTAGCTCATTTATCGCCAGTGAGCATATCGAAGAAGAACTGTCTCGACTCAGGTGTGTTGTCTCTATGAGTTTCGTATCTTACATGCGTGTTTGCATCAACTGCTTTTGATAGCTTGATGCTCCAAAGTGCTTTCAGTTGGTTCGGTACGATTGAATAGCGGACATCGATAATACGCAGCTCGCCTGTTGGATCTTGTGCCACATAGCCATTCGAAAACCATCGAAACCGTTCAATGTCTCTCGCTTGTTGTGAATTCGGGTCGATCCAAGGGAAATCTCGGCTAACGTTGAGTTTAGCGATCGATTCTCCAGGATATTTCTTAACCGAGGTGCCGACCCGCACAGCATCTACATAGTATCGATGCTCTGTTTCATACACCACTTTCCAAACTAAGATGTTCGCAAAGCTCGGCTTAGCCTCTAATCGAATCGGCTTATGTTGTCTTTCTTCCGCTAATTGCAAACCAATAACCTCTGCCCTATCTCGCTGAATCATCCCTAATGTTGGGTAAACCAAAGCCCAAGCAAATGCGACACGTGCTAGCCAAGGTGCTCGTTTCAACGTTGCAAACACAAGTAAAATTAAGATGGGAAGCGTATAAACAGGATCGATTATTGATATGGTATTCCAAGCAAAACGCGCGTTGGTCAAAGGCCAAAGTAACTGCGTGCCATAAGTGGTACAAGCGTCTAACAGTGCATGAGTGCCGTAACCTAGAGTACAAAACAGCCAGCTTTGTTTGAAAGAAAGCCCGCGCCTTTTTGCAATGAGATGATGCAAAACCAAGGCACAGATCAAACTGCCAATGGGGATAAAGAAGAGTGAATGGGTAAATTGTCGATGAAACTCCAAAGCCAACAAAGGATCAGTCTGTGACTTAATCAGTGCATCTAAATCTGGAGCCAATCCAGAGAGTAGACCTAATACCCCAGCGACAACCAAGTTCTGTTTTTTGCTTGCCGACTGTGACAAAGAAGCGCCTAATACGCCCTGCGTTAAAGGATCCATAAACCACTCATTGATAGCATTCCGTTGAATCAAACAAGATACATTTAGCTATAGCAGTGAATCCCGTTAAACAACAAGATTTCATCAACATACTCATATACATAATCGTATAAATGTAGACTGGCAAGCAAAAAAGAGCAGCCTCGTGACTGCTCTTTTTGTTTGAATTTAACGATAGTTCTTACTTCTATATCGCTTTGTTAGCTTACAACTCTTCCCAATTTGTCAGATCGCACTTCCGATATGTCCAAAGGTAATACGCACTCATAAAAACAGAATAAAATGCACCAGCGATGAATGATTCGTACAGCAAGTTTAAAAAGGTCACTCCCTCTCTCGATATACTTAACAGCGATATCAAAGGAAGGAAAAAGACAAAGAATTCGACAAAGCGCACCACTACATTTCGTCCAAAAGACACATAATAAGGCGGCCTTAACTTAAGTCCTGCCTTTCTTAACCATTGATGCAATGGCGGGTTGTAGTTCCATTTTAGAATTTTGGCGGCTTGGAGTTGCAAAAATGCCCTTTTAAGCTTTGTTTTATAACTCATGTTGGAGATTTCCCGCGGCATCATAAATTCCTTTGGGTAAGTGTTTGATCAAATTTAAAATATTTATAAAACAGGACAATTCTATTATGAGCCATGATGCATTAAAAGGCGTTAATGCGGCGATTGATAGACTCAGATCGCAATTAGACATTTACATGCATTTTCTCGCACCTAAATGTCTAATTGATAAAGAAACTGAATCAGTACAGGCCAGAGGGCGGTCTTTAATTAACGCGCCACCATGCTTGCCGCGATAACCACCAACAATACTGAAAAGATTTTCTTAATCGTTGGAACCGGTAAATGATTGGTGGCTTTTGCGCCTAAAGGAGCCGTAAACCAAGACGTGCACACAATACCCAGCAGCGCAGGCAGATAAACAAAGCCAGCAAAGCCGTCTGATAGAGCAAAGTGGCTGCTGCCTGAGCTGATGTAACCTATCGAGCCAAACAACGCGATCACAATGCCACAAGCTGAGGCGCAGCCAATAGCCTTTTTCATATCGACAGAGAAGAACGTTAATAGCGGAACCAGCAATGCACCACCACCAATACCTATCATGGCAGACAAGCCACCCGTAATGGTTGTCAGCACCGTTAGCACGCCCTTGTTTGGCAGTTTTCGTTCCTTAGGTGCATCATTTTTACTGCTTAAGAACATCTTGATCGCAATAAGAACCACACTTACAGCGAACACAATACGAACGACTTTTTCCGGCAACAGAGCCGCCATAAAGCCACTAACCAGTGCACCTAGAGCAACACCGAGCATGATCCAAGGCGCCAGATCCCAAGGCACGTTCCCATTCTTGTGGTGAGCAAGTGCAGAAGAAGTTGAGGTGAACAGTATCGATGCCAACGAAGTAGCTATGGCCGCAACAACCACTTGATCCGCAGGTAGAATCTCTAAGTAAAGTAAAATGCTGCTTAGCACCGGAACAATGATCAACCCTCCGCCAATCCCCAAAAGCCCGGCAAGAAAACCAACACCACTGCCTAATAATGCACAGTATAAAATCAACAACAGCAATTCACTCATTTCATCCATCTCTTAATTAAATTAATCGTCTTAAATAACACACTATTAATGTGGTTATATTTCCATCAAGCTAATTAATATAACTGACACCGGCTTAAATATTCAAACAGAATAGATCATGAATATTCCTCATGTTCAACGTGAAGTAATACCATTGTTAATGGTGAACCTATCAACGTATAAAAACCTTAAGCGATTAACTTTATACGACATTAATTCTGCTAAGCATTAATGTCAGACAGCATAGCCTTCGATTCTTAATCCGGTCACAAGCAAAAAATAAAAGCCGTTTTAATACTAAAGACCGAGAGAATCAGAAAACAAATTGGGATACCAAATCAGCATGAATAAAGAATTTAATTTTACGATTAAGAGCATTAGCCTCGACGAAAACTACCAGCCTGCAGACAGCACGCGCATCACAACTAACTTTGCTAACCTGGCTCGCGGTGACAGCCGTCAAGCGAACTTACGTAATGCACTACAAATGATCGATAACAGTTTCAACGCGTTAGCACACTGGGACAACCCTAAGGGCGACCGTTACTCTGTTGAGCTTGAAATCATTTCTGTTGATATGGACATTGAAAGCAACGGCGAAGCATTCCCTTCAATTGAAGTGCTGAAAACCAATATTATAGACCGTAAAACTAACGAGCGTATTGAAGGCATTATCGGAAATAACTTCTCTTCTTATGTTCGAGATTATGACTTTAGCGTACGTCTATTGGATCATAATAAAGGCCAAGATAAATTCAGCATTCCAGAAGATTTTGGTGATTTACATGGCAAACTTTTTAAATATTTCGTTAACTCTGACGCTTACAAAAAGAACTTTAATAAGCCACCTGTTATTTGCTTAAGCGTGTCAGATAATAAAACCTATTACCGAACTGAAAATCAACACCCTGTATTGGGTTTTGAATACCAACCGAATGAGTCCTCTTTAACTGAACAATATTTTAAGAAGATGGGCTTACAGGTTCGTTATTTCATGCCGCCAAACAGTGTTGCACCTTTGGCTTTCTATTTCTTTGGTGATCTACTGAACGATTACTCGAACCTAGAGCTTATCAGCACCATCAGTACCATGGGCACGTTCCAGAAAATCTACCGTCCTGAGATTTACAACGCGAACGCGGTTGCGGGCAACTGTTACCAACCAAACTTGAAAAACTTGGATCACTCGCTAACTCAAATCGTGTATGACCGTGAAGAGCGAAGCCAGTTAGCGGTTGAACAAGGTAAATTCGCAGAAGAGAATTTCATTAAGCCATACCAATCAGTTCTCGATAACTGGTCGGCAAATTACGCACTTTAATCGTCTATTGCGCGCTCAAATCATCCAAGGATAGGCAGTATTATTATGAAAACACTATTACCGACTTCAACAGCGGGCAGTTTGCCGAAACCGTCTTGGCTTGCACAACCAGAGACGCTTTGGTCGCCATGGAAACTTCAAGGCGACGAACTCACAGATGGCAAACAAGATGCGCTGCGTGTCTCCCTGCACGAGCAGCAGCAAGCAGGCATTGATATTGTGAGTGACGGTGAGCAAACACGTCAGCACTTTGTAACGACCTTCATTGAACACTTGAATGGCGTTGATTTTGAAAAGCGTGAAACCGTTAAAATCCGCGACCGTTACGATGCAAGTGTACCTACAGTCGTTGGCCCTGTTTCTCGTCAGAAATCCGTGTTTGTCGAAGATGCTAAGTTCTTACGCCAGCAAACCGACCAACCGATCAAATGGGCTCTGCCGGGGCCTATGACGATGATAGATACGCTTTACGATGCGCATTACCAAAGCCGTGAAAAGCTCGCGTGGGAATTTGCGAAGATCCTCAACGAAGAAGCGAAAGAGCTAGAAGCTGCAGGCGTTGATATTATTCAGTTCGATGAACCTGCGTTTAACGTGTTCTTTGATGAAGTGAACGATTGGGGCATCGCGTGTTTGGAAAGAGCCATTGAAGGGCTTAAGTGCGAAACTGCAGTACATATTTGTTATGGCTACGGCATTAAAGCGAATACCGATTGGAAAAAGACGTTAGGCACAGAGTGGCGCCAATACGAAGAGGTATTTCCTAAGCTGCAGCAATCGAATATCGATATTATCTCTTTAGAGTGCCACAACTCTCATGTACCACTTGAGCTACTTGAACTGGTTCGAGGCAAAAAAGTGATGGTCGGAGCGATTGATGTGGCTACCGATTCCATTGAAACTCCGGAAGAAGTGGCCAACACTCTGCGAGAAACACTTAAGTACGTTGATGCAGACAAGCTCTACCCTTGCACTAACTGCGGCATGGCACCCCTGCCTCGCGAAATTGCCTCAGCGAAGCTTAATGCGCTAAGTGCAGGCGCAGAGATCGTTCGTAAAGAGCTTTCAGCTTAACGCTTCCCCAACAAAAAAAACTATACCCTGAAGCCTAAGTATCATATCGATGCTTAGGCTTCCGTACTCTTCTCAACTGCCATTCTCTATTTATCTATTTATCTAAGAAGGTAGCCATCTTCTTCAGAGTGATTAGCGCCTTATCAAGCTCGTCTCTTTCAATGCCTTCAGCGCCACTTTCAGCCCATTCTTCCTGTTTTTTATCTAATAGCGAATACGCTTCCTTGCCCTTTTCAGTCATGTTAACCAGCTTAGCTTTTTTGTGATTCGGGTTATCAAGCCAAGTTAGCAGACCATCTTTCACCATGATGTCGGTAACACGCTGAGTCGCTTGTCTGCTTTGCCCCATAATACGAGCAATTTGAGAAACCGTGACCAAATCATCCGACTTTTCGATCGCACCCATCACCTTCCATCTGGCACTGCTTAACCCTAACTCTTCGGTTAATTTGTCACCCTCAGCATTCAATAGACCACTGACCTTAAAGATCTCTAGTGCGATCTTTGTGAAAACTTCTCCATTCGTATCCATAATACTCACTTTGACAACATGCTGTCATTAAATTAGACTTAAACAAAATTGACAATATGTTACCAAACTAAAGGCACAAATGATATGAAACCAATAATCCACAAAACAGCTGCATTAACAGCAACACTGTGTGTCGCGACATTCTTTACCAGCACATTGTTTGTAGAACTGTTTGGCACTTTAGAATCAGTGAAGCTAGTCAAGTCGATGATCGTTTTTCCGGGCTTGTTTATTCTTGTCCCAGCCATTGCGATCACTGGTGCGACCGGTGCAGCTATGGCAAAACAACGTAAAGGGAAAATAGTTGAGCGTAAGAGTAAACGCATGCCAATTATCGCGTTCAACGGGATCGTTATTTTGATTCCGGCCGCATACTTTTTGAATCAATGGGCAAGTTTAGAAGAGTTCGACTCAGTGTTTTATGGCGTTCAGGTTTTAGAACTGATAGCAGGCGCGACCAACCTAACACTGATGTCTTTGAATATTATGGACGGTAGAAAGTTTCGTCCTAAGAAGGCAACACAAGGCTAAGCTCATCGTGTTTAAGCAAACAGATGAGCTTTATACGCGGCTGTTTACCAGGTTTTATCTAAGTCTTGAGCATATAAAGAGATCGCTCGCTGGTACTCTTTGATCGCTTCGCTATTCGTCGTGGAAACTAAAAGCTCAAGTAACAGCGATGTCGCCTCTTTATGGCGACCTAAATTGTACAAACACATTGCGTAGAAAGGTTTCACTTCTATCGAGTCAGGATACTCAGCCATAGTCTGTTCGAAATAGCCTAAAGCCTCTGCATAAAGGCCAAGGCTTCGATAAGTACTCGCCAAGCCGAACAGCGCATCAAAACGCTCTACTGAAGAAAGCACGCCAGACAGAGACAATACATAGTGATCAATCGCCTGTTGCTCTTTGCCCTGATTGTCGTAAGACCACGCAATCTGTAAATGAGCTTTCGCCGCATAGTTTTCATCAGTGAGTAGCGTTGCCAGTAAGTCACGCGACGCTTGGTACTTCTCTTCCTTTCGCAATTCGATTGCTTGTTTGATAATGGTGTCCATAAGTCTCCCTGACGCTTAAGCGCTGTGCTATGCGTTCATTTCCTCGAACATCTGTTTGTAAGACTGAGTTTGCAGTGCCGATTGAGTCAACCCGAATTTATTGGCTAACAACCCAAGCTCACTTTTATACACAGACAACTTAGACTCATCGTCCGTCATGATTGCAAATTCGGCAAAATCACCAATACCCGCAAGAGAATCGACCGTGATATGGAACTCTCCAACAAAGTAAATACTGCGAGTTTTCCGCGCTTTAAGAATCACTTCGTATCCCAAGTTCTCTAGCATGCTCTTGGCATTCGTCGCATCGGTGATATTTGTCGCTTCGCATCGATCAGGCTCAGGGCCTTTTACAATCCATAACTTGATGCCCGACGGCTCCATAGTACGAATACACAAGCTTTTGTTCTGAGCCTGTAAGCTTCTATCAGGGCTATCGAAATACCAATCGCATTCTAGGTTGTCTTGCAGCATTATTTCATGAGGAATTAGGTTCAAAGTTTTCAAGAACTCAGACTTAGAGCTAAGTTGATACTTCAGCTCAACCTCATATTTACCTTTGAAATGATCGTTAGTCATAGATTAGCTCGATGCAAAAAAGGCGATACTAGCACACGGACCGCATCCGAAATACAAACTGACGCACAACACAAACTAAAGCCGTGGAACTATGTTCGACACGCTAACAAATGCTTCCATTCTTCTTGGCTCATAGCGCCTTTAGAAAGGTAAATATTGTGTTTCTGCATTGCACCTTTCGTGTATGAAAGCTTGATAAATGAGCCAATTTGAAACGGAAGAAAGCTGCGCTGTAAAGTCACATCACAAGCAACTCCATTTAAACGTACGTGACCGTTCGTGATTTCAAATGAGCTATCGCGAAGCTTCCACCACAACATTAGAATTTTTATTAGTGGAGGAACACAAATTATTAGCCCTATGGTTAGCAGCGATGAACGATCACCGTCTGATATCCAATAGACAAGACTTAGTGCAATAACAATAAACAGCAACTCTAAAAATAAGTATTTAATAAAATTTAATTGGATACGACTGTCCATGATTTCTCTCGGTAATACAGCATGATGAAGATGTGAACACCTTAGTTGTTCAACGAAAAACTAACGTGATAGTAAATCACCATATTTGTTTTAATGGCTGACTCAACAGGGCAGTAATAACAACTTTAATACGTAGAGGATTTTCATCCCACATGGTTCTGACAGATTGCACCGTATGGGAAAAAACGCGGCTAAAGGTCAATCATTCATTCCGTAGTCACAAACGATGCACCAGTTACTTAGCACTATGCTCCTTTATGAAAGGAGTGATTTTTTCAAGTAATTGTTGTTGCTTCTCTTGAGCCTCTGTCATGCCAATCTGCGCTCCAAGCTTTGCTAACTCTGGCGATTTTTGTATCAGCTTTTGCCCAATTGGCGTGTCGTAGAACTCTATTATTTGGTTCATTTCCGTAACGGTAAACTGATTAGAATAGAGCTTTGCAATTTCGATACGCATTTTTACTCTATCAATATCATTTTCAAACCAATCTTTATAAATATCTTTTAGTTGGTCAGTTTCTTGAGAGTTAAGCTCAAGCTTACCCGCAAGCTGATTAACGATTGGCAACATGGCCTCGAAGCCACCTAACATTTGTTTGTCAACATCCATCGCCGTCAACAATTCTTGCGCAGTTTCAAACTCAACGGAAGTATTAGCTTGTGCAAATGTACAAATGAAAACTGACAAGACTAGACTAAACCCTTTAAACATGCTGATTCCTTTTATTTGATAGAATGCTATGGCGTATAGCGGTTATTAAGCAGACAGCGTCTGATTTATAATCCTAAGCTTTCTGTTCCGTTCTTTACGTCACTAATCTTACTTGAATTATTTTATAAATAACAAGAGGTTATATAATACTAATCCAACTTTATTGGAAATATGCAACATCGCACAAGATTTCACAAGTTTATTTACAAACAACTCAGTTCCGTTTGGATTGATACCTGCTCAAAATTCTGAAAACTGATAGAAATAACAATATGAAAACCCAAAGATATAATTATTGATAGATTTTAAATTTAACGAAATTAGCACATTAAATTCAAAAATTATTTACGATAAATAATAAAAATTAATCTCTTAAAATATTGTAATAACACATGATATTAGGTTGCTGAATATAGACTTACTATAAAGATGTGGGAGAAGATATTTAGATTAAAATCAGGAAAAAAGAGCCCACAACGTCAAGTAAGCTAGAAGATATCAACCATTCTAGGTACGTCGTTCAGCTTCACTGCATGCGCTGAAAAATAGTCAGAGTTGATAGTGATATTTTTAGAACGTTAGTTATGTGTATCGCTGCCAGTTGTACTCCATTTGCCGAGCGACTATCGTGGAGAATTCTAAACCATAGCGCTCAGATATCAGATGCAAGCTCATATCTATACCTGCTGAGATACCGCCTGAAGTTGTGAACTTACCTGATGTCACCCAGCGCTGATCGGCAGTCACATTTAAATCAGGAAACTGTAATGCTAAGTCGGAAATATCTTCCCAATGGGTAGTGACTGTTAACCCCTTAAGTAAGCCCGCTTTAGCCAATAAAAACACGCCAGTGCAAACTGACACAACTTGTTCAGCATTTGGCTCAACGGATACCAACCAATCCAGTACATTCGACTTGTTCATCTCGTCAGTATGCACACCGCCAACTACCATTAACAAATCTATCTCTGGATGATTTTGTAACGAGTAGTCAGTCAGAACCTTAAACCCACCACGGGCGACAACTGGCTCGACGTGCTCAGAAACCATGAATACATTTAGATCTTCAGCACCTAAGCGCTTTGCCGTACTAAAAACTTCAAATGGGCCAGAGAAATCGAGAACTTCTGCTTGATTATAAATATATATACCGATGTTCATTGTACCTCCATGTACAAAATGATGGATATTGAGGCTTACCTTCGCATCTTATTTAACTAATTAACACACCTATTTAAGAACTCATAAACATAGATAATTGACTTGTTTACAGCTGTCTATTTTCAACTGCGATAGAAAGAAGATGTGCCTGTATAACAGAGATCGTGAACACGATTAACGGCACGACTATTGAAAATAACGAGACGAAAATTATAAAGCCAGACATAAACAATTTCTCAATGTAACCAGTGCTATGAGCCCAACCCGCAACGTGACCGTCTGCAAAAAGACCGAATGCACCATAATAATAAAATGCATAAATCACAGCAGACTTATGCCATGAACCTCGTTGAAGGTCATCTATTGTATAAATCGATGCGAAGCCAGCTAAAACAACGCCCAACCATAAGAACACAAAGTCGAACGGGTAAACTGACGCTGTGGCTAGATAGTCTCCTCGAGAACTTAGCCATACAATTACAAACCCTATAGTAAGCGTAATGAACGCATTTTTAATTATTAACCATCTCATACTTTCCTCCTGGATTCAGTATGGATAGATGCCAATATAGGATTGTATGAAAACCCGATCTTTTCGATCTGCCTCAATAATAAAATTGGGGGGGAGGAGTCAACGTGCGTTAAAGTTAGTCGCCACTTCTTCATTGCCTAACAAGTACGAAACTGAAAATGCTGTTAAGTGAGCTATCTTTAATGCTTACGTGATTGTGGTTCGATCTGTTGGCTATCGAGCCAACTACACTAAAACTTGGCGAGTGTTCCTGATGAAGTAATGCACCTGACGTTCAATTTTCAAATCGACCATCTCTGTTGGACGACACCCATTTGGACATGCCATACGAGGTGTTGTGCCAAATAATCGACAGATTAGTGGCCTTTCTTCATACACTTCGCACCCATTAGGCCCTAAATGCACACAATTATATTCATCTAGGGCAGCTTCATGCTCAGCGTCAGTCTTCACTGGTAGCCGCGACATTTCTTCAGAAGAAGTCGTTACGGGCCCACAACAATCATGACAGCCCTTAACGCATTCAAACACCGGAATACTCTCTCGGAGGTATGTAATTATTTCTCTATTATTGTTCATCAATATCTTCTTCTCATGTAATACGCGATCATTATAGAGCAATACATAATTCGCTAGAAGTTGAGAACTAACCTAAATCAAAGGCACCGCGGTCTGGCGAAGTCATCAGGACCACTACGTATGCAAATCGTCGGTACGTATGCAGAACGATAGTTATACCAATTACACCAAACCAAGTTGGAACAAAAAACATCATGCATTAACTATAAGTTGGCATTATTCTTAAGCTCGCTTTCCAAACTTTACGGGTTCAATGCCCTTATTTGTAGGCCTAACAACGACTGTATTGGCAATTAAATCATGCCAACCTTGTTTCTTTCCGCTAAACGCAATCCAAACAAAGCCAAAACACAGTGGAAGAATACTTACGTAATACGCAAGGTACCTTAAAATTGATTTGCCCGTAGAAAGCGCCTCTCCGGTCTCCGCATTCACAACTTGAAGCTTCAAAGCAATTTTGCCTGGAGTGCCCGATCGATAAACCCAGAATATAACCGTTGCGATAAAAGGGAACACCCAATTTAACAACATATCCCAGCAGCCTAAGATGAACTCATCTGAATCAAAATAGTAGTCACCATATACCCAATACAATAAAGGCATAGTCACCAGCAAGAACAGGAAGGTATCAATCAACGCAGCTCCTAATCGCACCCAAAAGCCTGCATACTCTAATTGCTCATTGTCCATAAAATATCCTATCTATTTTGTTTAAATCACATTGCAGCCGAGCGCTCTGTTGAATTGTGATTACGACTACCAACTAAAACGATTGGCACCCAAAGTAAAAATGCCAAACGTTGTGAATCTTACCAAATCAATGCCTACCGCACAGATTATCGCTGCTTCATAAACGCCACAGCTAACCCAGAAGAAACGAATGTAATACCTGCACCAATATTCAACCCTGACACTAACTTAGGCTTGTTCCTGAACCACTCTGATAATTGAGACGAGAAAACACCCATTAAGCTAAAGCCAACTGCCGTTAATAAAGCAAACCAAACGCCATAACCGATCATTTGAGTTGTCACTGACCCTAAACTTGGGTATACAAATTGAGGTACAAAAGCAAGAACAAACATACCTGGCTTTGGATTAAGCGCGGCAGATAGAAAACCCGTAGAAAAGATGACTTTTAGAGGCTGTTTTTTCGCTGGTTCTAATGTGAACAAATTTCTCGTACGAAGCACTTTCACACCCAACCAAATTAGGTAAGCTGCGCCAACGAGTTTGACAACGTAAAACGCTACTTCAGATGTTTGAATGAGAAGGGTAAGCCCAAAGGTCGCGGCAACGACATGAAATAGAATACCCACCCCAGAAGACATACCTGACATTATTGCTGCCAATCGGCCTTGGCTTAAACCTCGACCTATAGCAAGCAAATTATCCGGCCCCGGCGAGATAACTAGCAGTAAACAAGCCAGCGTGTAAGTAACAAATATATCTAATGGAAACATAAAACCTCCTTGTAGTATGGCTCTTAGTGCTAACGTCACGTTATTAGTGAGAGACACATCCACATCGACTGTTTAATCGTACACACAAAAATCGACTGAGACGTGAGCCCGTATTACGCAGGCACGAGTTAGCCTATTATGAATCCAGCCTCACTTCAAAACATATATATCGGCGTTAATGTGGTAAGTCCCAGTTAGATATTCACATCCGTCCACCAGACTTATTTTTACTCAATAGAACAAGTACAAACTGCGAATCGCTCGCGTTAGCCGAAGGTCGCTTGTCATGTTTTCTCCGTGAAACTAACGATGAATAAAGATGGTGGTGATGTGACTGGCGTATTTGAGAAGCAAACCGGCTCAAATGGTGCTCTATAAACTCGATATCTGCGCGATAAAAATCATCAAGAGAAATAGCTTAGGGCTCTAGCCAATAGAAAGTTTGCTGTCTTTCTGCTTCGACCATTTTAGGCTCATCATTCTGAACCGCACGCAAAACTACATAATGAATCTCACCACCGACGTTATTCAAAGCTTGATGAGTACCGAGAAGTTGTAAATCTTTAAGACCTGTATCTTCCCACAATTCTCTAATTGCGGTTTGGCTACCCAACTCACCGGAATCAACTGAACCTCTAGGGAATTCAAAAACCATACCTTGAACATGCCTAAACCTCGTAACAAAACGACCTACTGGAAGCAATACAACCCATCACTCATTAACCGCGGATCTCTGACCTTTGGATTAGTGAAGAAGCGATAAGCGGGTGGGCGCAAAGCAAACATAATAAGCACGGGAGGCCACGTCGGTTCAGTGATTTAGCTATCACTACTGTGCTCATGGTGAAGCGAGTTTTTTCTATGCCACTGAGAGCGCTGCAAGGATTTATCGACTCGATATTTAGACTTGCCAATGTTCCATAAAGTTGTCCACATTACACCTGCGTCAGTCGTAGAACCAAGCAGGTTGAGGTCTCATTTAAGACTAAAATGAGAGGAGCAATATATGCACCGAATGATTACGTCTTTCAAAGACAAACTCCTTCAGAAAGCTTCCTTCGGTGCATATAATTTCAAGCGACTGACATAAATGACTAGCGCAAGAAACTAACGTAAATGGCTAACGCAAGAGACTAACGTAAGAAACTAGCGTAAGCGTCTCAACACAACCTGCTGGTCGAGCTCATTCTGATAGTCCGTGTAATCAAGCCCTTGGTCAAATATGTACTCAGTGACAAGAGTGCGAATACATTCAACTAACGTGTTTGCTTGCCAAGGCTTTTCAAAGTAACGGTCGATGCCTGCTGCATTAATCGCATTGATGGTATCGGTGTGAGTGGCCTGCCCCGTAAGAAGAATTTTCTTTGTATTCGGAAAGCGGCTGTCATGGAACACTTCAGTGAGTAACTCCACACCCGTTTTCCCTGGCATTACATGATCAGACACGATGACGGTAATGTGTTCGCCTTCTGCGTCAAGTTCATCAATGAGATCAAGCACTTCTTGCGCTGATTCACAATCTTCAATATTCAGCCAACTCGCCAGCGGCTCTAAATCTTGTACCACTGCGCTCAGTACTTCTCTCTGGTCATCGACACAGATTAAATTAAGCTTCTCCATGTTCACCCTCTATTGGTAACTTGATTCTAAATACAGTTTTAGAAGCATCACTTTTCACAATGATACTTCCGCCATAACCCGCCACAATCCGCTTAACGATTGATAAACCCAAGCCCAATCCAAACGATAAACCACCTTTTTTAGTGGTGAAGTTGGGCTGAAATACCTTTCTACGAGTCCCCTCGTCTATCTCAGGGCCGTTATTCGCAATCGTAACTAATATTCTTTTCTTACTTAATCTGGTTTGAATTTCTATTGCAGCATCGTCTGAATTCGACATTGCATCACAAGCATTCTTTACAATGTTGACCCAAATCTGAACGAGCTCTGTTTTCGATCCTTTAAAAGGCGGCAAATCTGCTGGGCTCAATCGCACAGATACTCTACGTAACTCACTTTGTAACAACGATAAGGCATGGTTAATGGAGTCGTTAATATCAACCGCTTCTTCGGTGTCAATATCAATTCTGCCAAGTTGTTTAACCGATTTTACGATGCCAACGGTGTGTCTAGATGCCAAACGTAAATCATGTAAATCACAGCCCATCTGCCAAAAGCGAATCGCTTCTTCTGGGTTTTTCAGCCAATGTTTTGAAATAACGTCTGTTGCAGATAAAGCGTTAATTGGAATCGCCTTTGCAAGAGAGCGTGCAATGTTTTTATCTAAACCATATTTTCTTTCAAATTGTCGCCCACGTGTTCGCGCTTCTGACGACGACGTTTTCTGACCATGCATTAACCCAAAATCGAAAAATTGACTGGCTTCTGGATGCACTTCTTCAAGTAGATCCATGATGACCGTTTCAAGTCGGCCAGATTTACTATTTACTACACCAATAGCGTTGTTAAGCTCATGGGCAATCCCTGCAGCCAATTGACCCAAGGTCGTCATTTGCTCAGCAGTATGTAACTTCTCTAGCGCTTTTTGTTTCGCTATCGCTTCTTGTGTTGCACGACGTTGACGACGCGACAACTCATTGACGATCACAGGTGTAAACTGTGCGGTAAGAGGGCCAAATTTACGTTCATCTTCTGCCGGCGTGTCTTTATCGATCCACGCTAACTCAACATCGGTTTTGGCAACAACCGTTGAAGATGCTGTCCAATTACCTGAAAAGAAGCTGTGAACGCCTATAAAAGCCCCACTACCCGCGCTAAACACGCGTACTCGCGGTGCATTCGCTTCGGTATAAAAGCCTTCCAGTTCTCCACTAAACACATAATATAAACGTGTGTTTAACGCTGATTGTTCAATAATGGTGTTACCAGCACGGCACGTCACCCGACGTTCTGTCTGATTAAAATAACGATCGATAAGTGCTTCTAGCTTTTGTTGATACACGTATCGTTATCCTATGTGACCAATTGAATGTAGCACCCACACCATAACAAAGCTCAGTAGCACACCAACCACACCCAAAATAATACCGATTCTGGCCATTTGATTACTTTGCACATGACCAGTGGCATGAGCCAACGCATTCGGTGGCGTACTGATTGGCAGAGACATACCTAATGAAGCGGCAAAAGTCACAACCAGAATTAACGTTAACTCACCGCCTAGTGGCGTAAGTGAAGCCATAGACGACCCTAATGCAGCCATAATTGGCATTAACAAGTTAGCCGTTGCGGTATGAGACATAAAGTTTGCCATTACCAAACACAAGAACGCCGCTCCGAACAACACCACATAGGGTGAGTAAGTATCAAACGGAATGCTGTGTACCACCAGCCTTGCTAAGCCAGTTTTATCGAGAGCTAAACCAAGCGCAATACCACCTGATACAAGCCACAGTACGTCCCAAGAAATCTTTTTCAGGTCTTCTTTATTGATGATCCCTGTGAGTGAGAACACAGCGACAGGAATCAGAGCGACGGTATAAGAGTTCATGCCATGGCTTGAGCCCATTAACCAAAGAATAATGGTTAGCGCAAAAGTGACGTATACCGCAATGGCTTTGGGCGTTTTAAGGAATTTGCCTTTGATGCTTAGCTCGATTTTCTTTTGGTCAGCTTTGTACATAAAGCCTATTAAAAACCACGCTAACGCCATCATAATAATGACAAACGGCACACCAAATGCCATCCATTCACCGAACGTAATGAGGTTATCGCCAACTAAATATTTAAGTGCGATAGCGTTCGGCGGGGTACCGATCGGGGTACCAATGCCACCGATGTTAGCGGCAACAGGAATACAAAGCGCAAACGCTATACGACCGGGGTCTTTCGGGCCAAACACAGCCAGTACCGGCGTTAAAATAGAGAGCATCATTGCCGTTGTTGCCGTGTTAGACATAAACATCGAAAAGATACCAGTGATCAGCATTAAGCCGAGCATCACAAACTTTGGGTCTTGTCCAAATGGCTTCAATAATACACGGGCTAAGTTTACGTCCAATCGATACTTAGTGGCGGCCATTGCTAAGAAAAAACCGCCCAAAAACAGCATGATGATTGGGCTGGCGAATGTCGCCATGATGTCGCTGTATTTTAACAACTCACCAAAATGTTCCTGCCCATGCTCAAACCTTAAAAAGATCAGCCCTTTATCCGACAACATCAACAATTGCAGAACGATAATAACAACAGACGTCGCGTAGATCGGAATGGGCTCGAACACCCAGCACAATGCCGCTAATAAAAAGATCGCGATAACGCGTTGTTGAATAATCGTAAGGCCTTCAAATGGAAACGCTGATAGCGGCATTACGAGGATAATGAAAGGAATTAAAATAGGGATAATGTATTTAATATAGGGGCGCATAGCACAAAGACTCTTCCTGAGATAACAACTACTTAGAAATTAGATTTAAAGTTCTAATTTAGATCCGACAACGAATTATCGACCTCTTATCACTATCTCACTATCGGCTAGATCAATGATTACGTAATCGCGATATCCCCTTTTTCGATTCTGTGCGCTACCTCTATGTTTATATGTGATTTACTGTTGCAATTAAATTCCGAGAAACAAAAGGCAAACGTTCGCCTTTGCGTGGGAGATCCGTAAACTTCGGCGCTTGCACCGTTGCAGAGTACTCGCCTAAAACTTTTATCTCAGTTTGGTCTATCAGCTCACTCGTTCTAAGCCACACATTGTCGGTTGTTCTGAAATAGTTATTAAGGTGATTCGTTGCTAAGTAGGCTTTAAGCGAGCGAGGTTGTGGAAAGGCGCTGCTATAAAGTGCCTTTTCCAATAGTTGGTCGCTTGTCATATTTCCTACGTGAAACTGATGCCCTATAGGTTTGGTAGTTATATGACTAGCATCTTTGAGAGGCAAATCGAACGGTCTACACCGACATATTTGCCATACGCACTGGATTCTGAGTAAGAGTGGCGACAATAAAAGGTCACCGCTTTTGAGTTAACTCTACGTGTCGATAAAACGGCTTTTCGATACCCTTTTTCGATCGCAAGACATTCGAGTTGTTTCAATAAATATGAGCCAGCACCGGCTTTGTTAGAGTACATCCGCTTAAGTTCACAAACTTCACTTTCGTGATATCTAAACACCCCACATGCCACAGCGCTATCATTCAGATACACCACGATGCATCCATCTTTTGATGGGTTAAAAGCGTCAGATACAAATGAGCTTTCACCTGTGTCATTAGTAATCTGGCGAAGTGACAAATTCAACTCAACAATTAATGAATTAAAGTCTCTATGATTGGAGTCTACTTTCTTATATTCGAATTCCATACCTGCCACGCACACCAAATCAATCTTAAATTTATGTTAGTGCTCAAATCCCAACTCTTTGCGCATTGTCTTAATTATCAAGTTTCTAGTTTCAACTAAAGAAACTCCCAGCTCATTCATCTGAATTTTACTCGGAGTTTCGAAGTTGAATTTACCAGTAATAAAGGATTCCGGAGTAAGAGATAGCTGAATTTCCTCCAGCATCTGAGGTTGTAAACTCATCATAGCTTGGTATGTCCCCTCAAAATCATCCAACAGTAAAGCTAACTGATTACTACATACAATTCTAAGGCTAACAAGCTCATTCGTAGCTTTCATAAACCCGTCATTAATGTCTTTGGTGAAAGCATTTAGTGTTTGCTGATATTCGACTAGAGCTTCTGGAGAAGAATGGGCTTCATAGAGCTGACGTGAAGCGTTAGGCAGCGTTTCAGTCAAATATTTATCGTAGTCCTGTCCCGCTAACCTCGCGGCTTCTTCCATTTTCTTAAAGTACCCCTGATACTCTTCTTTTCTCGTGTCAAAGAGCTTTTCTTCTCGTTCTCGCTTCACTTTATATTTATGTAAGAGAAACGGGAAAAGACCTGACGACAGCAAAACCATGAATGCTGGAACAACGTATTTTGGTTCGATCCACATAGATGTAGTTGAACATACTTCCTCTAAAGCCAAATTTTACTCCTGAGTACTAACGTCCCGAAAAGGCGTGAGTGAATGTGTGCCATCTGGGATGAAAACAACGCAAAAAATAAGTTGTTCACGCTATAGTCGTTTATTATGGGCAGGGAGACTACTCAGCTAGAACAGCCTCTATCTTAACTACTATGTCATCTGGACCACTTATTTTTAGTGATAAATCTTCGATATCATTTCCAACAACATCGATTTTTATTTGTAGTGCTTCATCTTTTGAAATAGCAGACTCAACTGTTTCTTTAATGCCTTCAACTACTGCTTCTAACATTGCTTTTTCTAATTCATTTTGAATATTGGCTTTCGTCATCGGCTTGCCATTTATAGTCATTTCAACTTGGAACATTTTTGTATCCTTTAAAGTAAGTCGATACTGCTAATAATATTAAGAAAACTCATGCCGCCAAGTTGAGGAGTGAACAACGCAGACACCTTACCTAAACCATTGTGCTATAAACACTAAACTTGCTTGAATTGAAGGTGCCAGCGTTGTGAATCACTCTTAAATACTTTGTTTAGTCACTTCTTAGTACTCAACTTTTTTGAGTCTTCTCTCGGCAGCATCTTTGTAGAAGTTATCCTTACCATTAGATTTCTCAATGATAGAATTTAACCATTTACGAGTATTATCCCATTGCTTTGCACTCCAATAAGCTTGAGCAATTTGATATCTAAAGGCTTGCAAAGTAGGTGCATTTGGAAACTCATTTTCTAATGAAGCAAAAGTTTCTAACACTTGTGGCATATAAGTACCAAAGTCTCGTTTTACTCCATAAGATGAGCCATACTTTCCTCGCTCTTCCCAACCAAGTAGAGTTCTTAATTTTTCTTCATGCGCAATTCTAGAAGCCTTTGAATTTGGAAACTCAACAATAACTTTATCGTACCACTTATTAGCAGCCTCTACTTTTGGAATCCAGCTAGAGTCAATAATAAATGTATTAGCTCGGTCATCAGACCAGAAGTCTGCATGCTTAAGATATGAAGCTGCAATAGCATTATCTACGCTCTCCTGAGCGTTCTCCCCAACAATTTGAGATAGCTCTTCAAGGCGGCCTTTTACAATTTTGGCTTCGGGCGAACTCGGATAAATTTCTACTAATTTTTTCCAAGAACTTAAAGCTGGTGATACTTGGTTATTTTCGAAAGAGATGTTGCCAAGTTCATAGTATGCTTTAGCTTTCACTTTACTGTTTGATTTACTGAAGATCACATCAATTAATTCTTCTTTAGCTTGTGCATGCAAACCATGTTCGGAAAGTAGATTTGCCTTATCTATAGATGCAGCAAAAACACTAGAGCAAGACAACGCGATAGTTAAAGCTAATACAGCTTTTTTCATAGTTAAATACCTTTACATTTTTATTTACAGAACATCATACAGGTGAATTTTCAAGCTGTAAATTAACAAATATCAGACAGAAAAATTCCATATCTAAATGCAGCGTTTTTCAGTCTAGTTTTTATATGACCTATCTTAAGCGACTGACTCTTTTCATAACAATGACTTATGTTTATTAGTTTGTGATTGAACAAGAAAACGTAGAAATTTTATGTCTCACAGAACTAAATGAAGAAAACTTGATAAGTTCTTTGATTGATATTGTTAAAGCAAGTTTACTATTGATAATAAAGACAATATTGCCACTTCCAAAAATTCTATTATTTACTAATTTGTTATTAAGATGAAAACAGGAAAATATCGAAGTTAACTTAGATACTTTCATTCTATAAATTAAAACAAAGCGGATTTTAATAACTCTCACCTCTTCATGTATTTACGATAAATAATAAAATTAGATTTTATAAAAACAATTTGATCAATAAGAGCTTTTGTAAACTTTGAATTACATACTCTAAAAATAAATCTCCCTGATAAACTTGTCATAAATCCAAATGATCTTCCAATCTTGATTCGCAACACATGGCATTAGTGTGTTGCATATAGACTTCCTATAAAGCCGTTGGGAAGAAGGAGTTTATATTAAAATCAGGAACGAAAAATGAACCAACAACGTCAACTAAGCTGGAAAATAGCAGCTATTCTAGGTACATCTTTTGGCTTTAATGCACACGCTGCAGAAATGGTCAGAGTCGATAATGATGCATTACTACAACAAAGCCTCGTCGCTCAGTCGAAGAGTGTTGCCCCACTAGAATTAGGTTTTTCTGAAGTTAAACGGGTGGTATTGCCCAATGGAAAAACCAAAGTCCGCTACCAACAAACTCATCTAGGTTTACCCGTCTTTGACACTTCGGTTGTCGCTACCCTTTCCAAGAACCAACCCACTCAGGTGTTCGGCTCCATGGCACAGGGGATCAGTGGTGACCTATCCAGCATCGCGCCAAAACTGAATCAAGAGCAAGCGATTGAAGCCGCACTGTCCGCTCATCGCACGTTTACCGTCGGCAAAAAGTCGATTGAAAATAAAAACGCGAAACTGATGGTGAGATTGGATGAGAACCAAGTCGCCCAAGTGGTGTATCTGGTCGATTTCTTTATCGCGTCCTCAATGCCAGAGCGCCCTTTCTACTTTATTGATGCCACAACTGGCGATGTGCTCCAAAAATGGAATGGACTAAACCACGCTAAAGCATTGGGTACTGGCCCAGGTGGTAACCTCAAAACCACTCGATATGAATATGGCAGTGACTTCCCTAGCTTTCCCATCGACAAAACAGGCACGACGTGTAAGTTAGAAAATGAATCAGTTAAGACAGTCGATTTGAGGAACGGAACGTCTGGCAACACAGCCTACAGCTACAACTGTGCCGACGGAACCAACTACACCGATCATAAATACATTAACGGGGCTTACTCGCCTCTTAACGATGCGCACTACTTCGGTAATGTTGTCTTCGATATGTACAAAGAGTGGATGAATACGTCGCCTTTGACTTTCCAGCTGACGATGCGAGTTCACTACAGCACGGATTATGAAAATGCCTTCTGGAATGGTACATCCATGACTTTTGGAGATGGCAAAAATACCTTTTACCCATTGGTCGATATCAACGTGAGTGCTCACGAAGTCAGCCACGGGTTCACAGAGCAAAACTCGGGGCTCGTTTACCGAAACATGTCAGGCGGTATGAATGAAGCCTTCTCCGATATTGCGGGCGAAGCGGCTGAATACTACTTGCGTGGCAATGTGGATTGGGTGGTTGGTAGCGATATCTTCAAATCGGAAGGTGGTTTGCGTTACTTTGATCAACCTTCAAAAGATGGCCGCTCGATTGATCATGCCTCTCAATATTACGACGGTTTGAACGTTCACTTATCTAGCGGTGTTTACAACCGCGCCTTTTACCTTTTAGCGAACAAATCGGGTTGGAATGTACGTAAGGGCTTTGAAATATTCACAGTCGCAAACCAACTGTATTGGACGGCAAACAGTACCTTTGATGCCGGTGCTTGTGGCGTAGCGAAAGCCGCAGCCGACATGGGCTATGTGTTTGCCGATGTTGAAGATGCTTTTAATACCGTCGGCGTGAATGCGAGTTGTGGTGTCACGCCTCCAACTGTCAATGTACTGACGAAAGGCACACCGATTACGAACCTAAGCGGGAATCAATCTTCGGAAAGCTTCTACACATTCACTGTTGATTCTGCATCAAGCGTGACGGTTTCAATGTCTGGCGGTTCAGGCGATGCCGATCTTTACGTGAAATCAGGCAGCAAACCAACGACATCGAGTTACGACTGTCGCCCTTATCGCGCTGGCAACAATGAGCAGTGCAGTGTGAGCGCGCAACCGGGCGTGACTTATCATGTGTTACTGCGCGGATACTCGAACTACTCTGGCCTCACGTTGCGCTTAGATTGAGTTAGAACGTACCGCTGAAGGTAGCAAAAAATAACAAAGCCTACTCATATGAGTAGGCTTGATTGCTTATTAGAAGGCTGAGTTGTTCTAGAGACTTCGGCGACCTCTTAAGATGCCGAATTAATCACGCAGACAGTTTTAAGATCTCACTGGTAAACAGTTCTCTTAGCCATCGGTTTACGATGTCGTCATTGCGATTGCTGTGCCAATACACACTCAATGATGGCTTGTTGTATTCGAATGGCAGTTCAAACATCTTTATTTTTTCTTCATCGAAGTACGCTTTCGCCACACTTTTGGGGAAGGTGGCGATCCAATCACTGTTGTAGATGGTCTCAGAGAAGTCAGCGATCGAATTCAGCTTTCTTGCTACTTTTCGCTCTGAAAAGATTGGGCTGTGAAACTCAGAGAGTTGGTTCACTCGGTAGTTATCATGTGTGAGTGTCACATGCTTTTCTGAAAGGTATCCCTCTAAGCTGACTTGCTCGTCGATGTTCGAGTGGTTTTGGCTACACACGATACACAACTCGTCGCTCCATACCTCTTGGCTTAATAAGGTGGGATGTGCGCTGGTTAAGTCGACAACAAGGTCGATCTTTTTCTCTCGAATGTCGGTCGCCATGTCTTCTTTGATGTTCACGATTTCAATAACACAGTCTGGTGCTTCTTTCTGAATCCTATCCAGAACTTGTGGCAGCGTCACGCTGCTTGAAATACTCATCGCGGCAATTCTAAACGTGTAGCTGCACTCTTTCGGTTCAAAGTCGTGGGTTTCAGGCAGCGAGTGTGAAATAAGCTTGTGCGCTTGCTTGAATATCGGGTACAAGTCGTTAGCAACGGGCGTTGGTTCGAGTGTGTACGATTTTCTAACGAAGAGCAGATCGCGATACTCATCTCGGAGCTGCTTCAAGTGGGCACTGAGACTAGGTTGTGAGATGTTGAGCCGTTCTGCTGCGTACGTTAAGTTTCCTTCTTCATATATCGCAATAAAGTAATAGATGAGGTTCAGATTAAATCGTTTCATTCGAGCCCTTTAGGCGGTCATTTAAATCAATAAACGGTGAAAATAATATCGTTTAACTTACCTTCTATTATCGTGTTTCATTCCCATCATTCAGTTAAGGGCATGACAGTTCATTGTAAAAACACCAAGTTCAAATAACATGAACTAGTACGATAGGATCGAATTGAATAGCGAGAAAAACAGACAAGGTTAATAGGCAAGGCTCTGGTTTATATAGAGATATAGGATTTCCTGATATCTAGTATAGGCGTGGCGTTATATTAGAACGCAGATGACTTTGACATAATTCTCGGTTCCTAAACAGACACGTGTAGAAATAGATAATGATGAACCGACTTGTAAAACCGATAATAATCTCAATGAGCCTTGTGACCTTATTTGGCTGTGTGGGCAGCAATGCTGTGACAGGAAAATTAATGGAGTTTAACGTTAAAGCCGTTGATAACCGTTACGCTCGTGGTGGCCTAAACATGTTACTTGCCCCTGCTTACGGTATTACCGTTGCCGCCGATTACATCGTGTTTAACTCACTGGAATTCTGGACGGGTAAGAACCCAATCAACAAGAAACCACACATCTTTGACACCAAAGTAGATACCTACATTGATATCAATGATCAACTGGATGACAGCCTAACAGATGCGCCAATCGACCCGCTGGCAAAGCATGTGATTGACCACAGTGACATGAGAGTGATCAACGAGGACCAAATCGCAATTGAGCTAACTTACAACGACGGTTCTCACGCGACATTAACGGGCGAGCGCTTTGGCGATGAAGTTCACTACTCTATTGATAACCAAGTTATCGCAAAAACAAGCTTAGAAGAGATGCAAATGTACATGGCATCCGCAGAGCAATCACAAGGCTAAACGACATTATTTAGCGCTGCGTCGTACTGATAGTTACAGTTACAATTACAGTTACAACCATCAGTATTTATAAGTACTGCCGTGTGCTTATAGACATAAAAGGGTTAGCCAATCGCTAGCCCTTTTTCGTATCTATCAATATGACAACCAACATACATTCGCATATCTAAACATATATAAGAAAAGCCTCAATAGTTAATAATCTTGTTAATTAACTATTGATTGGTTTATAAATTCGCATATATCAAGCCAACATCCGTTTGATATTTTATAAATTACTTAAATTGGGATCCTGTGCTGCACAATGAAATAAAAATAGCTGTCTAACTTTTAAACACATTCACGTTACTGATAGGTTAATCCTTATAGGGCAAATGCTCTATTAATGATAAAAACTAAAATAAGGATTATTTATGAGACCATCTTTTTCTATCAGTATGGTACTTGCAACGACAGTGGTTGGCTTTCAGTCCTATGCAAACAACATCGACACAACAAACTCACGATCTCTTTCGGAGAACGCCTCAGCACAAAAGCAATCTTTGGCGTTGCAAATCAGTGCCCGCTACTCCGAACTTGAGCTTTCTTTAAAAGACCAGATAACAGAAAAGCAGCTGTCTACGCCGATAGACAAGCTTAACTCAGCCAAGTCCTACTCTGCGTTTTCAAGCAAGATGCAGAAAGCCGACCTTAGCTACCGCAAGATGAAAGGGGTCAACGACTTCAGTGACTCTTTGCTAGAGATTCGCATGGCCGATGAAGCGATGATTGAAGCCTGGAAAAACGGTGAAAGTCCATTATTCGCATTTGAACCATCAGGTGATGATTCGAATTGGCAATACATTGAAGCGTATGACGTGTACGGACAGGTTCATGAACTAGATGTGTACCAAATGCCAGACGTCCCAGTATTTGTCGTCGATAGTAACGGTGCCGAAGAGCTCAAAGCAGGCTTAATGGCAATGCAAGCTGAAATGCAAAAGCTGGGTACAACAACGCAAATTAATTCAGGCTCCAAAAACACAAGCAGCAACAGTGAAAGCCGTAGCATTAAGACACAAACATTTATTGGTAAGGCTACGCGCTCCATGGCTATGTCAGAACCTGAGCCGTTGAATACCACTCAGTTAAAAAAGATTCGTTTGGCTGTAGACCAAGAACCGTGGATCTCTGGCAAAGCTGAAATCTACGCCATTGTGACAGGGGTCGATTCAAGCCGCTTAGAGCCACAAATAGATCTAGTCGAAATGCCTTATCTGGACTACGACAAACAGACGTACTACCCAAATCAAACGGTCATTTTCTGGCCTCGCTACCGCTGGGGCGCTGCAGATATGATCTTAATGGAGCACGATGATGGAACAGACTATAAAGCGCTAGCAAAACTCTTAGTTCAAGCCGCAGAAGAGATACTGAAGATGATTCCTGATCCAGAAGTTCAGGGTTACGCGATCATCCCTCAGATCACAGGCAAGATTATCGATGTGATTCCTGATGGTGTATTAGTGAATGATGATGACTTTGTGGACGTGTACTACACCTTAATGCAAAACACCTCTTATGTTGATCACCCAGGTGCCGGCGGAAATGCAGTAGCTTCGTTCGCCCCGGTGACTATCTCTCCTACAGAGTAGTTGGTACTTTCTTGATTAGGGCTTTCTCGGTTAGGACTCTGCCACACAAGCCCTAACGCTTCGTTATTCGAGATGACTCAGCGTATATACCTTGTATAAATAAACTTTAGGTATATACGCTTTTATCGCTTTTATTGCTTTTAGCTTTGGGCTTTTAGTTTAGGCTTTAGGCTTTAGGGAGCATGCAGAGAGGACCAATTATAGAGAGTAATCAAACACGATGATGTCGTCTAACAGCGGACGAAATACATCTTTCAGCGCATCATGCTCTGGATGTGGAAGATAGTTCTGACGCCCCTTTTCATCCGTAAACGTCATTAAAACTGAATGGGTATAACCTTGGTTCTTATTCTCTGGGCTATCATTTAACCCCCACTCTACTGAAGTTACCCCGTCAACCTTGTTTGGCATCGCTTCAAACAGCATCTTTAGTTTTTGAACCTCTGAAGCCTCTGCGTTTTCTTTAAACTTAATCAGTAGAATATGACGAATCATTCCCGTTTCTTTTTGAGTCATTCCTTGTCCTTTTCGAATCGTTCGCTTACTGGCTTGTAATGCTTAACCAACACCTAATAGCGTTCTAGAGTTAGAGTTAGAGTTAGAGTTAGAGTTAGAGTTAGAGAACAAAATGCCACACGTTACACAACATGCCAAGGCTAGATCACTAAGGTTTATAAAATACTCCAAATCCCAAAACAAAAAATGCTGCACCCGAGGGCACAGCATTTCTTATGACAATGATAGTAAGGTTAGCACATTAATCTCGGCGGCCATTCAACTGGATCGCTTGGTCTTGATCTACGTTCTTTTGGAATTGGATTCCGCCGTTAGACGCTTCATTTCTTCCTTCAAGAGTAGGGTTAGGCTCTACACGCTCTGCGTTTACCTGATTACCCGCGCTTCTTGTCATATCGATGGTTCCTGTATAAGTTCCATCAGCAGCAAAAGCAGTATTCATTGAGATAGCCATCAAGCCTAGTGCGATTAACTTTTTCATACATCACCTCTTATGATTTTTTAATATTATATTTGTTTGGTTGTTGTGTTTCTTTGTTGAAATAACTTTAACAACCGAATATCAGATTTTCGAGGAAAACCAATATTTACTAAATGGAAACTCGTTGAAAAATCAAAGAAATAGTTCACATCTTGACGTTGTGCTGTCTTAAAAACTGGCAGTGATGATTATGATATTAGAGTCAGATGGTCTTTAGGCTTTCACTGCGCCAAAGATTAGCATCGTTATCATCTAAGCAATTCGGAGTGCTTGTGGACATCAATCTCGATATTCAGAATATCTTGGTCATCAAACGTATGTATGAGCTTCGTAATGTTGGCTTAGTTGCAGAATCGCTAGGAAAAACCCCAGGGGCGATCAGTAAGAACCTTTCGAAATTAAGAGTACAACTGGACGACCCACTGTTCATTCAAACCAAGCATGGGTTCGAACCAACGACATTTATTGAAAACAATATTGATAATTTTGAGCAGATACTAAGCAGTGTCGAGGCGATAAAGCATCAAGAGTTCTGCCCTGTATCTTATCAGGGGGATGTGAAAATCTACGCCAATACACTTTTTTGGGAGCGCTTTGGTTCTAAGCTCTATCTCACTCTGAGTAAAGGAGCCCCGCATGTTCGCTTCTCACTGGAGAGATGGAGCACTAATGTAAAAAACAGAATCATCGAGGGTGAAGACGCAATAGCCGTTCACTACTTTGATGAAAGCCTGCCGCAGTCCATTTCACAGAAAGAGATTGGAAAAGGAAAAGTCGTATTCTTTGTGAGAGAAGATCATAAAGCACAAAGCTTTAAATCGCTCGTCAACTATCCAATCATCTTATTTAAAACCCCGGGCTGGAATGACAATAAATACCCTATTCTCGATCGCCTTCGAAATATCGGATTTCATGTCGATCCAAAAGTGGAAGCCGATCACCCCGCAATGATCCACGATATTGTACTGAAGTCCGATTATTTTGGAATCACCCTAGATGGCAGTGTGCCAGAAGGGTGTCGCAGCATTGATTTACCAGAAAAGCTCACGATTGATGTGAGTTATGTGATGAGTTGCCGTCGTTCTCAGAAAGATGCTCCATTGAATCAATGGCTTTTTGATACGCTGAGCTCAGTATTAAAACAGTAGTAATCCTGCGGTTTTAGTTCTGCTTGCTCAAAAAAAGCAAAGGCTCCAATAAGAGCCTTTGTGTTAATGACTGTTTAGCTTTCACTGAGAAATCAGTTCGAAAATTCAACAGACCTTAATGTATTTCCTTGTACTTTAAGCTTCTTCTAGCTCTGGTTTACTCTTCTTTATAGGTTGTTTGATACTGGTTTCTACCTCTTTCAAGCGCGCTGTAAAGTGTCTTAACACAGGCGGTTCATAGGTAAAGTCGAGCCCTTTTACTTTCCCAGCATTCTCTTTTACTTTCTCGAATGCTTCGATAATGAAATCCATGTGTGTTTGTGTATAGGTAGCGCGAGGAATGGTAAGGCGCAATAACTCCGCAGGGCATGGGTGCTGTTCACCTGTTGCGGGGTCGCGGCCTTGCAGCAATGAACCAATCTCAACCGCTCTGATACCCGCGACTTTATAGAGTTCGCACGCCAAAGCATGTGCTGGGAACTGACCAGCCGGAATATGAGGAAGCAGTTTACCCGCATCCACAAACGCAGCATGTCCGCCGGCTTGCTGACACACGATACCCATTGCTTCTAATCCATCAACGAGATATTGAACCTGGCCAATACGGTACTCCAACCAGTCTTGACGCATGCCGTCATAAAGGCCAACCGCAAGGCGTTCCATTGCACCTCCCTCTAAGCCACCATAAGTTGGGAAGCCTTCTTGCACGACACACAAGGTTCGACACTCTGTGTACACATCCATGAAAGAGTCGTCTTTAAAGCACAACAAGCCGCCCATTTGTACCATCGCGTCTTTCTTAGCCGACATGGCTAAACCATCCGCGTATTTGTACGACTCACGAGTGATCTGTTCGATTGTCCAATCTTGATAACCGGCTTCGCGCTGTTGAATGAAGAAGGCATTTTCAGCGTAGCGTGCAGAATCCATAATCACTGGAATATCGTACTTCTGAGCCACGTCATACACAGCTTTCAAGTTCGCGATTGATACCGGCTGTCCACCAGCAGAGTTACAGGTAATGGTACTCACGATGTAAGGAACGTTGGCAGCGCCCGCTTCTAAGATCGCTTCTTCCAATTTCACAACGTCGAAGTTGCCTTTAAAGTCAGCATTCACTGAAGTATCAAACGCTTCTTTGGTGTAGACGTTTTTCGCTACACAACAGTTCACTTGAGTGTGACCTTGTGTTGTATCGAAGAAGTAGTTAGACAGGGCGACCATTTTGCTGCGATCCAATCCCTTTTCCATTTCACGCATCTTGATAAGAACAGGAATGTAGATCTGCTCTGCTCCACGTCCTTGGTGTGTTGGAATCGTCAGTTGGTAACCAAAAATATCTTTCACTGCATTCGCCAACGCATAGTAACTTCGGCTACCACTGTAAGCTTCATCCCCCATTAACATCGCTGCTTGCATACGCTGAGTAATAGAACCTGTACCACTGTCGGTCAGTAAATCGATAAACACATCATCACTATCCAGTAAAAATGGGTTCATGCCCGCGTCAACAATGGCTTGCTCACGATATGCAGAGGTTGTTCTTTTTACTGGTTCTACAACGCGAATACGAAACGGTTCTGGTAGATGCTTGAAGTTTTCCATAATAGTACCTTTCAACAAATTCAGCCTAAATGGGAAAAGCCAAATTCATTATTTTCAAATGTCATGAGTCATCACCATTAATTTAATTTCACGCACGATCACTCTCGTGATAATTACGATGAAAAATTAATAGCTAGAAATAATTTATTTAATCAATAACGTATTGATTAGGACCCAATTAATAATAACTAAGAGATAAGAACTTCATGCACAACAACACAAATAGCGGCCGCATGGGTTACGAAGCTTCTTAAAGACAAAATTAACAGGATTGGCAAAGCTCAAGGGCTCTGCTGGCGCGTGACGCCTAGAGGGTACTACTCTGAAGAAAGGCGGAACGAGAGCTGGTGATCTAAGGTATACCAAGCTAACAAGGTTAGCCATGTGGTTGATTGCCATTTCAGATACATGTTCACAATATATCCCTACGTTGAAATCAAGGTGATCCGAAATTTAAATATAGTGCAATTGTTTTATAAATACAGCTTAGAAAAGTATAAATGTGATCAATATTTAGAATGGCAATTAAATACCATAGCGTGTCATATAAACTGTGAATTCCATCCGTTTATATACTATTAAACTAGTTCGTTGAGTTACTTAATAATATCGAATCTCTTTTAAACTCAATACTTATCTAATAAGGGGCGAAGATGGCTGTTTTCTAAAAAGCTATCATCTAATAAAGCCAAGCAATAAAAATCGCCGATCTAGAATAGCTAAGTTCTGATGAGCCTCAAGCCCCACCAGAACCGTATTCGCAGTGAATGACTTACTTTTTCTTCACAACTTGCTTGATGGCCATTTCAGCCAGTTTTGGTGTCGCTGCCTTCAATGCACTTGGTGCGACCTTCTTACCGGCCTTCACTACTTTGTTCAGTTGACCTTTAACCGATGTTCCCCGTTTCATTGCCTCCAAACGTTGGCGGTTTCTTTGCACATTATTAGCATCAGCTATGCCTTCGATTAGCATCTGCTTGAGTGCTTCTAAACCAAAAATCGTCTTTTCTGGTGCAATAGCGAGCGGCAACACGATATCAGACTGCAGCAATATATGGTTGTATTCGAGTGCTTGAGCAATGATCTTTGCTTTGGCCGATGTTGGGTTCTCTAAGTCATACGGAGGCTGCCACTCATCAACAGGCTTTAATCGGTCGACCTGATTCACAACCGAAACAACGATTGGCTTCTTGCGTGAGATGTTTTTAGGATCGCCATAGAAAGTATCAAACTTGCCCTTCAATTGCTTATCCAGTTCACGAGCCGATTGATTGGCTTTAAGAACCCAAAGTACAACATCGGCTTGAGTCATCTCTTTAAGCATCAGAGCTTCGGTTTTGGCATTGCCATCCAGCCCTTGAAGATCAACCACTCGAACATCATTGTCATCGACAAACGCGTTGTATACGGTTGAAGTGTCGGTTGATGGCAATACATCCACCTCGGCAACGAGCTCTTGCTTGAGCGCATTAATCAATGAGGATTTCCCAGAGCTTGTTTGCCCCACCAGCACAATTCTTACTGGCTCTAATTCTGGTGCAAAGCGCTGTTCATCTATTTCAGAAACATCAGACGCTCTTAATGCTTCATCTTCAATGCTGAATCGACCGCTATAGAGATCAATCGCTACCGCGGCCACCTCATCGAGTAAGGCTTGTTTCGCGGCGTATTGCATGTCATCCACCACGCCTTTGGTCATGGATGATGTCGCTTGCTCTCGACCTAAATCAGAAATCACTTTCAATGGATTCAAATACAGATTCTTAAGGTGATTGCCCCAGATAGCGGCTTTAACGATCTTCTGCCCTAGCTCACCGTACTTGTCATAGGCTTCGTAGCCCGCTTTGATATAGGAAACCTTAAGATACTCAATTCCCGGTATATGTTCCCGTACCACTAACTTGTATCGTCGGCTCACTTCTTCAAACAGCTTCAGCCCTTCAGGGATTGAAAAATCGAGTGATTTCTTATCAAACTTTTTGGCGACGAACTCAAGTACCTCTAAACCGGTTTGGTCGAGATTACCCCACTCGATGTCGACCATTAACTGTTGTCGTACATGGTGTTTCGAGTCGTTCCAGATTGATAGCTCTGCTTGAGACCATTCATCAGACGCTTTAACCAGCGCATCATTGATGTCTGAATTCTTGGGCGATGCTCCGGCTTCAGGTTGATCATCACTTTCATCATGTGAAGAAGAGTCGCTATAAGTTGGTTTACGCGAAGAACGGCTAGAAATGAATAAAGGAATGGTGAACACCAAGGTACTCACCGCAATGGCAATCGACATTTCCAATAGGTAGCCATATTTGATCGCCAAAAAAAGACCAAAAGCCATCATGATAATGCTCGGGAAGATGGCCGAAATCAGAGCAATACCCCAACGCCCACTAGACAGAACGGCCAATAATCGAAATAGGTTTCTAATTTTCTTCATAGCCCGACGCCGCCTTACCTTTTTTCAGGGATTCTTTGTAAATCTTTTGCATCTCTTTCTCAGAGACTTCTTCGCCTTTGTTCTTATGATAGAAGTAAAAACAAGCCGCTCGACCTAAACCATAGCTGGTACCGAAACTCATGGCGGCGGCTGCAACCGCTCCGACCGTTTGACCATAAACCGGAATCAACTTTATCAGCTGTCGAGTGCCCAGCTTCATTCCGTATTGCAAAGCAAAGCTGCTTCCCAAAGTGCCTATCAACTCACTGAAGACTCTCTTGTTCCATTCGACCCCATATTGGTTCGCCAAACTGTGGAGCATTTTCGCTTGAATCGCAGGTACAGACACTAAGCCAACACCCGGAATCAGGTCGCTCGCCGCAGCGCTTCCCGCATACCAAAGCACTTCGTTTTCGACTTGGTCAAAGTTGGCTTCTTCTTGAGTGGAATGCTCTTTGTCTACCACCATCATTCCAATAACAGGAAGGATGTTGGTCAGCTTTTCTAACAAGATGTCATAGTTGTAAACTGAGCCACTGTTATTGCTCAAGTCATCCGTTTCGAAATCCACCGCAACCGATTCCAATCCCTTACCCCAAACCGTTTCTACTTGGTTGATGTTGAATTGAATTTGTCTTGCGCGGTCTGTTTCATTGGAAGACAAAACTGCAGTATGAACAAGCAACAAGTGTTTAATTTTCTTTTGTTTCTTAATCTGTTTCAGAGCTGTAAGTACGGCAGACTGTTCAGGCTCATCAGCTTTCATCACCACGACTAATGCATTACCCGCTTGGCCGATCTCTTCTAGATCCTCTTTAGGATCATAATCCGCCTCACCCAACCCTCTGGTATCGAGGAATCGCATTACCGGCTTAATTTGAGGAAACTCATACGACATTGCCGTCATAGTGCATGGAGCAAAGCCATTCCCCACTTCAATAGAGGAATCACCCGTGACCGCTTGAATAAACGATGACTTGCCCGCTCCCGTTTTCCCCAACAGCCACAGCGTCGGCAGATGCTGACGTTGGTATTCCTGAGCCTGTGTGAGGTCTGGATTCTTACTCGGATTGATGAAATCTTTTATTTGATCAAACATGGTTGGCTAACGCTCACTTAATCTTGAAATTCGGGGTGGTGACAACGCAATACTAGCTTATATAATCACAAATCCTATTAGACTTATGTTTGTTCAGTCGCACAGGTTTACAATACCTAAACACTTGTTTTTATGTGCACACTTATTTTGTATACACGCTTTTTTATACGTGCGTGTATCACTATATTGATTCACGCATCGAACGAACAACAAACACAGAGAAGTAAAAGGTAAGTATGGAACAAATCTATTTGGCGGGCGGTTGCTTGTGGGGTGTACAAGAATTTATCAAATACGTTCCGGGTGTCATCAGCACAGAAGCAGGCCGTGCGAATGGAAACTCCGCACAGACACCAATCGATGCCGTAAAAAGCAATACAACAGAAAACGGTACATCAAATAATAGTGACTATGATGGCTACGCGGAGTGTGTCCAGATAGAGTTTGACCCAAGCATCACTTCAGTAACCATTCTGATGGAACATCTGTTTGAGATCATTGACCCATACAGCGTCAATAAACAGGGCGTCGATGTGGGTGAGAAGTATCGCACTGGTGTTTACAGCACTAACGCCCTGCACCTAACGGAAGCTGAGCGCTATATTACCTCTCGTGATGATGCAGACCGCATTGCTCTCGAGATCTTGCCATTGACCAGTTATGCCGCCAGTGATGATATCCACCAGCATCACCTTAGCCAGTTCCCTGAAGACCATCACTTGTGCAATATTCCTTGGGGTCTGCTGCATAAGTATAAATAACAGTAGTCACGACGTAAGATTGAGATGGTCACGACGTAAGATCGATAAAGCCTCAACAGGCATTACCCGTTGAGGCTTTTAAGTTTTAATGACCCAGACAGCTATCGTAAATTTGTTTGATAGCTCAAACCATTAAGCGTTTAGCATTAGCCAATAAGTTACTTAGTTGTATTCTCAAGCACGTAATCTGGACCCGCTGTTTCAGCCGTCACAACCGCAAGTTTAGACACGTCTGCACCTTCACCTTGGTAAGCGTTCATGCCATTAGTGACGGTCATTGCTGGTAACTCAACGGAATAGCTCGAAATCTGCTCAGATGCTGTCACTTGGCCAACATATGTTTCATTGTCATACGTTGCGTTCACTAACGGGTAATCTTCCGTTGCGCGAACACTGACAAACTCTGGAGACTCTGAATTGTCGACAACATTATTATTAAACGCGATATCAACACCGGCATAAATCTTTTCAACTTCGGCATTATTGAACAGGCTCACACGGTGAGTTTGATTGCCATAGATGATGCCCCACTGTGTATCAACCAATGAGTTGTTCTCGATGGTGCTGTTTTTAGGCGTCCACTGTTTGTTCAGCTCTTTGCCTTTAACCGACTGATCTAGCTCTTCGCCGTTTGCCACATCAATAATACCCGTATTAATCACGATACCACCACGTAGGTCAGCATTGCCTTCAATCACACCGTCACGTCCACGTGTATTCGCAATGTAGTTATTACGGATAACATGGTCTTCATCATAGATTCGAATGCCACCAGTTAAGTTCTTTTTATTACCTAGAATAATGTTATTTTCAACACTACTTCCTTTACCATGACGCAAAGAAATCAAAGCAGAACTTTCAAAAATTGTATTACCAGAAATTGTGTTGCCACCCGACTTAACTGAGACAAGCTCGCGCTCGCCATCCATGTCGATCATCAAGTTATTAACGAATTTTGAATTGGAATCCCACTGAGAGGATTTTGAATCACCAATACGAAGTGCTTCCCAGCTGTTGCCGTTGTAACGAATCGCTTCTTTGATGTCGAATTCATTAAACTGATTCGGTTTCTGGTCCATGAAGATGTTATTAGCAATCAAGTGATTGTCTGCAGAATCATCTTTTTGTACACCAATCAACGTACCGCGCTTTTGTTTGCCTTCAAAGCGGTTGTTGATCACTTTGCCGTCTTTACCCCACAGAGAAACCCACAGGTATCTCGGGTATTCAGAACGACGCTCATCGGGTTGATATTCATAAGCGTGGTTAAAGTAGTAAAAGGTTGAATTCTGTAAAGTGTTGTTGTCGCCCATCATTCGAACGCCGCCAAATCTTTCGTTTGGACCACCTTCGGTAAAGACTAAGCCATCTAGCGTGATGTCATCACCTTTAAGTTCAAACTGAACTAGGCCAGTTAACCATACAGAACCGGCTTGCTCTGCTTTAACGGTAATGTCATTCGCGGTAATAGTTATTTGACCTAAGTTCGCGTATTTACCGTTAGGAATAACAACTTCGTCGCCATCTTTTAGGTTTTCAAATTGTGCTTTAAGCGCGGCTACTTGCTCTTCTGATGCAACGTTTATTGTATTGCCATCCACCTCAGTTAAGCGGTCACTACTCAATAAGTAACTACGGTCGATTTCGCTAATAGCAGGCGTAGCTTGTTCAGCGACACTGACTACCGGTGCTGTTTTTTCTTGTGTTGTACAGCCTGTTGCAAAAGCGAGCGTGAACGCGCTAATAATGCTTACCGATAATAGTTTTTTGTTCATCGTACATCTCACGTTAAAGTTTGGATTATAAAAATGACGACCACCCATTTAGGTGGCCGTGATGTTATTTAGGATGCGTATTAAATTAGCCTTCGGCTGGAGTCACTTCGTCTTGTTGCTCGACTTTGTCATCGACTGCTTTAACAAGTAACAGACCAACAGAGAACACAATCAAGCCACACAGAACGAATACCATGCGTCCCCACATTGGGTTTGGCAGTACAAACATAGTCATTACGCCCACACCCGCTACCGCGATAAGTGAACCCAACATACGACGTTGCTTGTTATCCAGTTTCTTCTGTTCATTACTTTCAGCAACTAATGGTGTCGCTAGGTTGTTGAAGAACTTGTCTACGTCTTTCTCACGGTGCGCCGGTAATGGCTTGTAGAACAGCGTTGAAAGAACAAAGAAGCCAGCAGTAAATATGATGTGACCGATAAGACCGATAGCCACTTTTAGGTCAGACCATTCACGGCCTGTCAGTTCATTCAGACCGAACCAGTTTTGGATCATGTCAGCAGTGATAACGAAACCAACGAAGTAAGAAACCACACCACCGACAACTAGCGTGCCCCAGCCTGCCCAATCCGGTGTTTTACGGATAAAGAAGCCACAGAATGCTGGAATTGTCATTGGGAAGCCGATCAACGCGCCCACGTACATCATCGTATCGAAAAGGCTCAATCCTTTAAGCGAGTTGATGAACAGTGCAACCAAGATGATCGCGATGCCGAAGAAAGTAGACGTGAGTTTAGAAACGACCATTAGCTCTTTCTCTGTCGCTTTAGGGCGAAGAATCGGCTCGTAGAAGTTCTTAACAAAGATACCTGAGTTGCGGTTTAGACCAGAGTCCATTGAAGACATTGTTGCAGCGAACATCGCGGCAATCAGAAGGCCAACCATACCTGCAGGCATGTACTCTTGAACGAAGTAAAGGTATGCGAAATCAGCGGCTTTGCTGCCAGCTTCAGGGTAAGCGGCTGCTAAATCAACACCTTGACCAGCCATGAACCAAGAAGGCATGAACCAAATGATTGGACCAAGCGTCATCAGGATACAGGCAAGTAAAGCTGCTTTACGTGCGTTGTTTGAGTCTTTCGCTGCAAGATAACGGTAAGAGTTCAGCATGTTGTTCGTGATGCTGAACTGCTTCAAGAAGATGAACACTGCCCAGATGCTGAAGATGCTTAGGTAATTAAGGTTATCACCCGTAATGAATGAATCGGTTGGGAAGTCATTGATGATTTGTGTAACGCCGCCACCGTGGTAGACCGCTACTACAGCACACGTTACGGTCACTGCCATAATGATAACCATCTGCATAAAGTCAGATGCGATTACTGCCCATGAGCCGCCTGTTACTGACATTACCAATACAACCAAACCCGTTAGGATAATCGTTGTCGTCATGTCAAAGCCGAAGATACCCGATGCGATGATCGCAAGGCCGTTCAGCCAGATACCCGCAGAGATAACACTGTTTGGCATGCCCGACCAAGTAAACACTTGCTCATTAACCTTACCAAAACGCATACGAATCGCTTCAATAACCGTCACAACGCGCAGTTGGCGGAACTTCGGAGCGAAGTAAAGGTAGTTCATTAGGTAACCGAATGCGTTCGCGATGAAGATAATCGCTACGGCAAAGCCATCCGTAAAGGCTTTACCTGCTGCACCCGTAAATGTCCACGCACTGAACTGGGTCATAAATGCGGTTGCACCTACCATCCACCACAGCATATTACCTCCTCCACGGAAGTAATCACTTGTCGTACTTGTAAACGTTCTGAACATCCACCCTATTGCAATTAAGAATAGGAAGTAGATGCCAACTATCAGGGTATTGAGTTCCATCTTGAGACCTTTTATTTATGTTTTTTTGTTAGGTTCACTATAGATAGATGACAAGCATATTTGTACTACAATAATCCAAATGCGTGACAGTGATCTTACAGTACTAGACTCAATTAATCATACAAGTGATCGAGTTCAAAGTTGTACCGCCTGCGATCATAATTCCTCAAGTGAGTGCAGCCATCCGCACCAAATTTCGACAAAAACCCAAAAAACATGAAGTAACTCTCTAAAAACCGAAGAACTATCGACAAAAACCATCATTCGTCACGTTCAAAGCTCGAAGGAAATCAACAGAAATATCGCTAGATATAATTTATAAAAATGAATAACATCGATACATTTGTATTACAAATACAAGTGAAGACTTGCTCTAAAAAGTTCCCTATATGCGTCCGTCATTAATGCAAACTTGAAAACCATTATTAGATACTGACAGTGGTTCTCGGAAGTGAAATGCTTTTAACACACCAGTTACACTTTCCCCTCGTCCATTAAAAAGGTGTCATTATGAAGAAATACGTTCCAATCTTAATTGCTCTTAGTACGGTATCTTCTATGAGCTATGCAGCCACCAGCGATGATGCTGTTGACTACTTACAAATGCGCAAAGGTGTGGCTTATCAAGTAAACCACTCAAAACCCTTTACTGGTCAATTTGAAGAGAAGTTCGATAACGGCCAAGTCGCGACCCAAGCTCAATTTGCCGATGGCCTAGAACTTGGGTTAGAAACCAACTGGTACCCAAATGGCCAAGTTGCTTCTAAAGTGAATTATGTTAAAGGTGAACTGCAAGGTAAGGCCGAGACCTGGTATCCAAACGGACAAAAAAAAGCGGTGCTCAACTATAAAGACAATGAACTGTCGGGTGTTGCCTCTCGCTGGTATCCGAATGGCGAACAAAGCCTAAAAGCCGAATTCAGTGACGGGCAAAAAGATGGATTGGTAACGGACTACTACCCTAATGGCAATAAGGCCAGCCAAGCGAAATTTGATGAAGGCGAAGTAGCAAACGGGAAACTCACTCGCTGGAATACTAACGGAGACAAGGTTGAAGAACTGACCTTTAAAGACCACAAAGTCACGTCTAAGCAGGTTTGGATGCCGACGGAAAGCTAATACTAAAAAACGGCTCTCACAGGGTTAGTCTCCATACATATAAACGTCTACAGCGAATCCGTCTGCAATTAAGCGACAAGAGCAAGATACATGACAAGAGAAACGAGCATTCATGTGACTAAGCGTGAATGTTCGTGGCTTTTTCACTTGCTCTTTTCACTACCACTTCCCCTCATCACTTTGGTCCGACTATACCTCAATCTCTCGTTATTATTTACAGCACTCCATCTAGTGATAAAACAATCACCAATAGTCATTGAAAATAATAAATATTTAACTTGCGCATAACCTTTCCATAAAATACTGTAAGCAAACGTTTCCGTTGCGAGTCAGATCCCAGTTATCCGCTTGTAAGCTACTGATCACGCAAATAAGAGAAACGAGACTCCCAAATACGTTGTTGAGTCATATTGTTTTGCTTTGGTGCCTGCCTATGAAAATTAAAACCTCCCTTTTTAGCCTTGCTTGTTTATCCATTATTTCGTTATTGGTTGTCGTCTCGTTCACTGAAATGGCAAACCTAAAGCTGATCAAACTTGAGAAAACCCTGATCAAGGTGAAGTCGCTTGAAGTTTCGATGCTTCAACTAAATCGAACGGAACTAGAGTTTCTGATCAGCCACGACAAAGCCCTCAAGCCTGAATTCGCCAAAGAGTATTCACACTTCCAACAGTTAATGAATAACTTCTCTGTTTTACTCAAAGAGTCAGACATTGCTGTACCAGAGTTAGACAAGCTGACACGAGAAGTAAAACAATACGACAAAGATTTTTCCTTGATGGTAGACGCGATAGAACGCAACCCAGCAAAGGTCAGCGAACTGAAATCAGAAATGAAAATGCTGTTTGAAGATATCATCTCGATATTTACCGGCGTTGAAGGTCGTTTAGAACAACAGGTCGAATCGATTCAACAAACCATTACCACGTTTATTGTGAGTTCCGTAATCGCCTTCACTGGATTACTGATCGCGCTGTCCTTTGGGATCTCATCGCGTGTCGCTAAGAAGATAGCCTCGTTAAACGCAACCATGTTGCACGTATCCCAACAACGTGACTTTACCGTTAAAGCGGAAGACAGCGGTTCAGATGAAATTGCGGATATTGCCAAGTCATTTAACACCGTATTAGAAGATATTCGTCAACTTATTGGTCAAGTACAAGGGTCGATTCAAGAGCTCGGCAACATTTCGAACCAGTTGCAACACGACGGCATAGAAGTGGAAAGCGCTTTAAACAAGCAGCAACGACAAACAGAAAATATTGCGACCGCGATAAATCAAATGGGCAGCAATATCCAAAGTGTTGCGACCAATAGTGAAAATGCATCATCAAATGCACAGACCAGCTTCTCCACGGCGAATGATGGCCTGAACGATGTAGCCTTCACCAGAGACACAATCAATACGCTTTCAACTGACTTAGTAAGTGCGAGTGAAGAAGTGAATCGCCTTTCTGTGCACTCAGAAAAGATCAATACAGTACTAGAAGTGATCAAAGAAATTGCTGAACAAACCAACTTACTCGCTTTGAACGCCGCTATTGAAGCAGCGCGCGCTGGAGAGCAAGGTCGTGGTTTTGCCGTCGTCGCCGATGAAGTGAGAACCTTGGCTGGCAGAACACAGCTTTCAACCGAAGAGATCTCAACCATTATTCAAGGGGTTCAAGATCAAACCCAAATGGTGGTTAACACGATTCAAAATTGTTGTGAAAAAGGTAACAGCAGTGTCGACTCTTGTGAGAAGGCACATTCAAGAATCACATCGGTTATCGCAGACATGGAAACCATTCTAAATAACAGTTTAGAAGTCTCCAATGCTATGAAGGAGCAAAGTGAAGTTACGTCAGAGATCATCGAAAACGTAGATGCCATTAAACAGCTGACACTGACAAATGTAACGAGCGCTTCAAAAAACGCCGCTTCTGCAACTTCAGTAGTAGAACAGACAAACTCACTTGAACGCGCTGTCATTAACCTAAAAGCCTAGCTCTTAAGCCGCGGCTTACACGCTTATTGCGCTTCAAACGACTCTCTACTCAAATTTCAGATAAAAAAACGCTCATGTTGCCTGTATCAACATGAGCGCAAGGGTAGATCTTCGACTACCGTCTCCTACCTTTCTAAACGAAAGCAGAAGTTATAATTAGAATAGTTGGGAGCAATAATCAAAATGCTTTCGCAAGCACTTCAACGATTTCTTCTTTGTCGCTAATAAGAACAACGGGTAACCATTCGAACCCTGTTCATTCCTATCAAGTTCATATCTATATAGCAGGCTATGTCACTGCCTTGCCTACTACATTTCAAATCATCTCTGGTCGAGCTCTATAACACCTAAAACAAATGCCTAGCGGTTTAAAGTATTTTGGCTTTTAGCCATTTTCCTTTCTAACCATTGAGCCTTTAAATCATTTTTACTTATCCGCTTCGCAGCGTCAGTTCATGCAATCAACACAGCAAAGTTATGTGTTGCTACAGAAAGTTAGTAAATAATAATGTATTACAAATAAAAATGACATCTAAAGATTCAATTTTTTGCTGTAGCGCACATTAATTGATGAACAAAACCCTTAAAAACCATTATCAACAGACAAATAAAACACTAAAAATCATAAGCTTACCTAGACAAACCAACTTTGTAACCCTTTGTAAATAGTGGTTTTGTCTCCACAACACGATCCAATTCACAGATCATACACCTTCAAATCGTTAGCATATTTGTATTATTTAAATGCAAAACAAACTTGGAATGGCTAAGAAATCGTTTCAACAAAAAAATGCATTGAAGACAAGAACTACTCTATTTGGCTTGTAATTATGGCCAATACTCAACCTATAAATATGGAATTAATACCATGAATAAAACTAAAATCGTGATTGCTGTGGCATCTGTACTCGCTGCTGGCTCTGTTTCTGCGGCGTCTTTCGATATGAGACACGAATACAAGAGTCATACAGATCAACACGCTACTCGTGTAAAACTGGGCGATAGCATTGGCAACTTCCTTGTAGATATCGAAGCGAAATTCAAGGGAGAAGACGGTAAATTCATGGAAGATTTGAAGAATAACGGTTGGGAGCTTGGTCTAAATTACCGTCATGTACTAAACGATAACTGGACAATGACTTACGGTATGCCAATTGAAGGTCGCGAATCTGGTGTTACGTACAAACCTCAAGTTCGTGCAACATATAAATTGGATAGCATTGACGGTTTAAGCCTAAGTGCTCGTTACCGTTACGATATGAGACAAAATACTAGCACAACTGAGTACGAGCTCGACGGTAATGGTGACATTGTCGGTGTTGAGAAAAACATTGAAAACCAACGTCGTCACCGTCTAACGGCAAACGTTAACTACTCAATGGAAAACTGGCGCTTTGGTTTAGAAGGTAACTACTACAAAGCGGATGGATATGACATCTACGACAACGACGACACCAACTACGAGTTGAACGCAAGTATTCGCCACATGATGGGCCAATGGGCACCATATGTAGAGTTTGGTGATGTGAGCACTTCATCGACTAAAGCGACTCGTGAACTACGTAGCCGTGTTGGTCTAACTTACAGCTTCTAATCGATAGCTATATAAATAATCTAAGATAATTACTGTCCTAGTTTTCTTAGACCTAAACAAAAGCCAGCTTAATCGCTGGCTTTTTTTCCTTTCAAATCGATTCGTTCAAATAAGAGCCGAGCACTTAACGCTCCTAACTCTAGTGACTGATCCGATAGAGAAATGCAACGGTCACGTCATCGTTAGGCACAACTCTCTTTTGTTGAGCTAAAAACAATTCTGCAGTTGATACTGCATCAGCAAGCGCATTATGATTGTTGTATTCAGGAAGCCCGTATCTTTGGCGAGTGCCTGCTAGAGTCAAATCCACTTCTTGATGGTTGCTGATCGCTTTCTCCATACTCTTTTCGATACACAATGTGTCTAGCCAAAGCAGAGGAATCGCTCGTAAACCGTAGCAGCGAAGAAGATATTGGCTAATGAACCTCTCTTCAACCATGCACGCGTGCGCGACAATAATCTTGCCTTTCGCTGCTTCGAAGAACGTCAGCATCGCATCATGAATAGAAGCGCCCTCTTCCAACATTTGCGGCGTAATATGGTTGATCACGGCGGTTTCGGCGTTGATCTGCGAATCGTTATCCAGGTAAATATGCTTGGCGGACGCTAAGTCTATTCGCCCCTTGACCACATCGACCCAACCCATGGACAGAATCAGATCTTGTTCGCTGTCTAGACCCGTGGTCTCAAGATCCAACACGATATAGTCACTGTCTTTGGCCAAGTCCGCCATCTCTGGACACGGCTGTTCAACAAGATCGTGTAGTGCTTCAGGCAGTTTAACCGTGTTTAGGTATTGTTTTCGCTTGCGCTTGACTCGCTCAAGCGGATGAAAATAATTTAACAATGCTCTCATTAGCGCGCTCCGAAACGAATCTTCGCCGCCTCTTGGAGATCAGCAATGATCCTAAAGGCATCTTTCAAGTGCTTACGTTCAAAGCTACCAAAACTGTCTGGGTTGATGTTGTTGTCAGGCACATCCCCGTTCTTCAGCGCTTCAAGTTGATGACCAAATCGGAAAGAGAGAATGAACTGGTAAGCACCCAGAATGTTCTTAAATGCGTCATCGCTCAGCATGCCTTTTTCATTGGCAGCAGCGAAACGTTCATCAGTGGCCGACAAGTCGCACTCTACAGCAAGGCCATAAATACGTGCTAAATCAATAATCAAGTTGATGGCGTATTTCTTCACGTTCAAGGTTTTCTTGTTCTCACCCGATTTCTCTAACACCAAGCTGTTGAAGATACCCAAAGGTGGATTGGTATTGACCGCATCTTTCACGAGCGTACTTAGGAACTCACGGTTGCCGCGAATATTGGTATGCAGCTCATCACGAAGAATGCCTTCGAACTCACTGTTGCCATAAATAGTACGGATCTCTAGGAACACACTGATGTTGAGTAGGCGTTCGTACTCAGGGTTTGCGACCCATTTTTTATAGTAGTGCTTCCAAACATTGAGTGGCTGACACCATTTTGGCGTCGCTGCCATGAATTTACCTGGGCATAACGGGTAATCGCAGCTTGCCAACCCGTTGGTCACCATCATCGCTAAGTGTTTGAAGTAAATACGGTCACTGTCTGTCGCATCATCAGCCAGTACAATCGCACTGTCTTGATCCGACAGCATGTGAACTTCGTTACGCGCGTGTGAGCCAGCTACGATCCAAGAGAAATCACACGGTGGTGGGCCTAACTTATCAATCGCGATCTGAATCAATCGGCGGGTGTAGGCATCCATGATCATGGTCATTACCTTACCGACGGTTTCCGGTGCTACCTTGCCTTCCACCAGCGCTTCAAAAATAGCTTGTCGCTCTGGGGTAAACGAAGACATGGTTTTCACACTGCCCGCGTATTTGATTTTCTCGATTAAGAAGATCGCTTGGACACGGTGGTTTTGAACTAAGTGAGACGTGGTGAGAAGACCAACGACCTTATTCTCTTTCACGACGGGCAAGTTACGGATATTGAATTGCATCATTATAGATGCAGCATGCAGCACTAAATCATCCGGCTTCACTGTGAGTGGAGAGTGTGTCATTACCTCTGAGATCAGGCTATCAGTGCTGACACCGTGGGCGATCACTCGCTTAGTCATGTCTCGGTCGGTGATCAAACCAACAATGGTGTCACCTTCATAGATCACCGCACACGGTGAGCGTTGATGAAGCATTTCAACCGCAACCGACTGGATGCTTTGCTCAGACTTAACAATGGCCACCTGCCCGCTTGCTACTTCCTCGACTTTACGAATGAATAGGCCTTTCTCTTTATTTGACCACACCACATCCAATGCCGACTTTAAGCGAACCTGCGCCTGTGAAGCGAAGTGTTCTGCGCAACTTGGAAAGGCTTTGAAAAGCGTTTGAAGTGCCGAGTGTGGAATCACATAAAGTAAGGTGTTCTCAATTGCGATGGCTCTGTAGCCTTTCTCGTCGTTAACTTCAGAATCTAAGAATGTAAAACCGAACAAGTCTTCGCTACCTAGACGTGCGCGAAGCACACCGTCCGATTTTCGTTGCTCCATAGAGCCAGTTCGAATGATATAGAGCGACTTTTCCTTGCCCGATTCACACAGATCAACCACATCCCCTTTGCCGAGGTAAGTTATCTGAACATTAGAGGCAAGTTCACGCAGCGCTTCTTTAGGGATCTTATCGAAAGGGTCTATCTGACCGATAAACTGAAGAATATTTGGTAATAAAGACTGAGGCATAATCACACTCGCAATAATTTGATTAGTATTATTATATAACTAACGAGACTGGTTGCTAGTGGTTTTAACAAAACAGCAAAGAATAGGTTAAATATTGGACACTGGTCAGGTTTTCATCAAATTCGAATACAAAAAAAGCACGTATCAAACGTGCTTTCCTGGTGTGCCTTTTAGTTCCAATGAACTCATTCCAACAAAGATTCAAAGTAAAAATCTTTTTAAAACCATTAACTAGCGATTGGTAACCTGTGGTTCGTTTCTAGCAAGTGACTCGCTGACGCTTGACGCGCTTTATCACTGTTCCCCGCCATGATTGCTTCATAAATTTGGCGGTGTTCTTCAATGCAAGTACTTCCCTCTTCAGAAGAGTGAGAAATAAAGTTAACAAACATAGTCGTTAAGATATTGCCGAATGGTAGGTAAAAGTCGTTCCCTGTTGCGTTGAAGATTAGGCTATGGAACTTCATATCAATATCTAGCCAACGCTCTTTATCAAGAATTTCTTCGCTAGATATCTCCACCATTTTTTGGAAAATTTCTGATAATTCAATTCGTTGATCCGCAGTCGCAAATTTAGCGGCCAACGCACAAGCTTCAGGTTCGATGGCACGGCGCAAGCCTAAAAACTGATGGCAGAATTGGTCGGTGTCAGCTAAACCGTCCATCCATTCGATCAATTGTGGATCTAAGAAGTTCCAGAACGCGCGGTCAACAACACGAGTACCAATCTTAGGGCGAGATTCTAATAGGCCTTTTGAAGTAAGAAGCTTAACCGCTTCTCTTAATGCTGTTCTACTGATACCAAATTGCTCACACAGAGCCATTTCACCAGGGATAATAGAACCTTGAGGCAAATTGCCCGACAAAATACCACGAGCGATTTCACGTGCAACTTGCACATGAAGGCTTCGCTTAGAGCCTGAAATAGAATTGAAATGACCAGCCATGTGTCTACTTACTTATTAGATATGTATTATTTAATTCGTACTATAACACTGATTTATATCTCTACCAACTCAGTATAAGAATAACGTGAGGTCACTACCAATATAGGCTAGAGCATTATTTTGACAATCTTATAAGTATTAAGCTCATCAAACCAAACACACCCATTTATTCATACAAATAGTTCTTATTTACACATTTTTTGTATGCGTGAACTCACAAAACCACTCTTACTCTCACTATTTATGTCGGTAATGATCAGTTTTTAGATGAACACTCTTGAATATAGCAAGTGTTATTGTATGATTTATTAACGCAAATAATCTACAATATAGGCGACTCTGATGTTTAACGATTTAAAAGGCAAACGCATTTTAATTACTGGCTCTACTGCTGGTATGGGCTTAGCTACTGCACGCATTTTTGCAAAGTACGGCGCAAAGATTGGCATCAATAGTCGTGCTTTCAGCCCAAAAGTCGATGACGTTCTCACCGAACTCACCGCATTGGGTGGCGATGTTGCGTTTTTTCCTGCAAACCTAATGGACACATTAGAGTGCGAAAGGTTAGTCAAAGAGTTCACCGACCATTTTGGCGGCATGGATGTGTTGATTAACAACGCAGGTGGCCTTGGTGGGCGTGCAAGTCTAGAAAATATCGATGACGAGTTTTATGAGCGTGTGATGAACCTGAATGTTCGATCCGCGCTGATGACAACTAAGTTCTCCATCCCACACTTGCGTGCATCTGCTGCTCTATCGGGGCAAACATCGTGTGTGATTAGCACGGGCTCTATTGCCGCTCGCGAAGGCGGTGGTGTGGGTGCTGGCGTATATGCCGCATCTAAAGCGTGGTTACACGACATTCACCGCAATTGGGTAAAAGAGTTCGCGCAAGACAATATCCGTTTCAACATTGTTTCACCGGGCACTATCGACACCGCATTTCACGATGGCAAAAGCGACGATCTGAAAGCGACCATTGCTAACAACATTCCAATGGGACGCTTTGGCAATATTGATGAAGTTGCCCCTTCATTTGCTTTCTTTGCATCGCACGCTTGCAGCGGGTACATCACAGGGCAAATCCTAGATGTTAACGGCGGACAAATAACGCCCTAGCTAGCTGACTAATATAAGCTCACTAAGTTATATAGAATCGTTAAGTTATATAAAGTCGTTAAGACCGTCACACTTAAAAAGGTCATCAGACCCAAGTAGATGAGGGAAAACCTCACACTATATTAGACGTATACACTGACACTAAGCGCCAGATTCGTCTGGCTTTTTTTGTTTTCAAAGTTTCAATTTCAGGTGGTTTAAATGTCAATATTTACATTGGTGGAAGATTCAAGCCGCCGAATTCATGTCCAAGTCGCGAGACAAATTGCTCGCAAAATCTTGTCTGGCGAGTTGAAAGAAAATCAGAAGTTACCTAGCGAAATGGAGTTGTGCGAGATCTTTGGAGTCAGCAGAACTGCCCTTCGAGAATCCACTAAGCTGCTTTCAGCAAAAGGGTTGATTGAATCAAAGCCTAAAGTGGGCACTCGTATCAAACCAAGAACGCAATGGCACTTTTTAGATCCTCAATTACTGTATTGGATCCAAGATTTAGAAGACACCAAACCCTTCTTATCTCAATTCTTGGGCTTAAGAAAAGCGATTGACCCAGAAGCATGTGCGCTTGCGGCATCCAACGCTACGGTAGAGCAACGCAAAGAGCTTTCGATCCTTTTCCAAAAGATGACCATTGCCGCAAACGGCTTTGATTATCAAGAGTGGACAACCAACGATCATCTGTTTCACCAAACGATTTTCTTATCGACGGGTAACCAGTTTTACATTCCGTTCGCGAACATTCTTTCGACAATTTTCAAACAGTTTATCGACCACTCTGCCGAAGGCGGTCGCTTCTGTTTAGAAGAGCACAAAGCGATATACGATGCGATTATGTCAGGCAATGCGAATCAGGCTCGAATAGCCTCTCAAGCTTTACTTGATGATGAAAACCAAAAGCTGTCTAGGGTTGAATTAGCCATCGCATAACCGAGATTGACCAGACTGACTCGTGTATCCCAATACACGAGTCAGTCATGTTTTAGCACCCATTTTTAACCATCCATTACCGTAGTGTTTCATCTTTAAATGTTGAACTCGGGTCCTCTCAGAGAAAACTTACGGTTACACACATAAGGTGTTGTTTGTGTCTACACAATCGTATGTAAGGAAAAATTTCTCTCTCGCCTGGCCCCTAGCCCTAAACGGTATATTGATGCAGTCGATGTTGATGATCGATACACTGCTCGTTTCTCCTCTTGGTGAAATACCTTTGGCTGCCATGGGAATTGCGACGACTATGGTTGCCTTTGTACTCGGTATTCAAATGGCGCTGGCAAACGGCACTCAGCTAGTATTGAGCCGCGCCGTGGGTTCTGGCATCACCGCTTCATTATCCAAAGCGTTTTGGGCAGGTCTGTTCATCAACTTAGGTATCGCGACAATATTTTGGTTTCTGCTCACCTTTTTAGAACAGCCTCTAATTCAAGCCTTAACCGACGATAAAGCCCTTTACCTAGAAATTAGCCACTACCTTGATATCTCAAAGTATCTCGTCATTTTCACAGCATTAACGCAAGTGATTATCGCCCTATTTAATGCATTAGGAAGAACCAAAATACCGTTTAAAGGGTATTTGATTGAATTGCCGATCAACGCTGTACTTTCTTATGGACTCATTCACGGCTTTTCAAATTTCGAAGGTATTGGTGTTCAAGGCGCCGCGCTAGGCAGTGTTATTGCTATCACCCTTCGACTTGTGTATCTGGTTCTTTGCGTGTATTTGAGCTCAGCAATTTCACTCAAATTAGACGCCCAGCGATCTGAGTTCATGACAAACGTTCGTCGTCACTTTATCGAGATATTCCCTGTCGCAGCAAATGTAACCATGCTATTGATTGGCGCAACGATTTATCAGTTACTGTATTCGCAACTTAACATCAACGCGTATGTTGCGATTACTTTGGTGATGCCTTGGATCAGGGCTGTCTCTCAATTTATTACTGCTTGGGCTCACTCTTCCGCGATTACTATCAGCCAAGCGATTGGCTCTAAAAAGATGGATGACCTAGTCAAAAACGTCGATACCAGTATTGATATTGCGGTAGTCATTTCTTTTGTGTGTGCAATCTTGTTCGCTGGCTTAAGTCTGGTGATTGGTGACATTTACCCGAACTTGGACGAATCTACGTATCAAGCATTGGCCGTTATCGCCCCGCTCTACATCTTCTTACCGATTGTTCGTGGCTACAACACAGTTCATGGAAATGTATTGAGAGCACTAGGAAAAACAACCGCGGTCTTCAAAATCAACTTTACTGGTCAATGGGTAATTTCAATCCCATTATGTGCATTGATCATCTTTGGATTAGACGGTTCTATCTTTTGGGCGTTTGCTATCCAACCATTCGAAGAGATAGTTAAAGCTTTCCCATTCCGTCACTTGGCTCGTAAGTCTCTTAAAGAGTTTGATGCCGACAAAGCCAAAGAGTTGATGTATGACTAAACTCCGTATCTAATTGCCATCAGAGCTTTACTCGAACTTTCTAAAACAGCCTTGTCTTTTGACAAGGTTGTTTTGTTTTAGCTGTACTTTTCATTGGTAGGCTTCAGGTACACCCTCTTTGATACCAAGGTCAAATTGTCACCAAGGTCACATTAATACCAAGGTCATCTTAAAGCTCATATAAAACAAAAAGACCACTCAACATTCGGTTAAGTGGTCTTCGAAAGTATTCCTTAAGGACTGCGTCTAGCTAGCCTATTGGTTATGCTACGTGCTATTTACCGTTCAACTTAAGCGCTGAGAAAGTCACACTGTTGTAATCGCCATTCTTTTTATCGACAGCGAAATCGCCAGTACCGCCACAACCAGGCCCCCATACAGGGTGAGAATCGCTCACGCTACATTGACCGTATGCGCCCGCTTTGTAATAGAAGTCATCTTCAGCATAACCCGTTGGTGAGTCAAGCTCATCAATACCCTTGCTCAGGTCGATTTCATACTTAACGGTATCGTGACGCTCGGTTTCAAACGTTAGGTACATCATGGTGCCTTTCACTTCCACTTTGTAGCTAAACTCTTCACCAAGAGCAATACCCGCTTCACCCGGCTCTGCAGGGTTTTCCCACGTGTTACCCCACACTGGATAAGCGATATCGGCACGGTTAGGATCTTTTTTCTCTAGGTTACGTTCATAGTTCCAGAATACTGAACCCATTTCTTGGTCAGGAAACTTCTTATAGAAGATCTTTAGTGGTTCATTACCATGCCCATAACCGGTTCCAGCTTTGATTAGCTCATTGTGTTTTTTAGCATGAATCTGACCAACCACAACAGAATGCGCTGGGTATTTTTCTGGGTACTTTGCGTTAACTGAAACGTGATTCACTTTTAGTGTCGCTTCTAGTGTACCGCCAACCGCACTGTACTCGTTTGCTGATGGATGGCTCGACAGTGCCCACTGGTTTCCTTTATCAGCCGTATCGATAGAGAAGTCAGCGCCTCGTGGCATTTGTCGTAATTCAGAACGCGCATTCTTCGAATTTTTTGTCGTAATCGCTTGGTTCTGAACTTCAAATACAAGGTTACCGTCTTTATCAAGATGGAAGAAATCACTATGTGAGTAGCTCATCATGGCTACCCCCTCTATTTCATCAACACGACCATCTTCATTAATATCTGAAGGTATGGTTATTTTCCAATTATGCATATCGAATTTATCGGCAGGTACGGGGTAAGAAACACCGTTATTTGCGAAAGTAACCATTGGTACAGTCGCTAATAACGCCACTGCTAATATGTTTTTCTTAAACATGACTCATCCTTTATTGTTAACAGATACTGAGTACACTCTCAGCACAAAAACTACTTTTGAACACGAATTAGTACTAAATATTTTCTCTTCGACTTAAATAAACCAATCAATAAATAAATAGAATTTACATTTCGCCATCTTTTAACTTTTACCAAACATTTGACGGTGGTTTATATCTATATCCCTCAACATGCTCCGCTATGTTTAAACCACAATAACTAGAACATCGATATGAAAGCGTGGGAACATCCTTATATTTGTATTATTTTAACACATACATATAACTGAGCTTACAAGGTTTGTTAATATGAGAACTGAGTCATGATTGATTTGATTGGCAAGCCTTAAATTGAGATATTCATAACATTTAGCTATATAAATAGGCCATTAGTCGGAACTTTTGATAGATCTCACAGAAATCTACCCTAGAAATAAATACCATATTTGTCATACATTAATTTAATACCATGTAAGGTGTTGGTTTGTGAATCAGGGGTACATTGGATGTATCCAAAATAAAAAAATAATAGTGAGACAAAGGTATGAATTCTGTTACAAAAATTGCTGCAGCTGTTGCATGTACTCTTTTGGCGGGCACAGCTGCTGGTGCATCTCTTGATTATCGTTACGAGTATCGTGCTGCGACGGATTATACAAAGACTAATGGTGATACGGCTCACGTAGACGCTCGCCATCAACACCGAGTTAAGCTAGGTGAAAGCTTTAAGCTGTCAGACAAGTGGAAGCACTCTACTGGTCTAGAACTTAAGTTCCACGGTGATGACTCTTACTATGATGAAGATTCAGGTTCTGTTAAATCAGCAAACAGCCAGAGTTTTTATGATGGCAATTGGTACATCTATGGTATGGAGATCGATAACACTGCGACATACAAAATAGACAATAATTGGTATCTACAAATGGGTATGCCTATTGCCTGGGATTGGGATGAGCCTAATGCTAACGATGGCGATTGGAAGATGAAGAAGGTTACGTTCAAACCTCAGTTCCGCGTTGGTTATAAAGCAGACATGGGTTTAACGACCGCAATTCGTTACCGTCATGAATATGCTGATTTCCGCAACCACACACAATTTGGTGACAAAGATTCTGAAACTGGCGAGCGTTTAGAATCAGCTCAAAAGTCTAAAGTTACACTGACGGGCTCTTACAAAATTGAATCTCTACCTAAGCTTGGCCTTTCTTACGAAGCAAACTATGTAAAATCTTTGGATAACGTACTTCTTTATAATAGTGATGACTGGGAATGGGATGCTGGCTTAAAAGTAAACTACAAGTTCGGTTCTTGGAAACCTTTTGCTGAAATCTGGTCTTCTGATATCAGTTCATCTTCAAAAGATCGTGAAGCTAAATACCGTGTTGGTATTGCTTACTCATTCTAATAATAAAATAGCCATAATATAAAATAGCCCTCTCCTCTTGTAATTTATTTGGGCATATTTTAATTACTTTATTTTAAATAATAGGATGTTCTAATCAGAATTAGCTTCGTCCTAATAAATATTTAACGACTATTCATTATCTATTTCTTATGTGATTTACATATGGATTTAATATCATAAAGAGAATATTTTATGCAAATTTCTAAAGTCGCTACAGCTGTCGCTCTTTCGACAGGTTTATTATTCGGTTGTAACAGTGATGGTTTACCTATTCCAACAGACCCAGGCGGAACCGACCCTGTTGAACCTGTTGAACCTGTTGAAGTTTACTCTATAGAAAACGTCTATTGGGATCTGACAGGTGGTGCTGTTGCTGCACAGTCACTCAGCGGAACTTCACCATATCGCTTTGATAATAATGAGGAAGGTACTCGTGCTCTAAGCATTTACAGTGGAGACGTAGCTAATGGCTTCACTTTTGAGAGTTCAATATATACTGCTGAAGAAGAAGGTGTTGTTTCATTTGAAGGTAAGGACTGTACTTACACAGTGACTGAGCAACAGCTAGATATGACCTGTGAAAAAGATGACGTAGAAACAGCTTACTCAGCAACAGAGATTACAGATGAATCTGTTATAACTGCATTAGAAAATGCCGATGATGGAAAGCCTAAATCAGTCGATGATGTGAACGCTGCGATTGCATCAGCAGAAGATGGCGCGATTATTGAACTATCATCTCAAGGTACCTTTGATACTGGCGTTATCGAGTTAAACAAAGCCGTTATACTTGATGGTGCTAGTTTGGTAACAATTACCGGAGATGCTTGTATTGATGTCACTGCACCCGGTGCTAGTATCAAAAACATGACTTTTGCCAATGATAATTTGGCCGGATGTTTTGGTAGAGAGTCAGCAGGTACTTCGGATAATGAAACTGGTGCGATCATCATTGGTAAAATTGGTAAAGATTCAGATCCTGTAGCACTTGAAAACCTAAAGTTCGATGCAAACGGCATTACCGGAGATGATCTGGGCGAGAAAAAAGCAAGTTGGTTATTCTCTCGAGGTTACTTTACATTAGATAGTAGCGAGTTTGTCGGTTTAAGTGGCAGTATCCAAAATAATGCAATTCGTATTAACTGTAGCAGTAACAACGCGCGATTTGGTTCACAAATCACAAACAATACATTCACTATTAAATCTGGTGGTAGTGATGTGGGCGGAATTAAAGTTGGTGATTCTAGCAGTGCCGTCATAAAGAATAGTGATAACAACCTTAGCTGTAATGTCACTATCGAAAGCAATACGTTCAATGGTTACAAGACCCTACTTTCAGCTGACAACGGTGAAGATATAAGAAATACAGCCATCTACGCACAACCATCTGCCGTGAACACTGCGACAGGTAAAGAAAATATCTTGAACTAAGACTAAAAATATCAAAACAGACAAGTTGACATGCTGTTTTCTTATCTTAGAACCTGACTTATCCAAAGCCATAGCAACTGCTATGGCTTTTTGATTCTTTAGAATACAGAGGTATGATGCGCTTACATTTAACAAGTCAATATCCCTGATTATCTCCAATTCCAAACTAGAATAACTGTAGTGCAAATTATCACTCTGTCCTCCCTACTTATTTAGCCCTTTCAAAGCCCTGTATCTATCATATATAGATAAAAACCCTCAGCTTTACACTTATCCAACAAATTATTATTCAGCGTCACCGTACCATTACAATCAGAGCATTTACGGCCTGCAAATAACTAACGCTAAAGCGCATACCCGTGAGCTGTTAGAGTCGTTTGATTATCGACTTAAACCTACCTATGTATTTCATAAAGCATAAGAGCTAATAGAGTGATGGCTAACCCTACCCTTCTAATTATGAAAAAGTTAAAGCACTATTTATGGCTGTTACTAGGAGTCTTACTAAACAACCCAAAAGTGACGGTTTCAAGAACAGTACGGGAGTAGTCAGCCGAGCTAACGTTTATAAGTAGACCACGCACAATAATACGTTCGTGCATTGGCAAAGCCTTGAGAACGAGGTCAAAGTTTTCGAGCTATGGTGATTTCGATAAACATCACGACATTATTTGGGTTTGAATTCGCGACAAGTTGGCCTATTAGTAACTGAGATTAATCATGATCGAGGTTAATGGTGATCGGCGCTTGGGGGGTTAATGGTGACTAAAACTGATAGTGACTCAAGTTAATAATGAATGAGCTTGATGATAATCTCCCAAATTCTGTGTAACTGATAGCCTCCCTACTTTTACTTAATCAAATCATAATATTACGCCCAAACAATAGACACAAAAAAGCCTCCAAACCCTGAGACTGGAGGCTATTGCGATTGCTTTAGTATTAAGTGTTATTCGGTTAGATTACTTTTTGTATTGATCGTGCGATACGTCTAGCTGGTAGAAAGTCGCTTGTGAGTAATCGTCTAGGTCACCGCTGATGTTTTGGTTGTAAACACCCGCTTTGAAGTACATGTATTTGCCACCAACGTCGTAGCCGCTTTCGCTCATATCAACGACTTGTACAACGTCGTCTTTGCCTTCACGCATTAAGCTAACAGTCATCGTGTTGCCTTTAACGTCAATGCGGTAGCTGAACACTTCACCAAGTGCAATACCGTCTTCACCCACTTCAGCCGTCATGTCGCCCACTAGAGGGTAGAAGTCCTCTTTGGTCGCGTCTTGGCTTTCGTGTGCAAAGTAAACTGCGCCCGTTGCTTGGTTTGGCAATTTACGGTAGTACAAACGAATCGGCTCATCGTTTTGATCGTGAATCTGACCAATGATAAAGCGACCTACTTCATTCGCATTACCTGTCGTTGTTGCGTGGTCGATTTTCAATGTCGCTTCTAGAACGCCGTCAATCCCCGCCGCCGACTCCAAGTCAGATTCAGGCGCGCTTGAGAATACCCAGTTGTTCTTGTTAACACCTTTAGTGCTAATAGACTGATCACCACGACGCATCATTTCACGAAGCTCTGTACGCGCGTACTTAGTGTTTTTAGAGGTACGTACACCTTTCACGTAAGCTTTGAATACTAGGCCGCCGTCATCAGCTGTGTAGAAGATTTCAGGGTGTTGGTAACCGTTTGCAAGGTTCCACTCAGAAACGTCATCAGGTTTGCCATTTTTGTCATGGTCGAATGGTTGAGATAGGTACCAATGCGTCATGTCAAAGTTTTCGCTCGGTGCGTTACCAGCAACTGGTGTCGCTGGTAGGCCTGTCGGAACTGGAAGTGCACTGCGAGTGTCACATTCAACGGTCGTCTCACAAGGGTAAACCGCTGCTACACCGAAGTTACCAGAGCGTAGATCTTTGCGCGCATCTTTACGTGCTTTTTCTGCCGCTTTCATTTCAGCGATAATCACGGCTTCTGCTGCTACCACGTCTGAAGTGATGATATGGCTAGCAGGACATGCGTTAATGCTACAGTTAACCGCCGCTAATCCAGTCACACTGTTCCAACCGTTTTTGGTGTTACCGTGACCAACGTATCTTACGTAGCGTGCTTGCACTGCTGGCTCAAATTGGAAACGCTCTAGGCCGATCGCTTTACCTGAGCTTAGTTGGTTTTCTAGTACCGTTGTCCAGCTTTCGCCATCGACACTCACTTGAATATCAAATTTAGATTGGCGCTGATTACCTTTACTGAAAGATGCCTGAACCGCGTCAAACTCTTGTACTGAACCATAGTCTAGCGTTGCCCACTCGCCGTCACCCGCAGATGACCAACGTGTAGTTAGGTCTTGGTCAACGAGACGATCAGGTCCGTTACCATCATGGCTACTAGCGGTAACAGCAACTGGCGTCAGAAGCGCTTCACCAGTTTCTTTGTTATTTGGAAAATCAGCAGTAGGCGTGCTCGTGCTCGCACAACCAACCGCAAGTAGAATAGAAGAAGCGAGTAAAGTTTTTAGAGTAATTTGTTTCATATTTAATCCATTATTATAATACAAAGACAGCGTTCGTAAGTGAAAGCTAAATCAGCAAACACGAGCTATAAGGCGATTCACCTATCAGTATTTGCGATAACATGAAAATATTACGTAATCTTATAATACAAATAAAACACTTCGTTGGATAAATGAGACTAGGAACACTTTCCGATTTTTCCATACTTTAACTGGATCACATTTCCTATTGATAAAAGACAATATATAAGAATTTAGAATGCGAAATGAGCTAGCAAGGGCAGAGCAAGCGAGCTGTAATCGTATGTATTTGCAGGGTTCAAGCAGAACATTTGTCCCTACAAACACATCACTGTAAGTGTCCAAAAACAAAAAAAGACCACATTGTTAGGAATCAATATGGTCTTCTTCATTACCGACATGGCTAATCAAACATCAGAGAACTCAGTGATGCTCTGCTCTTAGAGAACTAAAGCTCACATCAAACACTTCACCCGCATAGTCGCTATCAGGCTTAAATTGTGGGTAGATGCCCGCTTTGAAATAGAAAGCGATGTCTGTCGATGTCCAATCTGACGTCAACGAGACCGTGTCCCCATTTTTATCTGGGTAATCTTGTCCCCAAGGGATTGAGTGAGAAACAGTATTGGTTCCATCTAAATCATGAGTCGCCAAGTAGACACCGTCTTGATCAGCGCGAATCGTATATCGCCACTCTTCACTTGCCGAATAAGTACCTAACTCGACACTGAATGGGTCACAATGGTTACAGTCTTGGTTGTTGCGTTCAAAATCGGAGTTCAGTATCACTCTTACTGGCTTACTCTCTCCTTCCCATAACAACTTCACCAATGCTTGATTGATCTTCCAACCATGGATTTGCCCAACTACCACTTTTGGATCTTGATTATTGATGTTCGGGTAGTCTTCAATTCGTAAGCTTGCGGTTAACTCGTGACTGGTAGCGTTCGTTCTAGTGTCCTCCAAATACCAACTTGTATCTTCATCGCTGGTGCTACAATCCGGTTGAGCACTGCTTTGATACAACTCCCTGAGCTCAGAACGAATATAGCTAGAGTTTTGTGTACTAGTGCCATATCCCATATCAGCTCTAAAGTGCATTCTTCCGTCATCGGTATTGAAATAAGAAAGACCAATATCGCTGTCGTAGACATCACTGTTATTGGCGAGAAGGTCTTTGCTCGATTCGCAGCGCTCAGGTTCTAGTTCAGCCGCACTGTCACCCCCACTTCCATACCAGGTGTCTTTACTCGCAGGAATCGTCAACTTCCAATCATTAATATCCCAATCGTTTGAGCCGTTGGCCTGTGTTGTAGTGTATCGCAAAGCCTGAAAGTGGGCCGTAGCTTCACCATTTTCAAATTGATTATAGATACCTGCTTTAAAGTAACTCAGTAGGTGCTGCCAGTAGGTGATGTCTTCGTCGACTTTAACTTCATCGTTCACTTTGAGCGAAAGGGTGTTTTCATAAACAGAAAGATCAAACTTGGTGAAACTATCGAGATCCGCCTCTCCCAAATCGTAGCGATTATATGAAGTGGCGTAACAATCCGAAGAGTCAGCAGCACTGCTACAGTCAATGGCATTGTTTTTCATGACCGCCCAGTAGTGACCTGTGAGGCCATCTCGTTCCTGCTCCCAAACTACACGCAATAGCGGATGAGGGATATAATCCGTACCATTCTCGTCAGTGCCCTTATTGTGTATCTGTAGCAACGTCACTTCATCATGATCAGCGGGTGAACTCGCCATTGCATGTTCGATATCAGGTAAGCTTATTTCCGCATACAGGCTTCGTCTTACACCAGTTTCATTGATATCGAAGTTTTCTCCCTCACGAACCTCTGAACGCATCTTATAGTTCGCCATTTTGAAGATTAGGTTTTCCGTCTCTTCATCCGCGTAAAAATAATCACTGATGTAGCCATCGAAATCCCCACCTTTAACTTCAGAAGTTTTATTACCCTCTGTGCCATTAGGATCCGATACCTGAAGGTCAGAACTCGAGAGGATGTTTTGATACTTAGCAATCTCATAAGGCGCAACAACACCATAAGAAGTACCTGGACTGGTGTTATCAGAAGAGTCATTGCTATCGCTTGAGCTGCTTCCACCGCAGCCGTATGTGAGCGAAGCGAGCGCAACGATGATGATTGGCTTATTCACATTTATCTCACTTATCCATAAGAGTAGAGTGATAATGTATATTTGTACTATTTTATGTCAATTATCTATTTATCAGAATGTGAGATACGGCAAATGAAGTGAAATTAACGGATATTGCGTAGAATTAGATTCAAGAACAACGCAGAAAAGCCACTCTAAACTCGACAGTTAATGAGTGGCTCTCAGATCAACAACTAAACTTAGTATGTTGATTTTTAGATATAAATATTAGAAAGATTAAACCTTAAAGCTGCTCATCAACTCACTAACGCTACCGTTAAGTGTTTTGATTTCTGCTGATTCAGTCAACTGATCTTGGCTTAGCTTATTAAGTTCCTCAACAAAGCTTTCAATCTTATGCATGTTCTTAGCAATGCTCTGAATAAGGGCGTTTTGCTCAACAGATGAACCCGAAATGTCATTGTTGAAACGACTTACTGTTTCCATCTGCTCGGTTAGCTTCGCCAACATGTTTACAGCTTGAACCACTTGAGCGCGAGTCAGTTCACAGTTACTTTTGGTCAACTCAATCGATTTAACCAAACCATCTGATTTAGACTGCAAGCCAGATAACGCTTCATCAATTTCAGAGGTACTGATTTGCGTTCGGTTGGCTAACGCACGGACTTCATCAGCAACCACCGCGAAACCTCGACCATGTTCACCCGCTCTCGCCGCTTCAATTGACGCATTCAATGCCAGCAAATTAGTTTGTTCCGCAATCCCGCCAATCACAGACACAATAGACTGGATGCTCTGCGTTTCATTGGCCATTGAGCGAATATCATCAGAAGTGGTGCAGACTTGCTTCTCAAGATCACTGATATAGGTTTCCGTCACGGTGTTAATCTGTTTAGTCTCATCACTGAACACAGCCGCTTCTCTTGCTGCTTCTGCCGCGGACTGAGAACTCTTTTCTACTTCATTCGATGCTTCAGACAAGCCGTTAATCGCAGAGACCACTTGAACCGTTTCATCAGTATGAACTTGCAGTACGTCGCTGGTTTCTTTACAGCCTTCGCGAATACTCAGTACCTTGGTATCGAGATCCGAGTTCTTATATTTCACATCCTTAACCATCTCTTGTAAGCCGATAATGAACAAGTTGATGTCTTTGGCGATATGTCCTAAGTCATCATTCCCCTTCTCAGCAAGCCTTTGAGTCAGGTCTCCGTTACCTTGAGATAGGTCGTGGACGATTTTGCGTAGTGACACGATTGGGCGATAAAAACGATTTAGAAGCAAAATCATCAATATCACCGAGCCAAGCACACAAGCCACGATAAGGATGCGCGCACTCGACATCACGCCATTCAACTGATTGAGCGCGAGCTCAGGGTCAATACTAGAGATCATGAACCACTCTTTCTGGCTGCCAATATCCACTTTCTTGGCCATCAATATTCTCTGGTTACCATCAATCACACCCTCAATGAATTGATCAGGCTGTTCAATGGCACTGTTGAGTTTCATCCGCGTATCTGCGGAAGATATATTGCTTTGCGGAAGTACGTTTTCGATTGTTGAAGCGACCACCATGCCCTTCTCGTCGATGATAATACCTTTGGCTTCGTAGATGCTGTCCAACTGTTCAAGCTGCGTTTCCAAATCGTCAAAACGTATGTCGGCCATGATGACGCGATCTTGGTATGAGTACGTCACACCAATCATAGGCACTTGAGTACTCTTAGTGAAAAACAGATCACTAAAAGATAAGCCTGATTTCAATTTCGCTTGTTGATACCAAGGTCGAGTGGTTGGATTGTACTTTTCTTTGATTCCAACACCGTTAGGGAAAGACTCTGACGGACGAGAAGTGTAAGAACGGCCGTCGTCAAAACCAACTACGATTTTATCAATGCCACCGAGCTTGGCTGCGTAATGCATAAGCGCTTCATTAGGCACTTGGTATGGGGATTTCATGAACTCTTGTGCGACAGAGTTTACGGTATCGATAGTGCGCTGAACGGTACTTTCTATTTGATTGATTTCTATCGTTAGCGAGTGGTCAATCTCGTTATAAATCGTTTGGTTTACCTGGTCTGCTGCTAAGTCAAGCGTAAACCAGTTCGTAAATGCCAACGCACTAGAACTGACGATCGCCACCATTAAAATCAATTTTCCTTTAAACCCTAGAGACAATTTTGAATTCATAAAACTCATCATCCATATCAACCTATGTCTATTATTTTCATCCGAATGAAATGGTCATTTTTTACATTTTCGAAGATACGGGAAGCGAAACTTGTTCATGCCGATTCATCGTCACAACCATTACTTTAATTAATATTGTATGTTTAATTAGCGAAACTTTCTGTGAGCGATATTGACATATTAAAACTGGCTAAAACCACCCTGTGACATAGGTATCATTTATGAGTCTTGGCTTTTAACGCGATTGGGAAAGAGCAAGTAAATCACGAAAAATGATCGACTTTTAAATAACAACCAAATAAATTCGCCGATAATGCTTCTAATCAAATTATTAATATCAATTTCGATTCACTGACTAGAAAGTGAGCCTTAAGTCACATTTTCACTAACCAACCATTCACTAAAGGCATTCAACCTTTAGATTTATTTGTAATACAATAACCCCTAATGTATGGTGTACTTGAATCATAACTTAAGTTATTTCTGGATGCTTTTGTGCAATTCAAAGTGGTAATTGAAGCAACGCGCTTTAAGGTCATTGAACACGTTTAATGTAGAGACTGTCGGGGGATCTCGTTAATCGTTATTTTACTTGTCTCGTTCATTGGTTTTTCCAGACGGCTAGTCCGAATACGCCCACACAGTCACCAGCTGTGTGGGCTTTTTTTTTACTTTCTTTTCAGACCCAATATACGAGTCGTTTTAACCCATCGCTAACAGTCAGTTAAGTGCACTGGTTTAAGCTTGCGAGGAAAAGTGAGTGAACGAGTGGGTGCTAGAAGGCTTTGAACTTGCCGTTAGAATAGATATAGATATAGATATAGATATAGATATAGAAAAAATAGGAATTGAGGCAGTAACAGAGTTAAACAGAGTTTTGATAAGGTGTAGCTGAGGGAATTGAAGTAGAAGTAGAAGTAGAAGTAGAAGATTTTAAACAGAGAACAAAGGATTGGATATGGCAGATAAAAACGAACCTCGCTGAGGTATCGCCGCCTAGAAGACAAGCGATACCCTAGCGAGGTCGTACGTCGATTACTTCTCTAGTTTAGCGAAGTAGTCGAAGATTACTGGTACATCGTTGTTACCCATGCCTGCATCAACAGCAGCTTGTAGGCTTGTTGCAGTACCTTGAGCGATTAGAGACTCAGTACCTAGCTCTTCACAAAGTGCAAGGAAGTAACCAAGGTCTTTGTTAGCGTTAGCAACAGAGAAACCTAGCTTCTCTTCGCCGTCTACTGCGTAGAACTTACAGAATTGCATGAACGGAGAGTTAGATGGACCTGCAGACATGATATCAAACAGTTGTTGGCCATCAACACCAGCGCGTTGAGCAACAGCGAAAGCTTGAGACATAGTTGCAACAGTCGTCATGCCCATGAAGTTGTTTACAAGCTTAGTTACGTGACCAGAACCTAGAGCGCCTAGGTGGAATACGTTTTCGCCTTGCTCTTCAAGAACAGGTTTAACTTTGTTGAAAGTTTCCATGTCGCCAGCAGCCATGATGTTCAGAAGACCATCTTTAGCGTGTGCAGGAGTACGACCTAGAGGTGCGTCGATCATGCCCGCGCCTTTTTCAGCAAGAGCTGCGCCGATTTTCTTAGTAGAAGCAGGGATAGAAGTACCGAAGTCTACTAGTACTGCGCCTTCTTTGATGCCCGCAAGAACACCGTCTTCGCCGTATACGATTTTTTCAACAACAGCTGAAGTTGTAAGACAAAACTGAACAATGTCACTTGCCGCAGCGAGTTCTTTAGCAGAAGTGAATGCAGTCGCATTACCGCGGTCTGTAACGCGAGCAACAGCTTCAGCGCTTAGATCCATTACGTTTACGTGGTAGCCGCGCTTTTGCAGGTTTTCAACCATGTTGCCGCCCATAAGACCTAGGCCAATGAAACCGATTACAGGTTTAGTCATGTTCAAACTCCAAATATAGTATTGTATGATTATATGCTCATTATAATAACTACGTATTTCTCGTTTCGCAATAGTTTTAGGGCATTGATTTGATGGTTAGACGCAAGTTGTGACGGGGGTTCACTTTACGAGAAAATATGGGGCACGCTTTGTACTTACAGGAACTATATGCCACCTAAAAAACCGTCTATTGATGAAATAACATACGTTAAATGTCATACGATTAGTAAGAACAAGCTACGCCTTTACCTATGTATAGTTCACTCCTCCCTTACTCAGCCAGTGATTAGGCTGTTCACGGAAAAGTAAGTCATAACAATTTCTAGGAAACAGGCGTTGGCGCCCTATTCTTCTAACAGAGCGATACATGCGAGTCTCTTATACGACTCCCGCACATTTCATTCAGCATAGTGGCTAAGTACATATCCGGCCTTTGTGTGCATCAGTGTCCAGATTCAGCCCCTTGAGCCACTGACTTAGCATCAAGAAGCTATTTATCTCTGGCCAATTAAGTTTTCTTGCAACCCGATGGGTTTGCTAACTGATTTAACTCTTCCAGCTAACTAGACAAACAAAAAAACTCCGAGCTTTCACTCGGAGTTTTAATATCTAGCTTCTGTTACTTCAGCGGATTACAGTTCGATTGAAACCGTTTCACCGTCAACATTTAGCAGTAACGTGTTGCCTTCAAGCTTATGAGACACTTCAACTTGCTCGCCTTCGTTCTTATTAGGAACGAGAAGCGTCAAGATGTTGTGCTCTTTCGATGGCTTGAATTCCACTTCAACGTGACGGTGGATCTCAAGATCTTTAAACTCGTATGGGTCAACTTCGCCGAAACCTTCAACGTTCTTAACTGAAGTGATGTTATCAGCAGACTCGTTGATGAAGTTTACGTCTAGGTGTGCAACTTCACCGCGGATAGTGAAAGACTTGTCTGCCACTTCGTTTGCGAAAGTTGTGTGCATTAGCCAAGTCATGTCTTTCTCTTCAGAAAGCGTAGTCTTGTCTTGCATTACGAATACTTTACCTTGAACGAACCAGACTTTACGCTTGTAAGATTCGATTTCAGGAACGAAGTACTTGTAAGATGCCGTTGCATCACCTTCAACCATCTTCACATCAGATTCTGTATCGAAGTCAGAGATAGTGCCGCCCGCTTCGATACAGAAGCGATCTTGGTGGTTTTCGTAGCCTGTGTTCTTGTTCTCGCCGTACTGACCTTTACCGCCAAATAGTGGAAGGTTTTTAGAGAATGTTTGACGACGCCACTTAGTGTGCATGTCTACACCGAAACCACCGTAGTAACCTGTTACTGACGCTAGCGTTTCACCGAATGCGTGCAACGTGAATGCGTTTTGGTCACCGTGAGAGTGGCTGATTGAGCCAAACGGAGAACATTTGAATACCATGTGAATATGGTTATCACGCTCAGTCATCTTGTTGTGGAATGCAGCCCAACCCGTGATTGGGAATACTTTCAACAGTGGATCATTCGATGGTGCTTTCTCTTCAGGAGCATCCCAAAGGAAGTTAAAACGAAGATCGTCGTAGCCGAAGTCCCACCAACCAAAGTTGTAGAATTTGGTGTGTGCTTCAGTATCACGGCCTTTCAGTTGGTTGTAGTACCAAACGTACTCAGGCTTCTGGTTAACACCTGCGTAGTGCTTGATGTTGTAAGCCAGTTTTAAACCTGGGAAATCACCGATTGAAGACTGGTCACAGAAGCTCGCGCGCTTAGAGTGAACAGGCATACAGTAAAGTGGGAAGTCACCTGTGTTTTCGTAGAATGTTTTGTTAAACATGTCTACGCCACAGTATGCTTTCAATAGGTCGAATGCTTCGCCTAGGAATGCTGTTTGTGTGTTCCAGTAGTCAGGACCTTCAGCCCAACCGCCGTCTACACCGCCCCATGGTGGGTAGTGTACTGCGTAGTATTCTAGAGCGTAAGCGATGTACTCGCCTGCTTTCGGGTGATCGTGGTAAAGCGCGATACACGTTGGGATGATAGCAGAAGAGATAGAACGAACACCGTGGCTGTTTAGCGGGTTGTTTAATAGGTCAACCGTCACTTTCAGGTGGTGCATGATTTCGTCTAGACGCTCAATTAAAGCATCTTGAACTTGCTGACGTTCTTCATCTGTGAAGTAGCCGTGTAGCCAGTCGTAACCCCAAGCCATAGCAGCGATAACACGGAAAGCCGCTTCATCGTTATAGCCACGAGAAGTCACGCCTTCTGGATCGTACGTAGACAGTTTTAGAGTCCAAGCTTTTGCTTTCGCAATGAGCGCTTCATCTTCTTTCACAACACCAGCAATCGCTAGGTTACGTGTCGCGTTCAGTGCCATTTGGCAATCAACGTACATTTGACGCCAATAAGGACGCCATAGAGAAGCTTTACCTACCGTCTCAGCTGGGTACGCTTGAGGCTCTTCAAAAGGAGCAGTCTCAAGGAACTTAACTGTCGAGTTGTTGTAGAAGTCATCAAACATGCAGTGAGCTTCATCAGCTTTCACTTTCGCTTTGAATTCTTCTAACTGATCAGCTTGAACAAGAAGACGCGGACGTGCTTCGCTCAAGGTGTCTAGGAATGATAGGTCAAAGTCACGTGTTTGAACTTCGATAGGGAGTAGGTCTACAAGATTACCTGCTGAAGTATCGTTTTCCAGCTTCATCTTCCTGATTGCATCAAGAGATTTTTGGTCGCTCATTCTAACTCACTTATTTTCAAGTTGATTGAAAGGAATTGCGATCAATATACGTCTTATTGTAGGACAATTGAATATATTTCGATTCGATTGAACCACTTTGTACAGTTTTCGTGATTTAGGTCAGATATCTTTCACCTGACGGTTTTCCGGTTCCGCAGAATAAAAAATGCGACGCCCTTTCGAGTCGTCGCATTCTATTATAAACGTTTTCTATGTATTAGCTTTCTGTTACTGCTTTCGCTTGCTTGCCGCCGTCATCGACCGCTTTCACAAGTAGAACACCGACACCACCAACTATCACACCACATAAGATGAAGACTAGGCGTCCCCACATTGGGTTAGTAAGAAGAGCCATCAACATGATACCAACACCCGCTACCGCAATCAGTTTACCAAGCATTTGACGTTGTTTGTTATCCAACACTTTTTGCTCTGCCGATTCTGCTACTAATGGTGTATCTAAGTTGCCAAAGAACTTATCAACATCCGCTTGACGTTCTTTTGATAGAGGCTTGTAGAACATCGTAGATAGTACGAAGAAGCCACCAGTTAGCGTGATGTGAGCAATCAGACCAATCGCAACTTTAACGTCAGACCATTCACGTCCTGTTAGAGTATCAAGACCAAACGCCGCTGCTACCATCTCCGCGTTGATAACAAAACCAACCACATAAGATACGATACCACCAACAACTAGCGTACCCCAACCAGCCCAGTCCGGAGTCTTCTTGATGAAGAAACCAAGGAATGCAGGAATCGTCATAGGGAAGCCGATTAACGCACCTACGTACATCATCGTATCAAACAGGCTCAAACCTTTTAATGAGTTGATGAACTGTGCGATTAGGATAATAGCGAAACCAAATACCGCTGAAGTAATTTTAGATACGGTTACTAACTCTTTCTCTGATGCTTGACCTTTACGAACGATTGTTTCGTAGAAGTTCTTAACAAAGATACCTGAGTTACGGTTTAGACCTGAGTCCATTGAAGACATTGTCGCTGCAAACATCGCGGCAACTAATAGACCAACCATACCTGCTGGCATGTACTCTTGTACAAAGTATAGGTAAGCAAAATCACCCGCTTTTTTACCTGCATTCGGGTAAGCCGCTGATAAATCGACACCTTGACCTGCAATGAACCAAGAAGGCATGAACCAAATAAACACACCACACAACATCAACACACAAGCAAGCAGTGCGGCTTTCTTTGCATTCTTTGAATCTTTTGCTGCTAGGTAACGGTATGAGTTAAGCATGTTGTTCGTGATTGAGAACTGCTTAACGAAGATGAAGAATGCCCAAATCGTAAAGATGCTTAGGTAGTTGATGTTGTTGCCCCAAAGGAACGAACCACCATCTTGTACTGGGAAGTTGTTAACAATCTCACCCACACCACCACCTTGAACAACCGCTACAACCGCGCAAGTTACCGTTACCGCCATGATGATAACCATCTGCATGAAGTCAGATGCGATTACCGCCCATGAACCACCTGTTACCGACATCGCCAACACCACTAGGCCAGTTACCCAGATAGTCATGTTCATGTCGAAACCGAAGATACCCGAAGCGATGATTGCCAATGCGTTTAACCACACACCCGCAGATACCACTGAGTTCGGCATTGAAGACCAAGTGAATACTTGTTCGTTGGTCGCACCAAAACGCATACGAATCGCTTCAATTACCGTAACAACGCGAAGTTGACGGAATTTCGGCGCGAAGTACGCGTAGTTCATGAAGTAACCAAATGCGTTGGCTACGAAGATGACCGCTACAGCGAAACCATCGTTATACGCTTTACCTGCTGCACCGGTGAATGTCCATGCACTAAACTGGGTCATAAAGGCGGTTGCACCAACCATCCACCACAACATGTTACCGCCCCCGCGGAAGTAGTCACTAGTAGTGCTTGTAAATGTTCTAAACATCCAACCTATCGCAATCAAGAATAGGAAATAAATGCCGACAATAATCGTGTTGAGTTCCATCGTGTATCCTTTGTCCGTTATAATTTGTTACGAGGACTATAGGAAATTCGACTCTTTATTTGTAGTACAATAATCCAAATAAGTGATGGTGATCTTATTTTAATTGATTAAGTTAATTATATATATGACATAGGATGGAATATGACTAATCCATTAAGGAAATTGTTAGGGTTTTAGGTAAAAACCCAAAAGATCAAACACTTAAAATAAATTTCACCTTAAAAACAACGACTTAAAACAAAAACGAGACTTTGCACATTTATTAACAAATACAACCAAACACATATAAACATAAAGACCTAAAAAATAATAAAAGAGAATTCGAGACCAAATCCACATCATTCATCACACAATAAACCAGTGTTTTTTATCAAAATCGAGCGGGTAATATCATTAGAATTCAATTTAAATATCTAAATATTAAATCCGAGAACCCTGTTTGTTTAACCCCAGATTTAGAATACTGAGAGGTGAAAAATCCCGGCTGTCGCATAACTACTTGTCTGATACGGACAGTCTAAAAATGTGTTTAGAACGATGCTTGGGGATTATTACGTAGACGTTAAAAATAAGGCGGGTTGTAACGTGGAAGAATAGCTTAACAGACGTAGCGAAAAGACTGACCAAAAATAGTGCTACAGATAGTGCAACACGCGGCCTAAAAACCAAAAAAGGCATGCACTAGGCATACCTTTTAAAGTCGTTTATCCGAACGTGAGGATGTTCATCTCAAAGTGAGATGGCTCAGGTGCGCTTTAAATCATTTCTATTATGCTGTTGCCAAACGATGGTTGGCATCTTGCAAGTGAACAGCAGAAGCAATTCTAGCCTTGTCACAATCACCGGCCATGATAGCTTCATAGATTCTGCGGTGTTCATTGATGCATGTGCTTCCCTCTTCAGAAGAATGCACGATGAAGTTAACGAACATAGTAGTCAGAATATTACCGAACGGTAGATAGAAGTCGTTACCGGTCGCATTGAAGATCAAGCTATGGAAACGAGTATCAATGTCTGTCCAACGTTCTTGGTCAAACACTTCAGCTTCATCCACTTCGACCATCTTTTGGAAGATCTCTGAAAGCTCGATACGTTGTTCAGCAGTCGCAAATTTTGCCGCCAGTGCACACGCTTCAGGCTCGATCGCACGGCGAAGGCCTAAAAACTGAGAACAGAATTGGTCTACGTCGGTTAGTCCGTCCATCCATTCAATCAGTTGAGGATCAAGGAAGTTCCAGTATGCGCGGTCGACTACGCGAGTACCAATTTTAGGGCGAGACTCTAACAGACCTTTAGAGGTCAGTAGTTTAACTGCTTCACGAAGTGCCGTTCGGCTGATACCAAACTGTTCACACAACGCCATTTCACCAGGAATAATAGAACCTTGCGGCAGATCACCAGACAAAATTCCACGAGCGATTTCGCGTGCTACTTGCACGTGCAGGCTACGCTTCGAGCCCGAAATTGAATTAAAAGTGCTAGCCATAAGTTCGCTTATTTATATGTTATGTTTATGTATTATTTAAGGAACACTATAACAGTATTTAAACCTACAGCCAATTGAGTAAAATCAAAGCGGATAGTACCTGTTAATTTATTCAATTAATCAAACACTTAGAAAGCATCTAATTTCTCTTAGCTAGAAACACTGTGTTACACCACTAACAAAACCCTCGCCGAGCATGTAGGTTCGTCATTCTCGTTTTCTCTGCTCGCTTCCAAAAACATCACTCAATTGGGCTAAAATAATGGAACCGAAAAACGGTTAGTTTATTCACTACACAAGTTAACCTAGTTCAAATTAATAGGTTCAAGTCGTCTACGTACTGCAAATTCAGACATAAGCTCTGTAGCTCCCAACGCTAATTCAATTCCATCAGAACCGCACTTCGTTGACCACAGTCCCTATCCCTTCAATCGTGACACTCACTTGGTCCTTGTCGGACAAAGCATAGGTTCTTCCCGGCGTGCCCATGAAAACAAGATCGCCCGGTTTGAGGGTAAAATAGTGGCTCAAGTAGCTGATGACTTTTGTAGGTTTGTGAATCATAAACGATGTATTCTCTTGTTGAACAACCTTGCCATTTACACGCGTGGTTAATTGCACGTTGTTATAATCGATACCACGAACAATCGTATTACCAACGGGGCCAAAGCCATCTGAAGCTTTCGCTCGAAGCCATTGTAAGTCCGTGCCTTGCCAGCTTCTTTCTGTAATATCATTGCCCACCGTGACACCAAAGATCGCTTGTTCGGCTTCTTCTTCACTGGCTTGACTGAGTTCTTTCCCAATCACAACCACCAGCTCGCCTTCAAAGTGAACATTTCTTGCTTTTGGTGGCACTTGAATCACTTCGCCTGTGAGAATCAAAGAGGAAGGAAGTTTAAGAAACATCGGCGGTGGTGCATCGGCAGGTGAAGCTAAGTGGCTAGCGAAGTTCATCCCGACGGCGAATACCTTCTCTGGTTGTGTTGGCAGTAGCACTTCAACCGAATCCAGTGGAATCGAAGCCTTCGCGACTGAATATTCGCCAAAGATGTCGCCACTAATTGGCAGCACTGCGCCTTTATCTAACTTTCCATAACTGATCTTGTCTTGATATTGATAACGTACGAACTCCCCAGTTTCGACACTGCTATCAGACTCTTCATTTGCTAAAACAGCGTTAGCAAAAACAGAGGTAGAACAAGAGACCGCTAGTATTAATACCAACCCTTTCATTAACTTCATGATTCACTCCCTAACCGTTTATTCCTATCAGTTACTGTAGTCTAAACACAGGTGAGCATTAGCTATTTTCCTTCGCTGGGGTTAACTCTTTGTTCCTTATCCCTTCTAGTAAGCCGTTCAATTCTGTTTCCTACACGCATAAAAAAACCGAGCAACTCGCAGTGAGTTACTCGGTTTGACTTATTCCCGATGTTTTCAGTCGTTGTTGGTTTCAACGAATGATTTTTCAATCACGACTGAATTTCAATGTGATGCTTCGTTCCCGCAAAGCACCACATCAATACATGTCGTCGTTAAACGACATGTATGTTAATCATTTACAGTTGAGCAAATGATCCTTCCCACGAGTATGTCTCACCCGCGAACTCAACAGTGTGAGTTGCTTGCTGCGTGTCTTCAGCTTGGTTTGAAATACCATAGTGGTAAGTGTTGCCAGAAGTAGTCTGAATGCGAACAACAGTCCCGACACTGTTATCGCCCACAACAGACACTGATTTAACTAGACCACGAGCGCCTACAGAGGCTTCGATAGACTCGTTAAAGTAACCATGCGTTTCTAGTACAGAAGCAAACACGTGGTTTTGACCAGACTGACGTAAGATGAACGCAGGCTCACTCTTAAGGTTGAAGTCTGGATCGTTAGCACCAGTGCGAGCAAAAATCACTTCGCTGCCCGCATTCGCGCTGGTTACTAGGCTGTAGTAGCTGCTGTCATGTAGCCAGCTAACTAAAGAACCTTCTTCGTTCACTTTGCCTGAAGCAACGTTCCATAGATGTTGATAACCGTTATCTTCACCTAATGGCTTAAGCGTTTTTTCCATGTTGTAATCAAAGTCAGTACGGATGATCTGCCCAGAGTGGTGAACGGGTAGGTCGTACTGGTGCTCAGCGTCAGCTTCAATGCGGTATACATCGATAACTAGTGGCTTCTCGAACTCAGGAAGTTCAGCAAGAATCACGCTGCGTTGCATGTCTATGCCTGTGTAGTACTCAGAAATTGTGCCACTCATGCCTTGCAGAGACTGGTCGTCTGCTACGAAGAAGTGCTTCTGACCAAACTTAGACTCAGCCAATGCTGTGTTGAAGTTGTTCTGCGTTTTCTGATCAACCGTTACGGTGTTGTGAGCAACCGTCTGCTTACAGTAAGACTTGTTCTCAGGGATGTAACGACCGCCAAACTTAGGCTCAACGTTAACCCAGCGACCGAAGCCGTAATCGTGCAGCACTTCGTGGCCACGGTTGAATACGCTTAGGTGCAGTCCATCATAGTGACCGTGGTCTAGAGCAGAGTGGTACTGGTGATCGCTGCCGTGTTGACCAAACCAGATCAATGCCATCGTGTCGTCATCTTGCTCGTCACGGTGACGAAGGATGCTTACGCCGCCTTTTTCGCCTTCAGGGCCATCGGTTACAAACAGGCTACCCCAGTTGAATGCTTTGATGTCGTCAGCTGAATCAACCGCGTCAGACAATGTTTTACCTGAAGCATGAACCCAAACGTTTTGTTGGTGGTTAGCCATACCAAGCAGAGTTTCAGTCTGCTCGTAACGGTGGTAACACACAGACGTTGCCATGATAACGCCTTCATCGTTGATAGAGATTGTCTTCGATGAATCGTTCAGAGCTGGCAATGTACCGTCTGGGAATGCGGTTTTGAATACAGAGTAAGACGTTGTCTTGATCACTGAATCGTTGAATTCATAGATACCAACTTCAGGCTGACGACGTTCAATCGCTTCTGCGAACAGGTAAATTGGACGTAGAGAGAAACGGTGGTAGTAAGGACCTTCCATGTAGTAGCCGTCTGGCGAAAACAGTTGGTCAAGTTGCGCTAAGAAACCGCCGCTTACTTTGTCTAGTTTCAGGCCATATAGTGCTTTGTCTACAGATTCTTGGTCGTTGATCGCGTAGCCACAGATACCTACTGCTGCCACTGCCCATAGGCCGTGGTTGTGTACGATATCGAAGTCGTGTGCGTAAGTAACAACGAACATTTCGATCATTTGCTTAAGAAGATCGTCTTCGATCAGGCGCTTCTGCTCTTCAGAGATTGTGTGGTAAATACAGCTGTACGCACAAGAAGCGTAAAGCATCCACATGTTCTCGTTCAACGTTTGGTGGAACAGCTTACCCGGAGGGTTAGAGTCACGGCTTACGTTGCTTTCAAGTGTTGGGTACACCGTCGCGTACGCTGTTAGCATATCAACGATGTAATCACGGTACTTTGTTTCCTCAGTGATAAGGAACAAACGACCTGCTAGATCCATGTGGATGTAGTTTTGCTTGTGGCGGTTGTGTTCGTAACCGCCGCCTTCACCGTGACCTGGTACTTCAATGCCAACTTCAGCCATGTAAGCGTCAGTTTGTTTAATGTCGCGAGTCAGTGCGTTACCTAAAAGGCTATCCTTGCCAAGTTCTTTACGAAGCTCTGCTGCTTCATCAAAGTTAAGTAAAAGTGGTTGATAGCTCATTATTATTTCCCCTGCTCTGTTGTGCTTGCTAATTCTGGGTTTAAAATTGTTTCTACTGAGTAGAAGCCCGTCCAGCTGTATATTTTGCCGTTCAGTTCTACTTTGTGTTCAGTGCTGTCAGTCGCGCCAAGTTGGTTACTGATCATCACTGTCACGTTTGATTTCTCTGTCGTAATCTCTACTACTGAACCTACATTCGTGTGAGCAACAACATTGATGTTTTTCACAACACCACGAGCGTTTACTGATTGCTCGAATTCTTCGTTAAAGTAACCGTGTGTTTCTAGAACAGAAGCAAACAATGTTGTTTCGCCTTTGCTGCGTAGAATGAATGCAGGCTCTGAACGTAGGTTAAAGCTTGGATCGTTAGCACCAGTGCGAGTGAAGATGATTTCTCCGTTCTCGTTTGAACTTGTACCCAACCAAGTGTAGTACGTGTTGTTTTGTAACCAGCTAACTAACGCAGTGCCATTCACTTCACCACTTGCTACATTCCATAGGTGTTGGTAACCGAAGTCACTACCTAGTGTATTTAGCTCTTTGTTTGCTTGGTATTCGAAGTTAGTGCGAACAATTTGACCTTGATATTGATGAGAGTAGTCAAATTGGTGATCGCCTTCACCGCCTTTTGTAGAACCTAAGCGGTACAAGTCTAGCAATAGCGGAGACTCAAACTCTTCAAGGTCTAGCATGAACACGCTGCGTTGCATGTCAAAACCTTCGTAGTGATCGTTAGCAAATGCGCTCATGCCAGTGATTTTCTCGTCTTCAACTTTGAAGAAGTGAGGTAAACCGTGTACCGCGTCTGCACGTTCAACGTCAAAGTTGTTCTGACATTTTTCATCAATCGTTACTGCGTTATGAGCAATCGTTTGACGAGCGTAAGATTTGTTTTCGTCTAGGTAACGACCGCCGAATTTTGGCTCAACGTTAACCCAACGACAGAAGCCGTATTCACGTAACACTTCTTGACCGCGGTTGAAGAAAGAAATACCCAACGTATCGAAGTTGCCGTGGCCCATGCCGTGTTGGCCGTAGTTCATAACAAGTTGAGAAACGTCGCCTTTCTTATCCTGCATACGGAGAAAGCCTTGTGCGCCGTTGTGGCCTTCAGGACCCTCGCTCAATTCAACACTTGGCCAGAAAGGCATGCCGATTTCTTGTTTAGCTGAAGCCTCTTCGTAGGCTTTAGATAGCTCAAGACCACATGGGTGCATCCATACTGCGTCTTGAATCTTCGCCATACCAAGAATGTTTTGGTCAACGCCACTTTCAGAAGAGTAATGCTTGCTGTAGACGCTAACCGCTACTTGAACACCCATATCTGTGATGCCCATAGTACGAGACGCATCGTTTAATGCTGGGAATTCACCGTTCGGGTAAGCCGTAGAAAGCATTGCTTGTACTGTGTTACCAATCACGCCGCCTTTGTAGTTGTAGATATCAACTTCAGGCATGTGACGGTGAATAACTTCAGCAAATACACACGTTGGACGAATCGCGTAACGGTGGTAGTAAGGACCTTCCATGTAGTAACCAGAAGGTGCAAACAGTTGAGAAATTTGCGCTAGGAAACCGCCAGTATCGTTACGGTCGATGCCGTACACTGACATTTCAAGGTACTCGCGCTTGCCTAGAGCAAGACCACAGATACCCACAGCGGCTACTGCCCAAATTCCGTGGTTGTGAATGCGGTCGAAGTCGTGTGCGTATTTAACCGTGAACATTTCTAACATTGGTTCGAAAATGCGAGACTCAATGTTGTCACGTTGTTCTTGTGTCATTGTTGAAGCAACACAAGAGTAAGCTAAGCTTGAAAACATTAACCAGCAGTGCTCGTTCAGGATTTGGTGGAACAAACGACCTGTTGGGTTAGTGTTTTTCTGTACGTGGTAATCAAACGTTAGATATTTGTCTGCGTACACTTCTAATAATTTTGTAACGAAGTCAGCGTATTTTTGCTCTTTAGTGATCAAGAACATGCGACCAGCTAAGTTCATGTACGTGTAATTTTGCTTATGGCGGTTATGCTCGTAACCCCCTGCTTCACCGTGACCTGGAACATCGATAGGTAAACGCATAAACGCTTCTAAGTCTTTCGCGTTCGCTGCAATGGTTTTGCCCATTAAGCTAGAACGGCCCACTTCAAGGTGAAGTTGCTCAATTTCTGCTTCAGTCAACAATACTGGTTTGGTAGTCATATTCTTTGTCACCCTCAATAAAGAGTTTATCTGTTTAAACTTTGATTAAATTTTCAAACTCCATATAAAGTAATACAATATGAGCTTTAATCATACCTATTCGGTGCTAAATGATGAGTAGAATCACATAAACCACCATAAGTCATTGATGTAGTTAAATAATGATAAATATCGAGCATTTGTTAAGTTGTTGATTTATTTACGCTATATAAAGTATCACTTGATCAATATCACACAATTTTAGATATATTGTATTACAATTAGGCTCGTTCCCTTATTATGAATGCAAGCTAAGTAACACTTAAAAGATTTAAACAGATTAGGAGATACACAATGAACTCTTTCTTTATGCTAGATGAAAATCCATGGGAAGAACTTGGTGGCGGTATTAAACGTAAAATCGTTGCTTACACTGACGATCTAATGGCTGTACACCTGTGTTTTGATAAGGGTGCCATTGGCCATCCTCACACACACGAAATTCATGACCAAATCGGTTATGTTGTTCGTGGTAGCTTTGAAGCTGAGATCGAAGGCGAGAAGAGAGTACTTAAAGAAGGCGACGCTTACTTCGCTCGTAAACACATGATGCACGGTGCTGTTGCACTAGAGCAAGACAGCATCCTTCTTGATATCTTCAACCCTGCGCGTGAAGACTTTTTAAAATAATGAATAGCGCAACCTCAGTTGCTAAGGTAAGCATATGAAATCATTAAACATCGCGGTCATTGGCGAGTGCATGGTTGAGCTACAAAAGAAACAAGATGGGCTTAAGCAAAGTTTTGGTGGCGATACGCTGAATACTGCACTTTACTTGTCACGCTTAACAAAAGAGCAAGATATCCAAACAAGCTATGTAACAGCACTGGGCACTGACCCATTCAGTACTGACATGTTAGAAAAGTGGCAAGCTGAAGGTATCGACACAAGCTTGGTGGCTCAGCTCGATCACAAACAACCAGGGCTTTATTACATCGAGACCGATGAAACTGGTGAGCGTTGCTTCCACTACTGGCGTAGTGATGCTGCAGCGAAGTTCATGTTTGATCAGCAAGACACGCCTGCTCTACTTGATAAGCTGTTCTCTTTTGATGCGGTTTACCTAAGTGGCATTACGCTTGCTATCTTGACAGAAAATGGTCGCACACAGCTGTTTAACTTCTTAGACAAATTTAAAGCTCAAGGCGGTCAAGTATTCTTCGACAATAACTACCGTCCTAAACTTTGGGAAAGCCAACAAGAAGCAATTTCTTGGTACTTGAAAATGCTTAAGTACACCGACACGGCTCTACTAACGTTTGATGATGAACAAGAGTTATACGGCGACGAAAGCATTGAACAATGTATTGCTCGTACGTCTGAGTCTGGTGTGAAAGAGATCGTGATCAAACGTGGTGCGAAAGACTGCTTAGTCGTCGAAAGCCAAAGTGCTCAATATGTAGCTCCAAACCCAGTTGACAACATCGTAGATACTACGGCTGCTGGCGACTCGTTCAGTGCTGGCTTCTTGGCTAAGCGTTTGAGCGGCGGTAATGCTCGTGACGCAGCATTTGCAGGTCATATTGTGGCAGGAACCGTGATTCAGCATCCAGGTGCTATCATTCCTGTAGATGCGACGCCTGAACTGTCTCTATAATTACGCACTTTAACTATTAATCAAGGGTTTGCTTAGTTAAAAGCAAGCCCATAATTAACGTGAGAAAGAATTCATGACTACATTAAATGAACAACTAGCAAACCTAAAAGTAATTCCTGTAATCGCTATCAACCGTGCTGAAGACGCTATCCCTCTAGGTAAAGCACTTGTTGAAAACGGCATGCCATGTGCAGAAATCACACTACGTACAGAATGTGCAATCGAAGCGATTCGCATCATGCGTAAAGAGTTCCCTGACATGCTAATCGGTTCAGGTACAGTACTGACTAACGAGCAAGTTGACGCATCTATCGAAGCGGGTGTTGATTTCATCGTAAGCCCAGGTTTTAACCCACGTACTGTTCAATACTGTATCGATAAAGGTGTTGCTATCGTACCGGGCGTAAACAACCCAAGCCTAGTTGAGCAAGCAATGGAAATGGGTCTTCGCACGTTGAAGTTCTTCCCTGCTGAGCCTTCTGGCGGTACTGGTATGCTTAAAGCACTAACAGCGGTTTACCCTGTTAAATTCATGCCTACTGGCGGCGTAAGCTTAAAGAATGTAGATGAATATCTATCTATCCCTTCTGTACTTGCGTGTGGCGGTACTTGGATGGTTCCAACTAACCTTATCGACGAAGGTAAATGGGACGAACTAGGTAAGCTTGTTCGTGATGCTGTTGCTCACGTTAACGCTTAATCTGTTTTAGATTTCGTGATAAAGCCTCACTTCGGTGGGGCTTTTTGTTATCTGAGGTTTTTCAATAACTGGATTTTGTTATCTAAATCTTTTGGGTAACTGAAGTTTGATCGTTGATAGTTTGAGGCTGTTACCTGAAGAGCACGACGCTCAAACAAGTTAAGACCTCTACAATACATTCCCGTTTATCAGGCCATCCACCAGCTTTGTGACTGGTAATTTGTAATTTTTAGCACGTGCTATTTCACTGTGCTAAAACGCCTTACACGACCTGGCAAACACTCTAAGCACTCACTTATGTAATCTAACTCACTCGACTCATACCGTGTCTTGAGCCCTGTATCGACGCATCCGCCCTTACTCACCATTAAGCATACAAACCTCTTACATATGGTTGGAAATCGCCATGAAGCAATACAAGGCTTATGGCTATGATTATCGCTTATCGGATATCGGATATCGGATATCGGATATCGGATATTGGGTATAATTCTCGCTAGCGCCTACTCCAATTTCGAGCGGTTGGACAAACCAAGACTCTAAACACAAGAACAGCAGAAAAATTGAGCGGATAAATCGCGTAGATAAATAGTACGGATAAATAATGAGCAATTCAGGGCGTGAAATAGAAAATAGCGACATAAAAACAATAAGCTACACTTAAATGATAGAAACAATATTTTGCGATTTAGTACGGAGATTTAACGTGAATCCCGTCGCACAACCACGTTCAGTTGTAGCACATTTGTTACGGTTATAATTAAAATCTTATAAATAAGGCAAACTAAAGCCTTATTACTTATATTGTAATACATATAAATATTTGAGCTTCAATTTATCTTGGATCTAGAGCAATTCATAAAAACAATTAAAGACAATAAAAACAGCAGGTTAAGCTAGATTGTCGTGTGTGCTCAAAAATCAATGCGACCTAGATCATACTAAAGACATATTGTAGTACAAATAAACCTTTGGACGCGTTAATCTAAGCCCAGTTAATTATGATATTTAAAAGGCTGAAAAGATGACTATTGATACTTTTGTTGTTCTCGCCTACTTCTTCTTTTTAATCGCTATTGGTTGGATGTTCCGTAAGTTCACCACGTCGACTAGTGATTACTTCAGAGGGGGCGGCAAAATGTTGTGGTGGATGGTTGGTGCAACCGCCTTCATGACACAGTTTTCAGCATGGACGTTTACTGGAGCCGCAGGACGCGCATTCTCCGATGGTTTTGTTATTGTAATTCTGTTCTTAGCCAATGCATTTGGTTATTTCATGAACTACATGTACTTTGCCCCAAAGTTCCGTCAACTTCGTGTTGTAACCGCGATTGAAGCAATCAGACAGCGTTTTGGTAAAACTTCAGAGCAGTTCTTTACTTGGTTCGGTATGCCGGACAGCCTAATTTCTGCAGGTATTTGGCTAAATGGTTTAGCAATCTTTGTTGCTGCTGTATTTAATATCCCTATGGAAACCACCATCATCTTCACCGGTGCTGTGTTAGTCATCATGTCGGTAACTGGTGGGTCTTGGGCCGTTGTCGCATCTGACTTCATGCAAATGCTCGTTATCATGGCGGTTACGATCACTTGTGCGGTTGCTGCTTACTTCCACGGTGGTGGCATTACGAACATTGTTGATAATTTCCAAGGTGACTTCATGTTGGGAAATAACCTCAACTATGTAAGTGTATTCGTACTATGGGTTGTTTTCATCTTTGTGAAGCAGTTCGGTGTAATGAATAACAGTATCAATGCTTATCGTTACTTATGTGCTAAAGACAGTGAAAATGCGCGTAAAGCGGCAGGCTTAGCATGTATTCTAATGGTTGTTGGCCCTCTTATCTGGTTCCTACCACCTTGGTACGTAAGTGCATTCATGCCTGATTTCGCATTGGAGTACGCTTCAATGGGTGATAAAGCGGGTGATGCTGCTTACCTAGCATTCGTACAAAACGTAATGCCAGCAGGTATGGTTGGTCTATTAATGTCTGCGATGTTCGCTGCAACAATGTCTTCTATGGATTCAGGTCTGAACCGTAACGCTGGCATCTTTGTAATGAACTTCTATAGCCCTGTTCTTCGCAAGAATGCAGAGCAAAAAGAACTCGTGATTGTAAGTAAGCTAACGACAATTCTGATGGGTATAATCATTATCTCGATTGGCCTATACATTAACTCGTTACGTCACTTAAGCTTATTTGATATCGTAATGAACGTGGGTGCATTAATCGGCTTCCCAATGCTTATTCCAATCTTCCTAGGTATGATTATTCGTAAAACACCAGATTGGTCGGCTTGGACTACATTGATTGTCGGTGGTTTTGTTTCTTACATCTTTGGTATTTCTCTACAAGCAGAAGATATTGAACACCTATTTGGTTTAGAGCAACAATTGACTGGTCGTGAGTGGGCAGATCTTAAAGTTGGCTTAAGCTTAGCTGCACACGTAATCTTTACTGGTGGCTTCTTCTTAGCAACTCAATTCTTCTATAAACCTCTATCAACTGAGCGTGAGAAAGAAGTTGATACATTGTTTACTAACTGGAATACACCACTTGTTGCTGAAGGTGAAGAGCAACAAAACCTAGATACTAAACAGCGTTCAATGCTTGGTAAGCTTATCAGCACAGCGGGTTTCGGTATTCTAGCAATGGCTCTAATTCCAAACGAACCAACAGGACGCTTGTTGTTCCTACTATGTGGTTCGATGGTACTAACCGTTGGTATCCTACTGGTTAACGCATCTAAAGCTCCGGCTAAGATGAACAACGAGTCAGTTGCTAAATAGCTAAACAGCTAAAATAAGCAGCTAACAAGTTAAACCAAAATGAAGCCCATGTTATTCGATAACATGGGCTTTTTGTTTGTCTACGGTTTATCAAAATTGAACTAGTACGTACACGCCTCTATTTTCAAGACTCTATGCAAATCCCCCAACCTTCCCTCGGTGTTCATCTCCTTGACAACCATTTCCAATGGTTTGATCTCTTTCTGCTTTTCTTTCTGTTACTTTGAACAACAACACAAACACAACAGATAATTACAATGACAAAAACATCACTATTACTTGCTTCCATTACTCTGGCGCTCTCTGGTGTAGCACAAGCTGACCAATTAGAAGACATCCAAAAATCAGGCACACTTCGCGTTGGCACCACAGGCGACTACAAACCTTTCTCTTACTTTGATGGCAAGAGCTATTCTGGTTATGACATTGACGTAGCTAAGCATGTTGCAGAGCAGCTGGGCGTCGAATTACAGATTGTCCGTACTACATGGAAAGATCTGCTAACCGACCTCGACAGCGATAAATACGACATCGCGATGGGCGGTATCACACGTAAAATGCAGCGTCAGTTAAACGCAGAACAAACTCAAGGCTACATGACCTTTGGTAAGTGTTTCTTAGTTGCGAAAGGCAAAGCAGAACAATACAACAGCATTGAGAAAGTGAACCTTTCTTCTGTGCGTGTTGGCGTCAATATCGGCGGGACTAATGAGATTTTCGCGGATGCTAACTTACAAGATGCGAGCTTTACACGTTACGAGAACAACCTAGACGTTCCGCAAGCCGTTGCGGAAGGTAAAGTTGATGTGATGGTGACAGAAACCCCTGAAGGTCTGTTCTATCAAGTGACTGATGAACGTCTTGAAGCTGCTCGCTGTGAAACACCGTTCACCAACAGCCAATTCGGCTACCTGATTCCAAAAGGTGAACAACGTTTGTTGAACACGGTGAACTTCATTATGGATGAGATGAAGCTAAAAGGCGTTGAAGAAGAGTTCCTGATCCACAACTCTCTTAAGTAACCTCTTTTCGATTTATACAGTGACCAAAAAATAGGCTAGCATTGCTGGCCTATTTCGTTATGGTTTGATAGTTCGCTTCTAATCACTATCGTGCCCTTAACTATCGGACACTTAACTAGCGCTCACCTATTTAACTTTAACCGTGAGTGATGACATTCTGCTGTACTAACGCATCCAGAATGTCTGACGGCATGGTGCTGCTTAGCGTCAACTGAGGTGCAAGATCTTCAACCACAATCACCTGTTCCGTGGTACCTAAACCATCAGACTTGATCGTAAGCTCAATATCATCCCCTTCCACTTTCGCGTCTATCTGTTGCAGTAACGCCGTCATGTCTGGAGATGTGTTCTTCAGCTCTGGCAATACTTCGCGCAAGTCGATCTGGTCACCTTCAGATAGGCTGAAATCGGTAATGGTGTCTTCAACGCCATCTTCGATATTAAGCCATACGAACGAGTCCATACCATCGTCACCGGTTAGAATATCTGAACCACCGCCGCCAATCAGTGTGTCGTTACCATCACCGCCAACAAGCGTATCGTCACCCGCGCCACCTTCCAGTCGGTCATTTCCAGAACCCGCAGTTAGGTCAGTCGCATTCGCGCTAGCCAATAGTTGAATGTCGTCAGTTTCCGAAGCCAGATTAATATCGACCGCGTCAGACACAATATTCAGGTTAAGGTCGATTGAAGCTGATGTCGCCGTATCGTTGTTGTCAGTCTCTTCAGAAACCGCCTCAACTTTAAGCGTGTAACTACCCGGAGTTTGAGAAAGCCCTACCGCCTGCAAGCTATCGATCGCATCTGCCGTTGCCACCCAAACACCACCACCGAGATCGGTCACAGAACCAACTTCACTGGTGATTTGAGCACCAGCAGGCACATCACTGATATGTAGCGTTAGCTCCTCAGTAATGTCCGTTAAGGCAGCGATAATTCCAACCAAAGGAATGCCACTCGCACTGACTGACTGACTCGCGGTAATATTTCTCACGTAATTAGACGCAGTATCAACCGACAAGGTTGGTGCATTCGCGACTGGCGTCACCGCGATATTGTAAACCACAGGCGTCGTCTCTATCGCAATACCCGAAGGGTTTCCGCTGTCTTTGGCGACAACTTCTAAGCCAATGCTATTGGTTGGAGACAGGCTCGCATCAAGGTAGACACCGTTTGGACTGGTTGGCGTATCAATCAGCGCATTTAGGTCACTCAGAGTGCCAACTAAGATAACCGAACCGGTGTTGTTGCCGTTGACCATCACCGTCGTCACTGCCGGAAGTGATACATTCAATGTACCGTAATCTACAGTCAGCGTGACGGTCATGAGATCATCAGAAAATGTATCAACATAATCAGGGTCACTGACATTGATGCCACTCAATAGCTGACCAGAATCCTCATCAATAATCGTAGTGACACTGTCACCATTAACAACAGGTGTATCGTTCACTCCGTCGACAATCGCGGTGATCTCTGCAGTATCCGTTAGGAAGTCATTAGCGCCGTTGGTGGTACCATCATCTTCGATGGTATAGGTGAACTTAACGTTACCATTGTATTCATCAGCCGCCGTAAATATCCAGTACGGGCCAGAAATCATAGCGTCATCAGCACCACCTACGTTCTCAAAGCGCTGTAACTGGCCTTGGCCTTCATCGAGCACCAGATTAGTCACGGTAATCGTGTCATTTTCCGGGTCGCTTGTCGCAGTAATTAAGTCGCCCTCTTTAATGATCAACTGACCTTCTTCAAGGATGTTTCCTAAGTCGATATCCGTTGCCACCGGCTGATCATTCACTTCCGTGACGATCAGGCTTATTTCAGCGCTATCGGTTAAGAAATCATCCACACCGTTAGTTGTACCGTCATCAGTAATTGAGTAGTTGAATTTGACGTCACCGTTAAAGTCGTTGTCAGCTATGAACAGCCAGAATGGCCCGGTAATCGCTGCATTATCAGCGCCACCAGCATTTTCAAAGCGCGTTAGTTGGCCTTGTCCATAAGTCAGAGTTACACCTGTTACCGTTAAGTTGTGGTTTTCTGGATCAGAGCTTGCTGCAATCAAATCACCTTCAACAATGACGATTTGGCCATCTTCAGCAATCGAACCTAAATCAACGTCTGTCGCGACAGGTGCATCATTCACTTCCGTTACGACGAGGCTGATTTCAGCATTGTCAGTTAAGAAATCATCCACACCGTTGGTCGTACCATCATCAATAATCGAATAACCAAGCTTAACATCACCATTAAAATCATTGGCTGCCGTGAATATCCAGAATGGGCCTGTAACCGTAGCGTTGTCAGCACCACCTGCGTTCTCAAAGCGCTGTAATTGACCTTGACCTTGAGTAAGAGTCACGCCCGCTACTGTTAGGTTATGATTTTCTAAATCAGAACTTGCTGTAATCAAATCACCTTCAACAATCACAAGTTGACCCTCCTCGGCAATCGAGCCCAAATCAACATCGGTAGCGACCGGAGCGTCATTCACTTCTGTCACTTTAATGGTGAAAGTAGTTTGATTGGTTTGAGCGGTATTCGGATCACCCGCGTCAATCAGACCGTTATTACCACCGTCATCAAGCGTTGCATTGATCGTAACCAACCCATTCTGATTAAGGTAGTTCTGGTCAAGGTCTGGTTTGAATGTCACAGCCCCATTGGTCAAAGCGGTATTGATGTCAGCTTCTTTACCTGTAATCACAAGCGAGCCATCAGCCTGCAATACAAACGACACGTCAGGTGAGCTAGTGAACTCAAACACACCCTGTGCACCCGGCAGTGTTTGGTCGACTTTAAGCGTCAGTTCATACGGAGCATCTGGATTATCAAAGTTTGCGTCGACGTCGTAGATACTAAAGTTGTCGATGGCAACACTGATGTCTTCCGATGTTTCAATGTTGGTCACATTCACAAAGATCGGTTGATCGTTAATAGGATCAATCACCAGATCGACATCGAAGCTGGTTGGCGTACCTAAGTATTCGGTGTTGTCAGCGTCAGTATCTACTGAACGTACCGTAATCTGCAGTGGACCATTGATACCCAGTACATTGCCTGTATCACTATTATGTTCTCCAGAATTGAATACGATCTTATCGAGCGACTGTGCAGGAACATCAAGTGTCCAAAGCTGCGTCGCCGGATCGTAGCTAGCCAATGTCGTGCCATCTGGATAGAAAATAGAAGCATCTTGAGGAACACCCGCCACTTCAACTCGAAGCGTTTCGGGCGCATTCTCGGTATACGTCCCGCTTCCTGTTGCAGACAATTCTTTGTCCAAAATAGTCGCATTGATTTCGATATCAATGTTTTGGCCTTCATTGCCTGTCACAGAATCGGTTGGGTTGGTATCAACATCATCACCAACAGGTACCACATGCAGTTTGAAGCTTGGCAAGTTTGCCGCCGCAGTAGGCACACCCAGCAACGATTCTTGAGTGAAGACTTCCACACCAAACTCAGCGGTACCACTGAAGTTTTTAGGCGGCAAGATCGAAATCTCACTTAAATCGAATGACAACCCCGAAGCTTGAGGCAGTTGAACACTCCACTCTCCATTACCATTATTTTTCACGGTATATGTCGAGCCTGGATCTGCACGCATTTGGAAGCCATCAGGGACATCTGTAAACTTAATCGACACAAACTGTTCTGAACCATCAAGGTCAGTCAGTGCAATCGATACAGGCCCTGTACCCGACAGAGAGATGAGCTGGTCTTCGTTGCCAGTAATCTCGATAACATCCGGATCGCTACCCGGTCCAGTGACAGACACGTCATCGACCACAGGAACGACTTCAAAGCTGACACTTGTAGAAAAAGTATCGGAGTCTGTTGCCGTACCCGCAGGAGAAGCAGGATCATTATAGGTTGCTGTATCTGTGACTGTTCCGCTGACATTAACTTTAACTTGATTGATGTCATTACTCGTTGGGTAGTTTGTTACAGCTCTAAAGAGCACATTATCTAGAGCACCTGCCGCTATTTCAGCCTGATTAAACGTGACAGATGTACCTAATGAGGTACCCGTATTGTCATAGAATGCACCAATAGAAGGGTCGTCCAACGTTAAAGTAATGGACGTAAACTCTTCTTGACCACCTTCGACGCCTGAAACTTGATCCGAAATGGTCGAGTTGAAGTCGAGCTGAATATAGGTGTCTTCGTAACCCACCGGATCTTGCCCAGCTTGACCGTCGGTATCAACAGGATTAAAGGCATCATCAAGAGAACCCACGACATTCACCTCAATCGTTGGATCCGTCTCAGCATCTGGTGCGACTTTGATGATAACTTCAGTCACTAAAGTCTTCTCATCGCCAGATTGTAAATCTTTGGTCACTATGGTCATTGGCAACCTAAAGTCACCAGAGTAGTTTGGTGGCAGATTCAATAACAAACCCGATGAATCGACGGTTACGCCCTGTTCGACAGTCGTCTCGTAAACATATTTTCCGTTCACAAAGTCAACATCACTTGTTCCCGACAGGCTAATTGGGAATGATGTTGTAGCATCAATGACCAGAGTACCATCAATGATCACCGTCACTTGGTCAGTAGAATCATCGCGACCCGTCAAGCTCAAAATGCCGTTGAGTGCCGCGCCGAGATCAAGCTGAGTATCCTCAACGGCGTCGATAACACTGTCTGGCACAATCGCAATATCTGCAGCAACTTTGTCAGGTGCCGTCAGCACCTCAGGATAAGAAAGCGTTACCTCTCCGGTGCGTTGCACTTGGGCGGACGTTTCATTGTTAGCATCACCAGGATCTGATACCAAAGTGAAAATTGTCATCTTGATATCATTGAAATCAGTAGCGACATCGTCCGCATCATTGGCAGGAGTGAAATCTAATCCATTGGGCGCACTGACGCTAAAGGCATCTTCATTGGTCACAACCCAACGGCCACCGCCTTCGTAAGAGGCGCCAGTTACTAAAAGTTGCCCTAAGATATCATCAGATAACGCGCTTCCGTCGGTGTTAGTCAACTGAACAATCACTTCGTCGACTTGCTCTTCTACTGTGCTTAAATCCGTTTCTTGGTATCGGACGACGTATTCACCGTCCCAGATTTCGTCTCCGTTAATATCAGTCGTTTGGTTATCACTGTTGGTTGTAAATTTAATTACGCCATTAGCGTCAGCCGTAATCGTAGTCAGATCTCCAGAGCCATCTTCGTTTGAAACAACAATCTTGTTGTCGGCATCTCCAGGCTCAACGACAGGCCGCACGACAACATTAATCGTACCGGTGATCGTCGCCGTTACAATGCCTTGCCCAGGGTTTGAAGCATCGACATATTCATGATCTCGCTCTTCAATCATTACCACAGTATCGAGTGTAAAATCAGCACTGGAATCTTGAGCTGGCGTTATTTGAATAAAGTTATTATTCAGCGCGATCTGAGTAAACTCTTCAGCAGTTTGACCGCTCTTCGGAGTAATCGTCAAAGTACCTGCTACTGCATTGTAAACCCAAGTTACATCGCCATTAACCACAACACTTTCAACATCCGTTGGAATGTCACTGATGACAATAGAAGTGAAATGCTCATCATCATCAATATAGTCAGTACCCTCTGGGTGCCAGTCAATGTTGATCGCGGTATCTTCATCACCATTAGTAACCGTGTTGTACGTCGCAGAGGTATCGATTCTAGGTTCGACTAGCACTCGAATTTCCTGATCAAACGTAAGCGTGTGACCATCATTCTCAGTCACAATCACTTTACCTTGAATGTGAATATTCTCAGTTGAAGAGTCGACAGGTCTGATGCGAATGCCTGAAGTTTTACCCGCCTCAGTAATGTTCGCTTCGTAGATAGGTTTGGATAAGTCAGGGCTGCCACCCGGACCAGTTTCGTAGCCGACGAAGTTAAGGTCAATAATTGTACCGTCCCCATCTTCCAGAACAACGCCGTCAGGAATACCCGAGAGAATAACAGTTATGGACTCGGAACCGTCGTCAGGTAATGGTGTCGTACCTGTATCTGGTCTTCTCTCTCCCGACAACACGGTGAAATCAAGCTCAGCAAAGGTATCACCATTTTGGCTCTCTTGAATCGTGGTTTGAACACCAGATGTAGTGCCATCTGTAATTGCGATCCAATCGGTACCATTGGTACCACCATAAGGAGTATCAGCAACACCTTTAACTTCTACGTTAACCGTTTTAGTACCCAGTATTTCTTCATCGACTTGCGCACCTGAAGAAAGGTTCGCGGTGTCTTTAACCACACCGGTGACATCGAAAGTAAAATCCACATTGCTGTGTTTGGTTGGAACAACTTCAACGTTAGCCAAATCGGAATACGCGATTTCTTGGTAATCCACACCATTAATCGTGATGGTCGGAACGACTGTCGTGGTGCCTAAGAAGTAAAGCACTGCTCCTTCCGTAACATTACTGATGCGCACAAACAGTTCTTCAGAACTGTCAGAATCGACCGAACCTGTCATGGTGATGACTTCGTCTAACGTGAACGCATCTTTATTGTCCAAAGGACCAATGTAATCAGGGTTATCGATGTTGTCTTCGTTGATCTGGATACGACTCACACTGAATTTACCCGGGTCGGCGTCAGCAGTGGCATCAATAATGATATTTTGCTCTACAGAACGAGCCGTCGTCTTATCGTTTGCTCCACCGTTGGCTGAATCATCGTATGGGTTAAGCGTCTCTTCCGTAATTGCCGTCGCTTTGAACTCAATCTGGCCTGAGAAGTTATCAATAGGGTTAACTACAGTGCTATTGATATCAGCAGATGCGATGATATAAACACCATTAACGGGCGTTAACACATTGCCATTTTGATCAAGTAGCTCAAACTTCCCGTCGCCTTGAACTGCTTCAAGTTCATAGGTAATCGTCTCAGTATTACTGTTATCTTGCGACTCTGCGTTCAGCTGCAACGTGACATTGTCTTCATCTTCGTTGACTTGATACTGATACGTGCTGTTGGAATCATCCCAAGTCGCAATATCCGCTACCGCTTCAATCTCGATTCTGAAGTTTGAGTTAATGGTGTGCTCCGTAGTGCCATTTTTCTCAATTTCAAGCTCATAACGAACTCGCCCACCAGTTTCATCCGAACTAGCGTGTTGGTCTGGAACAAAGAACAGGTTGTCTATCGTCGCGATAGTTTGTCTTGGTTCACTCGGGTTTGGAGCGAAGCTTTGTTCGAGTTCAGGAGAGCCAAATATAATGCTCCCATTTGACTCAGGCACTAATTCAATGTAGTCAGCACCATCAAAGTAATAAAAAGTACCTTGGTGACTATCACCTCCGTTCGGGCTTTTAATCGTCAACTGGCCAATAGATTCAGCGTTATCTTGGTCATACAGACTAACTTGCAGCGCAACTTGAGCTGGTGCATTAGGCAAGCCATTTTGGTTATCTTGAACATTCTCAAGAGTCGGCTCATCGCCTGTTGCGTAAGGTATGGTTGAGTCTCTACCCGCATCCTCGAAGGTCGTCACTTTCAGCGCAATTCTTGTAGAATCCCTATCAGTAATCGTAATATCTAACGGTGTTTCAGAGGTGTCTAAATCGCCATCCGTCGCAATCACGTTAATCGAGAAGTCGATAGTGTCTAGGCCGTCATGATCGAGATAGCCGTTAGCTTTGAATTCGACCTCACCATTTGAGTTGATGCGTAAAGTACCAAGCTGCCTTTCCTGAGTACCACCATTGCCATCATCGGTTTGCTCATAAACGCGGATAATTCGACTTCCGCTTTGAAGATTCAATGCGTCACTGTAATCAGTCGCATTACCTCTTTGGAAAACAATATCTGCACCATTATTTGAGATACCCTCAATTCGACTCAGTACCGCACCATCAGCCCCCACATCCGTCGCATTAGCAAACATGTCGACTTTAGAGTTGTTGTAACCCTGCCCTTCAAGACGAGTAATCGATTGAGTTGTCACCAACGGAACATCATCAGTAACCGTGATTTTTAGATCAATCGCGTTTGATTGGTCTTGATCAAAATCTTCAGCCACGACCGAGAAATCAAGTTCGATGTTATTTTCGTCGGCACCATCAGGGTGTTCAAGCGGTTTAAACAATTCAAATTGATAGCTGTTATCTGACGTATCAAAAATAATATCGAAAACAGGCACTTGACCTGTGGCAGTTTGAGCAACGTAAGTAAACGTACTGCCTGATACAGAAACAGGTAACCACTCTAAGCTTTCGCCGTCTGAAGTTAAGCCACTAAGCACTAGGTCTTCATCAACAAGCTCATACTTCACAACGCCATCGACACCTTCATCGACTGTGAACAATCCATTGATGATGGTGTCTTCAGATTGATCGGAACCAATGCCAGTAAGATCGTCTTCATCAACAACCGTTTCACCAGTCGGCGCCGTCATTACCGGTACATCATCAATAACTTCGATGGGTAATTTATACTGGTTGGAATCATCACCATCACTGTCAACAGCCACTACATCAAAGGAGATAGGCAGCTTATTTCTCGCCTCTGAGCTAGGCTCATGATCTAGAGGACCAAGTAAGGTAAATGTGTATGACCCATCGTTACCCAAAGCAAGAGTAAAAATCGGTGTTCCACTTGTGGTGGTTCCTTGATAGGTGGTTGTGTTCGCTGCTCCAGAGATCTCAGTAATCGAAATTGCTTCACCACTTGAGGTAAGCGTAGTTTCTAGAGTCGCTATATTACGTAGTTCGTAAACCTCGACTTGATCTGCACCTTCTGTGGTTACAAACGAACCCGTCGCTTGTGCCAGAGTGCCCAAATCATCTTCATCAACCACAAACGTACTGGCGCCGGTGGTGTCAGTAATGGTTGGTACATCATCAGTAATGGTCACCGTAAGAGGCTTCAGCGCTGAATCAGTGTTGTCTTTGTCGACGGCTATAACTGGCAAGGTGAAGATTTGATCATTGTTACCTTGTACAGACAGGTGATCTAACTCTTCCAACAAGGTGAATGTGTACTCTCCTAGAACCACGCTGCTAAACGTGATGGTAAAGATATCCGTTTGGACACCGCCGCTTTCAACGTAACCAATATAATTATCGCTGTTCAGAGGATCTTCTTTTAGCTGAACCACCAAACCGTCCGCTTTCAGATCGCCAGACGTGTTGAACTGAGTGGCATCAATGCGGAAGTAGCTAACATCATCACTTCCTACTGTGAAAGTAATGATTTCAGTTTGGCTCACAGGTAAGCCCGGTGAAGAACCATCAATCAAGTTTGCTTCAGCCAACGCGACAGTCGGTACGGTGTCGATAGTTGGTGGCGCGCCATCGGCAATAGTTAACGTCACTGTAGATGTCACGATATCGCCATCTTTATCTTCAGATGTCACCGTAATGGTCTTGACGATATCGCCACCTGAGTGGTCTAGATTGCGGTTAGGTTCAAAACGTACATCACCTTCGAGTGTGATAAACAAAGAACCTTCTGCAAATACAAATTCTTGCTCACCAGTGTTCGTTTGTACCAAGGCTGTTTCAACTTGATTGTCATACACAAATTTAGTGACTGTCGCGCCATCTGCACTTTGCGCAGGCATCACATCAAACGTTGTTGTGGTCGGCGTGCCCGAGCTTGGCTCTGTGATGCTAAGAGCACCAGATTGCATCAATTGAACGTCATCACTGATGGTCACAGAAAGCGGTTTAGACGCTGAAATATCGCCATCGGTGTCTTGTGCATACACCGACAAGTCAAAGCTGAGATCGTTGTTTCCTAAGCCATCAACGTGATCCAAACGCTCAAGCAGCGTAAAGGTATACTGGCTAGGATTAGTATCATCAAAATCTAGGGTGAATATGATTTTCTCACCACCCGAACCATCCGTCGTAAACGCAATGTAGTCGCCAGAACCCGCAGGCTCCTCACGTAAACTCAATTCAAGGCCATCAGACTTCAACACGCCGTTGGTATTAAACAGCCCAACTTCAACGACTATTTTTCCGATGTCATCACTGCTCGCTAGCGAGGTGATAGTCTGAGTCACACTGACAGGCGTTCCGCTAGGCGTCGAACCATCAGCAAGTAAGCTCTCAGACAAGCTGACGCTTGGCACAACGTTTATAGTTGGTCCATCACCATCAACAATCGTTAACGTGACCGTCGATGAAAAGGTGTCTTTATCAAAGTCTGAAGACGTGAACACAATCGATTTAACAATATCGCCCGCAGAGTGATCAAGGTTTCGATTTGGTTCGAATCTTACATCACCGGTTAGCGTGACAAACAGTGACCCCTCAGTGAAAGTAAACTCTTGCTCGCCATTGTTAGTTTGATCCAAGGTGATCGCTGAACCACCACCAAAAGTAAACTGAGCAATAGTCGCCCCATCAGCACTTGGCGAAGGCATTACATCAACGATAGCAGTGGTTGGCGAGCCAGAGTTCGGCTCTGTAATACTTAAAGTGCCATCTTGCATCTGTTGAATGTCATCTTGGATAGTAACGACGACATCACGTTTAGCCGAGTCATCACCATCGGTGTCAACCGCATAAACAGGTAGGCTGAAATCAAGGTTATTATTGAGAGCACCATCAAGGTGATCGAGTGCCTCAATCAAGGTAAATGTAAACTGAGCTTTGTTTGCACTATCAAAGCTAATGGTAAATACATCGGTAATGTTACCCATACCATCATCGGTATAACCAATGTAGTCACCAGCAGAAGAAGGATCTTCTTTTAATAGAACAACAAGACCACTTGATTTCAACAGATCGCCAGGATTGAATTCGTTGATCGCAATTCTAAAGTGACTAAAATCATCACTTCCTTCGGTGTAAGTGATTGTATGAGTCGAACTTACCGGAGAACCAGTTGGCGTAGAGCCATCCGCTAGGTTGACTTCCGATAAGTTAACATCTGGAACCACGTCAATAACCGGATCGATACCGTCTTTGATCGTTAAGGTGACATCCGCGGTATCGGTATCGTTATCAAAATCACTGGTGGTGACGACAATCGTTCTTACGATGTCACCGGATGAATGGTCGAGATCTCGGTTCGGCTCAAAACGAACCTCCCCTTCAATGGTGATGTACAGTAAGCCATCGGTTACGGTAAAGACTTGTTCTGTAGAGATGCTTGGGTCTAACGTTACAGCTGTGCCACCATCGTAAGTAAACTGTGTCACTTTCGCGCCATCAGCACTCTGCGTTGGCATAACATCAATGATTGCCGTCGTAGGTGGCGTACCCGCAGCCAAATCAGCTAATGAAGGCTCAGTGATACTCAAGGTACCATCTTGAACACCTTGTACGTCATCGGTGATCGCAACCGTCATTGGCGACATTGCAGAATCATCACCATCCGCATCAACCGCTAACACAGGGACATCGAAGCTTAGTATATTGTTTTGTAATCCATCGACATGATCTAACGCTTCAAGCAGTGTGAACGTGTATTGCCCTAAATTGCTCGTCGAGAAGCTGATCGTGAAGACGTTGGTTTCTACGTTAGAACCGTCTTTAACGAAGCCAATGTAATTACCAGAATTAGCTGGCTGCTCTTTTATCTCGACATCTAGACCGTTCGATTTCAAAGCCCCTAAAGTATTAAACTGCGTAGGGTCAATTCTGAAATGGCTTACGTCGTCACTACCCGCTGTGTAAGTAATGGTTTGTGTCATTGTCACTGGATTACCGGTTGGCGCAGAGCCATCAGCCAGATCCACTTCAGATAACGTAATTCCGGGAACAAGGTCAATAGTAGGAAGGTCACCATCAACAATCTTCAGCGTCACGGTCGATGTAACAATATCGCCATCGAGGTCAACAGACGTCACCTCAATCGACTTGGTAATATCACCACCTGCATGGTTTTGATTGCGCACCGGTTCGAAACGTATCTCACCTTCCGTCGTAATGAATACCGAACCTTCCGTGAAGACGAACTCTTGTTCACCATTCACATTCAAATCAAGACTTTCTGCAGTGTTACCGTCAAAAACAAATGAAGTGACTTTGGCTCCATCAGCACTTTGGTTTGGCATCACATCAAAAGTATTCGATGTTTCTACACTTGTTGCAGGCTCACGACTGGTGATTGTGCCGCCTTGCATCAACTGCACATCGTCGCCAATGGTCACGCCAAGCTGAGAAACTAACGAATCATCGCCATCACTATCAACCGCATACACAGGTAGATTAAAGCTTAAATCGTTGTTGCCGCGCGCATCTTGATGATCGAGAGCTTCGATTAAAGTAAATGTGTATTCGCCTAAGGTTCCGGAGTTGAAGTCCAGTGTAAATACTGTCGTCTCTACATTAGACGAACTGGTAGTAAAACCGATGTACTGACCAGAGCCTTGAGGATCTTCACGCAGTTCGACCGCTAAGCCATTCGATTTAAGTGCATCGTTGGTATTGAACTCGGTTGGTTCTAGGCGGAAACGAACCACATCGTCACTTTGGTTGGTGAAAGTAATCGTCTGTGTTGAGCTGACCGCGCCGGCGCTTGGAACCGAACCATCCGCTAAGTTTGTTTCTGAGAGAGTAACGCTTGGCACAGCACCAATGGTTGGAATGTCACCATCGGTAATGGTTAGCGTAACGGTTGAGGTCACAGGATCGTTATCAAAATCACTTGAAGTTACCACTATCGACTTCACGATATCTTCGTTGGTCGTGTGGTCAAGGTCACGAGTAGGTTCAAAGCGCACTTGGCCTTGAATAGTGATGAATAACTCACCTTCGGTAAAACTAAACTGCTGCTCGCCTACGATGCTTTGATCGAGTGTTTTGACAATACCGCCAAATGAGAATTCAGTGATTGTCGCACCATCGGCACTCTGATTTGGCATCACATCAATGGTGTTGGTTGTGATTGTTCCGTCTGCAAGATTTGGCTCAGTGATATCTAACGTACCGTCTTGCATGATTTGGACATCATCACCAATGGTCACATTGAGTTGAGACACCAGTGAATCATCGCCATCACTGTCGACAGCGTAAACAGGCAGGCCAAAGCTTAAGCTGTTATTCGCAAGGCCATCTACATGGTCTAACGCTTCCAGTAAGGTAAAGGTGTACTCACCTAGCGTGGTTGCCGAGAAACTAATGGTAAACACTGGAACTTCAGCGTTCGAACCATTGGTAATAAAACCGATGTAAGTACCCGGATTAGCAGAGTCTTCTTTTATCTCGACCGCAAAACCGTTCGATTTTAGTGCACCACCGACATTGAACTCTGTTGGTTCAATACGGAAGTTAGTCACATCATCACTCTGATTAGTAAAGCTAATCGTCTCGGTTTGACTTACTGCGCTACCGCTCGGGCTAGAGCCATCGCTAAGGTTAGTTTCAGATAGAGTAACACTCGGCACTGCATCGATGGTTGGGATATCACCATCGGTAATCGTCAGCGTAACCGTTGCTGTCACTGGATCGTTATCGAAGTCACTTGAAGTCACCATAATCGACTTCACGATGTCTTCGCTGAGCGTGTGGTCTAAATTACGATTTGGTTCAAAGCGAACTTCACCTTGCAATGTGATGAACAGTGAACCTTCAGCAAAGACAAACTTTTGTTCACCCGTATCGTTTTGATCGAGCGTTATTACCGCCCCGCCATCGTAAGTAAACTGAGTGATTGTCGCGCCATCGGCACTTTGACTAGGCATCACATCAACAGTAGCTGTCGTCGGAGTACCTGCAGCCAAATCAGCAACCGTTGGCTCAATAATATTAAGCGCTTGGTTTTGCATGACCTGTACATCATCACCAATGGTCACATTCAGTTGAGACACCAGTGAATCATCACCATCGCTATCAACCGCATAAACAGGAAGATCAAAAGTCAGATCATTCTTCACTAAGCCATCTACATGATCCAACGCTTCAAGCAGGGTGAAGGTGTATTGACCTAAATTGGTATCCGAGAAGCTAATCGTAAACACGTTAGTTTCAACGTTCGAACCATCAGTCACAAAACCGATGTAGCCACCCGGTGTAGTTGGGTCAGCTTTCAGTTCGACCGCCAATCCGTTCGATTTCAGAGCACCACCAACATTAAAATCAGTCGGTTCAATACGGAAACTCGTCACGTCATCACTTTGGTTAGTAAAGGTAATGGTTTGAGTTGAACTTACCGCACTTGCATTCGGAGCAGATCCGTCGCTCAGATTCGTTTCTGACAGAGTAACGCTTGGCACCGTGTCAATCGTTGGGATATCGCCATCAGTAATGGTTAGCGTTACCGTTGAAGACACAAGATCGCTATCGGAATCACTTGAAGTTACGACTATCGACTTCACGATATCGCCACCAGTATGGTCAAGGTTACGACTTGGTTCGAAACGAATATCGCCTTGCAGAGTGATATATAATGCCCCATCAGCAACCACGAACTTCTGCTCACCTGTATCGTTTTGATCAAGCGTTAATACCGCCCCACCATCATAAGTGAACTGAGTAATGGTCGTGCCATCAGCACCTTCTTCATCAAGTACATTAACGGAAGCTGTCGTCGGAGTACCTGCTGCCAAATCTGCAACCGTTGGCTCTTCAATTGTGAGAGAGTCATTAACCATCACTTGAATATCATCAGTGATAGTTACAGCCAGTGGCGACATTAGCGAATCATCACCGTCGCTATCAACCGCGTAGACTGGCAAGTTGAATGTTAGATCGTTATTGCCTTGAACAGGCGTGTGGTCAATCGCTTCCAGAAGCGTGAAGGTGTACTCACCCAAAGTGGTACTGCTGAAATCGAGTGTAAACACAGTGGTTTCGACATTCGAAATATCGGTCGTGAAACCAATATAATTACCTGAACCTGTTGGTTCTTCTCGAATCTCAATGATTAAGCCATCGGACTTGAGCGCGTTGTTGGTATTAAATTCACTTGGCTCTAAACGGAATTTCTCAACGTCATCACTTTGATTAGTGAAAGTGATGGTTTCCGTTTGACTGACTGCGCTGCCACTTGGCGATGAGCCGTCAGTTAAGTCCGCTTCTTCAAGTAAAACGCTCGGTACCACATCAATAATCGGATTGTCACCATCAGTAATGGTTAGCGTAATGGTTGAAGTCACCGGATCGTTATCGAAGTCGCTTGAAGTCACTACTATCGACTTCACGATGTCTTCGCTAACAGAATGGTCTAGATCGCGATTAGGTTCAAAGCGCACTTCCCCTTCAAGGGTGATAAACAACTCACCTTCAGTGAAACTGAACTGCTGCTCACCTGAAATACTTTGATCCAGTGTGTTTACGACACCGTCATAAGTGAACTGAGTGATCGTCGCGCCATCGGCACTTTGGTTTGGCATGACATCAATAGTGTTGGTTGTCACCGTACCATCGGCCAAATTTGGTTCAACGATATCTAATGTGCCATCTTGCATGATTTGGACATCATCACCAATGGTCACATTAAGCTGAGACACCAATGAATCGTCACCGTCCGTATCTACCGCATAAACAGGAAGATCGAAACTCAGATCGTTGTTATCTAGACCATCCACATGGTCTAACGCTTCAATTAGAGTAAAGGTGTATTCGCCTAGTGTGGTCGTAGAGAAACTAATGGTGAATACAGGAACTTCAGTATTCGAGCCATCGGTAATAAAACCGATGTAAGTTCCCGGATTAGCAGAGTCTTCTTTTATCTCGACCGCAAAGCCATTCGATTTCAGTACTCCACCCAAATTGAACTCGGTTGGCTCAATACGGAAACTCGCCACATCATCACTTTGATTGGTAAAGGTGATGGTCTCAGTTTGACTGACTGCGCTGCCGCTTGGCGCTGAGCCGTCACTAAGGTTGGTTTCGGATAAAGTGACAGGTGGAATCAGATCTATAGTTGGGTTCTGACCATCTGTAATACTTAACTTAAGCGTTGATGTATCAGTATCGCCATCACTATCTTCGGCCAAAAATGAAAACTGTTTGACGATGGTTTCACTGCTTGTATGGTCAATATCACGAGCCACTTCAAAGCTAAAATTACCATTCAATGAGATAGTGACCACACCCTCCGTAAAACTGAAGGTTTGATCAGCATCAGGTAATAAACTTTGATCTAACGAATAGTCAACACCGTCGAAGTTGAACGATTGAATTGTCGAACCATCGGCGCCTTCGAAATTGAATAGGTTATACGAAACAACGGTATCGCCCGCTAAGGTCGGCTCGGTGACTGATTCAACCTTATCAACTAACTCAACGACATCGTCTTTAACATTGACTAGGATCTCAGCGGCTTCTGGTGTGTTCGAACCTCCAGACAATGCAGAGCGATCACCATCCGCATCAACGGCATAAATTGGCAATGCAAAGGTCAGCAGCTCATCTTCAGCGCCTTGATGTAAAAGGTCTTCATACAGATTAAATTCGTAGCTCCCTAATGAAGGGCTGTCAATTTTAACGTCAAAAACCGTAATTCTCGAACCATTGACCTCAACATAACCTTCGTAGGTTCTTACACCGTTGGTTTCATCAATCAACTCAAGTAGCACAGCCTCGCCATTTGAAACCAAGCTGCCACCAGTATTAAATTCTGCCGGCTCAAGTTCATAATGGTCAATGATGTCACTTTCAAAAATGTCCGCGGTGATACTGCCAGTGCCAGACACTGGCGCCGTGCCCTCTTGTGAGCCGCCAACAATGCCCGCTTCATCAACATCAATACTGTCAACATTAGTGATAACAGGGCTATCGCCATCAGTAATGGCAATGTTGATGGTATTGGTTACAACATCTTGGTCAAAATCAGTAATCGTGATTGGTAAAACGAACGTCAGTGAATCGGTACCCACTTGTTCTATCGGATTAGACTGCTCAAATTTATAGGTGCCATCGGTATCTAGAGAAATAGTGAGAACAACCTCACCTCGACCTTGGATGGACAAAGTAATCGTTGTTCCATCGTCAGAAAGTCTGGCAAGCGTGTTTTGATTGTCACTGAGCAACCCATCAAACTGGTCGAGTGCGCTTGCATCAAATACGGCTGATTGAAGGATATCACTACCAATATTTGAGAACGTCCCTTCAATTGTCGAGCTACTAGTTTCAACGTTAGTGATATTGACACTTTCAACAGACGGATCTATCCCGTCAAACACTGAAACCTGTGCGTTAACGAATGTTGCTAGCGGATTTCCAGCGGTGTCTACACCTTGAATATCAAAAGCAATATCTATTTGATCGCCAGTGTAAGAAACCTGACCACCGCCAACAGACGGTACATGGTCAATCGGCAGAGAAATCGTTGTGGTTAGAGAAAGCTCAATGTTATTACCAACACTGACGGCATCAATATCGATACGTAATACTTCGTCGGTACCTTGAACACCAACGATAGAATTAGTCGCCGCGTCATACGTGAAGGTGACGGGCTGACCACTTGAAGTAATGTCGGTGTTTAATTCACTAAGCAGTGAAGCTAGGGATAGCGTTTCTGGTACGAAAGAGTCAGGAGCGAGAGCTAAACTACCAGCAATAATCGTTTCTGTGGTTGTTATAGATTGGGGATAAGTATTGCCAGATATGGAGCCTTCAGTCAGTGTTTCACTGATTGATTGACCACCCGAGGAACGAGTGATCGACCTGAATTCTTCTCTGTCTTCATCAACGGTTTGTTCTGCTAAACCAGCGGTCTCAAAGAATGTCGATGGATGAGTTTCTGTATAGTTATAATCAATCGTCACAAAGCCGGCATTCGCAGAGCCTAGTCCGCCACCAGCCGCTGTTGCCTCTAAGATTTGAGTCGGATCGGCACCACCTAAAATAGCTTCTTGGATTGCAGTAAATTCATCATCATCAAAATCTCCAGCATCGGCTTGCTGTAAGTCAAAATTAACTTCTCCAGCGATCGGAGCATCAGCCCACGCTAAATCTTGATCAACACAGCCAACACAATTGCTTGCCACCTCAGTGACACCGTTTGGGGTACCTAATACAAGCTCTGCTTGGTTGGCAGTGATAACAATCTCGTTTTCACGAATAATATCTCCAGCTGAAATTTTTCGTGCGCTTCCGTCAGACTTAACCGCAATGACTTCTCCACTCACTACCTCTACAACTGCAGCTTGGCGCGAAACTTCAATACCCATATATCCCCCGAGGTCACAAAATGCTGTATTGCCCAACATCGTGAAAATGATAGTAATAACGGTTTCAGGCTTAAATTATATTCAGAACTTATTCTCTTCATTAACAATCAATTACGTAGACTGATGTATGTGATGAGTCAGTTCCGTTTCGCCTGTTTTTTTTATAGTTTACTTAACCTTAAGCCTAGTCTTTCTTATCCGAAATGTCATGTGTGTGCGAAGTGACTTCTTTTCACAAATCTAGGCATTCACTTTAGTTTGTTCATGGACTAAGCAAAAGTTTATAGGGCGCTGATTTATATGCAATAAAATGCACAAATTAATTACACCTCAAATTTTTATAAATATATACAGTAATAAAGTTGATAAATCATTAGGGTTTATAGGCAATTAATAAGGTCGAGATATACCTAAACCCCAAAGAAGAACCAAATCCCATATTTGAGACAAGGTTCAGCACAAAGCTGATGAGAAACTGTTCAAACACCGTATATATGGCGTCAATTACATATACAACTATTGGAGTATTGAATGGGTATGCAGGGGCAATGAGTAGAAGTTGCAAATGGATATTTCGAGGTATCCCAAAAAAAGCCCACTAAGTTGAACCTTAGTGGGCTTTAAAATCAGTATATAGCGTTATGCTGTTAGCAATGACACACTATTATTTAGCGAGGCGGTTCGCCGTCCAAACGTAAAGCAGCTCGAGAGCAATCGTCGCACCAGCCAATGCTGTAATCTCGCTTTGGTCATACGCTGGAGAAACTTCTACAACGTCCATACCAACCATGTTGATGCCTTGTAGGCCACGGATGATTTTCAGCACTTTATCTGAATTCAAACCGCCGCATACTGGTGTGCCCGTACCCGGAGCAAAAGCAGGATCCAGACAATCGATATCAAACGTTAGGTAAACAGGCTTATCACCAACAATACCTTTCACTTGGGCAATGATCTCGTCAACGCTCATGTCATTCGCTTCCATCGCGTTAATGACATTGAAGCCGTGACCTTCTTGCTTATACTCGGTACGAATGCCAATTTGCACAGAATGCTCAGGCGAGATTAAACCTTCGTTAGGCGCATGGTAGAACATGGTACCGTGATCGTAACGACTGCCCTGACTGTATGTGTCAGTGTGCGCGTCGAAGTGAATCAGCGCCATCTCACCGTACTTCTTGCCGTATGCTCTTAGCAAAGGCAATGTAATGAAGTGATCGCCACCTAAACCTAACAATGTTTTACCGCTGTTTAGAATCGCATCAGCGGCTGCTTCTAAACGCTGAGTTAAGTCTTCAGCATCACCGCAATCAAACACAAGATCGCCCGCATCAATCACCGAGGTATGTTCGAATACATTGAAGTTCCAAGGAAACTTTTTGCCTTCCCACGCCAAGTTTACCGACGCACGACGAATCGCATCCGGTCCCATACGCGCCCCCGGACGACCCGAGGTCGCCATATCTAACGGCGCGCCCAACACAACAATATCAGCATCGTTATCGATTGGATTCTGTACCAATGGGCGACGCATAAACGTCATCGCATTAGAGTACAGCGAGTAATCTGGTTTGGTAAATAGATCGTTCATTAAAAATCCTCAAGATAGGTGTAACCCATCAAGCCTTGCTCTAACTCTTCAAGTACGCTTTGCTGCTCTTGTGCTGGTACTTTCGCCGTGACCAAATCTTTGTAGTTCTGACGGATCAGATCCGTATCGATGTGAACATAACGCATCATGTCTTCAACCGTATCGCCTTCATTGATGTAATCGATGTTCGCTTCACCGCTTTCGTCAACGTTGACCACTACACTGTGCGTATCACCAAAAAGGTTATGCATATCACCCAAGATCTCTTGGTATGCGCCTACTAGGAAAAAGCCCATCAAATAAGGTTCATCTGGGTTCCATGCAGGAACTGGCAGCGTTGTTTCAATACCTTGACCATCAACGTACTGATCAATCGTACCGTCAGAATCACAGGTGATATCCAATACCACAGCGCGTCGCTCGTCCGCATTATCCAAACCACTTAGAGGTAATACAGGGAATACCTGATCGATACCCCAAGCATCTGGCAACGATTGAAACAGCGAGAAGTTCACGAAGAACTTATCAGCTAGACGCTCGCTCAACTCGTCCAAAATTGGACGGTGATAACGGTTCTTAGTGTTCATACGAGAGCTAAGTTCGTAGTTAATACGCAAAGACATCTGCTCTGCCCAAGCACGATGCTGAAGATTCAGCATGCCTGTGGCAAATTGATTATGCGCTTCTGCGATATCGCTCTGCGTGTCGTTGTAGATCTCGATCAACGCTCGATCATCGTTACCTGCATCTAGCTCTAAGAAGTTCTTCCACATGTTGTTTAGCAACATTGGTGCGTCAGCTTCAGGCGCCGCCATATCTTCCGGAGAATAGCTTTCTGTGCCAATCACGTTGGTCACAAGCACGGCATGATGCGCAGTCAACGAACGACCAGATTCAGAAATAATCACAGGTTGTGGCTGATTGTAGAGTTTACAAATGTCCCCTACTGTCATCACGATGTTACGAGCGTACTCAAGCAAGCCGTAGTTCATTGAGTTTGAAGACTGGCTGCGTGTACCGTCGTAATCCACCGCCAAGCCGCCACCGACATCGAGGTACTTCAATTGAGCACCGATATCGCGCAGTTCACAGTAGAAACGCGCCGCTTCGCTCACGCCATTTCGTACATCACGAATATTGGCCATTTGTGAACCAAGATGGAAATGCACTAACTCTAGAACGTCGAGTTGGTCTTCTGCTTTCAAGCGTTCAATAACAGTCAACACTTGTGATGCAGACAAGCCGAACTTCGACTTCTCACCACCACTTGCTTGCCACTTACCTGCACCTTGAGAAGCAAGACGAATACGCAAACCCAAACGAGGTTTCACGCCAAGCGCTTTCGCTTCAGAAAGAACAAGATCAAGCTCTGATAACTTCTCTAGAACGATAAATACTTTATGACCCAGCTTTTCGCCAATAAGCGCAAGACGGATGTATTCTCTGTCTTTGTAACCGTTACACACGATCACAGAGCTCGCTTTTTGAGCCAGCGCCAATACCGCTAATAGTTCAGGCTTGCTGCCTGCTTCTAGGCCTAGCTGCTTTTGCTCTAATTGAGCTTGGCTCGCTAAGATCTCATCAACCACTTCTTTCTGTTGGTTAACTTTAATCGGGTAAACAAGCAGGTAACGGTTGTCGTACTGATATTCGTCGACCGCTTGGTTAAATGCGTTACAGATATTGTGCACACGTTGATGCACTATTTGAGGAAAACGCACAAGAGCAGGCAAACCAATATTTCGCTGCTCTAACTGTTTTACGATCTGACTAAGCGGAACTTGATGATCGGTTTCGCTCGGTGAAACATACACCTCACCGTTATCATCAATTCCATAAAAACCTTGGCTCCAGTGCTTTACATTATACTCAGCACGGATGCGTTCCAAATTAACCGAATTTTCCAATTCTAGAGACCTCACACTATAGGGCCATCGACAGAAGATACCTCATTGGAATAGCGAGGTATAACCCAACAAAAAACGTTCAAAAACGATTTGTTGGCTGCATTAACCGATATTATTAAGAGTGAGTCCAACCATTGATATTTGTGGTTACGATTACGCTTTTTTATCGACGATCCGACTTAAAGTGACAGGTAAGGAATTACAAGGTTTTAGGCCAAAAAACAGGCTGAAGCGCATGAGATTTAAAGCACTTTCTAACATAAAAGCAGGTGAATAAAATACCAAAGACACATAAAATCCTTGGCTATTCTGGTCAAGTTAAGTCAGGGTTGTGCCAAATATAACCACTTCTCTACCACAACTCTCGCTATCACCGACATAGCTTGTATCCTGTTATTCCATGCCTATTGATGAGTGCTAAATCATGTCTGAAATGTACACCACCTACGCTAAGCAATACGACTCGGCTGCCCGCGATAATATTTACAATGCCTTACTTGAGCGTCCATCAACGATAGCTTTGCTCGATGATGTAAAAGGCATGGATATTGTCGACCTAGGTTGTGGCTCTGGCATTTACGCGCAATGGTTTATTGACCAAGGCGCAAATAAAGTGACGTGTACCGATCTCTCTCAGGATATGGTCGACTTAGTGAACGGAAAACAAATCAAAAATGTTTCCGCTTATGCTCAAGATGCTGCCCTTGGTCTGCCGAATGAAAAAGACAACAGTGCCGATGTCATCGTGTGTCCGCTAGTCTTGCATTACATTGAAGATCTAAAACCCGTCTTTGATGATATTCATCGGGTCCTTAAGCCAGGTGGTTACATTGTCTTTTCAACACACCACCCTTTTGCTGACTTTGAATGTACGATTTCTGGCAATTACTACGAACGTGAATTCATTCAAGAAGAGTGGAACACGGTAGGTACACCCGTTCAAGTGAGCTTCTACCGCCGTTCTTTAACCGAACTTTGCCAAGCGGTTACTCAATCAGGCTTGCTGATTTCAAAAATCACGGAGGGCACTATCGATGAAAAAGCCAAAGAAATTTCTGAAGCGACATACGAGCGACTGTCAAAGAACGTTAACTTTATCTTTCTCCGTTGTGAAAAAGCCCCTGCGTAATCATTAAACGCTTATTTTGGTGCCTTTGATTCCGTCAAAGGCACTCGTTATCTTCCTATCTTCTTATCTTCTTATCTTCTTATCTTCTTACAATAGCCATTATCATCCAACGTCTAACTCACTTTCCCTCAATTTCCCTTCGAAAAAATAACGTACAACTGAACAAAAAATAAACTTTTCTCACGCATATCTTGTATTCGGTTCGATCTTCTTGTAATTTTAACTGACCAACCAATCGGTCAGCTTTCGAATTTAGGGGATACTATGAGCCATAATCTAGACCTTGAACCAACCACGTCGAACATCAACGACATGGATCAAATGTTCAACCGACAAAAAGATCACTACCGTAATAATGTTAATCCATCGCTTGAGCAGAGAAGAAAAGATCTCTCAGTATTAAAAGCGTTGCTAATGCGCTACCAAGAGCAATTGATTGATGCGGTGTCTGAAGATTATGGCCATCGAGCAAAACACGACAGCTTGATTGCTGATATCACCCCTTCTCTTCACCAAATCAATTACAGTGCTAAGAACCTTAAGAAATGGTTAAAGCCATCTCGTAGAAAAGCAGGCTTGATGCTAACGCCAGCGAAGATCACTGTTCACTATCAACCGGTAGGCGTTGTGGGCATTATCGTTCCTTGGAACTTTCCTATAATGCTCTCTTTAGGCCCTCTCATCACTGCGTTAGCGGCGGGCAACACTGCAATGCTCAAGATGTCCGAGTTTACTCCTGCGACCAATCGAGTTTTGAAAGCAATGTTGGCTGAAGGCTTTAGTGAAGATCAGGTTGCGATCATCGAAGGAGAAGCTGACGTTTCCGCGAAATTTAGCCAACTGCCGTTTGACCATATCCTATTCACAGGCTCGACCTCTGTGGGTAAGCACGTAATGAGAGCAGCAGCCGACAACTTGACGCCAGTGACTTTAGAATTGGGCGGCAAATCTCCAACGATTATTGCCCCTGACTTTGATATCGCTGACGCCGTTGAGCGTATCCTGTTTGCAAAAAGCTTAAACGCTGGCCAGATTTGTGTAGCGCCTGATTACATCTTATTGCCACGAGAAAAAGTCGATGCGTTCATCACAGCTTATAAGCAATACTTCAAAAAGCTGTATAAAGCAGGCATTGAGAGCAAAGACTTAACTTCAGTGATCGATATGCGTCAATACAATCGCTTGAAGGGTGTGATTACAGATGCGCAATCGAAAGGCGCAGTTGTTCACACGGTAACCGAACAAGCACAAGACGATGTGAACCATAGAATGACACCGCATCTTCTAACCGAAGTGAACGACGACATGGTCGCAATGCAAGAAGAACTGTTTGGCCCAGTTCTGCCTATCGTGCCTTATGATTCTATTGAAGAAGCGATCAACTACATCACGGCAAGAGAACGTCCACTTGCTTTGTACCTGATGAGTCATGATAAGCAGACCCAAGACCAGTTCTTATCGAACACACATTCTGGCGGTGTTTGTATTAACGACTCTCTAGTGCATGTGGCAGCAGAAGATGCACCGTTCGGTGGCATCGGCCCTTCAGGCATGGGACACTACCACGGCATTGAAGGCTTCAAGACCTTTAGCCATGCTAAAACCGTTCTAAGCAGAGGAAAAATTAACTTCACCAAGTTAATGCACCCTCCTTACAATAACCCAATTAAAAAGCTTCTGTTCAAAGTACTAAATAGATGATTACAAAAAGGCAAAAAATCTTAGATGCTGCGCTCTTACTCTTCTCTCAGCAAGGGCTAGAGGGCACATCTACCGGACAAATAGCGAAAACGGCAGGCGTAGCGAAAGCGACACTGTTTCACCACTTCGAGAATAAGTCGCTGTTAATTGATGAACTATTTCGCGAACTGAAACTTGAGCTATTCACTACGCTGGCTAAACACACAGATGTCTCTGAACAAGATCGCTATCAAGCATTAAAGTTCATGTGGATCACAGGGCTTGAGTGGGCGTTAGAAAATCCAGTTGCGATGAAGTTCTTCACCAATGTTCATTTCGATCCGACGACTCAAACTCGAGAAGTTATCGTCTCACAGATGTTCGCATCGCTAGATGAAATCGTTTTGAAAGGACAAGAAGCCGGTGAGCTGATGGTGTTAGACATCAATCTTGTTAGGCACTTCATCCACAGCCACTTTTTGATTTGTGCAAACTGGTTGATTGAGCAGAATGAGTTACCACCAGATCAATTAGCCAAGTACATCAGCGATAGCTTTGATATGTGTTGGCGAGCCGTTGGTGGTCAAAAACGGTAATTCCCACGTTCTTCAAAAAATCTAGCTTTCCAAAGAACGATCTAGAGCGCCTTACTGGCGCTTTAATTATTTGGATACATTTTAGTCACTTCATCATATTGACTTCCAGTACCTTCTTTCAGTAACATCCCACCATCATTTCAAAAGAGAATAACGCCATAATGAAGTACTAACATCCTGACATCCGATTTATTTTTATAAAAATCATTTGGACTCTCGGGGTTAGTGGGCGTTACTTCGTCATCTATTTCTTGAAAAATCAAGCTATTGAAGAGCAGTCAATTTAAGACCAACCTCTTTAAGATCTGCACCTTGAATAAAGAAAGCACTTCAGCAAGATAATCTCTATCTTTTGCTGTCATCCTAGTTAAGTAACGTCTTTGGCGATCTAGACATAGAATCCCACGCAGGAATCTATGCAGCAAAGCGCCTCACCCCTTTTACTCGTTTACACGTAAAAGGAGATATTTTTATGCCTACTATATTAGCCAACAATCTCTCATTCCAACTCGATACTGGTGAGTGGTTATTCAAAGACATCACCTTTAATTTGAGCACTCGCCTCACCGGCCTAGTCGGAAGAAATGGGGTTGGAAAGTCATTGTTACTTTCGTTGCTCGTTGGACAAAAACAGCCTACAACAGGCAGTGTTTCGCGCCAAGGTTCGATCGGCTTTTACTCTCAGTTGCCATCAAACCTGTTGGATAGCGCAATCAGCATTGCTGACTTCTTGGGGATCACCGAAAAGTTAGACGCATTACACGCCATAGAACAAGGCAGCTGCGAACTTCAGCACTTCAATATCGTTGGGGAGGATTGGGATTTACAAGCGAACACCAAGCAACTTTTAGCCACATTGAAAATAACCAGTGGGTTGACCACACCGTGCCATACATTGAGCGGTGGACAACTCGCCCTATTACAGCTTCATCGGTTATTCACGTCAAACCACGACATACTGATTCTCGACGAACCTTCAAACCATTTGGATAGCGATGGACGCAATTGGTTACTAGAGCAGTGCCAGTTATTTGAAGGTAAAGTGCTTGTCGTCAGTCACGACCGAAGCTTATTGAGACACATGGAAGGGATCTATCACCTCAATAGTTTGGGCATGCGCTTCTACAAAGGGAATTACGATGATTACTTCACGCAAATGTCGAGTCAAAATGAAGCACTGGACAAGCAGATAACGCATCATCAATCGGAAAAGAAACGGCTCGAGCGCCAAGCTCAGACTAACAAAGAAAAAGCACAACAACGTGAATCTCAAGGTAACCAACTCCGAAAATCGGGTAGCCAACCCAAGATATTATTGGATGCAATGAAAGATAAAGCAGGGCGAACCCAAGGTGCATCGGCAACAAGCCACAAGAACTTAAAGGATCAAAACCAACATAAACTTCAATCTCTTAAAGAACAACAAGAGCAACTGAAGCCGCAAGCATTGTATCTACAACAAGCGAATGGTTCTAAAAAACACTCATTATTAACCGTTGAAAACTGTCGCCTAAGTTTTGGTTCTGGTGCTCCTATTAGCTTCTCTCTATCACAAGGGGAACGATGTTATCTAACCGGGGCTAATGGGTGCGGAAAATCGACACTGTTAAAAGCCATTCATGGCCAACACTCGAACTATATCGGATCCATTAAGCGCTTACGGGCGACCGTATACTTGGATCAACACTTTGGCCTGTTAGACACCAGCGACACCATGTTCGATAGCCTGATGACACACAGCTTTGGGTTAACAGAAACTGACGCACGAACCTTACTCGCTGGAATTGGGTCCAGACGAGACTCCGTATACCGAAAAGTGGCACATTTAAGTGGTGGTGAAAAAATGAAACTGGCGATGTTGATCGTTAGCCATAAGCAAGACACACCACTTCTATTACTTGATGAACCGGACAACCACCTAGACATCGACTCAAAGCAAATATTGGCGTCCGCTTTACGTGAATACCAAGGCGCATTTATCTTGGTGAGTCATGATGCTGATTTTGTTGAGGAGGTCGGCGTCAGCCAAAACCATATACGACTTTAACCTTCGTAGATTCGTCCACTTAGATTAGTTAAGCGAGCATCGTTCCGGTGCTCGCCTTTCTTGATTGAGACAAGTAAACTACGCGCCTCGAACATCTATTCATAAGGCTAAGGTTTGCATACTCTAGAACAATTAAAATCAGGGCAACTCAAAGGTATTAAGCGCTTAAAACTGTCAGAAGGTCTCACCGAATTTCCATTAGAGATCTTAGAACTCGCCGATTCGCTAGAGGTTCTGGACCTTTATGGAAACCAGCTATCAAGCTTACCAGACGAGCTATCACAGCTGACTAACCTGCGCATTATCTTCGCGTCAAATAACCTGTTCACGCACCTTCCTGATGTTCTCGGTACTCTTCCTAAGCTCGAAATGGTTGGTTTCAAATCTAACCAAATCAATACCGTTAGCGAACAGTCTCTGCCCGCTCAATTACGTTGGTTGATCCTGACAGACAATGCGATCGAGGTTCTCCCTCACTCTTTAGGTGAAAGACCACGCCTACAAAAACTCGCATTAGCGGGTAACAAGATTCGCGTTTTACCAGAAAGCATGAAAAACCTATCAAACCTTGAGCTAGTTCGCCTATCTGCAAACCAACTGACTGAATTCCCTGAGTTCCTAATCAAGCTACCAAAACTGGCGTGGTTAGCGTTTGCGGGTAACCCGTTTTGTAAACACCCAAGCAGCTTAGATAGCGTGCCTGCCGTGAGTTCGCAATGCTACTCACTCAATCAAGTGCTTGGCCAAGGCGCGTCTGGTGTAATTTCTCATGCTAACTGGTTAAACCGTGACTTTGATTTCCCACAAGAAGTGGCGGTTAAAGTATTCAAAGGCGAAGTGACCAGTGACGGTTACCCACACGATGAACTTGAAGCGTGTCTTCAAGCAGGCCAACATAGCAACCTAGTGAAATCTATCGCTCAAGTCGACGAGTCAGACTACCTAGCGTTAGTCATGGAACTGATTCCGAGCAACTATTACAACCTAGGTTTGCCCCCTACTCTTGAGAGCTGCACTCGCGATACGTTCAACGAAGGCTTTGTGCTTTCAATTGCTCAGATCAATAGCATTACCGAACAGATGATTGATGTGTTTGAACACCTTCATGCCAACAAAGTTTGTCATGGTGATCTATACGCACACAACACTTTGGTTAACGAGCAAGGTCAGATGATCTTTGGTGACTTTGGCGCCGCAACTATCTACGGTTACCTAACTGAAGAGCAACAACAAGGCATTCGACGAATTGAAGCACGTGCATTGAAGTACTTTATTGAAGACCTGCTGACCGTATGTGCAAAGCAAGACCAAGACAGCGAGCTTTATACTCGATTGGCGAACTTCAAAGCTTAATGGCTTAACTTAATAGCGCGTTGATTAGAAATACTCGTCGAATTGAAAACAACAAAGCCAACATCACTGTTGGCTTTTTTATTCTTGGAACATCACTCATTTTAATGGGCAAGCAAGGTCGGCTAAAAAGGATTAACGCTCAGCCTGCACCAATTTCAGATACGAATGCAGTTCACCATTTTTATATTCCACCGCAGAATGAATATTAAGATCAGCACGAGCCACAACAGCAAACTGGTAGCGGTTGTCACCCTTCAGAATCTCGACGTGTAACAAACCGTCTTTTAGTTGCCACTGCCCTGTTGTTTCAAATCGATCGAACAAACGGTATTCAGCTAGAGAACCGTCAGCATTAAAGTGCACTTCAGTGATATAGCCGCCGGGGCAGCTCTTCACCCACACTCGACTCTCGATATCACTGACAGTAAAGTCACGCTTTGTATCACGCCACGCTAGAAAGCCTTCACTATCATAAAGACCAATGTCGAGATCAATTCGAGAAATTAACGGCAGCTCAGTTTGCTCACGACAATAAAGTTGAAGCAAAATTTGCTGAACTGTTCCGTTCAGTAATTCACTCATTGTGACTTCCCTTTCTTATTGCTCAGCAATTAAAGGCTGTAGTGATCAACAAATTTCATTTAAAGCGGGTTACACAAGCTCGTAAGAAACCACATACAGCTGAGAGATACCCGGATAGATATCTTGAATCACGTCTTTGAGTACTTGCAGCGTCATGTTCTCTTGCTGAGCATGGAATTCACCTAAGTCATCAAACAGGATTGGTTCAACACTGATGATCTTAAGGTTACAGAACACACGGCCTTGCTCTAGCGTCGATACTTCCACAACGCTACCTGGCTGGTAGTCGCGTTCAGATTCATCGCGAATAGTAATGGTCTTTTTGCCAGAAAGGATGTCAGTTTCAAAACGTTCGAAGAACGTCATAGTGGTAGGTGCGGTCATTTATCTCGGTCGCTTAACATTAGAGGTTATATAGATGTTTATATACCAGAATGCCTGTTCAAGCGAATAAAAATTAGATGCGAGATGCGAGAGAATATGGCAGAGCCAAATAGCAGGCAATAAAAAAGGAGAACCGAAGTTCTCCTTTTCTTAAACCTTTAAGCTAACTCTAAATTATAGAGATGCTTTCGCTTTTTCAACTAGAACAGCAAATGCTGCTTTGTCGAATACTGCGATGTCAGCAAGAATCTTACGGTCGATCTCGATAGATGCTTTCTTAAGGCCATTAATGAAACGGCTGTAAGATAGACCATTTTGACGAGATGCCGCATTGATACGTGCAATCCAAAGTTGACGGAATTGACGTTTCTTGTTGCGACGGTCACGGTAAGCGTATTGACCAGCTTTGGTAACTGCTTGGAAAGCTACGCGGTAAACACGTGAACGTGCTCCGTAGTAACCTTTAGCTTGTTTTAGAACTTTCTTATGACGTGCACGAGCTTGTACACCACGTTTTACGCGAGGCATTATGCTTCTCCTAAACTAAACGAATTTATAAACTAAAAAGAATTAAGCGTATGGCATCATACGTAGAACTGCAGCCACTTCACATTTTGGAAGGATTGAGTTCGGACGAAGCTGACGCTTGTTCTTAGTAGTACGCTTAGTCAGGATGTGACGTTTACCAGCGTGCTTAAACTTAATACCACCAGCAGTTTTCTGGAAACGCTTAGCAGCACCTTTGTTGGTTTTCATCTTAGGCATGATGAATAACTCCGCATTGTTGAGTTGTTAATAACATAGTAATTAGGGCGAATAAAACCCTACAGCCTATGGCTGCAAGGTTTAATTACTTGTAAAGCCGTTAATTACTTCTTTTTAGGGGCCAACACCATGATCATCTGGCGACCTTCAATTCTCGTTGGGAAAGATTCGACAACTGCAAATTCTTCAGTATCGATTTTCAAACGATTAAGAACGTCAACACCGATTTCTTGGTGAGCCATTTCGCGGCCACGGAAGCGAATTGTTACCTTCACTTTGTTGCCGTCTTCAAGGAAACCAGTCAGGTTGCGTAGTTTTACCTGATAGTCTCCAATATCAGTTCCAGGTCGGAATTTAATTTCCTTGATCTGAACCTGCTTTTGCTTTTTCTTCTGCTCTTTCGCAGCTTTGCTCTTCTCGAAGAGGAACTTACCGTAGTCCATCACACGACAAACTGGCGGCTCGGCGTTAGGGCTGATCTCTACGAGATCCATACCAGCTTCATTTGCAGCTTCCATCGCTTCAGCGATTGTTACTACACCAACAGCTTCGCCGTCTGCGCCAGTTAGACGCACTTCACGAACGCCACGAATGTCACCGTTTAAACGGTGCTGGTTTTGTTTGGCCGGTTGTTGGCCACGTCTTCCGCCTTTAATAGCTATTCCTCCAGATTGAGCTTACGGTTTGAAACCTCGGCTTGGATGTATGAAATAAAGTCATCCACTTTAAATTTACCAAGGTCCTTACCTTTACGTGTACGTACTGCAATTTCGCCGGCTTCCATTTCTTGGTCACCACACACAAGCATGAACGGTACACGTTTCAAAGTATGTTCGCGGATTTTAAAGCCAATCTTCTCATTTCTCAAGTCTGCTTTGACTCTAAATCCACTTTTTTGCAGTTTTTTCGCAATTTCTTGTACATATTCAGACTGTTTGTCTGTAATGCCCATAACAATTGCTTGTTCTGGCGCCAACCACGTTGGGAAGAAGCCAGCGTATTCTTCAATAAGAATACCGATGAAGCGTTCTAGTGAACCTAAAATCGCGCGGTGAATCATAACTGGCGTGTGACGCTCGTTATCTTCACCTACGTAAGTTGCACCTAAACGTTCTGGTAATGCAAAATCGAGCTGCACTGTACCACATTGCCATGCGCGGTCCAAACAATCATGCAAAGTAAATTCAATCTTAGGTCCGTAGAACGCACCCTCGCCTTCTTGAATCTCGTATGCAATCTCCATAGCCTCAAGCGCTTGCTTAAGATCGGCCTCTGCACGGTCCCACATTTCGTCTGAACCTACACGCTGTTCCGGACGAGTAGATAGCTTAACAACAATGCTATCGAAGCCGAAAGTTGTGTAAGTATCGTAAACCATTTCGATACAAGCTTTAACTTCTTGCTGAACTTGGTCTTCAGTACAGAATACGTGAGCATCATCTTGAGTGAAGCCACGAACACGCATAATGCCGTGAAGTGCGCCAGACGGCTCGTTACGGTGACATGAGCCGAACTCAGCCATACGTAGCGGAAGATCACGGTAAGATTTCAAACCTTGGTTGAAGATTTGAACGTGACCAGGACAGTTCATTGGCTTAATCGCGTATTCTCGGTTCTCTGAAGAAGTCGTGAACATCGCTTCAGCGTACTTATCCCAGTGACCAGAACGTTCCCAAAGAACACGGTCCATCATTAATGGGCCTTTAACTTCTTGGTAATCGTACTCCGTCAGCTTCTGACGAATAAATACTTCTAGCTCACGGAAGATAGTCCAACCATTGTGATGCCAGAACACCATACCTGGCGCTTCTTGCTGCATATGGAATAGATCTAAGTGCTTACCGATTTTACGGTGATCACGCTTAGCCGCTTCTTCTAGGCGCACTAGGTGAGCCTTAAGCGCTTTCTTGTCGTGGAATGCAGTGCCGTAGATACGTTGAAGCATCTTGTTGTCACTATTACCACGCCAGTAAGCACCCGCTACGTTAAGTAACGTGAAGTGTTGGCAGAAGCCCATATGTGGAACGTGTGGACCACGACACATATCGATGTATTCTTCATGATGGTACAGGCCTGGACGATCGTCTTTAGAAACGTTCTCATCCAAGATTTCGATTTTGTAAGTTTCGCCGCGAGCTTCGAATGCGTCACGCGCTTCCTGCCAGCTAACTTTCTTCTTAACAACCTGGTACTTGGTCTTCGCTAGCTCTTTCATACGCTTTTCAATCTTTTCTAGATCTTCTTGCGTTAGAGAGTGCTCAAGGTCGATATCGTAGTAGAAACCGTTATCGATGGTAGGGCCGATCGCCATTTTCGCTTCTGGAAAAAGCTGCTTAATCGCGTGACCTAAAAGGTGAGCACAAGAGTGACGAACGATCTCAAGGCCATCAACTTCATCTTTAGCAGTGATGATTTCTAGGCTTGCATCGTTTTCGATAAGATCACAAGCATCAACACGCTCGCCGTCTACACGACCAGCAATGGTTGCTTTCGCAAGACCAGGACCGATTGATAGGGCAACATCTAGAGTTGATACAGGGTTGTCAAATTGACGCTGACTACCGTCAGGAAGAGTAATAATTGGCATTATTTGTCCTTTACAGTGGTGTTGCACACCAAGCAACACATGAAAATGTTTAATATATGTTTTTCAACCAACAAGTATGTTGATCGGAGATATATGCATAATAAAGATACCCACATAGAAGCAAATACAGATGCCCCATTTGTGAGTAGCCGAACATTGTAACGAAATTATATGAAATGACAATGTTAGTCCCACAGCGCCACAAAAACTACATAACTTAAATGTATCTTCTATATAGGACCTTCTAACACCCTAAGCTAACGTTCAATGATTGGTTCTTTGTCTTTATTTACAAACAAAAAAGCCGAACGGTTAAGTTCGGCTATAGAAATCGTACTGTCTTGTCTCTATTAATAGAAAAAGCGACTACTAACAGAAAGGGAACTATGCACTCATGATTCTTGAGACTGCGTTGCGAATATCTGAATCGGCGGCATTAGCAGGTAAGCTGAATGAGATGTATTGGTCGCCGCGGAAGCTCATTGAGCGGTCGATTTCTGCTAGGCAGTGAACCATTGAACCTTCAACAATGAATGACAGTTCTATCTCTTTTTTGTTCATGAAACCACCACTGCGAAATTCAATCTCTTGGTAACAGCCCGAACGAGAAGCAAAGCTGTTGCCTTTCAAGAAGCCCTTCTCTACGTCTGCTTTCACCATTGCCATACCCGATGCTTCCACGCCTTGGATGATTTTAGCAACTGTTGGCAGTGGGTGTACGGAGATAAAGTCACGGTCTTTAGGGTCAATCGCGAAGCCTATATCTAGGTTGGTTTCAACCCACACATGGCATTGGTTCATTTGTGCGTTCAACGCGGTGACTGGCGTTTCATCATTTAACTTAAGTCGGAATGGAACCAGTTTGGTTTCGCCCGGTTGGATAACGAAAGGCTCTACGGCTTGAATACGACCCAGTGAAAAGGTTTCGTAGCTGGTGCTGTCTTCCGTTTCTACTTTCACTTCTGTGTTGAGAACTAAGTTGATCAAGTCAATTTGTTGCTCAACGTCGCCGCCAACAATGTGAACATTGCCAGACAACTCTCCACCTTGGAAAACTTCAATATTATCTAAGACAGTATCAACCTTTGCTGCACCGATGCCCAACGAGGCTTTTAATTTCTTAAACATATTATTTCCCTTTCTAATTATCTGATTTACGAATAGTTATTGCGTGACAATTTGCGACACTTGCCTCACAGAATCAAGCAATTTGCCCCATCTATGTTGAATAAAGTCACATTGCCCGAGGAAATGTTGAAATCATGAAAAAATCCGTTACTCTATTTGTATAGTCAAATAAGGTTTCATTATGTCGAAAGCGCCGCTCTACCTTCAGATAAAACAGTTCATAGACGACAATATCACCAGTGGTCACTGGCCAGTGGGTTATCAAATCACCACCGAACTCGAGCTCACAGAGCAGTTCAAAGTGAGTCGAATGACGGTCAATAAAGCCATTCGAGATCTGGTGTCTGAAGGCAAGCTCATTAGGAAGCCAAGGCTAGGTACTTTTGTTTGTGAACCCGACGAAAAAGCGCAATCTCCCCTGCTTGATATCAACAACATCGCGCAAGAGATCAAAGACAGAGGCCAAACGTATACTAGCCAAGTTATCAAACACGATAGCATTAAGGCTGATGAAAGCACCGCCACACGGTTAGGTGTAATGATTAACGCAGAAGTATTCTATAGTGAAATCATCCACTTTGCGGACAACGCGCCGATACAATTGGAAGCGCGCTGGGTGAACTCTCAAGCCGCCCCAAAATACCTAGAGCAAGACTTTTCAACCTCTACGCCCAACGAATACCTTTCAAAAAACTGCCCGTTGAGTGCTATCGAGCATACGGTTGAAGCCATTATTCCTGACTCTCAAATCAGAACGTCACTAAAACTTTTTGAATCAGAGCCTTGCCTACTTTTGAATAGAAGAACGTGGAGTAAAGAGCGTCTCATCAGCTTTGCATTACTCTACCATCCTGGCTCTAAGTACAAATTAAGCTCCAAGATACTTCTAGATTAAAGAACATCATCCTGATCTCCGATCACATTTTTGCAACATCAACTTGATTCGGGTCAGCATTTAGCCTATTTATTTGTATATACATTTAATGTTTAGCAAAGATCTAGGTGATTATGAATTTGATCCTCAAAAACGCACGAGTGGTCTCCATGAGTTCGGGAGCCGATGGTTATCAGCCCTCTTCCCCTCAAGATATCGTTATCGAAGACGGTAAGATCGTGTCCATCTCTTGTTCAAACCACGAGGGACATGCTTCTGAGGTAGAACAACCGAGCACTGATAGCTCTGCGGATTACATCACCTATGACTGCGAAAACAAGCTCGTCACTCCTGGGCTGATTGATTGTCACACTCATCTCGTATTTGCGGGTAATCGTGCCAACGAGTTTGAGCAACGTTTGAATGGTGTGTCTTACACCGACATCGCCAAGCAAGGCGGTGGCATTCTAGCGACAGTCACTGCAACACGCGCAGCACAAGAGTCTGAACTGGTTGAAATGGCGTTACCGAGACTCGATGGTCTGCTAAGAAGTGGCGTGACCAGTATCGAAGTAAAATCTGGTTATGGTTTAACACTTGAAGATGAGCTCAAGATGTTACGTGCAGCCAAAGCGTTAGAGAATCATCGCCGTATTAAGATCACCACCACTCTCCTTGCTGCCCATGCTATTCCACCAGAATATAAAGAGAAACCGGACAGCTATATCGATCTGGTTTGCCAAGAGATCATTCCTAAAGCTGCAGAGCAAGGGCTCGCCGATGCAGTTGACGTGTTCTGCGAATCTATCGGCTTCAACCTAGAACAAACCGAACGTGTCTTTGCAGCAGCCAAAGCGCATGGGCTAGCGATTAAAGGTCACACTGAACAACTTTCGAATATGGGTGGCAGCGCGCTTGCAGCTAAATACGGCGCACTCTCTGTTGACCATGTTGAATACCTTGATGAAACCGGAGTAAAAGCACTGGCAGAATCAGGCACAGTTGCCACCTTGCTACCCGGTGCTTTCTACTTCCTGAAAGAGACTCAACTGCCTCCTATTGCTTTACTTCGTGAACACAACATTCCAATGGCAATAGCGACCGACTTAAACCCCGGCACTTCTCCCTTTGCTGATTTAACTCTAATGATGAACATGAGCTGCACCCTGTTTGGTACAACGCCTGAAGAAGCGCTGCGCGGTGTAACTTGTAACGCTGCTTCTGCCATTGGCGACTCACAAACCAAAGGCAAAATTGAAATTGGTTATGCCGCTGATTTGGCTATCTGGAATATCGAGCACCCTGCCGACTTAAGCTATCAAGTTGGTATTCCTCATCTGTATAAACGCATTGTTAACGGCGAGGTGTGTCATGACTCAATCTAAGTCTAACGGCATCCGAGATAATGCAGCAACCACACATAACTTTGTATGGACTGGGCGTAATGATCTTGAAGATGGCGCACTCGGTACTCGCGTTCATCACATTACCAAACAAGTTCACAGTAGTGAGTTAAGTAACGAGCTTACTGATGGCGCTATCGCCTTAGTTGGCTTTGCCAGCGATGCTGGAGTTGCAAGAAACAAAGGACGCGTAGGCGCGAAACAAGCACCTAACCTGATTCGCCAAGCGTTGGCTAATATGGCTTGGCACAGTGACGCGCACATCGCGGATCTTGGTGATATCGAATGTAATGATGGCCAGCTCGAAGTCAGCCAAAAACAGTGTGCTTCTGTAATTACTAATGCTTTATCAACCAACAAAGTGATTACCCTTGGCGGTGGTCACGAGGTTGCTTGGGCGTCTTTCCAAGGACTTGCTGAGCATTTACACCAAACGGAACACCGACATAAAACTAAACACCTTCATAAAGATCAGTCAGAACGCAAACCTAAGATCGGCATCGTTAACTTTGATGCTCACTTTGATCTTCGTGAATTTGAAAGCGAAATCGCCGATGTTAAACCCAGTTCAGGTACGCCTTTTAATCAGATAAGCGATTACTGCCACAAACATCAATGGCCATTTCATTACGCTTGTCTTGGCGTTAGCGTGGCCAGCAATACCAAAGCGCTGTTCAATAAAGCCGACCAACTGGGCGTTTGGTATGAACACGACCGCAACATGACCCAAATAAACCAAGTCGCTCAACTGGTTAAGTTACAAAAATTCATCGCTGAGTGTGATTACCTCTATCTCACTATCGACCTAGACGTATTCCCAGCAGCGACTGCGCCAGGTGTAAGTGCACCAGCAGCAAGAGGCGTGAGCTATGAAGCGCTCGCGCCTTTTCTAGAACAGATTTTTAAACACAGTGAAAAACTCATTATCGCGGATATTGCGGAATACAACCCAGACTACGACGTCGATGGCCAAACGGCTCGATTGGCGGCACGTTTGTGTTGGGATATAGCCAGTGCAATGGCCAGCGACTAATCCAGCTATACCGATAACTACAACTACAACTACAACTACAACGATATAACGTGAAACAGAAGGAATTCCAAAATGACGGAACACCACAACAGTGACCCTCGTCTCGACACGACTCGCGAAATTCGCGCACCTCATGGCACCACTTTGCGCGCTAAATCTTGGTTAACAGAAGCACCACTGCGTATGCTGATGAACAACCTAGACCCTGATGTGGCAGAACACCCACATGCACTGGTTGTGTATGGCGGTATTGGTCGCGCTGCGCGCGATTGGAAATGTTATGACAAGATTGTCGAAGTATTAGAACGTTTAGAAGACGATCAAACGTTGCTTGTTCAATCTGGTAAACCTGTAGGTGTGTTCCCAACTCACAAGAATGCACCTCGCGTACTGATTGCGAATTCGAACCTTGTTCCGCACTGGGCAAATTGGGAGCACTTCAACGAGCTCGATAAAGAAGGCTTGATGATGTACGGCCAAATGACAGCAGGCAGCTGGATCTACATTGGCTCTCAAGGCATCGTTCAAGGTACTTATGAAACGTTTGTCGCTATCGCGAAGAAGCACTTCCAAGGCGAAGCAAACGGCAAGTGGGTTCTAACGGGTGGCCTTGGCGGTATGGGTGGTGCTCAACCTCTCGCAGCTACAATGGCTGGCTTCTCGATGATTGCGGTTGAATGTGATGAATCACGAATCGATTACCGCTTGCGTACAGGCTATGTAGACAAAAAAGCCACCAGCATCGATGAAGCGATGGCAATGATTAAAGAATCAGACACACCAATCTCTGTTGGCTTGCTTGGTAACGCAGCAGACGTATTCCCAGAGCTTGTTGAACGCAATATCACGCCTGACGTAGTGACTGACCAAACCTCTGCCCACGATCCACTGAACGGCTACTTGCCTCAAGGTTGGACGATGGAGAAAGCAGCACAAGAACGTTTAGTTGATGAAGCGAAAGTAGTGAAAGCCGCTAAGCAATCTATGGCTATTCAAGTTCAAGCTATGCTGGATCTTCAGTACCGTGGTGCTGCGACTGTAGATTACGGTAATAACATTCGCCAAATGGCATTGGAAGAAGGTGTGGAGAATGCATTTGATTTCCCAGGTTTCGTTCCCGCATATATACGACCTTTATTTTGTGAAGGCGTCGGTCCGTTCCGTTGGGCTGCCCTTTCTGGCGACCCAGAAGACATCTACAAAACAGACCAAAAAGTAAAAGAACTGATTCCAGACAACCCACATTTGCACAACTGGTTAGATATGGCGCGTGAACGCATTCAGTTCCAAGGCTTACCAGCGCGTATCTGTTGGGTTGGCTTGAAAGATCGTGAACGTTTAGGCCAAGCATTCAATGAAATGGTTAAAAATGGCGAACTGAAAGCACCAGTTGTTATCGGTCGTGACCACCTAGATTCAGGTTCAGTGGCAAGCCCGAACCGTGAAACAGAAGGCATGATGGATGGCTCAGATGCCGTTTCAGATTGGCCTCTATTGAACGCTCTGCTGAATACTGCAGGCGGCGCAACATGGGTTTCTCTCCACCATGGTGGCGGCGTTGGCATGGGCTTCTCACAACACTCAGGTATGGTGATTTGTTGTGACGGCAGTGAAGATGCATCACAGCGTATTGCTCGTGTACTTCACAATGATCCGGCAACTGGCGTTATGCGTCATGCTGATGCGGGTTACGATATTGCCAAGCAGTGTGCTAAAGAGCAGAAGCTTGATTTACCTATGCTAAACGAAGAACTTCGTCGCCTTTAATGTCTGGAGAAAACATGTTGAATTTATTACTTAAACCAGGACTTCTTGGCCTACCTGAACTGCGTAAGATTAGCCGTAGCCCTGTAAATTTATCACTCGACCCTGCTGCAATCCCTGATATTGAAGCGAGCATGCACGTTGTCGAACAAGTGATCGCTGAAGATCGCACTGTGTATGGCATCAATACAGGTTTTGGCTTATTAGCGAATACCAAAATCGCCCCAGAAGATTTAGAAGTACTACAGAAAAGTATCGTGCTTTCTCACGCGGCGGGCATCGGCAAGTTCATGTCTGATGAAACTGTGCGTTTGATGATGGTGTTAAAGATTAACAGCTTGTCTCGTGGTTACTCGGGTATTCGCCTGAAAGTGATTAACGCTCTTATCGATCTAGTGAACGCGCAGGTTTACCCATGTGTTCCTCAAAAAGGCTCGGTTGGTGCATCAGGAGATCTCGCTCCCCTAGCCCACATGAGTACAGTACTGCTAGGTGAAGGCCAAGCACGCCACAACGGTAAAATCATCACAGGCTTAGAAGCTATGCAGATCGCAGGCTTAGAGCCTATTACGCTAGCTCCTAAAGAAGGCTTAGCGCTGTTAAACGGCACACAAGCATCGACAGCATTTGCATTAGAAGGTCTGTTCGCAGCTGAAGACTTGTTTGCGTCTGCAACCGTGTGTGGTGCAATGTCTGTTGAAGCCGCGCTGGGTAGCCGTCGTCCGTTTGATCCGCGTATTCATCGCGTTCGTGGTCACCGTGGGCAAATGGATGCAGCCCTTGCTTACCGCCATATGCTTGATCAAAAGAGTGAGATTGGTGAATCACACACTTGTTGTGAAAAGGTTCAAGACCCTTATTCGCTGCGTTGCCAACCTCAAGTGATGGGGGCGTGTTTACAGCAGATTCGTAATTCAGCAGAAACCTTAAACATTGAAGCAAATGCCGTATCCGACAACCCACTTGTTTTTGCTGAAGACGGTGACATCATTTCAGGTGGTAACTTCCACGCCGAACCCGTCGCAATGGCAGCCGATAACCTGGCACTAGCAATCGCCGAGATAGGTAGCTTGTCAGAACGAAGAATGGCACTGTTAATCGATAGCGCGCTAAGCAAACTTCCACCTTTCTTGGTCGATAACGGCGGCGTGAACTCGGGCTTTATGATTGCTCAAGTAACATCAGCAGCATTAGCAAGTGAGAACAAAACCTTAGCTCATCCTGCATCAATAGACAGCCTTCCGACATCAGCAAACCAAGAAGACCACGTATCGATGGCCACCTTCGCAGCACGCAGGCTTAGATACATGGCCGAAAATACACGAGGGATTTTGGCCGTAGAATATTTAGCTGCAGCACAAGGGTTAGACTTCCGAGCGCCAAACCTTTCGTCTCCTCGCGTAGAAGAGGCGAAAAAAATTCTGCGTGAGAAGGTCAGCTTCTACGACAAAGATCGCTACTTCTCACCTGATATTGAACAAGCAAACCTGTTACTTAAGTTGTCCGTTCATAACCATCTACTGCCAGAAGGCACTCTGTGTAGTTTTTAAAGCAGAAACACTCTAAATAACACCTCTTAAAATGTTGTATAAACAAGGGCTATTGATTAGCCCTTGTTGCATTGAGTCAAAAACCATATCCTCTTAAAAATCGTCACATACCATCCAACGTAATTATCTAATTGACTGATATATAAACAAAGTTAACTGGATAGACCATTAGATCGAAGTTAGTTAGCTATAATCCACGCCAGATTTGATGACTAATAGCGATACTATGTTTCTGACACCTTACTTTTCAACTGAAGACAATCAATTTCAATTCACTCGTGAACAGGCTAGCCACTTTGCTAAAAAAGTAGCCGCTGACTTCAACCCAATTCACGATGAAGACAACAAGCGCTTCTGCGTGCCTGGCGATCTTTTGTTTGCAGTACTTCTGCAAAAAGAAGGCATCAGCCAAAAAATGCGTTTTGATTTTTCAGGTATGGTGGGTAACGGTATTGCGCTAAGCGTTGACAACAAGTGTGAGAAAGAAAGCTCACTGGTTGACGAGAAAGGCAAAGAGTACCTACACATGTCTTGTGAAGGTGAAAAGAGCCACGATCAAGCGTTCATTGAGCACGTAGTAACAAACTACGTTAAGTTCTCTGGTATGAACTTCCCACACATCATGGTTCCTCTTATGGAAGAACAACAGATGATGATCAACTGCCAACGTCCTCTTGTAATTTACGAGAGCATGGAAGTTGAATTTACTCGCCTAGACCTATCTCACCCAGAAGTTGAATTCTCAGGTGCAACTTTTGATGTTGAAGGCAAGCGTGGCATCGTGACACTGAACTTCGATTTCAAAGAAGACGGCGAAGTTGTCGGTAAAGGCGTGAAACGCATGGTAGCAAGTGGCCTTAAGCCATACGACCAAGCTTCTGTCGACGACCTAGTAAACCGCTTCAACGAGCGTAAAGAGATGTTTCTAGCTCAGTTTGCAGCTGCCGCTTAATCAGCATCCTTATTTACACATCTCGATGTAAATAAGCTCTAGAACAAGATCAATAAAGCCCAGCTTGATATTCTCAAGCTGGGCTTTTTAGTACGTAACCATCAGTCACATAGTTTCGATGGTTATCCGTTAAGCTTTAGTGATGAAAATGATTTTCGTGCAATCAAGCCACCGAAAAGTACGAGTAACCAATGCCAACCCAGTGAACCACCGCTGCCGCCGCCTGAGCTTTTTGCGTTCTGCGTGCCCTCAGACTTAGATATCTTTATCTCATCGGTATACGCAAAGTTTGTGATCGTAACTCTGTCGTCCCCATCAGAACCAAACCAATCTTTCACATATGTAATCATAAAACTATTATTAGTATCTCGAACCAACGGTAGGTTCACCGAGCCAGCAAGCTCACCCGATTCTTTGTCGAATTCTTGTCCGTTGAGATAGAGCTTAACGTAATCATGATCCAGTTCAGACGATAATGTAATATCGAAAGAGACCGTACCTGTAGGGATACCCTCAACAACCAACATTGTCGATTCACTATTACCTATTGATGGAGAGACGATTGTTGCTCCTTCGATACCCCAATCTTGTGTGCTGTAAACGCCACTGTTAGGTACGCTGACATAAGAGTTCACAGTATTCGTTACAGATCTCGCCCCTATCACAGAAGCCGTTGAAGTAACCGTGCCTACCAATAAATCAGTGTCAACATTAATACCAAATTCATGCTCACCAATTGAGTTTAGGTCGTAACTAACCACAACTTCACAGCTTTGTCCTGCAGTTAAAATGCTACATCCGTTGTCTGTTATAACAGTATCATTACCTGAAATTGGATAGATACGGTTTACTGTAATGTTTTGATCAGATTTATTTGTGAATTCAAAGGTATGTGAAATAGGCGCCAATAATTTTGCACCAAGCATTTCAATTTGACGGTAACTAAGTCCTGATTGCTGCTCATCAATCCAATCATCAAAGTAACTAATGTTGGTATAGACTCCGTAAGCGTTAGCCTGTGCACATCCTTTACCCCAGCTCACAATACCCAGTTGTTCATACGTTCCATTGGTCGAAACAACAATTGGACCGCCACTGTCACCCTGACACGAGTCATAACCACCATCACTGTAACCCGCACAGAACGCGTCACTACCAATAGAAGAGTAGCCACTGTAAGGAACAGTGTTGCATTGGTACTGATTAACTAGAGGAACATTAACTTGATACAATTCACTCTTCGATGAATATCCATCTGACATGTCCTGATCACCCCAGCCCATGACCGTTAGCATTTGGCCGTCATTCAGGTTACCGCGAACATAACCATCAACGAGATTAACCACAGACTCAGCTGGCTTTTCTGCTAGCTCAATAATGGCGATATCATTACCTGTCGCTGCAGAGTTGTAATATTCATGTACATAAATATTATCAACAGCGTATCTATGTTGTGCAGCTTGAGAGGCCGAAAGATTTGATACGCCAATCACCACATCTAGATCTTCACGACCATTACCTTTCACACAGTGAGCGGCAGTTAATACATATCGCTCACCAATGAAGCTCGCACCACAAAACTGACCGTCATAAGCGTTCACGTTCCTTGAGACTAGCGCAGCCATAAATGGCCAATTTCCTTGTGTTGCTTCTTTACCGTTTATAATTCGAGCTGAAACATCCGCCAACACCGACGTTGAAGACAGACTCACTACACAGACACCTAGCGACAACCATTTCGCCTGAACAATTTTCATTACCTAGCCTTTATTCATTTTAATAATGAAGCGCAGACTATTTTATAAAAAATGAATATGAAACCAAAACCACATTAATTTGTGATATAGATCAACCAAACGATAATAATTCTTATCTAATTACTTAATTGTATTTGAATCCACATCAGATCCAGCGTCTAACCTTTTGTTTGTAATCAACATATTCCGCACCGAACAATTGCTCTAGAGCGCGTTCTTCTGGCTTGATTTGGAACTGAGTCATGTAAATCACGAATACAAAACTGAGTAAGACACTGAACAGGTTTTGGAAGAAGTAGCCAAAGCAAAACAGTAGGATGAATAGCCCTAGATACATTGGATTTCGTGTGTAGCCAAAGATTCCACTATCAACGACTGCGGATGCGGTTTCGACTTTGATCGGGTTAACGGTGGTTTTCTGTTTTCGAAATTCCAATATGCCTGATATTCCAATCACACCACTCAATGCGACCCCGATACCTAACACAACCGTTCCATAAGGCAGTGCAAGTGTCCCTAGGCTCAACTGCTGAGCGCAGAAGTATGATGCTACGAATACAATAATGAACAGTGCAACGGGTGGTACTTTTAACTCTAGAAATCTCATAGCTTTCCTTATTAACATTCCTTTGTTAGTTTAGAAAAAAGCCCAGCAATTGCTGGGCTAAATGTATTAAAGAATTTTTGCTAGCGCTTGCAATGGGTGAGCAAGCTTCTCACCTTCAAAACGCTTCACTTGGCTACGGCAGGAATAACCCGTCACCAAACAGCGATCTTTTGGTAAGTCCTGCATTTGAGGCTTCCAACTTAGACCGTATATATCTTTCGACATTTGAAGCTTATCGACTTCGTGCCCGAAGGTGCCCGCCATACCACAACAGCCGACAGGAACGCTGGTTAACGCAGCGCCAAAGTGTTTAAAGATAGCGCCCCACTCTTTTTCAGCGTTTGGCATTTTGGTTTTCTCAGTACAGTGAGCGAACAAATACCACATCTCTTCACTTGCCGAACGCGCTTCGAACTCACCTAACGATGGCATTAACCATTCATGCACCGTCAGTACATCAAAATCTCCGCGCTTGTCAGCCAAGATCTCGACGTATTCATCGCGGTAACAAAGCACAAGTGCAGGGTCGACACCCACTAAAGGGATACCGATATCTGCAACCATCGACAAGAAGTCAGCGGTTGATTTAGCCTCACGTGCAAAACGACTTAAGAAGCCTTTAATGTGCAGCGCTTTACCATTTGGTTTGAACGGCAAAAGCACCGGAGTTTTGCCAAGTTTCTGAGCCAAGGTAACGAAGTCTTCAACTACTTCCGCATCATAGAAGCTAGTAAACGGGTCTTGAACGATCAGCACATGCTGTTTCTTCTGCTCAGAAGAGAGCCCTTCTAGATATTGAAGATCGAAGAGTTGCAGCTCTTTGCTCGCTAAACGATTTTTAAGTGTAGGCACCGACATCAACGGTGCATCGACATAACCGACCGTTTTCGCCGTTGCGGTTTGAATCCACTTTTGACCCAATGCAGCGTTCACTACTTTTGGCGCTTTCGCCATCAGCGGCAGCATGGCTTCAATGTTGGCGACTAAATAATCTTTTGCTGGGCGTTGGTAGCGTGAGTAATAGATATTCAAGAATCGAGAACGGAAACTTGGCACATCGACTTTAATTGGGCACTGACTCGCACACGCTTTACACGCAAGACAACCGTTCATCGCTTCGTGAACTTCATGTGAGAAATCGTATTCATGGCGTTTGTTCATTGTGTTACGAACACGTTCCACCATGGTTTTGACCGGAGTATTGTCCTTCAGCGCTTCTTGCTCTAAATCGAGAATATCGACGCCTTGTTCCGTTAACTGACGCAACCACTCTCTTACCAAACCTGCGCGGCCTTTTGGCGAATGACGACGGTCTGCAGTGACTTTCATCGAAGGACACATTGGCGAGCTCGTATCGTAGTTGAAGCACAAGCCGTTACCATTACATTCCATGGCTTGTTTGAAGCTATCACGAACTTGTACGTCGATCTGACGGTCATAGAAGCCACGCTTGGTATCGGTGACTTTCACCAACTCAGCATCGCTTTCTAATGGCGTACAGATCTTGCCTGGGTTCATCTTGTTGTGCGGGTCGAACGCTGCTTTAACACGTCTTAATTCGGTAAACAGTTCCTCCCCAAAGAAGTCAGGGCCATACTCAGAGCGGAAGCCTTTTCCGTGCTCACCCCACATCAAGCCGCCGTATTTAGCCACCAACTTAACCACTTCATCAGAGACTTCGTGCATCAGTGCTTCTTGCATCGGGTCACACAGATCAAGTGCCGGACGAACGTGTAATACGCCCGCATCAACGTGACCAAACATGCCGTAGTTCAACTCTTTTGAATCGAGTAAAACTCTAAATTCAGAGATGAAATCGGCCAAGTTTTCCGGTGGTACACAGGTATCTTCAGCAAAAGCGACCGGCTTAGCTCGACCTTTCGCCGCACCTAACAGACCCACCGCTTTCTTACGCATGTTGTAGATTCGGCCAATGCTCGCTAAGTCGCTGCATACTTGGAAGCCAATCACACCAGCTTCTTCGGTTTCAAGCATGCTTTCAAGTTGTGCCGTCAGTGCTTGAACTTGTTGTTCAACTTCCGCTTCATCTTGGCCTGCAAACTCAACCATGTTGATGCCAAGCATCTCTTTATTGGGAACATCCATAAGCAGGTCGCTCACGGTGTGCCAAACGATGTCTTGCTTCGCTAGGTTCAATACTCTTGAATCAACCGTTTCTACAGACAGCGCTTTCGCTTCTACCATGAACGGCGCATTACGCAGCGCAGAATCGAACGTGTTGTATTTCACGTTGACCAGCGTTCGCGCTTTGGGAATCGGCGTTAGGTTGAGCTTTGCTTCCGTAATGAAGGCTAATGAACCTTCCGCACCACACAGTACACGTGTAAGATCAAAGCTGTCGTCTTGTTCGTTGATTGCGTTCTTTAGATCATAACCTGTTAAGAAGCGGTTCAATGGTGGGAATTTATTAAGAATTTGAGCGCGCTTGTCTCGACAAACGGCTTCAGTAACCGCAAGGGCATGGTGAGCAAATTCACCCTCAACTGGCAAGCCGTGCGATAAATCAGACTCTAGACACGAACCATCGGCGAACACCGCTTGTAGCGACAACACATGGTCGGACGTTTTTCCGTACTTCAACGACCCTTGGCCCGAAGCATCGGTATTGATCATGCCACCTAAGGTTGCTCGGTTACTGGTAGAAAGGTCTGGAGAGAAAAAGTAACCGTAGGGACGTACCGCATCATTCAATTGGTCTTTAACGACGCCAGACTGAACTCTTACCCAGCCCTCTTTCTCGTTTATCTCAAGAACCTTATTCATGTGTCGTGAAAGGTCAACCACGACACCTTTCGTCAACGATTGTCCGTTGGTTCCGGTACCGCCACCACGAGGGGAAAAGGTCACGCGTTCGTAAGCGGATTTAGCACCCACCTGACCGAGCAACACAACGTCTTGAGTTGTTTTAGGAAGGATGACCGCCTGCGGCAATTGCTGATAGACACTGTTATCAGTCGCCACAGCCAAACGGCTAGAATATTGAGATTCAATGTCGCCAGTAAAGCCCGCTGTTTTTAGTTCATCTAAAAAGCGTACGACTACTGGATCGACATCAGCATTAAGTTGAAGTCTTGGTAACATTTGCTTCCTGCCCCTACTTCGCTGATCCTATCAGCATTGGGTTATCTGAGATTTTTAATAATTTTCTTTGAATTTCGTCACTTTACTACTATTAAGATCATATAAAAAGGTGATCAAATCAGAATCTCAGTGCAAGAATGGAGAAATAGTCACTTTCGTCTTAATTCAGTCCAATATACTGAATAACATTTTGTTTAAGACATCTCCATGAGCACATCACAATGAAAAAAAACAAAACAGTCACAACTGAAGATATTCTTCTTAAGCTATGCCAATCAGTCTCAAGCGTACTCACTTCAGCGACGGCTTCTCAGGTGTCCTATTCAGCTATGGTTCAAAAGATCAACAAGACAAGTCTGAAGCCAGACTTTGGTTGTTTCGTCTTATTTGACGGTGGCTTTTCTGGCCTTGTTGTCATCAATTTTACGTCTAAAGCCGCGCTAGAGATCTATACCAATTACATGCGTAACATGGGCATGCCAGAAGATGAGCTGGCGGTACTGCACACTTCAGACGAAGTGGGCGATGTTTTAGGTGAGTTAATGAACCAGTTAGTTGGTGATTTCACCAATAAGATCCGTAAAGAACTGCAAACCAACATCACACAGAACCAACCGAAAATGCTGGCATTGAACAAACAAGTAAACCTTTCTGTTGATACTAATCTCGATCGTCCACAAGCCCGTCGTGTGACCTTCTCGACTGCAAACAACAACATCTTCTACCTAGAGCTTGCAATGGATAAGACAGAATTCATCCAATTAGAAGAATTTGAGATCGCTGAAGACGAATGCCCAGACAGTATTCTTGAGGCTACTCAGAAAAAAATGCAGGAAGCGAATAAGCCCGCTCAAAGTTCAGGTAATGACTCTGCAGCCGATCTACTCGATGAACTTGGTATCTAGTTTGCTAATGCTCTAGTTAATCCGGAAAATCGTGTCACTAACGCCATCAATACGCTTGATGGCGTTCTTGTATTACCCAGAAGCCATCTCTTCCATCCTTCATAATGGCTCACCGCGTAATAACAAATGACTTTTGACTTTGCTGTTACCTGCCAAAACATGTAAAATGTCGGACTTTTCAAAATTTGCGGTAATGATTAAGTAGTCGATGGATAAGAAAAAAGCCCTAAAGAAAATTGCCAAGTGCCTTGAGCTTGGAAATTCTGCGAACGTCAATGAAGCGGCCAATGCGATAAAAATGGCGCATAACTTGATGCTGAAATATGGTCTCGAGAAAGACGATATTGAATTTATCAAGATGGGGAAAACTCAGTCCAGTCATCTGTTACCTGCAAATATCAGCTCTACACTGCTGCGTGTTATTCGTGGTATTAACACCAAGTTTGGCGTAGAAGCCGTATTACTGAACCACAAAGGCCTTAAGCGTGTGGAGTTCATTGGTGAAGCTGATCGAGCGATCTTTGCTGCCTTTGCTTTCGATATTATTTATCGCGAATTGAACGAGCATACGGGTCAATTCAGAAACAGCTTTGCAGGATCTGGTACAGGAACTCTCGAAGTCACTCGTCGTGTAAATTCTTACGTCTCTGGTTGGGTAGAAGGTGCGCTTGAAAAGTTGCCTATCATTACCCCGGACGACGAGTCAAACAACAAAATCAATAACTACATTGATAAAGAATTTGAAAATATTGACCGTGAAACCTTCAAACAACAACTCAGAGAAGCGATGAAAAACCTCACCGCTGACTATGAAGTTGGTTTGAAGAAAGGTCGTAAGCTTTCGGTAAACCGCCCTGTTGGCGGAACTCAAGCGGCTAAAAAAATCACCAAATCGTAGAGCATGCCATTTAGCTAAATCATAATGCTTGCTCTTTACATTTCCTCAGCACATTGTTAAAACCATCAATAATACTTATAGGACTATATGTTTGTCATTCGCAATCCATGCGTTTGACAGAAGTACATGATGGAGAAATACGTTGAAAAAAATCACACTAGCCCTAGCGCTTACTGTCGCTCTAACGGGTTGTCAGGCAACTCAACGCCAAAATGCTACAACAGGCGAATCTGAGACGAACTCTGCAACTCAAGGCGCTCTAATTGGTGCAATCGCTGGTGCCGTTGCTGGTGCTGCTACTGGTGACGATTCTAAAGATCGCCGTAAACGTGCACTCATCGGTGCTGCTGGTGGCGCCGCAGTTGGTGGTGGTATCGGTTACTACTTCGACCAACAAGAAGCTGCACTTCGTGAAGAACTCATGAACTCTGGTGTTCAAGTTGAACGCGTTGGTGAGAACCAGCTTCTACTTCGCCTAGAAAACGGCATTGGTTTTGGTTCTGGCTCTTACGCTTTAGAGTCTAGTATTCACAACACACTTCGCGGTGTTGCTCGTATCTTAGTTGAATACCCAGACACTAGCCTAGTGATCGACGGTCACACTGACAGCACTGGCAGCGAGTCGTCTAACCAAATCCTTTCTGAGCGTCGTGCTGAATCTGTTCGTGCATTCTTGATCTCTCAAGACGTTGCTGCAGGTCGTGCCATTGCTCGTGGTAACGGTGAACGTTACCCTCTATGTGACAACAACACCTCTCAAGGTCGTGCTTGTAACCGTCGCGTAGAAATTCAAATCTTGCCGCTTAAGTAGCACGATTAAAGCCCAGTTACCTTTATCTATTGAATTAACCACTATATAGTTGCTTGTCATTCGTATCGCTTATTTTAAGCGTTACGACTTAACACTCAGGCACATAGCGTATTCATCCTGATACATCGGGACTGGGCTTTTTTTACGAGACTTATCTTTTGCTTATCCTATCCAACTTCTGGTCATCGTCATTTCTTAGGCCTCTATTTGTAGCCCTCATCTTTTCCACGATACAGTTGTCCATTCCACATTTCGTTCACGCGAAAAGCAGTGATGAATTTTCATTAAAGTCACAACCTCAAGACCCAATATCTCAATATCAACTCGCTCAAGCTTATGAATCGGGTGTCGACGTCCCTTTGAGCACCAGCGATGCATTTTATTGGTACTCGCAATCAGCGGATAACGGCAATGCAAATGCGCAATTTAGGCTGGCTGAATTGTATTTATCAGGGACAGGTGTAGAGCAAAGCAACAAGCTAGCTTTAGAATGGTTTATCAAATCAGCATTGCAAGGTAACAAACACGCCTCTGTTGAGGTCGCAAAGATCTATGAGTCCTCGCTTGAGAAAGATCTACTTCAACCATTAGATGAAGCGCAGTTATGGTATGAAGCAGCCTTAAAAGACAACCCTGATGCAGAAGGTGGTTACAATCGCGTTCTCGAAGCCCAATTCAACCAACAACGCGCCAAGCAAATCTCTTCGATTGAGCGGCTCAATGACGGCATCGATACAGAAGCCAGCGCAAGCCAAGAGATGTCTGGTCAACAACGACCTAATCACGAGCTAACAAGCTCTGACTATATAAGTAGCGCAGTACTGGCCTTTTTAATTGTAATAGTGAGTATCAGCGCGACTCTGGTTGTATCGCGAAAGCGACAGATCCTGAAGTCTGGTGAGTTAAATCAGCAACAACAGACACTTGAAGCGCAGCTTAGCGCGAAAGACTTCACCATCAAACAGCAAAAGCGCCAACTTCAGACTATCTATAACGAGCTGAAGAAGCAGAAAAACAACAAGAGTTTGAACAATTTTCAGGTAGCCTGTGCGCTATTTGGCTACACGCCTAGCTCAATTCCGGACCAGAAAAGCATCAAGATACGATACAAACAATTATCAAAGATCTACCATCCAGATGGTCACGGATGTGACGAAGAAATGAAACGTTTGAACAATGCGCTAAAAACCATTTTACAAAATGTTACAAAACCGTAAACAACTACACATATTAAATTTTCAAGGTCGCAAAGATATCGATTTTATTAGTGTTGCAATCGATCCCCCTCTCAAAAACGGGTAACAAACTATTAACTAATGGGTCTTACTTGTGTCATAATTTGCGCCGAAAATACACCTGACTTAAACAGGTGAGGAGAGAATATGTTCACAATAGAAGGCGTTTGTGATTGGTGCAAAAAGCCAAGCCTAGTTAAAAAGCACGACTATCTAGATGGTAAGTGTCATCATGCATGTAATGAATGCAATGATATTGCAACCATTGATGTTCGCCAGTTCAATATTGGTGAAATGGAAATGAGAGCAAAACTCTCCCAAGCGACATTGAGATAAGCAACACCGTTGAAATATAAGAAAGCGCCTAAGGCGCTTTTTTTGTGTCTGTGGTTTTAGATCTTCTCTCTTCTCTCTTCTCTCTTCTCTCTTCTCTCTTCTCTCTTCTCTCTTCTCTCTTCTCTCTTCTCTCTTCTATACAGGCGTATACAGTACTTTTCTGTCAAAACCACTGTATACACCTGTATAAAGCTCACATTTTTTCAAATTATGAGACAAAACAACGAATTCATTCGAATTTAATTTATTAAATAATTTCAATAACTTAACAATATCACACCTATAACTTCAGACAAAATCGTCCAATAATCCCGCAAAAAACGCTTGATCTTATAAGCAACTAAAACTACTGTATACACATACAGCATGTATATAAGGACAGCAAAATGATTCAAGCACACGTTAAAGCCCAACACTCTAGCCCGCTAGTTCACTGCGCATTTACATCAGTTTCTCGTAAAAGCAAAAATTCAAACGAGGAAGCGTTATTTGCAAGAATGGCGTTGCTGTCCAACCAACATCAGTGGCTACTATTTACCGCTCAAACACCGAGACCATCCGCTAAGCAGCTGAAGCAACATAATGTTTGCTGCGACCGAGTTATTCATATGAAAGCCTCTCATCAAATGACTGAGGTAGAAACCGTCGAGAAAGCCATTCGCTCTAAGAATGCGAGTGCGATTGTGGCAAGTGCATCGATTGATCAATTCAGTCAGCAATACCTAAGAACATTAGGAATGCGCTTTCAGTGTGAAGTCTTCTTTATGGATGCGAATTCAGAGCGCATTCACTAAGCCACCTTGCTTAATAAAATTTTGGCTTAATAACATGTTGGCTCAAAAACATGGCCCACAAACATAGCTTAATCGTTTAGCTAACAAACTTAAGTTAACTTAAGTTAACCGCATAGCTCCAAAACACAGTCCAAATATACTGCCTTCCCCTGCCCTACGATTCACCTATTTTTTGGCGAATTGTTAGGCGGGGGTTTTTATTTAAACAATAGATTTAGCAATCGTTTGCTTTTTATCTGGAAGGAAATAGTAGATTGAGTATAATGCCCGTCTAATCATGTGCACACCGCACTTCTCTGTATGACGTTTGATAAAAGATAGGAATGTCTAAATGAGCCTTGCTGATCAAGTTCTTGCCGTAAATGATGACCTACCAATCCGTACTGACAAACCTGTCCACAGTGGCAAAGTTCGCTCAGTCTACTGGTTAACTGAAGAAGATAGTCAACGACTAATCAAAGAGAAAGGCTACGATGTAGCACCAGATGCACCTTTAGCAATCATGGTGATCAGTGACCGTATCTCTGCATTTGATTGTATCTGGCGTGGTGAAGGTAATCTTAAAGGTGTTCCAGGTAAGGGAGCGGCTCTGAATGCTATCTCTAACCACTGGTTCAAATTGTTTAAAGACAACGGACTTGCTGACAGTCATATTCTTGATATCCCTCACCCGTTTGTATGGATTGTACAAAAAGCTCGCCCAGTTATGATCGAAGCAATTTGTCGTCAATACATCACAGGTTCAATGTGGCGTGCATACGCAAACGGCGAACGTGAATTCTGTGGTATCGAAATGCCGGAAGGTCTCGAGAAAGACAAGAAGCTACCTGAGCTACTGATCACGCCTTCAACAAAAGGGATTTTGAAAGGTATCCCTGGTGTTCCAGAAGCTGACGATGTGAACATCTCGCGTAACAACATCGAAGATAACTTCGCAGCGTTCAACTTTACTCAAGCAAGTGACATTGCGCATTACGAAAAGCTGCTAAAAGAAGGCTTCAACGTTATCAGCCAAGCACTCGCGAAAGTCGACCAAACCTTTGTCGATACAAAGTTTGAATTTGGTTACGTCAACGATGCTCAAGGTAAAGAAAAGCTGATCTACATGGACGAAGTGGGTACTCCAGATTCATCTCGCATTTGGGATACTCAGGAATACAACAAAGGTAACATCGTTGAAAACTCTAAAGAGGGGTTCCGTCAGTTCTTGCTTAACTACTTCCCTGATGCAGACATCCTTTTGAACAAAGAACGCATGCCAGAACGTGAAACATTAGCTCGTGACAATGAGTTGCCTCTTGATTCACTGATGTCTCTGTCTCGTACTTATCTTGATATCGCAGCGAAAATCACAGGTGCAGAGATCGTACTGAGCGAAAATCCTAAGCAAGAAATTATCGATGTACTGCGTGCTGACTATGGTCTAGTTGACTGATTGCATTCTAGAAAGCGAGTAAGCTCGTAAACACAAGTTCCAGATACTAAAAGGGCCTCATCATTATTGAGGCCCTTTTTACATGTGCGGTTTTAATATTATTAGAGCTCGCTTCTAAGCTCTAAGCTCTAAGCTCTAAGCTCTAAGCAATACTGAGAGATTACAGCTTGATAGTAAACTCTTCTCCAGTATTCTCGGCAATCACTAAATGACTGCGCGTCTCGATGTACTCTATCTGCTCTTCTTCAAGAGAATATGGCATAACAACTTTGAGCTCATTGATCCCTTCCAGCCTAGCCAGCTTAAGTAAGGTAACAATGTTTGACTCATCACTTTTACGCGTCGACATTGATTTTAATGCCATCTGCCATAAACGATCTTCAGGGCTTGCTAGCTCTTTAATGCTATCTCGCCAGACGGTACTGAATACTGGCGCAATTGTGGTTAGTGCTTCCAGAAAAGTCCATTTTTTACTGCATGAGGCGCCAAGAAAGGTTGTGTAATCGAACTCTACACGCGTCTCTATCTGTTTATCCATGATGTCCCCCGACACTTTGACAACACAATATACTCAATATCTATCAACTCTTTCTTTATAGCAATAGGATATAGAAGAATAGTCTTTTATGACCTTTTGATTGGTTAAAAAGGCATATAAAAATCAATTTTGTAACAAAATAAGCACTGAATAATCATATATGCACCTATTTGATTAATATTTTAGAGATAAAACTTATCTATCTATTTTATATCAATTATCCGGCTCGCTTTTTTGTATTGAATACGCCAGCCAGACCATGTTGGCAGCTCCCAGCGTTTTGGTGATAACTTTCGGCTACCCGATTGATAGTGCACGTAAATCAGCTTTCGCGCGGGCAAGTATTCTACATCGAGTTGTAAGTCGGCAAGGCTCAGTGCAAACGGGTATTTTTCAGAGAACTCTGAATAGAGCCATTCTGGGATACCATCAAATGGAATGTCTGAATGTTCAAACATTTCTAGCTCGCTGACATCGGTAACCCCTAACACCTCAAGCTGTTGTATAAACCATAGTTCAAAGCTAAGTTGCTCGATCTCAGGAGTATATTTTGTTTGTTCATCGAGCCCAAGTTTTACATACAACTGCCAGTGTCTGATTTCTTGAGTACGAACCTTTGCAAAACCGGGCAGTTGGACGCCTTTTAACACAAAATCGACAATAGGCTTTAATGATAGTTGCCCTTCAGCCGCGACGAGCTTAGTCGTAATTGTACGGCCTGCGTACACCAAAGCCATCTCGGTAAAGACTCCATCATCATTTACTCTTGTTTCACCTTGCTCCCACTCTCCTAGTTCAGCTTCAATGATAAGCTCAAGAGGAATAGGTGCCGTGACCGTCGCTAAGGTCAGTGTTTGCTTAACACCTCTTCCCGGCAAACTATGAGTATCAAGCACCAACATCGCTTGTGCATTGTCCGGGAAACGATTCTGACAGCCAAGTACTACCTCTAACACTCCATTAGCAAAGGCTTCTTTCCTCTTCAGTCGGCGCACAAACACCAGCTCAGGATGTAAATGCACAATAGTCTTAAGCAGTTCAATACGTTGGAAACGTGACGCGACTTCTAACTGAGGAAGTTCAAACACCTCACGCATTTGCTTTGCCAGCCCTTGTGCTTCATTCAGTGCCTGTTGGTCGATTTCTAAATGCGGATAATCGCGACCACGAACAATCTGAATTAACAGGCTTAAGTCACACCCTTCTTTCTCTTGCTGAGCCAGCGCTTCCAAATGTTCTGCATTGTTTGGTAATTGGTACAAGCGAGCAGGAACGGACAACGCAGCCGTGAGATCGACCATCGCTTCTTTTAATGCTTTGGTTTTGATTCGAGTAACAATATCGGCATACAAAGCATCAATCGGCAACGGATACAGCTTTTTGCCATGCTCGGTAATTTGATGGTCGCTATTAATCGCCTCCATCGTCAGCAAGGTTTGAGTCGCGCTGTTTAATGACTTCTCAGGAATAGGATCAAGGAAGGACAAGGTCTCAAACGGAGCACCACAACATGCCGCCGCAAGCATAGGTTCGGTCAACTCTTCACGCTGCAATTCAGGTGGCGTGACTAACTCTAACGCCGCATGTTCGCCATATAGACGAACACAGACACCATCCATCACTCTACCCGCGCGGCCAGCTCGTTGTTTGGCACTCGCTCGTGATATCGATTTAAGCATCAGTGTGGTTCTTCCGTTTCGTTGAACGGTGCGTCTTTCTAATCCTGAATCTATCACCACACCAATATCAGGTATGGTGAGGGAGGTTTCAGCAACATTAGTAGCAAGAATGACTTTTCTCAGGTCATTACCTTCAGTATTAATATTACGACCCGATAACGCTAAATCTCGTTCTTTTTCACTGACCGACGCATGCAACTTCACCACTTGGATATCTGGATTTTTTGCCAAGGCTTGTTCACATTGCACGATCTCTTTTTTACCCGGCAGGAAAACCAAGATATCGCCATGTGAAGCGATCAGTTGATGATTCACTTCTTCAGCAATGCGTTGCTCTAGATGTCGAATATCGGGCAGTGCTCTTGACTCATTAGCCCTGTGTTCAATAGCAACTTGATAAGTTCGGCCTTCACAGCTAATTCGATTCGCATCCAAGTAATGAGCAAGACGCTCCCCTTCAATGGTTGCTGACGTGATCACCAAGCGATGGCTTTCTTTTTGTTTGAGAATCGCCACCAGCAGATCAATGTCCCAGCGCCTCTCGTGAAACTCATCCACCACAATCACATCAAAACTGGCTAATCCATCTTCTGATAACCAACGCAGCGCGATACCGGGAGTCACAAACACAACGTTAGTTTGCTCGTTGTACTCCGACTCAAGCTTAATCGCATAGCCAACCTTGTCACCAAGCTTCTCACCCGACTGCTGTGCGAGGTATTTAGCTAATGACGTACACGCGATACGTCTTGGTTCCACCACCAGCACTCGCCCATGCTGAGAAGCCCAAAGTGGCAAACGCGTTGATTTACCCGATCCGGTTTCAGCTTCGACTACAAGGTGAGAATTGGCGATTTGCTCGTGGAATACGTTTTGATAAGAATCGATAGGAAGTAATGACATAAAAAGGAGGAGTCGCGAAAAAGTGTGAGCGAAGTATAACGAATTATGGCGCTAGAATTCGATAAGTGTGGGACATGGGTAAGAATATCATTTTGTTTGCAAAGATCGGAGGGAAACTATTTACAATTGAATAACTAAACCGTTATCATTTTTCGGTTACCCTTTCTCCCATATTAGGCATCCAATGAACAACGATAAACGCCCTCTATATATCCCTTATGCTGGTCCTGCTCTACTAAGTACCCCTCTTCTAAACAAAGGCAGCGCATTCTCTGCTGAAGAGCGCAGTTCTTTCAACCTTGAAGGCTTGTTACCGGAAACGACCGAAACAATCCAAGAGCAAGTAGGACGTGCATACAAGCAATATTGTAACTTCGAAAGTGATATGGATAAGCATATCTACCTTCGTAACATCCAAGACACTAATGAAACGCTTTTTTATCGTTTAGTTCAAAACCACATTTCTGAAATGATGCCTATCATTTACACGCCAACGGTTGGCGCAGCATGTGAGAACTTCTCAAATATTTACCGTCGTGGCCGTGGTCTGTTTATCTCATACCCGAACCGCGATCGTATCGATGACCTACTGAACAATGCGACAAACCACAACGTTAAAGTTATCGTGGTTACGGATGGTGAGCGTATTCTTGGTTTGGGAGACCAAGGTATCGGTGGCATGGGTATTCCAATTGGTAAGCTAGCACTGTACACAGCTTGTGGCGGTATCAGCCCAGCTTACATGCTACCAATCGTGCTCGATGTGGGTACAAACAACCCTCAACGTCTTGCTGACCCAATGTACATGGGCTGGCGTCACCCTCGTATCACAGGTGCTGACTACGATGCATTCGTTGAAGAGTTCATCCAAGCGGTTCAACGCCGTTGGCCTGATGCATTAGTTCAGTTCGAAGATTTCGCACAAAAGAACGCAATGCCACTGCTTGAACGTTACAAAGATCGCCTCTGTTGTTTCAACGATGACATCCAAGGCACAGCAGCCGTAACGGTTGGTTCTCTACTTGCAGCATGTAAAGCAGCAAACAGCAAACTTTCAGATCAACGCATCACCTTCTTAGGTGCGGGTTCTGCAGGTTGTGGTATTGCTGAAGCTATCATTGCTCAAATGGTGTCTGAAGGTATCAGCGATGCACAAGCACGCTCTCAAGTTTACATGGTTGACCGTTGGGGTCTGCTACAGGAAGGCATGCAAAACCTGCTTGATTTCCAACAGCGTCTCGTTCAAACCAACGAAAACACCAAAGACTGGGAAAGCGACGGCACTGGTTTCTCTCTACTAGACGTTGTTCGCCACGCGAAACCAACAGTATTGGTTGGTGTCTCTGGTGCTCCAGGTCTGTTCAGCAAAGAAGTCATCAAAGAGATGAACCTACACTGTGAACGCCCTATCGTGTTCCCACTGTCTAACCCAACAAGCCGTGTTGAAGCAACTCCAAACGACATTATTCGTTGGACTGATGGCCAAGCACTGGTTGCGACAGGTAGCCCATTTGAGCCAGTAACTCATAACGGCACCACTTACCCAATCGCTCAGTGTAACAACAGCTACATCTTCCCAGGTATTGGCCTTGGTGTATTGGCTGTGAATGCTTCACGTATCACTGATGAAATGCTGATGGAATCAAGCCGTGCGCTTGCTACGTGTTCTCCACTTGCTATCAATGGTTCAGGTGCGCTACTTCCACCATTGGAAGAGATTCACACCGTATCGAAGAAGATTGCTCTTGCCGTTGGTAAAAAAGCGATTGAGCAGGGTGTTGCACTAGAGATCACTGAAGAAGCTCTTCAACAAGCGATTGACCAGCACTTCTGGCAGCCGGTTTACCGTCGCTACAAGCGTACTGCATTCTAATAAAGCGTGCTACGCTCTCAATAAAGCGTACTGCGCTTGGAATAATGCGTACTGCGCTTTGAATAAAGAGCGTTAACGACTCTTACAAGAGCCTCTGCAACTGCAGGGGCTTTTTTCTTTACACTGTCTTGTCTTTTTAACTGATTTTTCTCATTTTTATTTGGTATTATCGAGCACTCAAAAATTAATGCTCAGTCAAAGGACCATACCGAGAGTGAAATTTGATTCTCACATTTTCCGTAGCTACTTATCAAAAGCTTACAAAAAACTGCAAGGTTTTCTGTTTGGCGCTTTCCTCGTGTTCTTAGTTGGCAGCGCTGCGGTTATTGCGATCGATTATTGGGTTTCATGGCAAGCGGAAGATCGCATCATCTACGATATTGATGACGTGCCCGAGCTTGAGGTCGCGGTTGTGCTTGGCACAAGCAAATATTTGGGTAGAACACTCAACGACTATTATAAACACCGAATCGAAGCCGCGATTGAGCTGTTCGATCGTGAAAAAGTTGACCAATTTCTACTGAGTGGCGATAACGCTCATCGCTCTTACAATGAGCCGTGGACGATGAAACGCGACTTGTTGAAAGCGGGTGTCCCCGATGAACGCATCAATCTAGATTACGCCGGTTTTAGAACCTTGGACTCGATTGTTCGCGCTAAAAAGATATTCGATACTGATAATTTTCTGATCATCACTCAGAAATTCCACTGTGAAAGAGCGCTCTTCATCGCCAATTCTTACGATATTCATGCGCAGTGTTTGGCGGTTTTAGGACCAACTCACCATTCGGGAACCTCAATACGTTTACGTGAAGTGTTTGCGCGCACCAAAGCATTCCTTGATCTGTATATTATGGGGACAACGCCAAAGTTCCTTGGACCTAAAGAGCCGATTCAACCCAGTCCAAAACCGGAATCATTTCCGATTCCAAACCCTATTACTGACCCCACTGTAAACCCTGTTGTAGACCCTACAACAAGCCCTATTTTAGAACCAGCAGAGACCGATGTGTAGAAAACTACACATTTTGAATTTGTTGCCTCACACTTCCCCATTGTTAAGCAAAAACACACCAACACTCCTTTATTAACTTGAGTAACATTCTTCCAACAAAGTCTGACCCTACATCAAGCTATATACCTCGAAAATAATAAGCACGACTCAATGAAGTCGTGCACCAATAAAACGAGGATAACAAAAGGAGCGTCTTATGACGGCACTTGTTACTACACTGAAACACTGGTTGTTTACCCGCAACAGCATGATATTAATTGGTAATTTCACGTTATTTGCACTTTTGCTCAATAATCTTCCTTTCGAAACACAAGTTAATACGGGTTTGAGTATTCTCGTGTTCGTTGCCATTTTATGGTTAACAGAAGCTATTCACGTCAGCATCACCGCTTTGCTCGTTCCCCTATTGGCTGTCTTGTTTGGTGTATTCAACACGCCCGCTGCGCTGGCTAACTTTTCGAACCCAATCATCTTCTTGTTCATGGGTGGCTTCGCATTGGCAGCCGCGCTGAACAAGCAAGAGTTAGATAAAGCGATTGCTGACAAAGTACTGTTGATTGCAAAAGGCAGAATGTCAGTCGCCGTGTTCATGCTGTTCGGTGTGAGTGCGGGTCTATCCATGTGGATCTCTAACACAGCCACCACAGCAATGATGCTTCCTCTTGTTCTAGGCATCATGAACAAAGTTGACCAAAGTGAAGACCGTAACACCTACGTGTTCGTACTATTGGGTATCGCTTACTGTGCTTCAATCGGTGGTATCGCAACCTTAGTGGGTAGCCCACCAAACGCAATTGCTGCCGCAGAAGTTGGTTTAAGTTTCACAGAATGGATGGCGCTAGGTCTACCTATCTCAATGATCTTATTGCCAATCACAATGGTTGTCCTGTACGTGATGACTAAGCCAAAGCTCGACCATAAATTTGAGCTAGACCACGCTCCTGTAGAGTGGACAAACAGCAAAAAAATCACACTGTCTATCTTCCTTTTAACCGTAACGCTTTGGATATTCGGAAAACCAATCAACGCAATGATTGGCGGATTCTCTAAGTTTGATAGCTTGGTAGCGATTGGTGCCATTGTACTGCTTGGCGCTTCTAGAGCGGTTGAATGGAAAGACGTTGAGAAGACAACGGATTGGGGTGTACTTATCCTGTTCGGTGGCGGTATCTGTTTAAGTAACATTCTGAAAGCGACCGGAACCAGCGTATTCCTAGCACACTCACTAAGCGGATTTTTAGAAACAGCAGGTATACTTCTTACGATTCTAGCCGTAGTAGCGTTCGTGGTATTCCTAACGGAGTTTGCGAGTAACACAGCGAGTGCGGCATTGCTTGTCCCTGTATTTGCAACCATTGCTGAAGCGCTGGGTATGTCACCTGTTATCTTATCTGCACTGATTGCGATTGCCGCATCTTGTGCCTTCATGCTACCAGTCGCGACACCACCTAATGCGATTGTATTTGGATCTGGTCACATCAAACAAAAAGAAATGATGCGAGTCGGTATGGTGTTGAACTTAGTTTGTATCCTAGTACTAACACTGTTCGCTTGGATCTTCTGGTAAGCACTAACGCCCTATAGACTTATGTTTATAGGCAAGAGCTTATAGGAATGCCCCCAAAACTGGTTGAACTTCCCCCGGCTCAACCAGTACAAAAATGCCCGTTCAGCTAACAAGATCAGCTAAACGGGCATCTAGAAACAAGAAACGCTTTTCCCTTTTGGTGGCCCCGCGCCACCTTTTTTGTGTCAGCTTGTCACCTTTTTTGTATCAACTTGCCACCAACCACTCATTACCGTTCTAAGACCTGGCTCTCACGCCACACTTGGCACCAAACGCGTCCAACCTAACAACAGCATAGAAGCACACATAACCCAAACGACAGTGGCTAAAGAAAGCGTCGATACCAGATTGTAGCGATAACTGAACACATAAACCGCGCCAAGATAAGCCGCGTATGGCACAAGCGAGAACAAGCCAAAGAGTGCCGTGGTACGTAACTCCACCATGGTTTGTTCCGTGCCAACTATGTAGTGAGCAATTAGAGCAAAGGTTGGAAACAACGGCACTAAGCCTGCGATGTAAAAGCTCTTACTTTTCGACAGCAGCGCAATCAACAAAACAGCCGCCGCACCAAGCAGACATTTAAAGAACAGTGAAATCATTTTTTATATGTTATCCAAGCAAATCAACAAAGGCTCTAGAGGGTAAACTCATATAGCGCCCATAAAAATGCCACACGTCACATATGCACGTGTGGCTTATAAACTAACCAAAACAATTTTCAGATTAGTGACTCAAGATCACCTGATTTCGGCCTGAATGCTTCGCTTGATATAGAGCTTCATCAGCGCGAGCAATGGTCTCTGTCACCCGCTCTTGTTTCATCTCAGCAATACCGATACTGCAAGTGAGTGGATCGCCATGAACCCAAAGGTGCTGGCTGACTAAAAGTCGGATTTTCTCGGCCTTTCTTTGTGCTTCGCCAAGATCAGTCTCAGGGCAAAAAACAATGAACTCTTCACCACCCCACCTCACTAATTTGTCGGAAGCGCTGATCGAACTGCCGACCACCATGCTGAATTCTCGTAAAATATGATCACCCATTTGGTGTCCGTATTTATCGTTGACGCTCTTGAAGTAGTCAATGTCGAGATACAACATACTCAGCTTTCCATGCCCCTGCTTTACCTGCTGAGACTGCATTTTTAGCCAATCACGAATCGCGTGTCGGTTGAGAATCCCAGTCAGTTCATCACGATGAGCCTTTTCTGAAAACTCAAAGTTTTGCTCTCTCAGTGCTCGATTGACGTTCTTTAAGTGATGATGTCTTTTCTCTGCAAGCACCATGCGTTTTCTTGAACGGTTTAACTCAGACAATAAGAATACGGTGCCTGTACCAACCCAAACAAACAGTAAGATAAGGAACAAGCTTTCGCCTGAAATATAAGATCCCTCGAACTCAATACTGCGGATGACTATTCTGTGGTGACCCAGTTTCGCACCAGACGCGGTAGCAAACTCGACCATATTCACGTTCGAATACTCAGGCGCCGAATGCTCTAGCGCAATCTCGTTATCCGCTAACCACCATGTCATTACTTGCAGGTTTTTGATCGGAATCTCAATCACACCACCATCCACGCCAGGAGAAAACTCCATCCCGTTGTACTTATGCGTGTACTCGTCATCAGGAACCGAATAAGCAGGATTATAATTACGCAGGTAAGTTCGCAAACGGCCGCTAGAATCAGCCTCCGCATGGTAATCAATATTGACTCTAAAGGTGTGGTACTGAGAAAGGTCAAGGCCAGTGGTAATGTCTGGGTTGATACGAATCGATAGGCCGCAATAAGGCCACGGATACTCAGACTTTTTAAGCTCACAGTCGAGAATATACTGACCATTTTGATAAGATAACTGGGACGTACTGACACCCCTATCCACTTGATCGCTGGTCGCGATAAACTCATATTTATCCGGCGTAATTGCCGTTATCACACGATTTCCGCTCACACGGTAATACTGGACAATCGCCAGTGTCGTGATAACTAAAAAGATGACTATTTTATGGATCCACTTCACGTCTAAGCTTCCGGCTTAAGGTCCCTATAGTTGGGATTTCACGATAAAAAATAAGTAAGTTAAATTAGTGATCTTAATGCCAATAATTTACTAAAAAACGTTATATCACGCCTGAACAAAATGTCATACCCTAATTTTGAGCGAGCGTTTACTCATCAATTATCCATCGCAATAATCAAGTAATATTGCGTATTAAAACGGACTCTATTTGTTATACTCATCGCATAATCATCGTTAACCGTAACGCCTGCTTACAGAGCGTCCGAGTCGACGAAATAATAATCAAAATACAACGAGTAATGTCATGTCTTTATTAGCAAAAGGAACACTCAAGAAAATGAGTGCTTCGCTCGATGGTGCGGTTACCTACCGTTTACCTATCGGTGAAGAGTTTGTAGAGCTAAACCCTCTGATTGGTAAAACCATCAACCTCACTCACACCGGTAATATTTTTTGCTGCTCATGTGGCAAGAAAACCAAGAAAAGCTACTCTCAAGGCCACTGCTTTGTGTGCATGAGAAAGCTAGCAAGCTGCGACATGTGCATCATGAAGCCTGAAACTTGCCACTACGATCAAGGTACTTGTCGTGAGCCTGAATGGGGCGAAGCGAACTGCATGGTTGATCACTTCGTTTACCTATCGAACACATCAAGCCTAAAAGTGGGTATCACTCGTCACACTCAAATTCCTACTCGCTGGATTGACCAAGGAGCCACTCAAGGCCTACCGATCTTGAAGGTAAAAACACGTCAGATTTCTGGCCTGATTGAAGTTGAGTTAGCCAAACACATTGCCGACAAAACCAACTGGCGCACGTTGCTAAAAGGCGACGGTGACGATATGGAGTTGGTAGAAAAAGCCAAAGAGCTATTGCCATTGGTTGAGGATAAAATCCAAGAGATCAGAGCGAAGTTTGGCGACGATGCCATCGAGATTCTTAGTGAGAACATCACTTCACTGAGCTACCCAGTTGAGCAGCACCCGGTGAAGATTGTTTCTCATAACTTTGACAAGAACCCTGAAGTATCTGGCGTGCTGCAAGGCATTAAAGGCCAATACCTTATCTTGGATACTGGTGTGATTAACATCCGTAAATTTGGCTCTTACGAAGTAGAAGTTTCTGCTTAATAAGCCAACGGTTTTGAGATGATCGCTGTTTTGATAAACCAAAGCTAAACGGCTTTGATCGGTGAAAGCTAAACGGCTTTGATGAGCTAAAACCAAAATGCCCTCAGCAATTGCTTGAGGGCATTTTTGTATCATGACCAAACATTATAACGGGGTGACACCCTAGTTAGCTTTATTTTTATGCTTCTAAATTTATGGCTTTAGCTTCTAGATTTATAGCTTATGCTTCTAAATTGATTGGGGGTGCTAAATTGATCGAGTTTACTCAATAGATTGAAGTCGTTTAGTGCGGTAATGCTTGGCTTATATCGCTGGAAAACACTTCTCCGCACACGCAGTTCTTTCCATTCGCTTTGGCTCGATACAAAGATTGGTCTGTGAGGTTGACGAGTGCATCGATGGACACTTTTCCTTCGCAAGATCGACTATCACTCACTCCGATACTCACACTCACATTAAAACGAATCTGTTCGCCCACTTTGAACTCGACCTGATTAAATTGCTGTCGGATCTGATCAGAAACTTCTCGCGAAACGTTAGGTGACGCATTGGGAATAAAGAGAATAAACTCTTCTCCACCCCAGCGGCCTGCCACACCACCCACTCTCTCAACATTACGTTTAGCAATGTTAGCCAATGCGCAAATAACCTCATCGCCCACCATATGGCCGTAAGCATCATTGATCGATTTGAAGTCATCGATATCAAGCAGCATACTGACGACATGAGTATCAGAGGCAATATGTTCCCTTAACCACTCATAAATCGCTCTGCGATTGAGTAAGTCAGTCATTTCATCGTAATTCGCTTGATGAACCAATTGCTTTTCCAACATCACTTTTTGAGTGACATCTTCGAGCACAACCTGAACAGCCGGCTGACCTCGCCAAGTAATCGCATTATCGTAAATATTGAAGAATCGATGAATGCCATCGAAACCAATGTTTTCAACCACAGTGCTGGTTCCCGACAACTCACCCGACACGATCGCTTGATAGTGCTTACTGATACCATCCGTATTCTGTTTTGGCACCAATGTAAGGATAGAGTCCAGCTCTAAAACTTGCTCTATGGAAGAACCACCCTGCATTTTAACCCACGATTGATTGACCATCAGCGGTTTGAACTCTCGGTGAACCAAGATGCCCTGCCCTGATTGCATGATCATATCGTGATACATCTTATCTTGTTCACGCACCGCATTTTGTAGCTGGATCGCAGGGGAAAGGTCGATCACCGTGACTTGCAGTGCTGGCCGACCTTGCCACTCTGTCACATGGTCAATAGAGAATACTGTGAACTCTCGACCATTGCGATCAACATTAACATAGGTGTGGACCTGCGGATCGCGTTGACCACTGATCGTTTCAAGGTAATTTTGATAGGCTAAAACATGGTATTCTTCTGAGATTAGATCTAGGAAGCTATCTATATTAGTAAGTAGTTCTTCGGATGATTGGTATCCATAGATGCGAGCATAATTAGCGTCAACACTAACTACATTCATATCTTGAATAGTTATTACACCGTACGTGGATTCGAAATTTATTGAAGACATTGCCAACTCCGCACTCTCGCTACACTCCACAAACTGGAGCATAACAACACATCCTGCCAACGCTTCCACACAATCTTTCACGCGTTAGGGGCATTAATATGGTATCTAGTATATCGTACTGCTACAGGCTTCTCTACAATTCTATCGCTAACACGAGTCACTAAAAGTAGACAAGTATCTCAATCCTATTACTCGCGTCAAAAAACAAAAAAAGATAACGTATATCTATGTAAGCATTAGCTTTTCTGTTTTCCGCTTTAAAGTCGGTAGCTAGAGCTAATCACGACTCTTTTCAAATCCTTTTATTATTCCTTTTCTATCTTGTTGGCTGTTAGCTTGAAACCTTGTCGGTTATTCATTCCAATCCGAAAAGTAAGCGACTAAGAAGTCGATCGCTAACCGTGCTCTCTGGGGTAAAAAACGACGGTTTTGATATACGACCCAACTGCTGGTTCCCGCTCCCCAATACTCTTCTAACACCGGGACCAGTTTTCCATTACTAAGGCCACCATTGAAACTGCTCTTAGGTAGATAGACAACACCAAGCCCCTCTTCACATGCTTTAAGTACTGCACTCGAATTATTACTGCGCCAGCGCCCATGCACTCGCACTGCATTTAACGGTTTGCCCTCTTTCTCAAATAGCCACTGATCACTGTTGGCGATAATACAGCTGTGTAACTTTAACTGCTCTGGGTGAGTTGGCGCACCAAATTGATCTATATAATCTTTACTGGCTGCTGCCGCCATCGGGCGATCGACGAGCTTTCTTGCCACCAATCCTGAATCGTCCAATCGGCCATAACGAATCGCGAAATCGATGCCATCTTCGATGAAGTTAACCATCTTGGTATTGAAATTCATTTCTATGGTGAGCTCAGGATGCTCTTTAGCAAATTCCATCAGCGCCGCCGCGACATGGTTTTCTGCAAATGCACCTGCGGCACTCACACGCAAAGTACCGCTAAGCTGAGTCTGCTGAGAAGTCACTTGCTCGTTCGCTTGCTGAAGCCCAATGACCAAATCTCTACACTGCTGATAATAGGTGTGACCCGATTCGGTCAGGCTCACCATTCGTGTAGAGCGTGCAAGCAATGCCACACCCACTCTCTCTTCTAACCTTGAAACTTGACGGCTTACATGACTGGTACTGCAACCCAGTTGTTTTGCTGCTGCAGAAAAGCCGTGACACTCGGCTACCGCAACAAACTCATTAATACCTTCAAAGCTATCCATACTTCACCTGTTTACATATAACGAATTCACATCCGACTAATTCTCACCCTACTATTGCTATATAGCAATAATGTTTTGTCTATTCGGCATATTATCACTCAAATGGTTTACTACTAGTATTACAGCTAACGAAACAGCGGTATCTCAATTGAAAACTTTGGTTTTCTAAATAAAAACCACGATGCCTAAAGCAAACAACGACGCTGAAACCAAACAAACGTGCTCAAAGGGACGAATCATGAAAAAAATACTAATACCTGTAACTAACCACGCAACACTAGGCGATACCGACCAAGCGAACGGTACTTACGCGCCTGAACTGACTCATGCTCTCAAAGAGATCATTGCTGCGGGTTTTGAATACGACATCGCTTCTATCAAAGGTGGCAAAGGCCCATTGTATGGAACCGATATTGAAGGGGATTCAGTAAACGCCGAGATCTTGGCTGACGATGACTTCCAAAACCGTATTAACAACACGATTCCTGTAAGCCAAATTAACGTAGAAAGCTACGATGCTATCTTCTACCCAGGTGGTTTCGGTTTGCTTTCTGACTTAGCAACCGACGAGCAATTCGCAGCTATTGCGGCTAAGCATTATGAAGATGGCGGTGTGATCGCGTCTGTATGTCACGGCCCAGCAGCACTGCTTCCGATTGTTTTAAGCAACGGCGAGAAGCTATTGAGCTCTAAATCGGTGACTGGCTTTACACGCGAAGAAGAGATCGACTTTGGCACAATCAATGACATTCCGTTCTTATTGGAAGAATCTCTTGCTCGCAGCGCAGCGCGTTTCAATAAGGTTCAACCTTGGCATGAGCTTGTGATTGTTGATGAGCGAGTGATTACCGGTCAGAACCCAACCAGTGCGCACGCAGTAGGCGCAGCTCTGGTCAAGCACCTTTCTTAGTTAAATCAAGGTCTTATTTGAATAACTGGCGTTGATCAAATAAGATCAATCAAACAAAAAGAGCACACTTCCTACTCAATATTCTTGAGAGAAGCATGCTCTTTTCTAATTCTGTAGCTATTAATGTGCTAGTGACTTCTTGCTAGTCGCTTCTTACTAGTTACTTCGCAAGATCCCTTCAAGCACATTGAACAACAAGTCGATCTCTTCAATCGAGTTGTAATGCATACAACCAATACGCACCACGCCTTGCTCTTCAATACCCAACTGTTTGACAAGCCCTAATGCATAGAAGTGGCCATTCCACACACAGATATTATGCTCACCTAACTTCTTAGCGATGAACTCTGGAGAGTAATTATCAAAGGTAATCGCAAACGTTGGGGTTCTTAGGTTCGAATCAAATTCGGTTTTCCCGTAAAGCTTTGCCCCTTCAAGATCGGACAAGCGTTTAAGGAAGTACTCACTGAGTTGGCTTTCATGCTTATTATAAAGCGCATAGCTTTGTTCTAAACGAGAACGCAATGAATCGGCTGGATCACCTAACTGCGCCAAGTAATCCACCGCCGCAATCACACCGGCAAGGCCTTCAAAGCTTTGTGTTCCTGTTTCAAATCGACCTGGGCCGATGTTAGTCGCAGGCTCTACCTTGTAAGGCTTTAAAGTATGCAGCCATTGAGGCGCAACATAAGCAATGCCCACATGCGGGCCGAAGAACTTATAAGCTGAACACGCTAAGAAATCACAATTCAGTTGCTGAACATCAATCAAGTGATGCGGTGCGTAATGCACGGCATCGACATAAACCTGCGCACCATGCTGATGTGCAAGCTCGATCACTTTCGCCATGTCGACAATCGAGCCAGTGGTATTCGAAGCAAACGTCACCGCGACAAGCTTGGTTTTCTCGTTAAGCAGCGATTCAAAATGCGCCATATCCAAACTACAATCCGACTCGTCTACACGAACTTGGCGAACAATCGCGCCTTTGTCGTCTGCCGCTTGCTGCCAGCTAGATACATTTGAGTAATGGTCTAACGCCGTGACGATAACTTCATCGCCCTCTTTCCAATCGCGGCTGATCGCTCGGCTAAGTTGGAAGGTCAGAGATGTCATGTTCGCGCCGAACACAACGTTGCCAGAAGACTCCGCATTGAGCAGTGCTTGCGCCGCTTCTCGCGCTTGCTGCATTAAGCTTGTGGTCTTTTGGCTAGAAAAATAGTGGCCGCCTAGGTTTGAATTGAAATGCCCTAAGTATTCGGTCATCGAAGCTAAAACATTCTCAGGCACCTGAGATCCACCCGGACCATCAAAAAAGGTCACAGGCTTGCCGTTATGATATTGCCCTAAAGCACTAAATTGTTGGCGCACATCATTAAGAGTGAAGGACATTGCGCGCATCCTTAGCTGTTAGAACAAACACATCCATATAGCCCATCTCATCGTGGTCTATGGTGCGAATCGGTTGTGCATTGTGCCAAAGCTTACTGTCTGCCAGCATCGCAACCTCGCCATCACCTAGCACCTTTCTAAAGAATGGCGCTTCATGTGAGTCTTGATACAGCATGATTTCACCACCCACAATGTTGTGACGGTTCACACCGATCAAAGCGATATGGTCAAAACCATCTTGGTGAACCCCTTCTGGAGCAACCTGAGTCTCTTCAAAAATAGCGGCAATGCGGATCTGATGGATTTCGATTTCTTGCCCGTCTTCAAGCCCGTTGGTTTCTATAAACAGCTCACACATTTCTTGCATGCCTTCACTGCTTAGAATCTTCGCTTCAATCGGCTCGAACTGACGAACAACGTCACCTTGAAAGTGATTAATGTTTTCAGACTGAACAAAGTTATGTTTGTCTTGCTCAACGACTTGTCCATTACTGAATTGAACCACCGAGTATCTTCTCAATCGAAACTGGCCATCCGCATGCTCTGTGCTTGGTAGCTTAGAGAATGATGGTGACAACTCCTCAACCGCATGGTTACTGAGGTGGGTAATATGTAGGGTATTTTCGTGAGCATGTAACATCATCGACTCCTTAATGATTGTTAATTAACTTTCGATATTTAACGTTTTGTTTACATAAAGGATACTTGAAGATCTTGTCAAATCAACATTAAACAATCATTTATCCCGTCAGATTTAATAATTCAGACACAAAATCCAATTTGAAAATCAAAAGCAGTGTATAACACCAGAATAAAAGATGACCAACTCTTAAAACTAGCACACTCCACTAGCTAGTTATAAATATCTAAAAATTTAAATTTAGCGATATTATTAACTAGCAAGTGATGTTTCATATTGTGTTAGCCCTTTCGCTTCAATACGCCAGCCTCCTTACCTGAGTTCAAGCATCACGCTCGTCATCATTCATTTCTATGCTTTTGCACAACGAAATACGACCTACCTATCAATTGCCAAGCTATTGATTATTTACACAACAAACTGAAATTGGTTAATTTATGAGTACGCCAGAATCCACACGCCTTTGCTTGCGCGTCTGGAACAGGTCGAGTTCGGGGGGAACTCGGCCGCCCTCAAATGGTTTACTTCTTCTTGGGGCTGGGACTTCACTGGTCTTCAATTTTTGAAAGCGCTTGAAGTCGAATATTACGAACGGAGTTGACTTGGTGTTTTTTGACTGCCAGAACATAGTTAGGTGCTCACAAATGTTCGAGGCTTTTCGCTAACACGTTTATGCCCCATTCCGAGTTTGCACACAAGAACGCAGATAAATCCCGCCACAAAATAGTTCGACTTTTACTAATGGCAGACCGCGCAACGCCGATGCGCGGAGCCTCCCAAGAATGAGCAGAAACAGCCATTTTGACCAATGATTGTCGCCAGCATTGTTATACAAGTTGGCTAGGAGGCATATCTCGCAATTGTACGAAGACTCGTTAGAGTAGAGCACCTAGAGCCCGTTATCGCATAACCTTTGGTCTCTCATCAATTGAGCCTCTCTTATGCAGCGATCTTTTTCACACCGCCCATTTTCACTTAGCCTGACAGATAAGACGCATTTTTCTTGGTCGAATTTGAACTGTTCTTGATAAAAGTTATATTTGTTAAGTAGTTACATACATGTTAAAACGCCACATGCATCAACTAAAAATCCCTTAAGGTATCGTAATGTCAACAGGCAGCATCGCCCCTAATTTTCATGAAGGCGCTAGATCAGAGTACCTAGCTCAATATGTATTAACCTCTTTTGGAACAGCTACATTAGTTCCAAGACCCGAAGATTATGGCGTAGATTTTTTTTGTAGTTTAGGCCATAGAATCGGTCAAAGGCTCCACATCGAGAACTACTTTAGCATACAAGTCAAAAGCAACACTAAAGATGTAGTCTACGATGGCAGAAAGTCCGTAGAGTGGCTAACCTCGCTTAATTCTCCATTATTGTTCTGCTGCGTTGATAAGAGCAAAAGTGAAGTAAAAATATACGCAGCACTTGGAATCTGCATGCTGTCTGCAAAAAACAGTTTGGAGTTTGTTCGGCTTATTTTTGAGCCAATACCCTATAAATACAATGAAGTACAAGGGTCTCCAAAGCCAATAGCAGAGCACAAAAATAACCTTCATGCAGATGTGTATTTAGGGGATCCAATTCTTGAGTTTAATATTGATAAACTATCAGACAAGGAGTTCTTGTCTAAGGCGAAATCAATTCTTAAGAAATGGATTGAAATCGATCAAGGAAACTTAGATCATCGTTCAATGGGTTACACTTTCTACCATATGCCTGGAGAGCATGTACCAAACCAAATGCCTCGTGAAGAAACTCATATTGTTGGCAACTTCTTAGATGCGCTCGATGACGAAAAGAATACCCAAAAGCACTATGACACGCTTTATAAGGTTCTCTCACAACAAGTTAACTGGGCTTCAAACTATCAGGACCGTGAGATGTTTAGAATATTGCATAACACCGCGCTCAGCATAGTGAAACTAAAACCTAACACTAAAGGTAACGGTGGAGTTACTCTTGTATCTTCTATAGTGTTCGGAGGACAGCATCTAAATGAAGATGTTGATCCATATTTTAGTGAAGTGTTTGGCCCGATTTTGCCTTAAAAGGAAATCGCGGACATACACTTGTCCGCTATGAAACTGGCACCAATAACTTTGTAATTACTTGGCTTGCATAAATTAAAGCGATACCCCGTGGCTGTCTATGCTCAGATTTGTCCAGCTCCGTGCATTTCGGCCTCCACAGGAAAGCGGTGGCAGACTGCGTTTAAGGATACTAAAAGTTATCCATGGGGTAGAAACAAGTATGTTGCTGTAACACGAAAATGTCCAATTGTGAGTTTAAGAACCTGCAACAAATCTCGCTCGCACCAAAACATACAGGCTTCTTCGGGTCGATTTCAAATCAACGGACGATAAGCGTGACTAACCAAATACAAGCCCACTTGGTACAATGGTTTTCACTGATCTTACAGCCACGAAAACGTTTGTCTCCATTAAGTTCTAACCTATAACGATTAATTACACTTCAGCCCTTGTTTAACCTTTTATTGCCTCCATATTTTCCATACAATCCTAAGCGATTATAAATAAAAACAATTTCAATTTCGGAGTCCTCATGAGCGACGTAAAGCACTGTAATTTATTGATTCTTGGTTCTGGCCCTGCTGGCTATACAGCTGCAGTTTACGCTGCTCGTGCAAACCTAAACCCTGTACTTGTTACGGGTATGCAGCAAGGTGGTCAGCTTACAACCACAACAGAAGTGGAAAACTGGCCGGGTGATGCTGAAGGTTTAACGGGTCCAGCTTTAATGGATCGCATGAAAGAGCACGCAGAACGCTTTGAAACAGAGATCCTGTTCGACCACATTAACGAAGTCGACCTATCTAACCGCCCTTTCCGTCTTAAAGGCGATTCTGGCGAGTACACGTGTGATGCATTGATCATATCAACGGGCGCATCGGCTAAGTACCTAGGTTTAGAGTCTGAAGAAGCATTCAAAGGTCGTGGCGTTTCTGCTTGTGCAACGTGTGATGGTTTCTTCTACCGCAACCAGAAAGTAGCGGTTGTTGGTGGTGGTAACACCGCTGTTGAAGAAGCACTTTACCTATCTAACATCGCGTCTGAAGTTCACCTAGTTCACCGCCGTGACACATTCCGCGCTGAAAAAATTCTAGTGAAACGTTTATTGGACAAAGTAGAGAACGGCAACATTGTTCTTCACACTGATCGCACGCTTGACGAAGTTCTGGGAGACGACATGGGCGTAACGGGCGTTCGCATTAAAGATACTCAGTCTGATAAGACAGAAGACATCGAAGTAATGGGCGCATTCATTGCTATCGGTCACCAACCAAACACTGAAATCTTCAAAGGCCAAGTAGACATGAAAGATGACTACATCATCGTTCAGTCTGGTCTTGAAGGTAACGCAACACAAACTAGCATCCCAGGCGTGTTCGCTGCAGGTGATGTAATGGACCACAACTACCGCCAAGCAATCACTTCTGCTGGTACAGGTTGTATGGCTGCACTGGATGCTGAACGCTTCCTAGATGGCCTTAACGATAAGTAAATCTGAGATTGCAGATTTGATTATCGGTGCTCTCGCCTCAGTAGATGCAGGGCGTCATCACATTTTGTTGTAAATCCCTAGAGCCCAGTGGTATATCCACTGGGCTTTCTTTTGTATACTAGCCGCCCTCAACAAATAATAATTATCATTAAGCCTTCATAATGGATAAGAAAAAACAACGCAGCTTGAACAAGTGGCTTAAGCAACAGAGTAAGTTAGCGAAACGCTGGCTTATGATTGCGATTAGCCTTGGCGTACTTTCAAGCGTGTTCTTAATTGCTCAAGCAGCTCTTCTCGCCTCTATTCTTCACCAGCTGATCATCGAGAATGTCGATAAATCTGAACTGGTTGGTCATTTCGCAGGCTTGGCATTATCGGTCGTTGGCCGTGCTGGCTGTACATGGGGACGTGAAATCGCAGGTTATCGCTGTGGTGAACAGATCCGGGTCTACATAAGGCAACTCATCCTTGATAAGTTACGTGAGTTAGGCCCTGCTTACATTAAGGGTAAACCTGCCGGTACGTGGGCAACCCTGTTGCTAGAACAAGTAGAAGACATGCAAGACTTCTTCTCTCGTTACTTACCTCAGATGTCTTTATCGGTAATGATTCCATTCATTATTTTAGTTGTGGTGTTCCCAGTAAACTGGGCAGCAGGACTGATCTTCTTGATTACTGCTCCACTGGTACCGATGTTCATGGCACTTGTTGGTATGAAAGCGGCCGATGCAAACCGTAAAAACTTCAAAGCGCTGCAGCGTCTTTCAGGTCACTTTTACGACCGTTTGCAGTCAATGACAACCATTCGTCTATTTGACCGCACCAACGCTGAAACAGAAGTACTTAAAGGTGCATCTGAAGTGTTCAGAACGCGTACTATGGATGTGTTGAAAATCGCTTTCTTGTCTTCTGCGGTACTTGAGTTCTTCACGTCTATCTCTATCGCGATGACGGCGGTTTACTTTGGTTTCACTTACATCGGTGAGCTTAACTTCGGCCACTACGGCGCAGGCATTACGCTATTCGCAGGTTTGTTTATCCTTATCTTAGCGCCAGAGTTTTACCAACCTCTGCGTGACTTAGGTACTTTCTACCATGCGAAACAACAAGCGGTTGGCGCAGCCGAAAGTATTGTCGAGTTCCTAGAAACCGACATCACTAAGGTTAAATCAGGCAACACTCAGCTCGATCCGGCTCAAGGCATCAATATTGAAGCTACCGACCTAAAAGTGTTAAGCCCTGAAGGTGTTCAATTAGTTGGTCCTATCTCGTTCGCATTGAACACTCGCCAATCGACTGCGTTAGTTGGCCCAAGTGGTGCGGGTAAAACAAGTTTGATCAATGCCATCCTTGGTTTCATGCCTTATGAAGGAAGCTTGAAAATCAATGGTATTGAATTACGTGACCTCGACTTAGCCTCTTGGCGTAAAACGATTAGTTGGGTTGGTCAAAACCCATTGTTGTTGCACGGCAGCATTCGTGACAACGTCACTCTAGGTAAGCACGATATTGCTGACCAAGTTGTCGAAAATGCTCTTGAGCAATCATTTGCTAGCGAGTTCGTTAACGAGCATGGCTTGGATTACATGATATCTGATCGCTCTGGTGGCCTGTCTGTTGGTCAATCTCAACGTTTGGCTCTGGCTCGCGCAATGATTCAAGACGGTCAGTTCTGGTTATTAGATGAACCAACAGCCAGCCTAGATACTCGTAGCGAACAGTTAGTGATGAAAGGCATCAATAGCAACATTGAAAGCCGCACTGCCCTGCTTGTGACGCACCAACTCGCTCCTCTTAAATCAGTCGATAATATTCTGGTTATGCGCGATGGTGGTCTGGTTGAACAAGGTCATTACTCTCAGCTTTCGACTGCGGGTGGTTTGTTTGAAGAGATGCTGAACGCGAACTTAGCTCAACAAGATAATAAGGGTAATTTAGATGCGTGATTTACTGCCTTACCTGAAACTCTATAAAAAGCATTGGTTTGGCCTATCGCTAGGCATGCTATTGGCTTTAGCTACTCTGTCGGCTTCTATCGGCTTGTTAACGCTATCAGGCTGGTTCATTTCAGCTTCTGCGGTTGCAGGCCTTACGATTGCACGTGAAACCTTCAACTACATGCTGCCGGGTGGTGGCGTACGTGGTTTGGCAATGAGCCGAACGGCGGGTCGTTGGGGTGAACGTGTTGTCAGCCACAATGCAACATTCAAGCTGTTAACTGATTTACGTATCTTCTTCTTCAAGAAGCTAGCTCCGCTGATCCCAGGTCGAATTTCGAACCTTCGTGATGCTGACCTTCTCAACCGTTTGGTTGCTGATGTCGACGCAATGGATCACGTGTACTTGCGCTTAGTAAGCCCAGTGACGGTGGGTGTGTTCGGGATTTTCTTCCTAACTCTGTTCTTGATGTGGTTCGATAGCTCACTAGGTTTAATCTTGGGTTCTATCCTTCTGATCATGCTGTTGGTTTGGCCAATCTTGTTCTACAAATTGGGCAAACGTAACGGTGGCGAGCTTACACAGAACAAAGCGGATCTTCGTGTAACGACGCTAGATTGGATTGAAGGCTACAGCGAACTGACTTTGTTCGGTGCTGAAGAGCGTTACCGCAATGCGATTCTAGAAACGCAACAGAAGCTGATGGCGAATCAGTTTGTGAATGCTAACCTAACCGGTATGGCGTCAGCAGCTCTGATGCTGTTCAACGGTTTGACGCTTGTTCTTATGCTTTGGCTTGCGGCTGACGGCGTGGGTGGTAATGCACCAGACCCGTTCATCGCGCTAATGGCATTCGCAACTATGGCAAGCTTCGAGCTATTAATGCCAATTGCAGGTGCGTTCCAGCATTTAGGTCAAACTCTGTCTTCAGCACGTCGCTTGAACGAAGTTATTTTGTCGGAGCCTGAAGTTCAGTTTGCTGAAGAGAAACTCGACATCAACAAGCCGCTTGATATTACGTTCTCAAACGTGACGTTCAACTACCCTGATTCTGAGCGTAGTGTTCTGAACGCTGTTGACCTAACGATCCCTGCCACGCACAAGGTTGCGATTGTGGGTCAAACGGGTTCAGGTAAATCGACTCTGATTCAGCTTCTGACTCGCTACTGGGATCCTAAAAAGGGCTACATCTCAATCGCGGGTATTGAACTGACGCAGTGGAACGAATCACAGCTTCGTGAATCAATCAGTGTAGTAAGCCAACGTGTCGATATCTTGAACGGTACTTTGCGTGACAATCTATTAATTGCAATGCCTGAAGCAGCGGATGAGCATTTAGCGAACATCTTAAAAGACGTGGGTCTTGAAAAGCTTCTTGACGGTAACGCGCTTGATAGCTGGTTAGGTGACGGTGGTCGTCAACTGTCTGGTGGTGAGAAGCGCCGTATTGGCATCGCACGTGCGATTCTTCATGATGCTCCTATCCTGCTTCTCGATGAGCCGACAGAAGGCTTAGATAAGCAAACAGAACACAGCATCATGACGCTGTTCGAGAAGCACTTTGAAGGCAAGACGGTTATCTTCATCACACACCGTTTGATTGGTCTGGAATCGATGGATTCTATCGTTCTGATTGAACAAGGCGAGATTGTAGAAAACGGTTCCCATGAAACGCTGTTAAACGAAGCAGGACGTTATTTCCAACTTCGCCAGGCAATCTAGTTCCTCATAAGTTATAAAGAAAACCATTCAAAGCCCGAGTTTATACTCGGGCTTTTTTGTGTCTGTGATTCTAGTATCGAGCAGCTACCAACCGACAACCAATAGCTTCAATAAATAACAAGTTATTAATTTGTAAGCACCATCAATACAAAACTTACAAAGGCTTACCAAGAGCAAATGCCATTTCTTGTAACATGCTGGCTTTATAGCTTGCAGATAACTTGGTTCCCTATGGTATACAAACTCACTATTCCAACTCTTGTTCTGACTACGATGCTCACTGCATGCGGCGGCAGCGACAGCAATAACACTAGCGCGTCAAAGAATGTAATCGATGCATCAAGCGCAAAATCCGTTGTTAGCTTAGGAAGCAATTACTCACTGCATTTCAGCGTGAAGTCGATTGCTGCGGGTACAGACAAAAACGTAAATATTGATATTACCCAGTACGGTAATACACAAAAAGCGAGCGGCAGTTTCGCGCAAGTCCACGGCATTCCTGAGCGCAATTACAAGACTCAAAGCGATGCAGATATCACCTTCTCTGTGACGGCAACAAACTCTGCGGGTAAGACATTCGACGTTGAAAATTTCAGTATTTACTACGAAAACTTTAACTCAACGAGCACTCTTGAAAAGCTTGCTATTGCAGAAGTTGAAAACAATATAAACAACGTTGTTCGATGGAAACAGGCCGATACTGTCACTATCAACAAGCAATTCATTACCGATAGCACGGGCGTGAAGTTTAATATCGATCAAATGAGACCGATGAACCTCTATGTTCGTGTGGGCAACACTTTAAGCAACGGCATTCAATTTGTTCCATCCTTTGCTCAAAGTAACTCAGAGACATTCGCCCGAGTCTCAACAAATGACTGTTCAGTTATCTCCAACACGACCGGTGACCTGCTCGCGAAGGGCATCAAGCAAAAGACTTGCGTAGAAGCGCACGGTTATCAGATCCCACTGTTAATTGAAAACAAATCTGCAAACAATTCAGAAGCAAAGGTCGCTCATATTAAGAACATCATGGAGTACTACCTTGATAGCTTCCCTGCTGAAGTGACTAAGGCAATTTACGACAGTAAAGCGACCATGGCATTCTTTTACGATGAAGATTGGTCTGACAGAGATGGCGGTGACTTCTTAGATGAGAATTACCGTTTCCAAGATCTATTTGCGACAGAAACCACTGACACAACAACAGGCGAGAACAAACCGGATTTAGTGGATCAGAGAGACGCTGCGTTTGAAGAGATCATCCACTTTGTACACGATTACGGTGTGATGAACCTAGCGGTACAATCGTCTTCTTCGAAATGGGCGACGATGCAAAAAGAGTTAGACGAGCTTAATGAGAAAGCAATTCTTGCGGGCTCTTACTTTCCAAACGGAAAAGACTCTACGATTGTCGAAGCTGATCTAGACGCTGAGTCATACGACCAAGAATACCTAGCCTACTCTCTTTACGCCTACTACGACTTGAACTATCAGGGTTACAGCACGCAAGAGTTAAGTTCAGCAACGTTCACTGAGCTGCAAGCGAACGACCCTGCGATGGTTAAATTTATGGAGCAGTACTTCCCTACTCGTGCAGCCCTTAAAGCTAAGTTCCCAGGTTATCCGAACAACTAATTTGGGTTCATAACTCTAACTAGCACGCACAAAAAAGCCGAATGTGATAATCACATTCGGCTTTCAAATTATCTGTTAGCGCTTACAGCTTAAAGCGGCTAATTTCGCTTTCTAGCTCGTGAGACAGCTCAGAAAGCTGCGCAGCTTGCTCTGCAGCTTGGTGTGCTTCGTCTGCTAGCTCGTTAGATACGTCACGGATTCCCTCAGTGTTACGAGTAATCTCAGACGTTACTGACGCTTGCTCTTCTGCAGCAGAAGCTATCTGTGTTGCCATGTCGCTAATGCGTTCAACAGCAGCGTGGATTTGCGTTAAGCTTGCAGCTGCTGAGTTCGCGTCATCAACACTGGTTTCAGCAAGACTACGGCTATCGTTCATGATGCTAACCGCTTTACCTGTTGTACCTTGTAGCAACTCAATAGTTTGCTGAATCTCTTGCGTTGAACCGTGTGTACGTTGGCTCAGAACTCGAACTTCATCCGCTACTACTGCGAAACCACGACCTTGCTCACCGGCACGTGCAGCTTCAATAGCGGCGTTAAGTGCAAGTAGGTTCGTTTGTTCTGCAATACCTTGAATGTTAGACAAGATAGCGTTGATGCTGTTGCCGTGCTCTTCAAGTTCTAGGATCACGTTAGTTGCGATTTGAACTTCTTGAGCAAGGTTTTGGATAGAGCTTTGAGTCTGTGTCACTTGACCAGTACCGTGCTCACACGCGCCAACCGCTTCAGATGAGTTCTGTGCAGTGTGGTCTGCGTTACCCGCGATCTCTTGTGTTGCTGCAGCCATTTCGTTAACGGCTGTTGCTACCATGTTGATCTCGTCTTGTTGCATTTGGATACGAGCACTACGTTCTTCAGCTTGAGAAGCTGTTTGACGTGCTTGGTTGCCTAGCGCAGCAGATACTTCGCTTAGCTTGATCACCATGGTGTGCATGTTGCCTACAAAACGGTTGAAGTTTTCAGCAAGCTTACCAATCTCGTCATCGCTCTTAGGCTCAAGACGTTGAGTAAGGTCGCCCTCACCTGAAGCAATTTCTTCAAGTGCCGCTGAAACACGGTTCAAATCACGGAATAGGAAGCTCACTAACCAAGACACTAATACGATTACGATTAACGTAATAATGACCGCCGTTGTGATCAACTGAGTAAGTAGTGTTGAGTGGTTCGCTTCTTCTGTTGCTTTGTCCATCTGAACCGCGAAGATCCAGTTAGTGTTAGGCACCTTCGTGAAGTAAAGCAGCTTCTCAGCGCCACGTTCTTTGATGATCTCGATGCTACCCGTACGCACTGCGTTCTCGATAATTGGCATAGAGATGTCGTTTGAAAGCTGGCTTACTGGCTTTAGGCTCAGTGCAGAATCTGGGTGTGCTAGGAATGTGCCGTCAGAGGCATCAATTAGCATTGCGTAAGCGTTGTCACCAACATCAAGGCTGATTACATCGTTCACTAGTTGGTCGATAAGTACGTCTGCACCCACTACACCAACAAGTTTGCCGTTATGACGCACAGGTTCTGCAATCGTTACTAGCAATGCTTTAGTGATCGCATCTTGGTAAGCCGTTGTGATGATTTGCTTACCTGCAGCGTTTGCTTCTTGGTACCAAGGACGTTGACGAGGATCGTAACCGGCGCGATTACGTTCAGGATGTGAACGGTACATTCCGCCTTCTGGAGTACCTAAAAAGATATCGTCAAAGCCACCCGCTACACGAGCTTGCTTAAGGAAAGGAACAACATCATCCTCTCGTGAAAAGTCATTAAATGCTGATGCGATATCGGTGCGGATATCAATCCAGTTTTTAATACCTTCAGATGCTGCTTCTGATACGCTTTCAGCTCGCAGGTATACGCCGTTACGAGTCTGTTCAAATAATTGGTTTGCTGATAACCAAGTTAACGCTGTTGCCATAACGACAACAGCAGATAGGCTAGCACCTATTAACTTCTGCTTAAGTGTTAGTTTCATGTCAAAGTTTCACGAGTAGTGGGAAATCTCGCGCATACTACCCAATATCAGTATTAAATTCGAGCGATTTTATAATTTAATAACGTAATATAATTTTAAGCAAACCATTGGCTTATCGAATGTCAATTACTTGGCTAATCGCCAAATTTAAGACGTTATTTTGAAGGTAATTCCATCGAAATATACTGTTCTCTAGACTGTAAAATAGATACAAAAAAGGCAGGAGAGTTTCCTCTTCTGCCTTTCTTTTTACTTTATATTCGACTTCAACTAAATGGAAAGTCGATTAACGATCAGTCTATCGCTTCTCGGTGCGCATACCCATTAGCAAGCTCACACACATCAGTAATAGAATGATGGTGAATGGCAATGCCGTAGAGATTGCACCCGCTTGCAGAGCTTGTACTGCTTCTGTACCGCCAACCCACAATAGAGCGACTGCGATCGCACCTTCAAGGAACGCCCAGAACACACGTTGAGGCACTGGCGTATCAACTTTACCACCTGCGGTGATGCTGTCGATTACTAGAGAGCCTGAGTCAGACGATGTAATGAAGAATACTAGAACTAAGATAACCGCAATGATTGATAGCAGCGTACCGAACGGTAGAGCATCAAACATCTGGAACATCGCTAGTGATACATCAGTCAAACCATCTTGACCAAGGATACCCACGTTATTCACGATTTGGTCAATCGCCATGCCACCAAATACTGACATCCAAATGATAGTAACAGTCGTTGGAACAATCAGAACTGCTGTGATGAACTCACGAACCGTACGACCTTTAGAAACACGCGCGATAAACATACCTACGAATGGTGACCATGAAATCCACCAAGCCCAGTAGAATACCGTCCAGCCGTGCATCCACGCTTCATCTTCACGACCATGAGGGTTACTCAAAGGAATGATGTTTTCAACGTATGCCATAAAGGTTGTTGGGATAGAACCTAAACTCACCGCATAGCCGATTAGAGCCACTAAGATAAGCAGTAGGAAAGCAACCAACATGTTGATGTTACTGATAACTTTAACGCCGCCATCAATACCGCGAAGCACTGACACGACCGCTAATAACGTTACTACGGTAATAACAACAACTTGTAACCCTAAGCCAGCCTCGATTCCGAAGACATGTTGAATACCACTTGCTGCTTGTTGTGCACCTAAGCCCAGCGACGTCGCCAAACCAAACAGCGTTGCAAGAACCGCCAGAATATCAACAATGTGACCAGCCCAACCCCACGCTCTATCACCCAAGATTGGGTAGAAAATAGAACGAATAGAAAGAGGCAATCCCTTGTTGTAAGAGAAAAACGCAAGTGACAGTGCTACTACGCCATAAATCGCCCAAGGGTGTAGACCCCAGTGATACATGGTTGCACCTAGCGCCAACTTAGCAGCTTCTGGTGTGTTTGGTTCAACACCTAACGGGGTTTCAAACCAACCCGTGAAGTAAGCAGCGGGTTCCGCCACACTCCAGAACATTAGGCCGATACCCATACCTGCGGCAAACAACATCGATAGCCAAGACATGAATGAGTAATCTGCCGTCGCATCAACACCACCAAGGCGGATTTTACCATACGGAGAAACAATTAAGCCTAAGCAGAAAACAACGAAAACATTACCCGACCAGATGAAAAGCCAATCAAACGAATTGATGATCTGGCCTTTAACGCCATCTAGTGCTGCCTTTGCTGAAGCGGTATCTGTAATCAGAATGCCGATCAGGAACAAAGCAATAAGTCCTGCACTGATACCAAATACTGGGTTATGAACATCAAAACCCCATTTTTGGACGTTATCTTGACCGACAGTGTAATCCGTACTGTCGATACTGTATTTATCTATACCTTTAGTCATTATCCCTCTCTACGGAATATTGATAGGGTCTGTTGACCTTACTATCCCTTACTTACTTGTGACTGAATCACAAACTCGAACACACGATCCAAGTAATACAAGCTGTTGTCACAATAATTCAAATACTTGGATGTCTGAAGTTTAGCAGGTTAACTTATTGTTTTCAGTAAACCAGAATCGGTTCGATGGGTTTTCATCCAATATTCACGTAATTACTCAAATTACTGACGAAAAAAAGGCCGAACAAGTCGGCCGTTATTTGAATAATACTTTTAACTCAAAGCATTTTGCTGCTTAACCAATTGATTTTCGGTACGCAAACCTAGCAATAAGCTTAGGCACATAAGCAATAATATGAACGCAAATGGTAGCGCCATTGATACCGTTCCAGCTTGCAGTGCTTGAATGGATTCCGTACCGCCAACCCACAATAGAACCGCTGCAATCGCACCGCCCATCAACGCCCAAAATACACGTTGAGGAACAGGGGCATCAACTTTACCGCCAGAAGTAATGCTGTCGATAACTAATGAGCCTGAATCTGACGAGGTGATGAAGAACACCATAATCAAACCAATCGATACTACAGAAAGCACAGAACTCATTGGCAGCGCATCATAAGTGTGGAATAGAGAAAGCGTAATATCTTGCAAACCATTCACGCCTATCTCACCCACCTTGTTCGCCACTTGATCAATCGCGATACCACCGAAAATAGCCATCCAGATGATGATTACTGTCGTTGGGATGAACAATACAGCGACGATGAATTCACGAATAGTACGACCTTTAGAGATACGCGCGATGAACATGCCTACGAATGGTGACCAAGACATCCACCAAGCCCAGTAGAATACCGTCCAACCCTGCATCCAAGTTTCATCATCACGACCATGAGGATTACTTAGAGGAATAAAGTTTTCAATGTAGCCCATTAGCGCGGTTGGGATTGCTTTAATACCCGCCATACCACCAGCGATCGTTACGAAGATAAGCAAGCCCAAAGCAACCAACATGTTGAGGTTACTTAAAACCTTCACGCCACCGTTAATACCGCGAACCACTGACATTGTTGCTAAGAAAGTGACCACTGCAATAACAATCAGCTGCATGCCAATACCACCATCGGTACCAAACACATGGTTAATACCACTGGTTGCTTGCTGTGCGCCTAGGCCAAGCGATGTTGCAAGGCCAAATAGCGTAGCCAGTACCGCGACGATATCAACGATATGTCCAAACCAACCCCAAGTTCTGTCACCGAGTAGCGGGTAAAAGATTGATCGAATAGAAAGCGGTAAGCCTTTATTGAAAGTGAAAAAAGCGAGGGCTAGAGCAACAACGGCGTAAATAGACCAACCGTGTAAACCCCAGTTATAAATAGTTGCGCCAAGCGCCAACTTAGCAGCTTCAGGAGAATAAGCTTCAACACCGAGTGGCGTTTCATACCAACCCGTGAAGTAAGCTACTGGCTCTGCAACACCCCAGAACATCAAACCAATACCCATTCCCGCGGCGAATAACATCGACATCCAAGATAGGTTGGAGTGCTCTGCTTTGGCATCATTGCCACCTATACGTATCTTGCCATACGGGGAGACAATGAGGGCAAAACAGAAAATAACAAAGATGTTGGCTGCCCACATGAAGAAACCATCGAAGTTACCGATGACTTTCCATTTAATTCCATCCAATGCTGATTTTGCGGTTTCAGGATCAGCGATCAAAAGTGCAACTAGGAAGATGATAATCGCTCCTGCACTGATTCCAAATACTGGGTTATGGACGTCAAAACCCCATTTCTGAACGTTATCTTGTCCTACTGTATAATCGGTATTTTCAATACTATACCTATCTTTTACAGGCTCCATGTTTCCTCTCTAATTTGTAGCGCACAGTTTGCAACATTGCATTCGGCGCTTAAATTTCGAAAAGAAGGATATCAACCTGTCGCAAAAATACTAAAAAAACCGCCAAGAATCAGGCATAAATTACAACTTTAGTAATTAAATTACACATTTAATGTAATTTAGCGTAAGATCACTCTACAAGCCCAGAATTAACAGCATATTTAGCTAGCTCTGCCGTAGAGTGAATATCCAGCTTATGCTTAATGTTTTGTCTATGAGTTTCGACGGTTCGGTAACTGATATTCAGCGCCTTTGCGACCTCTTTACTGCTCTCCCCTTTTGCAACTAATTTCAATACCGCTTCTTCACGCCTGCTCAATGGATTCTTCACAGATTGCGTGGGAGTAATCGGCTGAGTAAACAAATTCTGCGTCACTTTTTCACAAAAATAGGTCGAGCCTTGATTGACCGTTTTGATCGCTTGCACCATTTTTTCAGCCGAAATCTCTTTCAACATATAGCCGACTGCGCCCGATTGCATCACCTTCATGATGTATTCACGGTTGTTATGCATAGTCAGCATCAACACCTTCGCTTCTGGGTCTTCTTCTTTAATCAGATGGGTCGCATCAATGCCGTTCATGATAGGCATGCTGATATCCATCAACACCACATCGGGACGTAAAGACTTAACAACCTCTACCGCTTCTAAACCATTACTGGCGGTACCTATCACACAAATATCTGGCTCGAGTTCCAATCTCGCCATAAAGCCATCCAATACCACTTGGTGATCGTCAGCGATCACAACTCGAATAACTTCACTCATTCATTAATCCCTCTAGTGTCAGTAACACTGTAATTTCCGTTCCGAGGCCAATCTCACTCATCAGTTCAAAATCACCACCGATGAACTCCACTCGCTCTCTCATATTGCGCAGACCGATCCCTCGTTTTTCCATCGCTTTATAGGTGTTGAAACCGACACCGTTGTCTTGGATTAGAAGCTGTAACACGTTGCCAATTTGCTGCGCGATAACCGTTACTTTGGTCGCTTGTGCGTGTTTCTCTATGTTATTTAAGGACTCTTGCACCACTCGATATAAGGTCGTCGCAGCCTCTGATTTCAATTTTCCGGGCCGAGTACTAAACAAGGTTTCAACCTCAATACCCGAGTGCGCCTGAAAATCCAATAACAACGAAGACAGCGCCGCTTCTAAGCCGATATCATCCAAAGAACTTGGGCGAAGTTGATGCGAGATGTGCCTCACCTCTTCGATCGCTCGCATCAATGAATGCTGCGACTTATTCAAATGCGCTTTGAGGTCTTCATTTTGTAACTTATTACCAAGTAGTTCTAAGTGGCAACGACTTGATACTAATAATTGATTAATACCGTCATGTAGCTCTCGCGCTAAATGCTTCTTCTCGTCTTCTTGGAACATCACCGTTTTATGGGCGAGCTCTTTTAAATTATTATCCGCGATTCGATGTTCATGCATGTTAATGGCCAACGTCAGCACGATAATAACCGCCACCGTCACGCTAAGAATCACCACAATCGAGAAGAACGTGGTTTCAATATTTTTGTTGATCGCAGCCTGCATTGAAGCCACTTCTTGGTGCACGTCTTCAATATACAAACCCGTGCCAATCATCCAATCCCAACGCTCTAACCAAGCGGCGTAACTCAGCTTAGAGACCACTTCCCCAGTCGAGGGCTTTTGCCACAAATACTGGTGGAATCCTCCTCCGGTTTGCGCCTCTCTTAGCAGAGCTTCGATCAGAAAGTCGCCATCTTCATCTTGTAATTGAAGCAGATTTTTTCCAATCAATTCCGGCTGTATTGGATGAACCAAATTGGTTCCGTGGCGATCATATGCGAAGAAATAACCATCAGAGCCATACCTAAGTTTAGACAATATGGTTCGAACTTCTTTTTTGGCTTGCGCTTCTTTGATATCGGGGTCGTTGTAGATGTGTTCAATGGCGTCGAATGCGAGGTCGACGGTGTCTTTGAGGGCATTTTCACGCGACTTGATTAAGCTGTCCCTGAAGATCTCAACCTCTTTCGCACCCAACGTCTTGGTTTGGTGTAACGAGATCCAACTTATGCTCGCCGTGACCAGTAGCAACGGGAGTAGCGTCAGCAAAATCAGCTTAGCTTTTAGAGGCATTCCTTTCCCTCACAAAAAACGGCTTACTGAACATCAATAAGCCGTTTTACTTTAGCAATTTATGGATAGCCGTTGAAACATATCATTCACATTCTTGGCTTCACTCACATTCCATAGAAAGAAGGGAAAGCGAGAAGTGATCCAAGTACGAGGATTTGAATCAGAATGAACGGCATCACGCCTCGGTAGATGTCTTTTGTGGTGACGCCTTTCGGTGCAACCCCTTTCAAATAGAACAAACTAAAACCAAATGGCGGCGTTAAGAAGGAGGTTTGTAGGTTCATCGCGATAAGGATAGCGAACCAAGTCATGTTGATACCCATCAGTTCAGCAACAGGCGCAATGATCGGTACGATGATGAAACAGATCTCTACGAAGTCGATGAAGAAACCAAGAATCAAAATCACCAACATGGTAATGATTAAAAAACCCCATTTTTCACCCGGCAACTGAAGCATCCACTCTTCAACCAGATAATCACCGCCAGTATAAGTGAACGCCATCGAGAATGCCGTCGCACCAAGCAAGATAGCAAAGACCATTGCCGTGACTTTCACTGTTTCTTTGGACGCTTCATACACCATCGACCAACTGAATTGACCGTACAGCAAAGCAAGTACCAAGGCACCCGCGCCACCTAATGCAGCTGACTCTGTCGGCGTGGCAACACCCGCGAAGATAGAACCCAATACGACAATGATCAGCGCGAGTGGCGGTACGATAGCTTTCAGTGCATTGATGACTTCTTGTTTACGACTAATTGAGTCATCACGTTCAATCGGCTGAGCCGCTTCTGGGTTAAGTTTTGCGTATATCAAGATATAAACGATATACGCGCCCACCAACATTACGCCCGGCCAAATCGCCGCTTGGAACAAGTCCCCTACTGGCACACCGAGTACATCACCTAATAAGATCAGTACGATAGAAGGCGGAATGATTTGCCCTAACGTGCCAGACGCACAAATAGTGCCGCAGGCTAAGCCTTTGTCGTAGTTGTACTTGAGCATGACTGGCAACGAGATAAGACCCATGGCAACCACAGAAGCACCTACTACGCCCGTTGAAGCAGCAAGCAGTGAACCTACCAATACCGTCGAGATAGCAATACCACCACGAACACCACCAAACAGTCGTCCCATTGACTCTAGCAACTGCTCTGCAAGCTTGGTCTTTTGTAGAACAAGCCCCATGAAAACGAACAATGGAACGGCCATCAGCACCGTATTTTCCATGATCGATTGAATTCGATATGGCATGAAGGCGAACATTTCGATGCCTTCAGCCCAAACACCAAAGATTAACGCGATACCACCAAAGGTGAACGCAACCGGGAAGCCAAGTAAAAGTGCAAACAAGGCTACGAAAAACATTACTATTCCAATCATGTTCAGCCTCTACTTATTCTTTGTGTGAGTATTGTTTGCATGCGTGTTATTTGCATGGATAAGGTGCGGATTAAAAATCTTATTCAGAGAATGCAGAATCAAGCCAACGCCACTGACTGCCATCAGGAAAAACGACAGTGGGATCATCGCTTTAATGATCCAACGATACGGCAAGCCACCGGGATCGCCCGACGTTTCACCCAGGTTATAACTCTCTTTGGCAACATCGATACCAAACCAAGCCACCAGCAAACAAAAAGGAAGCAGGAAGACAACGGTGCCGATTAGATCAATAATCGCTTGCGCCTTGAAGCTGAGTTGTTCGTAAAAAACATCCACTCGCACGTGGCCACCAGCCTTGATGGCATAAGGAACACCTAATAGGAAAACAGCTGAGAAAAGATGCCATTCCATCTCTTGGAAGGCGATTGAGACATCATTGAAGGCATATCTCATGACAACGTCATACACGACGTTCGCGATAAGTAAAATAAACAACATACTGGAAAGCCATCCCAGTGCATCACCGATACGATTAAATAGGCGTTCAATATAAATTAGACTTCGCATTCCCGACTCCATGGAATTTGAAAAGACATCGCGTATTAGAGTTAGGGCAACTAAAACAAGTAGCGCTAACAAGATGCACGACGTAGAAAGGGTTCTTGGGATCTTGTTACAGGATTTATCCTGCTTAATTATTATGGTTAAAATGAACCCGCCGCTTAGTCACTCTTAGTTACCTAACAAGAACAGCTTTGGGTTCATTTAGCTTCAGTTCAACAACTGTCGATTATTTCGCTTGGCTATTTAAATAAGCTCTGTGTGAAATATCCGTCCATGAGCGCACTTGCTCTAGGTAGCTTGCTTGTGAAGCTTGGATCTCTTTTGCCAGTGCATCTTTCTCAGCATGTGCCGCAAGTAGGCGATCGTTCGCTTCTTTCAGTGCCGACATGACTTCTGGTGGGAAATCTTTAACTTGTACGTCTGGGTATTCTGTTTTCATTGAAACCCAGTTCTTGCCACTTTCGTGCGTTGCTTGTGTGTACATGTCGTAAGCCGCTGTACGCATTGCAACACGCAAGATTTCTTGTAGGTCTTCAGGAAGCTTGTTCCATGTACGTTTGTTCACTAGGAATTGAAGCTCTGAACCCGGCTCATGCCAACCTGTGTAGTAGTACGGCGCGATTTTGTGGAAACCCATACGCAAATCAAGTGATGGACCCACCCACTCTAGCGCATCGATTGTGCGACGCTCTAAAGACGTGTAAAGCTCACCAGGGGCAATGTTAGTCGGCTTAGCACCTAGTTCCGCAAGGATCTCACCGGCAAAGCCTGGGATTCGCATTTTCAGACCTTGTAGATCTTCAACGCTGTTGATCTCTTTTTGAAACCAACCACCCATCTGGATATCCGTGTTACCACCTGGGAACGACATTAGGTTGTGTGGAGAGTAAACCTGCTCCATCAACTCCATACCGCCACCGTGATAGAACCACGCGTATTGTTCTGCTGGCGTCATACCGAAAGGCATAGAAGTGAAGTAAAGAGTGTTTGGAACTTTACCTTTCCAGTAGTAAGAGCCTGAGTGACCCATGTCGTATTGACCAGACTTAACCATGTCAAAAACGCCAAGCGGTGCTTTGTGTTTGTTTGCTGAATCGATTCTGATTTGAAGTCGACCATTCGACATCTTCTCAGCCATCGCAGCCATGTTTTTGGTTGCATCACCGAAAACAGGGAAGTTTGGTCCCCATGTTTCAGCGAGCTTCAAGCGATAAACCTTATCAGCAGCAGTGGCGCCAGTTGCGACCAAAGCTAAACAAGCCGCTGCAGTAACCGCAACGTTTTTAAAAACTCGTGTGAGGGAGTTAGAAATGAGACTCATGTTCACGTCCTTTTGTTGGATTAACACTCTTTCTGTGAGTATTTTTTATGGTTCAACATAAGAGTGCACCTTGATGAGGCAACTAGATATCAGGGAGAGCACGCACGACAGACCCACAAAAACTGCGTATTAGACCAAAGGATTACGTAGAACTACGTAGGAAATAATTGAGTTATGTCGGTTTTAAAGGACTTACTCTATTCATCAGGGGAATGCTTATTGATAAGTACCTAAGTATTAATAATTAAATATCGTTAACAATTGATTGCCATTTCGTGATGAGGCTCTATTCACACCACAGATCAAATACGCACCTGAATGCATTCAATCCATGAGGATCAAGGTTTCACAGAATCCGACGCCCTACTTTGGTGCTTACTGATTCGAAACAAGGGACACGCGAAAGACAGAGGAATAACGGAAGGGGTCAGCCGATTGGAAATAAGGCTTCTGAGACTAGGTTCGAATGCTAGATTTGAATATGAGTATGGGTTTGGGGGATTTGGGTTTGGGTTTAACATGATCCGCCAGATACAAAAAAGCCTCGAAAATCGAGGCTTAAAAACTTAACGAAGCGAATGTAATCCCACAGGATTAGATAGCTTTGTAGATAACCTTGTTACCTGCAAGTTGCTCTTTCGCTACTAGGTTTTCTTCAAGAAGTTTTTTCAATGCGCCTGTTGCCCATGAAGCTGCTTTCGCGTCTTCTTGACCAGCTGCTAGGCCGATACCTTTAGGGTTAATGCCTTCAGCATTGCTAACAACGATGTCTAGAACTTGTTGTTGCTTAGGAGTCAGTGCTACTGCAACTTCTTTAGTTGCTGCTACTGCTTTCTCTACCGCTGGTTTTGCTGCTACAGTTTTTTCTGCTACAACTTTCTCTGCGACAGGCTTCGCTTTTTTCGGCGTTGCCACTGCTTTAACTACAGCCGCTTTAGTGCGTTTCTGCAGTTTAGCCTGCACCTTACGCTTATGAGCAAGTCTCATTGAATATTTCTCCAGTTCACTGCTCTTTTCGCAGTGGTGAAAATTTGAAGCGCGATTTATACCAAAAAACAGGAGCTATTTGTAGAGTGAAGCGCCGAAAGTCGACGAAAAATACCGATATTGTCTACTAGCGTCTATTATTTAATCATCGACTTATCAATTCAGGGTCATATACACTGGTTATCCATCCAGACAAAAATATGAAAACTTGGTGTTGCCTATGGACACTCGTCACCTTACAAATTTCTCTTTGCCTTCGTTCACACGTTCGTACCGTATTCTGGCCGTTGTTTTAGGCTTCCTTTGCTTGATCGTTGCTCTGTACAGTGACAATCCAAAGTTACTGATCGTGGGTGCATTTTGCATTATTGCCCTACTCGGAACTGGCTATTATTTAATGTTGCGCAGCAGAGTGATGTTCACTCTCACACCGACTCATTTTCAGCAGCATTTTTATAAAGGTGGGTGGGTTTTAAAGTGGAGCAATATTGAAAAGATTGGCCTATGTACTTACGAACAAGATGGGTGGCATCAACCTCTTCCTTGGGTTGGTATCAAGGTTAAAGATTACTCGCCCTACCTCGATTCAATTTGCCCTAAAATCACTTGCGAATTATTGCTGAGCCAGCGAGCACTTTTATATCTGGGCGCCAAGCAAGCGGGTAAAGAGTCAAACTTTGAAGATATGGTTCTCGACTCATCGCATTACCATGCGCGCTGCACTGAGAGCGGTTGTGTGGAACTAAACAGATATAAAGAGTCACAAAATACTGACGAGGTTATCTTCAACGATAGCCAAACACAGACTAGCCCAGGTTCATCCCATGAATCGAAATCCCATAAATCGAATGCGCAAAACGCAGTGATTAAAGACTATTCAGGATTGCAGGCGATGCTTGCGAACAGGATGAAATATCAGAGGGGTTTCCACGGTTACGATATTTTCATATCAACTCAAGATTTGAATATGAGTGGAGAAGAGTTTATTGGACTGGCACGACGCTACTTGGCGGCTGCCGAGCGTCTTTCTGATTAAAATTAAACAGGTTTAAAAATAAACTCGTACGCAATAAAAAAGCTTAGCTTTCATAGGAAAAGCTAAGCTTCATTTTCAATCGTTCTTCTATTAAATCATAGACCTAGTACAGAGGCATTTCATCCGCTACGAATGGGTTTGATGCGCGCTCACGGCCAAATGTCGATTCAGGGCCATGACCCGGAACGAATGTTACGTCGCTTCCTAGTGGCCAAAGCTTAGTCTTGATTGAAGCAATCAGCGTGTTGAAATCACCTTGAGGGAAATCCGTACGACCAATAGCACCGTTAAATAAAACATCACCAACAAACGCCATGCGCGCTTGCTCGCTGAACAGTACAACGTGACCTGGCGTATGACCCGGAGTATGAATCACATCAATCACTTGGTTACCAAAATTAACTTTGTCGCCCTCTTCCAACCATGTGTTTGGTTCAAAAGCTTTACACAATGGGAAACCAAACATCTGGCTTTGATTCTCTAGACCTTGAAGCCAAAAGTTATCGGCTTTATGCGGGCCAACAATGTTCACGTTCAAGATCTCAGCAAGCGGTACAGTGCCACCCACATGGTCTAAGTGACCGTGCGTCAGGACCAAGTTCACCACTTTAATACCTAGCTCTTCAATGATCGCAGCCAGCTGTTGAACGTCACCGCCCGGATCGACAACGATGCCTTCCATTGTCTCATCACACCACACGATTGAGCAGTTTTGAGAGAAAGAGGTAACAGGGACAACTTGATACTTGAGAGACATATACAAACCTTAAAGGGCAAACTGAAATTTGGGCAAACTATGACATTGGATGTCTACTTTGACAAGTCCCTACCGTTTCGCTCTCAATTTAAGCTTAGCGCTACCAGCTGCGAACTGGGCCAGTATCGATATGGATAAAGTTGCTACGTGCATAATAACCCACACCACCCGCGTTCAGGCTTTTGGCTACGTCTCTTAATTCTTTTAGGTTGACGCCATCAATACGGAAATCAATCGCTTTACCCAACATGTGGTAGCTCTTCTTAGCTACGCCACTCGACTTAGAGCGCAATGCTTCATTGGTCGCTGGAGAACGGTAACCAGAGATGATTTGAACTTCTTTTTGAATACCCAGAACATTTTGAATCTGTGTGATCTGGTCAAACAGGTTCTTGTCCATCGGATGAATTTCGTTGCGGCGGAAATCACGGCACAATTTGCTTAAACGAGCCATTTCATCACCAACATAGTTAGTGCCATCGAAATAACAAGTCTCTAATCGTTCACCGGTGTGAAGATTGTTCATACTAATCGTTCTTGGTTGATCAGGGTATGAAGCAAAAGCGATAGAAGGAGTAATTGAGGCGACAACAGCGGTACCACCAGCGTAAGTCAGAAACTGACGGCGTGAAAATAAACTTTGAGACATACAGCAAAAAAACCAATTAGATCGAACGAAAAATGCACGATACATAATGGAAATTGCTGCGTCAACGTACAAAAACCGCCCAAAAGGTTAGTATTTGTAACCTTTGCACGGTTAGTTATTGATCCACATTATAATTTTATCAATAGAAGCTTGGTTGTCATTTTTTGGTCAAGATCACCCTTATTGACTTCACTGATAATTAACCACCCTCTTTATCATATTGATAGATGTCACCACGATACTGAATGCCCTCTTCTTCAAACAATACGGTTTGATAAATGATATGTACGGGGATTCGCTTCTTAAGGCGAACCTTAGTATTAGGAGCAAGGTCATCACTTTGGTTCGGTACTTTCCTTACCTTGGTAGCAAACAACAACTCAGCCAATTCCTCTGCATGTTCAACACGTATACAGCCGGAGCTATAAGCACGGAAGTCGTCATTAAACAGACCTTTACTTGGCGTATCGTGCAGATAGATCGCTCGCTTGTTAGGTGTGTTGAACTTGTACAAACCTAATGCATTACGCGAGCCTGCCTGCTGACGCATTCGATATGGGAAAGAATTGAAATTGATGGTCTGCCAATCGATCTCAGTGGTGTCGACCGTCTCCATAGTGCGCCAACCATCAATCACTTGGAAGTTGTGTGTATCTAGATAGCTTTCGTCCGCTTTCACCTTAGGCAAGATGTCTTTGACCATGATTTTCCATGGCACATTCCAAGTCGGGTTTAGGATGACCGAATCGAGATTTATCTCTAAAAGTGGTGTTTTTCGCGACTTTCTGCCCACCACGACTTTGGACTCAAAGACCTCTTCGCCATCTTCCCAATACTTCATATCAAAACTAGGGACATTGACGACGATGAGAGAGTCTCTGTCTCTTGGCCACAAACGAACACGTTCGGCATTCAAAGCCAATGAAGTCAATCGATCATCAAAGCTCATGTTGATCCATTTGATCGTATCTGGCCCGACGATCCCATCATCTGTAAGGCCGTGCATACGCTGAAATGATTTAATCGCCGTTTGCAGATCTCGATCGAACTCGGGAAAATCGACTGCGATCATCGAGGTATCAACACCAACCAAAGCAATGCGCTCAACAAGAACCGTTTTGTCTGAAAGCTCGTCACCCAAGCGCTTCAAACCTTTCTGTCTATATCGTTCAATATTGAGTTCAGAGGCGGTTTCTAACACCGAATAGGTTGTTTTGAATTGGTCAAAATCCCCTACAGGCGGAGCGTAGGACAGCACCATCTCCAATAAATAATCATCGGAAACACTGCTTTTTAATCTCATCAGAATATGAGGAGAAGGCGCCGGTAATTTGGAATGTAGCTTTCCGGAAAAATACCATTCCTTTCCCATTAGTGGCGCATTTTCAACGTAACTTAAGTAATAGATAAAGGTATCGGTTAAAAGAACGTCCAACTCTTGCCATTGACCGCGGGATTGATACTGACGGATTTGCTTGAGTTGTCGTTCGAAGAGCGGTGCCATTTGCGCTTGTTCGAGAAGCGACAATTGGAATTCAAACGCTTTAACAAGTTCAGGGGAGTCCCATAGAATAGGCAGAGAGGAGTCTTGATAAATACTCTGGGTAAGCTCTGGATAAATCAACATAAAAGAGAGCTCTGAATCAGCCGGAATAAATCGGCTCTCGTCAGAACTCGTATAGCTCCATGCGTGCACAGAAACTAGAACTAATAATCCACAGAAGTATTTTGCGAACATGCTTAACTCCATCACCAACCATCTCATAAGTATGGCAAAGAAATAGAAGTAAGCATGTTATTTTTAAGAGGCTTTATAAATCAGATTGAACTCCAATGGTTATCCCACTGGACCGATGATTGCTGAGTTGATTTCTCATAAGGCTTGCTCTGGCTTACCACACTTCCCGCCCCAGAGCTTAGTCGAAACTCACCATCAAGCAGCACAGCGCCAGAAGCATCAGATAATGCAGACAGTTCTACTAACTCTTTGGTTTCTTTAGACCAAATTCCGTAGCAGTTGCCTCTTGGCGAAGTCGCAATAATCCAATTGTCTGACGCCGCAATACTGGCGATATAGTGATTGAACCTTGCCCATTGCTCTGGCTCTGCGTTCAGTGATTCAAACTGCCCACCTTTAGTATGCATAGCTAATAGCGAAGGATACTCATCTGGTTCACCACGATATTGCTGGCCACAAAGCACGGTTTCAGCACCATCATGGGCTAAGTGTCGAATGCTCAGCTTCTTATCCAACAATTCAACCTGATCAAGTAACACACCTTCAGGAGAAACATAACTCAAGCTCGGCTGCATCGAATCGAGGTTTTTCGGTGTTCTACCATCAGTATGAACGCCACCAACGCCGATCGCGAGATTACCATCCGGCATGATGATCACTTCATGAGGCCCAATACCAAACCCGCTGAACTGTTCGACCTTACGATAGCCTTGTTCGACATCGTAAACGCCAATCACCCCTTGGCTGCTGTCCGTTTTCCCTTCAGTGGCATACAGTAACTTGCCATCTAATGAGTAAGCGCCATGACCATAGAAGTGACGGTTGTTACCTTTCACGACCATTTTGATCTGCTGACCGTTTTTATAGTCAAACACCATAAAATAGTCACCAGGACGACGAGCAAAAACCACCGCATGTGATGAGGTTGGGCAAATCGCGACGCCATGACCACGATCTGGGATCGGCAGTTGACTCAATGGCATTCCATATTCGTCAGCCACAACCGCTGAATATTGACCTCGCCCATTCAGCGCACAACCGATTAATTGAGGCTCACGAGATGAGCTCACAGCACCAGAGCGACTAGCACAGCCAAATGGAAGTACAGGAACAGCTGCACAACCCAGTGCAGCCTTGAGTAACCTTCTTCGTGTAGTATCAGTCACCATCGGTAGCATTAAATCCTATTACGACACCAAGCTCTATCGCCACTTCTTCATGAATCAGGTACTTCAAACGTTCTAGTTTATTGTATTGAGTCAGCACATCTCGGTAGCCCTCTTTGCTCTGCAGTAACTCGAACAAGCTTGAGTCTGTAGGCCAAGTATCTAGCGTCAATGTGAACTGGTCAGCAACACGGTCAGCAAGGTCGTTTAAGCCCTTCTCTCTCAACAAGCCGTCTAGGCCATTGCCATCGGCAAGGTACAAATTCTGCAGTGCTGCTACATTGGCTTTTAGTTGAGTCATCGAGGTTTGTGCACGCCATGATTCTGAGAAGTAAGGACGCGGATGACCAATTTTCGCCATCGGGCGACTCAGCTTTTTCATGCTGTAATCAAGTTGGTTGGTCAATAAAGCGATGTATTCAGACTCCCAGCGAGTATCGTCTAGCGCTAACCAAGGGTTAACCTGCCATGCCTGCGCAATCGAAGATGACTTAATCGCTAAGTTTTCAGTAATCGCTTGTGATGACTGGCAACCTAGCGCTTTGTCTTGAAGCAGTGGCGATTGCTCGTCATAAAGCGACCATTCCAACGCACCTAGCCCTTGCACTGTCACACTCTGCTGCGCGATTTCGTCTTGAGTCCAAGTTTTGTTCTGCTGAGTTAATTGACGCATCTTTAGACCCGTCGTGTTCTTTTTGTCTGGCCAGAATTGAACATTCCAGCTCTCTTCAAGCGCTGCTGTCGGGCCTCTTTCTTGGCCTTGTAGTGCCATCCAGCTGTTCATGGTGAGCTGCCACTGATTTTTCAAGGCATCTAACTCAACATCATTGGTTTGGCAGTAACCCTGCATCAAGACTTCTAGCTCATTGGCTTGCTTGGCGAATAGGACTGCAGAATCAAACTCTTGTTGATAGACACTACGACTGATGTGATCGGTCGTGTCTGCTTGATAAGACACACCGTTAACCTCAGATGAAGCAGCTTGCTCACCCGATGATTGGCAGCCTGCCATGATTAATACCGACAAAGGCATTAACAAAAATTTATGAGTCATGCTGTTACCTTACTTCCTAGTTTTTCTTTTAATTATATGAGTTCAATAAATATGAAACGACCGCTGACCTCGTATTCCTACAAGTGCAGCGGTGCTAAGTGGTTTGATAGCGGCTTTCTTAAGTCGCTAGCCGTTAACTAAACTGAATTCAACTCAGCCTATAACGAGTTTAAGAACGCCAATAGCGCTTCACGCTCGCTGCTACTAAGAGCTAAAACGTTTTGTTTCGCCATTTCTGCTTCACCGCCATGCCAAAGCACAGCTTCCATAACATTTCTCGCACGACCATCATGAAGTAAGAACGTGTGACCATTCACTTCTTTGGTATAGCCTAATCCCCATAAAGGTGTTGTGCGCCATTCTTGGCCATTCGCAAGATACTCAGGACGGTTATCCGCTAAGCCTTCACCCATATCGTGCAGCAACATATCGGTATATGGGCTAATTAACTGCTTAGACAACGCAGGCAAACCTTCACGCTCTGCCGTGCGGAATTCAGCTTGGTGACAACTTTTACAACCAGCATCTTTAAACAGCTTTTTACCTTGCACGACAGCAGGGTTGTCGACGTTACGACGAATAGGCACGGCTAAATGCTGCGAATAGAACTCAACAAAATCTAAGATGTTGTCGCTGACTTCTGGTTCTCCACCATTTGGAAAATCATCACACGTTGATTGTGCTGATGTGCAGTTTTCATTTGGAAATAGACGACTCGTTAAGCCCAAATCACCGTTAAACGCCGCCGCATTTTGCTGCATTAGGTTTGGCTGTCCAGCTTTCCAACCAAAACGGCCTAGAGCCATTTCGTTGGTTTGAACATCGAGAACATAGTTAGCTTTACCAGAAACACCTTGCTTATCGGCCAATTGCTGCTCAGCAAATCCGAGAATTGTTTCTTGCGGAATGCTCTCGAGTAGGCCAAGCCCAATCATTGGAGGCGCAACGCGCGCAGAAAACTCTGTTTTAGGGTGCATCTCGCCAAAAGCGAGATCAGTAATCTTTAGGGTTGGTTTACGCAGAATCACGGCTGTGCCGTCTTTGAATTCAACAGGAACATCGGTGTAGCTGATGTTCACTTTACCCTCTGGTTTAACACCTTGAAGCGCGAAATCTTGTAACTGGCCGCCGTAAGTCGGTTCTGGAATACCACCATCGCGAATAAAGGCTTGTCTCTGCTCTGGCGTTTCAGCCGGAATGCTTAAACGAACCAACATGGATACTGCGTTCTCATCGCCCTTTTCTGGCGCGTGACCACGACCATCTTTGATGTGACAGTTTTGACAACCGTTGGTGTTGAACAATGGACCCAATCCATCACGCGCATCGGTTGATGATGGTGCAGGAACCCAAGGGTTTCTAAAGAAGCTGTTACCTACGCTGAAATCCAAGCGTTTACTCATTGGCAGGTTGGCAGCAGGAAGAGAAAAAGCATTAGCGCCCTCTTTCTTCACCGTTGTTTTACCACCTGAGTAGGTTTCATGGGCGTGTAATGGAGATAAGAAAAACAGTGCGGTTAATAGTGAGGCTGAGAGATACGACTTCATACATTGCCTTGCTGTGTTTTTGATTTTAGTTTTTATTTGGGAGTAACTTTCTTGAGTAGCAAACAATTAAGGGCTCAATGAGAGCCCTTACAATAGTTTTGGACTCGGGTTCTTAGAACTCGTGATCAGCCGTGTCTGGGTTTAGGCTATCAATGCCAATAACACCTGCAGCACGCTCGATTGCAGCTGTTTGAGACACTAGCGCAACAATTGTTTTGTTTACTAGTGCATTACCTGCAGCGTTGTCAGCAGCAATTAGCTGATCGAAGTGCTGGTTGTTTTTCTCTGCAGAAACAACAAGCTGACCAACTTGTGCACGTGCTAAGTCAAACTGCTTTTGAATCTCTTTCGCAGCTTGCTCGTCTTTTTGCTCAACTAGGTCAAACAGGCTAGGGCCTGAAAGTAGAGAACCATCTTCACGCTTGTACAAGCCAGTGTATACGTTGTAGATACCTTGCTCGTTGTAGTAGTGAGAGTTGTGCGTGTTATCAGAGAAACAGTCGTGCTCATCTTCAGTAGAGTTAGCTTCTAAAGCCACTTTCATACGCTCACCCGCCAATTCACCTAGAGACAGTGAACCCATGCCGAACAGCATTTTACGTAGGCCGTTATCGCTAGATTCAGAAAGAAGCTCTTGGCGGTAGTTGCCTTTCTCGCCTTCAGCCCACTGTTTTTCCATCCACTCTAGATCTTGGATAAGTAGTTCAGCTGATGCTTTTAGGTATGCGCCACGACGGTCACAGTTGCCGTTAGTGCACTCAGCACCAACAACGAAATCAGTGTAAGCACGCTCACCTGCACCGCTGTTTGTGCCGTTTAAATCTTGGCCCCAAAGTAGGAATTCAATCGCATGGTAACCAGATGCTACGTTTGCTTCAGAGCCACCGATCTCGTTGAGATCTGCAATTAGTTCTGGAGTAATGTTGGTTGCGTCTACCGTTGTCTGACCAATTTGGAACGTTTTGTTCGCAACGATGTTTGCGCTTGCGCCTTCGTTACCAAGCTCATATTGGTAATCAGAAGAAACGTAATCGATAAGGCCTTCATCTAGTGGCCATGCGTTTAATTGGCCTTCCCAATCATCAACAACAACGTTACCAAAGCGGAATACTTCAGACTGTTGGTAAGGTACGCGAGACTCAAGCCAAGCTTGTTTTACTTGTTCGAAGTTGCCAGCAGAAGGAGAAGCTAAGAAGGTATCAATAGAAGAGTTCAACGCTTTTGCTGTAATTACTGAATCTGCAAACACGGCATGAGCAATATCTGCGTAATGTTCTACAACTTGATCTTGAGTTACTGCTGCGAAAGAAGAAGCAGAGGCAAAAAGGAGTGACGAAGTTACGGCTTTTGTCACTAAAGATTTAATAGTCATGAAGCGTCCTTGTTGAGCTTTAAATTATTATTCGTAGTAATAGTGCAAACCATTATCATTTGCACTACGGATTGGAATAATACAAACTTACAATTTTATTGCAAGATAAATACAAAAAAACCTCACATATGTGAGGTCTTTAAACATTTTTATGTTAAGCGCAACAAAGAGGCTAATCAGATATCCAGATTATGCTTACCGTGTGAGACTTTTGCCTTCAGGTAGCTTTCATTACCCGACTTAACATGAGCAGAGGTGTTCACCACTTCTTCAATCTCAATACCAAAAGATTTCAGCTCATTAATTTTCTTGGGGTTGTTAGTGACTAGGCGAATTTTTGTGGTTCCTAAAGCACGAAGCATTTCTGCCGCTTCAGTAAAATCACGCAAATCATCACCGAAACCTAGATGGTTATTGGCTTCATAAGTGTTCATACCTTCACTTTGCAGGCGGTATGCATCGATTTTATTGTATAAACCAATACCACGACCTTCTTGGCGTAAGTAAAGAATCACTCCACCCGTCTCACCCATAATTCTAATGGTTTCGTCTAGCTGCTCGCCACAGTCACAGCGAGAGGAATGGAAAACATCACCAGTCAGGCACTCAGAGTGCATACGAACAAGAGGTATGTCTTGTGTCTTGTCTGCTGATTTAAATATCACAGCAACATGCTCTTTATCTGTTTTCAATCCATGAAAAGACAGAAGTTCAGCATCAATACTGCTTGTTACCCCTACTTTGAAATCTATTCTGGCACGCACTTCCGCCATAGCTATACTCACTTGAAAATTCGATGTATTTAACAACACTACATTATATGTCTAGGCAATATTTTGTAGCTAACTATCTAATGATAGACACTATGAGGCTGTTAACAATTTTTTTCAAGGTCGACCATGCACTAATTGTTATATTATAACAATAATTTTTCAGGTAACAAAAAACCCCACATTGGAATGACCAACATGGGGTTATAAATTAATCAGTTGCGGCTAAGACTACGATTTTTTACAGAACGATCAACTTACTTGAGTTTGCTTCCAGATGACAAGCTGAACCCAAGCGTTCTCTAATTCGGTTAACTCTTCTTGAGTAAGCGTAGAAATGCTCGACTTTGCACTGTATTTTTCTGCCCATTTGTCAGATCGGACATGAGTATGGAACTCTTTCTTTAAATTTGAGATTACGTTATCCACAGATACATCCTTATATAACAGTGCTTAGCCTTTATAATCCTTTAATGTTACAAAATACAGGTCAATTGGTAAACAGTAATACATAATTTTTATGAGCTCTTTCTAACACTTTTTATTGATAGATGTATAAATAAGAGGAATAATACGCTCGGAAGTAGCCAAAGTAATAAGTTTGAAACACTCATTGCTGGTTTATAGAGCACAAATTCACCGAACCTTTCCGTCATATATTGAGTAATTTCATTATTACTCTTCCCTGCTTTCACCATATTGAATACAACGAGGCGTAAGTCTTTTGCAATTGGAGAGTTCGACTCAATCAGGTTTTGATTCTGACATTGCGGGCAACGTAGGGTTTTTGCCAATGTAATAGCGCGCTGCTGCTGTTCTGGGTTTTCAAACTCAAACAGTTCAACTTGAATACTCGTGTCCTTATTACTGGCTGTAAACAGATCTTCTGCCAAAGTCGGAAAACTAATAACCATAAGCGTAGACAGCATAACGAGTGCTTGTATTAAAGGCTTCATCATCCATTCGCACCATCAAAATACATCGCAAGTTCTTTGCGCCAAACCGATTCATTAATCACGCCCAGTAACTTCTTAATGATTTGGCCGTCAGCATCGACTAAATACGTCTCAGGAGTACCGATTACACCGAGTTCTAACGCCAACTTCCCTTGAGGATCGCTGATCACAGTTGAGTACGGGTTGCCGTCGTTGGACAATACATTAAGCGCAGCACCGGGGTTATCTCGATAATTGAGACCAACAATTGGAATACCTTCCTTTTGTAGTTCGAGTAAAAAAGCGTGCTCGGTTTTACATATTCCGCACCATGAAGCCCATACATTGACCAGTTGGTAAGGATGTTGAGTGACATCAGCCAACGTAATTTCCTGTTTACTACTGATGCCTTCACTATTCGCTAACGCAGTAGATATGAATTCTGGAAATGCCCTTTTTTGCTCCGACACAATCGTCGATTGCTGTTTATTATTGAGCGCAAAGGCAAAGCCCAACACCACCATTAATGCCAAGATAATTAACGTGATGAGCTTGTTACGAACGCTGGTATGCATACTGTGACGCCTTAACGGTTTTCTTTTTACGATGAGTCAATGAGAGTAAAGCGCCAAGAATGGAAAACAACCCACCAAACCAGATCCAGCGTGCATACGCCTTGTACTGCACTCGAAATGCATAAGCGGTGGAATCGACTTTCTCGCCCATGGTGATATAAACATCGCCATGCCAGAACCACTTCATTGCAGGCTCACTCATGTTCATGACTCGAACTTGGTAGTGTCTTCTTTCTGGCGCGATGGTAAAGCTTTTATCGCCTGCATCTAAGTTTAGTATCGCCTTCTCTGCGGTAAAATTTGAGGCGACATAAAGCTCGGTATCACGATGAGAAAGCGTCCAATCCATGAACTCTACTTGTGTGCTAGGGCTTAGTTTATAGCTGCGCTCAAACGAGTGATAGCTATTCATTGCAGCGCCTACGGCGAGCACCGCAACCCCGACATGAGCAAAGGTCATCACCCAGACTTTGCGTTGGAACTTAGCGCCGCGCGTTACCGCCAAGCCATACACATGAGTGAGTAACACCCAAAATGCGAGTGACCATGTCATTAGTACCATCACTTGGGTCTGCTCGACTTGCAAAGCGTAACAGGCGAACCCTAGACCAATAGATACTAGAGCGATCAGCGTAATAACACCTTTAGTCGCTTGAGGTTTAATACTCAGCAAAGGGGCTAAGCCGACGACGGCCAACGCAAGCAAAGCCAAAGGTGCAATCAACAGATTAAAGTAAGGCGCACCTACCGATATGTTCCCCAACCCAAGCAGTTCAAATACCATTGGATAAAACGTACCAAACACCACAACAGCGGTCGCCAGTACAAAAATGAGCACCGCGACTAGGCTTAAAAAGCTCTTACTCGCGAAGCTGGTAATCGGGTTAGATTCAAAAGACTCTCCTCTAATGATAAGCAGAGAAAATGAGCTCACCAGTACCAATACTAATATAAGTAGCAGTGCGATACCTTTGGTTGGGTCAACGGCAAAAGCATGCACCGACGTTAATACGCCAGAACGAACAATAAAGGTGCCTAAGATACTCAAACAAAACGTAATGAAAGCAAGGCTGAGAGACCATTTCAAGAGCTGTTGTTTGCCCTTGGCAACGCCTAAGCTGTGCAGTAAAGCCGTTGAAGTAAGCCACGGTAACAAGCTTGCATTTTCAACAGGATCCCAGAACCACCAGCCGCCCCAGCCTAATTCGTAATACGCCCACCAAGAGCCAAGAATGATCCCTGCAGTTAAAAAGATCCAAGCGACTAGACACCAACTGCGACAATGAGCAACCCAATCAAATTCAATTGGATCAACCAGCAAAGCGGCAACTGCAAATGCCAGCACCACAGAAAAGCCGACATAGCCAAGGTAAAGTAATGGCGGGTGAAAGATCAGACCGACATCTTGCAACATTGGGTTAAGGTCACGCCCTTCTAGCGGCAAGATCGAGTTCATTTCAAACGGATTTGATGCGAATAACGTGAACCAAGCAAATATCGCGAGCAGTAGGTTCATCACCCACAGCACTCGGCTTTGGTATTCATTCGAATAGTGTTTTTGTAAGGCGATCACGCCAGACCAGACGCTGATCGTCAGCACCCAAAATAACAAGGAACCTTCATGGCCTGCCCATACGGCTGCGAGCTTAAAAAATGAGGGTAATTGAGTATTTGAATGCTCAGCGACATAGAGAATAGAGAAGTCATCACTGACAAAAGCATAGCCAAGCAATGCGACAGAAGTGAGAGAAAGCAATGCACTTGAAAGAGAGAAACTGCGGATTAAACCTATATTTTGCGTCCGTTTGTTTAGCATTTGATAAAACGAATGCACACCAATAATGCTACTGAGTACAGCAACCAACACTAAACTAAACAGCCCCAAAGAACCGACCATATCACCTCAATAAGGCTCCGCTTGAGCAGAGCCAATCTGAACACGCATCTCATGTTTATTTAAAGCATGTTCATTAATAAGCAGATATTCAGTATCTAACATCTGCTCACTAATAAACTTGAGCAAAATTAAGCTATCGTTAACTGCCCTGCATAAAGAACAAAAGTTCGTAGCATCAATACGCCCATTAGGCTTAGCGAAGTCACGGAGAAAATATACACCGAGCTATGGCGGATTGAGGTTGGTGTAACGGCATTCAGCAGCAACGGTAAAACCATACCGACACCGATGACACCATACCAGAACCAACTTGCCCAGAAGCCACTGCCAATTGCGTTCCATACTGCTTGTTCACTTTGACCACCAGCGAAGATAAGCCCAGTAAAGAAAGTAATAAGAACAAACAATTCAAACATCACGACTGGACGTTCGAATCCGTGGATCCATGAAATAGTCGGGCTATGAGGTGATTCTTTAAAGACCAGCACACCAAATAAAATACACGCCGCCGCTCCCGAAGATAAGCTCGAGAATAAGAACAAAATCGGCAGCACTGGGTTATTCAATAGTGGGAAGGTATTTAAAGCTGAAAGCAAGAATCCGGTATAAGCGGCAAGCATCAGAGCAAGAACAGCTAAGAATATTTCCAGAGCATTCTCAAACACTTCTAATTTGCCAATCCAATTACCGACAAAATCAAGTCGCCCTTTTAACCATGCTTGATCATTCAAGAACACGACTATTTGATCCCTAAATATAATGCCGATCCAAAGGAATAAGATCACCATATATACTTGGAATAAGATCACCCCCATCGACATCACAGACGTTGGATTATAGAAGATCATGATCTTCCAAAAGGATAACGGTTTTGTCAGGTGGAAAACCAAGATAAGCAGACCTGAAATGATCCCAAATGGCGCAAGAAAAGCCGTGGCCTTTAACACACCATTATGAGCAGGGTCGCCTTCAATGACCTTACGTTTTAGGTAAATGGAGATCATTACGGCACCGGCCGACATCCCCGCGAGAAATAGATAGATTGCTATAATCCAGTCCCATACCACCGTACCAGACTGAAAAGCTGCGTCCCATGCACTCATAATCAAATCTCCCCTTTTTGGTGTGGCACTTTATAGAGCTTTGGTTGAGTACCTAGATAAGCTTTATCTCTGTAAACCACCTCAGATTGAAGCACCTGGTTTATCTCACTCTTAGGGTCATTTAGATCGCCAAAGACCAGCGCATTGGTCGGGCAAGATTCGACACAAGCAGGCAACTTCCCTTGTGCTAGATTGGTATCACGACAGAAGTTACATTTATCTGCGGACTTGTTCTCTGGATGGAAAAAGCGCACTTGATATGGGCAAGCCAATAGACAATAACCACAACCGACACACTTCTCTTGATGAACGTCGACAATGCCGGTTTTTTCATCTTTGTAGGCCGCGCCTGTTGGGCAAACCATCACACAAGGTGCGTTATCACAATGTTGGCAAGAGTTACGAGTAAAACGGTAATCAACATTGGGATATTCGCCTTGGGGCTCACTCTTAATAATTTCTAAGCGCGATACACCTTCAGGTACTTTGTTTACTTCACGACATGCTTCAGTACAGGCGGTACAACCAATACAAGCGGTTTCGTCATGAATCATTCCATAACGTTTAGCGCCATCTTCTTGAACATTGGCTAGCGTCTTGCGACTTGTTACCGCCGCAGTTCCCGCTACACCTGTGGTAAAAATAACGGCACCAGCGCCTGCTAAAAAGTTTCTTCTTGAGCAGCTCATAGATTACTCCTCTTCTTTCTTCTGGTTGAAGTCTGAATGGCAATCCACACACAGCTTAATGGTTTGCTTCTTATCTAAGCCCAACACCTTTGCTTCAGTCGCATGAACATCATGGCAGTTTGAACACGTTAAGTTTTGCGCGTGAACATCGTGAGTCCAACTCGCTTCACGCAGATCATCAGGCTTGTGACAATCGATACATTGGCTATTGGCATCTAAAATTAAGCTAGGGTCTAGGAAAACCTTTTCAGTTCCCGGTTGTGATTGAGCCTCGCGATACTTCACCACTTCAGGCGCACCTTCACGGTGATCGGGGCTAATAGAACTATGACAGTCGGTACAATTTACTTCGCGGCCAAGCAAAGCGTGTGCACTTTCACCATGTGAACCCAATACCGTTTCTTTTGAATCTTTATGGCATTGAACACACTTGTAGTCTTTGTCGCGGATTAATTCGACTTCATGTCTTGTTGATTCTCCTACTGGCGTAACAGCAGGCTCAGCAACAGCATGAATGGAATAACCATAGAGGCAGAATGCTAGAAGGGATTTAAGCATTATGACTATGGCCAATTTAATATTGCCCATTTTATCCTTTCCTTATACCGGCATTATTTAACTCTCAACTAAATAATATTCCGGTTAAACAAAAGTACCCTTAAACGATATTATTACCGCTTAAATGATATCAATTCTTATTTTGGATAAGCCACAACGCTTTCTACAGTTAGAATATACCTCTAATTAGGTAATACGAAATTTGGATGGGTTAATCTGTGAACGCAATCACCCTATTTATACCATGGTCAATTTAGGTAATTGATTGTTATATATGATAATAATTCTCAATTAAATTTTAATAACACTGCCCACCAATACCCCTTTAGGGGTATATAAACTTCAACGTGATTGAAGTCACTACCATTAATTGATCTAAGACAAGCTATATCCAACACGTAACAAAATGTGTTTGTTTATGAATTAATATAAACAGGAATTCTCCAGTTCTTAATTTGAATAGCAAACTCACAACGCTTGGTATAAGAATCAGTATATTGGAGATATCACTGTGAAAAAGCATTGGATACGTAATTCGGTCACAGCACTATTAATGGTTAGCGCATCACTAGCAAGCGCGACCAGTTTTGCTGCGTCTGAACAAAAAGAAATTGGCGATCCTCGTAACGACCAGTTCGAGCAAAACCACCCAGATCAATATCATTCATGGAGACAGACTTCAGAAAGCGAAGTTATTGAAGACGCACTAAAAGAAGATCCCAACATGGTTATCATGTGGGCTGGCTACGGCTTCGCAAAAGATTACAACAAGGCACGTGGTCACTTTTATGCGATTGACGATGTACGACAAACGCTTCGTACTGGCGGCCCAACAGACGAAAGCTCAGGCCCAATGCCAATGGCATGTTGGAGCTGTAAGAGCCCAGACGTAGCACGTGTTATTGAAGAACGTGGCGAAGATGGTTACTTCGAAGGTAAGTGGGCGCGTCTTGGCAACGAGATCATTAACCCTATTGGCTGTTCAGACTGTCACGATACCAAAAGCGAAGGCTTTAAAAATGGTGAACCAGCACTTAAGGTGACTCGTCCTTACGTTGAACGTGCATTTGAAACGATTGGTAAAAAGTTTGATGAACAAAGCCGCTTAGACCAACAAGCTTCTGTTTGTGCTCAGTGCCACGTGGAATACTACTTCACAGGGCCAACCAAAGGTGTGAAATTCCCTTGGGACCAAGGTACAACCGTTGGCGACATGGAACGTTACTATGATGCAATCAACTTTAAAGATTGGACGCATAAAGTATCGAAAGCACCCATGCTGAAAGCACAGCACCCAGGTTTCGAAACATGGCGCGAAGGCATCCACGGTAAGAACAAAGTCGTTTGTGCTGACTGTCATATGCCGAAAGTGACCAAAGAAGATGGCACCGTTTATACCGACCATAAAGTGGGTAACCCATTCGACCGCTTCGAAGATACGTGTGCAAACTGTCACACTCAATCGAAAGAAACCATGCGTAACATCGTTTCAAGCCGCAAAGCGCAAGTTCTGAACATGAAGCTGACTGCTGAGAAACAAATCGTAGCTGCTCACTTTGAAGCAGGCGCGGCATGGGAAGCGGGTGCAACAGAGCAAGAGATGGAGCCTATCCTACTGGATATCCGTCACGCTCAATGGCGTTGGGACTACGCTATCGCGTCTCACGGTATTCATATGCACGCACCTGAAATCGCTCTAGAAGTGCTAGGTACTGCCGTTGACCGCGCAGCCGATGCTCGTACTAAGATTGTTCGTCTACTGGCGAGGAAAGGCATCACCGATCCAATCGAGATTCCAGATATCTCGACAAAAGAAGCGGCTCAAAAAGCGCTTGGAATGGACATGGATAAGATGAACGCTGAGAAACAACACTTCTTAGACACGGTTGTTCCTAAATGGGAAGAGCAAGCTGAAAAGCGTGAAGCCAACTACGAATACTAGTTTCTTCAATTAGACCATTAAGTAAAAACCAGTCACACTATTGTTGTGTGGCTGGTTTTTTAGGTTTTGGGGAATACACATCAATATCGCATCCCCGATCCGCTCGCCAATTCAAGGAATAAACAATGAAAAGCTTACTTTCGCTTTCGGCATTATGTCTTGCACTATTCAGTTCAGGCGTTTACGCATCTGAGCGTGCTGAGACTGGGTGGGAATTAATAGAGAAAGGCGCATTGGTGGTTGATGTCAGAACACCTGCAGAGTTCGAACAAGGGCATCTAGACAACGCCATCAACTACCCTCTTTCTGAAGTGGCTACTCACTTTGCTAAGATAGATAAAGACCAACCCATCGTATTGTATTGCCGTAGTGGCAATCGTTCAGGGCAAGCTTATCAATTCTTGCGTGCTCAAGGGTTTACTCAAATCCACAATGCTGGTGGCTTAATCGAAATGCAGGAAAACCAATAGTCTTAGAGATGAGAGCTTAAGTAAGGCCGCCTCTTTAGCAATTAGCCAAGCTTAACGGATCATCTGTTTGGCTTGGTTGATCGAATGGATAATAGAGACACGATCAATGCCCTTCTGATTGGAATCTAAGATTTGAGTCCACGCATCGATCGCTTGTTGATAGCGCATGCTGATGAAGTGATCGGTCGCAATCAGCATCAATGCCGTACGATCATTGGGATCAAGCTGCATTGAGAGCTCCAACAACGCATTAACATCATCACTCATCGCTTGAGAGCTAAGATAATAAAGTGCGGTTGCTTTGGCAGCATAGAGGCCAGAAGGTGCTTGAGGATCTAAGCGAATCGCATAGTCGTAGCAAGTGAATGCCGCATCGAACTCCCCTCTCTGCATGTACACACCACCAAGCTTAAACCACAAGTCGGATTGATTCGGGTCTTGTTTGAGGCTTTGTTGAAGCTCATCTTCGAAATCTGTCGCCGTGTAGTTATTGCTATCATCCAAAGGAAGTTGAGGTAACTCTTGTTTCAGTTGAGACCAGACCAGCACGCTCAAAGCCACTGCAGTAAGAGAAATCACCACATTGCCTTTTAGATGGCTGCCATTGTTGCTCGCGGCAATAACGACCGCGATCAAAAACAGACTCATTAGTACCAACGCAACCAACAACCAAATATCCATTTCACACTCCTTTTTTATTCCCCTCTACTCTATCGTTTTCATCTCCTCGCTATATTGATCAAGGTTTAGCTATCGATATTTTGACGATCACAGTTCAACGATAAAGTCAGAGCAAGATCCACACATAGCAGGCAATAAAAAACCGAGCACTTAGGCTCGGTTTTTTCATTGGTAAGCTTAATTACTTAACGTAATCGAGATTACTCAGTGTCTTGCTCGCTATCACTTTCAGAGTCAAAAGCATCTGATGCTTGCTCTTCACTTGATTCAGAAACAATCGTTCCTTCTGCATTAACTGTTTCTGCGTTTACTGCGTCAGCATTTGCTTCTTCAGTTTCTTCGCCTTCAACAATCTCAGCTTCTTCTACTTCGTCGATACGTTGTAGACCTACAACATTCTCGTCTTCAGCAGTACGAATCAGTGTTACACCTTGAGTGTTACGACCAACTTGGCTTACTTCCGCTACGCGAGTACGTACTAGTGTACCTGCGTCGGTGATCATCATCATTTCATCGCCTTCTTCAACCTGAACAGCACCAACAACTGGGCCATTACGATCAGAGACTTTGATAGATACTACACCTTGCGTTGCACGGCCTTTCGTTGGGTATTCAGCTAGCTCAGTACGCTTACCGTAACCGTTTTGAGTCACAGTTAGAATATCGCCTTCGTTTGAAGGAACAATCAGTGAAACCACTTGATCGTCTTCTGGAAGCTTCATACCACGAACACCAGAAGCGGTACGACCCATTGGACGTACTTTGTCCTCGTTAAAGCGAACAACTTTACCCGATTTAGAGAACAGCATGATGTCGCTATTACCATCAGTAATATCAACGCCAATCAGTGAATCATCGTCACGTAGGTTAACTGCGATTAGGCCGTTAGCACGTACGTTTGCGAATTGATCCAGTGATGTCTTCTTAACTGTACCGTCGCCTGTTGCCATGAAGATGAATTTCTCGTTAGAGAACTCAGAAACAGGCAGGATAGCCGTAATACGCTCACCTTCTTCTAGAGGAAGAATGTTAACGATAGGCTTACCACGAGCGGTGCGGCTTGCTTGAGGCAGTTGGTAAACTTTCAGGCGGTACGTTTTACCACGAGTAGAGAAACATAAGATGTTATCGTGAGTATTAGCAACAAGCAGACGCTCAATGTAATCCTCATCTTTCATCTTAGTTGCACTCTTACCTTTACCACCACGACGCTGAGCTTCGTAGTCGCTTAAGATTTGATACTTAACGTAACCTGCGTTAGAAAGCGTTACTACAACGTCTTCTTGAGCGATTAGCTCTTCCATGTCGATGTCATGAACCGCTGCTGTGATTTCTGTACGACGCTCGTCGCCATAGATATCACGTACCGCTTCAAGTTCTTCACGGATCACTTCCATCAAACGCTCAGTGCTTGCAAGAATATGCATTAGCTCAGCGATCTCTTCTAGAAGTGCTTTGTACTCGTCTAGAATCTTCTCGTGCTCAAGGCCAGTTAGGCGGTGAAGACGAAGTTCTAGAATAGCTTGTGCTTGAGTTTCCGTTAGGAAGTATTGGCCATCGCGGATGCCGTATTGATCTTCTAACCAATCTGGACGAGCCGCATCAGTACCTGCACGTTCAAGCATTGCTGCAACATTGCCCAATTCCCAGCCACGAGCAACAAGGCCAGCTTTCGCTTCTGCCGGTGTTGGTGCGTTTCGGATCAGTTCAATGATTTCATCAATGTTTGCAAGTGCTAGAGACAATGCTTCAAGGATGTGTGCACGGTCGCGTGCTTTCTTCAATTCGAAGATAGTACGACGAGTTACAACTTCACGACGGTGATCAACAAAACACTTCAACATATCTTTAATGTTGAATAGCTGTGGTTGGCCGTTGTTCAGAGCAACCATGTTGATGCCGAAAGTCGTTTGCAGTTGAGTTTGTGAGTAAAGGTTGTTTAGAACAACTTCACCAACAGCATCACGCTTACATTCAATAACAATACGCATACCATCTTTATCAGATTCGTCACGTAGAGCACTGATGCCTTCAACTTTCTTGTCTTTTACAAGTTCTGCAATCTTCTCGATCAGACGAGCTTTGTTCACTTGATATGGAATTTCAGTAACGATAATTGTTTCTTTACCGTTCTTTTCCATTTCAATGTTCGCGCGCGAGCGCATGTAAACTTTGCCACGACCAGTCTTATATGCATCGACAATGCCCTTACGGCCACTGATTAATGCTGCTGTCGGGAAGTCAGGACCAGGGATGTAGTCCATTAGCTCATCAATAGTGATGTCTTCATTATTGATAAATGCTAAACAGCCATCAACAACTTCGCCAAGGTTATGCGGCGGGATGTTGGTAGCCATACCTACTGCGATACCAGAAGCACCGTTAACCAATAGGTTTGGTATTTTTGTTGGTAGAACTGCTGGTATTTGCTCGGTTCCATCATAGTTAGGAACGAAGTCAACCGTCTCTTTATCAAGATCCGTTAATAGCTCACCAGCTATTTTTGACATACGAACTTCGGTATAACGCATTGCCGCAGCTGAATCGCCGTCAACCGAACCAAAGTTACCTTGGCCATCGACTAACATATAGCGTAGTGAAAACGGCTGAGCCATACGAACAATTGACTCGTATACCGCACTATCACCGTGTGGGTGATATTTACCGATTACATCGCCTACTACACGAGCAGACTTTTTATATGATTTGTTCCAATCATTACCTAATACATTCATCGCGAACAAAACGCGGCGGTGTACTGGTTTTAGGCCATCACGCACATCTGGAAGGGCACGACCAACGATGACGGACATCGCGTAGTCTAGGTATGAACCTCTAAGCTCATCTTCAATATTTACGGGCGTGATCTCTTTCGCTAGATCGCTCATAGAGCCATTTTCCCTCTATAGTCAGATCGTATTTTTGAATACGTATAAGACCGAAAAATATAACACAAATTTACCTACGGAGGCATCACTTTCCCTCTCCTTTTACCATCTTGTGACCCTTGTAGCCAATCTATTGATGAGAAATTGCACCTCAGCGTCATATCTTGCTGAAACATGGTCACTTTACACCCAATAAACTAGCAAAATTGTAGATCTTCTGGTCAGCAGGAAAAGGCAAGTTATAATGCCTGCAATTTCATGGATGCATTATTTAACTTGGAAATGCCGATTATGACTAAATCACAGAACGTAGACCCAGCAGAAATCAAAAAATTCGAAGACATGGCGTCGCGCTGGTGGGATCTAGAAGGCGAGTTTAAGCCACTACATCAAATCAATCCGTTGCGCTTAAATTACGTGCTAGAGAAAACCGAAGGCCTTTTTGGTAAGAAAGTTCTCGATGTTGGCTGCGGCGGCGGTATTCTGGCTGAAAGCATGGCTGTAGAGGGTGCGGTAGTCACCGGACTAGATATGGGTAAAGAACCGCTCGAAGTCGCTCGTCTGCACGCATTAGAAACCGGCACCAAGCTCGATTACATCCAAAGCACCATTGAAGACCATGCAGAGCAAAACCCACACACTTACGATGTGGTGACGTGCATGGAAATGCTAGAGCACGTTCCTGACCCACAATCAGTTATCTCGGCTTGTTCAAAATTAGTGAAACCGGGCGGCCATGTGTTCTTCTCAACATTGAACCGTAACTTTAAGTCGTACCTGTTCGCTATTGTTGGTGCAGAGAAGTTACTTAAGATTGTGCCAGAAGGTACTCACGACCACGAAAAGTTCATTCGCCCTGCTGAGCTTATCAAAATGGTTGATAACACTCCGCTTCAAGAACTAGGGATTACAGGACTGCACTATAACCCGTTAACGAACACCTACCGTTTAGGCCAAAAAGTCGATGTGAACTACATCGTTCACACTCAAAACTTGGGCTAAAAAATATCGGTAGCCCTACCGTAAAATATTTTGTAAAAAAGACGAATGAAAAGAGTTGCAATTACCATAAGTTTGCGACTTTTTTCAGTCTAAATTTCGTGCGCTAGCTTCCATTTTGACCACCTCGATTTAAATTTAATCGTCCAAAATCCATTGCCTATTTTACCCAAAGATCAAGGGATTTTTTTTTATGGGCGTGCAAAAATAAAGCATCCTTAAAAGGCGACTTTTGTACAATCAAGTCACGTCTAACGTCATCAGTTAGTGGTCACTTACAGTTTTTTTTCAATCCACCACTTATCCACAAGCAACCCCATTTCTTTACCTTGAAAAATATCAGTTGTAGCACTATCTTGTAACCCAACAAACAAATGACCCCTATATGTTGTGTTTGAACTACAATATATGGGTAGACCAAGATCACAAAGCCGAAACGTAATTTACAAAAATTACACAGAAATACACAAAAACACGGCCTTGTTCAGTTTTGTTAGGGAAATTAAGCAGAATGAACCAACAACTTACTGTTACCAAGCGTAACGGGCGCAAAGAAACGATCGATTTAGAGAAAATCCATCGCGTGATCACATGGGCAGCTGAAGGCTTGCACAATGTTTCTGTATCACAAGTAGAATTGAAAGCTCACATTCAGTTTTACGATGGCATTACCACGACTGACATTCATGAGACAATCATCAAGTCAGCAGCGGATTTAATCTCTGAAGAGACTCCTGATTACCAATATCTAGCAGCACGTCTGTCAGTGTTCCATCTACGTAAAAAAGCGTACGGTGAATACGAGCCGCCTGCACTTTATGACCACGTTGCAAAACTGGTTGATATGGGTAAATACGATAGCCACCTAATGGAAGACTACACGAAAGCTGAGTTCGAAGAGCTTGACGCGTACATCGACCACAAGCGTGACTTAAACTTTTCTTACGCGGCGGTTAAGCAGCTTGAAGGTAAATACTTCGTGCAGAACCGTGTAACAAAAGAAATCTACGAGAGTGCTCAGTTCCTTTACATTTTAGTTGCTGCGTGTTTATTCGGTAAATACCCGAAATCGACTCGTCTTGACTACATCAAACGTTTTTACGACGCATCGTCTACGTTTAAGATTTCTCTACCTACACCAATTATGTCTGGTGTACGTACGCCTACTCGTCAATTCAGTTCATGTGTACTGATTGAGTGTGGTGACAGCCTTGATTCTATCAACGCAACAGCAAGCTCTATTGTTCGTTACGTATCTCAACGTGCTGGTATTGGTATCAACGCAGGTCGTATCCGTGCGCTTGGTTCTGAAATCCGTAATGGTGAAGCGTTCCACACTGGCTGTATCCCTTTCTACAAATACTTCCAAACAGCAGTAAAATGTTGTTCTCAAGGTGGTGTTCGTGGCGGCGCAGCAACAGTGTTCTACCCACTATGGCACGGTGAAGTTCAGTCTCTATTAGTACTGAAAAACAACCGCGGCGTTGAAGAGAACCGTGTTCGTCACATGGATTACGGCGTACAGCTGAACAAGCTTATGTACTCTCGCCTAGTTCAAGGTGGCAACATCAGCCTATTCTCTCCTTCAGACGTACCTGGCCTTTACGACGCGTTCTTCGAAAACCAAGAGCGTTTTGAAGCACTTTACGTGAAGTACGAAAACGATCCTTCAGTGAAGCGTGAAACGGTTAAAGCCGTTGAGCTATTCTCTCTGCTAATGCAAGAGCGTGCTTCTACTGGTCGTATCTACATTCAGAACGTTGACCACTGTAATACACACAGCCCGTTTGATTCTGAAGTAGCACCTGTTCGTCAATCGAACCTATGTCTAGAAATCGCGCTACCAACTAAGCCGCTTTCTAACGTAGAAGATGACGAAGGTGAGATTGCACTATGTACGCTTTCGGCGTTTAACCTAGGCGCAATCAACGAGCTAGACGATCTGGCTGAGCTTTCTGAACTGGTTGTTCGTGCTCTAGATGCGCTACTTGATTACCAAGACTACCCGCTTCCAGCAGCACGTAAGTCGACAATGAACCGTCGTACTCTAGGTGTGGGTGTAATCAACTACGCATACTACCTTGCGAAGAATGGTGTTAAGTACTCTGATGGCAGCGCAAATGGCCTGACTCACCGTACTTTTGAAGCAATTCAATACCACTTGCTAAAAGCGTCTGTTGAACTAGCGAAAGAGCAAGGCCGTTGCCCATCTTTCCACGAGACCAACTACGCGAAAGGCCTACTACCAATCGATACTTACAAAAAAGATATCGACTTAGTATGTGAAGAGCCACTGCACTACGATTGGGACACGCTACGTGAAGAGATCATGGAGCACGGTCTGCGTAACTCTACGCTAACAGCGCTTATGCCTTCTGAGACTTCGTCTCAAATCTCGAACGCGACTAACGGTATCGAGCCACCACGTGGCTATGTATCAGTGAAAGCGTCGAAAGACGGTATCCTGAAGCAAGTTGTTCCAGATTTCCTAAATCTTAAAGAGAACTACGAACTACTTTGGAACATTGGTACTAACGACGGTTACCTGCACTTAGTGGGTATCATGCAAAAATTCGTTGACCAAGCTATCTCTGCAAACACTAACTATGATCCAAGTGTTTACGACAGCGGTAAGGTACCAATGAAGCAGCTGCTTAAAGACTTGCTAACAGCGTACAAGTACGGTGTTAAGACGCTTTATTACCATAACACTCGTGATGGTGCTAAAGACGACCAAGGCGATGCAGTTCAAGTGCCGGAAGAAGATTGTGAAGGCGGCGGTTGTAAGATCTAAACCGCAATAAACATTAAGACCCCAGAGAAGTTATCTTCTCTGGGTTTAAAGCATTAACAGGGTCCGTTTTATTGCGGGTCTTTAAAGGATTTGAGGCATTTATGGCTTACAGTACTTTTTCTCAACAAAAAAATGACCAACTAAAAGAACCAATGTTCTTGGGTCAGTCGGTAAACGTTGCACGTTACGACCAACAGAAATTCGAAATCTTCGAAAAGTTGATCGAAAAGCAGCTTTCTTTCTTCTGGCGTCCAGAAGAAGTAGACGTGTCTAGCGACCGTATCGACTACAACAAGCTTCCTGAGCATGAAAAGCACATCTTCATCTCTAACCTGAAGTACCAAACGCTTCTAGATTCTATCCAAGGCCGCAGCCCTAACGTTGCCCTACTTCCTTTGGTATCACTGCCAGAAGTTGAAACTTGGATTGAGACTTGGTCATTCTCTGAAACGATTCACTCTCGTTCATACACGCACATCATCCGAAACATCGTGAATGATCCAGGCGTAGTATTCGACGATATCGTTGAGAACGAAGAGATCCTGAAACGTGCGAAAGACATCGCGTTTTACTACGATGATTTGATCAAGCTGACGGCTGACTACCACCGCTACGGTGAAGGCAACCACAACATCAACGGCGAAGACGTTAAGATTTCACTTCACGACCTGAAGAAGAAACTTTACGTATGTCTAATGTCTGTAAATGCACTGGAAGCGATTCGTTTCTACGTAAGTTTCGCATGTTCATTCGCATTCGCTGAGCGTGAGTTAATGGAAGGTAACGCGAAGATCATCAAGCTAATCGCTCGTGATGAAGCACTTCACCTTACTGGTACACAGCACATGATCAACTTACTACGTAATGGCCAAGATGACTTCGAATTCATGCAGATCGCTGAAGAGTGTAAGCAAGAGTGTTTCGACCTATTCAAAGAAGCGGCTGAGCAAGAGAAAGAGTGGGCAGAATACCTATTCAAAGATGGTTCTATGATTGGTCTAAACAAAGATATTCTTTGTCAATACGTTGAGTACATCACTAACATCCGTATGCAGGCTGTTGGTCTAGGTACTGCTTACCCAGAAGCAACGTCGAACCCAATTCCATGGATCAACGCTTGGTTGTCTTCAGATAACGTTCAAGTTGCTCCACAAGAAGCTGAAATCAGTTCTTACCTAGTTGGCCAAATCGACAACGAAGTAAAAGCTGACGACTTTGAAGGGTTTGAGCTGTAATGCCAACAATCAAAATCAACAAGCTGACTTCTATTGAATCTAACCCTTCAAATACTCTATTGGAAACAATGGAACAAGCAGGGTTAGAGCCAGAATACAACTGCCGAGATGGCCACTGTGGCGCTTGCCGCTGTACGTTGGATTCTGGTGAAGTCGAGTACGTTGGTTTTGCTATGGCTTACACACAAGCCAATGAAATTTTGCCATGCATCTGCAAAGCAAAAACTGAGTTATCGCTGAGTAACGTTATTCATAGAAGCAAGCAAAAACGCGCATAAGCAACTGGCTTTAGGTCGCTTTGCTCGAATAACTTCAATAAGAACTAAAAAGGGTCCGCTTCCTCTAGGAATGCGGACCCTTTTCTATTTATGTCTTTAGGTATCTGAGACGACTCGCCTCTCACTCAACCAAAGCCTTTCTGCTAACTTGCTGCCACAAAGCCAAACCAGACGTTTACTACTGAATAAGGTTCAAAGTCACTGAGCCAATGTAACAAGCGCTTCGGCACTCTCCGCAGCCGTTACACTTATCTTTGTCCACCGTAGGCAACTCCCCTGCTTCGATTTGAATCGCACTTGCTGAACAAGCGGTTTGGCACGCATTACAATCCATTTGCATGTAGTTGTTACAGCTATCCGCAAAGCTAGGCTTGAGGTCGATATAAGGCGTGACCGTTGGATGAAGTGCGCCAGTCGGACACACTTCACTGCACTTGTTACACATAGAACAACTGTTGTAATCCAAATTCAGCAGCGCACTGCCCTCTAGCATCTCTATAACGCTATTCGGACACGCTTGCTCACACAATCGACAACCGTCGCAAAGACGCTCAAACAGCACCTCATCGACCGCTCTTGGCGGCCTTGCATACGAGCGCTGTGACTTCTCTTCATAATTCGCGGCAGCTTTAACCGGTTTAGAAAGTCGAGTTAAGAAACCGCGTCTATTTGAATTTATTTGTTCAGACATTAGTCGATATATAACTTTTTAGGAACAACGTTTATTTTATATTCAGATGTTAGGTATTTAAGCCAATATATTACATCAGTTGATAGTTTCTTATAAAAAGATAGTTCTGATGCTGTATTTAATTTTTCCAAATAAACAGAAGACCAAGTTAATAAATGGGACCCCAATAATTCACACGCTGAATCAATATTATTGTTCTCTAACAAATACGCATGGGCGAATAACATTAAACCAAATTGATCTTCCGGTTCTCTTAAGCCCGTGTCTAATTCAATCTGATTCAATTCTAAAAACTGTCGATACTTTACAGTAGAAGCACCGAACACAACGCGGTCTTTATCTAGGTAAACAGACCCCCAAGGCGGAGCTGGCATGTCGCCAACGCCTTCAAACAGGCGGCTAAACTCCGCTGAGAGTGCATCTTCGTCTTCACTTCTCAATGCCTGCAAGCATTCTTCAGAGAGCACTTTACTCTCCACCAAAGCTTCGACAATGGTGATCAACTGTTCTTTACTTGTCGCTTGATAAAATAGCGAACCCAATAATTTATGCGTATCGATAATCATTATTATTTATACCGTTATAGGTTTAAAGATAATTATATTAATAAATACATTTCATTCTTTGATCCATTTTATACATTCGATTCATAACATTTAAATTTCGCTCTTATTTGATGCCAATCAATCAATATTTAGAAATAAAAACATAAAGAGCAAACTACCTATAAAGTGCTAGTCATCAATAACAATAGGCATCTTAGAATGACGAATAAGAAAGAATCTGGGGTAATGAATCTTACTCGAAGAGGCTTCATGAAGGCTTCTTCTGCGGTAGGTAGCGCAGCCGCACTCGCGGGCGGTATCGCTTTACCTTTCAAATCCAAACCAGTAGCGGCTGCGGTTGCTGAGAGTGTGGATGAGAAAATCGTATGGAGTGCATGTACTGTAAACTGTGGCTCTCGCTGCCCATTACGTATGCATGTGCAAAACGGTGAAATCAAATACGTAGAAACAGACAACACAGGTACTGACGAATACGGTCATCACCAAGTTCGTGCGTGTCTACGTGGTCGCTCTATGCGTCGCCGTGTTTACAACCCAGATCGCCTGAAATACCCAATGAAACGCGTGGGTAAACGTGGTGAAGGTAAGTTCAAGCGTATTAGCTGGGAAGAGGCTTACGATGAAGTCGCTGGCACCATGCAACGTCTTATCAAAGACTACGGTAACGACACCATCTATCTAAACTACGGTACAGGTACGCTGGGCGGTACGGTAACTAAGTCTTGGCCACCAGCACAAACGCTGATTGCTCGTCTAATGAACTTAAGTGGTGGTTACCTAAACCATTACGGTGACTACTCAACAGCGCAAATCGCGAAAGGCTTGAGCTACACCTACGGTGGTTGGGCAAACAACAACTCTTTCTCTGATCTAGAGAACACCAAGCTTAACATCCAATTTGGTAACAACCCTGCTGAGACTCGTATGTCTGGCGGCGGTCTGATCCACCATTATGTAGAAAGCAAAAACAAGTCGAACGCAAGAACGATCATCATCGACCCTCGCTACACCGATACTGCCGGTGGCCGTGAAGACCAATGGATCCCAATCCGTCCTTCTACAGATGCTGCATTGGTAGCGGGTCTTGCGCACGTAATGATCACTGAAGACCTTGTCGACCAACCGTTCCTAGACAAATACTGCGTAGGTTACGACGAGAAGACACTGCCGGCATCGGCGCCTAAAAACAGCGACTACAAATCTTATATCCTAGGTTTAGGTGAAGATGGCGTAGAGAAGACACCAGAATGGGCTTCTAAGATCACCGGTATTCCCGTTGATACTATCGTCAAGCTTGGTCGCGAGATGGGTACGGCGAAACCATGTGCGATTCACCAAGGCTGGGGCTTACAGCGCACTGCGAATGGTGAGCTAGCGTGTCGTGCAATCGCAATGCTGTCATTACTAACCGGTTCTGTGGGTGTGTCTGGCGGTTCAACAGGCGCTCGTGAAAGTGACATCAACATTCCGTTTGTTCGCTTCCCTACTGTGCCAAACCCAGTTGAAACTTCAATTTCAATGTTCATGTGGACAGACGCGATTTACCGTCACCATGAAATGACCGACATCACTGACGGTGTTCGCGGTGCAGAGCGCCTTAAGAACCCAATTAAGATGATCTGGAACTACGCAGGTAACTGCATCATTAACCAGCACTCAGACATCAACAAGACTCACGCGATTCTTCAAGATGAAAGTGCGTGTGAAATGATTGTCGTGGTTGATAACCATATGACTTCTTCAGCGAAATACGCCGATATCATCCTGCCAGACTTAACAACGTCTGAGCAAGACGACTGGTGTATGGATGGTAAAGCAGCGAATATGCCTTACTTCATCTACGCGCAGAAAGCGATCGAACCTCAGTTCGAAGCGAAGTCTATCTATGAAATGTGCTCTCAATTAGCGAAGCGTATGGGCGTCGAAAAAGAGTTCACAGAAGGCCGTACACAAGAGCAATGGATTGAGCATCTTTACGCTGAAACTCGTAAGAACGATCCAACACTGCCAACCTTCGAAGAGATGAAAGAGCTGGGTATCTACAAACGTAGCTACGACCACCACTACATCGCTTACGAAGACTTCCGTAACGATCCTGAAGCGAACCCACTGACAACACCAAGTGGCAAGATCGAGATCTACTCAGAGCAACTGGCTGATATCGCGAAGACTTGGAAACTGAAAGAAGACGAAGTAATTCACCCACTTCCCGTTTACGTGGACTCTTTTGAAGGTCATAACGATCCACTAGCAGAGAAGTACCCACTTCAGCTAACCGGTTTCCACTATAAGGCTCGTACTCACTCGACTTACGGCAACGTTGCTGAAATCAAAGCAGCAGCACCGCAAGAGTTGTGGATCAACCCGATTGATGCTCAAGAGCGCGGTATTAAAAATGGCGACATGGTCAGTATTTTCAACGACCGTGGCGAAGTACACATTCCAGCGAAAGTGACACCTAGGATTCTTCCTCGAGTTGTCGCACTAGGCGAAGGTGCATGGTACGCACCAGATGGTCAGAAGATCGACCATGCAGGCTCTATTAACGTGCTGACGACTCAGCGCCCGAGCCCACTTGCTAAGGGTAACCCTCAGCATACAAACCTAGTTCAAATCAAAACGCTAAACAAAGCATAAGGTAGGTTGGAATGAAACAATACGGCTTTTACATTGATTCAAGTAAATGCACGGGTTGTAAAACCTGTCAGCTTGCTTGTAAAGATTATAACGATCTAGACATCAAAACGAACTACCGTCGCGTATACGAATACGCAGGTGGTGGCTTCACTCAAGATGGTGATACCTGGGTTCAGAAAGATGTCTTTTCTTACTACCTTTCTATCGCTTGTAACCACTGTACTAACCCAGCGTGTGTGAAAGTGTGTCCTTCGGGCGCGATGCACAAACGTGATGAAGACGGTTTGGTTGTGGTTGATGAGAGCGTATGTATTGGTTGTCAGCACTGTAGCAATGCGTGCCCTTACGGCGCACCACAATACAATGCTAAGAAAGGTCACATGACCAAATGCGACGGTTGTTACCAACGTGTTTCTGAAGGCAAACAGCCTATCTGTGTTGAGTCTTGCCCACTTCGTGCATTGGAGTTTGGCGAAATCAATACACTTCGCGAGAAGTACGGCTCTGGTGCGGATGTGGCTCCACTGCCATCTTCAACAGAAACGCTACCAAACATCGTGATTAAGCTGAACAAAAACGCGAAGCCGACTGGCGATACCAGTGGTCACCTAGCAAACCCGAAGGAGGTGTAAGATGATTTTTCATGAGTGGTCTTTAATCTTCTTTACGGTGCTGGCGCAAACTGCGGTTGGTGGTTACTTACTGATTGGTGCTCGTGCACTGGTACTTGGTCATGACGAAGAGAAACTAAACAGCTACAAGGTTCCAATGTTCATTCTGTGGGTATTAATGGGTCTTGGTTTTATGTTCTCGACAACGCACCTAGGTTCTCCACTGCGCGCGTTTAATGCCTTTCACCAATTAGGCTCAGCTTGGTTGTCTAACGAAGTGTTCTTCGGTGCAGCATTCTTCGCTGTCGGCGGCCTGCAATGGCTACTGTCTGTGGTTAAGAAAGGTGGCGTTGCTATCCAGAAAGCACTGATGGTCGGCGCTATGGTGCTGGGTGTTATCTTCATGTACGCGATGATTAACGTATACATGATCAACACAGTACCTACGTGGGACAACATCTACACACCACTGAGCTTCATCATGACGATGGTTGTGGGCGGCTTGCTGATGTCTCAGTTTGTGATTGTATTCGCAAATGACAGCCGCTTTACGGTTGACCGTAACATCACCATGCTGGCTGTTATCGCAGTTGCTATCAGCTTGCTTGTGACAGTAGGAAAGCTGAACCTAATCGGTGACATCCAAACTTCAGCGGCAAAAGCGTCTGAGTTAGTCGATGGTTTAGGTAACTATGTGATTCTTCAAGTGGCACTGCTAATGGCAAGCTTGTTGATTTGGATTCTACCTATGCTGAACAAAGCAAAAGTGAACCCAGTTAACCTTGGCTTAGCACTAGTATTGTTCTTGGCTTCAGAGTTAATCGGCCGTGGTTTGTTCTATAGTCTACATATGACAAGCGGTTTGTAATCAAGTTTTTACAGACATGAGTTACGTGTAAACATAGCTGCTTGTTTGGTTATCTAGAAGGCTAGATAAACTAAAGGCCCAACACCTATTTAGATGTTGGGCCTTTTTATTTCGTTTTTTCTCGCGTTTTTAGTACGGACTTGGTTAGCTCGCCTAAATACTTACTTAATAATAGCCGCAGGAATAAACATGTCTTTCAATCGCTTAACTGAAGAGTAAGTACCAAACATCGGTTTGTTGTCTAAATGCCTTCTCAGCATATCGGCAGCAACGGTCTTAATCACGTTACGTTGGTCTTCGCGTGAGTATTGACGATAAAATTCAAGCACCAGGCCCCACTCTCCCGCTTCGGTCGACAATGCAACGCTGAATGTGTTGCCTTCTAACTTGCCAGTCACCAAAGCTAGCTCAGTACCGCACTTCTCTCTTGTTGCGCCAGCCAGAGCAAAGGTTGCAGCTAATGGATCGCTCTTCTCAAGTTCACTCTCTTTTGGCTCAGCCATCACCCACGAATGCCCGAAGCAATCTTCAACCTGCTCATTCAATTGCAGCCACGCTGACAATGCGCCTTTGGTCGACACTTCAGACACAGATAATGTCTTCTTTTTCTCAGCCATGATGTGTCCAATATGAGCAATCATAGGCTCATCAACACTGACGACATTACTTTCTAGTAGCTTGTAAACCATTTGCAGCAACTTAACGCGAGTTTCTAAGTCTGCCTTAGGACCAAACAGTTTGACCTCAATGAACGGCAGATAAGAGCGATAACCCAACTCATAACCTTCTGGCAGCTTTAATTGGTCCAAAACATCAGAGATACCGGATTCAGACAAACCAAACGTAAACAATCGACTGCATTCAGAGGCAACCACTTGAGGATAGGTACGTGACAGATCAGGAATGATCTCAAACGTGACCATGCGTTTGAATTCACTCGGTACACCCGGAGTGAAATAGAAAGTCGCATCGTTGATTTTCAGTTTGAAGCCGCAAGCCGTGCCCACAGGGTTATCGACAATCTCTGAACTCGCTGGCAACAAAGCTTGTTTAAGGTTGCTGTCCGGCATCGGCATACCACGTCCAGAAAACATCTCTTCCATACGAGTTAGCCATTCAGGGAACATGACGAGTTTCTGCTCTGAAGCCGTCGCAGCCGCAGCCGCACTCATATCATCAGTTGTCGGTCCTAAACCACCATTAACGATAACCACATCATAGTTAAAACTCAGCATCAACAGTTCTTCAACTAGAGCATTCATTTGGTCACCCACAGTCGAACGTTTCGCTAGGGCAAAACCGTGCTGATAAAACTCAGCAGACATCCAAGCTGCGTTTGTGTCTACAATGTCCCCATGAAGAACTTCTTCACCAGTGCTTAACATTGCGATTTTCGTCATATTTCTATCCTTTGTAGTCATAAAAAGACACTGCATTATTTACAAACTGGTCTATGGTTGAGTTTGAGACATTTCACCTTTTCACAAATATTAATAATGTTAAATCTAAGGTTTTCTTAGGAAAAGCAATAAATTATTAGTTCCCTAAATCAGGCATTTAATAGATAATTGTGACTCTGATCAATTCTTAACTTCTCATGGAGACCCTTGTGGCCAAATCACCGTTACTAACGAAGGTTACTGCTGCATTTTCAATGCTAATGTCAGTTAACTCGGTTGCAAGCCAATACGACTTCGACCAGCCAATCAACCTTTCTTACTCGGATGAATGTGCTCAAGATTACTGTGTTAATGAAAGCTTGTACACCTACAAGCCTAGCAAGAACTATGCACTAAGCGAATCAAGTGATCAGTACGATCTAACGATCGATAAGCAACCAATCTACCTTACTGTCAGCGATGGCAAAGATTGGGATTACTTAATGGGTCAAACCTACACCATTCTTGGCCTAAGTGTCGCAACCGTTGGTCTAATGACTCTTTTACCTGAAAGTATCACTAAGTGGGATGATGACCAACGTGATATCAGCGCACTGGGTAAAAAATGGAAAGATAACGTTTCCGAAGGCCCAGTATGGGATCGTGACGAACACTTCCTAAACTACGTGATGCACCCGTATTTCGGTGGTGTTTACTATACAGCAGCTCGACATGCTGGTTACGACGAGTTTGAGTCTTTCATGTACTCTTGGACAATGTCGACCTTCTTCTGGGAATACGGCGTAGAAGCGTTTGCTGAAGTACCTTCATGGCAAGATCTCTTCATCACACCTTTCTTTGGTGCCGTTGTCGGTGAAATGATGCTAGAAGCAGAACAAGACATCGTTGCTTCAGGTGGCGAAGTGATGGGCTCTCAAACCATGGGTAATGTGTCTCTATTCTTCCTAAACCCTGTTGGCCATATCCACTACTGGGTAAGTGATGCATGGGGTGGTGACGCAGAAGTTAATCTGAATACTAACCCTTGGTGGGATAACCAAGACGCAGCTCGATTCGCCTACGATGCTGGCGCACGATACGATTCTCAATTTGTTGGTATGAACTTTAAAGTAACGTTCTAAATCGTCTTTCAGTCTATGAATTTCAAGTTACTGCATTCCTAATAAAAGCGACAACTCTTCTAAAAAGCGGCTCTCTAGCCGCTTTTTTTGTGCCCTACTCTTCATTCTCTTTTTTTACTTCACAGCTTAGTTTCAAAAATTGACGTAGGTCAAACATTGTTCGATGTAAACTTCTACACTGAAATTAAAGAACTTTATCGCGTGATATCAAACATTTAATTAGAAACGAATCATTGAAACTTTGGGGGCTGATATGAACAGTACATTTATCGTAAACTTTATCGGAAAAGCATCACCAGCAACAATCAAACAACTTGCTGCTGTTACTCACGAAAACGACGGCAAATGGCTCATCAGTAAAGTTAATTTTATTGAAGACCAGGTCGCAGGCGTACTTAAGGTTCAACTTCCAGCCATCAACGAATCGATTGTGAAAGAGGCTTTCAGCGCCAATACTGACTTGATCGTGCAGTTTGTTGATTCAGACCACACTCACAACGCACAAGATACAATCCATCACTTAAGGCTCGACTCTAACGACAGAGCAGGTATCGTCAACGAAGTGACACATGTATTAGACAGACAAGGGATCAGCATTCTCGATATGGACTGCCACCGTGTCTTTATCGCCGGTGGCGGCGGTGTTAGCTCAAGCTTATTTACTTCCAAGATTGCCGTTAAGCTACCAATCGAAGTTTTGATTGATGACGTAGTGAATGAACTAGAAACACTCAGCGAAGATACTCGAGTGATGATTGAGAGTTAAGTTACCTACCCTCCCGACAATGGATTCGTTGTTGGGAGGTTAACTAATGAGAAACACACTTCACTTACATAACTTACAAAAATACGAATAAAAAGGATAGAAAAACATAACCTAGACATATGAAACCAAGCATTTATATGGATTTATTGTTATCATAGATATCTTATATAATTTAGTAGCTTAGGTTGATACATGGAAAGAAAAAGGTCGAGTTGGCAACTCAATGCCATCTCAGTAATCCTTCTCACAACACTATTTAGCGGCTGTAAAAGCGGCCATGAAAATAATGACAGTGGAACAACAACGACAGGAACCAGTACTGGTTCATCCTCTTCCCCGGTTACTGTTAGCCTCCCTAATAGTGTTTCATTTTCTGAACCACAATCAGGGTCAAAAACAGAGTCGATCACCGTTTCTCTTTCCGAAGCCTTAAGCCAAGACCTAACCTTGACGATCTCAACCAGTGACGTGACGACACGTTCCAGTGGTGCATTCAAGAACTACGATGTTATCTCTAGCCAAAACGTCAAAATTGCGGCAGGAGCAACAAATGCCGCTCTGCCATTAAACCTTGTGCACAATAATCTGTATGAAGGAAGCAAAACTCTTCATTATTCTATTAGTTCTGATAACGGTGCAAACTACATTCTTTCAAACGAACGAACTGTAGTCACCATCAATGACAGCGATACCCAACCTACAGTTAGCTTTAGTAATGACTTAAGTACCGTTGTAGAGGGCGATAGTATTATTCAACGAGCTGTTTTGAGTCATTACACCTCTCAAGATGTAACTCTCACTCTAACTCAAACTGGTATTGCCGCTCCTGAGGACTTTACTGTTGATATATCAGAGTTAACCCTCAAGTTACCAGCAGAGACCGTCTCAACAAATATCACTTTTTCTGCCCGTGATGATAGCTTCGATGAAGGTGGCGAATCGGTAATCTATACAATAGCTTCCGTTGGTAACGCTACAATTGATTCAAGTAAAAGCACTCTCGCGTTCTATATTCCCGGACAGAAGAGTTTCAATGATACTGGTTATGTCACCTATTTTGATGGCACAGCTTACGACAGCATCACTCCTCCAGCCTCGCGCCCTAATCAAGATGCTGATTTTGGTTTAGATAAAACAGATGGAAGTGAACACGCTGATGGGGAATATGGCTTCCGCTACACTAAGCTAGATGCTCACGGAAACCCTCTAACACCTAGCGCTACTGATTGGCGCTGTGTCAAAGATGAGCATACCGGGTTATATATTGAAGCAAAGCAAGACCCGATAGCACTGCCTAGTCAGTCAGAAGTTGATACATGGATTAAGAACCACAAAGACGACCCTGACGCCGACCCTTACCCATGGGGGAGCCAGTCAAGCTCATGGCGAAGCGCTTCGTACACATATACTTGGCACGACTCTGATAATACAACCAATGGTGGCTATGCCGGGGCACCCAATGATCTATTGTACAGCGCCGGCCCGATCTCTTCTCAATGTGCGTACATTAATGATGGTTCAGGAAGCAACTACTGTAATACAAGTAGTTATATTAGTAGCCTAAACAGTCGCTCTATTTGCGGCATTACAGATTGGCGCTTACCTTCACCTGTTGAAGCTCGTTCATTTATCAACTTCAATGTCGGCACTGCACCAGCAGGAGCCATTGATTTCTTTCCTAATCTTGGAGACCGACTCTTCACGCACTCTAGCTCTGTTAAACAGGATGGTAGTGCTAGATGTATCGACTCTCAAAATGGAGAGCTTGAACTTTGTAATAAAAACATCGCAGGCTCGACAGGAATTGTGGCTGTAAGTGGAGGTATTGAGTAATGAAACTAAAACTATACTTAGGTGTAATTGCCTCTCTGTTAAGTGCAAATACCATCGCGCAAACCTGCGTGCAAACTCAAACTCCCTCTCACCAAGACGGGCAATTTATTGACCGTAAAGATGGGACATTACTCGACGTAACGACAAATTTGCTTTGGTCAAAATGCAACCTAGGCGAAACCTACAATCAATCCAATAACACATGTGATGGTACCGCGATTAAATATCAAAATTGGCAGGATGCGCTCATCGCAACTGAAGATTCGAATCTGACCACTATCGCAGGTCAGGTTGGTTTTAGGTTGCCTAATATCAAAGAGTTAAGTTCAATCGTTGACTATAGCTGTACTAGACCAGCAATCAACCTGACACACTTCCCAACGACTACCAATGAGCCATATTGGACCAACACTCCTGATGCTCATGTAATAAATAACGACTATGATGGTTTAATCATTGATTTTGAAGAAGCTTTAGAAGTCATTACAGACCCAGATGATATTCCACATCCTCTTGTTCGCTTAGTGAAAACATTTAATTAGGTTTATCACGGTACAGAAACAAAAAGAGCAGCTCACCGGCTGCTCTTTTATTGTTCTGAAGCTTATGACTCAGTTACTTAACTGACCACTGTGACAGAGAACGCTTGAAGTCTTCATAGCCAAACTCATTCAGCTTTTGAATTTCGCCATTGCTGCGCTCGCAATAGATCGATGGCATCTTCAAACCATTGAACCAGTTCAGCTTCACCATGGTGTAACCCGCACTGTCCAACAAATGAAGCTTTTGACCAATCTTCAACGGCTCATCAAAGCTTGCTTCGCAGAACTGGTCGCCCGCAAGGCATGAACACGAACCAATCACATAGTCATGGCTACCGTTTTCAGAGGCTTCCAATACCGATGCTGGTTCATTGTAGATAAGCGTATCAAGGCGATGAGCTTCGGTTGCAGAATCGACAATTGCCGTTTTCTTCATGTTCTCTACGATATCAACCACTGTCACAACCAAGTCAGTTGTTTTAGTGATGATGGCTTCGCCCGGCTCAAGGTACATCTGCACCCCGTGCTTTTCAGAGAAGGCTTTTAGCGCAAGACCCAGTTTCTCGATGTCATATCCCGGCCATGTGAAAAACACACCACCGCCCATGCTCACCCAATCTAACTTATCTAGGTGCTCGCCAAACTGTTCTGAGATTGAATCAAGCAGACCGATAAAGGCATCAACGTCTTTGTTCTCACAGTTCATATGGAACATCACGCCATTAATCTCCTCAAAGATCTCAGGTTTGATGTGATCAGCTTGCACACCTAAGCGAGAGAATTGACGCGCAGGGTTTGCTAAGTCTTGTCCTGCGTAGCTCACACCCGGATTTAAACGTAAACCCAGCGATGCTTTACCTTCAACGATATGACGGTACGCTGCGAACTGGCTTTGTGAGTTGAAGATCATCTTGTCGCAAATATCAGCGACTTCTCTCACGTCATCTTCGCTGTAACCGACACTGTAAGCATGCGTTTCACCACCGAAGGTTTCGTGGCCAAGTTTCACTTCGTATGGACCAGAGCTTGTCGTGCCATCGAGGTAAGGTTTGATGATGTCAAACACACCCCATGTCGAGAAACACTTCAGTGCCAATACCAACTTCACACCCGAAATCTCTTTCAGTTGCTTAGCTATCTCTAAATTCGCAATCAACTTGTCTTCGTTGATCATGAAATAAGGCGTTTTTAGTTCGTTGTTTTGCATGTTAATACCTTGCGGCCCTCGAGTTCACGAAGGCACATGATAATCGAACAAAGCCGACGCAACAGCATCGGCTTGTAATTATACGTTCTCGTCAATCATATGACTTTGAACGGAATTCGCAGAGCTTTGACCTTGTCGCTAGGACATCGCGCGGAGTTTACGAACGTAAATGAGCACGATGGACAACGCGACAAGGGCAAAGAGCCAGAAATTACTTCAAAGTATGGATTAGAGGTAGACTGGCTGTAGGCTCTAGCTCTTGAACATGCCAATCTAGACCGATCTCTGGCATGGTTGCTAGGAACGGGTCTGGGTTTAGCTGTTCCATGTTGAATACGCCTTTATCAGCCCATTCGCCACGGAAGAACTGAAGTGCAGCAGTAATCGCTGGTACACCGGTTGTGTAAGAGATCGCTTGGTGCTCTACGTCTTCGTAAGCCACTTCGTGGTCTGCATTATTGTAGATGAATACGCTACGCTCTTTACCGTCTTTCTTACCTTGAACCCAAGTACCGATACACGTTAAACCTGTGTAACCCGGAGCTAGAGATGTTGGATCTGGTAGCAGCGCTTTAAGAACATGTAAGGGCTGAACCACAGTGCCGTCATGTAGCGTTAGCGGATCAGGGCTAAGAAGACCGATGTCACGCATGCAGTTGAAGTAGTTCAGGTATGCATCTCCGAAGCCCATCCAGAATTCGATACGCTTAGCTGGGATGAACTCTTTCATTGAACGCACTTCATCGTGTGCCATAGAGTACACCTTGTGAGAGCCACAGTTAGGGAATTCAAACTCAAGCATACGAGAGTGACAAGGTACTTGTTTCCACTCTTCATTTTCCCAGTAGAAAGAATCGCCTTGGATCTCAAGCATGTTGGTTTCTGGGTCAAAGTTTGTCGCAAACTTCTTGCCGTGATCGCCAGCATTCACGTCCATCACGTCAATTGAGTCAATCTCATCGAACAAGTGCTTAACCGCGTACGCTGCAAAGATTGATACCACACCTGGATCGAAACCCGCGCCAAGAATACCTGTGATGCCCGCTTCAGCGAACTTCTCACGGTAGCCCCACTGCCAATCGTAAGCTTGTGGTACTTGTTGACCTTCAGAACATAGGTCAACCGCTACCGATGTATCTAGGTAAGATACTTTAGATTGGTAACACGCTTCCATGATCGCCATGTTTACCCAAGGAGGACCAGCGTTGATAACTAGATCTGGCTTAACTTCTTTAATCAAAGCAACAAGTGCATCAACATCGTCAGCGTCTACTGAACGTGCTTCTAGTTTCTTAGTTGAATCTTTAAGGTTGTTTTTACCCTTGATAGATTCGATGATTTTTTCACACTTCGCGATTGTGCGAGAAGCGATCGTGATATCACCCAGTACTTCGTTATTTTGTGCTGCTTTATGTGCAACAACCCAACCGACGCCGCCTGCACCAATTTGTAGAATAGCCATAGTTTTAATTACCCTTGTTGTTCTGCTAGCTCAATAGCTAAAGTTTGAATTTTGTTAATTAGAGATTTGAAATCTGATGTCGTTAAGCACGGATTCAAGATAGTGAATTTCAGCGCACTTTTACCATCAACGACCGTTTCGCCAAGCACGGCAACGCCACGAGTCAGCGCCTCCAGTCTTAACGTCTGATTCAGTTTGTCTAAATCAAGAACACCGTTTGCTGATTGCCCATTACTAGGCACCGAACGGAACAGCACAGTCGAAAGAGACGGCTCAGCAAGCAGCTCAAAATCGTCATGCTTCTGAATCAGATCGGCAACCTTAAGCGTCTGCTCTAGAAGGTGATCGTACATATCACCCAGTTGCTTTGGCCCAACGCTTTGCATAGTCATGAAGACTTTCAGTGCATCGAAACGCTTGGTGGTAGCGATAGACTTATCGACTAGATTTGGCAGCTCATCGTGCTCACGATTCAAGTAATCTGCGTGATGCAGTAGGTACTTAAAGTTCGCTTTGTCTTTGAGAAGCACAGCACCACAGCTGATTGTTTGGAAGAACAACTTGTGGAAATCAACGCTCACTGAGTCCGCTTTTTCGATGCCTTTCAGGCGAGCTTTATGGCTACTTAAGATAAGCGCGCCACCGTAAGCACTGTCGACATGGAACCAAAGATCTTGTTGGTTGGCGATGTCAGCTATCGCTTCCAGGTCATCAATAGCACCGTGATCGGTTGTACCCGCGGTACCGACAACAGCAAAAGGAATCAACCCTTGAGCTTTAAGTGCTTTCACTTCTGCGTCTAGCAAGTCCGGCTTGATAGTGCCGTTTGCATTGGTGTCAACACAACACACTGCAGCTTCGCCTAAACCCATTAAAGAGGCCGACTTTTGAACCGTGAAGTGAGATTTCTTTGAACATAAGATACGCAGCTTGCTCGCGTATTCTGGCAAGCCAAGCTTTTGGATAGAATGGCCATTGTGCTTATCGGCAACCCAATCTCTTGCAAGCAATAAACCCATTAGGTTACTTTGCGTGCCGCCGCTGGTGAAAACACCGTCAGCTTGTGCGCCAAGTTGGTATTTGTCACACATCCAATCCACCACACGCTGCTCAACATAAGTCGCAGCAGATGCTTGGTCCCATGAATCCATCGATTGATTCAACGCCGCGATAATCGATTCCGCAGCAACAGAAGCCATAAGAGGAGGCGTGTGAAGGTGTGCAATACAGTCTGGGTGTTGCACAAAGATAGAGTTCGCTGCCACTAAGCCAGCCGTGCTATCAACAACATCAACCAAAGCGTGTTGGTTGTTATCGAGGTCAACAGCTTTGATGGCTTCTTCTAGCACTTTAGGGTCTAAACCTGAGTAAGGGGCTTCAACCTGTTCAAAAACCGCTTTCATCGCTTGAGTAGTTTGGTTCATCACGCTAGCAAATTCGTCGCTACCGCCTAAACCCGTCTGGATGAAATGCTTGTTCCATTCCTGATTTGATTCTTCGCTTTGTGTTTGGTCTTGTCGTAAACCACCACCCGCTGCGATGATCGCTTCTTCCATGACGCGCAATGCAAAGTCGATCTGCTCAAAAGAGATAATCATAGGTGGAAGGAAACGAATTACCGAACCATCACGACCGCCCTTCTCGACCATTAATCCGCGCTCTAATGCTGCTCGTTGAATCGCTAACGTCAGCTCGCCGTCTGATTGCGGCTCGCCAAATTTGTTGAGTTCGCCGTTTGGTTGCTTGATCTCAGCGCCAAGCATCAAGCCTTTGCCACGAACTTCAGCAACACAGTTCACACGCGATTGAATTCTCTCAAGCCCATGACGTAAGTATTGGCCTGCGATGTTCGCGTGCTCAACCAAACCATCTCGCTCGATGATTTCTAATGCTTTAGCGCCAGATACCATTGCTAATTGGTTACCACGGAATGTACCGGTGTGCTCACCCGCTTTCCAAGTATCAATGCTCTTATCGAACACAAGCAGCGACATAGGCAGTCCGCCGCCAATCGCTTTAGACAAGCACAAAATATCAGGGTTAACGCCTGATTCTTCAAACGCAAAGCGATGACCAGTTTTACCTACACCACACTGAATTTCATCAAAGATAAGTAGGATGCCGTGTTCATCACAGATGCGACGCAAGCCTTGTAGCCAAGATGCCGGGGCTGGAATCACGCCGCCCTCACCTTGTACAGGCTCAACGATCATTGCTGCAGGTTTCATGATGCCAGATTCGTCGTCATTCAACATACGCTCGATGTAACGAATGCTTGCGTTGGCACCTGCTTCACCACCAATGCCAAACGGGCAGCGAAGATTGTATGGGAAAGGCATGAAATGTACGTCAGACATTAAGCCGCTACGACGCTCTTTAGTGCCAAGGTTACCCATCATGCCCATGGTGCCGTTCGTCATGCCATGGTAAGCACCACGGAAAGCAAACATGGTGTTACGACCTGTTGTTTGCTTGGCTAGCTTGATAGCCGCTTCCACAGCATCAGCGCCAGACGGGCCACAAAATTGAAGAACCGAGTTAGTTGAAAAATCTTGAGGGAGAAAAGCTTTAACTCGCTTGATAAACGTCTCTTTTGCTTGAGTCGTAATATCAAGTGTTTGGTATGGCAAACCTGAATCGAGTTGGTCTTTAAGTGCTTGGTTGATTTCAGGGTGGTTGTAACCCAAAGAAAGTGTACCGGCACCAGCTAAGCAATCGAGAAAGAGTTGGCCACGAGTATCTTCAACTAAAACACCACATGCTCGTTTAATAGCAATAGGTAGGCGTCTTGGGTATGAACGAACATCCGATTCATGTTGCTCTTGTTCAAGCAAAATAGCGTCAGGTGTTAGGTCGTAAGTTCCCTCAACGATAGGAACCATAGTTGAAAATGAATTTGCGATAGTATTAATATCGACTTCAAAGGCGGTAGTCATAAAAATCCCCTTGAATGTGTTCATACTCACCTCCATCAGACGCAATTGCACACCGTCCCTCTATTGATTTAGAGAGAATTCATAGTGAAACACGCGTATTGTCTAGAAATGAGATATAGCTGTACGCTCGTATAAGTCAAATGACGAATACGAAATTAGGCCGTCTTAGGACAGCAAAAATTAGTTAGCGTGAGCTCAAGGTTCAGTAATGCTACTGTTTTGAAGAATTGGACATTTGTGCAGTATCGGACAGCTATGAAGAACTGGCCCTTTTGGAAATGCAGAGCTGATTAGCAATGTTGTTATTAGTGTATTCAATGTTGGGTTTCCCATTAGCATGGCGAATTGCGCCATAAGTATCCCGTCTATCAGCTAAAGGATTAGCCGATACCTACCCTACGTAATGTCCCAATCAGCAAGAATGGTCACTACGCGTATCCCCCAGAAGCTATCGCTGTTCTTTTTGAACATTGATCATTCCGAGATTGCGCGGGAAAGTAACATAAAGTGAAATGAACGATCAATAGTTTTTAATAATAGCTGGATAAATAGGAGCGGTGACTGACAAATTGCTGCAAATATCGTCAACTTAATCTTTAGGTAAGGCGACCCCGGTTCATTCGTCCCTCATGCCCGAGGAACGAGTTCATAGGGAATCTCGCTTTTAAAACGAAGTTAAAGGTATGAGAGTTTGAGTATTTTATCGACCGTCTAACCACGGGAGTCAAACAGGAAAAATGTGGGGTAATAAAATGTTGAACAGCAGAAACCAAAAAGCCCGAACATTTCTGTTCGGGCTTTTTAATTTGGAGCGATACATCGGGTTCGAACCGATGACCTCAACCTTGGCAAGGTTGCGCTCTACCAACTGAGCTAGTATCGCATTTGCTACATCCGTTAAGACGTAGACTTTAATAGATGGTGCCCCGGGCCGGACTTGAACCGGCACAGCGCGAACGCCGAGGGATTTTAAATCCCTTGTGTCTACCAATTCCACCACCAGGGCACGCAATTCTTTATTGCGATGCCGATTACTGAAAAGTAAAACACCATCTTAATGCTGACGCCAATCAACATTACAAATTTTGGAGCGATACATCGGGTTCGAACCGATGACCTCAACCTTGGCAAGGTTGCGCTCTACCAACTGAGCTAGTATCGCATTTTCATTACTCTTACCTCTTCTCATTAACTAAGAAAAAGAGATAATGGAGGCGCCTCCCGGAGTCGAACCGAGGTCCACGGATTTGCAATCCGCTGCATAGCCACTCTGCCAAGGCGCCTTAGTAACTCCAATCGAATCGCTTATTGCCATCCTCTTGGGTACGGGATGCATTTTACGGATTCAGAGGATTGAGTCAATATTATTTTTGTATTTTTAATTCGTTTGAATAGATTTCATACGAAACAGGCTAAATAGCTGACTTTGTGTGCAAAGGACTTTGTGGACAGGCCATTCAAAGGCGATCTATATCACATTAGATATCCACTATTGATAACTTAACCTTAGGTTAAAGATCAAAAAAGCGAGCCTCAGCTCGCTTCTTCATCAATGATGTTTTTCGTCTAACAAATCGTCTTTGGCAGCCATCAAGTATTGCGCCATTGACCAGTAAGTCAGAACAGTTGCGACATAGAGCGCAATGTAACCTACCCACACCATCCAGTCGTCGTATCGCCAGATCAGTACCCAAAGAGCGAACATCTGAGAAACGGTTTTGACTTTACCAACCCAAGATACCGCAACGCTTGCACGTTTACCTATTTCAGCCATCCATTCACGAAGCGCCGAAATGATAATCTCACGAGCAATCATGGTCACCGCTGGAATCGTTATCCAAATCGAATGGTAATGCTCAGTCATCAAGATAAGAGCCGTAGCAACCAGCACTTTATCCGCTACAGGGTCAATAAAGGCACCGAAGCGAGACGTTTGCCCGAGTTTACGAGCCAGCATGCCATCTAGCCAGTCAGTAAAACCCGCTACCCAAAACACCATTGCAGCAGCAAAAGGAGCCCATTGGTAAGGTAGGTAAAAAACAACAACGAATACTGGGATCAAAAATAGTCTCAGTAAGGACAAAATGTTAGGTATATTCAAACGCATATTATTGGGCTCTTATTAATTGCGCTTTAATGGTGCGGGATTTTTACTATTGTTTCAATGCTTGATAAATGTTTTCTGCCAAAGAATGACTAATGCCCGGTACTTTGGCTATTTCTTCGACAGTTGCACGCTTAAGTTCTTGTAAGCCACCCATATATTTCAGCAAAGATTGACGGCGCTTAGGCCCTACCCCTTCAATTCCCTCAAGTGCACTGGTTCTACGCGTTTTACCACGTTTTGCTCTATGCCCTGCAATCGCATGATTATGGCTTTCATCACGTATATGTTGGATAAGGTGCAGTGCTGGCGCATCACTTGGTAAATTAAACTCTTCACCTTCAAGGGTCACCAAGGTTTCCAAACCCGGTTTACGTGTTACCCCTTTCGCAATACCCATCATTCTTGGTCGAAACGGCCAATCATCCCAATATTTGGAAATGATCTCATGGGCACGATTCAACTGACCTTTACCGCCATCGATAAAAATGATGTCTGGGATCTTGTCGACATCGAGTTGTTTTGAATAGCGTCTTTCAAGCGCCTGAGCCATTGCAGCGTAGTCATCACCACCTATAATACCTGTGATGTTGTAACGACGGTATTCCGGTTTAACTGGCCCTTCTTGATTGAAGACCACGCAAGATGCAATCGTACTTTCACCCATGGTGTGACTGATATCGAAACATTCCATGCGTTTGATAACGTCCATCGACAGCACTTCTTGAAGTTCCTTAAATCGCTGATTGATCGTCATCTTGTGATTAATCTTAGTGGTAATGGCTGTTAATGCATTGGTGTTAGACAGTTTAAGGTAGCGACCACGAGTTCCAGAAGGATTAGTATTGAAGTGAATCTTACGGCCCGCAACTTCACACAAGGCTTCTTGAATCGGTGTGACATCTTCCATCAAATCAGCATTAAGGATGAGACGAGTTGGTATGGTTCTCGCTTCATTATGTGCAAGATAGTATTGGCTTAAAAAGCTCGAAAAGACTTCCTCTCGCACCGTATTGTTTGGAATTTTCGGGAAATGGCTTCTACTGCCTAAAACCTTTCCTTGGCGAATCATCAAGATGTGAATACAAGCCACGCCATTTTCTTGAGCAAAACCTAACACGTCCATATCTTCCATTGAGTCGTCAGATACATACTGTTGCTCTTGCACGCGTCGAATCGCTTGGATCTGGTCACGGAAAGCAGCAGCTTGCTCAAAGCGAAGCTCTTGGCTTGCCTTGTCCATTTTATCGATGAGTGTCTCAAGAACTAGCTTGTCTTTCCCCTGCAGGAATAAACGAACGTAGTCGATAAGTTCACTGTACTCTTCATCAGAGATGATTGAGCTGACACATGGCGCAGCACAACGACCAATCTGATACATCAAGCATGGGCGCGTTCGGTTGGCATAGACCGTGTCTTCACACTGACGAGCAGGAAAGATTTTCTGTATTAGGTGCAACGTCTCACGCACAGCGCCGGAATCAGGATAAGGACCAAAGTACTCTCCCTTTTTCTTCTTAGCACCACGATGCATCGACAAACGAGGATGTTTGTGACCGCTAATAAAAATATAGGGATACGACTTATCATCGCGCAGAAGTACGTTGTATTTCGGTAAGTACTGCTTGATGTAGTTGTGCTCAAGGATAAGAGCTTCTGTTTCTGTATGCGTTACAGTGACATCGATTTTGTCGATATTGCTGACTAAAGCGCGCGTTTTTTCACTGTCGACTTTTTTACGGAAATAACTGGAAAGGCGTTTTTTGAGGTTCTTTGCTTTACCGACGTAGATAACAACAGCCTCGGCGTTATACATACGATAAACGCCGGGCTGTTCTGTTACTGTCTTGAGAAATGACACTGAGTCAAACAAGTTGGTCACTATACGATCTCAGTGTTAAAGGGTCTCAGTGTCTAACATTCCATGTCTAATCGCTAAATGCGTCAGCTCTACATCGCCACTGATATCCAATTTGCTGAACAAACGGTAGCGGTAACTGTTGACTGTTTTAGGACTTAGATTGAGTTGTTCTGAAATATCCGTCACTTTCTGACCTTTGGTAATCATCATCATGATTTGAAGTTCACGCTCAGATAAGTCTGCGAATGGATTTTCAGACGCAGGCGAGAATTGGCTCAAAGCCATCTGCTGCGCAATTTCTGGTGAAATGTATCTTTGGCCACTATTAACCACTCGAATTGCATTTACCATTTCATCCGGACCTGCCCCTTTAGTAAGGTAACCAGCAGCTCCAGCTTGCATCACTTTAGTTGGAAACGGATTTTCCGTATGAACAGTTAAAACGATGATTTTAACATCAGGGTTGAAACGCAAGATTTTCTTGGTTGCTTCTAAGCCACCAATACCAGGCATATTCATATCCATCAAAATAACGTCAGTATTATTAGTACGACACCATTTTGCAGCATCTTCACCGCTTTCAGCTTCCCCTGCTACGTTCATTCCACGGACGTCTTCAATAATACGTCGTATCCCTGTGCGAACCAGCTCGTGATCATCTACAAGGAAAACATTTATCAAACTTGTATCTCCACACTATTAATTGGCTCTGCAACCACTGTGTCATTTCATCTGTTTGAAACAATTGAACAAAGGAACAGTGGATCGCAGCATTGAGTACATCTTAACTTAATTACTAAAAAAAAGCTCTGTTGAATATGTGCTGAAACACGAACTTTAGCAAGTACTTATTAACAAATAAGCTAACTAAAACACCAAGCTTTTTCTAAAAATCAACCAGTTAAAACAACACCCAATAAAATTACACAAGATAAAGATATTTTCAATACCATTGAATAGCCATTCGCGACAATTTCACTTATTTGCTTATTGAGTCCCGTTATTTGCCTCTGTTAACTAGAATTTAGTTAGTATTTTGGTTGCCTATTGTGCGCAGAGAGCCGCTAGATGGTAGTATTCGATTCCCAATTTCAATAGGTTACTACATTGGATATTCAGCAAGGCTTTGTACTCACAAGACAAGCGAGAGACTTTTCAGGGCGTACCCAAATTGACTTGTGGTTAAGCTCCCCTCAAGGCCCAACTCTGTTGACGATTCAAAATGAAAAACCTGTATTTTTCGTCGCTCAATCTGACATTGAAGAATGTCAGGCAATCGCAGCGAAAGAGTCGATCGATTGCCAATTCAAGTCCCTAGAACTAGCCACATTCGATCAAACCCCTCTCGCCGCATGTTACACCTCACTGTCGAGAAGTAGCTTTGGTTTAGCACAAGCCTTTCACAGCGAAGAAATTCAGACCTTTGAAAGCGATATTCGACTCGCCGATCGATATCTGATGGAACGCTTTATCAAAGGCAGCATTGAGTTCACTGGGACTGCCGTGCAAAAAAGTCAGCATCTTAGAGTCTCCAATGCAAAATGCAGAGCGGGCGAATACTTACCCAGTTTATCTGTGGTTTCGCTTGATATTGAATGCTCAGAAAAAGGTGTGCTTTATTCCATTGGCTTAGACAGCCCGATGGACAGCCGAGTCATCATGGTCGGCGAACCACAAGAGGCTGACACAAACATCCAATGGGTCCCTAATGAGAAAGCTCTACTAGAGGCGATGATTAGATGGTTTTCTGAATTTGACCCCGACATCATCATCGGATGGAATGTCATTGATTTCGATTTTAGGCTGCTGCACAAACGTTCAGAATGGAACGAAGTGAAGCTCAATATTGGTAGAGACAATCAACCAAGTTTCTTCCGTAGTTCTGCACAAAACCAGCAAGGCTTTATCACTATTCCAGGCCGCGTTGTGTTGGATGGCATCGACATGCTCAAGACAGCGACCTACCACTTCCGCTCTTGGTCTCTTGAATCGGTATCTCAAGAGCTACTCGGCGAAGGTAAAGACATCCATAACGTTCACGACCGCATGGATGAGATAAACCGGATGTTTAAGTTCGATAAGCCTTCGCTCGCCAAGTACAACCTTCAAGACTGCGTGCTAGTAAACCGCATCTTCGAGCACACTCACCTACTCGACTTCGCGATTGAGCGCTCTCGATTAACCGGTGTCGAACTGGATCGTGTTGGTGGCTCTGTTGCGGCCTTTACTAATTTATACATGCCTCAAATACACCGAGCAGGTTACGTCGCGCCTAATTTAGAGCCCGAGAACTGGATTGCCAGCCCCGGCGGCTACGTGATGGATTCCATTCCTAACCTGTACGACTCGGTTTTGGTACTCGATTTCAAGAGCCTTTACCCATCGATCATTCGCTCTTTCTTAATTGACCCGATGGGGTTAATTGAGGGGTTAAAGTTAGAGTTAGGCTCTGAAGAAGACCAAGCGGTGGCAGGGTTTCGTGGCGGTCAGTTCCACCGTTCTAAGCACTTTCTACCAGAGATGATCGAAAACTTGTGGGCAGCACGTGACGTTGCAAAGAAGAACAACGAAAAAGCGTTCTCTCAAGCGATTAAGATCATCATGAACTCCTTCTATGGTGTGCTTGGCTCTTCTGGCTGTCGCTTCTTCGATACCCGTTTGGCCTCATCGATCACTATGCGTGGGCACGAGATCATGAAGCAAACCAAGGTTCTAATCGAGGATAAAGGTTATCAAGTAATTTACGGAGATACCGATTCAACCTTCGTATCGCTAAACGGCAGTTACGATCAACAAAAAGCAGATGAGATCGGGAACGCACTGGTCGCTTACATCAACGATTGGTGGACAAATCACTTAAAAGAAACCTACAACCTAACCTCAATACTCGAACTGGAATACGAAACTCACTATCGCAAGTTTCTAATGCCGACCATTAGAGGTTCAGAAACCGGCTCGAAGAAACGCTATGCAGGCTTGATCAATCAAGGCGACCAAGAGAAGATCATCTTTAAAGGGCTTGAAAGTGCGCGAACCGATTGGACACCTCTCGCGCAGCAATTCCAACAAACCCTGTATGAGATGGTGTTTCACGACCAAGATCCAACGGACTATGTCAGACAGTTTGTCGATGAAACCGCTGCCGGTAAACACGATGATTTACTGGTGTACCAAAAGCGTTTGCGCCGCAAACTACACGAGTATCAAAAAAACATTCCGCCACAGGTTCGCGCAGCTCGTATGGCCGATGAGATAAATGCCAAACTTAGTCGCCCGCTTCAATACCAAAACAAAGGGCGTATTGAATATTTGATTACACTGAGTGGCCCTGAGCCAAAGGAGTACTTGAAGAGTGGTATCGATTATCAGCATTACATCGACAAACAAATCAAACCGGTTGCAGAGGCTATCTTGCCCTTCATTGGTTTAGATTTTGAACAAGTCAGCGGACAACAGTTAGGCCTGTTCTAGACCTATTCTATTTTCGAAACGGCCTTCAAACTCGAGATGTGTATTAAAACTCTAGATAAGCATAAAACTCGAAATAGGCATTAAAACTCGAGATAAGCTTAAAACGAAAAAGCAGAGACGTGCTCTTCAGCTTGCTCTGCTTTTCATATCAATGGATAGCTTGATAGCTTACGAACCCCTACCCGATTCGAAACTCAGTTTTCTGATACTGCTTAACCAGCCATTCACCAAAGCCATCAAGAATCCCTATCACCGAGCGTTTGGGAATCGCTCGTCCAGACAACAGAATACCCAATCTTTGAATCTCGACTTCTTTCTCTGGATGATATTTCAAGAACTGTTGACCACACTCTATTGGGTCATCGAACCAATATTTATCACGATACATCACCAAAGAATAACTCGCTCGCAGTAGCTTTTTAGCAATAATCACCTGTGCTGCAACTTGTTGTTCTGGCGTTGTTGCTCGGGCAATCTTATTACGATAAACCGCTAACCAGTTTTCCGCATCCATATTCCAATGCTTAGCAATTTCCCAACTCGTTTCGAAATCACCATAGCAGTCCGATAGATCTTCACCATGCACACACACGGCTAAATGCTTGAGCATGAAGCCCCACGTAAAGATGTTGTCGAAATCAACGATCTCGCTCACCAAGGTGGTTTTGATTGCCACTTGAGTGACCTGAGGGAAGCTCTTTTGGAAGCGCCACTTGATGGTATTCAGCAGCGTAGTTCGTTGATCTGGGAAGTGACGATGAGTAACCACGACCACATCTAGATTCGAGCGACCGACAACGGCTTGCTTACGTGCCACACTGCCATAAACATAGACACTGTGCAGATTAGAACCTAACCCACCTTTTAAAAAGGTAATCAGATCGTTAACCACAGGTTGGAATTCAGGTTGAAATGGCTGTGTTGGGTCAATAACAGGTAGCTGCATAGGTCGTTTCGGTAAATAAAATAATGATTTAACTGTCTCTCTATGATCGCTTAGGTGACTTTATGATTCAAGCTATTCCTATTTATAGCGTCTACGAGATATAATCACCGGATAGACCCAATAAGGACAAACACAAAATGCCTAGAGCAAGTGAGATTAAAAAAGGTTTTGCGATCAACGTTGATGGCAAAACAGTACTAGTAAAAGATATCGAAGTGACAACACCAGGTGGCCGTGGCGGTCAAAAGATTTACCGCTTCCGTGGTCACGATGTAGCAACTGGCGTTAAAACAGAAGTTCGCCACAAGGCTGACGAAATCGTTGAAACTATCGACGTAACTAAGCGTGCAGTGATGTTCTCTTACGTTGACGGCAACGAGTACATCTTCATGGATAACGAAGATTACTCACAGTTCATCTTCAACGGTGAAATGATCGAAGACGAACTGCTGTTCATCAACGAAGATACGCAAGGTATGTACGCGATTCTTATCGACGGTACTGCGGCGACTCTTGAACTACCAACTTCAGTTGAGCTAGTAATCGAAGAAACAGACCCTTCAATCAAAGGTGCATCTGCTTCAGCTCGTACTAAGCCAGCTCGTCTGTCTACAGGCCTTACTGTTCAAGTTCCTGAGTACATTGCAACTGGCGACAAAGTTGTTGTGAACACAGCTGAACGTAAATACATGAACCGCGCAAGCTAAGATATTTATTATGACCGAAGCTAACGACCTAATGTCTTACGACGACGCAATTGACACTGCATACGACATCTTTCTAGAGATGGCTCCTGATAACCTTGAACCAGCAGACGTGATCCTATTCACGGCTCAGTTTGAAGATCGTGGCGCTGCAGAGCTCGTTGAAACTGGTGACGATTGGGTTGAACATGTTGGCTTTGAAGTCGACAAAGAGATCTACGCTGAAGTACGCATTGGTCTTGTAAATGAAGCTGATGATGTCTTAGATGACGTATTCGCTCGTCTGCTGATCAGCCGTGACCCTGAACACAAGTTCTGTCACATCTTGTGGAAACGCGACTAGGCTCTTCTTAAATCAGCTCAGAGTACTGAGCTGATTTTCTTACGACTTCATAGCCTCATCACTTTACCAAACTGCAACTCTACAAAATTATGACCAAAGCAAAGACAGATACCCTATCCAAAGGCTATGCCTGTGTTGGATTAGTAAACCCCAAAACACCTGAAAATGTTGGCTCAGTAATGCGAGCAGCTGGTTGCTACGGAGCAAACTCTGTATTTTATACGGGCACCCGTTATGACCACGCTCGACAGTTTCATACCGACACCAAAGAAAAGCACCTTGAGCTACCATTAATTGGTGTTGAAGACCTGAAAGACATTATTCCAGTTGGCTGCGTACCAATCGCGGTTGATTTGATAGAAGGCGCTAAGCCTCTGCCTGATTATAAGCACCCACCTCGTGCTTTTTATATCTTTGGCCCTGAAGATGGGACTCTGAAAAAAGAGATCACGGATTTCTGTCGTGAAACCATCTACGTTCCGACCAATGGCTGCATGAACCTTGCTGCCGCGGTCAATGTTATTTTGTATGACCGCATGGCGAAGGGTGATAATTTTTCTAATCATTTGAAAGTGACCTAATACCAATCGTAGTCCATAGCTAGTCACCCTAGCTAGTGAAGCACTTCTACCTAGTTAATCGTTTCTGCTTGGTAAGCACTTCCACATGATTTGAACTGCGCCATATTCAAGACGAAAAAAAACCTGCTAAGTTAGCAGGTTTTTTAGTATTCGAAACGTTGGATTAAGCTTTAAGCTTAAGAACTGTAGCAACTACTGGTGTAATTACTTACGTGATCTTGGCTTAGCCGGTTTAGCCGGGCGTCCGTTGTTCAATTTAGGCTTTTTGGTAGCCTGAGGTTTGCCATTGGTCGCTGGAGCACTACGACCTGAATCAGGTGTTGTAGTACCGCGAGTAGCAGGCTTCTTACGCTTAGTCTGGTTACTACGGCCTTTAGGAGCATTTGCACGCTCTTCGTGACGCTTAACAGCACGACGAATTTTCTGGCTACGAGAACGCTCACGCTTACGAGAAGTGTTTGCAGGATCAAGATCCAACAGTGTCTCTTTTTCTGGCTGAAGTTCAACAAGCTCACGCAAGTAGTTTACTTCTTGAAGATCTAGCTCTTTCCAACCGCCACGAGGCAGTTTCTTATCAAGGTAGATATCACCGTAACGTACACGTTTTAGACGGCTTACTGTTGTTTCTTGTGATTCCCATAGACGACGAACCTCACGGTTACGACCTTCGTTAATCGCTACGTAGAAAGTATGGTTCATACCTTCACCGCCAGCGTAAACCACGTCTTCGAAACGAGCCATACCATCTTCAAGTTGAACGCCACGAGTCACGTTTTTAACTTTTTGCTCAGTCACTTCACCAAACACACGTACTAGGTACTCACGCTCAACCTGACGGCTTGGGTGCATTAGGCGGTTTGCAAGTTCACCATCAGTAGTGAAAAGCAAAAGACCCGATGTGTTTGCATCAAGACGGCCAACTGAAATCCAACGAGAACCACGGATCTTAGGTAGACGATCGAAAACAGTACGGCGACCTTCAGGATCGTGACGAGTACAAAGCTCACCTTCAGGTTTGTAGTAAGCAAGTACACGACAAACCACTTCTTCAGAGGCCTTGCCTGTAATTGTGTGGCCATCGATACGGATCACTGAGTTCTCGTCTTCAAGACGCTCACCCAATTTCGCAACTTGACCGTTAACACTTACACGACCAGATTTGATTAAACCTTCTAGTTCACGACGAGAACCGTGACCAGCTCGCGCTAAAACCTTCTGTAATTTTTCGCTCATTTACTCTTTTCTACCTAATTGTCGTCTTCACAGACGTCGAATGAATTTTTCGCGACCAAATCGCGGTCGCGTATTATCGCAAATAACCTGCCAAAAAGCACTTGTTATTTACTCTGGCAGGTTTGCTGTTTCGTTACAGACTGTTAATCAGTAACGCTATTATTCAAACGGCGCTGGATCGCCGGCACCACGACGTAAAACAACGGCATCATCGTCACTGAAGTCAATAACCGTAGTCGGTTGCTCACCTAGATAGCCGCCATTCAAAATGACATCAACCGCATGCTCTAGGCTGTCGCGAATTTCTTCTGGATCCGATTCAGTTGTCTCGTTACCCGGAAGGATTAGAGACGTCGACATCAATGGCTCGCCCATTGCTTCCAACAGGTCAAGTGCAATCTTGTTGTCTGGTACACGAATACCAATCGTTTTACGTTTCGCGTTCATCAAACGCTTCGGCACTTCTTTGGTTGCTTTGAAGATAAACGTGTAAGCACCGGGCGTGTGCGCCTTAAGTAAACGGAAAGCAACGTTATCAACTCGTGCATACAGTGACAACTCAGAAAGATCACGGCATAACAACGTGAAATTGTGCTTATCATCGATTCGACGAATTTTACAGATGCGTTCAAGTGCTTGTTTATTTTCAAGCTGACAGCCCAGCGCATAACCGGAATCTGTTGGATAAACCACCACACCACCACTACGAATAATCGCAACAGCTTGAGTAATTAAGCGCGCTTGTGGGTTATCTGGGTGTACATAAAAAAACTGGCTCATTGTTGATCCTCGTTATCGAATCTCTCGACTCTATCATCAGAAGGAGCTGGTTCACCTAAATACTGTCATCAGTATCAGTTGGTGAAACCGTTTGAAACTCCCAATCTTTCCATACTTCTTCGACCCCAGAAGGTAGCCAGAGATTACGTCCAAGTTCCATCCACGGAGATGGATAATGGAAGTCACTGCCTTGGGAGGCTAATAGTTTGTATTGTATAGCATAATCCGCAAGTGTGCGTCTTTCTTGTTGTGCTTGCTGAGGTTGAGCCACTTCCATAGCGTCACCATTTGCTTCAACAAATGCAGCGAGCAGACGTTTAACCCACTTGGCTGTAAGTCCATATCGCGCAGGGTGAGCCAATACCGCTTGACCGCCAGCCGCATGAATAGCCGTTACAGCATCACTCATTGAGCACCATGTTGGCGGCACATAACCTGGATTGTTGCGCGTAAGAAACTTTTTAAACACTTGCTGCATGGTTTTCGCGTAGCCGTTGTCGACTAACCACTTCGCAAAGTGCGCTCGAGTAATTGGTGCATCACCAGCAATCAACTTAACTTCTTCCAAAACGCCTTCACGGGTCGCTTTCTCGAGTCGTTGAGCAATCATCTCAGCACGCCCAATACGATGAAGCTTTTGTTGTTCTATTAACGCTTTCAATTCTGGTGATTCAGGATCGACGTTTAACCCAACAATATGGATATCTTTGTTTTGCCAAACGGTTGAGATCTCGATGCCGTTAATCAACTGAATAGGAAGATTGTTATCAGCAATATAGCTGCGAGCTTCAGCAAGCCCATCAGTCGTATCATGATCTGTAATCGCTAACGCTTCGATGTTAAAGCCTAACGCTCGGTCAATCAGTTCAGGTGGAGTAAGTCGGCCATCTGAGGCTGTTGTATGACTATGTAGATCAATTCTCATATATTCTTTTTCATTGTTTTCAATTTTTATCGTTATATTTGTGTCAACGCACTTGACCTGCAAGCGCAAAACTAGTTAACTAGTACACAAATACGAAGTGTCACATTTGATAGGTTCACTATGTTACAAGAATTTAACCAAAACCATAAAGATAAAGTTTTAGAACTTTCTTCAGTAGAAGCAAGTTCAGAGCTTAATTGGTGGCGCACTTGGACAAGTTCTTGGTGGGCCAACGTGTACTTCTAATTAAACAGTTTGTTTATAAAAAAGTTATCACTAAGCCCGCTTTCATAGCGGGCTTTTTAATTTGTCGAACATCTCACATTCAACTGACTAACAAATCAACGAATTGACCATATTCTAGATTGGGTGAACGGTATCTTTATGCGACTATGTACGGCAGGAAATTTAAAGAATCATAAAGGAGGTCTTGTGAACAAGGCCATTGAAATCAAAAAGCTGGGAACCATTGAGGTCATCAATTCTTCAGTTCCTTACTCGCAAGATCCAACCAGCGTTTTTCATACTTTGTGTGAAAACAAAACAGACAGTCTGTTGCTGGAATCTGCTGAGATTGAATCTAAACAGAACCTGACAAGCCTACTCCTTATCGACTCTGCTGTTCGCATCGTATGTCGCGGACATGAAGTAACCTTCCAAGCATTGACTGAAAATGGTCAAGCGCTTATCGAACATCTCACTCAAAACGTTAAAGCAGAAATTGAATCTGACCTTACCGATAACGTTTTGACGCTGACTTTTGTCGAGCCAAGCAACGAATTAGATGAAGACTCACGTTTAAGAGAAGCTTCTTCATTCGATGCACTGCGTTTGGTTCAACACAGCTTTGAGCAAGACGCTGATAACAAGCACGCGTTATTCATGGCTGGCCTATTCGCTTACGACATCGTGGCGAACTTTGAACCGCTAGGCGATGCGGAAGCGACTAACAACTGCCCTGACTTTGTTTTCTACGTTGCTGAAACACTATTACGTTTCGACCACCAAGAGAACGAAGGCCTGCTTCACGCAAGCTTGTTCACTCAAGACGAAAGCATTAAGGCACAATTAACGGATCGTCTAGCTGATATTCAAACACAATGTCAGTCCTTGAAAGCGATTACCGAAGTAACTCCTTTAGACAACGTTGAAGCCGTACCAAGCGTTTCAGATGAAGATTTCTGCCAAACGGTTCGTGACTTAAAAGAGTACGTAGTTAAAGGCGATGTATTCCAAGTGGTACCTTCACGCCGCTTCACGCTACCTTGCCCTGCTCCGCTGGCGGCTTATAAAGAACTCAAGCAAAGTAACCCAAGCCCTTACATGTTCTACATGCAAGACGAGCTATTTACTCTGTTCGGTGCTTCTCCAGAAAGCGCGCTGAAATACGAAACCGAAACCAACCAAATCGAAATTTACCCAATTGCGGGTACTCGTCGTCGTGGTAAGCGCCCAAATGGCCAAATCGATTTCGACCTAGACAGCCGTATCGAACTTGAACTGCGTACCGACAAGAAAGAAAACGCTGAGCACATGATGCTGGTCGACCTAGCGCGTAACGATGTGGCTCGTATTGCCGAAGCAGGTACTCGCCACGTGGCAGACTTGCTGAAAGTTGACCGCTACAGCCATGTAATGCACTTGGTTTCTCGTGTTGTTGGTCAGCTACGTGAAGACTTAGATGCCCTACACGCTTACCAAGCTTGTATGAACATGGGTACGCTAACGGGCGCGCCAAAAATCCGCGCAATGCAACTTATCCGTGACGTAGAAAAAACGCGTCGTGGTAGCTACGGTGGCGCAGTGGGTTACTTAACGGGTGAAGGCACATTAGATACTTGCATCGTGATTCGCTCTGCTTACGTTGAAGATGGCGTAGCACAAGTACAAGCGGGGGCTGGCGTGGTGTTCGACTCAGACCCACAAGCAGAAGCAGATGAAACTCGCGGTAAAGCACAAGCGGTTATCTCAGCGATTCAAGCCGCGCATACTGCATCTTGTAAGTCATCATCAAATAAGCAGGAGTCGTAATCATGGCTGATATTGTATTCATCGATAACTTCGACTCGTTCACTTATAACCTTGTAGACCAGTTTCGTTCATTGGGACACAGCGTAAAGATTTACCGTAACAACATCTCGGCAAAAGTAGTGGAAGCGGCTATCAACGAGCTAGACAACCCTGTTGCGCTACTTTCACCAGGCCCTGGCGCTCCTGCTGATGCGGGCTGTATGCCAGAGCTAATTCAGCTTTTAAAAGGCAAAGTGCCAATGATTGGTATTTGCTTGGGCCACCAAGCGATTGTTGAAGCCTACGGCGGCACCGTTGCAGGCGCTGGCGAAATCATTCATGGTAAAGTGTCTATGATGGAACACCAAAACCATGCGACTTACCAAGGCTTACCTTCGCCGCTGGCTATCGCTCGCTACCACTCTTTAGTGGCAACGCATGTATCCGATAGCCTAACGGTGACCGCTGAAGTCGATGATTTGGTGATGTCTGTAGTTCAAGAACAAGACAAGGTTTGTGGATTCCAATTCCACCCTGAATCGATTATGACGACCTACGGTGCAACGCTTCTAGCGAACGCTATCGAATGGGCTCTTGAGAAACCTCTTCATCTAGAGAAAAGCTCTACTCTTGATAAAAAGACTAACTAGGAAACGATCATGGAACAGATTAATAAACTTTACGAACAACAGTCTCTTACTCAAGAAGAAAGCCAACAACTGTTTGATGTGATCATCAAGGGCGAACTAGACCCAATTTTGATGGCTTCTGCGCTTACTGCACTGAAAATCAAAGGCGAAACGCCGGATGAAATCGCTGGCGCAGCGAAAGCACTGCTTGCCAATGCAAACCCGTTCCCACGTCCTGATTACGATTTTGCAGACATCGTAGGTACAGGTGGCGACGGTCATGACACCATCAACATTTCTACAACTTCTGCATTTGTAGCAGCCGCGTGTGGTTTAAAAATAGCTAAGCACGGCAACCGCAGCGTATCGAGCAAATCAGGCTCTTCTGACTTACTGGATTCGTTCGGTATTAACCTAGCGATGACAGCAGAAGATACACGTAAAGCCGTTGACGAACTTGGCGTTGCATTCCTATTTGCTCCGCAATATCACGTCGGTGTACGTCACGCGATGCCTGTTCGTCAAACAATGAAAACACGCACTATCTTCAACATCCTTGGCCCACTGATTAACCCTGCTCGCCCTAACATCGAGTTAATGGGTGTTTACAGCAAAGAGCTAGTACGCCCTATAGCGGAAACCATGCTGCAAATGGGCATGAAGCGTGCTGCTGTTGTGCACGGTAGCGGCCTTGATGAAGTGGCTATTCACGGCGAGACCATCGTTGCTGAAATCAAAGATGGCAAAATTCACGAATACACAGTGGCACCGGCTGACTTTGGTTTGAACACTCACCCTCTTGAAGCAATCAAGGGCGGCGAGCCAGAAGAGAACAAAGCCATCACAACCGATATCCTGACAGGTAAAGGCACTGATGCTCAAGTTGGCGCTGTGGCAGTCAACGTTGCTCTGCTGATGCGTCTATTTGGTCACGAAGATCTAAAAGCCAACACACAGCAAGCGATTGACGCGATGAAATCTGGCAAAGCGTACGAGCTTGTACAAAAGCTTGCTGCACACGCCTAACGAACGACGAGACAAAGAACATGACACAGACTACCGATAAACTGTCGACCCACGTTTCAGTCAAAGAAGCTGAAATGGCGGAAGTATTAGCAAAAATCGTTCGTGACAAATACCAATGGGTTGAAGCGCGTAAGCAGACTCAACCATTGGACGAGTTTAAAGCAGCGTTAACCGCAACAGACCGCAGCTTTTATGATGCACTGAGCGGCGAACAAACGGTTTTCATCACTGAATGTAAGAAAGCATCTCCGTCAAAAGGTTTAATTCGTGACGAGTTTGATTTGGACTACATCGCATCGGTGTACAACAACCACGCCAACGCAATTTCAGTACTGACAGACGAGAAATACTTTCAAGGTGACTTTGAGTTTTTACCAAAGGTTCGCAGCATTGCTAAGCAACCTATTCTTTGTAAAGACTTCATGGTTGATACCTACCAAGTTTACCTAGCCCGTCACTACTCAGCTGACGCAATCTTGCTGATGCTATCGGTATTGGATGACGAAGAGTACAAAGCGCTTGCTGAAGTCGCTCACTCACTCAACATGGGTGTACTTACCGAAGTCAGCAACGAAGAAGAGCTTCACCGCGCAGTCGCTCTAGAAGCAAAAGTAATCGGCATTAATAACCGTAACCTGCGTGACCTTTCGACTGATTTGAACCGTACCAAGGAGTTGGCTCCGCTGATTCGCGAACTGGCTCCAAACGCAGTCGTGATTTCAGAGTCAGGCATTTATAACCACCAACAAGTTCGTGACCTTTCAACATTTGCAGACGGCTTCCTAATCGGCAGCTCTCTGATGGCTGAAAAGAACCTAGAGCTTGCGGTACGTAAAGTGACGCTCGGTGAAAACAAGGTGTGTGGTTTAACTCACTCTGACGATGCAGCAAAGGCTTATCAAGCCGGTGCGGTATTCGGTGGTCTGATTTTCGTTGAAGCATCTAAGCGTCATGTTGATATCGAAGCAGCTCGTTTAACCATGAGCGGCGCACCTTTGAACTACGTGGGTGTGTTCCAAAATCATAGCGTTACTGACGTTGCGAAAACGGTTTCTGAGCTAGGTTTGTTTGCGGTGCAACTGCACGGTGATGAGTCTCAAGCATTTGTCGATGAACTAAAACAATCTCTACCTGAAAACGTTGAGATTTGGAAAGCTTACGGTGTTGCTTCTGGTGCTGAAAACGGTGCTAAAAGCGCGCTACCAGAATTACTGAAAAGCAACGTGACTCGTCACCTGCTAGATACTAAAGTGGGTTCTCAAACGGGTGGTACAGGTCAGGCGTTCGATTGGAGCCTAATCAACAACCAAAGCGCAATCATGTTGGCGGGTGGCCTAAACCCAGACAATGCTAACCAAGCCGCTAAGTTAGGTTGTTTAGGATTAGACCTAAACTCTGGTGTTGAATCCGCTCCAGGTAAAAAAGACGCAGACAAACTGCAACGCGCTTTTGCAGCGATTCGTAATTACTAGTTCGGTTTCTAGAACTTAAACCTCGAACCTCGAACCCAGAGCTTAGAACTTAGAAGCTAGAAAGCTGAACCTAGAGCGCAGAATCAAAAAACAGATTAGTGAGCTTTGCCTTTGCGAAGCTTAAACAAGATTAAATGACTTGGTGTGAATACACATCGATAGAATTGAAGGAATAACACAATGGCTAAACTCGATGCCTACTTTGGTGAATACGGTGGTCAATACGTACCGCAGATCCTAGTGCCAGCACTAGACCAACTAGAACAAGCATTTATCGATGCACAAGCAGATCCTGAGTTCCGCAGTGAATTCATGACACTTCTACAAGAGTATGCTGGTCGTCCAACGGCACTAACGCTAACGCGTAACCTGACTAAAGGTACAAAAACCAAACTGTACCTAAAGCGTGAAGATCTACTGCACGGCGGTGCTCACAAGACAAACCAAGTTCTTGGCCAAGCATTGCTAGCAAAACGTATGGGTAAACAGGAAATAATCGCTGAAACTGGCGCAGGCCAACATGGTGTTGCAACGGCTCTAGCTTGTGCTCTCTTGGGCCTTAAGTGTCGTGTTTACATGGGTGCAAAAGACGTTGAGCGTCAAAGCCCGAACGTATTCCGCATGAAGCTAATGGGCGCAGAGGTTATCCCTGTTCATTCTGGCTCTTCAACGCTAAAAGATGCATGTAACGAAGCACTACGTGACTGGTCTGCAACTTATGAAGACGCGCACTACCTATTGGGTACTGCGGCTGGCCCTCACCCATTCCCAACGATTGTTCGTGATTTCCAACGCATGATTGGTGAAGAAACGAAGCACCAAATCTTAGCTCGTGAAGGTCGCCTTCCAGATGCGGTTATCGCTTGTGTCGGCGGTGGTTCAAACGCTATCGGTATGTTCGCTGACTTCATTGAAGAAGAGTCTGTTCGCCTGATCGGTGTAGAGCCTGCTGGTAAAGGTATTGATACCGACCAACACGGCGCGCCGCTTAAGCACGGTAAAACGGGTATCTTCTTCGGCATGAAAGCACCACTGATGCAAGATGAGAACGGCCAAGTAGAAGAGTCTTACTCTGTTTCTGCGGGTCTAGATTTCCCATCAGTTGGTCCTCAACACGCGCACCTAAATGCTATTGGCCGTGCTGAATACGACAACGTGACCGATGATGAAGCGCTTGAAGCGTTCCAATTGATTGCACGTAAAGAAGGTATTATCGCAGCACTAGAGTCATCTCATGCTGTGGCTCACGCTGTAAAAATGGCTCACGACGACCCAGAGAAAGAACAGCTATTAGTGGTTAACTTATCTGGTCGTGGTGACAAAGACATTTTCTCTGTACACGACATTCTTAAAGAGAAAGGAGCATTATAATGGATCGCTATCAATCACTCTTCACTCGCTTAGCTGAAAAGAATCAAGGCGCATTTGTACCATTTGTAACGGTTGGCGATCCTAACCCAGAGCAATCATTGAAGATCATGGAAACACTAGTGGAAGCCGGTGCTGACGCACTTGAACTTGGTATTCCATTCTCTGACCCACTGGCTGATGGTCCAACTATCCAAGGCGCAAACATTCGTGCTTTAGATTCTAAAGTAACGCCAGATGTGTGCTTCGATCTTATTGGTCAAATCCGTGCTAAATACCCAGAGCTACCAATCGGCCTACTGATGTACGCAAACCTGGTTTACGCACGTGGTATAGAAAATTTTTACGAACGCTGCGCAAAAGCAGGTATCGATTCAGTATTGATTGCTGATGTACCAACCAATGAAAGCGGTGAATTTGTTGCTGCAGCTGAAAAGTTTGGCGTTCACCCAATCTTTATTGCTCCACCAACTGCAAGCGATGAAACGCTTCAATCAGTTTCTGAGCTAGGTGGTGGCTACACTTACCTACTTTCTCGCTCAGGCGTAACAGGTGCTGAAACAAAAGCAAACATGCCAGTAACGGCACTGCTTGACCGCTTGAACAAGTTCGACGCGCCACCAGCACTGCTTGGTTTCGGTATCTCGGCTCCTGAACAAGTGAAAGAAGCGATTGTAGCTGGCGCTGCCGGTGCGATTTCTGGCTCAGCCGTTGTGAAAATCATTGAAAACAACGTTGAACAACCAGAAGCAATGCTTAAAGCACTTGCGGAGTTTGTTACGCCAATGAAAGCGGCTACGCAGAAATAATCACTGGTCATTAAATAGAAGCCAGTAATCATTGGTCATTAAATAGAACCTATGATTCAAAATATAAAAAGGCTCCACAACTGTGGAGCCTTTTTATTGCTCTTCATTTAAGCGAATTAGTCATCGGCTTTCATCGCTTTCTTGATTGCAGCCTCATTGAGCGTCGCTTTGATCGGATCGGTTATCTTCTCGACCAGATCGATGGGCATTGGGAATATGATTGTAGAAGTTCGCTCATTCGCTACTTCTGTTAGTGTTTGCATGTAACGCAGCTGAATCGCATTTGGCGCTTGATTAAGAACCTCTGCAGCCTCTTTCAGCTTGGTTGATGCTTCTAGTTCCCCTGTTGCATGGATCACCTTAGCTCGACGTGAACGTTCGGCTTCCGCTTGTTTAGCAAGGGCTCGCACCATACTGTCATCCAGATCAACATGCTTGATCTCGACATTGGCAATCTTGATCCCCCAGTTATCCGTGTGTTGATCCAGTATCGCTTGTAAGTCTCTATTGAGCTCTTCACGCTCAGACAATAGCTCATCCAACTCATGCTGACCGAGCACCGAACGCAGCGTTGTTTGCGAAAGTTGACTGGTCGCTTCGAGGTAATTCTCTACGTTATTGATCGCCATCTTCGGATCGAGCACTCGAAAATAGACCACGGCATTCACCTTCACCGACACATTGTCCCGAGTGATCAAATCTTGTGTTGGAACATCCAACACGATAGTTCGTAGATCCACTCGCACAATTTGTTGGATGAAAGGAATGATGATAATTAACCCCGGCCCTTTAACACCGTAAAAGCGCCCAAGGAAAAACACGACTGCACGTTCATATTCGCGCAGTACTCTGAACATGCTGGCTATCAACAAGATAACGAGCACAATAACAATACCGATAGTGTGTATAAACATAACCGCCCCCTAATGGTAACGATGGATAAGCAATTAATAATTCAATAACGTTTGTACTAGCATGTCGCGCTAGCTAGGTTTCGATGATGTATCATCGGTCAGCGCCTCAACATCCAAAGATAGCCCCGTCAGCTTGGTCACTCTGATGATCTGCCCCACTTGCAATTCACTCGCACATTTAGCTTGCCAGATCTCACCTTCGACTAGCACACGCCCCGCACCGGGGAAGCCGCTTACAACTTTGCCCGTGTCACCGACTACCGCTTCCATCCCCGTAGTCACTGGTTTGTTTCTCACTCGGACTAGCATTGATATTGTTACGACGATAAAGGCAACAGAGAACAAACTGATCCCGATAATTAGCGGCAATGCGATTTGATAACCAGGCACTTCGGTGTCCATCAGCATGATTGAACCCAACGTAAACGCAGCGACGCCGCCCAAACCGAAGATGCCAAAACTGGGGCTAAAGGCCTCTGCGACCATCAAAGCAATTCCCAATAGAATTAAAGCAAGGCCTGCGTAACTCACAGGCAGCATTTGTAAGGAGTACATCGCTAGTAACAGACAGATTCCGCCCAAAACACCCGGTAGCCCGACGCCAGGATTATAAAACTCCAGCAACAAACCGTAGATACCAATCAGCATCAAAATATATGCAACGTTTGGGTTCGTGATCACCGAAAGCAAACTAAAGCGCCAGTCTTGTTCTCGCTCGACAAAAGCAACATCACTAAGTTGGACTTCCTGACTGACACCGTTGATGGTGATGATGCGCCCGTTACTCAGTTCAACCAATTGCTGAAGGTCGCTGGCAATAAAATCAATCACGTTAAGAGTCAGTGCATTCTCAGAATCTAAACTCGCCGCTTCTCTTACCGCTTTTTCTGCCCATTCTTCATTGCGATTGTGTAGCTTAGCCAAACTGACAATGTAGGCTGCAGCATCATTGATGACTTTCTTCTCCATCGCAGTGGTGGCTTTTACTTGATCTGAATTCTCCTGTTTCGTTTCGTCTTGCTCACTCGCTGACGTGTTGTCATCTTTATTAGCATCGTCTTGAGGAGATAACGGATTAGCAGGCGCTTTGCCACCACCGAGCGACACAGGAGTTGCTGCACCTAGATTAGTTCCGGGCGCCATGGAAGCAACGTGGCTGGCAAGTAAAATATAGGTTCCGGCGCTCGCTGCTCGCGAACCCGCAGGCCCAACCCAAGTTGCTATCGGAATCGGTGATGTGGTGATGGATCGAATAATGTCACGCATCGACGAATCTAACCCGCCAGGCGTGTTCATTTTCAAAATGATGAGCTTTGCTTGCTCATCGTGAGCTTGTTCTATTTCTCTAGTGAGGTAATCACTGGTCGCCGGACCTATCCCCCCGTTCACCTCAACCACCCAGACATCATCGGCCTGAGCGAACACAGAGCTGAACAACAGAAGAAACGCAAACAAGTACTTTAATATAAAAGTCATAGCCCCTCTCCTTACAACTGAGATGCTAGATAGACGTTTTATTTAAAGCGCAGAGGTAACATCTTGGTAATAAATAGATACCTTAAGCATAGTTCAGGCTAAATTTCACACAACACGTACCTGTGGATTCACCCCAACATAAGCGTTCAAAAAACACTCGCAAATGAAATCAAAATGTTAACAAGACGTTTTCAATACCACCGCTTGTAAATCATTCACAAAATCTCCAGCGAAAAGGCTTTTATAAATTCAACAAATAACATCGCAATAAAAAACCAAGGCAAACGATTGCATTGTTGTGCAAAATCAACAAATGACATTAGACCACCAGTTTTTCAGAGACTTTCACCTCTGCTCATATTGATAAATGTAAAGGATACGTGTAAAACTCGTCGCGAAATATTAATCCAATGGTACATCGTACATTGGTGAGTAGTTCTGGGATTTTTATATTTAGTAGCACAGAGGTTATGGAAGTGTTAAAAGAAAAGAGTTTACTAAGCAACATCGGCGTTCAAGTCGTTATTGCAATGATCATAGGTACCGCTGTCGGTGCAATGATGGGTGACAGCGCAACAATGTTCGCTCCACTGGGCGCAATCTTCATCAATTTAATCAAGATGCTGGTTATTCCTCTAGTCGCAGTTGCCCTAATTTCAGGAGCTGCAGGTCTAGGTAATAGCTCATCGGCAGGTAAAGTTGGTGTGGTTACACTGGGTTACTTTGCACTAACGTCTGCACTTGCTGTAGCACTAGCGCTTGTAATGGGTGAAGTATTCGAACCGGGTCGTGGTATCGATGTTTCTGGCGTTGAAGGTATGTTCTCTTCTGAATACGCTGCGAAAGGCGAACTTCCAACGTTCTGGGCAACCATCACGGGCATGATCCCTACCAACGTTTTCCAGTCACTGAACGAAGCTAACATTCTGCAAATTCTCGTTTTCTGCTTATTCTTCGGTATTGCGATTTCTAAACAAGCGAAAGAAAAACGTGACCCAATCATCAATGGCGTAAACGCGATTGTTGACGCTATGGTTTGGATGATCAACAAGGTTATGATCATTGCACCACTTGGCGTATTCGGCCTAATGGCAGAAGCAGTCGGTACATTCGGTTTTGGCGCACTTATGGTCGTGTTCAAGCTGTTCATTGTCTACATTGCTGCGATTCTTATCTTCGGCTTTGTGGCATACCCACTGATGATTCAAATTTTCACTAAGACTTCAGCTAAGAAGTTCCTAGTGGCAATGAAGAAACCTCAAGCGGTTGCACTATCAACAGCCTCTTCAATGGCGACACTGCCAGTAACAATGGAAACGGTAGAGAAAGAACTTGGTGTTCGCAACTCTACGGCTTCATTCGTTCTGCCACTTGGTGCGACGATCAACATGTCTGGTAATGCAATTTACTATGGCCTAGTTGCTATCTTCTTCGCACAGCTGTTCAACATCGACCTGTCTATGGGCGCTTACGTTGCTATCATCGTAACGTCGACTCTAGGCGCAGTTGGTCAAGCAGGTGTTCCAGGTCCTTCTTTCCTAGTGGTTGCGGTTCTTCTAGCAGCTGGTATCCCTATCGAAGGTCTACCTCTGTTGTTCGCTCTAGACCGTATCTTCGACATGATCCGTACTGCTCTGAACATCACTGGTGATGCAGCATGTGCAGTAATCGTTGATTCTCTAATTGAAGACGAAGCGAAAGAAACTGAGCTACAAAAACAGCAAGCGTAATATTAAGCTTCAGTTTAATTGATAAATAAAACCGCCTTCATGAGGCGGTTTTTTATTAGGTAATGATCGATATTGATTCGGTAAATCTTACCCTTGTAAGGCTAATTGATTAGTCCAAACGCACGAGGCAGAGCCAAACTAATTTCAGGAATAAAAGTAATGGCCAACAGTGTGACGATCAATACGGCACAAAACGGCATGATACTTCTTATAACATTCTCAATCTTGGAGCCACTGACACTACAACCGACAAATAGCGCCGTACCAACGGGTGGCGTTGCAATGCCAATACATAAGTTGAAAATAATCATCATCGCAAAGTGAATTGGATGCATGCCTAAATGCTCAGCAATCGGCATAAAGATAGGGGTAAAGATTAATACGGCAGGCGTAAGATCCATAAACATACCCACAATCAGTAGGATCAGATTCATCAGAATAAAGATGATAATCGGATTATCTGAAATAGAGAGCATCCAATCGCTGATCATGGTTGGCAGACCGGTAAACGCCATTGCCCATGACATGATGGTTGAAGCACCAATCAAGAACAGCATAATGCCAGTAACCTGAACCGTTTCTCTACAAATTATCGAAAAGTGTGCCCATTTGAGGGTTCGGTAACAGAGTGACAGTATAAAAGAGTAAAGAACCGCTATACATGCTCCTTCTGTTGCAGTGAATATACCACCAATAATACCGCCAATAACAACAATAAGCCCTAAGCTTGGCGTTGCTTGCCAAACAATATTCAGCACATCTTTTGCTGTGAAGCCGTCATTCGCACTTGTTTTGTAGCCCTTCTTTTTAGCGATAAAATAGGCGACGACCATACAACTTAAACCCATTAAAATACCTGGGACATAACCTGCTATAAACAGCGCCGCTACGGATGTTCCACCCGATACCACTGAAAATACGATCAATGAATTACTCGGCGGTATTAGTAAGCCTGCCGGGCAAGATGCAACGTTTACTGCTGTTGCTAAGTTTTTATCATAACCATCTTTTTCTAATTCAGGGCCTAAGGTTTTACCAACCGCAGCTGCTGCTGCAACGGCTGATCCTGAAACGGCGCCAAACATCATATTGGCGAAGATGTTGACGTGAAAAAGTGAGCCCGGGATCCAACCAACCAAGAGCTTTGCAAGGTTGATAAGCCGACTCGCGATGCCACCCACATTCATTATATTCCCAGCAAGGATAAAGAAAGGGATGGCTAATAAACTGAAACTATCAATACCGGTAATAATTTTTTGACCCGCAGTAATACTGGCGACTTCAAACGGTAAGATGAAATACATGATCGTTAAAGATGACATGGCAATTGCAATCGCAATGGGCATACTAATCGCGATCATGAATAAGAATAGGCCTAGCAGCCAAACACCAATGGACAAATCCATAATATAGAGTCCTTTTAAAACTTACTTTTTGTTGGGTTCACAAAAAAGATCAAACGTATTCATGACCAAATAGGTGAGGATAATAACGGCTGAAATCGGCAATATTGAATAAACCGTCGACATCGGTAATTGCAGTGCTGGAGAGAGTTGTTGTGTGGTTCTTCCCATTAGGGCGATGCCACCTTGAAGCATTGCTAGAAATACAAATGCGCCAGAAATGATATTGATGAGTACATGTAATGCGATATGTGCTTTACCCTTAAGATAACCATCCAATAACGTTATTGCTAAGTGTCCTTTGATACCGAATAAGTAGCTTGCTCCTAATAAGCCAAGCCATACCATCGCATAACGAGCAAGTTCATCAGTCCAGTTACTTGGATCATTCAAAACATAACGACTAAAGACCTGCCAAGTGACAGTAACGACAAGTAACATTAGTGCAAAAGAAGAGACAAAAAGAATCAGCCTATCAAGTAGGTTTCTGAAAGTTGCTAACATGGTGTGATACCTCAAAAAATTTTGCCTTAGCAAAGCCAAGGCAAAATTATATTTTCACTAAGACTGATTAAAGAGCTTCAATTTTTTCAATGAATGGAGCTAGTTTTGGATCTTTTTTCGCCTCATCAATCATAGGTTTAACAGCTGCACGGAAAGGGGCTTTATCAACTTCAACAAACGTTACGCCTTCTTTCATTCCTTTCTCTTTGTTCATGTCATCTGTTGCATCCCAGATTTTGATCTGCTCTTCAAGAGATTCAGCAGCAGCTTCTTTTAAGATTTTTTGCTCTTCTGCCGTTAATGAACCCCATTTGTATTCTGAAATGATGATCACGTCAGGTGTCATCATGTGCTGATCCATAGAGTAAAATTTGGCAACTTCACTGTGTTTCATTTCAACTAAGCTAGAAATATTATTTTCAGCACCGTCAATTACGCCTTGTTGCAGCGCCGTGTATACCTCATTGAAAGGTACAGGCGTTGCTTTACCACCTAATAGGTTAACCATTTCCATCATGGTTGGAGAACCCGGAACTCGAACTTTCATACCAGCGAGATCAGCCGGTGAGTTAATGGCTTTTTTAGCGTAGAAGCTACGTGTGCCTGAGTCATAGAACGTAAGACCGATGAAGCCTTTACCTTCACTTGAAAGCAACATCTCTTGTGCTGCTTCACTTCGCATGAACGTTCTCATATGTGGAACGTCACGAAATAAGAAAGGCAGTGCATTAACTTTAAACGTTGGTTCAAAAGATTCGGCTAGCCCACCGTTGATTTTAGCCATATCAATCGCGCCGGTAACAACTTGCTCAGCTTGATCACGTTCAGAGCCTAATTGACCGTTTGGAAAGATCTTAATCGTAAGGTCACCATTCGATTTTTCTTTCACTTTATCAGCCATGATCACCATGCCTTGGTGAGCTGCGCTTTCTAATGACATTGCATGCCCTAAGGTCAAAGTTTTTGCTTGAGCGCCAAATGCCATAAGAATTGAAGCCGCTGCAATCGTCAGTAGGTGTTTTTTCATGTTCTTCTCCAGAATCCATTTTGTAAGAGGTACAGTTTTTATATGCAACGCTACAGCTAAGTTTGAAATCTAACGTTCAATTGCATACCGCTCATAGCAGTAACGTTTCATTACAATATTCTTACCTTATGAATTTTGTATTACAATAATATGTGTATGTTTTGTGAGCTAAGGTTTATCTATTGGCTTGTGAACCGAATTGATTGTGATATCAATCATATTTGGCATCAATTGGACCATTAAGTAGTCTAACTTCGGGTTTTTGGGAATTTCGATCACTTCCAACTGCTTTTAGAACAATCTGTTGGCAAAAAATATACTTGCATATTTGTGTTATTTTAAAACCTTGGAGCCATTTGTAGAGCACGAGCAAAGAAGGTCTTATCGATTGAAAAGCGAGTCGTGAACTGCGATTTCTGAGGTGGTAGAGGTGAGGTTTTAGGCTGAGCGTATGGAACAAGAGTGGATAAGCAGGGATAAAGGCAACGGTGGGAATCTTACTAGGACGAATTGTTTGTAACAAAAATCCGAGAGCCTCACAGCCCTCGGATATTTTTGGTGGTCTAGTTTTTAGGCTTTAGACGAATTACAAATCAGCGCCATAAATATCAAACGTGAAGTACTTAGCGGCGATCTTGTCGTAAGTACCGTTCGCTCTGATCTCTTCAATCGCGGCATTGAATTGTTTCGCCAGTTTTGAATCCTGCTTTCTTAACGCTAGTGCCGTGCCTTCGCCAATGTAGGCTTTGTCGGTCACTGCTTTGCCTTTGAACTCAAAGCCCTCGCCTTCTTTCTTATCTAAGAAAGCTAATGACAGTTGATCTGAGTTGCCGAAGGTTAGATCTAGACGGCCGTTTTGCAGATCCAGATAAACTTCATCTTGGCCGGTATAACGCTTAATGTTTGCCACATCGCCAAACTTGTCGGTTACGTAGCGATCGTGAATCGTACCTTGCTGAACACCGATGGTTTTACCTGCTAAGCCTTCCTCATCGACGCTGAACTCGGCGCTCTTAGCAGCAACAAACACGGCTGGAGTTTGGTAGTACTTATCAGTAAACAAGATCTTACGCTTACGCTCTTCGGTAATACGCATTGAAGCCATGATCACATCTGACTTTCTTGCCAACAAACTTGGAATTAACGAGTCCCAACTTTGTGAAACCCAAGTACAATCGAGTTTGGCTTGCTCACACAAGGCATCAGCTATCTCAATATCAAACCCGACAGGCACACCATCACTGTTTTTGTAGTTGAATGGCGGATAGGTAAAGTCTGACGCCAAACGGATTTCTTTCGCCTGTACCGTTGTACCAAGTAAAGCGGCCGCACAAGCGAGTCCTAGTATTATCTTTTTCATCATTGCCATCCTAGATATGATCTTTATCGAGTTGAGATTGAATTTCTTTATGTTGAGGTTGTTTGTCTTGTTGATTCTTTCCTAATTCGGTTTGGTAGCGTGAAAGTGACGCTATCACTTCAGCCATGCTCTCTGGGCTACCAATGCTGATTCGAACGCAGTTACGTAAAGCCGGTTCGTGATTTTGGTTCCTTGTTACAATGCCATCCTTCGTCAATACGCTAAACAGTTCATGCCCCGATTTTTGACGTAACAAAATGAAGTTGGTCGATGACGGATAAACGTGTTCAATAAAGTCGAACTGCATTAACTCCGTAGCAAACTGATTACGAATCTCTACCAGTTTAGTGGTCGCCTCTTTCATCACCGCAACACGCTCATCAGACAAAGCTTCTAACACAATCTGAGAAGAACAATCTGGCATTGGGTATGGGGGAATCAGCTTAGATACGTATTGCATCACGTTAGGGCTCGCCAAAATAAAGCCACAACGTACGGCTGCGAGTCCAAACGCTTTGGATAAAGTACGAATCACGACGAGATGTGGATAACGCTCAATAAGGCTCACGGCCGATGTCTGAGGTTCAAATTCAATATACGCTTCATCGACCACGACTAGCGATTTGCCCACGGTTCCTTCCAGTACCTCAATAAGGTCAGCTTTTGGAATTACGTTGCCCGTTGGGTTGTTTGGTGAACAAAGAAAGACAAGATTAACCAGTTCAGACTTCTGCACGATATCGGCGACATTAAGATTAAAGTCTTCTTGTAATGGTGAGTCTAAAGTCTCGATAGCGAGTGCATCGGCGCAAAACTCGTACATTGCGTAAGTCGGAGAACAAATGAGGATATTGTCTTGTGCTGGTTTGCAAAAGGTTCTGATCAGTAAATCAATCGCTTCATCAGCACCACGAACCGCGACGGTTCCAGCGTCAGTTCCACAATAAGCTTGGTAAGCCTTGGCAATGTCTTGCGGTAAGAAATCAGGATAACGATTGTAACCTTGTTCACCGTCGAACAAAGCATTTTCCAGTTCATTGGCATTTAACCAGACACGTCCGTCGCCGCCAATTCTTCTTGCTGATTGATAAGGTATTAATTTTTTTACAGCCTGAGGCACTAAGCTATCAATAAAAGATGTCAAGAAGCTATCCCTTTCATGTAATTACGATTCCTTCACCACTGCCTTCATATTCAAAATATGTGACTTATACACATATTGAATCACAAATGATGATTAAGTATTTACATTCAAACAGAACACTATTGATAAATGAATCGAAATAATCACATAATAGCCATGATAAAAAGTCATAGGTAAAGCATGAATAAAACTCTCCCTTCAACAAAAACACTGCTCGCGTTCTTGTCTACAGCCAAACATCTCAACTTTACACGTGCTGCACATGAGCTCAATGTCACGCAAGGTGCGGTAAGCCGTCAGGTGCTGTCGTTTGAAGAAAGTCTTGGGTGTGATCTTTTCTACCGACATGCTCGCGGGTTGTCCTTAACACCTAAGGGAGAAGAACTGGTTCCGCTGATTCAAGATACCATCCAACAACTGCAATCGGCGTTAAATCAAGTTGCCAGCTCTCCATCAAAGATCAAACTCAACGCACCAAGTTGTATCACCTCTTGGCTGCTACCCAAGTTGATGTCTTTTCAGCAAGCCTACCCTGAAATTGATGTCGAGCTCACGTCGACCATCAAGCACGTTTTTGAACCAAGCTTTGACCCGTTTGACGCCGTAATCACCTATGGAAAGAAGCCAAACCAACAATCGATTGTGAGCCAGTTATTATTCAACGAACAGCTGGCTCCGGTCTGCCAGGCGCAAAGCATTACTCAGAGCCATCTTGTAAGTAGCTCTTCTACTATCATCAAGCCACACAAGCTCGCTCAATACACTTGGTTACACGCCAACAATGAGCAAAGTGATTGGCGACTATGGCTAGAACACATAGGAAGCCACGACCTTTCAAGTAAGAACAACCAACAATTCGCGACACTTGATCAAGCAATGAATGCAGCCATTCAAGGGTTTGGTATTGCCATAGGCGATATCACGCTGGCCAAGCAAGATATCGATTTGGGCAGGTTGGTGAAAGTGAGTGAAGGCAGTGTCTTTTCTGGAAATGGTTACTTCTTGCTGCAGCCTAAGAATCGACAAAATACATCTTTATCTACGCTTGTTGATTGGCTTGTCGATTAGCGGCGATCACCGTAGATAGAACCACACTATAAACGGCAGTAGAGCGTCATAATGAGAATTTCATCGTTCTCAAAATGAAACTATTTTATGTCTGTTACGTATTGGTTGTCAGAGAATAGAACGTACCTCGTCTTAACCATTTGAAAAGAAGTTCAATTCTATCTAGTAGGGAAAATGTTCCGTTCAATTAGAGAAAATGGCATTCGAATTGCTTTGTCATAGATAACCCAACCAATATACAGCAGGTTGCAAAAGTTTCACTGCAGCTTGTCACGGAGGATAGGCTATGACCTTACAAAGACATACGTATTACGGCTTGATTCACCATGGAATTAAAACCTTATTAATGGACAGAATTGGCCACTTCACGGAGCGTGAATATCACGAGTATCTCGACCTAACGACAGGCAAATCGACGTGTTTTGCCATGAGTGAGCAAGAGCTCGAAAACACCTTAGACAGCTTAAAGAGTGAAGGTTACCTTGAAGACATCAAGAAGCTGATACCTCGCTACCAAACCACATCAATGCGATAACGTTATCCAACTCGATGATGAAAAGATCCGACTCGATAAACCAACTAGATGGAATTAATTAGCACCCAATTGTCTCGGGCTATTTAGCATCGAGACAGTTTTCGTTAGACTGTCTGCAACTCAACTAACTGGACAGTCAGTGCCACATGAAGCAAATCCTTGATTTCATTCCTCTCATTATTTTCTTTGCGCTGTATAAGATGTATGACATCTACACGGCTACAGGTGCATTGATTGTTGCTTCCGCAGTACAAATCGTTTTGACATACGTCATCTACAAGAAAGTAGAGAAAATGCAGATCATCACATTTCTGATGGTTGCCGTATTTGGTGGCATGACCATTTTCTTGCACGATGACAACTTCATTAAATGGAAAGTAACCATCGTTTATGCATTGTTCGCTATCGGCCTGACCGTCAGTCACCTAATGGGCAAGTCAGCGATTAAAGGCATGCTGGGTAAAGAGATCACACTTCCTGAAGCGGTATGGAGCAAGATCAACTGGGCTTGGACTTTATTCTTTACTCTATGTGCCATTCTCAACGTTTACGTTGCTTTCAGCCTACCCTTGGATGTTTGGGTAAACTTCAAAGTGTTTGGCTTACTGATCGCTACTTTTGCATTTACCTTGCTAACGGGTGTCTACATCTACAAGCATCTACCAAAAGATCAGCATTTGCCAAAAGATCAGCATCTACAAAAAGACCAGCAGAAAGAGTTAACGGATAAAAATACCGACGAGAAGTAACCCTAAGGGATGAGTCCTCATCCCCTTTTTGATACAATTATTATCAATATGCTATTTAACAGTGGCCAATGATACTCGTGATCATTGGCCACTGATTGTTTGTGTTCTGTGAATACGTTAAAAATACGACCACCGCAAACACATCTATTTAAATTTAAAACAATCAATACCATTAAGAGTACAACAATGACTATTCAATCAACTTTGAACCCGATTGGTTCTTTACTTCTTCGCACTTTGGCGATGCCTTCTGATACCAATGCAGCAGGCCAGATTTTCGGTGGTTGGATAATGTCTCAGCTCGACCTTGCTGGCGGGATACTGGCGAAAGAGATCTCTAACGGCAAGATAGTCACGGTTTCAGTATCGAGTATCGAGTTCAAACAACCAGTTTCAGTGGGTGATGTGGTATGTGTTTATGGTGACTGCACCAAGATTGGTCGTAGCTCGATGAATATCGACCTAGAAGTATGGGTTAAGCCGGTACTTGATCACGGCATCGGCGATCGTTACAAGGTATGTGGCGCGACATTCAACTACGTTGCTGTAGATGAAAGCGGTAAACCTCGCCCAATCAACAAATAGTCCTTCGACGACCCTATCGCACTTTAAGGTCTTTAGTCGTTTCGATTAAAAATGCTAAAGACCTTCTCACTCTGCCGCACCATTTCACAATTTCTTATCATTAGCTCTTCCAATACCAATTAGTTCGCGTAAATTAGCAAGATAGCGAATTTAAACGCCCTCAATTTAGTGAAGTAAAATAAGGATATCTCAATATGTGGTACGTGATTTTTTCTCAAGACGTCGAAAATTCATTAGAAAAACGCCTAAGTGTTCGCCCACAACATCTAGAACGCCTACAAACACTTCACGATGAAGGCCGCCTTTTGACAGCAGGTCCAATGCCAGCGATTGATTCAGATAACCCTGGTGAAGCGGGTTTCACAGGTTCTACTGTAATTGCTGAGTTCAACTCTTTAGAAGACGCGCAGGCATGGGCAGACGCAGACCCGTACATTGATGCTGGTGTGTACCAAAATGTGATTGTTAAACCATTCAAGAAAGTATTTTAACGTGAAAAAATGGATTATCGGTTCACTGGCCGCTGTTCTGCTTGCAGGCTGTAGCTCATCAAGTGAACAAGACAAACAAAGACAGCTAGAAATGATGGCGCAACATCGCGCTGGCGTTTTATCCGCAGGCTTGCCGATTGAGTATGGCCCGCTATCGGTCATGCGCGTGCTAGCAAAAAACACGGTTATCGAAATCATGATGATCTACAACCAAGATGCAAAAGGTGCTAAACCTTTAAACCAAGTTGTAGACATGAGTGTGAATAGCTACTGCACCAACTCTGAAGTAAGAGCAAACCTCGACATGGGCTTGGCTTACAACATCAAGATTCGCAACACTCGCGGACAATTGATCGTTGAGAAGCTGATCAGTAAAGAGACCTGTCAAAGTAGCAGCTAGTTTCTAGCTCGAGATTCGAACACGCACAGAACCAAAAGGCCTCGCACTTGCGAGGCCTTTTTTGTGGTTCATCGTGGATTAGCGGGTAATCAAACTCTAGTGTTCGTTATGCTTAAACTTCTGCCTCTTCCCACTCTTTACGCAGTATCTTAGTCGCCGACACAAGGTTTGTCAGTGCCGCTTCTGTTTCTGCCCAGTTACGCGTCTTCAGACCACAATCAGGGTTTGCCCACAAACGTTCTGCTGGGATTTTTTCTGCCGCTTTCTTAAGTAAATCAACAATCCACTCTTCTGAAGGAATGTTTGGTGAGTGAATGTCATAAACACCCGGTCCAATCGCATTCGGGTAGTTAAACTCTTCAAACGCTTTCAGCAGCTCCATGTTCGAACGAGAAGTCTCAATGGTAATCACATCGGCGTCTAGCGCAGCGACTGAATCAATGATCTCATTGAACTCGCTATAACACATATGGGTATGGATCTGAGTTTCTGGTTTGGCACTCGCCGCTGAGATCTTAAAGGCATCAACCGCCCACTCTAGATATTCTGCGTGGTCGCGCTTTTTCAGTGGCAAACCTTCACGAATGGCAGGTTCATCAATTTGAATGATGTTGATGCCAGCGTCTTGTAAATCCGACACCTCATCACGCAGTGCAAACGCCAGTTGGTTGGTGATTTCTTTGCGTGAGATGTCTTCACGTGGGAATGTCCAACATAGAATAGTGACTGGTCCTGTCAGCATGCCTTTCATCTGCTTCGAAGTCAGAGATTGTGCATAGGTCGACCATTCCACCGTCATCGGTTTCTCACGTTCTATATCCGCGACCACAATCGCTGGCTTCACGCAGCGAGAGCCATAGCTTTGGACCCAACCAAACTTGGTGGTTTGAAAGCCTGCTAGATTTTCCGCAAAGTACTCCACCATGTCGTTACGTTCAGCTTCTCCATGAACAAGCACATCCAAATCTAACGCTTCTTGACGCTTAACAGCATCTGCGATGTGACCTTTGAGTGCAGTGTTGTATTCCGACTCATTCAGTCTTCCAGTGCGGTAAGCACTGCGTTGAAGACGAATTTCCCCTGTTTGTGGGAACGAACCAATGGTTGTGGTTGGTAATAGCGGTAAACCCAACACCTCAGACTGATGCGCTGCGCGTTCTGCGTATGGAGCACTGCGCTCTGCTAGTGCTTTAGTAATGGTATTGAGTCGAGCTCGAACTTGCGGCTTATTCACATGAGTCGCGCTCTTACGTGCAACGATAGGTTGGCTGTAAGTCTCACACGCCAAAATGGCATTTTGATCGCCGTCTAACGCCGCACCCAATAAGCTCACCTCGGTCACTTTCTGTTTTGCAAAGGCAAACCAACTCTTCACTTCTTCGCTGAGCGAATCTTCTAACTCCAAATCTACTGGGCTATGCAGCAGCGAACATGAACTTGCCACCCACAGCTTGTCTCCCAGCTTCTCTTTCACAGGTTGCAGTAACTCAAGCTGAGAAGCTAAGTCTGCTCGCCAAACATTGCGTCCATTGATTGCACCCGCAGAAAGTACCCAATCTTCCGGTAACTTATTCACCACTTCATCAAGTTGCTGCGGTGCGGCAGCCAAGTCGATGTGTAAGCCGTTGACGGGCAATTCCACGATCTTGCCTAACGTATCAGTCACAGAATCAAAGTAAGTAGTCAGCAATAGTTTCACATCGCCTTGAATCACTTGATAAGCCAGTTTGAATGAATCAGCCCACTGCTTTTCAAGTTCCAGAGAAAGGATAGGTTCATCGATTTGAACCCACTCAACACCCAGCTTGGCAAGTTTAGCCAGAATCGCTTGATAGGCAGTAAGAAGGCGAGGCAATAGAGTTAAGCGATCAAAGCCCTCTTCCACTTCTTTGCCTAAGTACAGATATGACAGTGGGCCGAGAAGTACAGGCTTAACTTTGTGTCCGGCTTTTATCGCTTCGTTCACTTCGTCAAACAATTGTGGCCAACTCACCTCAAACGAATCGTCTTTGCTGAACTCAGGAACAATGTAGTGGTAATTGGTGTTGAACCACTTAGTCATGTCAGAAGCCGCCGAACTGTCTTTAGTGCCATCATTAGACGTATGCGTACCACCGCAACAAGTCGACTGAACCTGAGATTGACCACGCCCCACACGAAACAAGGTATCCAGATCTGGGAAGGCTTTTTCATCTTCAGAACCACCAGCATGACGCTTTGGAACGTGGCCTAGAAGTAGAGTCGTTGTCAGAACATGGTCGTACCATGCGAAGTCACCCGCAGTTGCAAAGCTTAGATTCGCGTCAGCTTGTACATTCCAGTTACGATTTCTTAATTCGCTGCCGAGTTGCTTGAGCTCAGATTGATCGATTTCACCTCGCCAGTATTTCTCGAGCGTGAATTTAAGTTCGCGTTTTTCACCAATGCGTGGGTAGCCAAGAATATGCGTTGTTGTCGTCATGAGTCTGTTCCTTATTCGATAATTTTAATTTCCGGTCAGACTGCCTTTGATGTTTTAACTTTCCACAAAGGCGTCTGGATGGCTAAACTATCTCCTTAATCCGATCTATGGACAACGTCCAAATATTCATCTTGTTTATTAATAATATTCATCTTTAATCATTCAAAGATGAACAATTTAAATCCGTCTGGACATCTAGACGTTTACAAAAGATCAAAAACACCGTAGGGTGATTATTAAGAAATATTGAATTGGCTTAGGGAATATGAGGAATACTCATGATAGAGCTTAAACACCTTCGAACATTGACCACCTTGAGAGACAGCGGATCGTTAACAGCCACTGCGACCTCTCTTCACCTGACTCAGTCGGCGCTTTCTCATCAATTGAAAGATCTTGAAGCGCGTATTGGCGGTCAGCTTTTCCTACGAAAAACTAGGCCAGTAAAATTCACCTCTGAGGGTGAGATCTTGCTTAAGCTTGCCGATGAAATACAGCCAAGAATAGCTAAAGCAGAGAACGAACTCGCAAGCCTGAAAGAGGATGTGAATGGTCGCTTGCACATGGCGATTGAGTGTCACTCATGCTTCCAATGGCTAATGCCCGCTTTGAAAGAGTACCAAGTTGCTTGGCCAAGCGTGACGCTAGATTTCTCGTCAGGGTTTGGATTCGAGCCTCTACCGGCATTGATGGCAGGTGAGTTAGATTTGGTGATCACCTCGGATATACAGCCCCGTTCTGAAGTTCACTACGAACCGCTTTTCGATTTTGAGATGCGTCTTATCACCGCGATCAACTCTCCTTTAGCCGAAAAGCCGAGTATTGAACCGCAAGATCTTAGTGATATTACGATGCTCTCTTATCCTGTTCAAAAGCAGCGTCTCGATGTAGTGAAACACTTTTTGCAACCTGCAGGCGTTGAACCAAAGAAATGGAAACAGGCAGACAACACATTAATGTTGGTACAAATGGTATCAGCTGGCTTAGGGGTCGCAGCATTACCAAACTGGGCGATCAGTGAATTTTCAAGGCAAGGACTCATTGCCAGCAAACCATTAGGCAAAGGGCTTTCAAGAAGGTTATTCGCAGCGGTAAGAAACTCAGAAAAAGACAAACGTTACCTACAAGCTTTCTTTAGCACGGCAAGACAGCAAAGTAAGAGTCACCTAGATGGCATTGAAGTCGTTTAAGAGGCGCGTTGTTGGGTTAGTTTATGCCAGCGTTGAACCAGATAGGAATGCGCCAGAAACAAAAAAGTCACAGATTATCTGTGACTTTCTTCTTTTAGCTTTAGTACCGACGATGGCGGTACTTGTTCATTCACGATACTGGCTTACTCTCGATAACTGGCTCACAATCGACAGAACATGCGCCAGTTTGCTGCTTATCTTGGATAAGACTTAAACTGGTTAGTTAATGGATCGTATTGATAGCCAAGCATATCAAGCTTACCTACAACACTTTCTATATCCATTTCATACATACTGATCAGCTCTTCAAAGCTATCGCATTCTAAGCGAAGTTTTTCATTCACGATTCCCAGCAAAATAATGCTATCGAAACCTTTGACGTTGCTTAAATCCATCCCGTACTCCTAACGAACACACCGACTAGATTTAAGTTTAGAACGCTTACCAACACCACGCTAAAAAACAGATCACACTTTTTCGATTCAACACCGAAAGGCTTGTGAGATCAGTAACCGCCTACATCGCCCAAACTGGCGTTAAACCAACAGCCGCCACCAATAACATCAACAATGAAATAGTCAGCTGAAGCTTTTCAGGGGTTTTAACGAACAATAGATGCCAACACCACACCACGATAGCTGAGATTAGCAAAGCAAAGCTAAACAGTAGGGTTGAAATCATTGGCTCTAATTGAGCTTCAGACAGAGAGTAAACATTTACGACCGTCGCCAAAACCACCAGCATGCCTGTTAATACGCCCACAACAGGCAGAACACGGTGAAATGCTTGTAAGCGTGTTCTCGCAATCGTCAGCAGTAAATGACCAAACGCAGACCCCAGCAGTGCCACTAGCAATAAAGTAGTAATAATACCGACGGTGGTTGCTTGCTCAGTCGCTTGAATAGCAACGTATGAAAGCGCCAAACCACACGCAAGGTACATCACCCAAATAGGGCCGGAGTCACGTGTCTTCTTAGTTTGAACTTGAGAATAGAAATAGAAGATAGCGAATACGATCAGAAACGCTTCAATTCTTAATGAAGCAACAGCAAGCCAAAGCACGCCAATCGCAGGTAACATCTTGTGAATACGGCCACGTTGACCAGGGCAAATGTCACCCTTCACTAAGATTAAAGTTAAGATCAGTTGGGCTCCTAATAGCATGGGAGCAAATTGTACTAATAATGATTCGACCATTGTGGATCTACTTATTCAGACTTATTTTCGCGAATAATATCAAAAACTGCTGCGAACACTAATCAAAATCACAAATTAGCGACGTTATTCAAGGCTTCAACTATGCTGTTGTATGGTTCTTTTGTCAGCATTATCTGCAAAATGGCAAAAGACATCAGAACTAACAGGGGCATGTTCTACTGGCTAGTCTAGGCTCATGCCGCTATAATTCCCGCCTCAAAAATCAGAGGTTGAAATATGTACAGCGATATCACTCCTATTCACGAACACAAAAAATACTGGGCCGAGTGCTACGGAACAGCACCCTTTTTGCCTACCAGTAGAAAGGAGATGGATGCTCTTGGATGGGATAGCTGTGACATTATTATTGTAACTGGTGACGCTTATGTCGATCACCCGAGCTTTGGTATGGCTATCATTGGCCGTTTGCTTGAAGCTCAAGGCTTCCGCGTGGGCATCATTGCCCAACCAAAGTGGGACAGTAAAGATGCCTTCATGGAGCTGGGTCGACCTAACCTATTCTTCGGCATCACAGCGGGTAACATGGATTCCATGATCAACCGCTACACCTCTGATCGCAAACTTCGTCATGACGATGCCTACACACCAAACAATGAAGGTGGTAAGCGTCCTGACCGTGCAACTCTGATTTATTCTCAACGTTGTCGTGAAGCCTACAAAGGCACGCCAATCGTTCTTGGTGGTATTGAAGCGAGCTTACGTCGCGTTGCGCACTACGACTACTGGTCTGATAAAGTTCGTCGCTCTGTATTGTTTGATGCAAAAGCAGACATCCTTCTTTTCGGTAACGCCGAGCGTGCACTGGTTGAAGTGGCACACCGCATTGCTGACGGCGAAGACATGTCAACGCTGACAAACATTCGTGGTACAGCAATCAACCTGCCTGCAGCACCTGAAGGTTACAAAATTATTGATTCTTCTCGTATCGAAAAACCGAACAAAGCCTATGTTCCGGTTAACCCGTACGAAGTAGAAACGCAGTGTGATACCAAGAAAGACGAAAAAGAAGAAGTAAAAGCACAGCCGATTACGATTCGTCCTTCTCGTCACGATGCAAAAACAACTGCGGTTCGTATCCCTGGTTTCGAAAAACTGAATAACGACCGTATTCTTTACGCTCACGCTAGCCGAATTCTGCACCTAGAGACCAACCCGTATTCAGGTCGTGCTCTTATTCAACGTCACGGTGACCGCGAACTATGGGTAAACCAAGCGCCAATCCCTCTTGCAACTGAAGAGATGGATTACGTGTTTGGCCTTGCGTACAAGCGTGTTCCGCACCCTATGTATGGCAAAGCAAAGATCCCTGCATACGACATGATTAAAACTTCGGTTAACATTATGCGTGGTTGTTTTGGTGGTTGTTCTTTCTGTTCAATCACAGAGCACGAAGGTCGTATCATTCAGAACCGTTCGAAAGAATCGATCTTGGATGAGATCGAAGACATTAAAGATAAAGTACCTGGCTTTACCGGTACCATTTCCGACTTGGGTGGCCCAACCGCGAACATGTATCGCCTAGGTTGTTCTGATCCTAAAGCTGAAATTAACTGTCGTCGTCCATCATGTGTGTTCCCTAAAATCTGTGAAAAACTGAACACAGACCACCAGCACACCATTGATCTTTACCGCTCAGCGAGAAAGGTTCCGGGCATCAAGAAAGTAATGATCGCATCAGGCGTTCGTTATGATCTTGCGATTGAGTCTCCAGAATACGTTCGTGAGCTTGTGACTCACCACGTTGGTGGTTACTTGAAGATTGCTCCAGAGCATACTGAAAAAGGTCCTCTGGATCTGATGATGAAACCGGGCATGGGCACTTACGATCGTTTCAAAGAGATGTTCGAGAAGTACAGTGCTGAAGCTGGTAAGAAACAGTACCTAATTCCTTACTTCATCTCTGCTCACCCGGGCACGGAAGATGAAGACATGCTTAACCTTGCGTTGTGGCTGAAAAAGCACAACTACGAGTGTGACCAAGTACAGAACTTCTACCCATCGCCAATGTGTAATGCGACGTCGATGTACTACTCAGAGACCAACCCTCTGAAGCGCGTGAAATACAAAAAACGTGAAGATGTTCCTGTGCCTAAAGGTGATCGTCAACGTCGTCTGCATAAAGCACTGCTTCGTTACCACGACCCTGAGAACTGGAAAATCATCCGTGAAGCACTGATCAGCATGGGCAAAAAGCACCTAATTGGTGACAAAGCGAACTGCTTAGTACCAGAAGAAGATTTTGAAGCTCAGACACCGGCACAGCGTCGTAAGTCTGGTCGTCACGGCTCACAACGTTTCGCAACTAAGCACAGTAAAGCTCAACCGGGTCTTGGCGGCGAAAGCCCACGTAACCATTCTAAGCCAGGTGGCAATAAGCCTAAACCGGGTGGTAAGAAGCCAACAGGTAGCCAAGGTAACGGCAATCAGGGTAATCAGGGCAATCAGGGCAACGGGAAGCAGAACGGTAATGGTAACGCGAATAAACCAGCGACTGGCTTCATCAAAAAAGCCCCTGCTAGTCAGCAATCGCAAGGTAATGGCGGCGGAAATGGCAAGCCAAACCGCAACAAAGCGGGCAATGGTCAAGGTGGTAAACCAGCAAGTAACGGAAAGAATCGCCAGCGCGCAACACAGCGTTAATCTAGCGACCCGATGTACTTCACTATCGTAAAAATACAAAGCGCAGCTATTTAGCTGCGCTTTTTTGTTTCTGTTACCGATGACTAACCGAAGGTTTCACTTGGCTATTGGATTACAAGGGCGCTTAACGGGTGAAGACCCAATACTGACTAAACAAATAGTTAGTGACCATGCCCACCAAGATACCAACGGCCATTGCGATAAATACAGCCCCAGTAAATGCAGGAAGCAATTCCGTCATCAGCTTAAAGCACAGCAAATTAGGTATCGCCGATATCGATGCGGAAAACATGAATTTTTGCCACTGAATCAACTTCTCTGACCAACTACCCTGCCCTTTGAAGTCAAAAGTTAGCACTCGATTACCAAACCACGTTGTCGTTGCGGCTGCAATGAAAGATCCTATCCGTGCACTCATCAAAGGCAGCCCAACGGCATAATGCAGTAACGTAAACACTAAGCAATCAACAACAAACCCACCAGCCCCAACCACAGCAAATCGAACCACCTTGTGGTGAGAGCGTAACCTCTGACTGTGCGTTTGAAGCTTGTTGTTGAACATTCGTAACCCCGAGTTAACGCTGAACATCGCTGCCACTTTGAATGTGACTCAACGATAGATTTGGCTTGATGCTTGAGCTATGACAGCTGAATAAAGCACGCTTTATTTTCACCGTTGGCTCTAGAATACACGTTAATGCGTTCTCTTTAATCTTGGTTTCCACTTCAGATCTTTTACCAATCAGATAGAACTTATCAATGCCATCTAGCTGCTCGATATCGAGAAGTTTTTTCGCTTGACCATGACTGTAAAATTGCCCAGAGAATGGTCGTTTACCCACGTAAAAGCTTGGCGCAGAATCCGTAATCTGTTCGAAGATAATACGGTCACTTTTCTCGTTCGCCTTGCCGAGATTCAGGTAGACCATCGCAATCATTAGCAACACAGGTAGAACCAAAGCCACGCTCGAGAACCACTTCTTATCTTTTTCCACTACGAGTATAGCAATCAACAAGCCAAGGGCCGGAATACCTGGCAGGACGTAAGCTGGGAGAATATTGCCCGCCATAGTGAAAAGAATCAGAGGTGAAATCAACCAACAGACAAGAAATGAAAACAAACCGCGATTTTCAGTATTAATTTCTGCAATTTTCTTACGTCGAGCAAATGCCAACATAGGTAATACAATCGACCACGGCGCAGCCGCTTGAAGCCAAAACAGCCAGATCATACCTCTTGCTTGATCATGGGCAGAACCATATAAATCGCCCTCCCAGCCACTCACAACAAAACGCTTAAAGTGCTCGCCAACAATAAAATAATCAATAAAGCCCGGTGTTGCCATTTCAGCCATGATGTACCAAGGCAAAGCAATCGCTAGCATCACACCCAAGCCAGACAACAATGGAAAGCGTTGCCAAAGCACTTTGAAAGCGCCAAAGAAGCCATGTTGTAATACTAACCAAGGGAAAACTGCGATGCCCATAATGACAATCGCTACTGGCCCTTTTGCAAGCAAGCCTAACGCTAAACCAATGAAACCGACATAACCCCAAGATCGATTAGTCTTCGCACTGCCTTCGCCTTTCCAACCCTCTCCTCCTAGCCAACACAAGTAGAAGCCTAACATGGCAATGGTCATCGCTAAGGTTAACGCGATGTCTGTCATCACAGCGCCCGCGGCAATAGAGAAAATACCGCATGTCGCCAACACTACCGCGGCAACCAACGCACTTTGCCCAGTTCGCTTCGCCATGTAAGCGGTTAACAAAATCGTCGCTACTCCCGCTAACCAGTGAGGTGCACGAACAGCAAACTCACTCAAACCAAACAGCTCAATACCAGCAGCACTCATCCATGTGAACAACGGTGGCTTGCCCCAAAAAGGAATGCCGTAATCAAACTGAGGTGTTAACCAATTACCGGTTTCTACCATCAAGCGAGCCATTTCTCCGTAGCGCGCCTCCGTAGTATCCATTAACGGATAAGTCGCCAAAGATAGGAGTCTTAAAACCAGTGCAAAAGCCAACAAATACCATAGGTGCGTTCTGTTCAGGCTCATGCTGACTCCTCTAATTTGAAATGTGTTTTTAATGCAGGTGTATCGACCACCGATTGGATCAGATACAAAGGACGATTCTTGGTTTCAATGAAAATACGACCTATGTACTCTCCCATTAAACCAATACTCAGGAGTTGAATACCGCCAAGGGCAAGTTGCACGACCATCATTGACGGATAGCCCGTGATGGGCTCACCAAACATGATCGTTTTGAATACGATGAAGACGCCATACACAAAAGCAGTAAGTGCCACTAAACCACCAACGGCCGTCGCAATACGCAGAGGTCGGATAGAGAACGAGGTAATCCCATCCATCGCCAAACCGATTAACTTGAGGTAGTTCCACTTGGTCTCACCACAGAAGCGAGCATCACGCTTAAATTGGAGCGTCGCTTGTCGGAAACCCGGCCATGAAAAAATGCCTTTCATGTAGCGGTTACGTTCTGGAAGCTGATTGATATGGTCGACAACCTCTCGGCTTAACAGTCGAAAGTCACCCACGTTCTCAGGCACATCAATCTTCGCAGCCACGTTCATTACTTTGTAAAAGCTCGCTGCTGAAAACTTCTTAAACCATGTTTCACCGTCGCGCTGGCTACGCTGCATATTGACGACGTCATAACCTTCGCGCCACTTGGCAATCATTTGCGGGATAAGCTCAGGTGGATCTTGTAAGTCAGCGTCTAGCAAAATCACCGCTTGTCCCCGACAGTGCTCAAGGCCTGCGCTCATCGCTGATTCTTTGCCGAAATTACGGCTTAAACCGATAACAGAAATTGAGCTATTGATTGAAGTGAATGAGCTCACCAACTCCAAGCTGCTGTCTTTGCTACCGTCGTCGACATAAACGATTTCACTCTTGATGGGTAAGCTATCAAGCACCTTGGTAAGGCGAGAGTGGAACTCTTCCAATACCTCTTGTTCATCGTAAAAAGGCACAATGATAGACAGAGAAACCGCAGGGTTGATCTGCGATGTGGAGACTTTAGGGCGGCTTATATGAAGTTCAGACATAATACGTTCTTCTATTTTTTAATCTGAATCCAATCTACCCTCCCATAAGTGAAAGTTATGTTATTGACATATTTTTCACGCTCACTCAGGATAATGTTACCGTCTATTTCTGTATGAGAATCAAAATGAAACGAGTTCTATTAGTCGAAGATAACCGTGAAATCGCAGGTGTCTTGTTTGATTATTTTGAGTGTATTGGCATGGAACTCGATTATGCGGACAACGGCGAACTCGGCCTGCAACTCGCGTTGGAAAACTCATTTGATATCATCATATTGGATCTGATGTTGCCAAGAATGGACGGCCTCACGGTTTGTAATAAACTGCGAGACCAAGGCAACGCAACGCCTATTCTAATGCTTACCGCGTTAGATAGCCGAGATGACATGTTGAAAGGGTTTGAGCATGGTGCCGATGACTATCTAACCAAACCTTTTGATTTGGATATTTTGGAAGCCCGAATGAAAGCGCTTGTTCGTCGTTACCGAGGAAAAGTGGCTTCTTCTAAGCTTCAGTTTGATGAACTCACCATTGATCAAAAAACCCGTAAAGCCTACCGTAAAGACAAACTGCTCGCACTTAACCCAACCACTTACACCATCCTTGAGATGCTGTGCCAAAAAGCACCTGAAGTAGTGACTCGTGAAGATATTTCCTACAAGCTATGGCAGGAAGACGAACCCAACAACGATGTGTTACGTAGCCATATCTATCAGCTGCGTAATCAACTCGACAAGCCTTTTGACACCCAAATGTTGATTACTGTCCCTAAAGTAGGATTCCGTTTGGAGTCTTCAAATTGATTTTGAACGTTCTCACTAGCACTAAAACTCTAACTGGCCGCCTAGCGGTTTTCTTTGGGGCAATGGCGGTCATTGTCTCGGTCTTTACCTACATAGTGTTTATGTCTGCACTTTATCTATCAGAAGATCGGGTGGGCGAAAGACGTATCTTGATTGACCGAAACTATGCGGTCGAGCAATTTCAGTCAGGGGAGAGTGGTAAAATTCGCATCGATGGTCTTACCATGGCATACAATGACCCTTCATTCATCCCTATCGAATACCGGAAATACATTGAAGGTAAAGAGAGCTTTGTTGGTGAGGTAGGAGAAGAGCCTGATTCACGAATGGTGTATGTCGGTGAGTATTCTGACAAAGGGAAAACCTATCCAATCATCCTTTTATCTGAAGTTGACCGCGTCGAGTTTAGTCATGACGAATTGGTGTACGCAACAACATTCGTTTTAACATTACTTTCCATTTTAATTTTTAGCTTTGGCGCTTTGCTCTATCGATTATCGAAACGACTGATAGAACCTTTCAACTTACTTTCAGAGCAACTTGAGACAAATAAATTAAACCTAAGTGAAGAGTTCGGTGTAAGTGATGACGCCGCCGTTGAGTTTCGCCAATTAACTGATCAGCTTAATCAATATCGTCGTGAAATTAATTCATTACTCAAACGAGAACAAGCCTTTGCTCGTTATTCAAGTCATGAGTTAAGAACCCCACTAACGGTCGCTCGTGGTGCGAATAAATTGCTATTAAGAAGCGAAACAACGGAATTTCAATCTCGTCAGGTTGAGCGCATTGATGAAGCCATTATCCAGATGTCAGAAATGGTCGATGCCCTACTCGGTTTAGTTCGTTATGAAAGAAACAGTGACGATGTACCACTGCGCTTGTTTAGTCAGCAAGAGTTAGAAGCTATCGTTTCCAAGAATTCATTACAGGCGGATGAAAAGCAAGTCGAGATATCCTCACACATTCAATCAGAGCCGACCATTCAAGCCACCAGCGCGATCATGAATATGTTGGTCGGCAACTTATTGAGGAATGCCATTGCAGCGACCAATAGTGGTACTGTCACTGTTACCCTGTCCAAGCAGAGTATTGTGATTGAAGACCAAGGTGAAGGCCTTCAGGAACAATACAATCCGAATGGTCATGGATTAGGTTTATTGATTGTCGACGACTTGTGCCAACGCTTCCATTGGGACTTTGAGTTGGTCAATCGTAACTCTGGAGGGTGCACTGCCAGAATCGCCTTTCAGACAGATTCACCCTCGCCCATACCAGAGCAAATAAACTCGCAGTACTAAGTTCAATATCCAACGAAAACTTGATTTAGTTGGTTTACAGCGCTGACTAGCTACTAGATACTCGTTAGTCCAATTTGATTTTAAAATGCTGGCTTTTTAGTCAGCATTTTTACTAAGTGCGATGAAACTAAATAATAGCCCTGTAACTCAACATCAATTTAACGATCACACCTTTTTCTTAAAGCGTGACGATCAGCTGCACTCCCACTTTTGCGGCAATAAAGCCCGCAAATTCATGAAGCTGCTGGAAGACGATCACCCAGAAACTACAACATTGATCAGCTATGGTTCTGCGCAGGCTAACTCTCTGTTCTCACTCGCGGCACTGGCAAAGATCAAAGGTTGGACGCTTGAGTTCTACGTCGACCACCTTCCCCAGTGGCTACTAGAATGCCCAATAGGTAATTACCGTGGTGCAGTAGACCTTGGCGCGAAGGTAATTTCAGTCAAAGAGACAGGCTCTGAGCTTCATCCACAGGAGTATATTGAGCAAATAAGACAGCCAGATTCTCAGTGCATTGTATTGCCTGAAGGTGGACGATCTCAGCTTTCTGAATACGGCGTGAAGCAACTGGCGATGGAAATACTTAGCTGGACGCGTTTCGAAAACAAACACGATTTTGTAGTTGCACTGCCCGCAGGTACAGGTAGCACATCGCTGTATCTGCATAAGCACTTAAAGTTACACAACATCCCAGTAATCACCTGCGCTTGTGTTGGCGGCAGTGACTACCTTACACAACAATTTAATGAGCTTGGTGAGTCCGATCATCCACAAATACTGCCGCTCAAAACCAAGCACCACTTTGGTAAGCTGTATCAACAGGATTATCAAACATGGTTGAACTTACAAGAGCAAACCGACATTGAGTTCGATCTGCTGTATGATCCATTAATGTGGCAATGTTTAGAACGATGGCAAGATAACAACCCAACCAAAACCATTATCTATATCCATCAAGGTGGCATCTTGGGCAATGAGTCGATGTTGCCGCGCTATCAGCGAAAATATCCGGAGATGAGCATTAGCAAAACCAACGCATCTTGGTAGTTGTTTTCCTTTATTCCCCCAGTTTAGCTATTCAAGTTTTGGTAAGCTGAGAACATCACAAAACAGCCATCGCACTCCCTCTCGATGGCTATTCATCAGCAATAGCCACCTGCTCTCCCTGCCATACATTTCAAGTTAGAAACAAAAATCTGGCGAGAATCATCGCGTTATCTATACTTTCGATTGGAATATCAATTGTCATCGAAAGGAATCACGCATGCGAACAATCACTACGCTCGGCCTGTTTTCAGTTTTACTGCCCTTCTCTGCGATTTCAGGAGAAAACATCACTTACCAAGTCGATGGTATGGATTACGAAGGCTATTGGAGTGAGGCCAGTGACCAAGCGCCTTTGGTGCTGCTAATTCACGATTGGGATGGCTTAACTGATTACGAAAAGAAACGTTCTGAGATGCTCAACGAACTCGGTTACAACGTGTTCGCCATCGACCTATTTGGTAAAGGCATTCGCCCGACCGAAGTAAAAGACAAAAAACAACACACAGGCGAGTTGTATAAAGACAGAGAAAAAATACGTGCACTACTTAATGCGGGAGCGATGGAAGCGAAAAGGCTTGGTGGTAACTTAGATAACAACGTGATGATGGGTTACTGTTTTGGTGGCGCAGCCGTTTTAGAAGCCGCTCGTGCGGGCATCCCATCGAAAGCTTATGTCACCTTCCATGGTGGTTTATCGACACCAAAAGGACAAGACTACTCTCAGACCAAAGCTCCGGTTGTCGTATTCCATGGCACAGCAGATTCTATGATTACAATGGAAGATTTTGGCAGCCTTGCCGCTCAACTGGAAACAACCAAGGTTCCGCATGAGATGATCACTTATAGTGGAGCGCCACATGCCTTTACCGTGTTCGGCTCAAACAACTACCAACAAGAAGCTGACCAAAAATCATGGGAACGCTTTACTCAGTTGTTAAGTTCGGTATCTCGTTAACTTTCAATCTAAATAACAGTTCAACGGCAGCCTGTTACCTAATTCGTACTAATTATTAGCGACTATTTCTTTAAATTTGGCTTTCGTCACTCAAAAAGAAAGCGCTTTCTTGTAGTGTATCTCTATTATCAATTAGGCACTCTGAATCAGATATGCTTTTTTAACTGTGAGAAATTATGAAATATTTAGCAATACTACCAGCGGTATTCGCACTCAGCGCCTGTTCAACAGTGACAGAGTCACCGGTTAGCTACCACAAAACTTCTCCGGGGCTAGAGTCACTACAAAATAACGAAAACTGCTGCGAAAACCTGAATACCATTCAATATCAAAGCATTACGAACCCAGAAGAGACATCTGTTTCGATCACCACAGCAAGCCCTAAAATCGAGTTCAAATCTGGCCGGTCCTTTGCTGGAGGGCTAAAGCTTCCTACAACACTAGATGCTATTCGTTTTTCATTGACTTCAAATGCTAATTATTCTGCATTTGTTCCGTCACTTTTGGTCTTAGACAAAAATTACCAGCCGCTAGATGTCATTGGCAATGAAAGCATTAAGTACCAGCCACTTAGCCTGCTTGATGGTGCTCGATATGGCGCACAAATAGAACTGCAAGAACGTTACTTAAACGGCGAGGCTCCTGCTTACTTGGTCGTATTCACAACCAGCGAAGCACTCGCGGAAACAACTCCTGTCGAAAAACCAAGTGATATGGCGATACGTTCTGGCGATATCCAGGCAAACATCGCCCATAACACGGACTACGCCATCCCCCACTCTGCAATCGGGAAAGTCTCCTTTGATTTTAAATTCACAGCGGTAACCACCGTTGTTGAAGAACAGAACCGTCAAAAGCGAGTTCAACAAATTATTCCAGAATCAACCGTAGCCCAATCAGATTTATTAACGGGAAATACACTGAATAAGAAAGAGGTTTATCAAACTCTTATAGAAAACTCGGTTTCATCTGGAGATTTTAGTGCAGCACTGACTTACGTTGAAGAATCTGAGCGATTAGGAATCGAAGGGATGCGAAACTCCTTTGTTGACGCGATGAAGCAATATCAAAAAGCACAATAACTCAGCCTCAAAGTAGTCGTTTATTTTCTCTCACTTTACCTCTTTTTTGAGCAAACGAGAGTTAAATAAACGACTGTTATCCCTCAGCCCTATTCAGGCATAAACGAGAATTCTAATTGCTCTAATTCTAAGCCTAATTTGATGAATTCAATATCCAACGAATAAAAGCCTTTATCAAGCTTAACGGAAAGCCCCTCAACTGAAACTGTCTCGCCATTAGTACCATTCACTGATAGAGACATCGCATACACGTTATTGAGACTCAAACTACACGCAGATTGAGCCAAAGTGCCGCTATCGTAATTAACAATACCTGCACATCGATACACACCAGCCTGTTTAACTTCCAAAACAATGCTGCGGTTTTCTCTGATATTAAGTGGTAATTCTATTGCACGTTGCTCCGCCGTCAGAGAGCAAAAGTCCCCATCAGTTTTACTCTGTTGTTTATCAAGATTTTGGGTCGCCTCAAAGCTCTTAACTGGATCAAAAATGACTAATGGGCGATCCATTGCTGGAGAATCCATAATAAAGCGACAGATATTTATCGCGCTTCGTTGCAACTCTCCCAAACTCAACATCCCATTTTCAAGCGCCTGTAATGTATCGTCGTTTGATGCGTTACTTTCAGCGCCATCGTGCTCAACGACCATATACAGATCATTTTGAGAGCGAAGCATAAAGGATGTGTAACTTCGGCTTTCAGAACCTCCTTTGATTGGGTCATTCATTTTTGCCCACCAATCCGTCATCACTATCCCTTTATAGCCCCACTCCTTTCGAAGAATAGTAGTATTGAGGTCGTAATTAGATGCAGCCCAGTGACCATTGATGGGGTTGTAAGCGGTCATAATGCTTGAAGCTCGCCCTTGCCTTACCGCTATTTCAAAAGGCCTTAGATGAATCTCACGGAGCGCTCGCTGAGAAACCACACTATCAACATCAAATCGTCCAGTTTCTTGGTCGTTCGCAACCAAATGTTTGATAGTACCGGACACGCCTGCAGATCTAAGCCCAGAAACCTGAGACGCCGCCATAGCTCCGGTCAAAAGAGGATCCTCAGAAAAATACTCGAAGTTTCGCCCGTTCAAAGGATGACGATGAATGTTAATCCCAGGCCCAAGCAATGTATCAATATGATTGGCTTGCATCTCTTTCCCTACTAAATAAAACAGTTGTTCATTCAGTTCTGTATTCCATGTGCAGCCCAATAGCGTGCCAATCGGGACTTGTGATGCTTTGTGTCCACTATCCATTCGGATACCCGATGGGCCATCAGCAGCCGCAACAATAGGGATACCTAAATCAAACAAGCTTGGTGATACACCACCAAAAGCCGCAGCCGTGCCAGGGGTTACCTTGGGGCTGCACATGCCTTCACCACGAACAATTGTCGCCAGCTGTTGTACCGTCATTTGCGATACAAACGCCTCAATATTCGCCTGTCCCTGCTTCACATCAAGCAACTTGATTCCCTTATCTTCACTAAAAGGAATCGAAGTTGGGAGTTCAGTTAGGATACGTTTGCTCAAATCTACACTTCGTAGTGGCACAGATTCATAGTCGCAACTGTAAACCCCATTTTGCCCTATCTCTTTTGGAACGAGCCTTTTAAAAGCGGTGACGGGTGCCAGAGCTTCCGTTAGTTGCTCAACAACTATTAGTTCATCAACTTTTATGCTTTCGTCAACCAGCCTTGCTTGTCGAACGCTGCCTCCCAAATAGAACTGATATTCCCCTGCTTCAAGTACATAGCTATTAGGGTGGCCCGTCTTACCACTATCATCAAATGACGCTAACGAAGATAGAAGAAATGAAACCTTCACACGTGCTGTTTCGTTTGGATCCAAAGTGGGTGTTTTTGCAAATCCTGTAAGTGCTCTAGATGGCTTCCCCAGCTGGCCTTGAGGCGATTCAACATACAGTTGAACAACATCCTTACCACTGTATTTCTCGCCTATGTTTTTAACTTCAATATCGAAGACCAACTCTTGTTCAGAGCCGGATCCAAGAATCGTTAATGCATTTAATTTATTTGAAAATTTGGTGTAGGAAAGCCCGAAACCAAATTCAAATTGAACGGATTTTGGGTTAAAGGTTTCAAAGTATCGGTACCCAACATAGATATCTTCTTGGTACAGATTACGCTCTTTATTTCCGAAGCTAGCGCTGGAAGGGTAATCAGATAAAGAGTGCGCAATAGTGTCGGTCAAACGTCCACTCGGGCTAACATCACCTGATAAAACATCAGCTAATGCATGCCCACCTTCCATCCCTGCAGCCCAGCTATACAAAATCGCCTTGATCGACCTTGCATCTTTGAGTGAGCTTACCCATGACATATCAATAATGTTGGTCACGTTCAGTATCACAATGACATCATCAAAATGTCCCGTCACTTTCTCCAACATTTGCATTTCGAGCGCGGTTAAATTGTAACTGCCTTGCTGCTGTGCATTGTCTTGATCCTCACCCGCCGTTCGACCGATAAAGATAATGGCTTTGTTAGATTTGGCGGCAGCATCCATCACAGCTGAAGTTGAAAGAGGCATTTCATCTTGAAAGCAAGGTTCTACTGCCCAACCACCACCGCCGTCATTGAACGGGTTGTCCTTGACCCAACGTTGGTATACCTCCACCAAACTGAGATTAAGATTGATGTTTGGATTTTCATGCAAGCCATGTAATGCATTTACGGAATAAGGCACATTCACCGCTCCACCCGATCCAGTGCCACTTCGGTAGGTATCAATCTGACATCGACCAAAAAGAGACACCGTATCACTAGTCTGCAATGGCAATATTGAATCACTATTTTTTAGTAGCACAATGCCCTCAGTAGCCGCTTGTCGACTTATTGGTGCAAGCTGCTTCTGTGCTTCGAGAATTTCCACAGTATTCATTTTGAGTCCTACCATTTTTTTACTTAGAGCAAAAATTTGACCTCTCGCTCTAAAAGTTAATATTGTCTTTGTTCAAAAAATAGTAATCTTAACTACGGCGTGTAACTACCAAATAAGCGACAGTTATGGGTAAAATAGCGACATGAAAACCAAATTTAGACTCCAAAGTCATCAGAGATATCCCCAGATAAAATTTGCCTATGTCGATGGTCATCACGATTTCGACTTTGACGTACATAGCCATGACTTTTCTGAACTTTTCTTAGTTGTGAGTGGTAGCGGGAAGCATACGGTAGCTAGCCACACTTACCCTTTAAGTACAGGAGATGTATTTGTTATTAATGGGGATATTGAACATGGATTTTGTGAAGTAAATAAACTGAAGATTGTAAACTTGATGTTTGATACGGCATTGCCTTTTTTTGAGGTTCCTTCAATGCGTCAAATGCCAGGCTATCAAGCACTTTTCAAGGTAGAACCGATTGCTCGACAAGCGTCGGAATATCAAGCAAAGCTTACGTTATCAGTTTCTCAGTTGAAACGAATCAATGAACTTCTACAACAAATCAAATCGGAATACGACAATGCAGAACAGGGGTTTGAAATCATATTGACGAGCACAATGCAGCAACTTGCGATAGAACTTGCTCGGCGATATCAAGAACAGACCCATAGCTTACCAAAAACAACCCTAGCATTGAGCCGTGCTCTCGCACATATTGACCGTCATTACAAAGAAGTAGGATTAGATACAGAAGCCATTGCACAAGCGGCGTATATCAGCAAAAGGCAACTAGAAAGGTTATTCAGGCAGTTTTTAAATACATCCCCGAACCAATACATCAAAGGCCTTCAAATTAGACACTCGGCAACCTTATTGTTAAACGACAACAAAAGCATCCAACACATTGCTGAGTCTTGCGGCTTTTCTGACAGCAATTATTTCTCCAAGTGTTTTAAGACCCAAAATGGATGCAGCCCTCGAGAATTTAGAAAGCAACATTCTTCCCATAACTCATAATCCTTTGCCCCTTAAACCTTAAACCTTAAACCTTAAAAGATTAAAAGATTAAAAGATTAGATATGTCACACATAAAAAAACCGCTTCTTTCGAAGCGGTCAATGAGTATCTTTGGCAAGAACACATTTGAAAAGAAATTCAAATATGGAAGACTCATAGCAATAAAAATGAAACTCTTTGTGCTGCTAGGAAAGAGATCAACTATTGCAATAAATAGGGATATCGAGAACCTTACCCGCCCTAAAGGCAAGGCCGTCATACCACTCCCCCGGTATGCTCGATATCACTTAAGACCCGAAGGTAAAAAATTCTACCACCACATGTCAGCTTGAATACCTACAACAAAGTCGCCCTCTTTACCCGTGCCGTCTTGCATTTCACCATCAAGGTAAGATGCCATAAAGCGAATTTCTGGAGATGGACCGAAGCCAGAGTGCACAACTAGAGTCGGTGCTACTGTTAGCTTGTAATCATAAGAATTCTTTGACTCACCATTACGGTCTTCGTAGTTGTACATGTAACCAGCTTCGGTAGCGATAAAGAAGTTTTCTGAAATTGGGAACGTTGGTCGCACCATTGCTGATACCCAGCCGTCTGTGTCGCCATTGTCAAAATCGTTGTACTGGGTTTGAAGAGAGTGGAAAATATTCACACCATTGTCAAAAAAGTACCCACCCCATGCTAAAGCACGTAGTGATACATCGTTTTCATCAACAGCCTTCAAACAAGACGTCCCACAGCCCGTGCCTGTCGTTAACCAACTTTGATAGTCGCTACCAGGCTTGTACGTGTTGTAAGTTGTAAGAGTACCACCTAAAAGGTTACCCGAACCTAAGCCTTTACCAGCCTGCGCGATGTATTTTGTAAAGCCTTTATCTGACAACCCAAAGACAGACTCAGTGTGAACAATTGCCGTCATTTCATAGCCATTCTCAGCGAATGCTTCTGGACCATTACCAAAACCTAAATCGACCATATTGTCTGGCATATACTTAGCCATAGCGTGAAGTTCAACACTGCCAAAGTTCACGCCAGCATGAAGTGCATGCATGATATTGTTGCTGTCACCCCAGAAACTTGTATCGCCAGAATCATCGCTTGCAATGTAAGCAAAGTCCCACTTATTACCACCTAGCTCAACACCTTCAATACCAACACCAGTACCCGACATATCCGTGTAGAAAAAGTCGGTCATAAAGATGTAATTATCTTTACCATAAAAGCGCTTACCCCCCCATACAACACCGGTTTCAGATACACCTTCAAACTCGACAAAAGTTTCTGCCATACCAATTTCGCTGTTGGTTGCATCGGCATTGGCACCAAGCTGGTTGGTTGCATATTCCGCATTGTTGGCTGCAGCTCGTGTTTTGATTCGAATTTTCTGACCACCGTCATTCTCAAAATTTTTCTGCAGTGCAACTTCAAAGTGACTATCCGACTCAACACCCAATCGACCTAAACGCTCTTTAGATGCAGGGAACTTTGCACGTTTAAAATCATCATTTTCACTGAATAGAACACCAGCACGGAAATAACCGTGAAATTCAAATCCATCCGATTTTTCGGCATGTACAGCAGGTGCAGTAGACAAGCCAGCTGTAGCGACTAAACAAGCAAGGGTAAGCTTAGAAAGTTTCATAATAACTCCATGTTCTAAATTATACTTTCACAAAGAAAGCGCTTTCTTTATTTTTCTTAAAAAAACCAATCGAACAGATTTAAAGAAGATCAAATCTAAGCCCACATTTACTATGCACTCTTAATCTTATTGGCTTTAACCGCTCAGTTGGTATGGAAAGAGTATAAATCGATCCTGTGAATATAAACCGTGATCAAACCCAACAAAGAAAGCGCTTTCTTATGCGTGAGTCACAAAAACCCAAGATGTTAAGTATTTTGTTTGAACAATTATGGAACTAAGTAAAATATCACTGACCACATAATAAGAACGTATCGGTCCGTTCAATCACGCAGAATTTGCCTCGAGCACATAAACGATTTCCTCCCGCAAAAATCATCGCAAAAAAAAGGGAACATACATAGTATGCTCCCTTTCTATTCAAGCTTTGATTAAAAGTAACTAGTTAAAAGGCTTACTTTTCAAATCGAATATTGTCTAATTTAAAACTCATTTCTCCTTGAGGCTCAAACACTAAAATATTAGTGATCACTGTAGGATCAGCTTGATTCCCACCAGCAAAACGGTTGTCTCTCTTTAAAATGTCAGCTATTGGAATACGTACCGTCTTCCATTCATTCATTACTGATAGCGGCACGGTATAGTCACTTGTTTTCGGCCAGCCACTGTCCATCTTAACCAGTAGTTCAACCCCATCAGCCATACTCTCAACTTTCAAATCAAAGACCAGTTCACCCGTTTCTTGCCAATGTGTCACATCCGTTACAGGAGAACGAAAATAGATATTTCCTGCTCCTTGACTCTTATTTACTTGTAGCACTGTTCCACGATCTGGTTCGGTCAGTTCTTGATAGTCAACAATATCCAATGGGTCATAACTTGCATAAGCCAAGCTTGCGTTAAGAGTTTCGGTAAAAATCTCCAACGTTGGTCCATCGGCATAACTATCATCGGTTGCTAAGATCTCTGGCGCTTCGTGCCCGATTACTTGTATTGCGTGTTCAGAACGACTTGCACACCCTTTTCCTTTCCAACGATCAACCTTACAACGGTAAACCTTTACTGAATCAACTAGCATTGTTTTCGGAAACAAACCTTCGTCGATTCCTTTATCATTTGCGTTTGCTGACCACGCCCCACCGACAGCCAAGTTCAATAACAAATGAAACTTTTCATCAAACGGAGCTGCTCCACTCGCATTAATGAGTTTCCCTTCTTCCGCTTCATATTGGCTGTACCAACCCTCTTGAGTTTGAGTCGCGTAATGAATATTGTCTACATACCAACGAATTTCACCTTCTTCCCACTCAATCGCGTATGTATGGAAGCCATCAGTAGGGTTCACACCATTTGGCAATATCGCGGCCTGCCCTTTATAAACATTGTCTGGCCAATTTCGTCCGTAATGTAACGTCCCATAGATTCGGCTCTCTAGATCATCATTTTTCGCTCCCGCCGCATCTGAAAGTGTGTTTAGGTTAACCGCTTCCATAATATCGATTTCGCCAGAAGCTGCCCATGAGCCATATTTATTATCGGTTGGCAGCATCCAGATTGCGGGCCATGAACCTTGTCCACCAGGTAACTTTGCTCTGATTTCATAACGGCCATATTTGTTGTCACGCTTGTCTTTGCTGCTCAATCTCGCAGAGGTATAAGGAAGAGTCTTCGTTGCTCCACCAAGCGAGCCTTCAGCATTATCAGGCCCAGTATGACTTTTCTTCAGCGCGACAATGTGTAAAAGGCCATCTTTAACAAACGCGTTATTCGGATCATCCGTATAGCACTGTTGTTCATTGTTCCCTCCTCCCCAGCAGTTCACTTCTAATGACCAATTGCGTTTATTTATTTGCTCACCGTTAAACTGGTCTTCCCACACCAATTGCCAATCAGAGCTTGAAACAACCGGTACATGGGATAGCACAATCGGCTTTTCGGTTTGAGCTAAGTCGGCACTGCCAGAAGCCGGTAGTTCTACCGTCGTACAACCGGACATCAATGCCGCGGTAGTCAAAGACGCTAATATTTTTACCTGAGTGTTGAGATGTTGCATTACAGCTCCTTGTATCACGACCTTCCAAACAGGCGACACGTAATATGGGTGCCCCATAAAGATAAAATCGATTAATGAGTGACTTACGAACATGACGCGGAGATACCATGCCCGCCTTTATGAAAATGAGTATATAAAAGTGCCTAGCGTTAAAAAGAGACCATGATCACCCAAAGAAAGCGCTTTCTTGTTTGATTTCACATTTTGTTAAAATTGATTGTAATTCGAGCAGAACCCCAATTAAATTTCATTGCGGATCGATGAATTAATTTCCTAAGAGACCTATATTTACTGGTATCTTTTTAAAAATATCTGTTCAATACTCAAAAAGTACGTTTTCTTTGATAATAGCACCAAAGAAAACGCTTTCTTGAGTATTTTATAATGTCTATGAAAATATCCGTTACCTTACTTTGTATGCTTAAGAATTAAATTAAGCGTTAAGCAGTTCAGAGTTTTCAAATATTAATCATTGGATTACTAGGCTCGTGCAAACCACAAAGGTAATATAGCTTAGTTAACTCCTAATAGAGATAAGGCCACTACCATTGATCACCATTAAAGAAGTATCTGAACTTGCTCAAGTTTCTCAATCAACCGTCTCAAGAGCATTGAATGGTCACCCTACGGTAAAAGAGGCCAATCGCGAAAAAGTATTCAAAGCGATTGAGCAGTTAGGTTACAAACCGAACGCATTTGCCCAAGCTCTAGCATCTAGCCGTTCAAATAGTATCGGCATGTTAGTCGGCTCACTTGATGGCCCTTTCTATGGCCCATTAATGCACACGGCTGAAGATACTGTTCGCCAGAGCAATATCCACTTGATCGTTACCAGTGGCCAAGAATCACGCACCAAAGAGCTAGACTCCATCCAGTTTTTGCAATCTAAACTTGTGGATGGCCTCATTGTTCACTCAGACAAGCTCAGTGATGACGAACTGATCAAAATAGCGAAAGGCAGTGAAACAATGATTGTTCTCAACCGTTTTATTCCTGAGATTTCTGATCGCTGTATTTACATTGATAATGAGCTTGGTGGCTACCTTGCAACGAAGCACTTACTTGAAAACGGGCATAAAAAAGTCGCTTGTATAACAGGCCAGTTGAGTAAAGTTGATAGTAGAGATCGCTTTCAAGGGTATCGAAATGCCTTGTTAGAGTTCGGTATCGAATACAACGCAGGGCTGTTTGTAGAGGGGCGCTTTGATCATCAAGGCAACCACGACGCTGCGCGACGCTTGTTAGATCGAGACCCGGAGATCACCGCAATTTTCTGTCAAAACGATAACATTGCACTTGCGGTATATGACGTAGCAGCAGAGCGAAACCTCATTATTGGGCGAGACCTTTCGGTCGTAGGCTTCGATAACGATACTCATAGCCAGCATATTCGTCCTCGCTTATCGACGGTCGACTTTCCTGTCCATGAAATGGGAGAAGAAGCTGCAAAAGGTGTTTTATCGTTAATTAATAAACGCGACTACCCATTGAAGCACAAATTAACCCCGACATTGATTGTAAGAGAGTCCGTGGCCAAGCTTTGATTTTCGTAAATCAAAAACCCTATTTTTACAATTATAAGAAAGGCTCTAAGTATTCACTTAGAGCCTTTTTATTTCACTTTAAATTAGAATTAGAGTAACTGGTGCTTTGACAATACGACAACAACTTTCTCAATGAGGCCACTACGAGAAAAGAGCTGTGAAGCCATTTCACGATTTAGCGTTAACGATGCAAATGCCTCACTTGATCCGTCTTTAAACTGAACTTCAATACCCTGTGTTGGCTCATCATTGAGTTGGTAAATAAATGGTACCTGACAGTAAGTAAACGCCAGTTGCCCAGCCTGAACAATAAAGCTCTGCATTTGTCCTTCAATATTTTGACAGTCAAAAGTCGCCGCTTTTTGCAAGAACTCTTTAGGACTAAGAAGTGATGGGTTGATTACAATTGTGCCATCAACGACCTCTAGACCTAGCTCTCCAAAACGGGTAATCACTTCCTCCTTAACTTGCCCTGTCATCCCTGGCTGCTGTGCTCCAGAGTGCTTTGGCGTATGAGAATACGGATCCGTCGGAAACGCACCGTAGTTTTCCGGCGTTTTGTTGAAGCCAATACCAGCTCTCACTTTGTAATAGTAATCCGCTAATTTAAGAGTTTCCTTACTATTAGAATCCATACTCCAAGCATGCTGATAATTTTCTTGCACAGCTAGCAGCAACTTAGAAACCATATGCCAATAGATACAACCTAAACCTTCATAACCAAACATGGTGCCCGAACGCCCAGTAAAGGCTTTATGGTTGAATACACGCTCATACAAACTAGATACATGACAAAATTCATCATCACTAATTGACGGGTAATCGGCTTTAATTTCATCAATCGCAGTCTGAAGGAAACCTTTGTTTTCAAAACTTGAATTGAAATGGTAAGAACCTTTGCTGTCTTGGTTTACTAATCTGTTATCTTTGGCAACAACCATCATGCTTAACAATTTGCTCTGATCAATGTCTTTAGCGTCTAAACAGTTTTTGTCCATAAAAGAAGCCAGCTCGCGGTCAGGGTAAAGCATGAAGCTATTTTGATCAGCACGATACATATCACTGGCAAACAATTTATCCAACAACTCAACCGCTTGTTTAGGTGATAATAGACCCGAACTTAATACTGCAACCTGTCCTTCTAGCATCGGGTAAAGCTCTTCAACCATTAAGCTCTCACCAGAACAACTCAAGATGTTATACGCATTATACAAACCGTCTTCACGCAAGTTGTTTGTAATCGTAGAATCCAGGATTTTTAAGCTCGCGCCCATCAATTGAACAATCGCTTCTTTCTCAACTTTAGTTTTCCCTGAAAATCCATTTACTCGGTAAACACGCTCACGATAGTTAGCAGCAGATTTAGCCAGCTTAGTCAGCATTGCTTTGCGAGTTTGACGAGTTACCGTATCTTGACGAATCTCTGTATTTGCCTCTGAAACAATCTGTGTAACAGAAGACATCCACTCAAACACTTCTTTGGAAATACTGTATGAAGATGGTGACTTCTCTAACAGGCGCTGCATAAAGGCAACATAGCGACGCATGTAGTATAAGGTTACCATTGACAGACCGTTGCCAACGATAGCGTTGTTTGCATCATTCCATTCTGGACGTTGTGTATTGAGCCAAATACCACCATCAAGCACTAAGTTACTCAATTTCGCCAACAAAGGTACGAGTATCTTCTCCATTAAGTTGACCATATAAACTTCTTGGTCACCCGTCATCAACAAGCGACCGTCACTGCCTAAACTCTTGACACGTTGCTCTGTCAGTTCCTGCAGGTCTTGGTTGAACTCAACGGTATCTTTAGGGTTATCAAAGAGACCTTGCACTCCACAAAGCTCGTAAGGCACATTGGCATAACTAAAAATGTCACTTTCTAATAATTCGATAAGATCGCTTTGCTCAAATTTGTCTGCCAGCTCAAGGAATTTTAATAGATAGATGATTTGATGATCGCCCCAGTAACCAATGTTACTCCAAGGATCATCCGCCTCTAACAGCTCCCAATCTACACCATCTTTAGTGATTCGATACGGATTGTAGCCGTCCACCGTTGAAGCATTAACAAACTTAGAGATGAATGATTTGATGAACCCAGGATAACTAAGAGCCATCGCTTCCCAGTTTTGGAAGATATCACGCCAGTTGCCTTGATAAGAAAGTAAGCGTTCGCCATTTTCATCTTTGAGCTTAATCTCATAGTGGTTCCAAGGGCGGCTAGGGTCACCATGACGACGTCCAAAAGTAAGCGGTAGATATTCGTAGCTCAATCGAACTAATTGAGAATCTCCTGTCGCTTTAGCGCGCGAAACTAATTCGGAATGGCTGAAAACATCCCCTAACTGTTCAAAAAAGTCTTGATGGCGGCCAACTATCTGAGAGTTGGCCTTTTCCATAGTTTTAACTACGTCAGCCTTTTCTAACATATAGCCGTTTTCAAACACGCCACCACGCATGTTATTGAACAACACATTGGCATAATGGTGAACGCTTGTATTTTCTTCAGCTGTTATTTGCCACGCATCCGCGCCAGACATCAATGTGATCAATTCATTTTGATTATCTGCAATGCTCTTTTCTAAAGCTAATACTAGGTTAGCAGGAACAGAGAGCTCAGATTGAAGCTGACAGATATCGGAATGAGTCTTGTCTATATCAGCGACAATCGACCAAACTTTGGTTTGATGTGCTCGCAGTGTCAGAGACTTATGAACTAAATAGCTTCCTCTAATCCCTTTAGTCAAAGGCTCACTTTCAATCGGTCGCCCTTTTCTAAATGCATTCACCTGAGTGCTAGTCAGTAAAATTTGGCTAGTTTCTGTTTCTAAACTAAAGACTGTAGTCGCCAGCAAAGATTCAGCAGGGTCCGCTCTATCGCTCAATTTGGCATACATGCTGAATAGTGCTAATGAACTACCATCAACTTGCTCATTCCATTTGTACGCATCAACTAATGCGCTTCTTGTTTGGAGTGCTGATAGTGGAGCGCCTGAAGGTAGTATATTTTGTAAGCCATCTAGCGCTTCAACTTTACGCTCGAAGCTCGCTAAATTGGTCAGCTTTGAACGACGAATAAAGCCGTATTTCTCGCTCGTATTCCAGCTGTATTGGAATTTCAGTTGCAAAGTATGGTTTGTTTCTTCAAATACGATCTTGTCTCCAATCGTATTTTTGTAAAGGTTACGTTCAACCTGGAAAATCCCATCATGAAACGTGTTGAACGGTTCCCAAAGTACAACCTTGTCACCGTATTCAATGCGAAAAATGGATTTCGACCCGGTATTTTCAGCGTTTTCATGAATATGGTCGACAGACTTATAAGGGAAAAGCGCATTTTCCGGACGAATGCGTCCTGCTGAAAGGCTGCCTGTCGATGAAATAAATAACCAGTGATCGCTCGACGATACAACGCTAATAAAAAACGGCGTCATTTGGTCAACATTAGAGATTTGGTAGTAACGCTCACCATCTAAATCAACGAACTTACCATCAACTTCAGATGTGAAATTATTGTCTTTTTTCATATCAAAATTCCAAAAAAATTCTTACTCTTAAATTTTTGAAAGCGCTTTCTTTTGCGTTTCAAAAAAGGATTAAAGGTTTATAGGTGATGACAGCGAGCAAAATGCTCTTCTGCAATTTGAGTCGGTTCTGGGATCGATTGCGTGCAAAGCTTATCGGCTTTCATACAACGGCTTGCGAACGGGCAACCGACACTACTTGGCTTCCAAGAAGGGATATCGCCCTTTTTCACATTCATATCGCGCTTACCTGATTTACCGACTTCAGGTACCGCTGAAAGCAACAGCTGAGAATATGGGTGTTGTGGATTCTGCGTTACATTGTCGCTATTGCCCCACTCCACCATATGTCCAACGTACATAACTGCCGTTTTCTCAGCAAAATAACGCGCCGTCGCGATGTCATGAGTAATGTACATAAACGAAATACCATGCTTATCTTTCAAGTCAGCCATTAGGTTTAAGATGCCTAATCGAACGGACACATCAAGCATTGAGATAGGCTCGTCCGCCAATATAACTTCAGGACTCACTGCAATTGCACGTGCGATAGCCACACGTTGTCGTTGTCCACCACTCAATTCATGGGGGTACTTCTCTGCTGTCTCTTTTACTGGCGTCAACCCAACCATTTCAAGGAGTTCATAAACAAGGCTAGGAACCGCATCTTTTTCTGCTCGCTTATGAATAAGTAATGGCCGCGCAATATGGTGGTAAATCGTGTGTACAGGATTCAACGAGCCAAACGGGTCTTGAAAAATCATTTGCACTTGGCGTGCATATTCAAGCTCACCATGTTTTTCAATATAGTCAGATAATGGCTCGCCCTTAAATTCAATATCCCCAGCAGTTTTATCGTAAATGCGAGTAAGAATTCGAGCACCAGTACTTTTTCCAGAACCAGATTCGCCAACAATCGCTAATGCTTCTCCTTTTCGAAGATCAAATGAAACATCATTAACCGCTCGCATCATGTTGCTTTTCACTGACTGGCCAAGTGGAAAATCTTTTACCAAGTTCTTAACTGATAAGATAACTTCGCTTTTATCAACGTTATTTAAAGTATTCATAATCTTTCGCTCAAACTAGATGACAAGATACGTGATGCCCAGTCGCAACTGTGCCTAAACGAGGTTCACTTTTGATGCACATTGAAATGCATTCGCCACATCGCTCTTGGAAGTTACATCCCTGAGGAGTGTCGAGTAGGTTGACGGGATTTCCAGGGATCCCATACAAGCGTTCTTTTGGCCCATGAATAGTCGGGAATGAAGAGATAAGCCCTTTGGTATAAGGATGCTTGGGGTCACTAAATACCGTTTTAGCATCGCCTAACTCAATAAGGTTACCCGCATACATCACGCCAATTCGATCAGCAATCTCACCCATCAAACTTAAGTCATGGCTAATAAATAGAATGGAGAAACCAAACTTACTCTTAAGTTCATACAGTTCATTCAATATTTCACGTTCAACAACCACATCGAGTGCCGTCGTTGGCTCGTCCATGATGATCAGTTTAGGCTCCAACGCCAATGCAATTGCGATAACAACACGCTGGCGCATTCCCCCACTCAGTTGATGGGGAAAGCTCGACATTCTATCGCCGTGCATCCCGACCGTTTCTAATAAATCAACCGCACGCTCATGAGCTTGCTTATAAGGTGTCTTTTTATGCGCGAGAATAACGTCCGTTAACTGCTCACCAATAGTAATGACAGGGTTAAGTGAGTTCATTGCGCTTTGAAAAACAATAGAAACGTCATTCCAGCGGAAGTCACGTAACTGCTTGTTATTCATTTTTAAAACATCTTGCCCTTTGTAAAGTATCTCGCCTTCAGAGATAAGGGCTGGTGCTTTATGGAGCCTTGATATTGCAAAAGCCAATGTACTTTTACCGCAACCAGACTCACCAGCAATACCGAGCGTTTCTCCGGGCGCAATGGAAATACTTACGTCGTTTACGGCTCTCGCTACACCATTAGGAGAAACGTAATCAACACACAGATTATTAATTTCTAGTAGCTTGCTCATTATAAACCTCGGCGTTTGTCTGCTTCTTTTTTAAGTTTGTGCCACAATTTGATGTGTGGGCCCGTACGTAATTTAGGGTTGCTCACTTGGTCAATGGACATGTTAATCAGTGCTAATCCACCACCAGTAATCGCTAACGCTAATGCAGGAACCATCATTTCCCACCATGCTCCGGTATATAGCGACGAAGATGTCTGTGCCCAATACAACATTGAACCCCAACTCACTTCCGTTGCATCACCTAAACCTAAAATACCAAGGCCAGCTTCAGATCCCATTGCGTAGATAACCGTGCCAAGGAAGCCACCAAAAACAATCGAAACTAAGTTAGGTAAAATCTCGACTAAAATAATACGAATTTTTGATTCACCCATAACCTCTGCAGAAATGATAAATTCTTTGCTTCTAATTGCCATGGTCTGTGCACGAATTACCCTCGCCCCCCAAGGCCAGGAGGTTATTCCTAACAACATAGTGATAACCAACGAACCGACTTGCCCTAAGAATGCAGCGAGAACAATCAGCAAGGGTAGCTGCGGAAACACGAGAAATACGTTAGTAATAAAGTTCAAGCGCTCATCAATTTTTCCGCCAAAGTAGCCTGAAGAAACGCCGACTAAAACTGCGATAGTCATTGCAATTACGCCCGCAGAGATCGCGACAGTCAGTGACTTTCTCGCCCCAAAAAGAACTTGGCTATACACGTCTCGTCCACTACGAGTTGTGCCCATAATATGTTCAGCACTTGGTGCTTCATGAGGGCGCGCAACACGCTTTTCGGGATTGTGCGTTGATAAAACAGGGGCAAATAGTGCACCAGCTAAAACTACCGTAAGTAAAAAAGTACCGATGATTGCTGGTGGGTTACCGTAGAAAAAAGCATAGGCTTTACCTAATGTTTTCTTTACATTTTTCCACGACCATTTCGGCTCACGTGCCGGTATATTTGTTCGCTTCGAAATTTTTTGAGTGTCAATTAAATTATCCATGATGTGCCTCAATTCGAAATTCGTGGATCAAGCCAGACATACAGTAAGTCGGCGATAAAGTTAGCAACAAGCACTGCGGTCACTAAAATAAGAAGAATGGCTTGAATCAAAGGATAATCTCGCGCCACAATTCCCTTAAGAAGAATGTTGCCCAAGCCTTGGTAGTTAAAGACTACTTCGGTCATGATTGAGCCCGCGAATGAGAAGCCGATTGCCATAGCAATAGCGGTCGCGACAGGAAGAATGGCATTTCGACCAGCGTATCGAGACATCACACGATAGCTGCTCAAGCCTTTGGCCTCAGCCATCGTCACGTAATCCTCTCCCAAGACATTGATCATCGCATTACGCATATTGAAGACCCATGTTGCGATTCCAACCAAGACCATAGAGCCCATTGGAAGCACAGCGTGTTTAGCCACACTAGAAACAAATTCCCACGTAAAACCGGGCTCAAGTGACGGGTCATAAGTGTAAGCCAAAGGTAGTAAATCTAACTTTAGACCGAAGAAATAGAACAACAGTAACGCGGTTACGATATACGGAAAGTTGCTAATAAAAGCCAAGACTGGAGGAACAATTTGCCCAAACAGCCCTTCACGTCGATATGACGCATAAGTTCCAATACTGACACCGATGATGAGAGCGACAATGAGCGAACCAAGCGCCAGAAACATAGTCCACGGCAGTGCCATAGCAAGCACATCAGAAACACTAATAGGAAACATCAAAATAGACGGCCCCAAATCAAGCGTAAATACACTCTTCATATATGCAAAGTATTGTTCGAAAACATTACCATCAACAAAACCATACATCTCACGAACCGCATCCATCTGAGCTGGATCCATACGACCTTGAGCAGCAGCAAACAGAGCATCTACTGGGTCACCAGGCATTAAACGAGGCAACATAAAGTTAAACGAGATAGCAATCAGAAAGGCTGTGAAATAAAAACCGAATCGACGAAACAGAAATGACATAAATATCTTTTAACCTAAGAGCCGCAACTTACGTTACGGCCAAATTAGAAATAACTTACTTAAGGTGTAGGTTGTTGAGAATGATTACTCGCTTACCACCGTCGTACCATACTGGTTGTACGTATGGGTTCTCAGCGCTAGGCCAACCAACAATGTTCTTAGTGCTGTACTGGAACCAAGTCGGGTTAGAGAACAGAGGAATAAACGGAAGATTTTTAGCCGTAAATTCTTGAAGCTCGCTCAACACTTCTTCTTGCTGTTCAGCGTCACCAATTTTGCCGAAGCTATCGATCAATGCATCGATCTCTGGTGAATTAACGCCATGACCCGCATGCCAAGTTTTCCCGATACGTGATGTCGAGAAGTACTCTTGATAAGCCAAGATTGGGTTAGTCGCAACCATTGACCAGTTGATAGACATTGTGTATTTACTGTCTTTCAAGTTGCTATCATAGACAGACCAGTCAACCGTTTTAATATTCGCTTTTACACCAACCTCTTCGTAGTACTCAGATACCATCTGAACAACTTGAATCCAGTCAGTCCAACCCGCAACGACTTCAATGTCGAACTCAAATGTTTCGCCATTTTTCTTTTCACGGAATCCATCCCCGTCTTTATCGACTAGACCAACTTCGTCAAGTAAAGCTTTCGCCTTTTCAGCGTCGTATTGTGTCAGATCCGCGTATTTAGCAGATACAGCTTTGTCGATATGCGTTTCGTAAAGCTCAGCAATACCACCAGCATTGTAGTTAGGCGTTGGGTAGCCGTAAGCTGCAATATCGACGATAGTTTCACGGTCAAGTGCCATAGATAATGCTTGGCGAACGCGAAGATCATCAAAAGGCGCTTCTTTAGTATTTACGTAAAGATGAATCGCATCGTTAGCGGGGTACCAGAAATGATGGTTTTCTTTATCAACACCAACAAACGTTGACTCAACGTCAGCGATAAAGTTTGAACCCCAATCAATTTCACCTTTAATTAAGGCCGGTTGGATTTGAGAGTTATCATTGTAAGAACGGAAGTTCACACAATCTAGGTACGGGCGGTTCTCTAGGTAGTAATTAGGGTTTCGGCATAGCTCCATCTGTTGCGGCTTGATGTATTTAACCGTGGTCATTGGGCCACTACCTACTGGGTTCAAGTTGGTGAACGTTGTCAGCTCTTCAACTTTCGACCAAATATGCTTCGGTACAACGTGGTAACGCTCTAGGTTCCAAGCGAAAGTAGAATCCGCTTCCGCCAGTGAGAAGACAACCGTTCTCTCATCAGAAGCAGTAACTTCTTGCAGGTTACCCGCTGACCAAATACCTTTTTGGTCAAATGCTGGAGCGTCTTTAGTTAGCATAAAGCTAAATACAACGTCTTCTGCTGTTAGTTTAGTACCATCAGACCACTTCAGGTTTTCACGAAGCTTAAGAGTTAGTGTCTTAAGATCTTCTGAAAATTCAACTGATTCAGCTAATCGGTAATCAACATCACCCGTCATATTGTTAAATACAACTAGAGGTTCAAACATCACACCGTGAAGTAGGTCTTTAGTTGTGTACGGGTTGAAGTTTTCAACAAAGCCAGTATTGATAATTGGCACCGTTAGCGTACCGCCCTGCTTTACTTCATCTGCTTGTACAGATGCTCCAAATAAAGCTCCAATAGCGAGCGAAGCAATCAATGTCTTTTTGTGCATCACGTTGTCCTTTTTAATGATAATAACTAGAAAGAAAGCGCTTTCTTTTAACTTTAAAAAAAGGGGGTGCTTTAGTATTTACTATCGGTTACTCATTTCAAGAAACCGCTTTCTTTGGGTGGATAATAAGCTGATTCTATGATTCTTCAACTTACAATTGAATGAAACGAACCATAGATCACAAATTTAAAACAGACAGAGAGCGGATATATATAACAGTGCCATTCATCACATTAATTACCAATATAACAATAAAAACCTTATAAAACAGTAAATTAAATAAAGCACCAAAGTGACCTCATCATGAATACTGATCATCTATTTTCTTTGTCATTTATCAGCTTGTACGCTTTCTCAAATAGTCTTTTCATCACCGTTCTCCATTTTCATAATCTCCAACTATCTATGCTCCTCTCAAAAATTCAAGAAAGCGCTTTCTTGATTGTTAAACCTATGACAGCATATCAAGATTAAAATATGAGTTAGCCCTTAGGACAGATATGTTTAACTTTTGGAATGGCAATAAATCAAATAAAAGACAGCACTACGAATTCGAATTGATCCGCAGCTTATTGAATTGGAATTCAAATGAATCTGTTGTCGTTCACGACGACAAGACCGATTTTCCGAGAGCAGAGGATGAGGGGAATATATTCAACAAGGATTATGACGTACTCGTTACAGTCGCAGGGAACAAAAAATTTGCAAACAAACCTTTAATCAAGCTCAACTCTCCAATTTGCAAAGGATTACTTGGGCACCGTATTTTAGTCGTTCGGGAACAAGATCAACCTACATTCCATCATATCCATAGTGATCAATTGAAATCACTGACAGCTGGAGTTCCGGCGACATGGGCTGACGCTGAGCTGTTTAGAGCAAATGGATATCGAGTACTAGAGCAAGGAACGTTACCAGAGGTTCTTAAACTTCTCTCAAATAAAAAATGTGATTATGTGTCACTCGGCGCCAATGAAGTAGAAAGTATATACCAAGAACACGCAAGCTTGCTGGAAGGGCTAATGATAGAAGAAAGCACCTTGCTTTATTACCCTCTTCCTTTGGTCTTTTATGTACACCCAGACAAAGTGCAATTTGCGCAATTATTGGATGATAAGCTTCAAGATTTCATATTCAGTGGTGAGTTTGATTCACTGTTTAACCAGCATTTTGGTAATGTGGTGAGCTCAACTAGACTAGAAAGCCGTAAGATCATTAACCTCACCAATCCAGAGTTGCCTGACGAGTTTGGAGCATTTCAATCTCAATTCGCCTCATAAACATAAATGGTAATGACAATAGAGCCCTAACTTGCCCTAAATCTATCGAAAAGTTACGAAAACAACACAATGACCCTCGAAACGATCTTAATCTAGGGTCATTGAGCCAGAGTAGAGGCTACATTATTAACTACGTACATTTATAGATAACGATGAATACTCAAGTCATCTGTTTTGATATCACTACTTGAGCCGCTGACCACGCCTGCCAAGATCTTTCCTGATCCACACGCCATCGTCCAACCCAAGGTTCCGTGCCCCGTATTAGTAAACAAATTCTTGATTGGAGTTTTTCCGATAATAGGTGTGCCATCTGGCGTCATTGGTCTTAGTCCTGTCCAATACTCTGCCTTAGAAAAATCCCCGGCTTGAGGAAAGAGGTCTTTGATCACCATATCAATCGTGGCTTTACGTTTTTCAGGAATGAGATAATCAAAACCAGCAAGCTCTGCCGTACCCGCAATGCGAATGCGGTCATCAAAACGAGTCATCGCCACTTTGTAGGTTTCATCCATCACGGTAGAGGTAGGTGATTTATCAGCATTCACGATAGGCAATGTCAGCGAATACCCTTTGACTGGATAGACAGGAATAGACAGGTCTACTTGCTTCAACAGATCACGAGAATAACTGCCAGACGCGACTACGTAAGCGTCCGCTTTGAAGTCACCTTGAGTCGTGGTAATACTTTCAATGGTTTGATTCTGATGATTGAGCTTGACCACTTCAGTATCAAACACGAACCTAACACCGAGTTGCTTGGCTTTCTCAGTTAAGGTTAAACAGAATTGATGGCAATCACCGGTTTCATCATGTGGTAAATACAGGCCACCTACGAGCTTATCTTTCACGTCTGATAAACCAGGTTCGATGGATAGGCACTGCTCAACATCAAACAACGAGTGCTCAATTCCACTTTCTTTAAGCAGCTTCATATCTTGCTGAATGAAATCCAATTGCTTCTCGCTTCGAAACACTTGCAACGTCCCTTTCTGCCTACCTTCATAAGCCAATTGCTCACTGGTTCTTAGCTCAGTCAGACAATCTCGGCTGTAGTTTGCGACTCTCAACATCCGCGATTTATTCTGTGCGTATTTGGCTTCATTGCAGTTGGCGAGCATCTTAGACGCCCAAGAAACCAATTCAGGAGAAAGTGACGGTTTCACTTTTAATGGCGCATGTTCTTGGGTGAGCCACTTCATCGCTTTTAAAGGGATACCGGGGGCGGCCCATGGGGAGGAGTAGCCGTAAGAGATTTGGCCAGCATTCGCAAAACTGGTTTCCTTACCACTGCTATCTTGACGATCGATAACCGTCACCGAGTGACCTTCTTTCGCCAGGTACCAAGCACTAGTCAACCCAATAACACCGCTGCCAATTACAATAACTTCCATTCTCTTCCCCTAATACCTGACAAAGCTAAAACCTGTCGAACACAGCTGACAGTCTAAAACTCGTTTCGTTAATGCTTTGTAACTTATTCCGCATATGTTGACTTAACAATAGAGATCGCGTTGACAAAAACTCAATTCTACTTAAAAACGAATTCGGCAGTTTGGAACTGTGACATTGGCGGTATTTGGGAGCTTAGGAGGGATCGTTACATAAATCTACTATGCCTAGATATTGTAAGCGTCATGACTCAAGAAAGTGGCGTTTTCAAGTAAGAAATCTAACAAGGTTTCGGCCTGTAGCGTGAGTGCGCGGCCTTTCAAAGATTGAACCTTAACGGTTGCCTTCGATAAGATATCCAACTCGGTCGCAACCACTTCAATCTGTCCGGACTTTATCTCATCGATCACGGTGAGTTTGGGCATAAAGGTTACGCCCAGCCCTGCTGAAACAAAGTTAGTCAGTGCGGTTACCGAATTGGTTTGAAGCTTTGGCTGCAAGGTAAGATGGGAAATTTGTTCGGCCTGCTTTACCAGCCTCCCCATGCCGGTCGAATTATCGATTAAGGCGAGAGAAGCGTCTTGAATATCTTGCATTACCACAGGCGATTTTTTCATCGTAAGGAAATGCCCTTTCGGAGCAATCAATTCGAGCGGATGGCTACGTTCAACGTGTGAGTGTAGTTTGGGGTGCGGTGCAGAAGCATAGGTAATCGCGAAATCGATCTGTTGATCTTCCAACATTTTTACGGCGTCCAATGCACCCGCAATCTCAATAGAAAGATTGATATCAGGATAACGAGTCATGAAGGTTTGCATCGGCTTTGACACCAAGTTGGTAATAAACCCTTCACCGATGGCAATGCTGACATTGCCTCCTTTGAGGTTTTTAAGCTTGGTTAGTCGAGCAAGCACTGCGGCCTCTCCACGAACAATGGAACGGTAGTAATTCAGCAGTTCATTGCCCGCTTCAGTTAACAGTGATTGGCGGTTGTTGCGCTCCCATACTTTCATTTCCGCTTGCGCTTCTAACTGTGTCAGCATTCTACTCATCGCGGCAGGGTCAACGTTCATCATCTTAGATGCCTTACGTAACGACCCATATTTCGATAAAGCATTAAGGTATTCCAGCGCGCGGATATTAAAGTGGTGCATTCAACTTCCTTTTGATTCAACTGACACTTAATTAAGCGTCTCACAAATTTGCTGCGAACATGTATCCCAATTTATCAAGATCGTGTTTGCACTTACTAACTTGTGCACCGAGTCACTGCCAAGCCAAAGGTTGAAGGAATATTCATATTATTTAGTTTGCTGTAAATAATACAAAGGCGACAACTTTCGTTATCGCCTTTGTAGTCATTATCTCGATGTTAATCTCAAGCTGTCAATAACCAGTCACGTCACCTACATACCAACAAAGAAACTGATCACTAGCGCGTTGATCAAATCAACAAAGAAACCACACACTAATGGCACCACAATGAACGCTTGTGGGCTTGCGCCATAGCGGTGAGTTACCGCGGTCATGTTAACAATCGCAGTTGCTGTCGAGCCAAGGGTGATACCACCGAAGCCTGAACATATCACCACAGAATCGTAGTTTCTTCCCATCAAGTAATAAACGACAAATATCGTAAACAGAAGCGAAAGCAGGATCTGGATACTCATGACAACAGAAATATAGCCAAACAGTCCATCGAGATCCCAGATACGCAGCCCCATCAAGGCCATGGTCAAGAACATACCCAAACAGATGTCAGAGATCATCGCTAAGCCTTTGCGGCCTTGGGCAATTTTCTCTTGTGTACGGCGCTTCTTGAACAATGCTCGACCAATATTTCCAATGAGGATACCGGCAATTAGGCAGCTTACGAATAACGGGAGTTTTAAGCCCATCGAATCGATAACTTCGCTCAGACTGTAACCGAGCATCAATGTTAAGTTGAGAATCAACCACGCCCACAAGACACCGTAATGGCTCAATTCAGTGCGAGTTTCACTTTCTTGGTACGCACCAACTGTCACTTCTTCTTCATTGGATGGACTCACTTTGTGCTTGTTTAGTAGGTAGTTGGCAATTGGGCCACCAATCACACACGCCGCTATCAAACCAACCGTATTTGACGCAACACCTAGCTCTAGCGCGTTAGCAATACCAAACTCTTCCACAAACATTGGCGCCCACGCTAACGTTGTACCTACGCCACCGATTAAGCTAACAGAGCCCGATAACAAACCAGCTTTAGGATCCATTCCAAAGCCAGAAGCTACAGCCATCCCGACCACGTTTTGCAGAACGATAAAGACGGCAGCAAGAAACAATAGAATGAACAACGGTCGCCCCCCCTTAATCAGTGTCTTAATATCCGCTTGGAGTCCGATACCAGCAAAAAAGTAGAGAAGCAAAAAGTCTCTGACATCTAGGCTAAAGGTGATTTGGATTTCAAAAATATAGTAAAGCGCCGCTACGGTCGCAGCACAAACAAAGCCACCAATCACAGGTTCTGGTAGTGAATACTTTCTTAATACTTCAGATCGTTCAATCAAACCTTTACCGATAAACAGTAACGAAATCGCGATAGTAAAAGAGAGCATTGGAGAAACTAGGGTTTCTGTCATGGGGTAATGGATTCCTAATAGTAGATTATTAATAATATTTCGTACTATTAATAATCTAGATTCATGCCAAAAGATCAAGCGTTTATCGATGATAAAAACACCAAATATGGTTCAATCTGCGACGGCATTAATAGAGGAAATAACTATAAAGAAATGATTAAAGGAACTGATACTAGGGATGGATGCAGATGACGTGAAATATAGGGGCTCTAAAACGAGAAAACCCCAGCATTTCTGCTAGGGTTTTGAATAGTGGTGGAAGGATGGGGATTTGAACCCCAGATACGCTATAAACGTATACTCGCTTTCCAGGCGAGCGCCTTAAGCCACTCAGCCATCCTTCCACAAATTGTGTGTTAAGCTTGTCACTCAACGAGGCGCTACTTTATTGATTCTGCTTGCTTTGGTCAAGGGGCATTGTCAAAAAAAGTGCCTTTTTCAGTTTGTTCGATTACAAATTAACTCATTAGATCAAAAACAAACCAAATTTCATTCTTTAGCTGCACTTACGCTTGTTGCTTTTCTTATGCTTGTTGATAGTAGCCCGGAACTCGAAACCATTTACGGCACATATCTAAGAAGTAACCGTACAGCACGCCCATACCACATGAGATCACAGCGTTACTGGTTACAGCCGTAAAGATCTGGTCGCTTGAAGCACCAACCGCCAATAAAATACCGGCATACACAGGTGACTGGAACAACACGTAAGCTAAAAGGTCAGAAATATTCTTCATCAACGAACTTTGTGAAAGCTTTGCACCATTACGCAAGAACCAATCACGAAAAACACCATAAGGCCAAGCGATAGCAATGTTTACTGGGATAGATAACGTTCGAGAAGCGAGAGACTGCTCAAATGTCATACCAGAAATAAACACTTCTACAATCATGCCTGAAATAAAACAGAAAACGACCATAGCAAATGTATCCGCAGCTGCGTTTCGAATACAAAATGGACCACGAGACTTCATTGACGTTAAACCTAAAATATATCACTGCCTATTGAGTGAATTAGCAACATATAAACAAGGTATATTTACACCCTGCCAGATAATGTCGCTATTAAACCATAAGATTAGCAGTCATACATTTCAAATTAGAAATCAAGTTGTAAATTAACGACCAAAAACTACTTAAAAAGCAGTCACTTTCACCAAAAAATCACACCAAGGTCAAATAATATACAATTCGTTATTTACTTTCTGTAATTAAACAACATCTAGGCCATAGGTAAATTTACAGTAATGATATTGATGACATCTTGTGTAGGTGGTGCTCCTAAAGAAACCTGCTCTAGCGCATTATCGACTTGTTCAGTAAGTTCAGCGTTGTTCATAGGTTCAACGTGGACACGCAGGCTCTCTAGTGCAAATTGAATCAGTTCTAGGTTGTTGTCTTCTAGCGCCACATACAGCGTCACTAACAGCTCTTCGGTGTTATCTTTATTTCGCAGATCAGGTTTAGGCAGTGACTCACTTTTACTTTTCGAGTCGTGTTTTTTTACATCTTGGCTTTCGAGAGCATCCGCTTTTACTTCATGGTATTGGTAAAGCTTATTTGAATAGCGGAACAACGCGTCATCCAGTTCACGCTCATCAATCGGCTTAGCTATAATGTAGTCCACACCCGCCCCGAGCATACGTTCGCGAGTCTCTTTAAAGACATCAGCCGTACAACCAAATACCAGTACCGATGACACATCACCTATCAAAGCACGAATCGCAGTGGTTGATTCAACGCCATCCATCACAGGCATATGGTTATCCATGAGTACCAAATCAAAGCGCTCGGCAACCACTGCTTGTATTGCAAGTTCACCATTTTCGACGCTCTTACAAGTGAAACCTTTGCTGCTCATGAAGGTTTCAATGATCACCGTATTCGTTCGGTTATCCTCGACAATCAATACTTTTAAGCCTGAGTAGTCCAACTTCTTATGTGGCAAACTCTCTATCTCACCAGGCTGACATGGCTGAATCTTCAATCGAACATCAAAGCTCGTGCCTATCCCTTCTTCACTGGTAACGGTAATACTGCCATCCATCAATTGCGCAATTTTCTTCACAATCGCTAAGCCAAGGCCTGTACCGCCAAAACGTCTTGTGGTCGAAGACTCCGCTTGTTCAAATGGTTTAAAAATACGCTTTTGAGCTTCTTTAGAGATACCAATTCCGGTGTCGCGAACTCGAATACTAAGATAGGTGTCACTCCCCTCTACGACTTCTTTCAGGTACACCTCGACAAAGCCTCTGGAAGTAAACTTCACCGCGTTGTTCAATAGATTAAACAAGATTTGTCGTAGACGTGCTTTATCTGAGAAGTACCAACGACCAGAAGGCACCTCAGAGTACACTTTGAATTGCAGCCCTTTCTCGGAAGAGAGTGTGTAGTAGACACTGTTGATACTGCCGATGATCGAATCGAGTGGGAAGCGAGTCTCATCAAGATCCAGCCTTCCCTGCTCGATCTTCGAAAAGTCTAAGATCTCGTTGAGTAAGGTCATCATGTGATCACCGGACTCATACAAACTCTTGAGATGCTTCTCTTGTTCAGAATTTAGAGGCGTTTTTAATAGGATCTGAGCAGTACCCAATACCCCATTCATAGGGGTACGAATTTCATGTGACAGGGTCGCAAGGAAAGCGGTTTTTGCATTGGTGGATGCCTGAGCTTTAACCTTTTCCGCTTCAAGATAAATGGTCTTTTCGTTGAAGGTTTTAATCAAATGACCGATTTCGTCATCACTTGAGTAGTCAACATCGATGATTTCGCCTGCTTTCGAGCTATCTACCTGTGCGGCAATAGTTGTAATTGGGCTAATCAAATAACGGTTCAATAAGTAGTAACCCGCCATCACACAAAGTAGTAATAGCGGAACAATACCGCCCTCAATACTCATTACCTGACGAAATACTTCGTCTGCTACACGTGACTTAGAATTAACCACATCCACTTGCCAACCGAAATCACCAAATTGATTGCTACTGATGTAGATCCCTTCAACGAGATTGAAGTTATGCGAAACCAACACTTGATTGAGTTTATCTCTGAGCATAATGCCAAGATTGTATTCTTCGGCGTGGTTCTTGATAAAGCCTAGCAACTCTTCAAGTGAGAGATCCACCGTCGCAACGCCAGCAAAAATGCCGTCGTAATAATAAGGCGATGAAGCAGTAATCATTCGAACGTGTGTGTATGGGTCGATATACACATCGCTCCAAGAGATGGTTCCTTGTTTTTTGTTGACTACAGAGGTGTACCAATACTCTTCTTGATAAGGAACATTTTTAGGATTGTTGTAAGAAAACAGCTGATCAATTTTTCCATCGTCGGCTTTATTGAAAAAGTGGCTGTTAAGACGCTTTTTAGAGTCAAGCGCATAAGGTTCAGGCCAAATTCCGGCACTGACGATCGTATCGTCGCTCGCCGCCAACATCGACTTAAAGAGCGGAATAACATCATCAGTGTTGTGATGTGCTTGAGCAAAGCCAACTAGACTATCTACAAAGCCTTGAGAGCTGCTGAGTGGCTCTGTAATCAATGCGGATAAAAGTTGTGTACGCAAGTCGAGGTTTTGTTGTAATTTGGCGCGCACAGGGGATTCTACGACGTAATACGTCACACTACCGACAATGGCAATAAACATCGCAAGGTATAACCCAAGCGCTACCATACTTTTTTTCTTTAAAGACGACCGTATCTGCATAATTCTTTTATTGTTTTCTTTTCTGTTAAACCTAGTGTTTATCATCCATGACATCAAGCCTTTTTAGATTGAAGCTTGATTGGCACAAGTTCATTGGTACTATAAGCGCAAATATGTTCCCTTTTACGGTACCTCACTTTGACTTTACAAGATATTCTTGCGCTTCCAGAGTTGGAAGGAAAGCTAATCACAGAACACAAAACCATGGGATTTGTCACTGCAATGGCAGCGGCGCCTAATGTGTTAACGCCGCATGAGTGGCTACCGTTCCTTTGGGGTGGCGAAGAAGTTGCTCCATTTACAGACGGTGAGCAACTTGAAAGCTACATTGAAGTTATCATCACGCTTTGGAATAAAACACGTCCTGAGCTAATCGAAGGTACTTGGGTTTGGCCTGAAGCGTGCCAATTAGATGATGCAGAAGTGGTGAACACCGCTGCTCGTGATTTCTGTGAAGGCTTACTTCAAGGCTGGCAGATCGCCCGTGATGACTGGGAAACACTGATGCCTGAAGAGAGCGAAGACAACGCACTCGTGGGCGGCGTGTTACTTTCACTGAGCATGCTTTACGATCCAGAAACGTCAATTGCAACACTTGCAGAGCAAGGCATCGAAGGCCTAGAGCAATTTGAAGAGATCTTTAACGCTGTTCCTGTAATGCTTTGCGGATTAACGCAGCGTGGTATTGCACTGGCTGAAGCTCAATAAAAGTTAGCTTTATACTGACCCAAAAGGCCTCACAATGAGGCCTTTTTTCGTTTTTGGACGAGATTAAAATAGTAGCTCTAGAAGCCTTTCCAATCGAAGTCATCAATTCGCTCGTCGGCGATATAAAATAGTTTAGTGCCGCTGCTGACAATTTGGTCTAGTTCTGGGTTAAGTTCAATACCACTCCCCGTATCAATCGCGATCAGCGTTGCTTTGTACTTCTCTTTAAACACAGAGAAAATAGGCGCGACGGTGACAGGCTCAGCATCTTCAGGGAAATACGTTGAATATTGTGTCATACCTCTTGTTGAGCTCAATAGCTCTTGATGAAGCGCACTTGAACCTGGGTCTACCGCAGCCTTTGCTAGCATCTCTGCACCCACAGCCGGAATACATTCAGAGTTTGGACAATGTTTGTGTAGCAGGTCGCTCAACGCTTCATCTTTAAAATAAACCAGTAAGTGAGCTTTCGGATTTCGGTTAGCACAGTAAAGTGCTGCAGACAGGGTAATGTCGTCTTCCGGGTTATCAATCAGGATGCAACTCGCAGACTCAATACCCGTTTTCTCCATCTCTTTGCCATCTGTGTAGCTGTTTACTTTGACGAAATTGATTTCGCCGGGTAACGGGTTTTCGATATCTGAACGAGTACATAATACGATTGGTCGCTTACCCGTTTCTTCGTGTTGCAGCATGCGGATGAGGTGAATAGTTCTTTGTTCATTCCATCCCAGCATCAAAATGTGGTTGTCCACTCTAACTCTCCTTTTTCCTAGCAAGCCTGCTCGCCAATATTCAACACCTTCGGTTGCAACCTTACCGAGCAAAGCTGCGAAAAGGCTCAGCCCACCGGGAATAACAAATAGGATTACAATCCATCGACCTGCATCCGTTGTCGGTGACAGATCTCCGTAACCAACGGTTGACGCTGTCACGACCAGATAATAGGCAAATGTTGTGATTGAGTTGGTTAAATCTGTTTCACCCGCCAAATACAGCATCGACCACGACAAGAATATGTAGCCTAGAAACGTAAACAGTAAGTTTTTGCCATTCAAAACAAAGATGTTTGCTTTGATCCAGCGTTTGAGTTGTAACCAGATTATCATTCGAGCCCCAATCTTAATCTCTTACTTACATGCTAGAAAAAATACGCGATATCAACAAGATATATCATCAGAAAAAGATACATAAGAACAACATTGATATCGATAGCCAATATTCAGATACAAAAAAACCAGCACTCGGCTGGTTTTTCTCTTGATGGTAAAGCAGAACAGTGATTAAGCTGGACTGCTTATATCATCACGACAACGAAATTAAGCGTTGCCTTTAACCTGTAGGTTAAGCTGTTCAGCGAAATCTAGCATGCGGTTCAGTGGGATAAGAGACTTAACACGTAGTTCGTCAGAAACGAAGATTTCGTGTTGCTCACCACCATGCTCAAGTGCATTTTCAATCGCTTCAAGGCCATTCATAGCCATCCAAGGACAATGTGCGCAGCTGCGACAAGTTGCACCAGCACCCGCAGTCGGCGCTTCAATCAGCTCTTTTTCAGGAACCAATTGCTGCATCTTAAAGAAGATACCTTTGTCTGTCGCGACAATCATCTGTGGATGAGGAAGCTCTTTCGCCTTCTTGATCAGTTGACTTGTTGAGCCTACAGCATCAGCCAGTTCAACCACGCTTGCTGGTGATTCTGGGTGAACCAAAATAGCCGCTTCTGGGTAGACCGATTTCATTTTCTTCAAAGCATCAGCTGAGAATTCATCATGAACGATACACTCACCTTGCCAAAGCAACATGTCAGCGCCAGTTTGATTTGCAATGTAAGAACCTAAGTGACGATCTGGGCCCCAAATAATCGGTTTGCCTTCAGCGTCTAGGCTTTCAACGATTTCTAGAGCGATACTCGACGTAACTACCCAGTCTGCACGGGCCTTAACAGCCGCAGAGGTATTCGCGTATACAACCACGGTGTGGTCAGGGTGAGCATCACAAAATTCTGTAAATTTGTCTGCAGGACAGCCAAGATCAAGAGAACATTCGGCTTCTAGTGTTGGCATTAGGATGCGTTTTTCAGGGGTAAGGATCTTTGCAGATTCACCCATAAAACGAACACCAGCGATAATCAAAGTGCTTGCTGAATGACGGTTACCAAACTTAGCCATTTCTAATGAATCGCCAACGAAACCACCAGTTTCTTCTGCCAGAGCCTGAATTTCAGGATCGGTGTAGTAGTGTGCAATTAGAACTGCATCTTTTTCTTGAAGTAGTTTTTTGATGTTTGCGATGTGGGCCTGTTTCTGAGCGTCGCTCAATGGAACTGGCTTAGGCGGAAACGGGTAAACTGTATCGATTTTATCTAGTATATGACTCATTGCTCTTGCTCTACGCAACTTCTTCCGAGGATTAGAGTATTCTACACAGGACAGCGATGAGGATCAAAAAGGATTGGTTGCAAGTAGTGACTAGCTAATACTTAAAACGCATAAACAAGGCGATGTGTTGGCAGCATAAAGAAGATAAGTAGACACTAAACGGGAGTGATCAGGTATAAAAAAGAGGTACCTGAGCACCCCTATTTTGTTTTACAAGTGGGTTTTAGCCACTTTAGCCGAAGCACTGTTTGGGTACTCGGTAACGACTTGTTGGTAATATTTCTTAGCTTGCGCCGCGTTGTTGTTGCGTGCAGCTATGTCACCAAGCTTAACCAGCGCATCTGCTCGCTTATTTGAGTCTTTGTATGACACAACAGCGGCAAAGCTCTTCACGGCTTCTTTATCTTGCTTCTTAGCAAAATAAAGCTGACCTAACCAGTAGTGTGAGTTAGGTGTGAAGGTTGAATCTGGGAAGTCTTTTTGAAACTTTTGAAATGCTGCGATAGCACCCGTGTAGTCTCGTTGCTTTAGAATCATATCTACAGCATTTTGATAAGCGGTTTGCTCATCCACATCAGTACTGAACGTACCAGAAGCGTCTTTAGAGCCTTCGCTCGCCGCTACTGCTACCGTTGCCGTTCCTGCTGCTTTCACCTCGCCTCTCACACGATCCAGTTCAATGAACAGTTCACGTTGGCGCTCTAGCATTTGCTTCATATCGTAGCTGTTTCGTTCCAGCTCACCACGAAGTTCACTGATCTCCAGTGCCATGTCGTCGATTTGCTGTTGCATTTGAAGCTGAACGAGATTGCGATTTTGAAGCAGTCGCTCTAAACGCTCAATATCTGATTCGTTAGATGCAGACGCTGCTCGAGAGGAAGATGATGAATTGGTTGCGGTGCTATTGAGATCGGATACTGGAGCTGGTGCAGCGAACGTAGTGTTCGCTGCACTTGCCAGTAACGAAAGCAAAATGACTCGCTTTGTGTTACTGAACATGAGGCAATTCCTCAATTATATAGTCTACTAAGATTAGTAAACTAGTACTGCGCGACGGTTTTTAGCGTACACATCTTCAGATTGACCTAGAAGAAGTGGCTTCTCTTCACCGTAGCTTACGATAGAGATTTGGTCTGCTTGAACACCTAGAGCTTGTAGGTATTTCGCTACAGCTTGTGCACGACGCTCGCCAAGTGCGATGTTGTACTCAGGAGTACCGCGTTCGTCAGCGTGACCTTCGATAGTAACGTTCATGTCAACGTTGTTGCTTAGGTAAGCTGCGTGAGCTGCTAGAATTTCTTCGTAGTCGCCAGCGATAGTAGAGTTATCGAATGCAAAGTAGATTGTTTGAGTTTCGCGTAGCGCTTGCTCTTTAAGCTCTTGCTCAGACAGTTGAGCGTTAGCATCAATTGGCGTTACAACAGTTGTGTCTACGTTGCCTTCTGAACCTGAAGTTGTTTGGTTGCTTTCAGTACCTGAAGTTGCAGATGTTGCTTCATCAGTTGAGCTACATGCCGTTACTGCCATCACTGGTAGTGCAATCATCAAGCCTTTAAGAACTTTGTTAAGTTGCATCTTTTTTTCCTTACGTTATCAAACTTAGTTTCTACAGCGACTAAGTGCTATAGATAGTTAATTGCCACAATAGTTAACACTATCAATAGCTAAAAGAATTTATCACTTCAACTAGAGGAACGGTGACCATGCAGGCGCTCTTACACGTCCGTTGGTTGCCGGTAATCTAGCTTTAAAACGGCCATCGATAGAAACCATCGATAGTACGTTAGTTTTGTTGTAAATAGAGCTATAGATAACCATACCTCCATTCGGTGCAATACTTGGAGATTCATCTAACAATGTCTTTGTTAGCACCTGAACCGCACCGGTTTCCAAATCTTGCTTAGCCAAGTTAAAACCTGAGTTGCTACGATTGACCATAATCAGGAATCGTCCGTCAGGGGTGATCTGGCCACCTAAGTTTTGGCTACCTTGCCAAGTAATACGAGAAGTCGAATTATTGGACAAATTTACATTATAAATCTGTGGTTTACCACCACGATCCGATGTGAAAATAAGAGACTTGCCATCTGGGTGCCAGAATGGTTCCGTGTTATTAGAACGGCCACGAGTAATTTGAGTCAGCTTACGGCTAGCAAGGTCAAGAGTGTACACCTGAAGGCTGCCTGTTTTCGACAATACCAATGCCAATGTCTTACCATCTGGCGAGAATCTTGGCGCACCATTATGACGAGGGTATGACGTTACTTTCTCACGCTCACCCGTGTAAATATTCATGATGAATATTTCAGCTTGGCCATTTTGGAAACTCACATAAGCAAGCTTTTTGCCGTCTGGTGACCATGCCGGTGACATTAGAGGTTGCTTAGAACGAAGCACCAAGCGCTCGTTAAACCCATCATAGTCAGCAACACGAAGCTGGTATGGGTATTTATCTTTGTCGTTCACTACCACATAAGAGATACGTGTTAAGAACGCGCCTTTCTCGCCAGTCAGTTCTTCATACACTAAATCAGAAATACGGTGTGCGTATTCTCTCAAACGTTTGCCCGGAACTGTTGCCTTTTTGTTGAACAACACGTGATCTTTAGAAAGTACTAATTGGCCTTCATCGCTTAGTGCACGGCTTTGTCCTTTGGTCAGTTGACCACGAACAATGTCGATCAGTTGATAGTTGACTACATATTGGCCTTCAGCATTTTTAGTAATGCTGCCAGTAAGTAATGAATCAACGCCTAAGTTAGTCCAAGCATCAAAATCCACCTCACTTTCGCTGTAAGGCGTCTGGGGCATTTTGCTTGTTGCAACTGGGCTGAATTTACCACTGCGTTGTAAGTCAGAAGCAATAACCGCTGATACATCGTGTGGCAATGGCTCTGCGCCTTCCCAGCGGAAAGGGACAATAGCGATAGGTCTTGCAGAGTTAATACCGTCTGTAATAACCAGCTCCAGTGCCGCGTGTGCAAACTGGCTGCTTGTCGCTATTACAAAAACAAAACTCAGTAATAGTTTTTTTAACACAAGTTCGTCCTTTTACTCTGGTGATACAGTTAAGTTAATGTCTTTCAGTGATTTCACAATGTCTGGGTCTTTAGGCAACGGATAAGATTGCACCTGTGCCACTGCGCGTTTGGTTGCTGCACATAAACGGCTATCGCCATCTAAGATACTTAAGCTACCCAATATTGCGTTAGAGCCCGTTGGAATCAGCTTAAGGTTCACTCGACATGAGCGTCCTCTATAGCTGTCTTCTAACAACAGGTTCTGCTGAATCAGTTGGGTATAAATAGCGCCGTAACGCTGTGCTTCATCACTAATAAACTGTTGTCTTGCTGAAGAGTTTTGAGTCGATTCAGTCTCCAGTCCAGCAAAGATGTCGTTCAATGCTGCTTCTTGCTGTTTACGCTCTTTTTCAGCTTTTGCTGCAGCTTCTTTTGCTTTACGCGCTTTTTCCGCTGCGGCTGCCGCTTCTTTCTCTTTCGCTATACGTTGCTTTTCAGCACGTTCAGCGGCTTCTTTTTCTTTACGAGCTTTATCTGCAGCTTCTTTCGCGGCCTTTTCTTTTGCCACGCGTTCTTGTTCAGCTTTAGCTATCGCCACTTCTTTGGCTTTGCGCTCTTTTTCCGCTTTCACAACCGCTGCTTCTTTCAATTTACGATCAGCTTCTGCTTTAGCGGCTTTCTTTTGTTCTTGCTTTAAACGAGCCTCTTCAACTTTACGTTGTTTTTCATTCTCAACTCGACGCTTTTCCGCTTCGCGAGCGGCTTTCGCTTCTTTAGCCTGCTTTTCTTTCAGCTTTCGAATGTTCTCTTCTTCAGCTTTACGATTTTTTTCAAGTCGTTCGCTTTCACGTCTTAGTTTGTCTAGACGCTCTTGCTCTTTCTTACTCGCTGCTTCTCTTTGTTGGCGAATCTGTTGAGCTTGTTGGCGAACCAACTGCGGATCAATCACCACGGCTTGAACCATCTGCCCAGTAGGCTTTGGTTCCGACATTGTGAAATCCGCCCCCCAAATAAGCGCAACGAATAAGATGACGTGCAGCCCAAGAGAGATAAGAAGCGGTGATCTAAAATTATTGGATTTCTTATTATTCGCTTTCATGAATGCTACGGAGCTATTCCCTTATATCCGTTAATAGGCCAACCTTTGGCACACCTGCACGGCTTAATTCATCAAGTAATAAAACCACTTCAGCGTAAGGCGTTGCGGCATCACCACCAACCGCCACTGGAGAGTTTGGCTTAAGAGACAGCTCGGCTTTCACTCGAACGATAATGTCTTCCATTGATAAACCACGCTGTACTTCTTCGTTGTTCACACTCAAACCAAGCTCACCGTCTTTGTTCACTTCAACGATAATAAAGCTCGCATTGTCGTCACCCAATAGATCTTGTGCAGACTGAGCCGTTGAAGCCTTAGGCAATTCAACGTCTACGCCTTGAGTAACGAATGGCGAAGTCACCATAAAAATAATCAGCAAAACAAGCATAACGTCGATGTAAGGTACAACGTTAATCTCTGCTGTCATTTTGCGTTTTTTAGGTTGGTATCCGGCCATCTATTATTCCCTGCCAGCCATCGCTTGACGGTGAAGAATACTGTGGAACTCTTCAGAGAAAGTCGCATAGTTGTGCTCTAGCTTACCGACTCGACTGCTAAAGCGGTTGTAAGCCATTACAGCTGGAATCGCCGCGAATAGGCCCATTGCTGTCGCGATCAGCGCCTCTGCAATACCAGGAGCAACCATTGCTAATGTCGCTTGCTTCACTTCACCTAATGCGATGAATGAGTGCATGATGCCCCAAACCGTACCAAATAGGCCGATGTATGGACTGATAGAACCAACGGTTGCTAAGAAAGGTAAGTTGGTTTCTAGCTCGTCTACTTCACGGGCAACCGCTACGCGCATTGCACGGCCAGTGCCTTCCATAATGAAGTCAGGAGATGTTGCATTCGATTTACGAAGGCGAGCAAACTCAGTAAAGCCTGCGTAGAAAATTTCTTCAGTACCAGAAAGCTCGTCTTTGCGCTTATTGCTCTCTTGGTACAGTTTTGCGAGATCAACGCCTGACCAGAACTTATCTTCAAATACGTCAGTTTGTTTAGAAGCTTGAGATAATACTTTACTTCTTTTTATGATCATTGCCCAAGAAACAACAGACATGCCCATAAGAATCAGCATGACCATCTTAACTAGTAAGCTAGCTTCTAAAATTAGGCCTAAGATTGAGATTTCAGCAGTCACTATTCGTTAGCTCCGTGAGAATAAATGTTGGCATTGCTTTGGGTTTCATTTTTTGATTATCGATACATGCTACCTTAACCATTGCTTTACACAATGCCTTGCCATCAGGATTTACGATCTCTTGACAGAAGACCAAGGTAGCTCGCTTCAACTCGTAAATATTTGTAATGACTTGTAAAGAATCATCAAGTCGCGCACCTTGAATAAAATCAATGTCCATATGTCGGACTACAAAACCGATATTTTGTTCTAACAAGACTTGCTGAGAGACGCCAATTGAGCGCAACATCTCAGTTCGAGCGCGTTCGAAAAACTTAAGATAGTTTGAATGGTATACAACACCACCTGCATCGGTGTCTTCGTAATACACTGTCACTGGCCACGTAAATGGCTTAGATATTCCCTGCAATTTGATACCACAATCCAAAACGATAAAGATCTCACTATAACCTAACTCCTTATCATTAATAGTATATCGCTGTGAATTTTTTGATTTAATAGACGAAAAAAAAGGCCATCTGTATAAGATGACCTCTTTTTGACTAAAAACCCAACAAGTATAAAGGTTCACGTCGTTATGAACCTAAATCTTCTGCCTTTTATAAAAGGCGCAACACCGTTAGGTAGAGCAAAATTGTGAGTGAAACGTATGGGCTAAACAGTAGCTGCCACATCCAAGCTCTAGGCTTAAACCCGATACCGTAAACCATGCTTGAGCACACTGCCCAAATAAACATTGGCCCGATGATCGCGTTAAAGCCACCGATGCTTGTCGCATACGCTTCAGGATCCCACATCACTAAACCAACATGCATGAAACCCAATACGAGGGATAAAGCTCTTAACAGAGTCTTATCCATTGGTTGATGCAGTTTAGCGATTTGCTCCGCGAGATTACTCACTGTCTTTATCCATCATTTCTGAATGCTCTAACCATAGAGCATTGATGATGCCGAATGCACATGCTAGAAGTACACCCAAAATCCATGCGAAATACCACATAAAATTTCTCCTAAGTTATTTAACTTCTAGCTTAGTAAGCTGAAACGTCGTTATCTTCGATATGTTTCTTATCTAGACGACCGAACATTTTGTAGTATGTCCAAGTTGTGTAGCCAAGAATCACAGGAACCATTACCGCCGCAACTCCGGTCATAAGACCAAGCGTTAACTCACTCGCTGTTGAATCCCACATAGTCAAACTATGGCTAGGGTTCAGGCTTGATGGCATTACGAATGGGAACATTGCAAAACCAGCCGTTAAAATAACACCAGCGTTAGATAGGCTTGAGAACAAGAATGCGAAACCACCACGCTCAAAGCGAGATGCAATCACAGCAAGCAGTGGCATTGCGACACCAAGGATCGGCGCAGCCCACATTGCTGGATACGTTTCGAAGTTTGTCATCCAAGCACCAACTTGAAGTGATACTTCTTTGTTTAGTGGGTTTGAATCAGCAAACGTGTCCATCGTGCTTGTGATTACATAGCCTTCAATAGACTGAACCCAGAAGCCACCGATAACGAACAGAGCAATAGCAATTAGGCCAGTGATCTGAGCAACGTTACGAGCGCGGCTGTGCAGTTCTTCTGTTGTCTTCATTTGAAGCCATGTTGCACCTTGCATCACGAACAACATCAGAGCCAACACACCACAAAGCAATGCAAATGGGTTAAGCAGAGCAAAGAACGTACCATGGTACTTAGACATCATAAATTCGTTCAGATCAAATGGTACACCTTGTAGTAGGTTACCAAATGCCACACCGAAAATGATTGGTGGTACTGTGCCACTAAAGCAAAGTGCGTAGTCCCAAGTTTTACGCCATTTTGGATCTTCAATCTTAGAGCGGTAATCAAGAGCAAGTGGACGTAGCCAAAGCGCTGCTAACGTCGCGTACATTGCGAAGTAGAAACCAGAGAAAGACGTCGCGTAAACCAGTGGCCATGCAGCAAACAATGCACCACCAGCAGTGATAAGCCAAACTTGGTTGCCATCCCAGTGAGGGGCAATCGTGTTTAGCATAATACGACGTTCAGTGTCGCTCTTACCGATAACAGGAGAAAGGGCTGCAACACCCATATCGAAGCCATCAGTTACGGCGAAACCAACCAGTAGAACACCGATCAATACCCACCAAATAAGTCGTAAGCTTTCGTAATCAAACATAATATTCCCTCACTTATACTTCGACTGAACGGCTAACTTTGTCTTCAACAGAGTTATCGTTTTGTTCGAAGTGGTAACGGCCTGTCTTTAAGCTACTTGGACCTTTACGTGCGAATTTCAGCATTAGGTAAACTTCAGCAATCAAGAACACTGTGTACAGTGCAAGAATCGCAAATAGAGAAGTCCAAAGCTGTTCAATAGTCAGTGCTGATGCTGCCACGTTAACCGGTAGGATTTCACCAACCGCCCATGGCTGACGACCAAACTCAGCAACGAACCAACCTGCTTCAATCGCAATCCAAGGTAGCGGGATTGAGAATAGCGCCGCTTTAAGTACCCATGGTTTCTGTTCGATCTTCTGACGACACGTTTGAACAAACGCCGCACCGAATACAAACAGCATGATGAAGCCACAAGCAACCATCAGACGGAATGACCAGAATAGAGGCCAAACTGTTGGGATAGAATCATCCGCAGCCATTTGGATTTGATCTTCTGTTGCATCAACAACGTCATCTGTGTAGCGCTTAAGAAGCAGACCGTAACCTAGGTCACCTTTCACTTCGTCGAACGCTGCGATGTTTTCTTCAGACTTGTCGCCTGAACGTAGCTTTTCAAGCAGCTCGTATGCGTACATACCAGTGCGGATACGATCAACGTGATCATCACGTAGGTCACGTAGGCCCGTTACTTCAGTATCAAGCGAACGCGTTGCAATGATGCCCATTACGTATGGGATTTTAATTGCGTAGTCAGTATTCATTGTTTCTTGGTTTGGAATACCAAAAACAGTAAATGCGGCTGGTGCTTCTTCAGTATGCCACTCTGCTTCTACCGCAGCGAGCTTCACTTTTTGAACTTCACCAAGCTCGTAGCCAGATTCATCACCTAGTACGATTACTGACAGGATCGCCGCCATACCGAAAGATGCTGCAATCGCAAAAGAGCGACGAGCAAAGGCAAGGTCACGACCTTTAAGAATGTAGTATGAGCTGATACCAAGGATGAACATTGCACCCGTTGTGTAACCAGACGCCACTGTGTGTACGAATTTAACTTGCGCTACTGGATTTAGTACAACTTCAGCGAAGCTCACCATTTCCATACGCATGGTTTCAAAGTTAAATTCCGCACCCACTGGGTTTTGCATCCAGCCGTTCGCTACCAAGATCCAAAGCGCTGAGAAGTTAGAGCCAAGTGCTACTAACCACGTTACCGCTAAGTGCTGACGCTTCGACAATCTGTCCCAACCGAAGAAGAAAAGACCAACAAAAGTAGACTCTAGGAAGAATGCAACAAGCGCTTCAATAGCTAGCGGAGCACCGAAGATGTCTCCAACGTAGTGAGAATAGTAAGACCAGTTTGTACCAAACTGAAACTCCATGGTTAAGCCTGTCGCTACACCAAGAGCAAAGTTAATACCAAACAATTTACCCCAGAACTTGGTCATGTCCTTGTAAATTTGTTTGCCCGTCATTACATATACTGACTCCATAATGGCAAGAAGAAATGCCATACCTAAGGTCAGTGGAACAAATAGGAAGTGATACATCGCTGTAAATGCAAACTGCAATCGCGACAGATCAACAACATCAATCATGGTAACTCCTTTGTGTCGGCTGAATGACACTTGTGTGATTATTCACCGCAAAAATCCATGTTAAAACAATTTATGTAATTGTTATTACAAATTGAAATTTGTAGCAAAAACGTACCGTTATAGTTAGATTATTGTTAAGCATGAGCTAATATAGCTGGCGCTAATATTACTGGTAAAATCAGTATGTTTCAAAAGGTTTATAGGAGAAGTCTGCGTTGATTTGTATCAATTTTATTCAAGCAAATTAGAGTTATTTTTAAACAATCATGATTAAAATCACACCAATTTTAGCCTTGTTAATAACCGCGCATGATATCTGTGACAAAAGCTCAGCACCACCTCAACATACCAATTACAACTACCTATAAAGTATTAACAAAAGATATGACAGTTTATTTCATTTTTTGTTAGCCAAATCAAACTTGGAATCAAAGTTTCCATTTTTGAATTTCGATAATTCGCCTTTTTATCGATTTGCTCAAAGAGTTGTTATTCAATAAAAAGCAAAAAATCCCAGCGCTTATGCAACTGGGATCTTTAGAAATGAATACTTTAACGATTAGAAGGCTTATCTATTCCGAAATGTAAATACGCTCTGTCGGTCGCGATTCGACCTCTTGGTGTTCTTTGTAGATAACCTTGTTGTATCAAGTAAGGCTCTAACACATCTTCAATGGTGTCTCTCTCTTCACCAATCGCGGCAGCCATGTTGTCGATACCAACCGGACCACCACCAAACTTCTCCATGATCGCAAGCAGAAGCTTTCTATCCATGTAGTCAAAGCCTTTGGCGTCAACGTCCAGCATGTTAAGCGCTTTATCTGCAACGTCTGGGCAAATATGTCCATCGCCTTTCACTTCCGCATAGTCACGAACACGACGTAGTAAACGGTTAGCAATACGTGGTGTACCACGCGCACGGCGAGCAATTTCTAATGCACCTTCAGACTCCAGAGATAGGCCAAGGCAATCCGCGCTGCGTTGAACGATATTTTGAAGATCTTCTACTTTGTAATACTCAAGACGCTGGGTAATGCCGAAACGGTCACGTAACGGAGACGTCAGTGAGCCAGCGCGAGTGGTTGCGCCAATCAAAGTGAACGGAGGAAGATCAATTTTGATAGAACGTGCCGCAGGGCCTTCACCAATCATGATATCCAATTGGTAATCTTCCATTGCGGGATACAACACCTCTTCAACCACTGGGCTCAGACGGTGGATCTCATCAATGAACAGCACATCATTTTCTTCAAGGTTAGTCAGTAGCGCCGCAAGGTCACCGGCTTTCTCTAGAACAGGGCCTGAAGTGGTACGGATGCTCACATCCATTTCATTGGCAACAATGTTTGCCAACGTGGTTTTACCTAAACCGGGAGGGCCAAAAATCAACAGATGATCCAGAGCTTCATTTCGCATTTGAGCGGCTTGAATGAAAATCTCCATCTGGTTACGAACGTGGTCCTGACCTTGATAGTCGGCTAGCGCCTTTGGACGTATTGCACGGTCGATAACATCTTCATCTTTAAAGACCGGATTATCCGGTGCAATCAGGCGATCGGCTTCAATCATAAATTCTGTTATTCCTAACTCTGCGCACAGGCAAAGTGAATGAGTCTATTTTGTAGAACAAGTATATGAGGTATTAAACCATCGACTTCAGTGCTTCGCGAATCAATTGTTCGCTGGTCATGCCATCTTTAGCCACTTGAGCAACAACTTTAGAGGCTTGAGTCGGTTTATAACCCAACGCAAGTAGTGCGCTTACCGCTTCTTCTTCAGCATCGTGAACCGCTGGCATCGAGTCCATTGGCGCAGCATCCGTTGCAGGCGTAAACAGATCACCTGCGCCCCACCCTTTCAGGCGGTCTTTCATTTCAACGACAAGACGCTCTGCGGTTTTCTTACCCACACCCGGCAGTTTAACCAGCGTAGAGATATCTTCACGTTCAACACTCTGAACAAACTGGCTAGCGGTCATGCCTGAAAGTATGCCAAGACCTAGCTTAGGACCTACACCATTTGCTTTGATGACTTCACGGAACAGAGCACGCTCTTTTACCGTATTGAAACCATAAAGTAGCTGCGCATCTTCACGTACGACAAAGTGAGTGTAGATAATTGCCTCTTCGCCAACGTTTGGTAATTCATAAAAACAGCTCATTGGCATTTGTACTTCATAACCAACACCACTGACTTCGATTAGCAACTCTGGTGGCTGTTTTTCTATTAATGTACCGCGTAGGCGTCCGATCACAATTCACTCTCTTGATGGAATATTATTTGAGGGACAGAATATAAAAGAACTGGATGCTTATCCAGTTCTTTGTGTTTATTAAGGTGATTTATTTAAGCTTGCTTAGCTTGGGAAACCACACTATTCAGGCTTTCAACCAGTTCTTTTACCGAAGCAACATGGCCTGTTAATTCAGAACCATAATTGGCCACTAAACCCGATACAGATTTAGTTTCTGCCACACTCTGCGCCACCTCTGAACTCGCGAGATCGAGTTCTTTCAGAGAGCTCATCTGCATGGCCATGATATTGGTGAGCTGATTAACATCTGTTGAGATGGTTTGCACCTCTGAGATGATGCCGTTCATCTCGCTCGCCGTGGTTTCGATGATTGCTCTGCCGTGTTCAACTTCTTCTTTGCTGCGGTCTAACAAAGTTCGAATCTCTATCGCAGAATGACTGCTTTTCGCCGATAGCTCTCTCACTTGATCGGCCACCACAGCAAAACCTCGTCCTTGTTCACCGGCTCGAGCGGCTTCTATTGCTGCGTTGAGTGCTAATAGGTTGGTTTGTTCGGCTACGGAAGTAATCAAATCGGCGACTTTCATGATCTCTTGATTACTTTGAATGATCTGGCTGATTGCACTGGTTGAGGCTTCTAGTGACTCAGAGCTCTTTTGCGCTTTGGTTCCAACCGCTTCACTGCGCTCTTTCAGTTCACCCACAAATGAATTGGATTCTTCGATACCTTGAGTCATTTGATGCAGCTGTTGGCTCATCTCTTCTGCTGCACTCGCCTGAGATTCACAATTGACATTCAACACTTCGACTTGAGCATGCAGGTCTTGCGACTGCTGATCTAAATGAACCGAAACACCTTGTAGACTCTCTGAATTCGAATTGGCTTGGTCGAGCACGATAGAGAGCCGACCTTCACTTTGCGTCGCTTGATTGGCAACGTGTTGGCTTTCTGAAATCGCATCCTCTGCCATTTCGATCGCCACTTCTTTCTGTTTCGCAGTAAATGCTTGGGCAATGCAGATCACCACCAGCGGCATAATCACACCAGACCAAGTTTCTAACACTACCGCATCAGGGGTTAGCTCAAGCTGGGGAAATGCAAATCCATTGAGATGTGCTGAGGTCATCACTAATGAAACACCGATAACCAGTCCACTCCACACCAAAGCCACAATTCGTGTTCCAGATAAGAAGAAAGCGACCACTAACAAAGGCACCCAATAAGCTTGAGTGGAAGCCACAACCCCACCACTTTGATAAATGATGTTCAACGCGTGTACCGCCATGCCGACAAAACCAAAGTTAAGTGCAAGGCTCGGCTTACTCGTCACACGAAGTAGCAGTGCAGAGATCAGTTCGAATACGATAAGAAATACAGATGTAGCGATCAGAAGTTGCTCTTCGTGCTTAGTCCACTTGATTAAGCTATAGACACCCACGAAGAATGCGATAAAAGTGAAGAGTAATAAGATATCGGCTTGTCTGACTTCGTTGTTACTCCACCCATTGCTTTTAGGGAGAAACAGCGCGCGCCACAGCTTGATTGGGTTCATCAGTGATCATCCTTGATTAACTTGTAAGACCTCCGACCAATGTTAATGACATGTTAAATGATACGCAATGTTATTATCTGGGTTCTGTTCGAAAGATCTCATTTCATCAAGGATTTAGGTGCGTATTGTTTTGATATGAGCCAAACGGGGCGTAAGGCTCATCGAAAGAAAACTTCTAGAAAGCGATGGGGGGATTAACGGTAGCGTCCTTTTCTCGCACCTGTCGCTTTACCTGCCAGTGCAACCAAGGTTTTATTGGTGTTAGCGTGAGTGATCGCTACGCCGAGAGCATCGGCAGCATCAGCCTGTGGTTTGGCAGGTAGCTTGAGCATGCTCATCACCATGTTCTGAACCATCGACTTATCAGCACCACCATTACCTGTCACAGCTTGTTTGATCAAACGAGCCGCATATTCATGTACAGGCAAATCCGCATTCACTGCTGCCACAATCGCGCTACCACGAGCTTGTCCAAGCTTAAGTGCTGAGTCGGCATTCTTCGCCATGAACACTTGTTCGATCGCGAATACGTCAGGCTGAAACTGAGTAATGATCTCACTCACGCCCGCATAGATTTGTTTGAGTCGCCCTGGCAGTTCTTTTTCAGAGGTACGAATACAACCGCTACCTAAGTAATATAGATGGCGACCATTTTGACGAATCACGCCATAGCCGGTAATGCGAGAGCCAGGGTCAATCCCTAAGATAATAGACATAACTTCAAATACTGATTATTTATACATGCTTTATGAGCTTAGTATATCGAACGCAAAAAAAAATGCCCGTCAAATTAACGGGCATTTCGTTGTTCTGCGAAAGAAAAAGTTCTATCAAAAACTAAGTTTTGTTGAAAGCTTAAGTGCTATCTAAGACTTAAGCTCTATCGAAAACTCACTGCTTGATTAGAAAGTTGAGCTTAATCGTTTGATTAGTCTTCTTTCTTCGCTAAGTTAACAGCGATTGCTAGCTCTTCCAGTGATGCTGGGTTTGCTAGGCTCGGCGCGTCTGTTAACAGACATGCTGCAGCTGTTGTTTTCGGGAATGCGATAACGTCACGGATGTTCTCTGTACCACAAAGAAGCATTGCTAAACGGTCAAGACCGAATGCTAGACCTGCGTGTGGTGGCGTACCGTATTTAAGTGCTTCAAGTAGGAAACCGAACTTCTCTTGTTGCTCTTTAGCTTCGATACCTAAGATACCGAATACAGCCGTTTGCATTTCTGCGCTATGGATACGTACTGAACCGCCGCCTACTTCGTAGCCGTTGATGACCATGTCGTATGCATCAGAGTTAGCTGCAGCTGGGTTTGCTTTTAGCTCTTCCGCGCTCACACCAAGTGGCGATGTGAATGGGTGGTGCATTGCGTGAAGGTTGCCTTCGCCATCTTCTTCGAACATTGGGAAATCAATAACCCAAAGAGGAGCCCACGCTTTCTTGTCTGTTAGCTCTAAGTCATCACCTAGCTTGATACGAAGTGCGCCCATTGCTTCAGCAACGATGTTCGCTTTATCTGCACCAAATAGGATGATATCGCCAGATTCAGCTTGAGTGCGCTCAAGAAGACTGTTGATTACGTCTTCGTTTAGGAACTTAGCAACTGGAGATTGGATACCTTCCATGCCAGCAGCACGGTCGTTAACCTTCATCCAAGCTAGACCTTTCGCGCCGTAGATACCTACGTGCTCTGCGTAACCGTCGATTTGCTTACGAGTTAACTTAGCGCCACCTGGTACACGGATAACCGCTACGCGACCTTTTTCGTCGTTTGCAGGACCAGAGAATACTTTAAACTCAACATCTTTCAGTAAATCAGCAACGTCCACTAGTTCTAGTGGGTTACGTAGATCTGGCTTATCAGAACCGAAACGACGAATCGCTTCAGAGAATGGCATTACTGGGAATTGACCCAGTTCAACATCTAGAAGCTCTTTCCACATATCGTGAACTAGCTTTTCAGTAATGTTACGTACTTCTTGAGAAGACAGAAATGATGTTTCGATATCGATCTGAGTAAATTCAGGCTGACGGTCAGCACGTAAATCTTCATCACGGAAACATTTAACGATTTGGTAGTAACGGTCAAAACCAGACATCATCAGCAGTTGCTTGAACAGTTGAGGAGACTGAGGAAGTGCGTAGAAGCTACCTTTGTGAACACGGCTTGGTACTAGGTAATCACGAGCGCCTTCAGGTGTCGCTTTCGTTAGTACTGGTGTTTCGATGTCTAGGAATAGGTTCTCGTCTAGGAAACGACGAACGAAGCTAGAAGCACGTGCACGAAGCTTAATACGATCGCTCATTTCTGGACGACGAAGATCGATGTAACGGTACTTTAGACGCTGTTCTTCAGAGTTCGTTTGGTTGAAATCTAGTGGAAGCGCTTCTGAACGGTTGATTATCTCAAGGCCAGTTGCGTAAAGCTCAACTTCACCCGTCGCCATATCTTTATTTACTTGGCTGTCAGGACGAACACGTACTTCACCAGTAAATTTAATACAGAATTCATTACGCAGTTGGTTAGCGATCGGAAAGATATCTTTCATATCTGGATCGACAACAACCTGAACGACGCCTTCACGATCTCGCATATCGATAAAGATAAGACCGCCTAAATCACGGCGACGGTTTACCCAGCCGCACAATTCTACAGTTTGTCCCGCCAGGGACTTGTTCAGGTTACCACAGTAATGGGTACGCATAATGAATTTCCCAATCTCTTAATTATTTACTAGTTTCCAAGCTGTCAGTGGTCATTCCACACAACAGAGCAAAGGAACATTTATACGCGGAAACTCGTTTAAAATCGACCTTCCACATTCGAATTTATTGTGTTTTATCTGGCTTTGCTGCTTTTTAGCCCATCAAGTGCGCAAAGATTCATCAAAACCGAAAAAATTGCGCTAATTATATCTCGAAAGTACCTTAATCAGCAAAACTCTCGTAAAGTAGATTTTAGGGCGCGTTGACCTTTCGTGGTTAAATTTTGTTCGAGATAAAAGCGTTTTAATCGCGGCGAGGGAAAAGTAGCCTAGTCATTCTAAGCAAATCTCCCTCAACAAAGAGTAAAACGCTTTTAGCCGAACCCTTCGGGCAGCGTTTGCTGGGTATTTCTACTACGTTATCGGCTTCTCATGTAGGCTAGCTACACATCAAAGCCTCTGCCTTGTATAAATACCCAGCAACTCGCTGCAAAAACCAGCTCGAAAGATCAACACGCCCTAATTTCAAACCAAAAACTTTTTGTAATGACTGATAGCGTGATGAATAACGGTGTAATAGATGGATGATCGTGTAATAACAGAAACTTTACCTCTAAGACTTGGATTAACCATGTGGTCTCATTCCGAGTGGCAAAGTCAGTTCTATGGTAAGGGAACAAAACCTGCTGAACGCTTAGAGAAGTACACACAAGTTTTTCATACGGTTGAAGGCAACACGACCTTCTACGCCACACCGAGTATGTCGACCGTTAACAACTGGAAAGCCGCCAGTCACGATGATTTTAAGTTCACCTTCAAGCTGCCAAAGTTCATCACCCACCAGCAACAACTTAGGCACTGCCAAGCCGAGCTCAAAGAGTTTTTAATGACCATGTCGCCACTGCACGAGCGTATTGGCCAATGGACGATTCAGCTACCACACAGTTTTGAACCTAGTATGCTCCCTGCCCTGCAAAAGTTTTGTACCTTGTTCCCCAAAAATATGCAGCTCGGCGTAGAGGTTCGTCACCTTGGTTTTTTTGATAAGGGCGATGCGGAAAAGCGCTTCAATCATTGGTTAATAGAAGAAGGGATCAATCGCATTATTATGGATAGCCGTCCCGTTTTCTCCGCACCACCAACCACAGAAGCGGTGATCGATGCTCATCAGAAAAAACCACGCGTTCCCGTGCATGCGATTGCGACCGCCAATAATCCTATGATTCGATTTATTGGCCACCCAGATCAAGAACCTAATATTGAATTTTTTAAGCCTTGGTTTGCCAAAATTCCAAACTGGCTTAATGAAGGCAAACAACCCTATTTAATGATCCACACCCCAGACAATAATCACGCACCTGAACTCGCTATTGCTATTTATAAGCAGCTACAAAAGCAAGTATCTGAAAATACGTCACTTATCTTGCCTGATCTCGCTCAATTTCCAGCACAGAAAGGCAATCACCAAATCTCGATGTTTTAACCCCTCACCTATCAGTAACTTCGAACCTTGAGCTAAATCTCAGTTTTCGTGACAGCCGCGCTTTTTTTACGTAAAATACGTCCCCTTTTATTTGGTATGAATTTTGTGCCAATTACGCTGACTGTCGAGAGAAAATGCCATGAGCAACACAGACAATATCTTTTCCGCTCCTATTGATAAAATTGGTGATTTCACCTTTGATGCAAGGGTTGCTGAAGTATTTCCGGATATGATTCAACGCTCGGTGCCTGGTTATAGCAACATTATCTCCGCAATCGGCATGCTGGCTGAGCGCTTTGTAAAGCCACATTCAAATATTTACGACCTTGGCTGCTCTCTTGGCGCGGCGACACTTTCGATGCGTCGCCATATTCAGCAAGAAGGCTGCACCATTTTCGCTGTTGATAATTCACAAGCGATGGTTGAACGCTGTAAGTTGCACGTTAATGCTTACCGCAGTGACACGCCAGTAGAAGTCATTGAAGCCGACATCCGTGAAGTAGAAATTAGAGACGCCTCTGTTGTTGTTCTTAACTTTACGCTGCAATTTCTGTCTCCAGACGACCGATACGCTCTGCTTGAGAGAATTTATGCAGGCTTGCGCCCGGGCGGGATCTTAATTCTGTCAGAAAAATACGTATTCGAAGATGAAAGTTCAAATGAACTGCTTATCGATCTGCACCATGATTTCAAACGTGCCAATGGATACAGCGAGCTTGAAGTAAGCCAAAAACGTAGTGCAATCGAAAACGTGATGCGTCCAGACTCGATCCCTGTCCACAAGGAACGCTTTGATAAGATTGGCTTCTCAAGCAGCGAAGTGTGGTTCCAATGCTTCAACTTTGGTTCAATGTTCGCGATTAAATAGCGTACATACCCAGTCAGCTCGTACTAAAACGTCATCCTCAAGAGCGAGGAACGAGCGAGTTGGGGAGCGCTATCAAGTACGATAAACCGAGATTCCCTATCATGTTCGTCCCTCACTGTAGGGAATAACAAATTTAATTTTTATTTTAGGGTTTATTGACCCTATTAACTCAGTGAAAAACTATGTTTAATTTTGCCAATTTTTATCAACTCATTGCCCAAGACACTCGCCTACAGCCGTGGCTCAATGTTCTTCCTCAACAGCTGACGGATTGGCAAAATGCAGAGCACGGTGACTTCGACCGTTGGTTACGTGCACTGAATAAAATCCCTCAAGGAGTGCCTGACCAAGTTGATCTGAAAAACTCAGTAACCATTGGTAGCTCGACACCATTTCACACAGGTGAACTTAAGAAGTTAGAAAGCTTACTAAAGACCTTCCACCCGTGGAGGAAGGGTCCTTACACCGTTCACGATATCCATATCGATACGGAGTGGCGCAGTGACTGGAAATGGGACCGTGTCCTTCCTCATATTTCTCCATTGAAAAACCGCTCTGTGCTTGATGTAGGTTGTGGCAATGGTTACCACATGTGGCGCATGCTAGGTGAAGGCGCACGCCTAACAGTGGGTATCGACCCTTCTCACCTATTCTTGGTTCAGTTTGAAGCTATTCGTAAGTTAATGGGCGATGACCAACGTGCTCACCTATTACCTTTAGGTATTGAGCAACTGCCAAAACTAGAAGCCTACGACACTGTATTTAGCATGGGTGTGTTGTATCACCGTCGTTCACCACTGGATCACTTGATTCAGCTGAAAGACCAATTGGCATCTGGCGGTGAGCTGGTTCTTGAAACCTTGGTGATTGAAGGTGACGAGAATGCGGTATTGGTCCCTGTTGACCGTTACGCGCAAATGAGAAATGTGTACTTCTTCCCTTCTGCTCGCGCGCTGAAACGCTGGCTTGAACAGGTTGGCTTTGAAGACGTACGTATCGTTGACGAAAATATCACGACGATTGGCGAACAACGCACAACAGAATGGATGACACACAACTCTCTTCCAGATTACCTCGATCCGAACGATCCAACTAAAACGGTTGAAGGTCACCCGGCACCGAGACGTGCTGTTCTTGTCGCGACGAAACCGTAATTTCTATAGGACCAAGCCATTAACTCTGTGGTCACTAAGTCTTAGTTATTTATATGTGTAAGTTTTGATTAGCAAGAGCATGAATTGTATAAAACTTACGCTCATGCTTAACAAATGAACGAACTAAGATCACAATAATTTTCGTAGCGCTCACATAGCGATTCAATATGACCAGACTCTTACAATAGGATGCTTCACGCGTCCTTTTTTGTGGGATAAACTACTAAATAGTCTGAACTATTCTCTAATTCTCAAAGGTTTTTTATATGTTTAAGCGATTATCGCCTATCGTGGCGGTTGGTTTGCTCTCTGGTTGTACTCTCACGAACGGTGCTACCTACCACCAAGAAACTCTCGACGCTATTGCCCGCTCAGAGACAAACATCGCAAATAAGGTTCAAAATCTTGAACTACAACTAAGTAATCAAAGTGATTATATTGAAAGCTTAGAAGACGAAATCACCACTCTTTCTAGTCAATTAGATGTTCATCTGACCAGCATGGAACATAAGGTTATTGAAGAGCTAGAGGAAGAAGAACCCGTCGTCGTAGCAGCTACTCCTATCACTACTACGTTACAACCGACCATCCTTGGCGGAATCGAGAAAGTGTCTATCGACTCGATCAAACAAAGCTTTGATGCGCGCGTTGATACTGGCGCAACCACTTCTTCTTTAAATGCTGTCGATATCAAAGAATTCGAACGTAACGGTAAAGACTGGGTGAGATTCCATTTGGCTGATAAAGCACAAGCTGTAGAAGACCAGAAATGGATTGAAGCACCCGTTGTGCGGTATGTAAAAATCCGTCAGTCAACCAATGACCAGACAGAACGTCGAGCTGTGATCGAATTATGGGTAAAAGTTGGAAAAATCCATGAAAAAGCGCAATTTACATTGGCGGATCGCTCTCAAATGAGTCACCCTGTATTACTAGGGCGCGAATTTATCAAAGACATAGCGCTAGTAGATGTAAGTAAAAAGTACGTACAAACGGAAGTTAAATAACAATAGTAGGGTAAGCTATGACGTCAAGAATTCCATTTTATATCTCTATATTCCTGCTTATCGTGGCAGGTATAACACTGAGTATGTTCAGACATACCACCTACGGTGTACCTTGGACTCCAGGGGAAACCAGACAGGTTTGGGACGTTGAAGCTCGTATTGAGTTCAACGCAGTAGGCAAAGAAGCAAAAGTTTCATTAGCAGCTCCTCACACTCAGTCTAATTACACACTTATTGGTGAGTCAGCTTCGTCACCAGGTTACGGCATCTCTTACTTGAACACCGAGTCAGGTCGTCGTGCTGAATGGTCTATTCGCCACGCTGATGGCCCGCAAACTATCTACTACAAAACTCAATTCCTTGTCGATAACCAAGCGAAAGTTGATGCTATCCCACCAGAAGGTGAAATCACGCAACCAAGCTTTGATGGCCCAGAAGAAGCGGCAGCGTTGGCACTGATTGACCGAGCAACTAAGCGCTCAGCAGACAACATCACCTTCACTCGTGAACTTATCAAAACACTTAATGATCCAGACAGCCAAAACTCTGCGCTGATTCTGAATAACATGAGCAAAGTTGAAGCAACACACAAGCTACTTTCAGCAGCAAATATCCACAATAAAGTAGTTGGCGTTATCGAGCTAGAAGATGGCCGTCGTCGTCAATCTATCCAGCAAATGAACCAGATCTGGGATAACGACCAATGGGTTTTATTCTCTCCTGAATCAAGCGAACAGCAAGTGCAGCCAAACCTGCTAATTTGGGATGAATCAAATGTATCTCTATTAGACGTGGTTGGCGGTCAGAACAGTAAAGTTCACTTCTCTATGATTGCTCAGGAGGTGACTCCCACTGAAGCAACCAACAGTAAAGTCTCTGCGGATCAACTGTTAAACCTTTCCATTCACAGTCTACCGTTAGAAGAGCAAGCGATGTTTAAAACCATCATGCTGATTCCTATCGGTGCTCTGATTGTTGTGTTTCTACGAGTCATCATCGGTCTGAAGACGTCTGGTACGTTCATGCCTGTACTGATTGCGGTAGCCTTTGTACAAACACAATTGGTAACGGGTATTGTCGGCTTCTTACTGATTGTAGGTACAGGTCTTATTATTCGAAGTTACTTATCCAAGCTCAACTTGCTACTGGTCGCCAGGATATCCGCCGTAATCATTACGGTAATCATGATTATCTCTGTGTTTACTGTAGTGGCGTTTAAAGTCGGTCTGACTGAAGGTCTATCGATTACGTTCTTCCCAATGATTATCCTATCTTGGACTATCGAACGTATGTCTATCCTATGGGAAGAAGAAGGGGCGAAAGAGGTAGTACTACAAGGTGGTGGCTCTCTATTTACCGCTGTTCTTGTTTACTTAGGTATGACTAACCCGTTCATCCAGCATTTAACGTTTAACTTTATTGGTTTACAGCTTGTTATTCTAGCGACCATCTTGCTACTAGGTAACTACACAGGCTACCGTCTAACCGAGCTTCGTCGCTTTAAACCGCTAGCGGAGGACTAAGTTATGTTTGATCAATTTACTTCACCGTTTAAGTTGAAAGACAAAGGCATAATGGGAATGAACAAGCGTAACCATAGCTATATTGGTCGCTACAATGATCGTTCCAAGTATCCACTCGTTGATGACAAGCTTAAGACTAAGATTATTGCTGAACAAGCTGGTGCAACCGTACCAACACTGATTGGCGTTATTGGTCACCAAGCTGAAGTAAAAACAATCCACAAGATGGTTAAAGAGTGGCCGGGGTTTGTAATCAAGCCCGCTCAAGGTAGTGGTGGTAAAGGTATCCTTGTTGTTATTTCTCACAAGGATGGTGTTTATACCAAGCCATCAGGTTCGACTATCAATGAAGAAGACGTAGAGCGTCACATCAGTAACGCTCTCGCGGGTCTTTTCTCACTGGGTGGTAAGAACGACGTAGCCGTGGTTGAAAACCTCATCAAGTTTGACGAGTGTTTTGATGGCTTCAGTTATGAAGGTGTGCCCGATGTACGAATTATCGTATTCAAAGGCTACCCTGTGATGGCGATGATGCGTCTTTCTACTTCAGCTTCTGACGGCAAGGCAAACTTGCACCAAGGCGCTGTGGGTGTGGGCATCTGTATTGCTACAGGCAAAGCCGTTCGTGCGGTTCAATTTGACCACCCTGTGACTCACCACCCGGACACGGACAAAGAGTTGGCACAACTTCAAGTACCGCATTGGGAAAAACTGCTTACGCTAGCATCAAGCGCGTGGGAAATGACAGGCCTTGGTTACATGGGCACTGACATGGTTTTAGACCAAGAAGAAGGGCCAATGGTACTAGAGCTAAACGCTCGTCCAGGATTAGCAATACAGATTGCAAACGGCGCGGGTTTATTGCCTCGCTTACATCATATTGAAAACCTAGGCACGCCAGCTGAATATCCAAAACCTGCCGAGCGCGTGGCATACGCCGCAAAGCAATTTGGTGTTCACGGTAACGAACTCGCTTCAAACTAAGCGACTAACTCGGTCATTTGACACCGAGTCTAGCTCAAGAAATAAAGCCGCATAACTCTGAGAGTTACGCGGCTTTTTAATGCCTATCGTTAATTAGCTTAACGCTCGGAACTAAACTTCTGTTGTTTCTGCTTCAGACTCACGAATTGGGTCAATGCGGACTGCCGCCACCTTAAACTCTGGGATCTTAGCGTGCGGATCGGTTGCAGTCGTAGTTAAGCGGTTAACTGGAGATTCGACAAAATGGAATGGAATAAATACCACCCCCTTTTGCATTCGCTTAGTGACAAATGCCGCGATTTCAATTTCTCCACGACGGGTTGATACTTTGAGCATCTGGCCATTCGAGATCCCTAACGCTTCGGCATCATGAACACTCACCATCGCACGTGGTCCTGCCAAGTTATCAAGCCCTTTGGTTTTACGTGTCATGGTCCCGGTGTGGAACTGTTCTAGGATGCGACCTGTCGTTAATACTAGCGGGTATTCCGCATCAGGAAGTTCTGCTGCGTATCTAAACGGAATCGCTTCCATTTGACCACGCCCGCGAGTGAATTGAGTCTGGTGCATGATCCGTGTACCGTCAGGGTTATTCTTATTACTTGGCCATTGGACGCCGTTCACCGTAATATTCTCCCAACGTAAACCACCATACTGCGGCGTTACACGTGCTATCTCATTGGTGATATCAGCAACGGTTTTATAGTCCCAACCGCCGTCCATTGCATTGGCTAGCATTTGAATAATCACCCAATCTTCTTTCGCGTCACCGGGCGGATTAACAGCAGGATTAATACGTTGGACTCGGCGCTCTGTATTAGTGAAGTGGCCAGACTTTTCAGCAAACGAACAAGACGGCAGAACCACATCGGCATACTGAGCGGTTTCGGTTAAGAAAATATCTTGAACCACTAGGAAATCTAACGCTTCAAGGCCTTCAATCACATGCGCTTGATTTGGGTCACTCAACACTGGGTTCTCACCCATGATATACAGACCGCGAACATCTCGATGGCACGCTCCATCAATAATTTCGGTGAGCGTTAACCCCGCTTCCGCTGGTAAGTCAGAAACACCCCACTCCATCGCGAATTTTTGACGAACTATCGGGTTATACACTTTCTGATAACCAGGAAGGTTGTTCGGCAATGCACCCATATCACACGCACCCTGAACATTGGATTGACCACGTAATGGGTTTATACCACCGCCTTCAATACCAATGTTGCCACACAAGAGTTGTAGATTAGCGATTGAACGTACGTTGTCGTGACCAGTAGTGTGTTGCGTAATACCCATCGAATAATACACTGCGGTGCGTTCTGCAGTACCAATCAAGCGAGCCATCGCGAAGATATCTTCCGCTTTCACGCCAGTCACTAATTCAACTTTATCAAGTGAGTAGCTTGGTGACATGACTTCCTGCAATAAGGTATCAAAGCCGTCAACACGATCATCAATATAATCTTGATCGTACCAACCGTGTTTGATGATCTGCTGCATCACACCATTAATCAGCATCACATCAGTGCCCGGGCGGTGCGCTAAGTAAAGCTCAGCATGGTCAGCAATATCGATTCGTTTTGGATCAGCAACGATCAATCGTGCTCCACCATGCCTCACCGCTTGCTTGATGTGCGAGCCAATAATTGGGTGTGCTGAAGTAGTGTCTGAACCGATAATAAAGATCACATCTGAATGCTTGATACTTGGAATATCATTGGTCATCGCCCCACTACCCAGCGAAGCCTCTAAACCGGTAACAGTAGAAGCATGACAAAGACGTGCACAGTGATCGACGTTATTAGTGCCTAATTCACGGCGTATGAATTTTTGGAAAGCGTAGTTGTCTTCATTGGTGGTTTTCGCCGATGAGAAGCCCGCCAAAGCATTGCTACCAAAGCCCTGTTTAATCGCGGTAAATTTATCAGCTATGAGCTTAATCGCTTCTTCCCAACTTGCAGGTTGCAACCAGCCATCTTTACGAATTAATGGTGTGGTTAAACGCGCATCACTGCCCACAAAATCGAAGCCAAATCGCCCCTTAACACACAACATTCCTTCATTAACCGGAGAGTCACCGCCTTCGATATAACGGATTTTGTTTTTCTGCTCATCGATATGCATGGTTAGCTTACAGCCCACACCACAATAGGTGCAGATGGTATCGACTTTCTTGAGTAGATCTGTGTCTCCCTGCTTTCTATCACGAGCATCCACCATTGCACCGGTTGGACACGCCTGAATACAAGATCCACATTGAACGCAGTTTGAGTCACCCATTAAGGTCTTGTCTGCCCCAAAATTAGGACGACATTCAGGTGTTGATGCAGGCTTGCCATCAGATTGATTCATGAAGCTTAAAACGCCATGAACATTCTGTTCGCGACACGCTTGGATACACTGGCCGCAACTGATACAGCGGTTGGCATCAAAGATAATAAATTCTGAACTGTCATCAACTGCAAATTTTTGTCTTGTTAAACCGACCTTCGCTTCTTCTGCGCGTATCGCCTGCCAGCTCTCATTCGAAGCCACATCGATTTTGTACTCTGGATGTGTTTGCGTTGCTTTGTATTCGGTCGAGTAGTCTCGTAGGTCGCAATCGGTATTGGCTTGGCAGCCACATTCTAGGCATCTTGCTGCTTCCGCAATTGCATCAGCATTATCAAATCCTGTTTCTACTTCGTCGAAGCTTTGTTCACGCTGCTCGGGTGTTAGCTCTGGCATGATCTTACGCGCCATACGCTGTATGGCTTTGTATTGCTCAGGATCCACCGCTTTGAGCTGCTTGTGCTTTCTTGAATTAAACGGTTTAGCCGGAATGTTATCCATGTCGCCATGAAAGAACCGATCAATCGCCTGTGCAGCAATGCGCCCATCCCCCACCGCTTCCACTGCGGTTGCAGGGCCGCGTCGGAAATCACCGATACTAAAGATATTGCCGGTACCTGTATGCATGGTTTGCGGATCGGCATCAGCGGTATTCCAACGAGTAAGAGGAATATCAATCGCTTCATTGTCCATAAAGCTCAGATCCGGCTTTTGCGACACGGCAGCAATAACCGTATCAAACGCTTCAACAAAGAATTCGCCTGTTGGTTTAGGGCTACGACGACCAGAGGCATCTGCTGGTCCCAAAGCCATACGCTCAAATCGTATTTCTGATACATGACCATTTTCATCGGCTATGTTTTCTGCCGGGTTGGTTAAGAAGTGGAATTTCACGCCTTCATGCTCAGCTTCTTCGATTTCGTAATCTTCTGCAGGCATCTCATCTCGAGTCCGACGGTAGATCAGCGTGGTATCAGCGCCATCTCGCACTGCCGTTCTCGCACAGTCAATCGCAGTGTTACCGCCACCGATCACCGCTACTTTTTTACCGGTAATGAACTGCTGATCGGTCACGTAATCTTTCAGGTAATCGACGCCTAGATAAAAACCGCCAAGCTCGCTGCCCGGATAATTCATTTCAACTGCTTGCGATGCACCAACCGCTAAACAAACCGCATCAAAATCGTTACTCAAATCAGACAATGTAAAATCAACACCGAGCTTTTTATCACACTCTACCGACATCCCGTTACGACACATCAGTTCGATTTCTTTGTCTAGAATCGACTTAGGTAAACGATATTCAGGGATACCATAACGTAGCCAACCTCCCGCTTTGGGCATCGACTCATAAACACTGACATCATAGCCTTCGTTAGATAGATAATAACCCGCCGTAAGCCCACCGGGGCCACTACCAACAATCGCAACACTCTTGCCTTTAATTGGTTTCTTAGTTGGCATGTAGCTCTCTTGAGCGGCTAAATCCGCGTCGGCAGCGTGTCGTTTGAGTTGGCGAATCGCGATGGATTCATCGACCAAGTTGCGACGACATTCCGTTTCACAGAAAGCAGGACATACTCGACCAATTGAAAGTGGCATTGGTAGTGTCTTTTTGATCACCTCAATCGCTTTAATGTGATCATTTTGAGCAATATGATGGAGGTAAGACTGGATATCAACGCCAGCAGGACAAGCCGTTTGGCATGGCGCCTCACAGTCAGCGTAGTGATCTGTCATGATACGATTTAGTGCTTCTTGTCGATGATCGGTCAGTTGCTTTGACTGAGTCGTAATCTCCAATCCATTAGACACTTCTAGTTCACAAGAACGTGTCATACCAACACCATCTACCTCAACAACACACAAATCACACGGTACTTTATCCGCTGTTTTGTTCAAACCACATAAAGACGGGATCTCTAAACCACATATTTTTGCCGCCTCAAGAACAGTTTGCCCTTGCTCGACGATTCGATATTTCCCATCAATAACGATTTGAATCATACCTAAGTCCTACCTTTACCTTTCGCACACGCGAGTTATCAATAATTAAAATTTAAGTAATACAATATTATTAATATTATTAAATCCATATCATTACCATACATTATTTGTGGTTTTGTGCGTGTGACCTCAAACAAGTTCCATTGATAATAACCATAAGGTATGAGTGGTCTTATCAGTATCGACGAGAGGATTAGGCGGAAGGTGCTCAGTTGTAGAAATTAGATTCAAGGTACAAAAAAGCCCCTAATGATTAGGGGCTTTGAACAAATATCATTGAGTCGCTTTCGAGCTTATAGCTCAGCTATCAAGGTTATAACTCGGCTATCAAAGTTATTGCTCAGTTTCTTCGATAAGCTCTTGTACTGGTGATGCTGGTTTGTTTTGAGCAAAACCACGCAAGCCAACAACATGTACGTGTTCGTGATCTTTGAAGACCTTACGAACCAGTTTGTAGGTTGTACCTTTCTCTGGGCTAATGTTTTCAGGTGCTGCAATCAGAAGTTGCATACCCAAGCGGTCACACAGTTCAAACAGCGTAGAGATCGACTTAGAATCCAGACGTGCTGCTTCATCAAGGAACAACAAACGACATGGAACGATGTCTTTACTGCGAAGTCGACGAGATTCCTCTTCCCAGCTCTGAATAACCATCAATAGGATTGACTGACCCGTACCGATCGCCTCACCCGTAGACAGTGCGCCCGATTCCGCTTGTAACCAACCATCTGAACCACGGTTAACTTCAACACTCAGCTCTAGGTAGTTACGGTAATCCAGTAGCTCTTCACCCAGAACTTGCGGAGAACGTTGACCCATATCGATATGCGGGTTCACTCGTTGGAACAACTTCGCCATCGCTTCTGAGAAGGTAAAGCGCGTTGATTCAAACAAGTCTTTGTGTTGCTCTTGTTGAGTCGCTAGCCCTGATAGCAAGATCTCGTGGCTTTCACGGATCTTAACGTTCAGACGTACGCCTTTAACCTGACCAAAGTAAATGTTAGACAAACCTTGGTTCAGCATTCGAATACGGTTCTGCTCGCGCTGAATCGTTTTCTTGATGATACTTGCTACGGACTCAGAGCTGATTGCCAGGCGATTTTCACGCTGCGTCAATTCTTCTGTTAGTCGAGCTAGCTCAACTTCCATCTCTTCGATAGCTTCAACCGGATCATCCGTACGAATAATATCCTGACGAATACGCTCGCGAAGGTGTTGGTAAACCGCAATGTAGAACAAAACCTTACGTTCTGGATGCGCGTTGTCTTCAGAGAGACGCAGCGAATCACGTAGGTCGTCATTGTCAGCGACAGCCAGACGTAGCGCACCCAATGACTTGTCTGACATTGAGCGAAGTTCGCCCGCCGTTAGGTAAGCCAGTTCACGCTTGTGTAAACGACGTTCAACGTCATTCTCACGAGCTAAACGAAGTACTGAACACCAGCCTGCTTTTGCTGCAACTACGAAGGTACGAAGCTCTGTGTACTCTTTCTGAACTTTCTTAAGACGCTTGGCCAGTGCTTTCATCTCAAGTTCAGTTGATGTAATCGTACGCTCGTATTCGCTCTTACGCCCACGAGAAGTATGCAGACGTTCGTGCAGTTCATCGCGACGACGTACAGCACGTTCTTCAGCGCCTTCATCAGCATTGACACCAAACTCTTGTAGCTCTTGTTTGAACTCTTGAACCGTTTCTTGTTTCGCTTGATGTGAGCTCTTCAGTGCTGCCAATACTTGGTTGTACTGGTTCATCTGTTCACGAGCTTGTTTCAAGCCATCACGGCCTTTAGCTCGAGCTTGTTCAGCTTGAACCAATTTCGCTTTTAATTGCTCGCTCAGTTCGCTGCTCTTGTTTAGAAGATCAACAGAATCCGCATAGGCAAAGTAGTGACGACGTTCAATCAAGTCAGACAGAGCAAACACTTTACCTTTCAGGCTTTGTAGAGCTTGGTCAGCTTGTTGGTATTGTGCTTCTAGTGTCTCGAACTGTTCAGGGTCTGCGTCTAGTGCAGAAACGATCTGCTCTAAAGACGCCAGTGCCTTGCCATGGTTGTTCAAGTACGACTTAGCTTCGCTCAAGCGCTCTAGTTGCGCTTCTAATTCAGCTAGGCGTTCAGCCAATGTTTCGTCTTCTAAAATACGAACCATTGGTGCTAATTTGTCTAGCGCACCTAATGCCTGCTTGCTTTGTAGTAGCTGACTACGTTGCTGTTGCTCTTTAGAATTTAATTCAGCCAAAGAACGTACAATCTGGTTACGCTTGTCACGAATAGACACTAGTGCCTGTTCAGGGTCAGCGTTAAACGCAACGTGTAGGTGCTTAGCAACAAAACTATTGAATGCTTGGTATAGGCGATTCAGCTTTTGTGCATCAAACGCCGCTTTCGCGTGGTTTTCCACAACAACATCACGCTCTTCACGCAATTTCTCTAAACGTTGTTCACGAGCCGCACGTCCAAACAGAGGGATCTCAGGGAAACGAGAGTAACGCATTTGGCGATCGTTCAGCTGAACACACACCGCGCCCTCTAACTCATCAGCATTGAATGAGCTGTCATCAAATGCGTCGACATCACCTTCAAGGATGTAAAGGTCATCAGGACAATCATCAAGATCCACCAGCTTCTCTTTAATACCATCAAGATCAGAGACCACAATCGCATGACGAGCAGGACCGTACATCGCACTGAAATACGGTGCATCACCAATGGTAATGTCGTCATATATTTCAGAAAGCAGAACGCCACCAAGCGTATCCGCTAAACCTTTCAAACGAGGATCGTTAGAGCCACCCGGAGAAGCTAAGCGTTCAATCTCTTGCTCAAGTTCAGCACGGCGAGTTGCTAACTGATCTTTTGCTACTGATTGAGACTTTTCGCCTTCGAGCACTTGTTGCATTTGAGTCATAACCGCTTGGCTATCTTCTAGCTCAGCTTCTGTTTGATCTCTTAGAACTTCAAGTGCGTCGTTCGCCGTGATCCACGCTGGAGCAATAGACTCAAGTTTTTGAATCTCTTGGTCGTGGTTTTGTTGCACACGACGTTGCTCACTCTTCGCTTCACGCAGCTCTTCTTGAGCGTACTCAAGAGACTCGATCTGCATAACATGGCGTTCACGTTCTTCATCGAAAACCGCTTCGTCAGTCAGTGAGATGTTGTGTTGCTTTTGATATTCAGTCGCAAGCTCTTTTGCTTGACGCTGCTGCGCCACATCACGAGCCATGTCACGGTGCTGAGCACGCCACTGTTGTTCGTTTTCAACAACGTGTTTTGCGTTACGGCCTTTTTCTAAAGCTTGCTTAGCACTGTTAGACGCTTCTTTACGCTCAACGTCACCAACGATGCTTTTAACAAGAGCGAGCGCTTTGTCGAACTGTGCAGACGCAGCAGAAGACATGTCTAGTTTATGCTTAGTCGACAGTAACGTTTGAGTGCTTGATTCTTCTTGTGCTTTTAGCTCAGAAACCAGAGTTAATGCGCTTTCTGCAGTAATAGACTCATCACCAAGTAGCTGCTTCGTTTTCTCTAATGCTTGAACCGCTTGCTGGTATTGAAGCGCACGAGTCTGCTGAACATCCAACGCTTGTTGGTAGTCAGCAAGCTGAGTTTTCAGGCTATCCACTTCTTCTTCAGTAATGGTTGCCTGCTCTTCAGCAAGAAGTACTCGTTCTTGAGCTTCTTCAACCACCATAATCTGTTCTTCTAGACGCTCATTAAGCTCTTCTAAATCTTCACTGTAGCGAGCAATTTTCTCTTGCTGACGAAGTGCAGTTTGAACCAATTGAAGATGATCCGAAGCCGCTTGATAATCTTGCTCTAGTGCCGATTCTTGATCGACCAACAGCTCAAGCTCTTCTTGAACGCGGTTCAACAAGTTGTTTTGATCAAGCAAGGTTTCGCGAGAACCAAATAGTTCACCACGGAACTTCATAGTTTGATCAAGCTTGTTGCGACGATCGTTGGCATGGCGCATGTAATCTGCTGCCACGTAGTTCGTAGATTCCGTGATCAAGTGCTTGAACAAGTCACGATCCGACTGAGTCGTTTTGATCGCTTCTAGCGTCATGCGGTTTTCGCGTAGTGCTGATTCCATGTCTTGGAATGCTTTCTTCACGCCACCATTTTGCGGTAGAAGGTAATCACGCAGAGAACGCGTAATCGCACTAGAAATACCACCGTAAAGTGATGCTTCAATTAAGCGGTAGAACTTAGAACGGTCGCTGCTGTTACGCAATTTCTTCGGTACTACACCGTATTCAAACATCTGTGAGTGGTAATCAACAATCGAAGAAAACGCTTTAAAGTGCGCGCCTTCGTATTGTGCAACCGCCGCTTTTACGTCGTTTAACTGACATACGCGAGCGTGGCTGTCTGAAACGTTCTGAATCAACACATCCGTTGGTTTTACATGACTTGGAAGGCCTTGGATTACGAACGGTTTGATGTCTACTTTCTTATCACGACCCGCTACTTGCTGCAGTTTTACTGCAAACAATAGGCGTTGGTTACGAGAGTTCACCACATCTAGCGCCGCATAACATGCGCCCGGCTGAAGCTTACCGTAAAGGCCTTTATCACGAGATGACTGTGAACTGCCCGCTTCCGTTGTGTTACGGAAATGCAGAAGGCTTTGGTCAGGGATTAATGCTGTGATGAATGCCGCCATTGTGGTCGACTTACCTGCACCGTTACCGCCAGAAAGCGTTGTAACCAATCCATCAATATCAAAAGTACGCGCAAAGAAGCCGTTCCAGTTGATCATGGTTAATGATTGATATTTACCTCTTTCAATCATGCTTCACCTTCTACTTTTGTTTGTTCGCCATCGTTTGACTCAAGGTCAAAGCCGGCTTGATCGTTAAAAATGTCTTGTTGACCGTTTTCATCTACGTCTAGTTCTGATGCGGCTTCTGCCTGCTCTTCATTTAGCAAGCTGCCTTGGTTTGGCTCTTGTGTATGAACCACGGCTTCACCATCACGGATAAGACGTAATTGCGCTTCTTTCATATCGTCGCCAATACGAACGTCAGCACCAAAGCGGAATACCGCTTCACTGATACGGAATTTACCCGTCTCACCAATCGCGATCAGCATGCCGATACGGCGTAGGCGACGTAGAGAAGTACGCACTTTATCAAATAGCTTTTCTTTATCTAAGTCAGAGCCAGAAGCACGGTTGGTTGCCAGCTTCATGAGTTTTTTCTCATCAGCTAGCGCCATTAGCTCTTCAAACAACTCTTGATTGGTGAAGATACCTTCATGTGCCAAGCGTTCTGGGCTTAGGTATAAGAAACACAACACCTTACCAACCAGCATGTCTAGCTCAGACAACACACTACGGCCAATCAGAGATGTAGAACGCGGACGCAGGTAGAAGAAACCCTCCGGCGCTTTTACCAATTCCGTATTGTAGCGTTGGTAAAAATGCTGAAGTTCCACTTCAAAATCAGAAAGCAACGCGTGGTTGTCTAGGTCTTCGGTTGAAACATGCTTACCTGAACGCAGCATGCTATCTAGCGCAGGGAACAACGGGTTCGCTATCGCTTTTACCAGTTTCTCTGGCATGTAATCATCAGTACTTGTTAATGACATTTGCTTGTACCTTTGCACCGAAATCGTTGATTGCCTGCCAATCCGGCTGAATAGCCTGATAGTCAGACTCTGAGTAACCTAAGCGCACGGCTTGGTCGACAACAATTCTGGCTAAATCAAAATGGTGTGTGCGAGGGTGTGCTGCGAGGTAATCGCGTAGCACAAGGCCAAGGTCAATTGGCGCGCCTTGCTGTTTGTGAGCTTTTAACATCTCTGCAATTCGTTCTGAAAGCAGATCATTCACTTGCTCAAATTCTTCGTACTCAACGTCGATTGGCGATTGTCCCATCACTTCATCATCACGAAGCACGAGCGCTTCATCACGAAGATCGGTCAGCTTCTCAGCATCGGCGTAGGTCAATAACCAAGGCGCATCAAAGTAGTCTGTGACTGACTGACGCAAGCGCTGGCTAAAGGCACGGTTTTTGTCCATATCGATAGCGGTACGGATAAATTTGTGAACGTGGCGGTCGTAGCCGATCCACAAGTCGATTGCTTGCTGACCCCAACTGGTGATTCGGTCAAGCTTCATTTGCAAACCGAACAAGGTTTCGCCAACGAACTCGAGTTCATCGTCACCGTAAACAATTTCTTGAATATCGAGGATCTGTGTTTGCAGCTCATCACCCGCCGCTTGCAAGGTATCTTGCAATTCTTTTAGCGTCGCAGAAGTTTCTGATAGCAAAGCTTCACAGTTATTAATCGCTTCTCGCCAGTCCTTATTTAAAAGATCGGCAATTTGCTGCTTAACGGTTTGTTGCTGCTCATCCATAACACGTTGGTTAAGATCAATCTGATCGAAAATTTCACCAACTGAATATTTGAGCACGCCGTAAACGTTCTTTTTCCAATGCCCCGGAGTTCCGCCCTTCTGCGCAGCTTCAATGGCTTTTGCCATCTCATCGGCAACCATAGAAAGCTGAATAGACAGTTTTAATTTAGAGAACTGACGGTGACGTAAGTAATAATCAGAGATACCAACGGCCAACGGTGATAAGCGGTAGATGCTCGCACCATCGGTGATTTCACTGGTAAAGCGGCTGATCAACTTCTGTTTAACTAGCTCATTGATGGCATTGTTGGCACGAAACGCAGACGCTTCGCCAGTATCTTCAAACAGGCGAGTGACAATGGTAAATGCATCGTGCAGTTCACCTTCGCCCAACTCTTCATCGAACCTTTCATTGCTTAGTACTGCGATAGCAATCAAAAATGCTAAGCGCTCTGGTGGCAAGTTTAATGAAAAATCATGCTGCTTGACCCAGCCCACCAACTCATCAATTGGCTGCTCTTCGGCAGTTTGAGTCATTTCACTCATTGTGGTTCCTGTTACTGTTCTTCGTCATATCGAACGTATTAGATATGACGCCTATTTCTTTATGACGCGGGCTTGTTACGATTGCATAGCGCATGTTGTGGCTTCTTTTACCACATTCACCGCAGTTATTGCGCAGGTTTTTGAGCCCAAACGTGAATATAACGGCCTAGCGACAGATATGGCTCTTGGCGACATAGCTGTTTTTCTAGTTCCAATACATCTTCAAATTGGTAATCGCCCATGTACTCCATATTACCTATGTAGTCACTGAAAGAGCGAATGCCTGATTTACCACAGATTTCTAGACCGGCGTCTTCTATCCATTGGTAAACCTCTTCTGGCTTCAAGCCTTTTTGTGGTTGCAGCTTAAACCGTTTTCGATGTGGCATCCCATTCAATACATGAGGAATGTTGCCACAAATCACATTTTTCAGGACTAATCCGTGGTGGTTGTAAAACATTATCGAAGCAACGCCACCGGGGTTTACTTGCTCCAACAATAAATCAAGCGCCTCTTTAGGATCTGCGAGCCATTCCATTACGGCATGAAACATCAAAAAATCGACTTTCTCATCGAGATGTTCTGCGACTTTTTGTACCGGAGAATGGATGAATCGATACTGATCTAACAAACCCGCTTCGCTGATACTTTCTTCTGCTAGCTTCAGCATTTCAGAAGAGAGGTCGCAAAGAGAAACGTTATGCCCAAGCGACGCAATTTTTTGCGACATCTGCGCAAGGCCGCCTCCAGCATCAAGCACATGCAGCGGCGAAGCTGATTGCTCAAATTTGCTCAAAGCTTGTTCTAAATCTTCCCATACGATGATCTGACGGATCTCTCCTTTGTCAGAGCCGTAAATGTTTTTTGCAAATTTGTGGGCAATATCGTCGAAATTACGGTCTTCAGTCACGGCTACTTGAGTTATTATGTCCTATCGTGCCTGCTATTCTGTCACAGGAATTTCAGGAATAAAGAGGCGATGTCTCTTTTTACTACTAAGTGATGTTTTTTCGGACTATTCGGATATGTTTGAGCTGAAAAAAGTAGTGTCTTCGTTACTGATGCCACTGCCAGCAATGTTAATTCTCGCTTTTCTGGGTTTAGCCCTAGTGATGTTTACTACCAAAAGGAAGACGGGTTGCCTAATCACCCTTTCAGCCCTCTGTGGTATTTTCCTCATCGCTTTCCAGCCAGTTTCTAATCAACTTTTAATGCCAATGGAAAGGCAACACACCGCTTTTTTACCTGTCGATGAAACCATCGATTACGTGATGGTTCTCGGAAGTGGTCACGTCGTAGACGACCAAATCCCACCAACATCAGAGCTTAGTCGCACCGGTCTAATGCGTTTAAGTGAAGGGATTCGTATTCTACGCCTTTACCCTGGTGCAAAACTCATTTTGTCGGGCTATGGCGCAGGCACTGAAGTGAGCAATGCTAGAATGATGGCCAAAGTTGCGTTGGCTCTAGGTGTCGCAAAGCCCGATATCATTCTGCTTGAAACAGCGAAAGACACATGGGAAGAAGCCCGCCAAGCCGCTGCGTTCGTTAAAAATAAAAGAATGGTACTGGTAACTTCCGCTAGCCATATGACTCGCGCATTGAATGAATTCCATGCTGCCGGCATGAAGCCATTACCAGCCCCAACCAATTACCTTGCACAAGAAGGGATTGTTGAACCTTGGAATAAGTACATGCCTAAAGCTCTTTACCTTGAGCAAACTGAGCGTTACTGGCACGAAACAATGGGGTTGATGTGGCAAAGCCTGCGTGATTGGCTTGATACAAGCAATGACACCGTTGAAGAACCCATTGTTGTTCCTGAAACATCTCGCTTAGTTGAAGATGACGGTGGTATTTCTGCGGCTCAGCCTCAATAAACTCAACCGAATCAGTAAACTGAATTTTATCAGTAGACATAATCTTACCTGTAGACATAGTCTTATGTTTAGATTCGGCCAGATAGGCAAGACTGATTAACCAAGTAATTTGCAGGTTTCCAGTTCGTAAACAGTAAAAGCTAAGCAATAAAAAAGCCGAGACATCAATGATGTCTCGGCTTTTTACGTTTAAATATCGTTGTTGATTAATCACTCTCGCAGGAAATCAATCACCAGCGAACATGTAACCTTCACCGTGAACCGTTACAAAAATTTGTGGATTCTTAGGGTCAAACTCCATCTTCGCACGCATACGACGGATTAACACATCGATAGTTCGATCGTTTGGAGCATCCACTCGGTGACTGATCATATTCAGAATGCGTTCACGACTTAATACCTGGTTAGGATAAGAAGAGAGCGCAACCAACAGTTCATATTCAGCTTTAGTCAGTTTTACCGGTTCGCCGTTTTTGCTTAGCGCACGACGAGGGATATCAAACGTCCACTCACCAAAACGAACCACAGATTCGTCTTCAGTCTCTTCAACCTTACCTGCTGCTGTTTTACGAGCGGCAGAAATGCGCCAAAGTAGGTTTTTAACTCGAACCAATAACTCGCGAAGTTCGAAGGGTTTAGTAACGTAATCGTCAGCGCCCATTTCAAGGCCAACGATTTTGTCGATGCTATCCGTGCGTCCAGTAACTAAAATAATTCCAATGTCTGATTGACTGCGTAATTCGCGAGTTAGCATCAATCCATCTTCGCCTGGTAAGTTGATGTCCAGCATAATGAGGTCAACGTTGTTTTCTTCTAACACGTTTCTCATTTGAGCGCCGCTTTCTGCTTCGCTTACTGTGTAACCTTCGTTCTGGAAGTATCCGACCAGTTTACTGCGGGTTACCACATCATCTTCTACGACTAATACGTGATAGCTCATCTACACCACTTTTCTTATTTAATAGTTTCAGTGACTATTCTATTCATAACTCGTAACAATTCTAGTGGTACACAAGATAAAAGCCAGAAACATGGATCTTTTTTGATACAAGACAATCTTAAACCTTGCTATTTATCGTCCATCGCAATTCAATATAGGCATTACTACTAACGAGTAACTTTGCGTTTCGCAAATAACCTTGTTATTCAGCCTTGGTGTGCTTATGCACTAGTGACTTCAAGACGCATATAAGTAACACCACAAGACTAAATCAGGATCTAAGAAATGAAAGATACGAAAGCGTTCAACGAGCAAAGAGCAGAAATATACTGGTGGCTATCAAGCTTATTCGCTAAAGAGATCACTCAAGAAGAACTCGATCACTACCACTCTGTTGAAATTCGTTCTTTCCTAACTGGTTTAGGCGAAAATGAAACACTAAAGCCGGCGATCGATAGCCTAGTGGATGCGCTAAACCGCCTACAAACGCGTGAAGATGCTCAACTAGAATTGTCTGCTGACTTCTGTGACTTATTCTTAAAAACAGATAAGCATGGCGCACTTCCTTACGCTTCTATGTATATCGGTGAGACTGGCCTTTTGAATGATAAGCCAGCAAAAGATATGGAAGAGATCATGGCCAAGCACAACTTAGTGGTGAACCAAGACCTAAAAGAACCAGCTGACCACATCGCTATCGAACTCGACTTCCTTGGCAACTTGATCATCCGTTCTAATGAAACGGAGCTTGAAGAAGAGCTAGAAAAATCGTTCATTGTTCAACAGCAATTTATCGAGCAACAACTTCTTACTTGGGTACCAAAGTTCAACGTTAAATGTCATGACGTTGACGAATTCGGTTTCTACGCATCAGTCTCATCTCTGCTACTTGCATTCTGCAAATTGGACACCCAATACCTTGCTGGTGAATAAGCTTATTGGATGACTCGTTAAATAAATTCAGAAGAATGTGACAATTCACCCGGATTTCCGGGTGAATTTTATTGCGAGTAATTTCTAGTCAGTCTAAAATTGTGACCGCAAACGATAAAATATGAAACATTCACGAAATGCTATGCTTATTATAGTTTTGAGCATTTCGGTGTTAAGACAAGCCGCTCAATAGCGGTTTTTTGTTTTTTAGCACTTTAGTACCCAAAGAGCCCTACAAATTTAAGCTCTTAGTTAGGTAGCTTAACGGCTACTTCATTCCGTACTTTGGGAAAGTAGCTTCTAATAGGATAAAACCATGGCCACTATAAAAGATGTCGCTCGCTTAGCAGGCGTATCAACAACAACCGTTTCTCACGTAATCAACAAAACACGTTTTGTTGCAGAAGCGACTCAAGAAAAAGTAAACAAAGCCGTAGACGAACTAAACTACGCGCCGAGTGCTGTTGCTCGTAGCTTAAAATGTAATACAACGCGCACTATCGGCATGCTAGTGACTCAATCAACCAACCTATTCTTCTCTGAAGTTATCGATGGTGTTGAGAGTTACTGTTACCGTCAAGGTTACACTTTGATCTTGTGTAACACTGGCGGTATCTATGAGAAGCAGCGCGACTACATTCGAATGCTTGCAGAGAAACGTGTAGATGGCATCTTGGTTATGTGTTCAGACCTAACTGAAGAATTAAGAGAGATGTTAGACCGTCACGCTGATATCCCTAAAGTTGTCATGGATTGGGGCCCTGAGACCTCTCAAGCCGATAAGATCATTGATAACTCTGAAGAAGGTGGCTATCTGGCAACCAAGTACCTTATTGAACGCGGTCATTCTAAGATTGCTTGCTTAAGTGGCCACTTAGACAAAGCAGCATGTGTAGAACGTATTGCAGGTTACAAACGTGCGTTGGGTGAAGCCCAAATAGCTACTGATGAGCGTCTAATCATTGAAGGCAACTTTGAGTGTGATACCGCTGTGATTGCTGCTGATCAAATTATTAAAATGGAAGATCGCCCTACAGCCGTATTCTGTTTTAACGACACCATGGCACTTGGCCTAATGAGTCGCTTACAACAACAAGGTATTCGTATCCCTGAAGATATTTCAGTGATTGGTTACGATAACATCGAGTTAGCTGAATACTTCTCTCCACCATTGACCACGGTTCACCAACCGAAGCGTCGTGTTGGTAAGAATGCATTCGAAATTTTGTTAGAACGCATCAAAGACAAAGACCATGAAAAACGTGTATTCGAAATGCACCCTGAAATTGTTGAGCGAAGCACAGTTAAAACGTTAAATTAATTGATAAATTCAGTTTAGTTTAATCAAGCGCACCTTTAGGTGCGCTTTTTTTATCAACAACATCAATGAACCTGGTATCATACTGGAAAGATCATTAATTGAAGCGATATCACATTTTGAAATAACAAGTGTGAGCCTCATTCAACAAAAACTTTATTCTATTTAATCAGTCACGCACAGGGCAAACCACTCGAAAGAGTGAGACGCAAAGCTTCCGGCCTAAACCACTCGTTGGTATGGTAGCGGGGTTACCGATGGCAAAATGCAGTAGTTATTAATAATTTAGTAATTTACGGCTTATTGACAATTTAGTTGCAACATTTTGCTAATCTCTCGGACCTGCTTATTTGGTGGCGTAGTTCAAATACACCGAGATAAATAACATGGATAAACCGATACTAAAGGATTCAATGAAATTATTTGAATCCCTAGGAAAAATAAAATCACGCTCGATGTTTGGTGGCTTCGGTCTTTTTGCTGATGACACTATGTTTGCTCTGGTTGTAAATGACCAGCTGCACATACGAGCAGACAAATGCACAACGAAACAGTTCGAACAACAAGGGTTTCAACCGTACGTCTACAAAAAACGTGGTTTCCCTGTCGTTACTAAATATTTCGCTTTACCCGAAGGCCTGTGGCAAGACCAAGAGAAAATCTTGCAGCTTGCAACGACGTCTCTGGGTTTTGCTAAAGAAGAAAAAGCTGAGCAATCTTCAGCTAAGCCTACTCGACTCAAAGATCTGCCCAACCTTCGACTCGCCACTGAGCGTATGTTGAAAAAAGCAGGGATCGATTCCGTAGAACGTTTATATGAATCTGGCTCTGTAAACGCATTTAACGCCATCAAAGAATCACATGCGTCTTCTGTCAGTATTGAACTACTTTGGGCGCTAGAAGGCGCGATCAATGGCACACATTGGTCTGTTATACCGCAGCAGCGTCGTGAAGAGCTTATCAATCGCGTCAATTAACATTGTCAGTGCAAATTATCTATATAACTAAGCCGCATTTACTGCGGCTTTTTTTATTTCGACAAAACTAGTCTTGTGTATAGCTTGACCACTGCGTTCAAAAAGATGGACGGTAATAGTATTTGTAATCCACTTTAACCATCGGAATGAAGTTAATTTCTCCAGAGGCATCCATTATTTCTTTTACTTTGATGGTACCGTTTTTAATTTCAAACGAGCGTACATCTACTTTTTCAGAGGCTTGCGGTAAGATTTTGCTCAATTCATATGAGCGCTTACTATTTATATCCATCCAGATTTGTTTTCCAGATTCGTAAGCCTGTGATTGGCTCGCCACTACATCGCCTTTAAAGACTTTAGACTCAACAGCCGTCCGGTGATAGACGCCCGAACCCATCGCTTGGAAAGAGAATAGGCCTGTTGTAGCAATAACCGTAATCATTGATAATAATTTCATAGCTAGCTCCTTAGTTGTCTGCCTGAATAATTATCTAAAACAATCTTCATGCCACGATTGTTACGTATATAGAACGAGCCAAGACCAAAACTCTTTCAAATTTTTGTTACTTTTTACGTGGTACAAATTATTACTATAAAAATAGTTTATACAAAACAAGTCTCTAGCCGAGAGCCACAACCTTCTCATCAACAAATCTTTTTCCACTTCTATTTCGCCAATACTTGTCGCTAACATAAGACTAAGCAATTAGCCTAGCTGCTCGACCCCGCAGCACCATCTAGAATAAATAGTTTTTATTAACTGGTGAAAGTTAATCTATGCTTTGCCTGTCTATCTATACTAATGGTATACATTGAAAATTTAGAGGAAGTATCAATGAGTAAGAAAATGATATTGGGTATTGTGTTGGTCGTAACCATCGTCTTGTTAGGCGTCAATTTCGGCCAATACCTAACGCTTGAAAATGCCAAGGCCCAACAAGCAGTTTTAAATGACTACATTGATAGCAACTTCATTGCTGCCGCTGCTATCTATTTTGTCGCGTATGTAATGATTACTGCTTTCTCAATTCCTGGTGCTGCTGTTGTGACCCTGTTAGGAGCTGCGCTATTTGGTTTCTGGAATAGTTTGCTGCTGGTCTCTTTCGCCAGTGCCATCGGTGCAACCCTCGCATTTCTAAGTAGCCGCTACCTTTTACGTGACTGGATCCAAACCAAATTTGGTGACAAATTAGCAACGATTAACAAGGGCGTTGAAAAAGACGGAGCATTTTACTTGTTTTCTCTGCGTCTGATTCCTGTATTCCCATTTTTCCTTATCAATCTATTGATGGGTCTAACACCGATGTCCGTGAGTCGTTACTACATCACGAGTCAAATAGGGATGTTACCGGGTACCGCTGTTTTCTTGAATGCTGGTACTCAACTCGCGGAAATTGATTCACTTTCGGGTATCGTGTCCCCTTCAGTACTATTGTCATTTGCCTTACTGGGTGTATTCCCAATCATTGCTAAGTGGTTGATGAATAAATTTCGCTCAGCACCTGTGGCTGAATAACGCATATAGCCAGATAAGGTTCTATCTCAATGAAAATCTTCAGTGCATCGAATCCGACAGAAGCCCACATCATTTGTGGATTACTAGAAAGTGTGAATATTGCGTGTGAAGTCCGTGGTGAAGGGTTATTCGGTTTGAAAGGGGAAATCCCATTTACCGAAGAGACTGACCCTTACGTATGGTTATATGAGCCAGAATTGGCGAGCAAAGCCCGGGCAGTTGTTAATGACTACCAGAAACAGCAAGATTCAATCATTTATGAAGAGTGGCGTTGCGGAGAATGTCATGAAGTCAACGAAGCACAATTCGGTTCTTGTTGGCAGTGCGGTGCTGCTTCACCTGAATAGCAGGTTTTGAAAGGTAAAGTGGCTCCAACGGCCTTTTATAACCACTCGGTCAGATACCTCCTCCAAATAAAAACGGGAAGCTAAAATTAGCTTCCCGTTTTTGTCTCAATTCTATTCGAGCGTCTGTTCTGATGAAGAATCGAGATAATCACTGAATTTGCTTTTGAATAAAAGCGATAGATCGTTGATTGAATTCTTCAGGGTTTTCTACGTTACATACGTGTCCACAATTCGGAATTTCTACTAGCTCGCTCGACTTATGCGCCTCTACCATTTCTTTTACTGGCTTGATGAACATGTAGTCGCGCTCGCCCATCAAATACAAAGTTGGAATCGGCAACTCTCGGTCTTTGAAGTACTTCATCAATGGGTTCACATCAGCCGTAAGGATAAACCAGCGTTTAAACTCTTTTTGGCACAGCTTTTTGGCTTCGCGGATAAACAGGTGACGTGATTCTTTTTGGCTTTTTTGTGGCATCACAACGTAAGCAAAAAGGCTGTATAACCACATATAAGGAATGATGTGCTTACTCAAGTTACCCAACTTGATTAAGACTTGAGAGCGAGTGTTGAGTTTGGTCACGGCACCACCTAGCACCATTGAACGTACTCGACCAGCCGCTAGCTCTGCGACATTACGGACAATAATCGTGCCCAAAGACATGCCTACAAAGTGTGCAGAACGGATTTTCAGATGGTCTAACACTTTAAGAATATCAAGCGTCACCGATTTGAACGTATAACGATTCGAAATCAGCCCTTTGAGGATATTGTCTGATTTACCATGCCCTCTCAAATCAATGAGAAGCAAGTTGAAGTGCTGTTTATAAGCTTTGATCTGCTTAAACCAGATGGAGGAACTGCCTCCTGCGCCATGCACAAATACAACCCACTCATCGCTCGTAGGGTGAGTAAATGTTTTATGAAATAGTAGACTCTCAGACATACCTATCGCTTTAATTATTGGAATGGAGCTCTGCCTCATCACAAGGCGATGGCTAAGGATATCACGCAATCAAGAAATTTAAGTGATAATAGTGTCAAACCTAACATTAGTCATGTGAATACCTACCCCACCTTTTCTACCTGACTAAAATGAGTTTGCAAGTTTTGTCTTCCTAAACGTGATGTGATCTGACCAGAAAACAAAAAGGCACTCTACTATCAGAGCGCCTTCTACTATTAAGTTCAGTTGTTATACATCAGCTTATTTTACAGCTAATTCAGCACGTTAAAATGCAGAATGGTACATCGTAAGGTATTCTTTTGCCGCATCTTCCCAACTAAAATCTTGTTGCATCGCGTAAAGTTGAACACGCTTAATTTCAGCGGGGTTTTGTGCATAAAGTAGTAATGAACGATGCAATACTGCCAGTAACGCTTGCGGTGTTGGCTCTTCAAAAGCAAAGCCGGTCGCTATCTCGGGATCCTGATCGTAATCATTCACACTGTCTTTTAAACCGCCCACAGAGCGAACAATCGGTAACGTACCGTAAGCCATGCTGTAGATTTGGTTTAAGCCACAAGGTTCGAACTCCGAAGGCATCAAGAAGAAATCAGAACCCGCTTCAACTAAGTGCGCAAGCTCATTATTATACGCTTCTACAAACGAGAACTTATCTGAGTGAAGTGCCGACAGCTCTTTCAGCTGACTCGCTAAAACTGGATCACCAGTACCGACAATCACGATCTGAAGATCGTTTTTCAAAAACTGTTCGATGATAGGCAGTAAGTAATGAACACCTTTCTGATTAGTCAAACGACAAACCATGCCATAAACCGCACAATCGGTGACGGGGAGGCCAACATCTTGTTGCAGTTTTTGCTTACAAGCTGACTTCCCACGAACCATGCTGTGCTTTGTCGCTTTGAATTTACGAGGGAGGAAAGCGTCCGTTTCCGGGTTCCAAGCTCCGTAATCACAACCATTCAAAATGCCAAAAAGATCCACGGATCTGTACTGGAATTCTGCTGCCATACCGTGACTGCCTAATTCCGTTTTCAACTCCTCGGCATACGTTGGACTTACTGCGTTCACCTTATCAGCACACATCACGCCGGCTCTCAGCATAGTGACATGCGTGTCACTCACTGAAGCTTCAGGCACATTGTAGCTATGCATTTCTGGTAGAAATTGCAGTTCATCGTATGCGAACACACCTTTGAAAACTGCGTTGTGAATTGAGATAACACTGCGCGTATTTTCAAAGAAATCATGTTGTTGATAACGTGATTTAAGCAAAAAAGGAACAAAGCCTGTATGCCAGTCATTTGCATGAATGATATCAGGTTGGAAGCCAAGCTTAGGAAGCATATCAAGGCAGGCTGCACTGAAGAACGAGAAACGCTCTCCGTTATCTGCGTAAGCTTGATTATTTTCTGCGTACATTTCTGGACGGTCGAAATATTTGGCACATTCGATACCAAACACTTGAACACCTTCTACACTCAGTTTTTTGACTTGGTAAGCGGTATGAGGCCAATGATCGAGCTCGGTCGATAAAATGACTTCGGCTGCATCAATGTTTGGAATGTTTCTATACGCGGGGATAGTCACTCGAACGTCCTGTTCGAGTGTTTGTAACGCTTTCGGCAGTGCCTTGGCTACATCAGCCAAGCCACCACTTTTAATCAAGCCTTCAACTTCAGACGCTACAAAAAGTACCGAGAGAGTTTTAGTAACCAACTCGCGCTCCTTTAGAAATAACAACTACACCATCGTCAGATACGTGATAATGCTTTTTGTCTTCCGTCAGGTTTACACCAATTTGAGTGCCCGGCGCGATGTCTGCATCTTTATCAATGATAACGCGACGAAGTATACAACCCTCTCCCACCTTCACATCACCTAATAAAATACTCTCACTAATATCACACGCTGATGCGATATTGCTGCGGAAGCCTAAAACACTCTTTTCAATACGCGAACCACGTACGTAACTACCGCTACACACAAGACTATCAATGATCTGAATTCGACCATTAGCCGAGTCAGTAAACGTCGCTGGTGGTAGTGGCGGATAGTAAGTGTGTAGAGGCCATTTACGGTTGTATAGCGAGAATGGTGCATCTTTCTTAAGAAGGTCCATATGTGCTTGCCAGTACGCATCAATCGTACCTACATCGCGCCAGTAAACTTCTTCTTTCTCACCAGTAATGCGGTTGGTGCTGAAATCATAAACAAACACATCACCGCGTGGGAACATGTTTGGAATAATGTCTTTCCCGAAGTCATGTGAAGATTCAGGTTTATCTGCATCTTCCGTTAGTTCAGCAAAAAGTTCTTTCGCTTCAAACACGTAGTTGCCCATTGAAACGAGCGCTGACTCTGGGTCTCCCGGAATCGACTTAGGATTTGCAGGCTTCTCTTCAAAGCCAATCATACGGCCTTCCGCATCCACCTCGATAACACCGAATTCTGATGCTTCAGCAAGCGGCATACGCAGTGCAGAAACGGTTAACGCTGCTTTCTTTTCTTTATGGAAATCAAGCATTTGTTTGATGTCCATTTTATAGATATGGTCAGAACCAAAAATACAGACTTGATCAGGTTCTTCCAGCTCCATAAAGCCCATATTTTGGTAGATAGCATCTGCTGTGCCTTCATACCAACGCTTTCCTTTACGCATTTGCGCAGGAATTGGGTCGATAAAACGATCTGTGATGCCACTGATATTCCAACCTTTTTTCATGTGGTGGAACAGAGATTGTGACTTAAATTGTGTTAATACGTAGATCTTCATAAGATCAGCATTAACGAAGTTGTTCAAAGCGAAATCAATTAAGCGGTAACTACCACCGAAAGGAACCGAGGGTTTGCTGCGAGATTCAGTCAAAGGTCTTAAGCGAGAGCCTTCACCACCAGCAAGAATCATTCCCAATACACCAGCCATTTTATTCTCCATATATCTATAGCTTGTCGATGTCAGTACTCGTAGAGGTGTCTTCCTCTGGGGGATGAGCACTAACACTTATTTCGGTACTTAACGAATATTCATTCACATACAGTGACAATATCCTAAGCCAAACGTTGTTATGCGTGCACTATTCTTTGCACTTGGTTTTATATACGTTATCGACTTTTCGGTCGATTTCAATTTTTAATACGCCATTCTGTGCTATGTAAGCTGATTGCTTTCCTAAGACTTAAAGCAGCTCACACTACACCGTGCGGGCGAAACATTACATTAACACCCGTCACACATCAGGTATACAACTAAACACTGATCTTTGAGTTACAATATTTGAATTAAGTTACATTCTCGTTAAAGTTGCATAAGAAGATATAATTAATCATCTCCATTTATTTTACCCTGTGAATTTAATAAATTCTCGCAATCGACACAGCAAATCAACCAGTTGCATAATTAGTCGTATTTTGGTCAAAAAAAAACAGCCTAATGGCTGCTTTTTTTCAAATAACGTTCAGTTACTTCTCTTTAGGCTTTTTACGTTTATCCGTAATTTCCCACTTACCATCGATGTACAACGCAGTCCAACCAGATGGTTTGCCATCCGCTTCAGTACGAACGTAGTTCTCTTTTGTCTTACGACTAAAACGAACGACTGTCGGCTTGCCATCAGGATCAGCAACTGGTGCTGATGTCAGGTATTGGAATTTAGGTGAAATACGGTCTTTAAAACGCACCAGTTCTTCCACTAATGGCGCACGTGTTTCACGTGATTTAGGAAAGTTGCTCGCAGCCATAAATAGACCAGAAGCACCGTCACGAAGTACGAAGTACGCATCTGAGTTTTCACATGGAAGTTCAGGGAAATGCACTGGGTCTTCTTTAGGTGGCGCTACTTCGCCATTTCTCAGAATCTTACGAGTGTTCTTACAATCTTCACTCGTACAGTCCATGTATTTACCGAAACGACCGTTCTTCAGAACCATGTCAGAACCACATTTGTCACACTCAACAAGTGGACCATCGTAGCCTTTGACTTTGAATTCACCGTGTTCAACCACATAACCTTCACAGTTAGGGTTGTTACCACACACGTGCATCTTACGCTTATCATCAATCAGATAAGCATCCATTGCCGTTTCACAAATAGGACAACGCTTTTTCGCTCGAAGTGCTGCTGTTTCAACGTCTTCTTCAAGAACGTTGATAATACCTTCTTCATCACCAAGGTTGATTGTTGTCTTACAACGCTCTTTTGGTGGAAGTGCATAACCAGAACAACCTAGGAATACGCCTGTCGAAGCTGTACGAATACCCATTTTACGGCTACAAGTTGGACACTCAATATCGGTTTCTACGATATGATTTGGCTTCATGCCACCAGCGTCTTCGTCTAGATCCGCTTTTTCCAAATCGCCAGTAAAGTCTTCGAAGAAGTTATCTAGCACGCCTTTCCAGCTTGCTTCGCCTTCTGCAATTTGGTCTAACTTCTGCTCCATACGAGCAGTAAAGTCATAGTTCATTAGATCATTGAAACTGCCATCTAGACGGTCAGTAACAATTTCACCCATCTTCTCAGCATAGAAACGGCGCTGTTCAACTTTTACATAACCGCGATCTTGAATCGTCGAGATGATTGATGCGTAAGTTGAAGGACGACCAATACCGCGTTTCTCAAGCTCTTTAACTAGCGCAGCTTCAGTGAAACGTGCTGGTGGCTTAGTGAAGTGCTGTTTAGGGTCGAGTGCGATCAAGTCTAGCTTTTCACCAACCTGTACAGCAGGAAGAATAGTATCTTCATTTTTGCCCATTGGACGTTGAACGCGAGTCCAACCGTCAAACTTAAGAATACGGCCTTTCGCTTTTAACGTGTACTCATCCGCTTTAACGCTTACTGTCGTTGAATCGTATTGCGCAGGTGTCATTTGACAAGCAACGAATTGATTCCAAATCAGTGAATATAGCTTGTGTGCGTCTGCGTCTACGCCGTTTAGGTCTTCCGACTTAACATCTACACTTGAAGGACGAATCGCTTCGTGGGCCTCTTGAGCGCCCTCTTTGCTGCCGTATACAAGTGCTTTAGGTGGCAGATATTGCGCGCCGTACTCAGAACCAATGTATTCACGAGCGGCTTCTACAGCTTCTGAACTCAAGTTGGTTGAGTCAGTACGCATATAAGTGATGTAACCCGCTTCATACAAACGTTGAGCCAGCATCATGGTTTTCTTCACGCCGTAACCAAGACGCGTACTCGCCGCTTGTTGCAGCGTAGACGTGATGTAAGGTGCAGACGGCTTACTCTTAGTAGGGCGGTCTTCACGTTTACATACTTCGTATTGAGCTTTTTCTAAAACGCTAACTGCAGCTTGTGTTTGCGCTTCATTATCAGGTTTAAACGCAACACCGTCTTTCTGAGCGACTTGCAGTCTGAAATCTGTTTTCTCTGCTGTTTTGGTATCAGCATGCACATCCCAGAACTCTTCGGGGATAAAAGCGTTGATCTCGCGCTCGCGCTCAACCAGTAGTTTTACAGCGACTGATTGAACACGGCCAGCGGATAGGCCTCGTGCGACTTTCTTCCAAAGCAGTGGTGACACCATAAAGCCAACAACACGGTCCATAAAACGTCGTGCTTGTTGTGCGTTTACGCCATCAATGTTTAGCTCACCTGGAGTTTCAAAAGCTTGTTGAATAGCATTTTTAGTGATTTCGTTAAAAACCACTCGCTTGTATCGCGTTTCATCACCACCGATGATCTCACGAAGGTGCCATGCGATAGCTTCTCCTTCGCGGTCCAAATCGGTTGCGAGATAAACATGGTCTGCGTTCTCAGCCAGTTTTTGCAATTCAGCAACGACTTTTTCTTTACCAGGTAAAATTTGGTAGTTCGCTTCCCACTCTTGATATGGGTTGATACCCATCTTTTTAATGAGAGCTTTGCGATCTTTTTCTTTCTTGATACGAGCTTTATCTTCTGGGCTCATACCCTTGGTTGAAACTGCAGCAGCCTTTTGACCAGTACTTTGACCCGCCGTTGGTAAATCACGTACGTGACCTACACTCGACTTAACGACAAAGTCTTTGCCAAGATATTTATTGATAGTTTTAGCCTTGGCTGGCGACTCCACTATAACGAGCGATTTACCCATATTGACTCTAACGTCCTTAATCACGATGCTTCAGCACCAACAATTTAGCTTGTGGGCTTTTACGCATGATATTCTAAATTCATTGCTTCTTTTTTTACTATTGTGCGAGATTACTAGAAGATCAACCGCTTTTTTCAAAATTGGATCTGATCGCTCGACAATTCGACGACTCATAGAGAAAAGGGGCACAATATAAAGAAGCTATAAAGTACTCACTAAGAATACTTGCAAGAGCCTATTCATCAGGCATTACGTCTAAACGGGCTCATACTAAGCTTGTCCGCGAATCTAACGCGAGCCCCATTCAATTATTTTTGCCGTAAATCACAAAATAAATTGTGGATGTTTGAAAAGACTCTCTTAATCGGTTGTGAAATCATTGAATTTCTAGTTCGACACCATAAACTCAACGTTATATTCAGTTATCAGAGATAAACTCATGACAAAGAAAGTAATAGCAGAATTTGATTTACTGCTTATCGCAAACCAAATTATCCAATCACATGATGACTACATTGAAGGCATGCGCGCAAACAGCGTAGTAGAAAAAGACGATGTCCTCATCTTCAAAGGTGAATACTTCTTAGACAGCTATGGAATGCCGACAGAGAATACAACCGCAGTATTTAACATGTTTAAATACTTAGCGCACCATCTTTCAAAAGAATTTACGCTTCAACAATAACGAAAAAGCTTGCCATTTAGGCAAGCTTTTTTACTTCCTGGACCTTTATATGCTTAGCATTTTTATTGACTCAGCATTTTCAGCTTGTCGAAGTAGTCAGGGAAAGTCTTTGAAGTACAACCTGGATCATTAATTGTCACAGGAGTATCGCTCAAGGCAACCAGCGAGAAGCACATCGCCATACGGTGATCATCATAGGTGTCGATCGCCGCATGTGTCAGTTGAGCAACAGGGTTAACGATGATGTAATCTTCACCTTCTTCGACCTCTGCGCCAACTTTACGAAGCTCTGTAGCCATAGCCGCTAAGCGATCGGTCTCTTTCACACGCCAGTTGTAAACATTACGGATTGCCGTTGTACCTTTAGCAAACAAAGCTGTCGTTGCGATAGTCATCGCTGCATCTGGGATATGGTTATAGTCCATATCGATGCCTTTCAGCTCACCACAACGAGAGATCACGTAGTCGTCACCCCATTCGATTTCTGCACCCATTTTCTCAAGCGCATCAGCAAATTGGATATCACCTTGGATACTGTTTTTACCAATACCCGTTACTTTAATCTCACCGCCTTTAATCGCTGCGGCAGCAAGGAAGTATGACGCAGATGATGCATCACCCTCAACCAAGAAATCACCCGGTGCTGAGTAAGATTGCCCAGTCGGAATTACGAACTCTTGGTAATCGTTGTTGATCACATCCACACCAAATTGTTTCATAATGTGTAGCGTGATATCGATGTAAGGTTTAGAAACCAATTCACCCTCAATTTTGATGGTTACCTCACCTTCAGCTAAAGGCGCAGCCATCAAAAATGCCGTCAAAAATTGGCTAGAGATAGAACCATCGATTGAAACCGTACCGCTTTTAAGGCCAGTACCCGTGATCTTCAATGGTGGGTAATTTTCGTTTTCTAGGTATTCAACGTCGGCGCCGGCTTCTTGCAGTGCAGTCACTAAGTGACCGATTGGTCGCTCTTTCATGCGAGGCTCGCCAGTCAGAACATATTCACCACGCCCCAAACAAAGTGCAGCAGCCAGCGGGCGCATCGCCGTACCCGCATTGCCTAAGAAAAGCTCTAGGGCTTTGTCACTTGAGAATGCACCACCCACACCCGTCACTTCACAGACGGTTTTATCTGCAGACAGCTGATAATCAACACCTAATTGCGTCAAAGCATTCAGCATATGGCGAATATCATCACTGTCTAGTAAGTTTGTTAGGCGCGTGGTTCCCGTTGAAAGTGCAGCCAAAAGAAGCGCACGGTTGGAAACACTTTTTGAGCCAGGTAGATTAACTTCCCCGCTCACTTTTTGAATTGGTTGTAACGTAAGGCTTTCCATTAAATCTTATAGTCCTTGTACCACCCGAAGTCACTGGCGCGTATTTATTTTCGGGTGATGAATAATTCTTCGTACTTGCAGACTAACGAACTTTTCCAATGAACTCCAGAGCTAATCCCCTCGATAAAGGCGATTAATTAGCCAACTAAACACATTTACATACTAGTACACGAGATCAACTCGGACGCCGTCTGAAAAATAGAGAATTCGCACATCATCACCTCGGTTAAACAACATCGAGTTATCGACGTCTTGAATGATGTTAACCAACTTGTCATCTTTAGTTTTGACCAATAATTCGACGAGCTTATATTCCACTTTGTATTGTGTGTTACCTCGATTGCGAGCAATCCCGGCGCCTGCCACAGCACCGACGGCCGTTGCGACTTCTTTGCCGGTACCTCCACCAAATTGATTACCAATCAAGCCACCAATAGCCGCACCTAACAAGGTTTCCCAACCATTCGCTTTCGACTCTACGATCTCTTGTTGGGTAATGTATCTGACCGTGTCAATCTCACCATAAACGACCTCATTGACCGGTCGAGCTTGGTTTCTGTTGTAAGCTGCATTTGCCAACATGGGCAAAACAAGTAAAATCCAAAGCAACTTTTTCATGGTAAAACTCCTAAAGACCTCTTGGTCAGTGATTAATCTGTAACGCGGTACTTATGACTATATACCTAACCGAACTTGATACTACTAGTATAGAGTTTCCTTCGCCTTTCGACGCGCTTGATGAACCTAACGGTCTGCTCGCCTTCGGTGGTGATTTGTCACCCATGCGAATTTTAAACGCTTATAGCCAAGGTATATTTCCATGGTACGGCCCAGGGGAGCCTATACTTTGGTGGAGCCCAGCACCACGAGCGGTATTTAATCCTAAGACATTCGAACCGTCAAAAAGTCTTAAAAAGTTTCAAAGAAAGCATAATTACCGTGTCAGCATCAACCAAGCGACAGACAAAGTGATTGGCTACTGCTCCTCGCTAAGACCCGAAGAAGAAACTTGGCTAAACGGTGACATGCAGTCAGCGTACCGCGAACTTTCTTCATTAGGCTTCTGCCACTCCGTTGAGGTTTGGCAAGGCGACGAGCTTATCGGCGGACTTTACGGTTTGCAAAGAGGCCAAGTCTTTTGTGGTGAATCGATGTTTAGTCTGAAGACCAATGCCTCTAAAATTGCACTGTGGTACTTTTGTGAACACTTTACACGATTCGGAGGAAAACTCATCGATTGCCAAGTCATGAACCCTCATTTGGAATCCTTGGGCGCTATCGAAGTAGAAAGAGATGAGTTCCTTAGTGCTTTGAAAATACTTAAAGAAAATCAACTTAGCGATGGATGTTTTAAATCACAATGGCTAGAGGGAACGCCTTCATGAGTTCAGATTTACAACAAATCAGAATTGGATTGACCGATAACCATGCTTGCAGCTACCTGCCACATCTTCAAGAAAGAGTGGCGGTCACGCTTGATGAACACATGCATACTTCAGATAATTATGAAGTCCTGCTCGCCAACGGATTTCGCCGCAGTGGATCGACCATTTATAAGCCACATTGCGATAATTGCTCTGCGTGCCAAGCTATTCGCCTCTCGATTCCCGAGGTCAAGTTTTCCAAAAGCCAACGACGAATCCTCAACAAAGCCAAATCACTACGTTGGGAATTGAAAGACGAGATGGATGACAACTGGTTTGACTTATATAGTCGCTATATAACCGCTCGTCACCGTTCGGGAACCATGTATCCCCCTAAAAAAGAAGAGTTTCTACAATTCTCTAAAAATGAATGGCTTGCCACAAAGTTCATGCACATCTATGATGATAGCCAGTTAGTCGGCATCGCCGTCACTGACGTGATGTCTCACTGCACAAGCGCATTTTATACTTTCTTCGATCCTGATATCGACATCTCTATGGGAACACTAGGTGTTCTGTTTCAAATCCAGCACGCCCAGAAAGAACAGAAACAGTGGTTATATTTGGGTTATCAAATCGATGAATGTCCTGCGATGAACTATAAAGTACGATTTCAACGTCATCAAAGGCTAGTAAATCAGCGGTGGCAAGGGTAGAATACGCGACAACTTTACATATTTTGATTTTAACGGCACAATCAAGCCGTTGAAAACCGCCAAATTTCGAAAGAGGATTAGATGGCTAAAGAAGACGTAATCGAGATGCAAGGCACGGTCCTTGATACTCTACCAAACACGATGTTCCGTGTTGAGCTTGAAAACGGTCACGTAGTGACAGCACACATCTCTGGTAAAATGCGTAAAAACTACATCCGTATTCTTACTGGTGATAAAGTAACTGTTGAGATGACTCCATACGACCTTTCTAAAGGCCGCATCGTCTTCCGTGCTCGTTAATTTTTAATTACCGAATACGATAAGAAGCGGAGCTTTATGCTCCGTTTTTTATCGCCTGAACTTTTTACCACTCCAACAACACCAATCTCGCATCTCGCAAGCATAAAAAAACGCACAACCGAAGTCATGCGTTTATTATCGTGATTAGCTGTACCGCGCTCTCAATAAGCAGTCAGCAACTGCTTAAGCAGTTAAGAAATAGGCTTAATGCATAACCTCTTCTTTAGCACCAACATAGATGAAATCTAGATCGTCTTTAATCAGGGATACTTTAACCGTACCGCCGTCAACCAAACTACCAAACAGCAACTCATTAGCAAGAGGCTTTTTAAGCTTCTCTTGAATCACTCGTCCCATAGGACGCGCACCCATAGTCTTGTCATAACCTCTTTCAGCTAACCAATGACGAGCATCCTCAGAAACTTCTAAAGACACGCCTCGAGCGTCCAGTTGAACCTGAAGCTCAACAATGAACTTGTCGACAACTTGGTTAATCACACTTGGATCAAGGCTGTTGAACCAAATAACATTATCAAGACGGTTACGGAACTCAGGTGTAAATACCTTTTTGATCTCACCCATCGCGTCTGGCGCATGATCCTGTTGGATCAAACCGATCGATTTCTTCTCAGTTTCAGCGACACCAGCATTGGTCGTCATCACAAGGATCACGTTACGGAAATCCGCTTTACGACCGTTGTTGTCAGTTAGCGTGCCGTTGTCCATCACCTGTAGTAACAAGTTAAAGATATCTGGGTGAGCCTTCTCTATCTCATCAAGTAACACAACAGAGTGTGGATTCTTGATTACAGCATCAGTGAGCAGACCACCTTGGTCATAACCAACATAACCAGGAGGAGCACCGATCAAACGGCTCACAGAGTGACGCTCACCGTACTCAGACATGTCAAAGCGCAACAGTTCAATACCCATCAACTTAGACAGCTGTACAGTCACCTCTGTTTTACCGACACCAGTAGGACCAGCGAATAGGAATGAACCAACAGGTTTATTGTCTGCACCCAATCCTGCACGAGTCAGCTTAATCGCTTCGCTCAATACATCGATCGCTGGGTCTTGTCCGAATACCAACATTTTCATGCGGTCATCCAGTTTCTGTAACGTATCTTTGTCTGAAGATGATACTGACTTCTCAGGAATACGAGCCATTTTCGCGACCATTGACTCAATATCAGCCACGCTTACCGTTTTCTTACGACGGCTTGCTGGTGCCAAACGACTACGAGCGCCGGCTTCATCAATCACGTCAATTGCCTTATCAGGAAGGTGACGTTCATTAATGTATTTAGCTGACAACTCCACAGCGGCACGCAACGCTTTGTTGGTGTAACGCACTTCGTGGTGAGCTTCGTATTTTGGCTTCAAACCGATCAGAATCTTGGTTGTGTCATCTAACGATGGTTCAATAATATCAATTTTCTGGAAGCGACGAGCTAAAGCACGCTCCTTCTCAAAAATGCTGCTGTACTCTTGGTATGTCGTTGAGCCGATGCAACGTAATTTACCGCTGCTTAGTAGTGGCTTAATTAAGTTTGCCGCATCAACCTGACCACCCGATGCTGCACCGGCACCAATAATGGTGTGGATCTCATCAATGAATAGGATTGCGTCTTCTTCTTTCTCTAGTTGCTTAAGAATCGCTTTAAAACGTTTCTCAAAGTCACCACGGTATTTGGTCCCAGCTAGAAGTGAACCAATATCTAAAGAATAAATCACACTACTCTGAATGATTTCAGGTACTTGACCTTCAACAATACGCCATGCAAGACCTTCAGCGATTGCGGTCTTACCCACACCCGCTTCACCCACTAACAAAGGGTTGTTTTTACGACGACGACATAGAACTTGAACCGTACGCTCAAGCTCTTTATCACGCCCGATAAGCGGGTCGATATTACCTTGTTTCGCCACTTCGTTAAGGTTAGTTGCAAAATTTTCTAGACGATCTTCAGAATTAGCTTCTTCTGCATTCTCTGCGCCACCAAATGAATCAGACGGTGATGAACTATCACCTTCGTTACTGGCTTTGGTAATGCCATGAGAAATAAAGTTAACAATATCTAAGCGACTAATGTCGTTTTTCTTGAGCAAATATGCCGCGTGAGATTCTTGCTCACTGAAAATAGCCACAAGTACATTTGCACCTGTAACTTCGCTACGACCTGAAGACTGAACATGAAAAACAGCGCGTTGAAGTACTCGTTGGAAGCTCAACGTAGGCTGAGTCTCACGAGTCTCGTCACTTTCTGGGATAAGTGGGGTTGTTTGATCGATAAAAATATCGAGCTCATTGCGAAGAGCATCGAGATCAGCCTGACAAGCTTGGAGCGCTTCCTTGGCCGCATCATTTTCTAATAATGCTAGTAGGAGGTGTTCGACAGTCATGAATTCATGTCGCTTGTCTCGCGCACGAGCAAATGCACCATTTAAACTCGTCTCTAATTCTTTATTTAGCATAAGTACCTCCTAAGGGAACAACGGTGTTGTTCGAGCAATTTATACTTGCTCCATTGTACATAGTAGCGGATGCTCATTTTCCTTTGAGTACATCTTTACTTGCGCTACCTTTGTTTCCGCTATTTCAGCACTGTATGTGCCGCATATAGCTTTACCTTCATAATGAACCTTGAGCATCACTTCCGTTGCTTGTTCGATATCTAGTGAGAAGAATCGCTCTAGGATCTCGATTACAAAGTCCATAGGCGTGTAGTCATCGTTATTCAATACAACGTTATACATCGCCGGTGGCTTTACTTTTGTCTCTTCTTTCTCCAGTAAATCTGAGCCTGGAGATGCCCATTCAAAGTTTCTGCTCATATCGCTTTGCTAAGAGTTATTTTTCGGAAGTCGTGAGTGTTACGTCATTCAAATTTACCACATTCACGCATTACGGTGTACTAAGAAACTGCACCGAGAAACAGTACCAAAAAATATTCCTCTATACTGAGCCTAATCCACCATTTCCATCGCTGCAAATAAAAGATCTCTATTAACAGGATTAACATATGTGATTGATTAAAAAGACACCATAACTATTGATGCTAACGATAAGATTACCGCTAAGTTACTATTTAGTTAATAGTTTGCAGTTAATCTCGAATGTGATTTGTTATTAAAATTGATCACTTTTATACCAATTTACTATTGACTGCGCTCAATCATTAGCTACATTGGAGCTAAAAGGTTTTTCTGATACAACTTTATAACAAGATTCAAAATCGAGTAATACGCGTTAAGAATGAACAATAAGGAATAATTACGCAGGGTAGCGTTAATTTCCGTAAGCAATGTATGAGATTCAAGCTATCAGCTGAAATTATTTAGTTGGTAGGAATGATATCAATCGCACTTACAACAATTGATATAACAACGTTAGTAACAAAATGCATGAGGGATGTATAGCATGGCTACAGGTACAGTAAAATGGTTTAACAATGCCAAAGGGTTTGGCTTTATTTGTCCAGAAGGTGAAGACGGCGATATTTTCGCGCACTACTCCACAATACAGATGGAAGGTTATCGAACCTTAAAGGCAGGTCAGCAAGTCGACTATGAAGTAGAAAGTGGACCTAAAGGCTCGCACGCTAGCTCTGTTGTTCCTGTAGAAGGCAGCGCCGCTAAATAGGCGATGGCCAAATCATGTTGACCTCCATCAGTCCTAATTAACGGCTGACAGGTAAGCAGAATATTGAAACCGCTCATTTGATACCCCTAATACAGGATTAAATGAGCGGTTTTTCGATCTAGAAGCTATAACGTTGCTCACAGTACAATTCGCTCGAGGATGTTGCCCCCAAAGTAGTTCAAGGTCTAGGTCTAGGTCTAGCAAAACATTATGAATAAAAAAGACGCTTTAACGTTATCGTTAAAGCGTCTTTCGTTTTGTATTGGTCTATGACTTAACTGTCAGACCAAGCAACTCGTTAGTCAATCATGATCATAATTTGCTAACGATGAGTCTAATCACTATGCGTCAATGAATGCGTTCAGTGTTGAGCTTGGACGCATTAGTGATGAAACCAGTGCATCATCAAGTAGGTAATAACCACCTAAATCACCGGCTGGACCTTGAGCGTTGTTTAGCTCAGCAACGATAGCTTCTTCACTTTCAGCCAATTGACTTGCCACACCTGCAAACTCAGCAGCAAGGTCAGCGTCAACCGTTTGCTCAGCAAGCGCTTTAGCCCAGTATGCTGCTAGGTAGTAATGGCTACCACGGTTATCAAGCTCACCTACTCGACGTGAAGGAGATTTGTTTTTATCTAGGAACTCGCCCGTCGCTTTATCAAGCGCGTCAGCGAGAACTTGTGCCTTAGCATTGCCAGTGACTACGCTTAGGTGCTCTAGAGATGCCGCTAATGCCAAGAATTCACCTAAAGAATCCCAACGCAGGTGGTTTTCTTTTTCTACTTGTTGCACGTGCTTAGGAGCAGAACCGCCAGCGCCTGTTTCAAACAGACCGCCACCGTTCATTAGTGGAACAATCGATAGCATTTTAGCTGACGTACCAAGCTCTAGAATTGGGAATAAATCCGTTAGGTAGTCACGTAATACGTTACCTGTAACAGAAATAGTATCTAGACCTTCTTTGATACGAACCAATGAATATTGAGTTGCTTCAAGTGGAGCAAGGATCTTAATTTCAAGACCATCAGTATCGTATTCAGGAAGGTAAGCTTCTACTTTCTCAATAAGCTGAGCGTCATGTGCGCGAGACGCGTCTAGCCAAAAGACCGCTGGAACACCCGATGCACGAGCACGAGTAACCGCTAGCTTAACCCAATCTTGAATTGGTGCATCTTTAACCTGACACATACGGAAGATATCACCTTCCTCTACGTCTTGCTCAAGAAGCACTGAACCTGAAGCGTCTACAACTTGAACCTGACCAGCAGCTTCAAGGATGAAAGTCTTATCGTGAGAACCGTACTCTTCCGCTTTTTGAGCCATTAGGCCAACGTTTGGTACACTGCCCATCGTTGTAGGGTCGAAAGCGCCGTTCTCTTTACAGAAATCAATAACCGCTTGGTAGATGCTCGCGTAGCTACGATCTGGAATCATTGCTTTCGTGTCTTTTTGCTTACCTTCTGGATCCCACATTTGACCTGAAGAACGTAACATTGCAGGCATAGATGCATCAACAATGATGTCACTTGGAACGTGTAGGTTAGTAATGCCACGGTCTGAGTCAACCATCGCTAGTGGAGGCTGAGTTTCGTATACTGCTTGTAGGTCAGTTTCGATTGCCTGTTTCTGATCTTGAGGAAGTGCAGCGATTTTTGCGTATACATCGCCGATGCCGTTATTTACGTCAACACCTAACTCATTAAACAGTTGACCGTGCTTAGCGAACACGTCTTTGTAGTAAACCTTAACCGCATGACCAAAAATCACTGGGTCAGACACTTTCATCATCGTCGCTTTCATGTGAAGAGAAAGCAGTACGCCTTGCTCTTTAGCCGATGCGATTTCTTTCTCAAAGAACGCAACCAAAGCAGCTTTGTTCATCACTGACGCATCAATGATCTCTTTATCTTGTAGTGCAAAAGCTGGCTTCAGTGTTTTCTTCGCGCCATCTTTGCCAACAAATTCGATGCTCACTTCTGTGGCACCTTCAATCGTTACTGACTTTTCACTACCGAAGAAGTCTTTGTCATCCATACTTGAAACGTGCGACTTAGAATCTGCAGACCATGCACCCATTGAGTGTGGGTTCTTCTTCGCATAGTTCTTAACAGAAAGTGGAGCACGGCGATCCGAGTTACCTTCACGTAGCACAGGGTTTACTGCACTACCTTTGATTTTATCGTAAGTTGCTTTAACGGTTTTCTCTTCGTCAGTGTTTGCTTCTTCTGGGTAATTAGGAAGTGCGTAACCTTTTGACTGGAGCTCTTTGATCGTTGCTTGAAGCTGAGGTACAGATGCAGAGATGTTTGGAAGCTTGATAATGTTCGCTTCTGGTGTCTTAGCCAATTCACCTAGTTCTGCTAATGCATCACCAATACGTTGCTCTTCGTTCAAATAGTCAGGGAAGTTGGCAATAATACGCCCTGCAAGTGAAATGTCGCGAGTATCAACGTTAATACCAGAAGAAGCTGTAAAAGATTGAATGATTGGCAGCAGAGAGTAAGTTGCTAGCGCCGGAGCTTCGTCTGTAATGGTATAGATGATCGTTGGTTTTTCAGTAGGCATGAAATTTCCCTATAGTTCTTACAAGCTCATTTAAAGTAGTGAGCATGTTATAAATTGACCAGTAAGCCACTCAAAGAGTGAAAACTGCTTACTCGATAGTCGTACTCTATCTTATTTTTCATGCAATCTTGATGACAGCATGAACCAAATCCGTGAGTGCGTTGTTATAATAAAACACGAAGGTATAATTAAACAAATCAGGCTTAAGAGTCCATCAACTTGTTCTATTTTGTGTCTTTTAGGCGCGCAAATGATAGCTCAATTCCGTTTCAGTGAAAACTTTTCAGCACACTTCGTTTACATTTTTGCAAGGTAGTTAACATGTCTACTCGCTCACACAGCGTATCTCGTTCAGACAAACCAGCTCGTGCTGGTGCAACATTAAAACAAAGCGGTAATAGACAAAACCGAAGCAGTGATAAAAATAACACGGGTAGTTCGCATAAAAAATCGCACTCGAGTAAGCACCGATATAAAAGCAAACCTACCAACGTGAAACCTAAGGTGGCAATCGAAGATCGTAAAGTCATTTTGTTCAACAAGCCTTTCGATACTCTCAGCCAGTTCACTGATGGCGAAGGCAGGAAAACACTCGCCGACTTTATTCCAGTTAAAGATGTTTACGCGGCGGGTCGACTTGACCGCGACAGTGAAGGATTAATGGTCTTGACCAATGATGGCATCTTCCAAGCTAAGTTAACTCAACCAAACTCAAAATCACCAAAGACTTACTGGGTGCAGGTTGAAGGCGCACCTTCTGAGGAAGATTTAGATAAATTGAGAAAAGGCGTGGAGCTAAAAGACGGCATGACACTGCCTGCTCAGGTTGAGGTGATGTCTGAACCTGTTGTGTGGGAAAGAACCCCGCCAGTGCGTTTCAGAGCCGCAATACCGACAACATGGTTAGCGATTACTATCATTGAAGGGCGTAACCGTCAGGTAAGACGAATGACAGCAAATATCGGCTTCCCTACCCTGCGACTTATTCGCTATTCAATGGGCAACATGAACGTGGGGCAGCTTCAGCCTGGTGAGTGGAAAGAAATCTAGTAGACAATTAGCAGAAATGAAAAAGCGAGGAATCTGTCTTAGACAGGAACACCTCGCTTTAAAAAATTTTGGTCTTACTTTTGGTCAATTAACCATTTTTGGAAAGCTTTACGCTCTTCTTCGTTTGCTCTTGAATACCATAGCTTAAGTTGAAGCGTATTTTCAGACTCTTGCACAGTACTGTCGGCAGCGACCGTCGCTCCAACTACTGCACCAGTTTGTACCGCCGCTAGTTCTTCTTTCAACGAACGAATCTTCCCTGAATCAAAAACTAAGCCTCTCTCTTGGTTATAATCTTTAACCAACTGAGGAATATCGCTGTAAGGTAATGCACCTTGAGCTGGAGGCAAAATTTCTTGATCTACTTTTACATCATCACCATTTACAGCAACTTTAAAAATGGGTTGTCCTTTATCGACATTTTTTTCAACGTTACCAAACTTTCTACTCTTTAGGTCAATATCTACATCAGCCCCTTCAGGAGCATCGATAACCATAATATATGGAACTGTGCTGATGAATTCTCTCTTACCTTTATCGCTCAGATAACCGGTATAGTCCACCACAAGCTGATTTTCACCTGATGTTAACACTGCATCTTTTATGCTTTTTATCTGCTCACCATTGAGCGTGTTCAACGTAATTCCAGAACCTAACTCGAGTCCAGCCGTTGCATATGGTGCAGAGAACAGACAGATAAAACTCAAATACCACTTGTTCATGTACAATTCCTTATAGATAAATGTAAAAAAGCCAGCATAGTGCTGGCTTTTATATAGCATAGTTAACTACAGATTAGAATGTGTAGTAAACACCAGCAGTTACGCCGTCAGCATCTAGGTCTGCGCCGCCATCAACTTCGAAATCTGCAGTTTGGTATTCTGCGAAGAATAGGATGTTGTTACGGAATGCGTAATCAGCACCAACTACTAGGTTAGTTGAATCAACATCAGAGATTGATGATACAACACCAGTTGTAGATACACGCTCGTCTGTAGTCGCTACAGCGTAAGTTGTGTATAGACGAACAGCGTCTAGTTGGTAAGCAGCAGCAACACCCATAGTTTCGCCATTACCGTAACCAGAAGCTAGATCCCAGTAACCGTAACCTTGGTTGCCTTCGTACTGTGCGTAAGTAGCAGCTAGGTATAGGCCACCAAATTCAGCAGAAGCAGAAACACCTGTTAGTAGGTAATCTACGTTTTCAGCTGCATCACCAGCGATGTAAGAAGCACCGATAGAGAAGTTGCTGAATGCGTAATCTGCAGAGATACCGTAAGTGTTATCAACACCATCTGTAGCTTCAGTGTTGATGTCAGCTACGATTGTAAAACCTTCAACGAATTGGCCTTTGAATACAGCACCGTGACCAGAAGACTCTTTGTGGTGACCACCGGTAGAGCCCATGTAGTTACCTTCGTTTGTGATATCGTCTTTCTGAATAGCGTCAGCAGATTCTGCTAGGTCGCCAGTCTCACCGAAAGCCATACCCCAAGTATCAGTTTTAAAACCAGCTAGAACGTCATCGAACTTAGCGTTGCTGCCGTCAGATTCGATTTCGAAAGATGCGAATGCTGTGAACTGGTCGTTTAGCTTCTGTTCAGCGTCTAGTTGGATTTTAGCCCAAGTAGAAACGTCAGCGTCTTTCTTCTCAGAACCAACACCAGAAACATTGTCAACTTCAGATTGAGTCAGGTAGATATCTACCTCGCCTTTTAGGCCAACTTTAGTATCGTCGTTAGAGTAAATTTCTGCTGCGTTTACAGAAGTTGCTGTAGCTGCGATAGCTAGCGCTAATAGAGTCTTTTTCATAATAAATCCACTGCCTTTTCTAAGAATGGGAGATCCTTGCCCGGTTCCCTTTTATTTTTATGACTGGTCATTACCACTCTTTGTTGGTTAATCACCGTCACTAAATTTCGAGGTCTAGATTGCAAAAGATTATCCTGCGTGTCAAATAAACTAAAAACACATCTAAAAAAAACACAAACCAATAACAATCAAAGACTTACATTTTTTTTCATTGTTTTACGAGTAACTTATCCTTAGTTTTATCAGGAAATATAATAATATAAAAAAAGAACATAACAGCATTTAGAACCAGATAAACCAATAAACAAACAACAAATCAGAACTTAACACCTACAAGTCAGTCTTTTTTAATATTTATATTTCACAACATAAATAAAATCGTTAAGTTCCTGATGGTTCAGTTTTTTTTTGTGAACAAGATCTACCTTTGATTTAAAAGCAAGCTATTTCGCCGCAAATGTACCGACTAGTGATATGTGCTACTATCCTCGCTCCGTTATGTAGGTCACAGTATGCTAACTACTAAAATTCAAAAATCCATTCGCACCAGTTATCAAAACCTCCAAGATCAGTTGGACAACTTTGTACCTCGACGTGCTCAAAATTACCTAGTTGCAGAAATAGCTAAGACACTTTGTGGTCAATACCACAAAAGTAATCGCATGATTGTGGCTGAAGCGGGAACAGGAATCGGGAAATCACTCGCCTATCTCATGGCAACGATTCCTGTCGCTGTGCTAAATAATCGAAAAATCATCATTTCGACAGCTACGGTTGCCCTACAAGAACAACTCGTCAATAAAGATCTCCCTCTATATAGAAGACTTACAGATAGAGAGTTTTCTTTTATATTAGCGAAGGGTAGACAGCGCTATTGTTGCTCCGAAAAGCTAGCCGCTGCCTGCGGGGTTGATGGTGGACAAATTGATGGCGGACAAATGGCGATGTTCGAATCTAAGCCAAAGAAGAAAGACATCGAGCAGCTTCAAACTATGTATCGTAGTTTGGCTCAAGGTAAATGGGACGGGGATCGTGACTCATGGCCTAAACCAATCGACAATATAATTTGGCAAATGATCGTCAGTGATAAGCACAGCTGTAACAACAGTATGCCGACTCATCGAGACTGCCCTTTCCAAAAAGCACGCTCGGAGCTGGATAAAGCAGACGTGATTATCGCCAATCACAGTTTAGTGATGGCTGATGCCGACCTTGGTGGCGGCGTGATACTGCCCGAGCCAGAAAATAGCATCTATATATTCGATGAAGCTCACCACTTACCACACGTAGCCAGAGATCATTCCTCTGCGGCGGCGAGCTTAAAAGGCGCGGCATCGTGGTTGGAGCGTTTGAATCAATCCATCACCAAGCTTTCGGGCTTGGCGGATGAAAAGCGAGTGGGTCGATTCAGAAATGAATTGCAGGATTCTGTACAACAGCTGATTCCTACTCTTACTCAAATGAGCAAACAGTTTGATGCTAGCCACTTTGAAGACGGCTTGTATCGCTTCGAGCATGGCGACTTACCTGATTGGCTAGAGAATGAATCTAAAGATCTCAAGCAACTCACACAAAAGGCGAGCCAAGCCGTTGCGAAGATTGCAGACCTGATTGCAGAACGAGTTAAAGACGGAGAGCTTTCAGCAAAACTGGCAGAGCCTGCGCTTGCAGAAATTGGCTTCTATATACAAAGGACAGAAAACCTTGCTCAGGTTTGGCGCTTAATGGCTGAACCTAAGAGAGAGAAAGGAGCGCCTTTAGCGCGTTGGCTTGAACTGAATAAAGAAAGTGAAGGCGATTTCGTTGTGAATGTTTCGCCACTAGAGGTGGGTTGGCAACTGGACCAACAGATCTGGAGTCGTTGTGTTGGTGCAGTACTCGTCTCTGCGACAATGAGAGCACTCAACTCCTTCAACTTTTTCTGCCATCAAGCTGGTATCAGTCAAAAAGCCGAAGACGGTGTACAATTTCTTGCTTTGGCATCGCCGTTTGATTATCAGAACCAAGCTGAGCTGGTTGTTCCTGCAATGAAGTACGAACCGCAAGCACCTCAGTTTACTGAATATCTTATTGAAATATTGCCTAAGGTAATAGAAGACAACAAAGCCAATCTCGTTTTATTCTCTTCTTATTGGCAAATGAATAAAGTTGCAGAAGCTTTGGCAACAGATTTCGTTAAAACGTCGTGGGCATTGCAGGTTCAAGGTGATACTTCACGAACCGAAATCCTAAAAAAACATAAAAAGCTGATAGACCAAGGTAAAACCAGCGTCCTTTTTGGAACAGGTAGCTTTTCTGAAGGTCTTGATCTACCTGGTGAGCTACTTGAAAACCTAGTTATTACCAAGATTCCTTTTGGTGTTCCTACCTCTCCTGTAGAGCGAGCACATTCAGAATATATTGAATCACGCGGCGGTAATCCTTTTATGCAGATTACTGTTCCAGAAGCGAGTAAAAAGCTTATTCAATCTGTGGGTAGATTGCTGCGTAAAGAACGAGATTCTGGTAAAGTCACGATCCTTGATAGACGCATAGTCACGAAGCGATACGGTAAATCCCTACTCGATTCGCTACCGCCTTTTAAAAGAACAATAAAATACTAATTTTACTGCCCTCGAGGTAGTTATGGGCCTGTCATCGCTAGGCCCTTGCATTCACAACCCAACATGACTAATCCATTGATTATTCATGTGGCTTCCCTTAACAGCCGATAACGAGAACACTAGCTATTTATGGAAATGATTGAGCCAACCATGTTGGTCATACTTGCCTTGGTTGCATTTGCAGCAGGCTTTATCGATGCTGTCGCCGGTGGCGGAGGGATGTTAACCGTCCCAGCTTTGCTATCGCTTGGTTTACCGCCACACATCGCACTCGGAACTAATAAGCTGGCCGCAACGTTTGCCTCATCAACTGCCGCTTTTACTTACTATCGTAAGAAACTGTTCAAACCTGAATGTTGGACCAATGCATTCATATCGACATTAATAGGTGCAACAATCGGCACCCTGACTGTTGATGCCATTAGTACAGAATGGTTAGAGAAGGTATTGCCATTAGTTATTCTTGCCGCTGCTGTCTATACCATTTTTCATAAGACTCCGAATGTGAGCCATAATGTGTCTCCTAAACCGTGTCCGGTACTTAAAAGAAAACAAAAGTACCAAGGATTCATTCTTGGCTTTTATGATGGTGTTGCAGGCCCAGGTACTGGCGCGTTTTGGACGGTGAGTTCTATGGCGCTTTATCGCTTAAATATCTTACTGGCTTCTGGTTTGTCTAAAGCGATGAACTTCACTAGCAACTTCACCTCTTTGGTGACCTTTGCGATTCTCGGTCATATTGATTGGGTTCTAGGTTTAACCATGGGGCTTTGTTTGATGGCTGGTGCATTTGTTGGAGCACATTCTGCTATTCGCTTTGGTGCTACATTTATACGACCTGTCTTTGTGACTGTTGTGAGTGTCCTTGCGATTAAACTAGCTTACGAAGCGTGGTTTGTAAACTTATAGCCACCAGCCAATGGGAAGCGAAATGAACCATTTTTCAAATCTTAAAAGTGTACTGGATACCTTAATTGGGCACAGTTCTCAGGTCGACAAAGCCCGTGGTGCTTATCATCAAGCCTTGTTTGACCGAACCTTATTTAAGTGCAGCTCTTCTATTTTACTGCCCTACGCACTTGAAACTCAAACAACGTACAACACCATTATTCGTGAACAAGCGACAAATCAACTGACCGCATCTCGGGCCAACTACCTGACGGAAAAGCTGACTAACCAGATAGCTGCAATCCAAAGGGAGCTCGCTAACCATGATTTACGCTTAGACCGAAAAAGTAAGTCAGGCAAAAATCTCAACGACCTATACAACGAACTCGCTCAGCACCAAGATTGGCAAAAGCGACTGGTCGATTTAGTACGAGTACGAAAGTTAGCGTTTGATTCTGCGCCTCGCCACAGTAAGAAAAAAGCGGACGAGGCTTGGCAATTAGCAAAAGAACGATTAGAACGCTGTGAAGACTCAATGAAAAATATTGAGAGACTGATTAACTTAGAGAACCCTAAGCGAAATGAACACTGATAACACATCATCACCACTGGATAATGCGCCAGAAGAAGTTAAGTTAGCTGTCGACCTGATCTATCTGCTCGAAAGCAACGAAATCGACCCAAAAGTGGCGTTAGAAGCAATTAAGATTGTCCAACAAGATTTACAAGCCAAACTAGCATCTAGCATCTAGCATCTAGCATCTAGCATCTAGCATCTAGCATCTAGCATAAAAACATACAGGATTCACATGTACCAACTTAGCTTTTCTATGCCCGAATTTCTTGAAAACTACTGGCATAAAAAACCAACCATCTTAAAAGGTGGCTTCCAAAACTTCGTCGACCCAATTTCGCCGGAAGAACTTGCTGGTTTATCGATGGAAGAAGAAGTGGATTCTCGCTTTGTTTCTAACCTCGACAACCAATGGACTGCAGAACATGGTCCATTTTCCGAAGAGAAATTTGGCGAGCTAACTGAAACACATTGGCAATTGATCGTTCAAGCAGCGAACCACTGGCACCAAGGTGCAAATCAGCTGACAGAAGCGTTCCAAGCTTTACCAAACTGGTTATTCGACGACCTAATGATCTGCTACTCAGCACCAGAAGGTGGCGTTGGCCCCCATATTGATCAATACGATGTATTCATCATTCAAGGTCAAGGTAAACGCCAGTGGAAAGTCGGCGCAAAAGATGTGGGCCAATACAAAGAGACCGTTCAAGCTTCTGCACTTCGTCAAATCGAAGGTTTTGAACCGATCATTGATGAAACTTTAGAGCCGGGCGATATCCTTTATATCCCACCGGGTTTCCCGCATGAAGGGAACACGTTAGAGCCGTCAATGAGCTACTCTATTGGCTATCGCTCCCCTAAAGAACAAGAGCTAATCAGCAACTTCGCCGATTTTGTACTTGCTCATGACATGGGTGACGTTCATCTTCACGATCCAGAATTCAAAACGCAAGATGGTTACGGCAAGATTCGTTCATCGGATTTAAGCAATCTAACTGATATGTTGAAATCTGCATTAGAGCAACCTGAAACCATCAGCGAATTCATGGGATGTTTGCTAAGCCAATCACGCCACCAGCTTGATATCGTCGCTCCTGAGCCATTATGGACAGAAGAAGAGATCGCTCAGCACTTAGAATCAGAAGGCGAGATCTGTCGAGTATCGGGCTTAAAAGCGCTCTACCATGAGAATGAAAGCAACACGGCTTACATCAATGGTGAAGTGGTCAAGGTTGAAGAAGCAGATTCATCGCTACTAAATGTACTGTGTGATGACTCGGTGATTAACTCAGCAACCACTTTGACTCCTTCAGGTGTAACTGTCGTGACTGAATTGGTAAACAAAGGTTACTGGTTTATCGAAGACTAACTTGGTTAATTGGTTTCGATGAATATCACCGAGCCCTAGAACCTAATAGCCTAATAGCCTAATAGCCTTAGAAAAACAGAAAAGGGACAAATGAAATCTTCATTTGTCCCTTTTTCGATTCAACCGTTAGCTAAACTTAAATAGCCAAACCGTGAACTACTAGACCTTCAACTACTAGACCTTGAATTGATTCACCAATTTCTGTTGCTGTTGAGATAGTTGCTCGATTTCGCTGCCCACTTGCTCAGAAGCTGCAGCTTGTTCCAGAATTTTCGCACTTAAGTCGCGAATGTTAACCACACTTTGATTCACTTCGCCGGAAACCGATTGCTGCTCTTCTGCTGCTCTCACGATCTGGCTATTCATATCGCTGATCTCTTCAATTGAAGTGAAAATCGAACCAAGATCTTCAACTGCATTTTGAACATGTAACGCAGTATCGTTGGCTAAGATATTACCTTCTTGTATCGCTTCGACAACATCTTGAGTTCCAGCATGAACCTTGTCGATCACCGCTCTGATTTCACCAACCGATGATTGCGTACGACTTGCTAGGTTTCTTACCTCATCAGCTACAACAGCAAAACCTCGCCCTTGCTCACCCGCCCTCGCCGCTTCAATCGCTGCATTCAATGCTAGTAAGTTGGTTTGCTCAGAGATCCCTTCAATAACACTTAAGATTTCGGTGATGTTACCGTTATTTTTAGCTAACTCTTCAACAATAGGAACAGCACTCGACATACGCTCCACCAGCTTTCTCATTTCTCCAGCTGAGAGTTCGATGACTTGTTGCCCTTGTCGAGCAGAACGGTTTGCCTCACAAGCAGCATCAACTGCAACTTCTGCATTTTGTACCACTAAGCCAGCAGTCTGAGTCATCTCTTCTGCGGCTGTTGCCACTAGATCGACTTCTTTAAATTGAGATTCACTGCTTTCACGTGTACTTGATGCTGATGCCTTAGCTTGGCTTGTCGTACTCGCTACTTGCTCAGTGGTTTGAATCACTTCTTTAATCGTGTGCTGAAGCTTGTCTAAGAACAGGTTAAACCCTTGTGATAACTGACCAATTTCGTCTTGAGATTTCACTTCCAAACGCTGAGTCAAATCACCTTCACCAGAAGCGATATCATTGAGCCTTTCGACTACCTGTCGGATAGGCTTAACAATAGACAATGAAGAAAACGCGATAATAGCTAAACCAAAAAGAATAAAGATGACGCCTGCAATCACTTCCGTTTGGATGCCTTCGCTTACTTTAGTACTAATGATTGAATCCAATCGGTTAGCATCGGCAACCACGCTCTCACGCGGGATCTCAAACAACACGCCCCAAGTTTGGTTCGCCGCGGTAACAGGAGCAAATGCGAGTAACCACTCACCATTCTCACTCCATTGAGTCGTGACTTCGCCACCGAAGATAAAGTCGGTCATTAAATCACTGTTGGTATTGTCACTTTGAAAGACCGAGCCGACTGCAATACTTGAGTCATCTGAAGCAATAACCGAACCGTCTAGGCTGACAACATAAGCGGCACCAGCGCCATCAAATAAGCTTTGATCTGATTGCGTGACCACACTGGTCAAGCCATCTAGCCTTAGGTCAATACCCAAGAAGCCAATAGCAACATCATCAACTAAGATAGGTACTGAAATTGAAGAGGTAAGCAATGCAGTACCACCGCTGTTCACGACTCGTGGAGTACTAATACACGTTTGCCCTGAAGACAAAGGACAATAAAAGCGTTCGCTATTACTATCATCGCTCAAGATAGGTTCTGACAGAACGTTCGCTAGAACATTTTCGCCGTTATCCGCCACCTTCCAATAAGGAGCAAAACGACCTTTTTCATTAGATCCAACATAGTCCGCATCGACATAATTCGCATCTTCACCATCAAGTAAATCAGGTTGGAAAACTAAATATGCACCTTGAATAGAATCAAAGTTCAAAACTGAGCGACGAACCATTTCATCTAACGCAGTACGAAGCTCTTCACTTGGGGTAAAGTTTTCATCCGCATTGTTCTTTAGAAACTGAGCACTGGCTGCTAACATTTCTGCGCGGTAAACCGCTTCGTCTACATAACGTTGGGTTTCTTGAGCATTAAGCTGAGAAACAGACGCCAGCAACTGCTGAGTTTTATTGATAACTGATTCTGAGCTTTGAGATTTGATGACTTGTTGGTTACTGGTCGCGTTATAGATTGAAAAACCAATAAGAGACAGTGAAGTAATGATTAGACAGCAGCCTGCAAGCAGGGTGATTTTCCACTGTACCGATAGTGAGCGCATTTAATATCCTTATTTAAGCCAAAAGACTTCCATAACCGTAACTACCACATTGAGATGAATTGAAGAGCACAATGTAAATAAGTTTGACGAATAGCTTAGCGGATAATTACAGCACAAATTGCTTACATATAAAACGAAAGTTTACATAAATGTTAATAGGCCGTGTCTTTTGCCTTTTTTCTGTGATTTCAACTAAATGTATTCACGCCATCATGGGCCATGTAACTATTGAACTAACACTTTAGGCATAACCATAGCATCGAAATTTCTAGGAAAAACATTCCCCCTTTTGATCGTTGAGAATACAACAATTTCAGATTAGTTTTAATAATCCAAACTATAGATTTTTATCTTGATCAACTTCACACTTTTTGATTGCTAACTCGGCACTCAACCTCTAATATCTCGCGCCTAGATTCCCTGAACACTTTATTCATTTGGCTCTCCTCAAAGGAGCGCTAAGGCTTTTTACGTCTTTAATTTTTGGAGAGAAACGCAAATGTCTGCCTCGTTTCCATTAGCGAAACTTACCTTTTTAATCGCTATACTGACTGCCGTAGGTCAAATGACTCAAACGATGTACGTGCCTTCTATCGGTCATATGTCGGGTGAGTTCTTGGTTTCAGCATCTTCACTGCAAGCAGTGATGGCGTGTTACTTGATCCCTTATGGTCTGTCGCAATTTGTTTACGGTCCACTTTCTGATCGCCTAGGTCGTAAACCGATCATCGTGATTGGTTTGATCATCTACATCATCGGTACTTTGGTCGCATTATTCGCTCATGAATATGAATGGTTCTTAGCGGGTAGCTTTATCCAAGGTTTGGGTATCGGTTGTGGCGGTGCGATGTCTCGTACATTAACTCGCGACTGTTTTGAAGGCGCAGAACTGCACCGTGCAAACAGCTTAATTAGCATGTGTGTGATTTTCTCACCATTGATGGCTCCTGTATTGGGCGGTTACCTAACAGAAGCTTTCGGCTGGCGTTCTAGCTACTTATTCCTTGCACTGTTTGGTATTGCTGTTGTGATCACTATGATGACGAGCATGATGGAGACACTGCCGAAAGAACGACGCAAACATGAATCGGTTGCCAACAGCTACAAATTCGTTCTGTCTGACAAACGTTTCCAAGGTTTCTTATTGGTATTAGTCGCAACCTTTGCTGGTGTAGCCGTATTTGAAGCAGCGGCAGGTGTGTTGCTTGGCGGCGTACTTGGCTTACCAGCAACCACAGTAAGCTTGTTGTTTGTCTTACCCATTCCAGGTTACTTAGTCGGTGCAGGCCTATCTAGTTACATCGCACAACGTCGCAGTGAGCGCCGCGTACTGAATGTTGGTCTGGTTGCTATCTTGGTAGGCTCAACAGTGGTATTGATACCGGGTCTATTCGGTCAAACAACAGCATTAACTTTGATTGGCGGTGCAACGATTTACTTCTTAGGTGCTGGTATTTTATTCCCAGCTGCAACAACGGGAGCGCTTTCGCCATTCCCATTCCACGCAGGTACAGGGGGCGCGATCTTAGGAGGTATGCAGAATCTAGGTGCTGGCATCGCAACACTATTGGCATCGTTCTTCCCTGCTCAAGACCAACTGCCACTCGGTTGCTTGATGATTGCAATGTCATTCATCGCCATGCTTGGTTTACGTTGGGTTAATCGTAAACCTGACCATTCAAACGAAATGCCATTAGCTATCTAAAGTAAAACTCGAACCCAGCCCAAACAACGAAGAGGGACATACTGAAAAGTGTGTCCCTTTTTTGTTTCGCATTTATTCCTTCCACTCTCACGTATCAGCAATTTCATTTAACATTACTTTGATTTTTTGAAAACAATAACAGACACTTACGCTGAAAGTGCCTATCCAGAATCCAATTATAAATAATATCACTGGAAGAAAACTAACCACTACAAGGATGCTGGCATTAAAACGAGTAAGGTGCACACTAAGGATATACAGATGCGTATCGCTTTAACCACATTAGCCGTATCAATAGCGCTTGTCGCCGGATGCAGCAATCAAGGAATATCAACCATGAACCACTACTCTCAATCACAACTCGTCGCTCAGCAAACCCAAGCACCCGTTGCTAAGAAAGTCCCTCATGCAATGACGATTCATGGCGATACCCGAATCGACGATTACTACTGGATGCGCGATGATGAACGTCAAGATCCAGAGATCTTGCAGCATCTTGAGCAAGAGAACCAGTACGCAGAGGCCGTGCTGAAACACACTGAAGCATCACAAGAACAGTTATTTGAAGAGATCAAAGGGCGAATCGCAAAAGACGACAATTCAGTACCGGTTCGCAAAGACAGCTACTTCTATTCGAATGAAGTCACAGGTGACAACGAATACCCCGTTCACTTACGTGCAAAAGACTTTGCAGGCGCAGACAAGCAAATCATTTTAGACGTTAACGCACTGGCAAAAGAACATGAATTCTTCAGTGTTGGTGGCTTGACGATCAGTCCAAACGAAAACTTGTTGGCCTATGGCGAAGATACGCTTAGCCGCCGAATCTACACCATCAAGATTAAAGACCTCACGACAGGTGAATATCTGAAAGATGAAATTGAAGGTGCCTCGAGTGCAATTGCATGGCAAAACGACAACCAAGCCTTCTACTACATCAAGAAAGATCCACAAACATTGCTGGGTTACCAAGTTTTACGACATGTATTGGGCACATCTCAGACAAGCGATGAGCTAATCTACGAAGAAACCGACAGCGCTTACTACACCTCTTTGAGTAAAAGCAAAGACGGTGAACAGGTCTACATTTGGCACTCGAGCACTGAAACCAGTGGTGTTTCGATCATTGATGCCAACAACCCAAACGCGAAAGCAAAACCTTTCTACCCACGAGAGGCTGGCATCGAGTACAGCATCGCTAAGCTAGATGATTGGTATTACATCGACACCAACTACCAAGCCGTCAACTTCCGTTTAATGAAAGTAAACACAGCAGACATGCATGACCGTTCAAAATGGGTCGACGTCATCCCAGCAGACGACGACACTCAACTTGTAGATTTCGAACTGTTTGATGACCATCTTGTTTACGAGCAACGTGCGAATGGCTTGTCTACCGTGAAAGTTCGCCAACTCTCAACAGGCAACGAGTTCCCACTTGAATTTAACGATACCGCATTTGCCGCTTACCTAACGAGTAACTATGAATTAGATAACTCAAAAGTTCGTGTCTATTACAGCAGCTTAACTACGCCAGGTACTTACTATGATTTCGATCTAAGTACAGGTGAATCTGAGCTAATGAAGCAGACACCCGTATTAGGTGATTTCGAAGCGGATAACTACCAATCAGAGCGAATCATGGTAACGGCTCGCGATGGTAAGCAAGTTCCTGTCTCTTTGGTTTATCGTAAAGATTTATTCAAGAAAGACGGCACTAACCCTATCTACCAATACGGCTACGGCTCTTACGGCCACACAATCGAACCAACCTTTGGATCGGCTCGCCTCAGCTTACTTGATCGCGGGTTCGTTTATGCTATCGCACATATCCGTGGTTCAGAAATACTTGGTCGCCCTTGGTATGAAGATGGCAAGAAACTGACCAAACAAAACACGTTCAACGACTTTATTGATGTAACCAAAGGGCTTGTTGAAGACGGTTACGGCGCAAAAGATAAAGTGTTCGCCGTTGGTGGGTCTGCTGGCGGTCTATTGATGGGCGCAATCATCAACCAAGCACCAGAACTGTACCGTGGTATTGGTGCACATGTTCCGTTTGTAGACGTGGTGACGACAATGCTTGATGAATCGATTCCTCTCACCACAAACGAGTATGACGAATGGGGCAACCCCAACGATAAAACCTACTACGATTACATGCTAGGTTACTCGCCATATGACAATGTGAAAGTTCAAAGCTACCCGAACATGTTAGTAACAACAGGCCTGCATGACTCACAAGTACAGTACTTTGAACCAATGAAGTGGGTGGCGAAACTGCGTGAAATGAAAACAGACAATAATGTATTGTTGTTCAAAACCGATATGGAAGCTGGTCACGGCGGGGCTTCTGGTCGATTTAAACGACTCAAAGAAGACGCACTTGAATACGCCTTCTTTTTAGACTTGCTAAAAACTCAGTAGGCTCAACGTAACTGTAGGTATTCACACCATTTAACGTCGCCATTTTGTCTTTATAAAGTGGCGACAGAAATTATTAAGCATGGTTAAATACGATGAACCATGAAATCAACCAAATCAAAAAATCTTTGAAAGCTCGTAGTGACAAAGATTTCTGAGAGGTATAAAAACAAATGAAAGTTATTAGCTTTAATATTTTCTTGAAAATAAATTAAATAAAAACAATACCTTAAATTAAGCAAATCATGTAAGTGGCGATAAAGTGGCGATACGTTAAAATTACACACCAGGTTTTAAGTAGGTCGCTGCTATTCTTGTGGTAAAATATTTCCCCCAACAAACAGTCGACGTGCTCAATGTCAGATCATTCATACCATCAACTTCTTAAGTCAACCTTTGAAAATGTGCTTCTTCACCTTTACTTCAAAGTAAAAGCTTCTCCTCACTTTGTTAAAGAAGAACAACGAAACAAGATCATCATTGACTTCTTGAAGCCCAAAATTAAACAAGCTCGATATAGTATTATTAAAAAAAAGCTTAAAACTGTTTGTTTAATGAAGAATAAATTTGGCTCAGTTGAAAAGCATTTGGAAAGTATTCTGACTCAATATTCAGCGATAGAAAGCAAGAACGAAGTTGATAAGCTTTATTCCTTGTTAGAGCGCTTCGAGAAGGTTGGACTAGAAACAAAACTTATTGAAGAGACCCCTACACAGGAAATGGACGTTGTTTATCTAGACAGAGCACATATTGATAATTGCTTCGATAGTGAAAATCGTCAAATTGCACCAATTTCATTGTTTATACATACGAATGATTCAGACAGGTTCACTAAGTGCTTAACAGAGCAACTTTACTTCAAATTTGAACTCTATCAAGTAAATGAAGAATTTAATAACTATCACTATCAACTACACCCAATTAATTGATTAAACACTGTATCTATTACTTTTTTCTGATTGTTTTATGCAAGTTTGGATGTAGGGGGGAATAATTCGATTGACTTGGAATTTGTATAGCAATAATGCCCCCTATTCTACGCCGTATTTATCTCGAATATTGGCGCTTTAACGACTCCAGTGTTCTTTGTTTTTCGCTCACGGTTAATCCTTCATAAGACGTGCTAACCTTAAAGTTTCTCGCTTTTGGGACAAAACGGCGATTAGTCTTAAGGTTACTCACTTCTTCCTTCTCATTCTTCATAGATATTCTCTAATAAAACGTCTAATTTACTCAGCCTAACTCTCAAACCATTAACTATCAAATTAGGCTAGCCAACCCAATATTAAGTATAAAGTTGGGACATGTTTCGTAGGATGAGCACGCAAAATCCGCGTTTTTGTAGCCTCACTGTCTCCAACTGTATAATAAAGCCTTTCAGTTCTTACACTGAAACAAATTGAAAAAATGTATTTGCCTTAAAAACGCCTGCAAGCCTTATGCTACCTAGCCTGACGAGGCATGAAGCAGATCCTTTAAAATCACTCCCAGATCATTAAAACAATGACAAAAAATAGAATAAATCATATCTTTCAAAAACTTAACCCAAAGACACATGATCTTTAATGATCGTCTTTTTTCAATTTACTGAAAAAAACTGAAATAATTGAAATTTTATCTTGGCCAATTTATGCCATTTCTAACAACTTTAACCTCTCCCGAAGCCCCATATAGCAAAAGGCTTTGCGCCCCATCAGTGAGGCGCTCTAAGCCCCAATTTTTCATAACTCAAAAACTGTAAAAAAAACTGATCGAAAAACGCGCAGGCGGGGGAGGAGAGTGCGGATTTTGTCATCCGGTCTAGGTGTTTCGTGGCTCTGTGGCTGCTGTTTACCCTGTAATGACGTTGTTCTCATTTTGCATTGATACAGGCATAAAAAAACGCAGCCGTTTGGCTGCGTTGTTTGTGAGCGATTATCTGGGTTAACTGGTTTGTGTGATTGGGTCGAGTCGCCCTTTCAACTCGGAACTCTCCGTACCATGCCCTCGAATTGCGCTCGCTTGAACTGGAGCTCTCGTCGTCGCAGGACCAGCCGCTACTCCCTTGTGCGTATGCGTAGCTAATGTATCGGCCAACTCTTTCACTACCTGCATGAGTTCAGACAAAAGAATCAAGACATTCTCTTGCTTAGAGCCTACCCATGTTTTGGGCGACTGCAACCATTGATGTTCAGCGGCAAAGCTCCTACGCACTTTTCCTATAGCCTCTACCAATTCGCCAGCAGTAGCCGTTTGTATATTACCCAAACTCCCCAACACAATATCATCACCAGCAAGTAGATTAATCGCACCCAATGCTTCTATCAGTTTTTTACCTACCACCTCTTCAACGCTGTGTTCATCGACAATTAGGTGATGCTGCCCAAACTCACCACGATAACGTTCGACCTGGTCTATCTTTTCGAACGCTCTTTGTTTTTGCGTCTGGTCAGTTTGCTGACTTATGTTGCCCGCTGCATCGATTCTATTACTAACTTCTTCACGTTGCTGCTGCAATTGCTCGCCTGGCTCTATCGACGGCAACGCATAATCACGACCATAAACACCACGAACGATAGGTCTATCGTTTCGACCATACGCGAAAGCAATTTCGACTAACGTTCCCTCAAGTGGATAGGCTAACAAACCTGATTCATGCCCACTCATGTGAACAGGCAAAGGAATCGAACGATAGACAGGTACATTACTATCTGGGTTTAACTCTTCATCAAGCACCTGAACATCAACCGCAAACCTTGGCCGGAATGGGTCAGCGACTTGCCCTACTGCTACCTTATCTCTCACCGCTTCAACTCGACCAAATTTTGGCAAATGAAAACCGGCGGCCAACTCTGGAAAGTTTTGCAGTGTTTCGCGTTTCTTTGGCGGAACTTCGGATTGTTCATTTTTCCAATAAGCGGTCATTTCATCTTCAATCAAATCCACTCGATTGACTCGCTTATCGTTCATAACCCTACCCGGCCTAAGCATTGGAAACGGTACAAAAGTGACACTGTTACCACTTTGGCGACTGGTAAACTCTTCCGGCATTGGCATCGATTTGTTATAGAAATGACTATCTTGATACGACCCGAAATAAATCCTCTGATCAGCATCTTGAAACCAAACACAGTCGAGAATAGAAAACGCTTTGGCTACTTGTTCTAAACATTGATAGCCCGTCCCTTGGCAAACAAAGTTCGGAATAGTCGTTTTAATATAATCAACCTCTGGCAGGTTGAACTCAAGCCCGGTTAACTCAGCAAGAACACCGATCACATCCTCTGCCGTCGGATGCTCTAGGCTAACGGCCCAGCGTTTAGACAAAATGCCAACCAATTCTTTTACCATAATTTTATGGTAGCCATTTGCTGCGGGTTGCACTTTGTCGATATACCCCTCAAACCAAGGGGCGGTTTTGTTCTCGTACCCAATATCAAAACGCACTGACTCGAACGGCTCTGGTTTATCTTTGACTGCAATTTCGAAGATAGCAACACTCCCTAATGAAAGCTTTAAGCTCACCATGTTACTTACCAGCTTTACTTCTTCACCACTGATAAACAAACGTTTCTCTAACTTCATTGAGTTGCTTCCTCTGCGTTATTCAGAGCCTGTTTCAGTCTTGTATTTTCTCGCTGTTCAGGTTTACTTTGTTCTTTAGCGCGTTGCTCTTTTTGCTCTCCCACACTGTTGTGTTCCCGCAGCTCAAAGGAAACATTCCAGGCCTGCAGTGTTTCATGCTCTCTTGCGTTGATACGACCAGTAAATTTCACATTGCGAATTTTAAGTGCCAACGCGATGTCGTTACCGATTCGATAAACTCTTCGCGTGTTAGTTTCATCTTTACTCGAAGCAAACGAATACAACTGAGTCAGCGTTTCTGCACGCGTAAAAGGAACACGACCACTAAAGGTCAATTTCTTGCCTTTATCGCCTTGCTCTGCCGTATCGGTTCCCGATGATTGACCGCTCATGTCTTGGTCTTTTAGCTCCATCGACATTTCAACTTTCATTGAATCCAAGTTAACCGGCACACCATCAAGAGCTAACATAGCAACTCCTCAAAAAAGGTCATTGGTTCATGACTAAGTAATAAGCTCACCACCGTGAATTGATGATGGTTTGGCGTATCCGCTTTGCTAAGCTGTGTTGCAATACTTTCTGCACTCCCAGTAGCGGAAAAAACATAAACATTGCCTTTTAAGTTTTTCAGCGCATTTATCTGGGTTTTAATATCACCCAACTTATTGGCTCGTTTAGCCGCAAGTGACTGTAATTTTCCAATTACATGATTTTCATCATCTGCTAAAGATTCTATTGTCGCAATTTGCGCCCCTTGCCAATGCAAAGCGTCATACAATGGATTGGGGTTGAGTCTTGCCAGAGGTTTAAAACGAAGTTGAGCGATTGCAGCGGGTTGATGAAGTTTATCGGTTTCATTGGTCACCTGTGCCTGAGCTTGCCTAGCCACCTGAGCCCAATCAGACAGAGGGAACACAGAAACAAGATCACTTAACTGACTAGCAAACTGGGCTAACTGCGAAGCTGTCACCATAAACGCCACACAATGAATATTGCCAGTTGGTCGGTGCTTATCTGCATGATCACGAAGTTTGCCAGATAACACTTTAACTGCAGACTGTGGATTTAAGTAACTACCTGAGTCCAACTTAGTCCCCACTTGAAACTGGTAAGGCGTCGCAGTTAACACGGTTCCAGTTTTCAACAGAGATTCAAGTTCACCGCGTAGCCTAAGCAAAGCACTCGCTTCTTCGCTTAAAGAGTGACGCCCGTAACGGATGTCACTCTCAAGGCTAGTCAATCGGCTAACCGCATCATTCACCGTGGCACCGATTTGGTTTGTCACCTGCTCAGACCTGGTTTGAATTGATTGCGAACAGCTAGGCCAGCTGAGCGGGGATTGTTTCCACATAGTACTTCTACCTTCGAAAAGCGCTTAAACTGGGCGTATTGGCTTTTTATCCGCCATTTGTAAGTCACCGGAATCAGAATGAGAGACAAAGTCTCGACATAAAATAGCGTACTGATTTATTTCATCTAAAGTGGCTACCGCTCGCTTGAGGTCTCCCGTTTGGTGGTAGGCTCTCTGTATGTCACACCAATTTAACTCATCGATAGCCCATTGTTGTGCCTCTGCTAACTCATCTCTTTGCTCAGCCATTTCAAGAGCGTCTGATTTAGATATAGGGGTTACCCCTTTCTTAGCCTGTTCTGGGGAGTCATACGCTCGAATAACCCCCTTTTCATCAACAAAGTAATGCATAATAATTTCCTTAACGAAGCTCTGACCAATTCAATATTCGAAAGTGAGAATTACTTGCGTCTAGCCAATATTCATAGCCTGGTGGGATAATGGCATTAATGTGGTATTGGCAATTTCTTGGATAGTAAATACCTATATAATTTACCGCATCTCCTGCATAAAAAACGTGTCTATTAGGATTGTTATCAACGAAAAATTTTGCTGCAGGGCCTGTTAACGTTTTAGGATTAAAACTAATACTCACTTGAATCGGAAAATTATTGGTATTGGTGTATCGGACATTGAAAGTGCGACTGGTGAGAATACGGGGGTAATACCATCTTTGTCCTGAACTAAAGCCAGACTTGAAATCGCTTAGAGCCTTTTGAGTAATGACGAGCTCAGAGCTTGTTCCATTGGGGCTATCGGTGAAGAACTTTTTTATTCCTCGCCAGAATTGCGGTATTTTTATGTATTTATTGGCGGTTGATTCGCTGTCAATGTCTTCATCTTTAGCGGCATTACTCTTTAATTCAGCAAGCGCCAAACCACCTTTAACCCGCCAATCAACCACTGAACCATCAACATTAATTCCGGCTAATTTTGCGACGTAATGCTGCTCACCATTCCCGTCGACGTAATCGGTTAACTCAGTTGCAGAAACTAAAATAGTAACTTTGTTTTCCCAGACTGACAGCGCTGTCCCTTGACGAACTACATCGATATACAAACCGCTGGGTTTAGTCGTGATGCTTTGCAGCACTTCACCATTCAACACCCCTCGTAAACCACCGACATAAACAACGCCAGAATTAACTTTGTATTTATTCGGATCAGCTTGTTGCGTAACATCAAACCCTTCAATAAAAGCAGTGCGTCCATAGTTATCGAGACAAGCCAAGCGATGCTCTTCTTCCATCCCTTTCAATCGTGCTTGATAGTCAATCTGCCAAGTTGAAGCATCAATTGTAATTCCGGCAATTTGAGCGGCTCCGTCATAGGCTTGCACCAGTGACTTAGTGCTCGCCATACCGTTTTCCTTGGTCTCATTCGCTTTATGCACCACCATTCCGCAAGAATTCGGGACATTCTTATCACGTAAATAAATCGCGTTGAAAGTAAACCTTGAAACCGTCCCGGGGATCACAACTGAATACGCCAGTGCGTTGTTCCCCAGTTTACCCACTTGCTCGATATCTTGTTGGTAAACCCAGAGCGAAGCATCCGGCAAACCATTTTCACGGTCAATTGGTTGGCTTGGGTCTAACCTCGGAATGTACGCAAAAATCATTTCATTCATGTCTGGTGCATCACCGGCACTCATTTGATTTTGCAAATAACGCTCGAATTCGAGTGGAATTGCCGTTTGGCTCATTGGGTACCTCCTCGATACCAAAAAGGTCGCAACCTAAAAATTGGCAATAAATACTTGTTGTCGATGTTCCACTGGCTGTGGCTTCACGTTCATGTCAACGGCTTGCTGAGTCTCTACTAGAAACAGACTGAAGTTATGCGACAGTTCACCACTAGCAATGGTTAAAATTGCCGGGTACGTCACTTGAAACCGGTAACGTCGACATGTCCGCCCATATTGTTCTATTAGTGTTTGAACTAACTTGATGTTATTGGCAATATCATCATCTGTTAACTCGATAATGCACACGTCCCACTGCGCTGTCTGCTCACGCTCTTTAAACGCAACAATACCAAGACCTAGCCTTTCAAAAATTCGCTTAAAACCTGCGACACTTCCCGCATCTTTAGCATTCACTGCTGCGTATTTCACTCGCTTACGAAACATTGAAAGCGGTTCACCCTCAAAGCGTTTAATGTCTCTATCCCAAGCCATTAACTCCAAAGTCTTTTCACTGCATGTCAGGGCATCCATTTGGCGAAGCGGAAACAACAACCAACCCCAAACCATTTGAAAAAATACGAACAACCCTTTCGATAAAAAGTGAGGCTCTTTGATTTCCTCCGATGTGGTGCTTCCATCTTGCCACCAAGGAATGGCCACTTCCGGTAACTTTGGTGTGTGTTGTTCTTGGTCGTAATTTTGATGTTCAGACATGAGTTATCCCCTTACCGTTAGCGTTTTCAAACGAGGTTGCTCTAAGCCACTGATGATGTCTTCTTGCACCTTTCCGCCTACGGTGAACTTAACCGATTCGACCTCCGTCATATTGGTGTGGATTTCGGTACCAAGTAGAGAAAGACTGAAACGGCTTTCTGGTTTAGAGCGTGTCATCTCTGGATAAGCGGCCGTTTCGCGAAATGCCGCCCTGATACGGTCTTCGATTTCTAGCAACTCGTTCACTTGCGCTTGCTCGTCTAGGCTCTCCACTAAAACAACCTCGGCGATCACATCATGCTCAGAATCTGGAATAGCCTTACAAGTCAGTACATCACCGTGACCGTGATGCCCTTTAGTCATAATGTGGTCATTTAACTCGTCAATGACTGATTGAGGGGTTTCACCGACTTCCATTAAAATCAAAGCTTCTGCAGTACCTGGAGTAACTTCACCTGTATTATTGAAATAGATATTATCGCTACGAATCCCAGCGACACTTGAAATAATCGAGCGGTAAACGTCATCAATGTGCCACTCGCCTGAACTAGTGAAAGCATTCTGAATACGCAGTGCCAACTCTTCATTACTTTCAGGGTTTGCACCCAGTTGGGTTATCCAGTCCGGCTCATTAACCGCATCAACAATCCCTGGGATCTCTTCTGGAATGATATTGAAATAACCTGCTGGCAAATTAAAATCAAAGCCAGCTTCAAATGCTTCAACGAGTACTTTCCCCGTTAGATGACCCGCATCAATCACGGTTTCAGCCAGCACACGAACTTTATACACCACTCCATTAATCGGCAAAGTTTGAACTACTGCGCTAGCTTCTATCTTCACAGCATCAGCAGCGTTCGCCTTGGTTAAGGTGATGTTGCCTTGTGTTTTAACTGCCCCTTTCGGCACAATGTCGTATTCCCAAGCTTTCAACTCTAAAGCCCAACGCTCTGCAGTCGCCACGAATATATTCGGCATCACGTGTTCAGCAAGTAGCGTTCTAATTAACCAGACACATGGCGTTATTATTGCTGCACGAACCCATCGCCAGAAAGGTGACATTTCAGAGTCATTAGAGACCTTACTGCCAGCCCCAACCACTTCTTGTTTTAACTTGGCCTCGAATTCCTCTTCGGTCACCGGCACACCCGATTCGCTTAAGATATCGATAAAGTCTGCGCTTGGTCGTTTACTCATATTTTCACCTCAAGCTCACCATATTCATAAGCCGTTGCCGTTAAGGTCATTTCACCAGTTTCTCGTTCTGTTGCAGTTGCTGTACCTGGAACGACTCGTACATCACCCTCAGCTAACTGCTCAATCTGCACCATTACATCAACTCGTAAAGCCGGGTTTCGTTCAGCAACCAATTGACGTGCCAAACCGGCTTCCATAATGGTGTGCTTGATGTCTTGCGCGATGCTGTACAAATCACTGCATTCGGCTGGCTGTTGGCCTGCATCCATCTCCCACCCCCCGTCAATCACTTTGATGTCTCTATACTTCTTATCATCCGGCATTGAGTTCATCCCACTCTGCTAGCTGATCTGGAGTGATCCCGTTTGGCGCGGTGATGTAAACGTCACCGTAAGAGTTCACATTGCTCCCTTGTGGTTTATGGTTAGTCGTCACATTTTGAACCATGTTAGGCGGTAGCGTCGGCAGAGCACTCGGTTGTTTGTATTCGGCAATGCTTTCACCGTTAGTCGTTGTTGGCATTGCTGGCGCGTCGAACATCATGGGTTCAATTAATTTAGGGGCGTTTCGCTCAGCTTGAACCGCTGCACTGACCTCTGGCGTCTCCACCTGGCTACCCAATTCAATGTCCACACCGGGGATCATATTCAGCAAATCAACAAGGCCCTCAATCGCTCCTGCAATAACATCAAACCAAGCCGTGTCTTTGAATGCTGCGGTTAAGTCGTCCCACCAATAGATTGCAGCAACCACACCACCAATAAGCAGTGCCATACCAGCCACAACCCATGTGACTGGGTTAGCCCATAAAGCGGCATTAAATAACCAGGCTGCAGCAGCGCTAGCGATCGTACTAATGCGGAACAACTTCATGATACTGTTTAAACCTGTCATGGTGACGGCCCAACCTGCCGACATCATTTGTCCGATCCCCATCACAAGCGATAGTGTTGCTACGACACCACCAAGAGACAAACCCGCAATCGAGACGTAACCCAAAATTTCAGCAAGCCAAGGGAATTCGTCTGTCCAACCCACAAGCACCATCATGCCGTCAGCCATCGAACCGACAACAGTATTGATAGACGGAAGCACAGCACCAAATACAGCAGCGCGGACGGCAAACCATACAGACTCCAATCGCTTCCATTGGTCAGTCATAGCACTCGCCATTTCTTCAGCTTTTGACATGCCCTCAACTTTACCTAGTTGTTCAATGCTTACAGCTAACCCATCAGTATCAGCCATGAGCAGCTTGATCATGCTTACGGCTTCTTCTGAACCAAATGCTTTTTTCAAGTTGGCCGCTTCTACCACACTCAAGGTGTCACCATATTGGCCTTTCAATTTATCGAGAATATCCAACATAGGCAGCATCTGACCTTGGCTGTCAGTAAAAGATACATTGAGTTTGTCTTGAGCATTGGCGACCCCAGCTAGGAACGCTTTATATTTAGTCCCCGCTTCACTGCCGCTCATTGTGGCTTGCAACGTACCTAATATTGCCATTTGTTCCGACATCGCAATTCCTGCCGATGTAGCATTAGCACCCACACTAGTGAAAGCGCTACTCATTTCACTACCCGTGGTCTTGAACCTTTGCACTGCACTGGCAGTCATGCCTGCTACCTGATCCACCCATTCACTTTTACCCATTTCTAGGGCTTGGTTTTTAAATATTCCGTACATGGTGCCCATGTAATTGGTGATAGTAGCGGTGTCCGCTTTAGTCGCAGCAGCAAGCACACCCGACGCTTTGGTGAACTGAGAAAGCTCCTCACCGTTTAACCCCGCAATAGCGGACTGAATATCATAGGACGCCCCAACAAACTCCGTCGCTGACTTACCGTACTTGGCAGAAAAGTCGAGAGCGGTTGCTTGCAATTGCTTTAATGCATCCTCAGCAACCCCAAGTGATTTCACCTCACCTAGTTTTCTGTCCATTTCAATGGCAGGCATCAACGCATTCTGGATAGCAAAGCCAGCCGCAACCAAACCCGCGCCACCTGTCGCCATGTTTTGCATGCCTTGCTTGCCTACTTCCATGGAAGATTGCATTTCTTTAGTGATGCCTTGCAGTGGTTTGGTTACTTGGTCAACCAAAGCCACGTGCATTAAAAGCTTTTCCATACTCATGCGTAATGTTGCCTCTACCTACTAAACAATCGGCTAATTGCGCTCATTACTGCTCTTTCTTCACGTTCGAACTGGTGTTTATCCAACCAGATAGCGCGACTTAAACTTTGTTCGTCATCAGGCTCACTGGGTAAAAAGTGACGACGCAGGGCAAAGGCTTGTTCAAGTGGGCTCCCTTCAATCCTCTTTGCCCTGTCGGTTATTTTTTTAGTGTGATTTCAATGCCACCTTTAGAGGCATTACTCACGGTGGCATACAGCTCAATGGTTAGGCCGGGAACACTATCCAGCAACTCGGTCAATGCCGCTTTCTGTTCCGGTTTAACCGTACGAGTTAAATACGTGTATGCAGGCGCCACCTTATTGTTTGGCATCATGTCATTGGTGTAGTTGTTCGCGTCTTGCACCGTTGGGGTAAATTCGAAGTCCGTGTCACCGATAGTGACTTCTACAGGTTTTGAGGCAAAAACAGGTTTAGTCATTGTCATCTCTCTTGGTTTTTTCGTGCTTAGCACGCCATTGCAAATAATCTTCAGCTTGCTGAGCGCATTGACTCAACGCCGCTTTTAATTTGGGTACATCTTCACTGGCGGTTATTAATGGGCTAGTGCCTCGAATTTCCGGTTTATGACAAGACACGATCAGCCCCGCAGGCGGTAACTTCACCACCACTTGAGTCGCAACCCACTCAGTACGGTTCGCGCAACCTGTCAACAACATCACTAGGCCAAGGCCTTTGATAACACTCTTCATCAGCAAGTTGGCGTCGCAGCGTTTCAATGTCTTCATTGAGCTTTCCTTCTCTCGTGCTGTGTAACCTTGCTCTCTCTACCAGTAAATGATTCGCATCGCTGTTTTCTTGGGTTAGTGTTTCAATGGTTGCTTGGCTGATCTGATTGGTTGATAAAGTGCTTTCTAAACGCGCCTTTAAAGCCGCTAACTCAGACTGACTCACTTTCAACATCAACCACATGGTCCCCATGGCAATCCCCATAACGACAATCAGTAGCCACTTCCCCCATTTAATGCTTTTATATGGCAAGGCAGCGATCACGTTCTTTTTCCCTGCGGTCAATTAAACCTTTCAACTTCACGCCTCCCCCATATACCCACCTTGGTAACTCATGGCACGCTTTGATAAAGTCACCCCGTTTAATGAAACGGTAAACCTGCGTTTCACTACCATCCCGGTTTCGCATAAATCGAGTGCACCCCGTATTAAAGCTAAAAGAGGTGAAGGCATCGAACTGACCTGGTGACATCTGTTTGCCAGAGGCCGCTTCTGCCCGACTGATACACTGTTCAGCTTGTTGTAGGTTCTTCACCCAATCTGTGGCGATTTGCTCTAACGACACCACTTGGTCTTTCACATTATGGGTATTGCCAATACCATTCGTTGCTAACCCTGCCGGACAGGTGTAAAGGCCTTGGCGGCATCCTTCCGCATTGCCGATGATCTCCAGCCCAATGGGGCTCGTTCTTAGTGCCCCCATTTGTTCACCTGCGATTGTCACATTGCCAATCGGCAACTCTGAGCGATGCAATGCCATTCCCCCTGTCACTAACCCGACCACTGCCGTTACAGAGCAAATAATGCGTTTCGTCATTTTCACTTGGTGTCACACCTTTTTTCGCTCGCGATACGTTGCATCGCTCGTTTATGCCAGTAATTCAATCCGAGAGCTGCCAAACCAATGACCAGCGATAAGATGAAGTACCATTCTTCAAATGTCAGGTTACTTAATGTCATGCCGACCAATGACATTAAGTAAGCAATCCCACTGGTTATTTTGTCGTACCAGTCTTTCATTCCGTTACTCCCCTCTACTTGGCAAGATATACAATACCGACACCCTGCTATCGCTACTCGACGCTCTTCTGGAATGCCCTCGCCACACTCAACGCACTCTTGCACGCTTTCTTGTTGGCTCGTCTGCACTGACCGTTTAAGTTGGCTTGCAATCGCCATTTCGGTGAATTTGGCTTCGTTACTACTTGCATGGTCAACAAAATCCGGCATTCGCTCTCTCTCATTAGACTTAAAGCAGACCGCGTGTATCGTCTGAACTTAAGTATGAAATCCCATTGATGCGGACAAAGTGCGGGCTCGTCACAAACCCTTTCAGTTTGCGCTTAGTTTTATCACTACTATTAGGATCAACACTGAGCAGATCAGAGAGTTGAAGCTTCACACCGAACAACTCCACTTTGTCTTCATCCTCCCCCGTATTCGCATAAAACATGCAATCGTGAGGTTGAACGCTACGCCAGCTTCCCGCTTCACGCGCTTTCTGCTGCAGCTTTCGGAAATTGTTCAAGTCCAACTCATATTCCACGTCACAGTTCACCGCGCCGTGAGTAAAACCGGTTGGAATACCTCGCTCTTTATCAACGGCTGATTCATCATTGATGGTTGCCGTTGCCGATTCCACATGAACCAAAACACCCAGAATATTTACGTCGAAGCTTCGACCGGTATAACGAGAATTCATTGATTACTCTCCTAGTCGTTGATTAAGCATGATGCCGATTGTGATTTTTACCGGACATTCATAAGGTGTCACCGCCAGCAGAATTTCTACTTCTTCACTGTTCATCCAAGTGATGGTGATGTCTTCATCTTGTGGCGGTTTGATTTCGCCAGGGAACTCGTAATCACCAATTTTCTTCACAACCGCCATTTCACGCAGGTCTTGGGTAAAATAGAGTTTTGCACTTGCTTCACTGCCTGGTGTTGAATTCAATTCACGATCCGCAATTCGAGCGATGGCACGAGCACGAACTTTACGCGCCGCTTTCATCGCAACACGAATGTGGCGAATATCTTGGAAGTCGCCCCCTGGCACATCCAATGTGCGGCCCGTTGTCCAATACTGCCCCGGATAATCTGGGTACCACATCGGCACAGCAATTCGAGACGCTTCCAAAGCCTTAAGGGTTGCTAACTCCAAAGGCTTGCCGTCTTTATCTTTTGCCAGTTCTAGGCTCCCTAGAACACTGCCTGTTTTGACTCGCGCAGGGGAATCCGCGATAGATACTTCTTGGTTTGCCAGCCGCCCCGCATAGATACCAACTGTTGAGTTATCTTTATGAACTTGAGGAACAACAGTGACGTACTCACTGGCGATGCTTGTTGGTATGGCCACTGTTGCCGCGAGCCATTGCGCCCAGGTTTCACCTGTTATCGGATCATTATTGATACCCGGTAACGTGCAAATCATGAATACTTCACGACCTAACTTGGCTTTTAGTTCAGTACGGAAAGCGACTGCCTCTTCAAGAATCGATGTACCTGTCTCCGTTTTATCCAACACAACCGATTCAAAACTTGACGTTTCATTGGCTTTAAGTACGGCGGCTTGCCAACTGTCAGCAAGGTCTAAAACCATCACACCTGCCGTCCAATTCTGCTTCCCATTCAATTGGGCTGCTTTCAATGTGAGCATGTGTGCAGGATCGATGTTATCAAACGTGCTGTCTGTAAAATCCGTGGTGTTGTCCACCATGATCAAGTTGCGCTCAGTGCCCGAAACTGTGCCAAACACAACAAACAGAAAATGAAATTCAACGCCCGGGATTGGTCCGCGCATCATGTTCAGAATATTAATAATGACGGTAGGCCATGCCATGAGTATTTATCCTCTTCTTAGGTGTTTAGGTTGAACCTTCCAACCGTAGTCAATGCCTTGAAAAGCTCTTGTCCATGCCTTTCTTAAGCTTTGCCTTGTCGCTCCTAGGAACTTACGAGGAGGGACAACAATCTCCCAACTGCTTTTTATCCGAACCAGTCCTAGCTCCCTCAGTTTCTTGAATGCTCCTTTAACTTCGTATTGAGTTAGGTTTTGAGTCATCCATTTTATGGTTGGAACTCGCTTGGAACCTCTTTGCGCTTTCGGGTTAATTCGCCTTGCATACACTTCATAACCAATATTTCGTAATGCTTTCGCCTGCCCCTTTGTGCACATTTCAGTGTCACTGAGCGACGTTTTACGCCCAGTAGGCGTGTTATCTTTGTTTGCTTTACGTCTGTGCCCCTGCTGATGAAAATTGGCAACATAAGCACCGTGGATGCGATAACTCCCTTTCCCCACTGAAACTTTCGCTGCATCTTTGTTGGCCGAGACATAAATCAACTTCTTAAACCCTGTAAGCATTTTTTTGCTCTTGCCTTTACGCTTATTTCTCCGAGCTTTCCACGCTTTCCCATCTGGGCTTTGCTGTTTGGTAATATTGCGTTTCGATATTTTCTGAACTTCTTTGGCGACTCTTCGCAATAACCGCTCTCGCTTGGTTGCTGGCATAGCCAGAGCTTTTAGAATTTCATCTGTTCTGAGGACACCTTTTTCATCCCACTGAACTTTAATCATCGTTTCAAATCCAAAGTGAATCGTTCAGCAATCCAAACTTCATATTCTGCTAAGTTGTATTGTTTGCCATGCCAATGAATCACCCCTTTTGCCTCTTCGACTAACGTGACAGGCTCTATAAACTGAATATCTATCTCTACATTGGCTGTCTTGTCACTTTCGGGCTCAACTTTGAATCTAGGGTCTTCCAACTCGTAGGGTTCACGATATGGGTCATTACTTTGCAACCAAGCCATAACTGAGGCCATGACAATAGCTGGCTCAAACTCCCTAAAAGGAAAACGTTCTATCGAGATAACCGCTTCGTATTCCATCATCCCTAAATCGACGCCCAACCCTTGGTGCTTTGGAGTGAGTTGCAGTTCCGCCCCATCCATCCACGACTCAAGCAGCGAGTGACAATTTTTAGGGATGACTGTCAATAAGTGAGCCGTTAACGTTTGGAGTAAATACCCCATTTCGCTTTGACCTTTTGACTCGATATTCATATCAGAACAACACCTACTCGACCTTTGCCTTTCATGGCTCGAACGTGCTGCTGGCTTTCTGCTAGCAAACTCTCTTTGGTGTCAGACTCTTTTTCAGCGACTCGATCACCGGCTTCTTTGGTTTGCTGAGTGGCGAACTCAGGTAACAAGTCGGCTTTGGCTCTCGCATAAACCGCCTTTTCATACAGAATGACCAATAAGTTTTTATCTAAAATGCTTGGTTGCCCAGTCACACTGGCAGCTTTAGCAAACCCGCTTTCTTGGTATTGTTCTTTGGTCGTGTTTAATTCAATATTTAGTTGTGCAATTGCAGCAGCGACAGCGTATGCAATCGCTTCTTTGTCCATATGAGCTGGTACCCCACGGCGTTTCTCAAAATCACCGGCATTAATATCCGGCCAAAAACCATCATTGATGATTTTGGTATCTTGATAGTCTGCTCCTGATGAACCATTAAACATTGCATCCCCTTGATATAAGTGAGCCTCTAGCCACTGGGTCGATAGGTCACGATGAACTAAAAGCTATCGCACCCTCACCAGTCGAGGCTCGGCGGCGTAGGAGTCTTTAAAGATTCGAACCCTCTTTAATGGCACGAATACGTTGCTCGATTTGACCGATTTTGGTTTTCACCCCCACTTTCTCGTACTTATCGTGAGCGTGTTGCAGAAGTGCCAACGCTTTTTCTAATGTTTCTAAGTCCCCAATAGCCGTTGGCTGCGGTTGCCCCTGTTCATTTAGAATTAAGTGCAAACCTGCGAATCGGTACCACTTGGCTTGAACTTTTTCATGCAGTCGCCACTCTTTATCGACCTTTTCAAATACCTGACTGAAATAGGGTTCAATCGAGTGACCACGAGCAGATTCTTTCTCTGCCCACTCAAGAACGGCATCAGCGCAGACTGTCGGCCAGTCACGACGAAAGTTTTCTGGTGTCGGCAAATCCATCTCAATGGCTTTCATGCACCAATCAATAGCGGTATTCATCTCGTTGACATCGAATAACCAAATCACCATATTGGTAAAAATTGGGTTTTCGAAGACTTCACCTTTTTCCAAATACATTTCCACGTAGGGTTTGTACTTCGGTACTAAAACCTCTCGTTTATGCTTCACTCTGTCTTCGATGGCATTGAGCTGTTTTAAGCACTTACGATCTTCTTCAAAACCGAGCAGCTTGATGTGTAGGCTTTCGGTATCTGCACCGGGAATCAATTCCGATGCAGACTGGTTAGCTTGCTTTTCAAGCAGTTGTCTGCGCTGTCTGGCTAATGGACTCGCCATCCTCTCCCCCTAAAACTTTTGGTTCAGATTCAACAACGGTGACAGATTCGATAGCCGCAAACTTTTTCAAATTACCCACAGCGTAACCTTCCATACGGATATGGTTTTGCTTAAAGCGAAGCTCATCCTCATCATTTTTCTGTGTACGCCATTGCGTCCCTTCTTGCGTTAAAATTTGCAAGTTCTTGGTATTGGTCACCCATAGCTGATCAGCTGGGAAGAATGGTGGTGTATAGGCCTTTTTACCCGCGATAGTCTTAGCCAGGCTCTGTGCCGCCTTGTGCTCCGTTGGTTTATCTGCGGATTCAAGTAAACGATGCTGCTCAGCCGCCACCAAGTCAGAACCCACCAACACGACAAGATCTGGGTCTTGGCGATGCTCTGGAGCAATAGTGGTATTGATTAGATCTTGAGCTAAGGAATCCAAATTCTTGTAGGAGTCCTCAGCAGCTCCGGTAGGATCTAACAGTGCAAACGAAAGAACTTGGCTTGGTCTCTTCTCTTTAACTATCGTTAGCCAACCTTTGTTCACATCTTGGCCAAGAGGATTGACTACTGGGTTGGTTTTAACCGCAATAGAGGTGCCGTTAAAACCAATTCGAAGCATGTCTAATCCAAAACGACGAGAAATCGCGTTTTTCATCATGGCCAACCATTGGCCTTTCGAACCGGAGTTAGCCCATTGGGTCATGATTTCCCAAAGGATATGTACACCAGAATCGGTTTTGGTTAGCTCGTAAGTATTGCCACTTTGTCCCACTTCAACGCTAAAACGTCCAGTGTCGGAACGACCCGTCGACAGGCCATCATCACCAACATCGATCACTTGACCTTTGATTTGCTGAACAGGTAACAATGAAATCATGCCCATAAACGCATTCGACTGCATGATTGCTTGGCGTAGCTTAGTTTCCATTGGAGGCGTTAAGTTAAAAGACTGCGTCCCTTGTGGAGCATTCGCGGCTTCTAATGTTGCCGCACAAAACTCTTGTAGGTATTTAGTCGATATTGCGTTAAGCATTAAATAATCTCCTCAGATGAGAACTTCTCACTCGCACCCGATGGATCCGGCTCTTGATTAGGTACTTCTTGTGATAGTTCAGCGAACTTAGTTTCGATATCGTTCACTTTCTCAATAAACGGGGCCAACTTTTCTTCCAACGTTGCAGAAAACTGCTCAACGGTGGCTTGGCTGGCCTCTTCTGGCTGCTCTGGACTTTCTTGCAAATTGAACGCTTCTTTCAGTTCTTTCTTAAACTCGCCCTTAAAGGCAGAAAAATGTTCTTCCAGTGCGGCTTTGAGTTGCTCTTCGGTCACGTCGGTGTCCTCTACTTTTGATGGCGTTTCTGGCTCTTCATCACCAGAAGAGAAAAATTCATTGAATGCCGCAAAAAATCGGTCTTTATGAGTAAAGCAATCTGAAAAATCGACTTCTTCTAGGTGGCTAGCTTGAATTTCGGTGGTTTCACCTTTAATGCGAGAAAATTGAAGGCGTGATGTCCCTGTTGACGCTGGTGAGTCAGTCGCCGCTAAGCCCATTAAATAGCAACGACCTTCCCCCTTGTAATCGGGGTTTGGCTCAATGGAGGTGAATAGTTTTTGCTTTCTACGATTGGCTTCGAGCATATAATCGTTAGGTTCGAGCTTCGCAAATAGGCGTAATTTACCGTTCAACTCTTCCGCTTTCACTTCGACCACTCGCCCCCAGTTTTCACCGTAACCATAGAAGCGGCGATGCTCAGGCCAGATAAGTGCGGTGTATTCATCCATTGAGTAACTCGCGGCCATTTGTTCAATCCAATCACGGGTGATTTTTCTCCCGTCAACGGTTGGGCCCTCAGTCGCTATGATTTTCCACTCACTAATCTTTGGCATTTTTGTACTCAAACTTGTCAATCACACACCGTTTGAGCAAACAATACGCCTTTGAATGAAGGCGATCAGCTACTTCAATTCCTAGGGATTCGGATTTGGCCTCTATCCGAATTCATCCGAATTTCCATTCATCATTTTCAATATTTCGGGGCGTATGATGCGCTTATGGCCTATTCCCCCGAAGTACGACAAACCGCCCGAGCACTCTATTTAAAAGCTTGGACGCCAAGTGAAATCGCTACCGAACTGAACCTGAATAATGAACGCATCATTTATTACTGGGCAGACAAATTCAGTTGGCGCGATATGTTGCGTGAACAAACAATTGATGAAGCGATAGCGAACCGTATTCAAACGCTGCTCGAATTGGAAGAACCAAGCAAAAACCAACTAGACATGCTGGATAGGCTTATCAAACATCACGCGGCGTTGAAGAAACAAAGGGCCCAAGAAAAGCAGCAAAGTGAACCATCGTTAAATGCAGGCAACAAAAACAACCCTAGTGACCAGCTATCTGACCGCCGCTCTAAATCAAAGAAGCGCAAAGGCAAAAAGAATGACATCAGCGAACTGAGCAAAGAAGATTTCGACACGTGGCACGATTCCCTGTTTGCCTATCAACACGTCATGCGCAACAACATCAAGCAGCGGATTCGAAATATTCTTAAATCCCGCCAGATTGGTGCGACCTATTATTTCAGTGGTGAAGCGTTAGAAGACGCGATTCTAACTGGTGACAACCAAATCTTTTTGTCAGCGTCACGTGCTCAAGCGGAAGTTTTTCGCAGCTACATCATTGCGATTGCAAAAGAGTTCTTAAACATCGAGCTGACCGGGAACCCAATCATTCTCTCTAATGGTGCTGAACTTCGTTTTTTGTCGACCAATAGTAAAACCGCCCAGAGTTATCACGGCCACGTTTATATTGATGAGTATTTCTGGATACCTAAGTTTGACGAACTCAATAAACTTGCTTCGGCCATGGCTACCCATAAAAAATGGCGTAAGACCTACTTTTCGACTCCATCATCGAAAATGCATCAGGCATACCCATTTTGGACTGGCGACCAATGGCGAAAAGGTCGAGACTCCCGCACTAAAATTGAGTTTCCTACGTTCGAAGAATATAGAAATGGCGGTGTACTTTGCCCTGATAAGCAGTGGCGTTATGTCGTTACCATTGAAGAGGCTGCAGCGGGCGGCTGTAACTTATTCGACATTGAAGAGCTGAAAGACGAATACAGCAAAGACGATTTCGACAACCTATTTATGTGTGTCTTTGTTGACAGCGCTTTGTCTGTCTTCAAATTCTCTGATCTTGAGAAAGGCATGGTTGACTCTGCCCACTGGCAGGATTTCAAGCCGAAAACCAAATTACCCTTTGCAGGTCGTGAAGTCTGGTTAGGTTATGACCCTAGCCGAACGCGCGATAATGCTTGTTTAGTGGTCATCGCACCGCCAGCAGTCGCCGGTGAAACATTCCGTGTGTTAGAAAAACACTATTGGAAAGGACTGAACTTCCAATATCACGTAGCTGAGATCGAAAAGGTATTTAAGCGCTATAAGGTCACTTACATAGGCGTTGATACAACCGGCATTGGGGGTGGTGTTTGGGACCTAATAAAGAAAAAGCATCCACGTGAAGCCCACGCCATACATTACAGCAATGAAAATAAAAACCGCCTTGTAATGAAGATGATCGACATCATAGAAGCTAAGCGACTGCAGTTTGATGCCGAGCACAAAGACATTGCTATGGCCTTCATGGCAATTAAACGGGTTCCGACCAATAGCGGTAACGCCATGACCTTTAAAGCCGCTCGAAGTGAGACAACAGGCCACGCCGATGCGTTTTGGGCAATTTCACACGCAATTATCAACGAACCGTTAGATCACGAAACACCAACGAAATCAACTTGGGCCACTGCAGCATGACCGACACTAAAACAAAACTAGTTAAGCAAGAAGCACTAGCCGAGTCTGTTTATCACATTGACTCATCACCAGAGGCCATCGACTCGACCAGTTGGATGACGTCTTATTCTGAGCTGTTCTACAACGACACAGACAACTATTGGGAACCGCCCATTTCACGACAAGGATTGGCCGAGACATCACGAGCTAATGCCTATCATGGCTCTTTATTAAAAGCACGTGCGAACTATGTTGCTGCTCGTTTCATCGAGGGCGGAGGGGTAAGACGTCGACAACTTCAATCGTTTTGTAATAACTACTTCACTTTTGGTGATGCCGCCTTCTTAAAAATCCGCGACCATTTTAAGCGGCCAGTGCGCCTGTTCCCTCTACCGACTATGTACCTACGTAGACGTAAAAATGGTGACTTTGTGTTACTTGAGCGTGACAACAAGCAACGAGTCTACAAAGCAAATGACATCATTTTCTTGCCTCAAGAAGACTTGCAACAGCAGATTTATGGATTACCGGATTATTTGGGTAGTTTGCAAAGCAGCTTGCTAAACAAAGATGCCACGCTCTTTCGTCGCCGCTACTACAAGAACGGTGCTCACATGGGCTTTATCTTCTACGCCAATGACCCAAATTTAAGTGACGATGATGAAAAAATGCTAAAAGATAAGATCGCGAGCTCAAAGGGTGTGGGTAATTTCCGCAGTATGTTTGTCAATATTCCTGGTGGTGCGGAGAAAGGTATTCAGCTAATACCTGTGGGAGACATCGCAACGAAAGATGAATTCGAACGCATTAAAAATATTACAGCTCAAGACATCTTAGTAGGTCATCGCTTTCCTGTAGGTAAGGCAGGTATCATTCCACAAGGAACAACTAACTTAGGTGACCCGATTAAGATTGGTAGTGAATACGCCAAAGATGAGATCATACCCGTATGTGAACTGATTATGGATGAAGTGAACAATGACCCAGAAATTAGAAACATAAAAACCCTCCACCTAAAATTTGATGTTACTACGGGCGACGCTTTATAAAACTGTACAAAAATACAGCAGCTGGCGTAATATCATATTGTCAGTCCATTAAGTTAGGCCAACGTTATGAGAGTGTTTTGCCCTGAGTGCGGTGCAAGAAGCCGGATCCTGAAATCGAATAGAATGAGCACAAAACATGCAGATTTGTATTGCTCATGCAGTGATCCTGAGTGTGGGCATACCTTCGTGATGAATTTATCTTATAGCCATACTCTAAGCCCTAGCGCTAAAACCACATTACAATTAGCTTTCAACCTAGTGCAGGCCTTACCGCCAAAACAACGACAAGAACTCCAAGAACAACTTTCCATGCTATAACGAGAACTTTGGTGACTCTGCTTCTGCAGCCATTTCAACGATTGACTGGATAGCCTTTACTTTATCTGCGTCTAGTTCGCCCTTATTGTCTGCAATCAACAACCCCATTAAGTACACTCCTGCCTGTTCGCTTCCTTCACGATCTCCACTCATTGAAACCCCATCAATAATGACCTCCAGAGCGGATTGAAATAGCTGTTTTTCTTTAGACATATCATTACCCTTATCAGTAAGACTGAATTTACTGTGTATTTATACAGCTTGGTAATAGTGAAACTTACTGGATATTTGTACAGCTTTCTAGCTAGATTCTTAAGTTAGCTTCACTCATATGTCATATTTCTTCTTTGAGAGCATAAGTTTATTGCTCACCCTAATAACTAACAAAAAATGATTAAACTCTATTTAATTCATTGACTTAAAATAAATTACAGATTTAAAAATATTCAAATTCCCCATAAAAAAACCTCACGTCACCCTCACATATAAATTAGATATAAATTAAATGAAATAAGATTTGCCAGGACAGATGTGAGGTATGGATGTGATCTATACTCCTAATTAGGCATCCATAGTTAATCAATGTTAACCATGCTTAACAGTATTTAAGGGTAAGTGTGGTTATTTAATGTGATTTTGGTATTATGAGCGGTGTTGTTTTTATATCGGAACAGTATATAAAACTTAGAAAGCTGAACTAAGTCTTCAACTGGACACAATGAAGAAAGGTAGAAATTTCCACCTAAACTAGAATGGCTTATCAATAAATAAGGTGAACCTTTGCAAATAGCACCCCAATCTAAAGTAAATGAAATTCTTAGCTCACTAATGGAAGCTGTTAGTTCTTCTACAGTTTTGAGTGAGTTTGAAATCGCTTACTATAAAAGAGAGGCGGAAAAGCTCCCTGAAGCAAGTCATACTCACTTAACGTTGACTATTCTCTACACATCTTTAAAACAACAAAAACAAGCTTTATTACACGCTCACGAAGCCATACGCCTAGCGCCTGATGACCAAGTTATTATTGGTAATATCATATGGGCTCTTTCGTTTGTTGGTGCGGCTAAAACTGTTTATGAACTAATAAAAAAGATACCTACTGAAATTTGTACAGGTAAAGTATTAGAAAACATCTTGGTTGCTAGTCACTTTTTCAATGATCTAGAATTAACTGAAGGATTACTTAAACAGCTTGAATCTGAGCAGCCTGATGCATCTAGATACAAGAGTGAACTAGCTCACTTCCAGGCTAAAATGAATAATATAGCCTGGGCTAAACAGAGAATTGACTTTAGTGAGAACGACTTCTTAGAACTCTCTCTACTTGCCTTAGAGCTAGTTGAGCGCTCACCTAATATTAATGCTGTAAGTTCATATATCTACGCCCTACCAGAGTCCGATAAGATCTGCCTCTCTTTTGAGGTAAACTGCGAGCCTGAAGCTATTTTTGACCTCAACTGGGAACTAAGCCTGCTCATTACAGAGACTAATCTCATGTCGAGTCCAGTAATTGCACGCTTTGATGTAGCCGACAATAACCACGAACTAACGCGAAGTGGAGGATTCTAATGGCTGTATCACCATCAGATATTTTGACATGTACTGAAAACCAGCTAAGCCAAGCAACAACAGAGTCTGAATACCGCAACATTGTAAGTAGAAGCTATTATTCTATGTACCATTCAGCTTTAACGATTTTAGCACATGAACCACCATCATATGGAGGTCAAGGTGTACACTCATCACTAATCAGCTATTTACAGTCTAATGATGTAAAAACAAGTGAAGTACATTCGCCTAGCGCTTTGAAGGCTTTATCCTATATGCTTCAGCAGTATAAAGCTCAGCGAGTTATTGCTGACTATTATTTAACGCAAAACATCACTAAAGACAACGCATCTGATTCCGTAAATACCGCCAAGAGATTCAAGCAAAAATGTGATGAAATAACACCCCAACAAACTTCTGACAAATGACTCACGGCAACGGCCAATCATCAGACTCAATGATTTCTAAGTAATCGGCCCACTAACCTTTCATATCCCCATACTGCCTCAGAGGTTTGTTCATTAACTGTTCTAGCTTACGCTTTCTGGCTGCCTTAGCTTCTGGGCTATTGCTTGGATGATTAGGGTCTTCTGCTTCTTCTATTCTTCTTTTTGCTTTAACTTCGGCTTCCGTTAACCATGCTTCTGAACCAACAATATGATTATTATTAGCGTTGTAATCTGAAAGGCGTTCACTCTTACTTTTTGGCATCACCTGACTCCATTCAACTATTATCCGCTCTAATATTGACCAACAATGTCTTAATTGCAATATTTGTTAGGTGTAGAAATCCGCTTAGAACGACAAGGCATATACAGTTCTGTGGCGTATTCTAATTGAGCCTCCATCCAATAACTTTTCTCTCCTTCCTCCACCTCCCTAACTGGTGGGCTATCTTCAAATACTGACTTCCAATAAGCTAACCGCTCTTGATGCCGAATAAAATCATTTGAGTACAAATTGTCAGCCTCTTGCTTGATATCATTTAAGTCTAGCTCTCTACATTCCATCGACCAACCACGGGCACCAGCCGCCCAGAATAAGAATTCATCCACTTTAATCTTTGAATCATCGCCTTCAAACGTTACTGAGAACCTATTATCACTTGAAGCAAATACGCCACGTTCACGGATCTCTTTGTTCACCTTCTCCACCTGTTTTTCCAAACGAATAATACGGCTCTGCATTTTGTCAGTGAGCTCTTTCGGTTTGCCTTGTTGCACTGCTATCGACTTCGCCTTGATTGTTTGAGCCTTAGCAGCAGCCAACTTAGTTGCCTTTCTTTTCAGCGGCTTTTTCCACTGGTCTAGCTTATGTCCTAGCTCCTTAATTATCGCCGTCATATTGCCAGCCTCAAACGAAGCTAAACATTCCCATTTTGGTGCTCGAGTGCTTGCCGATATGTTATAGCGATTCCCTTTTATCAACCCTTGTTCCGAATCTCCACCTTTGGCGGCATACCCAACCGCTTTGATGATGTACGAGCCGGCGGCTTTAGGCTTCCTGATTCGCTCAATATTTGAAAAACCATGTCCCCAGATTTTCTCCAATCGTTTTGCCCAAGCGCGGAATAACCTAGGTTCAACATTCCACTTTAAAAGCATATGTACATGAGGGTTAGGTTCACCATCATCATTGGCCGGACACTCTGCAACCCAAATATAGTGAAAGTCGAGAGGTTTATTTGTTGGGCCAATGTCACTTGGTTTACCTAGATGAGGTGGCACTTTTTCAACTTTCAAATCGCAGTAAGGTTGCCCACTGTCTTCATCTATTTGAATAGTATGATCAGCCACCCAACCGCGTTGATACATTTTTTTCATTGCATCAAGTAAGCGTGAAACTTCTTTACCTATAGTGGTTTCAAGGGTTTTTTCTACAGTAAACTCTTTGGCGGGCTTATCTTCCAAGCGACAGAAATCACCCGCTATCTCACCATTCTGATTCATCAACTTGGTTCGCAGTCTATTTTTAAATGGGACTGTTGAATAAGGTCCAGCAATATCGGTAACAGGCGAAGCCACTCGCTTCTCTTTCGAGTTGCTCCTATAGGTCACCATGTTTCGACGATAACGAATTGGATGCCTAGCGCCTAGTTCACCCAATTCCGATTCATCAGCCATACCGCCAAATATGGCCAATCTCTGCTCTCGGGTGAACGTTAAGGTCAAAAACGTAGTGAAACCATCGTTACGAACTGCCGAATAAGCCGCACTTTCAAAAATCTTAGTTACCGCTCGCTTGGTCAGCTTGTCGGTGTACCGATCACCACTGTTGGCAACTGGTGCTTTACTCGTCGGTGTTTGAGTAATGTGCTGGATTCTGTACTGGTCGAAACACTCTCGCTGCTGTAATTGGACTGAAGTAGGAATAATTTTAGGCTCACAGCGGTTAGCTCTACCTTTATCGTGTAAAACGGCAGGTGTATTACGCTCTGTAGAGGTATATAACGAGTCGTGATTGAAATACGCCTCAGGGCTTTGCAGAACTTCCGATGGATTAATAACCCTCTCTAGCAACTGCAGAGTTTGGCGATTTCGCTCAATTCTATGCCGGTGTTTCTCTGTCGGACTTTTGCGCCCTATGTCTAGCCTATACTCTTCGGCGATTCTCGCCGCCGCTTCGCGGTCGTGTTCAGTGCGATAATTAAGAGCTTTAAAGAGATCTATCGATCTCTTGAGCTCAAATTCTCGCTTAGATTGTTGGTTGAAAACACGATCGTAGATTGGGATTTTTTTAACAAAACCAGCGTCTAAAAGGGCTTGCTCTTGGTCGGTATAAATTTTAGGCACTAAAAAACCAGCGTGGTATCTAGCATCATTTCGTTTGATTCGGTCGAGGGGCATTACTTTCCCTGCTATGTATAAGAGATCATTGTGTGATATTTCATCCATTCTCATACTGCCACCTCCCCTAATTTTTTTAGTAGAGTCGTCGCCTCTGTAGCAAAATAGCGTGAGTCTTGAATCTGCCTTTCTAGATCAGTAGTTGTGAGTCCAGCCTCTCGAATAACGTTAATACCCGCCTCCATACAGTCAGCAGCTTCAACTAAACGATCTCGTAAATGCCCCATCAAAATTACACTGTTTAAGTGAGATGAATTAGAAAGAGAAAGAACACATACCTCTTTGCTTAAACCAAACTTCCCGCCATAAAGTACATGAGTGATTTCATGTACCAGGGACGCACCCGTTTTATAGCCATCTTTGTCAATTTCATGCTGTATCAACACGTCGTTTGCTTGATAGTTACGATCATTAACTCGAATCTCAGCCGTTTTACGACCTAATCGAACTTCATTAAAAAATTCTGATTTGGTGTTTACTTCATGCAATGTCATGCTCACTCACCCCTACCGCCGACAAACAAAACTGTTCGAACTCATATAACGCTTCATCATCAAAATGACCTGAATCACGTAGCCCTAACATTTCAAGAAACAGATGACGATTACTCATATCTAAGTTCGCCCAATGATGAAGCTGTGAAACCTGTGCTATTGAGCCGTTGCGATACCAACTTGGGAATGAATAACCAAAAAACACACGAGCGCGGTCGCCCTGCATAGCTTGCTTGAGATCGGCCAATACTTCTTCTTGTGGTCGATGTGTTGCGATTAGCTCTTGCTTCTTCGCGATAGCCTCTAACTGAACCAGGACTTGGTGTTGCTGCTTTTGATTACTTGAATTAAAGCGAGCAGTAATTTGGTTAACAGACTGATTAAAAAGATGTTCTTCAATAGTCTTCATCATCAATTCCTCAGATTTGAGATATAAAAAACCCTCCCTCTTTAAATCAAAGAGGGATAAAGGGTGTAGGCAAGATGCCTAAGGGCTATGTTCGTTTAAGCATCACTGGACTATGACCAGCGTGACTGAATATCCTTTGCGCTGAAATCAAGAGCTTTTAACTCGCGATCAATGCGAGCTTGCTCTAAACGGTCATTGCTTGAGTTAAATTGATTCAGTAGAGCTTCTCGTGTCTGATAGAGTGACCTCAACTGACGCTCGCCAAGCTCTTTTCTTGTTCGCTGCAAAAGAGCTAGGCCGCGTTCTTTTTGCTCGCGATTCAAAGACCAACAAACTAAATCAGGGCATGGGTTTTCTAGTGGTGGGACATCTACTTTTAAACGTTCTCTTGTTGCAACAGACATAACGAATTCCTCTAACTTAAGCCGGGGATTGGTGCACCGTTGGCAATAAACTCGAAACCCATACTGATAAAAGGGGTTGTGCCACTTGTGCGGTTTTCTAAATCAGACATAAGCAAAACCAAATTGCCGATAGCGGCTTGAGCTTTTGCAATCGTCTTACGTTTTTCGTTTCTGTATAAGCGGTCTGCATTGCACATCTTCAATGCATCGCTAGACAGCTCACCGGACAGAATCGAATTTTCTAGGATGCGTTCAACGAACGTTTTTGACTCCTCTTCACCGGGTACCTTAGCCACCACCACGCCTAAATCGGCTAATACGGTATTAATGATGGTGTAATCGCCCGTTTCTTTACTTATCAACGCCATATCGACAGGCGTTAACTTATATTGCTGCTCTGGGTTTAACTTGCTGCGTAACACGGTCCCGCTTAACCCAACACGTTTAGCGAGCTTTTCCACATTGTGATTAATCACAAAGTCACGACATACAGCGTCAAACGCATTCTGTTTGGGCTCACGTAATTCGCACATGGCATACATTTCGTTCATGAAAGACACTCTCTACAGAAAAGGCGGAACCAGAATGACCACCCAAGCAAATAAATGGAGCCAGCTTGGGCAGTAATTCTTAGTAGGAACTAGGGAAGAAGCAGCCATAGCTAACCCAACTTCTCTAGTGCTTCGCGAGACGCAACTTCCATCATTGCGATAACGTTAACCATTGCCTTTTCGTTCTTCGCCGCTTTAGGACGAATGATTAGTTTATTGTTTTCCATGTCTTTACGGAGTGTCGAAATAGGTACGCCAGAAAAATGAGAGTACTCTTTAATACGCATATATGGGACGGGAGGCGATAGTGAAAATGACAACATGATGATATCCTTACAAGTTACTTTATTAAGAATCAAGCCTACTTGGTTAGCTGCCTTAGTTAAGCTTGAGTACAAAAAGATTATTGATCCATTTTTAGTAGATTTCAATTACCAAAAGTAAATAAATCAACTTTAGTGGATATTAACTACCTTTTGGTGATGCCTTGTCTAATTTAAAGAATAAAAAAATCCCTCCTTATAACTACTTGTTAGGTTCTGAATTTACAGAAAACCTAAAAATCCTAACAAAGAGTAGAAACCAGAAGGAAATGGCTGACTTATTAGATTTGAAAACATCGTTAATAAGCACTTGGAATACACACAACCGCACTTCACATGAATTGATGGTTCGCTTGCATTTAGCTTTAGGTATCCCAATCGAAGAGCTTGCACTGCCTGAAGAAGAACGAGCAAAGCTACCAAGTCACCAACCAAAAACAATTACAGAGCAACCCTCAGTCCAAATAACGGCGGCAAGTACAAACCCACAGCACCAGGTGGTGATTTTGAAGAGCTTTTGTTTAAGCGGCGGCAAGTTATTGGATACAGGTGAAATTCCGTACCCGGTAAGAAGAATTAATAGCTTGGGCTTACAGCAAGCTGAATTAATAGAAGTAGAAACTAACGAAGCCATCTACCTGCTTGATAAAAGCACGACCGATGCACTGCGTGGGAACTACTTAATAGATATTGATGGGCACTTGTCTATCAACCGCATTCAACGTTTACCAGGCAAGAAACTGGCAATCGCATTTGATGACAACACGATTGAGGTATCCGACGAAGATATCCAAGTGGTTGGCTACATTACTGCAACGTTGAAGAAGGAATAATAAATGACACGAATTCTAAGGTTCGCTGTGCTCGTAGCTCTTGTCGCGAACATAGTTTTATTCGGTATGGAAGGTGTAAAGCAACTCGCAGAAGTTGGTAAAAATACGACGTTAAAATAACTAAAATTGGCTGGGTAAATGTAATGGATACAAACGTAATAATAGCTCTCATAATATTTTTTCTTCCCTTAGTTTTGCTCATCATTTCTCGTGCAAAAAGCAAAAAAACACAACAAGCTCTTGATGCCAAATTAAAGGAAACAGAGCAATTACTTAGGAAGGTTGAAGTTGAGAGCAACAAGCAAAGGCTAGAAAACTCAAAACTCAACGAAAAGTACTCTCCAATTACAGATATGGAAGCGTACACCAATGAACTATTAAATGATGCCGAAGAAAAAATTAAACGCTCTCAAGCTGAAGTAGAAAAAACTATCGAAAAAGCAGAAAAGCTTGAAGAAAAAGCACTTTTACAAGTATCAAATGCAAAACGTGAAGCACAAAATATTAAAATATTGGCTAATGATGAACGGGCTAAAATTTTGGATGAAGCCAAAGTTGAATCCAAAAGCATTACTGCTGAGGCTCGTGTAAAACTAGTCCATTCAAAAGAAAAAGCTGAAGAGCTCAAATTAGAAGCTCGTGAAGAAGCAAGTAAAGTCATTAGCTTTGCAGAGGCTCAAGCAAAAGAGATTGCTGGCGACGCATACGAGGCAAAAGCAAAAGCAGACTCTTATGAGAATGCTATTAAAGCCATGAAAAATACTATCGATGGCTATAAAGACGATTACATAATCCCTAACCAATCCGTTCTCGATGACCTTGCTGAAGAGTTCAGTTTCAAAGAGGCAGGCGAAGAACTTAAAGCCGCACGTAAACGCGTTAGAGAAATGGTTAAAAATAACTATGCTGGTTCATGTGATTATGTAGAAGCTCACCGTAAAACCTATGCAATCCACTTTGCTGTCGATGCATTCAACGGAAAAGTAGACAGTGCCCTTTCAAAAACAAAACACGACAACTTCGGCAAAATCCAACAAGAAATTATTGATGCTTTTGCATTGGTAAACCACAACGGCGCACCATTCCGAAACGCCCGTATTAACCAAGAATATCTAGATGCTCGTTTAACTGAGTTAAAGTGGGCGGTTGCAGCATTTGAACTTAGAAAGATAGAAAAAGAAGAACAAAGCGAAATTAAAGCTCAGATTCGCGAAGAAGAGCGTGCTCTCCGAGAAATGGAAAAAGCACGTAAAGAAGCTGAGAAAGAAGAAAAGATGCTTCAAAAAGCGCTCGAAAAAGCACGAGCGGAACTGAACCAAGCAAGCGAAGAGCAAAAAGCTGAATTTGAAGCTCAACTTGCAGAACTTGAAGGCAAGTTGCAAGAAGCTGAAGAGAAAGGTCAACGTGCCCTATCAATGGCTCAACAAACACGCCGCGGCCACGTTTACGTTATTAGTAACGTTGGTAGCTTCGGTGAAGAAGTATTTAAAATTGGTATGACTCGTCGTCTAGAGCCAATGGATCGCGTTAAAGAACTGGGTGATGCATCTGTTCCTTTCTCGTTTGATGTCCACGCAATGATTTACAGCGATGATGCTCCAACCCTTGAGAAAGAGCTCCATAGAAAGTTCAACTTGCAGTCCGTTAACAAGATCAATCCTCGTAAAGAATTCTTTAGGACGACGATTGCTGAAGTAAAACAAGCTGTAGAGCAACAAGGTTTAGATGAAGTTCATTGGACTCTGAAGGCTGAAGCGGCTGAATTCCGTGAGAGTTTAGCCATTGAGAAAGAACAACAAGTTGAAGCTGTGGCTTAGAAAAGTTACCAATTGTTCAAGACGCTTAAGCGAAGGATGGCTCACTAGTATTGTGAAGTAACCAAGGAAGAATACTTGAAGCATCTTTCTCAACTTACGAGGTAAGACGATTCAACAGCCCTGCGATTAAAGCGGGGCTTTTCTTATATGCTGCACTGGTAGTTCTATAGGGCAAATTACCCACAATTTTTGTGAGATATTAATCACAGTTATTAATACCTTTCTGATTGAGGATACTTTGTGTGATTGTTGTCTAATATCGCATGCTGTAAAGGTGTTAGAACATTCAAAAAAGCTAAAACCTGTTGATTTGTGAGAAAAATATTATGGCAAAGACATACGAAGAAGGAATCATCTACAGGGTTGTCCCATACAATCCTTGGTGGAAGGATGGAGAGCGTAACCCTGATCGAAATGATGATACAAGACGCATTATGGATCTTAAAAATCCAGAAGCCTATAACCATCAGGCTGCGATCAATTACTTCGGTGCTAAGTTCACTGCTGGAACTCGTAAAATTATGGACTATTTGGACATTGATCAAGTTCAAATTGCGATAGTTCCATCGTCTAAAGTAGACAAACGTTCTGTAGGATTAGAAGGTGTCATTGGACATGCTAATCAAGGGGAAGTCGTGTACAATCCGCTTTTCCTTGTGAGAATCAAAGATATTGATTCGGCTCATGAAGGTGGGATTCGAAGTAAGCAACAGCACATTGAGACGATTGAAGTGCAGGTTGTTCCAAATCCTGACATCCCTTTGGTGTTACTAGACGATGTAGCAACAACTGGCACTAGTTTTGATGCATGTGAGCAAATCTTGCGAGATGCAGGCGTTAAAGAAATCTATACGGTAGCACTAGGTAAAACTGTTTAATTATGAAGTCTATGGACATACAAACCTTGTTCGCCCTTGCTTTACAAGATGGTAAGGTAAAGATCAAAGATGCAAGTCAATTACTAGAGGTGATTGATTTCTCTGGCGTGGCTTCCATAACAGATCTTCGATTAGCGATTGAGTCTATCGGTCGAGTTGACTTGTTCCCAAGTGAGAAATCTTGGAATTTCGCTCTAAACATTGATGAGCAAAATGCTAAACATGGTATTCAATCTTTTTCTATCGTCTCAGATGGCTATCCTAAGCATTTGAAAGCAATTGATAACGCACCACTTGTTCTTCATGTACGTGGTTCAGTTGATATCTTGCAAGAGATCAATGGTATTGCTGTAGTAGGCTCTCGCAAGATAAGCAAAGCGGGTGCTGTTATAGCGCATAGAATAGCTAAACAAGCCGTAGAGCGTAATTGGATTGTTGTTAGTGGTCTTGCTCTTGGCGTGGATGCTGAGGCGCACAAAGGTGCATTGGCTTGTGGTAAACCTGCTGCGACTGTTGCAGTTCTAGCGCATGGCTTAGAAAAAGCCAAACCAGCGTCAAATGCATTATTAGGTCAAAAGATCCTTGATAATGGTGGTGCATGGGTATCTGAGCACCCAGTAGGAACTCCAGCTAAACCACCTTACTTTGTTCAACGGAATCGTATTCAATTAGGTCTATCAGTTGGTTCGATTATTGTTGAAGCAGAAGAAAAGAGCGGCTCGATTACTCAGGCTAAGTTCTGTGTACAACAGAAACGACCACTGTACGCTGTAATTCCAGAATCGATAGATAATCCATTCGGAATGGTTTGCTCAGGAACGTTAATGCTTGTTCATAAAATGGGAGCTAACCCATTGAGAAACAAAGATGATTATCCTGAAATGTTTGAAAGGTTCGAACGCCAGAAGATGTTAATGCAGTCATTATAAGAAAGGAGCCAGTCGGCTCCTTTTTGTTTTTCAAAGACTCTAAATACTGGTGCGAGTAATGACCTGTTACTTATTAATTTCTTCAATGCCTAGCATACGTCTCAGCTGCTTAAACATTTTCTTTACCAAATTATCATAGGAGGTTCATTGTCGTTGTTTTCAAATTTACGATTCACTGCTTGAACTCGTTTAGTTCGTACCTCATTTTCTAACTGTATACGCTCTTTCTCTGCTTTATCTTTAAGAGCAACAGCATTCACATCAAAATGATCGTTATACGATGCACCGACATAATGCATCGTAGATCGTAACTCGTAATTGCCCCATTCTAAGCTAGAACTGTTTTGTACCTCATTTCTATACGAGGTTATTTGACCTATTTTTCCTTATGCCACAAAGTGTCTATGAGTTTGGTGGGTGTTCAGTCGGTTCTTTACCAAGTTAATCAATACATCACATATCTAGGTTTGAAAAACAATGTTTGGATTAGTCAAAAAGTCCCTCTTGATGGATGCCCAAGCTAACGTTACTGAGCTTGAAAAACAGTTAAGTGAAGCGAAAGAAGAATTGTCGAGTATTCAAAAAGTTTTAGCCTCCCCTGAATATATGAAGGCTACAGATTTAATGAAGCTCGAAGAGGAGTTGCTCGTGCTTAGAGCTACTTGTCATGACGTTAGAGTCCAGTGCGAGAAAGATAGAGCGGCTGCCAGAGAGCACCTTGTTGATATAGAAAAACAGTGTGCATTCGTATTACAAGAGAATGAAAATTCTATAGGACTAGAAAAGTCAGAATTAGCTGAAGAAATTGAGAATGCACATAGACAAAAAGACCTAATTCTGACTGAAGCGAAAGCTGAACGTGAAAAAGTTCTTAGTAATGCGGAGGCTGAAGCCGAAGCCATCGTCGATAAAGCAACGGCTCGTGCAGATAAAGCACTAGTGGATGTTGAGAAAAAAATTGAAACAGGAGAAACCCGCGAAAAGGTACTTTCTAGCAGTATTGAGAAGCTCCGAGAAGAGTTGCGTGACTTGGAGTTAACTAAAGAACATCAGGATCTTCTCTCTACAGTGACGCCATTTGAACACCTTCTTGATGGGCCTACTAGCGATGAAATTAAGGTATCTTTGCAACAAGTAAAAAATAAACAGAAGGAACTGATAAAACAGGGTAACGCATTTGATATTCTTCAAGATATTCTTTGGAATGACAATCTTGCTAAAGGAAAGGCAAGGCAAAAGAGACATGGTAAATTTCTGATAACTGCCTTTAATGCAGAAGTAGACAACATTATAGCTAATACTAACGCACGTAACTTCACCGCTAATGCAAAAAAAATAGACAAGTGGTTTCAAAAGGTCAATAAGAGTGGTGATGATAGCTACGTAGAGCTGAATAGAACTCTACTATTTTTGCGTCTGGAAGAGCAGCGCCATGCCTTTGAATATAAGTATAAAAAGGAGATGGAGCTAGAAGAACAACGATTCATGAAAGAGTCTCTGCGTGAAGAAGCCAAAGTTAAAAAAGAGATAGAAAGCTTTGTCACTGCTCGTGAAAAGGAGGAAAAAGCTTTTCAAAAAGATTTGGGTGATGCTCTAGCCAGAGTTCAAACAGCGAACCAAGAAGAAGTAGAAAAGCTCAGCTCTCATATCGAAGAGCTGAAGCTTAAGTTGGAACGTGCGACTTCTGAGAAAGAGCGTGCGCTAAGTATGGCTCAGCTCACAAGGTCAGGATATGTTTATGTTATCTCAAACAAGGGATCGTTTGGTGAAAATGTGTACAAGATTGGAATGACACGACGTTTAGAGCCTATGGATCGTGTGAAGGAATTGGGAGATGCATCTGTTCCGTTCTTTTTTGATGTCCATGCTCTTATACCATCTGATGATGCCCCAGCCTTGGAAAACAAACTTCATTCTAAGTTTGCCTCTCGAAGAGTCAACAAAGTCAATCACCGAAGAGAGTTCTTTAACCTGACTTTTGAAGAAGTTGAAGAGGCTTTAAATGAGTTTGTTGAAGGTGACTTTAACTTGGTTCGGGATGTTGTTGCTGCGCAGTATGAAGAGTCCAAGTTTTTAGAGGCAAGGGAAGTGCTTAATGGCTAGTATAATAAATGATTTAAAGCGCATTCAACGAGTATCCTCAGTTGTAACAAGAGCTACTGAGCGCTGCTTTCCTAACGCAGAAGTATCGCGAGTAATGTGCGAATACAGTGATGGAGAGTTTTCCATTGACCTGTCAGCTACAGTTTTGGATTATCACGATATTGATGCGGATATTTGCTGTGTGAATGCTGAGAAATGTACATCAATGTTTATCGAAAGTATCTTGAACTCGGTAGATAGGATCATCAGAAGACTAGAGAAAGACGAAAAAGAGTTCCGAAGTGATTTAAAGGAGTATGGTGAGGCGTTCTCAGAAAGCCCAGCAGCGCATCTATCTTCTGCATTGATGTTCAAACAGATTGTAGCTGGAATTAAACCGTGAATAATCACTGGTAAGGTTTTACCTAAATTGTTTCTCGTGGAGTCGAGTAACACGAAGTTGCCCCTTTATGAGTTTGCGCAACAGAACGCTGGTAAATCCTGCCAGAAAATAGCCCGACTTTTATTAATGACAGACCGCGAAACACCGATGCGCGGAATCTCCCAATTCCGAGCATATAGCACTCGTTTTCTCAGATAACATCACTTCACATAACTATGCATTGGGTTCGTAATCACTTCGGGCTTCATTGTCTAGGGTTTAACCTGTAAGATATTGATTTATGGTAGTCAGGAGCAAGGTGATTCTATGGAAAAATATGCAGTGTTATCAGACATACATAGCAATGTATGTGCGCTAAAAGCTGTTGTTGAAGATGCACGGTCAAAGGGAGTGACCAAGTTCGTCAACCTTGGAGATATCTTCTATGGGCCACTTGCTCCTAGAGAGACATATGACTATTTATGTGGGCTGGACGCTATCACTATATCTGGAAATCAAGACAGACAAATTTACCAATCCTCCGCATCAGAGGTTGCGTCCAATCCTACAATGCAATTCATTCTTGATGAGCTAGGCGAAGCTCCCCTTGAATGGATGAGGGCTCTTCCATTTGATTTAGAAATAACGGATGAGATTTACGCTTGCCATGGCACACCAGATGATGATCTTATCTATTTATTAGAAGATGTTACCAGCGGACATGCCTCGGTAAGAACCGAAGTGGAGATTCGTGGACTACTGGGTCAAGTATCCTCAAAGATCATTTTGTGTGGTCATACTCACACACCTCGTTGTGTGGAGCTATCTACCGGACAAATAGTAATAAATCCCGGAAGTGTTGGACTACAAGCATATGCAGATGATGAGCCAATTCCTCATATTATGCAGAACTATACACCTAGAGCCTCTTATGTGATTTTGGAAAAACAAGACAGTGAAGTGTGGGATATTTCATTCTGTAGAGTTAAGTACGACGTAAATACTGCGATTGAGCAAGCCAAAGCAAGAAACCGCACTGACTGGGTTACATATCTAAAAACTGGTAGGTGTGAATAGCCTAGCTGATGCATGTTTGCTATATCTGTAAGCACATTTCAACAGATTGTGATTGAATATGCTGTTTCATGAGATATAAATTGATGCTGTAAGCTGGATATGTCGTATTGTTGATGACAGCTTTTGTCCATTTCCGTTCACGGACGGCACCTTATCAAGCGGTGCCGTTCTGTGTTTTAAAATACCAGAAGTTATCCGAAGGGTAGATTTATCCCGTTGCGCCAAACTCGTTTGTGTCCAAAAGCTTGTTAGCGACATTATATATTTAATGTGATCATATTTAATGTCTACTGACAAGAACGCTGTTCAGTATGACCAGCACAAAGCAACCGCCATACAGAATTAACTAGAGCCCTTCAATCTGCATTGTTCGAACATGCATATTTAAAACATTGCCTACAAAAACCACCCGAATTAAACTGTATTTATAACCAGTACTTTCGGGATTTTTTATGTCTATCAGAAACCTTAAAGACGGCAGCAAGAAACCTTGGCTTTGCGAGTGCTACCCGCAAGGCCATAGCGGTAAACGTGTTCGTAAACGCTTCGCCACCAAAGGCGAAGCGAACAACTATGAATTCTACTTAATGAAAGAGATAATCGACAAACCGTGGTTAGGTGAAAAAAACGATCACCGCCGCCTGTCTGATTTAGTAGAGTTATGGTTTAAGCTTCATGGCCAAAACCTAAAGTCTGGTGAACACGCAAAAAACCGCATGCTGCACATTTGCGATGAAATGAATGACCCTATCGCTTCACATTTATCTTCGCGAGATTTCGCCCATTACCGAGCAACCAGAACCAACAAAGGCAGGGGCCGTAAAGGTAGCCTTTCTATCAGCTCAAACAATGGTGATATTGCTTGGTTAAAGTCCATCTTCACGAAGTTAATCAAGCTCAAAGAATGGAAGTTGCCTAACCCTGTTGATGGTGTAGAGCCCATTAAAAAAGCTGAGTCTGAAGTTACCTTTTTAAATGAAGCGCAAATCATGCACTTGTTTGAGGTTATTAAAGAAAGCAGATCCGCTGAAGATCTCACTACCATTTTCAAAACCTGTTTAGCGACTGGGGCGCGTATAAATGAGGTAGTAGAAATGAAAGGAAGCCAGCTGTTTAAGCACAAGCTCACTTTCATTAATACTAAAGGTAAAAGAAACCGAACCGTTCCAATATCAAATAAGCTTTACAAAGAGCTTCACAAGCCAACAAATGATAAGCTTTTTAGTTGCGGTTATGGTGTCGCGCATAAGTGGCTAACAAAAGCCCTACCCGATTTACCAAAGGGTCAAGCAACTCATGTTTTGCGCCATACTTTCGCCAGCCATTTTATAATGAACGGTGGTAATATTTTAGTATTGCAGAATATTCTAGGGCATCAAAAAATTGAGCAAACGATGATTTATGCTCACTTTTCCCCTAACCATTTGAGTGATGCAATCACCTTCAACCCCGTCACTCAATACAGCCTTTAACGTACTCAAAAAGTGGCGATGAAATGGCGATGAAATTTATTAAGCATGGTTAATTATGGTTAACCATGGCATTCACTAAATCAAAAAACCCTTGATAGGCAAGCAATCACAAGGGTTTGCAAGAGGTATAAAAACAAATGAAAGTAATTAGCTTCAACATCAATGGCCTTAGAGCCCGCCTTCACCAACTGCAAGCGATTATCGACAAACACCAACCCGACGTGATTGGTCTTCAAGAAATTAAAGTGCACGATGAAGCCTTCCCGCTCGCTGATGTTGAAGCGATGGGCTACAAGGTTTACTTCCACGGCCAAAAAGCACACTACGGTGTGGCAATGTTGTGTAAGCAAGAACCTATCTCTGTGCAGAAAGGTTTTCCTACAGACAATGAAGACCATCAAAAGCGTATGATCATGGCTACGTTTGAAGATGAAAACGGTGAAAAGGTAACGGTACTAAACGGTTACTTCCCTCAAGGGGACAACATCAAGCACGAGACTAAATACCCATACAAGCGTCAGTTCTACAAAGACTTGATGACTTACCTAAATGACTACCACAACAAAGATGAACAAGTCATTGTGATGGGCGACATTAACATCAGCCCTACCGATATTGATATCGGTATTGGTGAACCTAATGCGAAACGTTGGTTGAAAACAGGTAAGTGTTCTTTCCAACCAGAAGAGCGCGAATGGTTGAAAACACTGATGGATTGGGGTTTTGTGGACAGCTTCCGTTTACTACACCCTGAAGTGAACGATCAATACTCGTGGTTTGATTACCGCTCAAAAGGCTTCGTGGACAACCGCGGCCTACGCATTGATGTGGTACTTGCGACTCAGAAGCTTGCTGATAAGTGTACTGAAGCGGGCATCGACTACGAGCTACGCGGCATTGAAAAACCATCAGACCACGCTCCGATTTGGTCGACGTTTAAATAGTCATTTTTAGGTAGCAAAACTTAGCCAGATCAAGTAGCAAGCAAATAGTACTCACAACGCTGATCAGAAGCTAATAACGAAAGAGAGGAGATAATATCTCCTCTCTTTTTTATATCACTTTTATATATCGTATGGTCTAGTTAAGCGGCCAAATGGTCATGCCGTCAACGTCTAACGGCGTCTTAGCAAACTCATCTAAACAATATCCTTGATTAGACGATGCAAAATATGTCAAAGGCATGTTACTTAGACTAAGAGCTGTGACTTGTTGCTTCGCTTTGTCACTGAAACTGAATCCCCACATATCTAAGTATTGCGTCATATTCCGTTCTGCAACGTAACTCAATGCGATAAGCAACCAATCATTGTTTGTAATATCTACCGCTTCTTGTCTCGTATAATCTGAAAAACCAATCGAGCCTTTTCGATCGTTCCAAAGTTCATCACCGCCTTTCAAGCGATTAAACTCTCTCTCAATCAAGTGCAAGCGCCCTAATAAATGCCAACCCGAATTCAATACACCCTGCTGCTCTGCAAGCATCATCATTTGAATGTAGATACGAGCTCCCCAACTCCAACCAGTTTGATTTTGAGCCGCCATAAAAGCACTTGGATCAGGTTGAGTCCGGCTCTGCTGTAAAAGCTGATACTGCCCTTTAAAATCTAAGCCTTGGCAAGAAGATACCTTTCCTGTGTCTTTGTAGTATTTTGATTTACTAAAATACGAATAGTAGTTGGTTGTTGAATGACCATCCCATCCAGAAAATCTGAAACGACCTCTCTCTAAGCCATGCCCTAACTCATGAAGATCACCATGCCCTAACGGGTGAAAAGACCAGTAAGCATCGTAAGGGTTTCCTGAACAGCCGTAACCACAGTTCGCTTGATCGGCATTCATGTGCTTCACGATATCAATATTCGCAATTTCCCAGCCCTTTGCCTCACCGTATTGATGAACTTCAGTAATTTCATCAATCCCAGGACCTCTAAAACCTGCAAGCGCATGAGGAAAGTTATGTACATAACGCTCAGTGGCGAGTGCCATATCATGCGGCTGCGTCCAATCTGAGGCACCGATAGACTCTTTCATCTTGTCTAGTTTAGAATGGACTTCGAACCCAGGTGTGACCAACTCGGCCCAATCAAACTTTCCTTCTTCCAGCTGCGCGACAAAACTGTCGTTGTCGGCTTCACTTCGCCAAACAGGGTGTTGAGCAACATTTTCAAAACGTAGTTCAACATCAATATCATTGGTATCAAAATGAACCTGTAATGTTCCGCCATAGGCAGAAGTCAGAGAAATCGTCTCTCCTGTTTTCACTGGATAGGTTACTGACGTCAAAAACTTCGGCCTAGCATAGCCGTCATCGCCCGAAAATTCGTGAGTCGCGCCACTACGTAGGGTATTAAATGCTATCGATGTCGCTACCTCATTGTTGTCCAAACGAGTCACTTTGATTGTCTTACCCGGCAAAGCATAGACACCAGCCGCACGAAAGTTTCTCTTAGACTCTAAGGAAATAAGCTTGGTGACCAACGGTACATTATCAAAACTCTTAGAGCTGAAATTACCTAAGCTTGGTTGCGCTGCATTATACAAACGGCTGTTGTATGTGGCGTAATCACTATAGTAAGAACGAAGAAACTCGATTCTCTCAGTTACGCCTTTACCCATCGGGTATTGAACATCTTTGCGATAACGATCAGCGAGTAACAGCAACAACTTTTCATATTCGTAATCATCGGTTGCAAACAGATCAATTTTTTTACTATCAAGAGTCGTTAGGTGTGAACGAATACTGTTCGCAGCGGCATAGAACTCTTCATTCATGTTGGAATCGTCAGGACAAGATTTGTCATCACACGAATTCAGATCGACGGTGAAGCTGTTGTCTTTCATTCGCTGTAAAAGCGCTTGTTGTTGAACAATATTATCCGGCATTCGATCTATCAGCTGTGTAGAATCCCAGTTCGATAAACCGAGCTTACGCCAATAGTTGTCGCCAACGTAAGTCATGTGCATTTCTGAAAATAGCGCGTTACCTAAGTCCGTCATACCGCCATCAAGATGTAGGTATAACACTGGTATATTTTTATTGAACGCCAAGCGTAAACCCGTAATCACATCTTCAATGTCATCACCATCATTCAGCTTTTGGGACAAAACCAGTAAATCAGGGTTATTGCTTTCAACGCATTGACTCAACTTATCGCCATCACAAGCATTGTCGGCATTAATAACCATTGAAGGATTGATATTACTAGTCAACCAATCTCGTGTTGCTTGGTCGTCAGGAAAATAATGAGATTGATCAAGCTGAGCTAATACGACATTTTGTGGCGAATCATTATCAGAAGCCCACTTAACCAAGTTTTCTAGCCAAATATCCATCTCTTCGTTAACAGAATCTGGAAAGCGCTGCTTAGTTCGAAACGGGTTACTTGCCAATGCTGCATAGCGACTGTTATCTGACGTATAACCCGCAATACCAATGGCAAGCTCTTGGTCGGAATACCCATCTTGCATCGCTTTATTGGTTTGTAAGATGACATCGTTAAAGCCATAAGTTGGTAAGATAATTGCCGTGTCGTGTGTTGGATCCCAATGAAGATTGCGTAAAGGCTCTCCTTCAGAGTTTTGGGATAATGCTTGCTTAATATGATTGAAGTTCGAGTTGTATTGAGCAACTAATGCTCGGCTGGCATCAATGAACTCTTTGGAATCCTTAACATAAGAAGCATCACCTGTGGCCAACGCCTTTTGAACAGCAGTTTGTGGAACCGGAGTGATACCAGGCTCACCACTTCCGTCGCCTTCGTTTCCTTCTCCTCCGGAACCACCAGAACCACCAGAACCACCAGAACCACCAGAACCACCAGAACCACCAGAACCAGTTTGAGCACTTTCACCGCCGCTGCCACCTCCACATCCAAAAAGTGATAAAGCAATAGCACAAAGAACCCAATTGGATAGTAACTTACTCTTTTTCATCATTATTCCATACAACAACAAAATTTTGCTGAGTCTATCTATCGCCAAACCTAAAGCAATCAATCTCATGAATACGCTAGTTTAATTTGAAGCAAGGTAACTATTTCGTTGGGACGTAACTTCTCGAAAGCTCGTAGAATTCAAAAGCACACGACTTGTTTAATGCTATAAAAAACGGCGCTATAGAAGCGCCGTTTTTTTAACTATGATTTATACAAAGTGCAATTAGCTAAGTGGTCTTAGGTAAGCAAGGAAACGCTTCTCTGCGAATTTGAAAATCGCAATAATGATAAACGTTAGCCCCATGTAGAATAGGCCTGCTGTTAAGAACGATTCAAATGGTGCGTAGTAACGTGAGTTAACTAAACGGGCAGCACCAGTTAGATCCATAATCGTTACGATACCTGCTACCGCCGAACCATGAAGCATAAAGATAACTTCATTACTGTAAGCAGGTAATGCTCGACGTAAAGCGCTTGGCAGAATGATGCGGCGGTATGTCTTGGGTGTGCTCATACCATAAGCTTTTGCTGCTTCAACCTCACCTTTAGGCAAGCCGTTGATAGCGCCACGAATGATTTCTGCTGTGTATGCCGATGTGTTAAGAATGAATGCCACCAAAGCACAAAACCATGCATTTTCCCATAGGGTATCTTTTACTGGGAAGAACTGATCCATTCCGTAGTAAATCAGGTACAACTGCACCAATAATGGCGTACCACGGAAGAAATAGATGAACGACCAAGCTGGAGCGTTAATCAGCATATTTGGGCTGTTACGAGCAATAGCTAATGGTATTGCTACACATAAGCCAATGATCAAAGCGACGCAAACCATCCAAGCCGTTGTCCATAAACCACTAAGGTAAATCGGCAGGCTTTCAATTATCAATGAAAAGTCCATAACTACCTCGCGTGGATACTGAATTTACGTTCAACCAACTTAAGCAAGCCCGTCGAAACACTGGTGAAGAATAGGAAAATAAGAGCCACTGTCATATAAAAGGTAAATGGCATTTTGGTTGAACCAGCAGCCAATGCACTAACACGTACCATGTCCTCTAGGCCGATAATCGAAACCAACGCGGTGGTCTTAAGTAGAACCAACCAGTTGTTACCAAAACCCGGCAGTGCGTGACGAATCATTTGAGGTAACAGAATACGGCGGAACGCTAAGACGGGTCCCATGCCGTAGGCCTTTGCCGCTTCCATCTCACCGCTGTCGACAGCCATGATTGCACCACGGAAAGTTTCAGCCATGTAAGCACCAAAGATAAAGCCAATGGTTAAGACACCAGCAATGAATGGGCTGACATCGATATAATCAGGTAAGTAAGCGGTCCATTCATGGTTAGGATCACTTGATGTGAACCACTCATTGAGCCACTCATTGATGGAATACAAACTGTTGTTTAAAAGGATTTGTCCACCAAAGAAAATCAGCATCATCAAGACGAGATCGGGGATACCTCGAATGACAGTTGTGTAGAGGGTTGCAATTGCACGAGCCCAGCGATAAGGCGCAAGTTTTGCTAAGGCACCTAGCATACCAAGAACCATAGCTAAAATTAGCGACAGCAAGGCAACTTCGATTGTAAGCACCGCCCCTTTCAGGATCGAAGCTTCATATCCTTGTAAATCAAACATAATGAATTCCAACAGAACTGCGAAAAAGTTGGTAAGACAGGGAGAGGAGAACCTCTCCCTTAAGAATTGACGCTAGATATTACTGACCGTATACGTCGTAGTTGAAGTATTTAGCTGCGATATCTTGGTAGATGCCTTTTTCACGTAGTGAAAGGATTGCCGCATCTAATTGCTTAGTCAGATCTTTGTCTTGCTTACGTAGAGCAATACCAAAACCATCACCGAACCATTTAGGATCTGTTAATGATGGACCAACAAACTCGTAGTCTTCACCACCCGCTTTGTTTAGTACGCCTTCTTCTAGAGCCGATGCATCACCCAGTACAGCAGCAACACGACCGTTAGCTAGATCAAGGTAAGCTTCATCGAATGAACCGTAACGAACGATCTCTACTGTGTCGCCGTAGTTGTCTGTTAGGTACTTATCGTGAGTTGTTGCACGTTGAACGGCAATTTTTTGACCGCTTAGATCATCGAAGTTAAGGCCTGCACCTTTTTTAGCGATGAACTTGTTTGGGATAAGTGCATATTTACCAGTGAAGTCGATCTTTTTCTTACGCTCTTCCGTGATAGACATTGCCGCGATGATCGCATCATATTTACGAGCAAGTAGAGAAGGAATAATACCATCCCAATCTTGTGCAACGATCTTACACTGCACCTGCATTTCGGTACAAAGCGCGTTAGCCATGTCAACATCGAAGCCTTTTAGTGAACCGTCGGCTTCTGTCCAGCTAAATGGAGGGTAAGCACCTTCAATACCGAAACGTACTGTTTTCCATTCTTTTGCTTGAGCTACGCCCGTTGCAGCAGTTGCAGCAAGTGCCGCGACTAATAACCACTTTTTCATATCCCTACTCCTGTGATTTAGGTTTTTATGTTTTGCTAATTTAATATTGTGTTTGTTGTTGCTTATTAACTTACTTGTTGTGTTTTATTGTTCATACCGTCGCCATTTTCCTTAGCGGCGGTATTTCAATCTTGATTCGTCTGAACGCTTTGCTTTGTCTTTAAGAAGCCATCTATTTTCTACTTCTCTACTGCGCTCTACTGCTAGTAGAAGCCCATCTAACGTTTAGAACATTAATAGATAGAAGAGATAAACTGTTGTAATCGCTCAGATTCAGGTTCTGTAAACAGTTTAGCTGGATCGCCCTGTTCTTCCACTAGACCTTGATGTAAGAACATCACATGGTTCGATACGTCACGAGCGAAAGCCATTTCATGTGTTACCACAAGCATGGTTCTGCCCTCTTCTGCTAGATCGCGCATTACACCAAGCACTTCGCCTACTAACTCAGGGTCAAGTGCAGATGTTGGTTCATCAAACAGCATAACTTCAGGATCAACCGCTAGCGCTCGCGCAATAGCAGCACGCTGTTGTTGTCCGCCAGACAAGTGACCCGGGTAGTAATCTTTACGCTCATACAGACCAACTTTCTTCAGTAGTAACTCTGCATTTTCAATCGCTTGCGCTTTAGGTACACCTAAGACGTGAACAGGCGCTTCGATAACATTTTCGAGAACGGTCAGGTGAGACCACAGATTGAAACCCTGAAAAACCATCGCTAGGCGAGAACGGATTCGCTGTACTTGTTTTTCATTGGCAGGAACTGAAACACCTTGGCGGTTGTTTTTCATTTGAATTAATTCGCCATTAACCCAAATTTCGCCGGCGGTAGGTGTCTCTAAAAGGTTGATACATCTAAGGAAAGTACTTTTACCAGACCCAGAAGATCCGATAATCGAGACTACATCGCCTTTATGCGCAGAAAGTGAAATTCCCTTTAAAACTTCATTTTGACCAAACGTTTTGTGTAGATCCTTTATGTCCAGCGCTGGTACATCTTTCATGCGCTTTCTCTCCCAAGTTTGTGAAAATGCAAGGTACTCCGACCTTTTCATGCGATACAAACTAGCACCACACGGAATAACATGCAACAAATTATTAACCTAATAATTTGGAATAAATAGCGATTCACTCTGACTTATTATGCAAAAGGTAGCGTTTTCACCTCAATTTAATGAATGAGTTCTATCAATAAGTCGTAATTACCACTCTTACATTGTTTAAATAAAGTTAATCAAAATGAGATTCTCGTAGCCTGATAGCTCACAAGAAAAACACGTTTTGTGAACTTAGAAACATCGCTGCCGAAAACATGCAACCAGAGCATTCAGCGCACCCCCTCCATCAATCACAGTTCTGTTTGAAGTCATTACATTGTAAGTATTTCAAAAGGAATGGATGACAATCGAATAATAGTGAAATAACTCAGTACGCGTTAAGCATTCAGCTAATACCATAGCGGGAGAGGTTCAAAGAAGATTGGAAAACGTCAGTTTGTGAAAACAAATTACACTTTTTATCAACGGTACGTTAATGAATCGCTGCGTTTTGTAGCTTTCTTTCACATACACTCATAAAGTGATCAAGATCAATCACCCTAAAGGGTAAGCTTGTTAGACTCCTCAATACAAAATAAGGCATTAAAAATGCCAAACATTTCTTTTAACTTAGCTGCATAAAGCACATCAAAACCGTGCAACATAGTGTTAATAAGTTATAACTAAGAAATAACGCAATTACGCGAACTTATTTAATTCAATTTTAGAATTACTAACATAAAAATATGAGGAATCTATGTCAGACGTTGTGAATAATGCGAACTCTGAAGTAGAAGAGAAAAGCTATAAAGAGCTACACCGCCCTTCTTCGGAATTTGAGAGCCGCTCAGATTATCTAGATCACGAACTTCAAATCATGAAGCCTCGCCGCTTCGGTTTAAACCTTCCAGGCCGTGATTTCCGTTTTGAACTTGAAGATCTTGTTCCTGCACTTGCTGGTACCATAGGTATCATCGCGATGTACTCAGCAGTAATGATGTCTTGGGCTGATGGCCTAACTCAAGCTTGGGATCACGTAAACCTAGGTAAAGACTTCGCAATTGAAGTTGCTCGTGTAGAAATGCTGATTCCTGCACTGCTGTTCTGTATTCTTGCTTCTGGTTTCTTCAACCCTAAAGCAAACCTTGCCGGTAACCACGGCCCAATGATCCCTCTTATTGGTACCATCGCTCTCGCTGGTGCTCACCCTCTTGCATTGGCAATCCTTATCGGTGTCTTCGGTCTAATCCTAAGTTTCCTAAAAGGCGGCTCCAAGCTGGTTAACCTGACTTCGGAAGGTACCGCTGGCGGCTTGCTCATTTTCTTAGGCCTAACAGGCACCATGAGCCAAATTAACTCGATTCAAGCATGGGCGGTTGGTCTTCAATCTTCTACTGTTGAAGCGGGCAGCATGGGTTACGTTGGTTTAATCGTTCTTGCTATTACGATTGCTATCTACGCTTTCTTAGCAAAAGTGAACAAGCGTTGGTTGGCTATCCCAGTTTGTGCATTCACAGGCCTTGCTATTGCATTAGCACTAGGTGCTGGTTTCGATATCGTATTCGAAACTGAAATGGGTATTCCAAACCTAAACCCAGTTTACTGGTGGGGTTCTACTTCTGAAGGTTGGATGCTTGGCTTACCAAACATTGAACACTTCATTGCTTCTTTACCATTCGCAATTCTTGCCGTAGCAATGTGGTCGCCAGATTTCCTAGGTCACCGTATCTTCCAAGAACTGAACTACCCTAAACGTTCTGAAAAAGTTCTGATGGATGTTGATGACACAATGACTATGTGTTCAGTTCGTCAAATGGTGGGTACTGCAGTTGGTGGTGGTAACATCACATCTTCTTGGGGTACTTACATGATCCCAGCAGCAATCGCGAAACGTCCAATTCCTGGCGGCGCAATCTTGCTTGGTTCTCTATGTATTATTGTTGCGATTCTTGGTTTCCCAATGGACGTAGCTGTATGGCCTCCAGTGATGCGTGTTGCGCTGCTTGTAGGTGTATCTCTGCCTCTACTTGAAGCGGGTATGCAAATGGTTAAGGATTCAAAAGATTCTCAAGCAGCTGGTATCTGTATCTTCGGTTCTGCGGTTGTTAACCCAGTATTAGCATGGGCACTGACTATGCTTCTAGATAATAACGGTCTAATTGGTGATAAAGAGCGTGCGAAGCGTCTATCATTTGTAGACAAGATTGTTATCCCAGTTGGCGTTTTGGTTATCTGTTTAGTAGCAATGCTTGCAGTTGGTATGCTAGAAAGTCAATATGGCCTAAAAGCTTGGCTATAATGGTTTTAACTACACAAAAGTAGTATTGGGATTAAAAAAAAGTTTGGGTGGCAACCCCTGCCACCCATTTTTTTTCAACTTTTTTTGGCATTTATTGATTTAGTTTAAGGTTTACAGAAATTTTTTAGCGTAGTCTTGAATACATAGAGTAAAGACAACATATAAAAGGTAGTGACAATATATATAACCATATGATGCGAATATGCTCATATATATTGTTATTAATAAGAGTGTACTACCCTTACGAGGGGCGCTGGCTCAACAGTGTTAATGTACGTATTTTTTCTACTAAAAAGGTAGGTATGTCATGGCAGAGCAATTTGCTAAAGCTTGGGAAGATTTTGCTGCAGGTGAGTGGCAAAGCGAAGTAAACGTTCGTGATTTCATTCAAAAGAACTACACGCCGTATGAAGGCGACGAGTCTTTCCTAGTTTCTGAGGGTACTGAAGCAACTAACAAGCTTTGGTCTTCGGTAATGGAAGGTATCAAACAGGAAAACGCAACTAAAGCACCTGTAGATTTCGATACTTCTGTTATCTCTACCATTACTGCTCACGATGCAGGTTACATTGAGAAAGATCTTGAGACTATCGTTGGTCTACAAACTGAGAAGCCACTAAAACGTGCAATCATCCCTAACGGTGGTGTACGTATGGTTGAAGGTTCTTGTAAAGCATACGGTGAAACTCTTGACCCAATGGTTTCAAAAATCTACTCAGAATACCGCAAAACACACAATGCTGGCGTTTTCGATATCTACACTCCTGATATCCTAAAATGTCGTAAGTCTGGTGTTCTGACTGGTCTTCCTGATGCTTACGGCCGTGGTCGTATCATTGGTGACTACCGTCGTGTTGCACTATACGGTATCAACTTCCTAATGAAAGACAAAGCGGCTCAATTCGCATCTCTACAAGAGCGTTTCGAGAACGGCGAAGATCTTTCTGCAACAATGCAATTGCGTGAAGAGATCTCTGAGCAACATCGTGCTCTAGGTCAAATCAAGCAAATGGCTGAGAAATACGGTTTCGATATCTCTGAGCCAGCTCAAACTGCTCAAGAAGCTATCCAGTGGACTTACTTCGGCTACCTAGCTGCTGTTAAATCTCAAAACGGTGCTGCAATGTCTCTAGGTCGTACTTCGACTTTCCTAGACATCTACATCGAGCGTGATATCGCTGCTGGCAAAATCACAGAAGACCAAGCACAAGAGATGATCGACCACTTCGTAATGAAGCTGCGTATGGTTCGTTTCCTACGTACTCCTGAGTACGATGAGCTATTCTCTGGCGACCCAATCTGGGCTACAGAGTCTATGGGTGGTATGGGTGTTGATGGTCGTACGCTAGTAACGCGTTCGAACTTCCGTTTCCTTAACTCTCTATACACTATGGGGCCTTCTCCAGAGCCGAACATCACGGTTCTTTGGTCTGAGCAACTACCTGACGGCTTCAAGCGTTTCTGTGCGAAGGTATCTATTGATACTTCTTCTATCCAGTACGAAAATGATGACCTAATGCGTCCTGACCTTGGTTCTGATGATTACGCAATCGCTTGTTGTGTATCACCAATGATCGTTGGTAAGCAAATGCAGTTCTTCGGCGCTCGTGCTAACCTTGCAAAAACTATGCTTTACGCAATCAACGGCGGCGTTGATGAGAAGCTTAAGATGCAAGTTGGTCCAGTTGGCGACAAGATCACTGACGAAGTACTTAACTACGATGACGTAATGGGTCGCCTAGACACATTCATGGATTGGTTAGCTAAGCAATACGTGACAGCTCTAAACAGCATTCACTTCATGCACGACAAGTACAGCTACGAAGCGTCTCTAATGGCTCTTCATGACCGTGACGTTCGTCGTACTATGGCTTGTGGTATTGCTGGTCTGTCTGTTGCTGCTGACTCACTGTCTGCAATTAAGTTTGCTAAAGTGAAGCCAATCCGTGATGAAGACGGTATCGCAACTGACTTCGAAATCGAAGGCGATTACCCTAAATACGGTAACAACGACTCTCGTGTAGATGACATTGCTTGTGAACTAGTTTCTACGTTCATGAACAAGATCCGTAAGCTTAAGACTTACCGTGATTCAATCCCTACACAGTCAGTTCTTACTATCACGTCTAACGTGGTATACGGTAAGAAGACAGGTAACACTCCAGACGGTCGTCGTGCTGGCGCTCCTTTCGCTCCTGGTGCTAACCCAATGCACGGTCGTGATGAGAAAGGCGCTGTAGCTTCACTAACGTCTGTAGGTAAACTACCGTTTGCTGATGCTCAAGATGGTATCTCTTACACTTTCTCTATCGTGCCAAACGCGCTAGGTAAAGAACAAGACAGCCAACGTGCTAACCTTGCAGGCCTAATGGATGGTTACTTCCACCACGAAGCTGGCATTGAAGGTGGTCAACACCTTAACGTTAACGTTCTTAACCGCGAAACTCTTGAAGACGCAGTTAAGCACCCAGAGAAATACCCTCAGCTAACAATCCGTGTTTCTGGTTACGCTGTACGCTTCAACTCTCTGACTACAGAGCAGCAAGCTGACGTAATCGCACGTACATTTACTGAGTCTCTATAAGCTCACGCTAAATAGATAAGTAAAATGATATTAGCCCCGCCAATGTGCGGGGCTTTTTTATATCATCCAGAAATTTATTATTTCGTCTTCACTATACGAAACGTCAGATTGAGCAAAAAACCCGTCATCTATTCACTTTTTTTTCACACCTAAACTCTAATTACGGTACTATCTTGGTTCATAATTTAAGAGTAACTGCTCCATGAAATACCTGCGTTGTTTACCCCTGCTCCTTCTCTCTTTTTCATCTTTAGCATCTGAGCGTTCTACGCTAACTTTCGCTTTAGATAATGATGGTATTTTTGGTGTCGACCAAGACTATACCAACGGCTTATTTCTGGGTTACACATCGTCAAGTATTACGCCATACAATTGGGTGAAACCATTGAGTCTCTCTTACTGGGGCGCAAGCTCTCTAGATAAATGGGAAATCACCATTGGCCACAAGATGTATACGCCTTCTGATATTGAGTTAGAAACGCCATCGGCTAATGACCGCCCATACGCAGGTTACCTACATACAGAATTCAACTACATCAGTTTGAACCCACAACAAGCCCAACGTTTTAACATTACCTTCGGTACAACAGGCGAACGTGCACTGTCTGAAGATGCTCAAAAGTTGGTTCACTCGATCACAAAATCAGATGAGCCTATGGGTTGGGAATATCAGGTTGACGATGAGTGGGCGGGGAGCGTTGGTTACTTAAGCCATTTCAACCTAATGCGTAATCAAGCACTAGCAAATACAGACTTCGAGATCTCTAACATTTCAGAAATTAATGTGGGTAACTTTAGAAGTGATATCCAAACGGGCTTCATGTTCCGTTGGGGTACCGACTTAGGTGGTAACTTTGGCGCGGCTAACATCAGCACTGAAAACCCATTTAAAGCTGGCATGATTGGCGCATCCAATACGGGTTGGTTTACCTATGCTGGCCTCGAAGGGCGTTACCGATTTAACGACCTCACTATCGAAGGTGATCGCTCTGGTGTTGACGAATACGCAAATAAAAACAGCGAAAACCCTGCGATCTACGATGTGACATTAGAGAACATCCAAGCGACAGCCGTACTGGGTTTTGCTTGGTATAACCAATACGTTGGTGCCTCTTTCGCGCTAACGGCCAAAACGCCTGATTACAAAGAAGCGAAAGAATCGATTTATACCACTGGTGGCATAACTATGTTTGCTTTCTTCTAGCCACCAGTAAGGGCTTTCGTCCTTTACTTTTCCAGTTTAATAAAGGCAATCATCTTCACCGGTGATTGCCTTTATTTTTAAAGGCCTCGTTACCATTTGACCCTATTTTATGTACCGTTTTTGTAATAAAATACACGATATAAATTCCTCTACGAGAATAGCTCATGTCTACAACTGGTCGCATTCACTCATTCGAATCTTGTGGTACTGTCGATGGCCCTGGTATCCGCTTCATTGTGTTTCTTCAAGGCTGCTTAATGCGTTGTATGTACTGCCATAACCGCGATACATGGGATCTTCATGACGGAAAGGAAGTAACGGTCGAAGAGATCATCAACGAAGCAAAATCATACCGTCATTTCATGAAAGCCTCTGGTGGTGGTATCACCTGTTCTGGTGGTGAAGCGATGCTACAACCTGAGTTTGTTCGTGACTTTTTCCAAGCGGCGCAAGCTGAAGGCATTCACACTTGTCTTGATACTAATGGCTACATTCGTAAGCACACTGAAGTGGTCGATGAAGTACTAGAAGCCTCTGATCTAGTGATGCTGGATCTTAAACATATGCGAGATGAGATACACCACGATTTCATTGGCGTATCAAACAGACGTACTCTGGATTTTGCACGCTACCTGCACAAGATTGGCAAGAAAACTTGGATTCGTTACGTGATTGTTCCTGGCTACACGGATACGCCTGAAGATGCTCATCTTCTTGGTGAATTCATTAAAGACATGGATAACATCGAGAAAATAGAACTGCTTCCATACCATAAGCTTGGTGCTCATAAATGGGAAGCGCTTGGTTATGACTACCCTCTTGAAGGTACAAATCCGCCAAGCAAAGAGAAAATGGACGAAATTGTTGCTGTTCTAAGCCAGTACCATTCAAACGTAAAATACTAATCTAGACTTTTACGTTCATAGTGTTTTTAAACGCCTCAATTTCGATTGGGGCGTTTTCTTTTGTGGCTCAAACTATCCTTTCACTTTTCTTTACAACTTTTGTTTATCAATTCAAAAAATCATATTAAATCCGTGTTGAGATCATGTTTCCACGCGTAGGAATGCTGTTACTCTTACTGCAACAAAAGAATATAACATTTAGTTTTTTAGTGAGGCTCCTCCCATGGAAATGACCAATGCTCAGCGTCTAATTCTATCAAATCAATACTACCTAATGTCTCAAATGGATCCTGAGAACTCCGCTAAATACCAACGTCTACAAACGATTGTAGAGCGTGGTTACGAACTTCAAATGCGTGAACTTAATAAAGAATTTGGCTGTTTGACTGAAGCAGAATGTCGCGAAGTTATCGACATCATGGAGATGTACCATGCCATGCAAGAGTCGAATAAAATGCTTGCAGAACAAGAACGAGCTGAAGTAGACCAACGTCGCCTACAGTTCCTAGGTTTTGATATCGCTTCTGAAGCTCAGAGCGTACATTACGTGCGTTTCCTTGTTGATTCTGAAGGTCTTTACCCTCAATTCGACAAAGCAGATCACCACTTTAATAGCCAAATGCCAATGCTAGAGAAGTACCGTCGCATGCTAACAACATGGCGCAACTGCCCTCGTCAGTATCACCTATGTGCAACAGAGCTATCTCAAATCTTTAGTGCTTAATACATTTATTGATCAGCTCTAACTTTTAAAAAGTTTCAAAAAAGGGTTACTCATCATGAGTAACCCTTTTTTAATGTTCGCATACAAACAGAAAACGGGACTTATGAAGCAATGTGGATGAAAAGTGTACTTCAGATACAGAAAACGCAAATGAATCATAAAGATAAGATATTAAATGTTGAACCATTTCCAATTAATTTCTCTGATATCGCCCATAAACCAACGAACACAAACCTAGTATTTATAACCAATTAAGTCATTCATCTTTATTAATTCCACTTCGAAACATTTAATACAAATTAAAAACCACCGTTCGATTTTGAACGGTGTTTTTTATTTTAAATAAGATAGCTAGAATGCTCCCCGAAATTTATTAACCAGAGCGATAAACAAAATGAGAAAATTCATCCTTGCATCACTAGCTATCATGTCTACTTCAGCTTTCGCAGCTAACGAAATGTACGTACTTGGCGGCGTTGGCATTAACGAAGACGACACAGGCGCACAATTCACTGTTGGTTCACAAGTTCTTGATACAAACTTTTATTTAGAATCAACCATGAATTACATCGATTCAGATATCAGCGATGTTACTTCAGACGTAAACGGCGACCTAACTAAGCACAAGGGCGATTACCAACACTTCAAAATGTCTCTAGCGCCAATGTATAAATATAGTTTCGATGAATCTTTTGCTATCTACGGTAAAGTTGGTCTTGCTTACTCAAACTTTAATTCTAAATCAACGATCACTGATAAAGATGGCTCAGTGAATAACAAGCATTCAAATAGTGAATGGGGGGCAACTTACGGCATCGGTGCTGAATTTAAGTCAGTGCAACCAATGTTTGGTAACTCGAAGTTTATGGCACGTGTTGGTTTTGATTGGTACGACTTCAGCTCAGGTGGTCTAAATCTAGGCAGTGACGGCACTCTAGGTCTACAGGCCGGTTTCACTTTCTAAGGTATGAAGTAGAAAGATTTTACATTAATTGAGCTGATCATAGTTATTGCTATTCTTGGTATCTTAGCGTTAACCGCTGCCCCAAGTTTTTAAACCACTGGGTGAAGAGTTTGGTAGTACGTTGATTTGTAAAAAAGTCACTGGTGGGTGATAAATCTAGCCATGCCATGTCTTTCCTTTCCTTTCCTTGATTTGATTTGATTTGATTTGATTTGATTTGATTACTGTAATAATCGGTCGGTACTTCGCATAAATAAAAAGGGTTACTCATCATGAGTAACTCTTTTTTAATGTCCGCATTTAGAGAGAGAAACCAAAGCAACTAGAAGACGTAAGCAACCCCGACGTTTGCGGCCATGTTGATGCCACTTTCAAGTATTGGGCTGTTCTCAATATCACCTTCAAGGTTGGTATAACGAACGCCACCAGTGACCCGGATATTTGGCGTCACATGCAAGTAACCACCTAAACCAATAAAGTACTGACCATCCCAGTCTGCATCGAACTCATTTAAATTAGTTCTCGACGCTTCTGCTGAACTCACCCCGTATAAGTGGTTATTCAAGCGCTCACTGTTATAAGCATAACCAATAGAGGGTGTAATCGCCCACCCATTGCGACGAATCGGTAAACGCCATGCAGCTTCCGCATAGATACCATTATGCCTAAACCCTAAGTCAGAGCCTGCTGTCGCTTCAAACATCCCGACCAAGGTGATCACTTGGTAGCTAATGCCACCTAATACTGATGCTTTACGTTCATCTAACTTTTGAATATCAACGTTATCAGAATCACCCGGCTTCAATGTCCTCGAATCATAAACCGCTCGAAACACGATATTCTGTGGTGAGCCCGCAGGAAGTAAGCGATAACCCGCACTGAATCCACGCATGAAAAAGTGCTCACCTTCATAACCAATCATAGGGATCACAGCACGGTTTGACGGTGTATCTTTATAGACAGCAGGAGAATAAGAAGCGGCAACGCCCAGTGACCACTGTGAGATTTTTGCATGTGTTGCTGTCGAAGCCAGTAACGCAACACTGATAGCCACTATTTTTAACCCATAATTCTTCACTACATCTACCTATTTATTGAGCAATTTTTGATAACGCTGCGCATTATATGGTACTTCATTCCAGCAAATCAATAGAACTCAGTTATACATCTAATACACATAAATCCAGTGTGAGTATTATTAAGCGACCTAAAATCACAAAACAAACGGCTAGATCCCCTCGAATGTAAAATAATTGGATTCTACACGCCTCAAGTTGCCTATTGCGCTCGCTAGGTTTTTCACACGCAAAATTGTAAATAAATACATAATTGTTAAGCAAAATTGTGCAAGCGGGTCTAACCTTAAAATGTAGGGAGAGCCTATTTTTCAATCGCTCATCAGTTTTGACTGGTTAACAAGGGGAATGTGACTATGAGTATTTTTGACCACTATCAATCACGTTATGAAGCAGCCAAGGAAGAAGAGCTCACATTGCAAGAGTTCTTAGGGCTGTGTAAAGACGATAAAAGTGCTTACGCTAACGCTGCTGAGCGCTTACTACTGGCCATCGGCGAACCGGAGGTTATAGACACCGCTCAAGACCCCCATCTAAGTCGTATTTTCTCGAACCGTGTCATCTCACGCTACAGCGAATTTAAAGATTTCTACGGCATGGAAGATGCGATTGAACAGATTGTTTCTTACCTAAAACACGCTGCACAAGGCTTAGAAGAACGGAAGCAAATCCTTTACCTGCTTGGCCCTGTGGGCGGTGGTAAATCTTCCCTTGCTGAAAAACTCAAAGCACTGATGCAAAAGCTACCAATCTATGTGCTGTCTGCAGATGGTGAACGAAGCCCTGTGAATGATCACCCCTTCTGTCTATTCGACGTAAACGAAGATGGCGACCTTTTGAAACAAGAGTACGGAATAGAGAAACGTTACATACGCTCTATCATGTCTCCTTGGGCAGCGAAACGCCTCCATGATTTCGGTGGTGATATCTCTAGATTTAAAGTCATCAAACTACGCCCTTCGATTCTCGACCAAGTTGCGATCGCGAAGACAGAACCTGGTGATGAAAACAACCAAGATATCTCTTCACTTGTAGGTAAAGTCGATATTCGTAAACTTGAGCACTTTTCTCAAGATGACCCTGATGCCTACAGTTACTCTGGTGCGCTGTGTAAAGCCAACCAAGGTGTAATGGAATTCGTGGAGATGTTCAAGGCGCCAATCAAAGTCTTGCACCCACTTCTAACGGCAACGCAAGAAGGTAACTTCAACGGTACTGAAGGACTTTCTGCACTGCCGTTTGACGGTATGATTCTAGCTCACTCAAATGAATCCGAGTGGCAGACCTTCCGTAACAACAAAAACAACGAAGCCTTCCTCGACCGTGTGTACATTGTAAAAGTCCCGTACTGTCTGCGCGTCTCTGAAGAAGTTAAGATCTACCAAAAACTGCTTGAGCACAGTGAGCTATCCAAAGCCCCTTGTTCGCCAAGCACACTCGATCTGCTATCGCAATTCAGCATCCTATCGAGACTGAAAGAGCCTGAAAACTCTTCTCTGTTCTCAAAAATGCGGGTTTACGATGGTGAGACTCTAAAAGACACCGATCCAAAAGCGAAGAGTTACCAAGAGTACCGAGACTACGCAGGTGTTGACGAAGGCATGTCTGGGCTATCAACGCGTTTCGCCTTTAAGATCCTGTCTCGTGTATTTAACTTCGACCAAGCCGAAGTGGCGGCAAACCCGGTTCACTTGTTCTACGTGATTGAACAACAAATCGAACGTGAGCAGTTCCCTCAAGAGACCGCTGAGAAGTATCTTGAGTTCTTGAAAGGATACCTAGTACCGCGTTACGTAGAATTCATTGGTAAAGAAATTCAAACCGCTTACCTAGAGTCTTACTCTGAGTACGGACAGAATATCTTCGACCGCTATGTCACCTACGCGGACTTCTGGATTCAAGACCAAGAGTACCGCGATCCAGAAACAGGACAGCTATTTGACCGTGCTTCTCTGAATGGTGAACTTGAGAAAATCGAGAAAACAGCCGGTATCAGTAATCCTAAGGACTTCCGAAATGAGATTGTGAATTTTGTGCTTCGTGCCAAAGCCAACAATAACGGTCAAAACCCAGTTTGGACGAGCTACGAGAAACTGCGCACTGTAATTGAGAAGAAAATGTTCTCTAACACTGAAGAGCTGCTTCCTGTTATTTCGTTCAATGCTAAGACCTCAACGGATGATCAGAAAAAACACGACGACTTCGTTGCTCGTATGATGGAAAAAGGCTACACCGAGAAACAAGTGAGACTGCTATCCGAGTGGTACCTAAGAGTTCGTAAATCCTCATAACCAAACTGTATTGAGCTGCTCAACTGAGCAGCTCGTACAAACCAATAACTTTATACCCTAATAAACGAATAGCTCTAATAAACCAATAACTCTTACAACCTATAAAAAGTAGGATCGCGACATCAGCTGAGAGGGAGTTCTTATGGCACAATTTATCGATCGGAGGCTCAATGGCAAGAATAAGAGTGCTGTGAATAGACAGCGTTTCTTACGACGTCATAAAGAGCAAATCAAAGAATCTGTGGCCGATGCAGTCAACCGACGCTCAATCACCAATACTGAAACCGGTGAAGACGTCACTATTCCCCATAAAGACATCAAAGAGCCAAGCTTTCACCAAGGTCAAGGCGGCGTAAGAGAACGCGTTCACCCAGGTAATGACCAGTTCATCACGGGCGATAAAATTGAACGTCCTAAAGGTGGCGGTCAAGGTGGTGGCGCAGGCCAGGGTGACGCAAGCCCTGATGGCGAAGGCCAAGATGAATTTACATTCCAAATTTCAAAAGATGAATATCTTGATATTCTCTTTGAAGATTTAGCTCTTCCTAATCTAGAGAAGAATCAGGTCAACAAAATCACCGAATGGAAGACACATCGCTCTGGTTATCAAAGTGCGGGGATTCCTTCCAACATCGCTATCGTTCGTTCACTGCAGCAATCTCTGGCTCGTCGAACCGCGATGACAGCAGGTAAAAAGCGCGAGCTTAACCTACTGATGGAGCAGCTTGACCAAGTTAAAATGACGGAACCAGCACAACCCTTTGAAGAAAGTCGTTTAAAAGAACAGATTGCCGAGTTACGTAAAAAAATTGAAAGCGTGCCATTTATTGACACCTTCGACCTGCGTTTTAAAAACTACGAGAAGCGCCCTATTCCATCTAGCCAAGCCGTTATGTTCTGCCTAATGGATGTATCTGGCTCAATGGATCAAGTCACGAAAGACATTGCGAAGCGCTTTTATGTCCTTCTGTATCTGTTCCTAAACCGCACCTACGAAAACGTCGATGTTGTGTTTATTCGTCACCATACTCAGGCTAAAGAAGTCGACGAACATGAGTTTTTCTACTCACAAGAAACAGGTGGCACCATCGTTTCTAGTGCACTGAAACTAATGAAAGAAATTGTCGCAGACCGCTATCCTGCAAATGAGTGGAACATCTATGCAGCACAAGCCTCTGATGGCGATAACTGGGCTGATGACTCTCCTCGTTGTAAAGAGCTATTAGTCAATACACTTCTGCCAACTTGCCAATATTACTCTTACATCGAAATAACACGCCGCTCTCATCAAACACTTTGGCACGAATACGAAAAACTCGAGAGTAGCTTTGACAACTTCGCCATGAAGAACATTAAAACGGTGGATGATATTTTTCCTGTGTTTAGAGAACTGTTCCAGAAAGAGACAGCGTAAGGGGGCTTGCCATGACAGCGAAATCAAACGTTGCAGAGAAATCAAACATTGCAGATAGAGATAAAGCGACACAGAAGAGAAACGACAAGATGCTGCCTGATGGTCCAGATTGGACATTCAACCTCTTGGAACAATATCACGTAGAAATCAAGCGTGTGGCGCAGCATTACCGTTTAGATACTTACCAGAACCAAATTGAAGTGATTACTTCTGAGCAGATGATGGATGCTTACTCGAGCATCGGTATGCCGATCAATTACAATCACTGGTCATTTGGCAAAAAATTCATTCAAACCGAGCAAAACTACAAGCATGGTCAGATGGGATTAGCGTACGAAATCGTGATCAATTCAGATCCTTGTATCGCATACCTGATGGAAGAGAACACGGTCACGATGCAGGCGCTCGTAATGGCTCATGCTTGTTACGGCCATAACTCTTTCTTTAAGGGCAACTACCTGTTCCAAACCTGGACCGATGCCAGTTCCATTATCGACTACCTATTATTCGCTAAAAAATACATTACTGATTGTGAAGAAAAATACGGTGTTGCCGAAGTCGAACAACTTCTCGACTCTTGTCATGCCCTCATGAATTACGGCGTAGACAGATACAAACGCCCTGAGAAGATTTCCATAGCTGAAGAGACAGCAAGGCAAGAAGAACGTGAAGCGTATCTGCAATCTCAAGTCAATGAGCTGTGGAGAACTGTGCCTAAAAATCAAGACAAGGAAAAAGAGACCAAAATCCGCTTTCCTAGCGAACCTCAAGAAAACATTCTCTACTTTATCGAGAAGAACGCACCACTACTTGAACCTTGGCAGCGTGAGTGTGTTCGCATCGTTCGCAAGGTGAGCCAATACTTCTACCCTCAAAAGCAAACTCAAGTAATGAACGAAGGCTGGGCAACCTTCTGGCACTACACCATTCTTAACCACCTTTACGACGAAGGTTTGGTGAGTGACAAGTTCATCTTAGAATTCCTACACAGCCACACCAGCGTGGTCGCACAGCCCGCCTACAACAGCCCTTATTTCAGCGGGATAAACCCTTATGCGCTTGGCTTTGCGATGTTTAGAGACATCCGACGCATCTGTGAAGAACCAACCGATGAAGACAAAGAGTGGTTCCCTGAGTTAGCCGGAAGTGATTGGTTAGAAGCGGTGCACTTTGCGATGCACAATTTCAAAGATGAAAGCTTCATCAGCCAATACCTTTCACCAAAGATCATTCGAGACTTTAAACTGTTCTCTGTGCTCGACGACGATCGCAAAAACACCATTGAGATAAGTGCTATTCACGATGACCCAGGCTATCGCTTGATTCGTGAAAAGCTTGCGGCGCAATACAACCTAAGTAACCTTGAGCCGAATATTCAGGTGTTTAACGTCGATGTTCGTGGTGATCGCTCGATGACACTACAATATGTGCCTCACGGTCGTATCCCGCTTGATAAAGGCTACGACGAAGTGATGAAACATCTCTATCGCTTATGGGGCTTTGATGTGATTTTGGAAGAGCTCAAAGATACGGGTCATAGAGAGATTCTGACTACTTGTCCAAAACGTAATGATTATGGAGCCAAGATTTAATACCAATCACAGTAAGTAAGTGCTTGGTATAAAACTCCGCTCCCCCTACAACATAGTGGTCACCCGCTCGGAAGTGGAGCAATAAAAAAGCGCATAAGTCTGATGACTTATGCGCTTTCTTTTTAAGGCTTAAACGTCTTTAAATGACAACCTAGAACTAAATAAGCTTAAACAATCGGCTTTTGGCCGCGTTCAATCAGCTTCATCAACACGCTATCAGCAGATTTACCTGCAACGCTTGCTAACTTGTCCGAAAGCTTTTTCTTCTGTACGTAGTGAATCGCTAGAACTGTCTTGTCTTTGCATGCTTCTACAACTAGGTCATCAGAAGTACGGATCTCATCCACCAGCCCAAGTTCATGTGCTTGTGTACCAAACCAGTGTTCACCCGTTGCTACTTTTTCAAGATCGAGTGCTGGACGATGGTCACGGATGAAGTCTTTGAATAGGCCATGTGTCTCTTCGAGCTCTTCTTTAAACTTCTCGCGTGCTTTATCGCTGTTCTCACCAAACATAGTAAGTGTGCGTTTGTACTCACCCGCCGTTAGCTGTTCGAACTCAATATCATGCTTTTTAAGCAATTTATTGAAGTTTGGCAATTGAGCAATAACACCAATAGAGCCAACAATAGCAAAAGGTGCAGATACAATTTTGTCTGCAATACATGCCATCATGTAACCACCACTCGCGGCTACTTTGTCTACCGAGATAGTCAGAGGCAAACCTACTGCTTTGATACGGTCGAGTTGAGAAGACGCCAAACCATAGCCGTGAACCATGCCACCGCCAGACTCAAGCTTAAGCAAGACTTCATCACCTTCACGAGCCACAGACAGAACCGCCGTTACCTCTTCACGTAATGAAGCCACTTCTTTCGCATCAATGCTGCCATTAAAGTCGAGAACGAATAGGTGTGGTTCACGCTTGCTATCAAGCTCACCCTCTTTCGCTGCTTTCTTCACTTCTTTGCCACGTGATTTTACTTTTTCTTTTTCCGCTTTCTTTTCTGCTTTATCACGTGCTTTGATGAAAGCATCATCATGCAAATGGTGCTCTAGTTGTTCAATCGTTTGTTTGTGGTGTTCAGATAGGTTCGTGATTTCCAGCTCACCTTTAATCGCGCTTGATTTTCCACCCACCGATTTAGCAATCACTAAAATTGCAATGATGGCGATTACAACGGTCGCAATCTTGGCTAAAAACAAGCCGTAGTCCAACAAAAATTCCAATGTCATATCCCCTATTGTATGAATTAGTGTATTGTAACCATCTTGTCACGATTACCAAGAATTTCTCATCATTCCTGCGGTTATCTGTGTGATTAAACATCAATGGAATGACGAACATAATAAAAGAAAGAAGGATAAGCACAGTGGATTACCCAATCTCTACAGATGCCCTCAAAGATAAAGTAATTTTGGTTACAGGTGCCGGTGCTGGCATTGGTCGCCAAGCCGCACTAAGCTTCGCTCAACATGGTGCAACTGTCATTCTGTTAGGCCGCAATGTTAAAAACCTTGAATTCATTTACGATGAAATCGAAAGTGCTGGTTACCCTCAGGCTGCGATCATTCCGCTAGACCTCAAAGGAGCAACAAAGCAGAACTACATTGATATGGCTGAAACCATTGAATCACAGTTCGGTCGTTTAGACGGCCTACTGCATAACGCAGGTGTGCTTGGCACGTTAAGTCCATTTGATCAAATCGATGAAGAAACGTTTGATGGCGTTATGCAAATCAACGTTAAAGCTGAATTTCTAATGACTCAAGCATTACTGCCTGTCATTAAGAAAGCTGAAGCGGGTCGTATTGTCTTTACCTCTTCAACGGTTGGTCACTCTGGCCGTGCGTTCTGGGGCACTTACGCGATTTCTAAGTTTGCTACCGAAGGCATGATGCAAATCCTAGCGGACGAACTTGAAGACACCAACATCCGTGTAAACGCGATCAATCCTGGCGGCACTCAAACACGCATGCGTGCAAAAGCGTACCCAGGTGAAGATGCGAACAAGCTGAAAACGCCACTCGACATCATCCCGCTGTACCTACACTTAATGAACCCAAGTGTGACAGACATTAATGGCCAATGTATCGATGCTCAACCTAAGTAACTGATATCATTAACCAACAGTAAGAAGCCGCTTCCATAGCGGCTTTTTTTGCATCTAAATCAATCATCTAATATTTAGTTCATCTGATTTTCGTCATTTTTCTTTGCATCTTTTTCATTGTCAAATATACTGTATAAATATACAGGTATTTAATTATGCATGAACTAATAAAAAACTTACAAGACCGCCAGCTAATCTGGACAGGGTTACAATCAACAGCGCAAGGAAGCACTACTTCAACCGGCTATTCTCAATTGGATAAACAGCTTGATGGTGGCTTTCCGACACATGGTGTTATTGAGGTTGAATCGCAACAAGGGATCGGCGAACTTCGCCTACTTACGCCCTATTTAGCTCAACAAAACTCACAAAAATTGGCCATCTTCATTAACCCACCGGGGAAGATCTGTGCTGAGTTTTTTAGCAGCCAAGGTATTGAACTAGAAAACATCCTCGTTATCCAACCTCAGCGCGATCTCGATGCATTGTGGGCAGCAGAGCAGTGCCTTAAAAGCGGCGCCTGTCACTCGGTATTGCTATGGGGAGCCGATCTAGAGATACACCAAACCAAGCGCCTGCAAGCAGCAAGCGAAACCGGTAAGTGTCTGCAATTTCACTTTAAGGCCACCAGCCATAATCAGTTATCCCTACCCGTTTCTCTAAGCATGAAGCTATCTTCTCACGCCCAAGGGTTAAAGGTTGAGGTCACAAAAAGGAAAGGCAGTTGGTCGTATGGCAGCTTTATTCTAGACATGAGCCAAAATTGGCCGTTACTCACTGAAAAAATCACCCTTCAAGACAGTTCACATAGTGCTTTATCAAATAACACCGTGCTGGCTTTCCCTATTGCGAAACAAGGCTAGCGTATGTTGTGGCTTTATCTGCACTTTCCATCTCTGCAGTTAGATACCTTGTTTAATTCTGAGCTATCTAACTCCGAGAAAGTTCACTCTAATGAAGAGTCACACGAGCAACCTATTATCATCGTGGATGAAAAAGATCACCGTGTGCTGCAAGCTAACCAAGCTGCTCTGCAATCGGGAATTTCACTTGGTATGGGGCTAGGGTCTGCGGCGGCGCTTTGCCATAACTTACACGTCCACCCTTACAGTATTGAGCTAGAAAAAAGCAAGCTCAAAGAGATCGCTCAATGGGCGTATTTGGTCACTTCTGACATGGCTTTACTACCACCGAATGGTTTGTTGATTAAAGCTTCTAATATGCTGTCACTTTACGATGGGTTAGATAACTACTGGCATGAGCTCAAAAGCCACTTAGAAACGCTCAATATCCAGTTCAGCTTCGCGACGGGTTACTCACCACTTTCTGCGATCCTTTTGGGCAAGCAATCCATCAACCAAGTCACTAATAATGTTGAGCAAATGAAAGCATGGGTCAATCAACAAGCATTGAGTTCTAGTGAGTTGCCAACTAAGCAAGTGGAGCGTCTGAACCGCGTCGGCATTAACTTAGTGGATGACCTATTGAAACTTCCTTTGCAAGAGGTCGCACGTCGCTTTGATATCGATTTGGTGAATTATGTCGGTCGCCTTAACGGCCAGTTCAAGCACCCGATTGATTTCTATCATCCACCAGAGAATTTCCAGAAATATTTGGAGCTGTTGTTTGATATTGAAAACATCCTGTTTATCGAAAAGCCGTTACTGAAATTATTAAATCAACTCGAGTGTTTTTTGAAGCTACGCGACCGAGTGGCTTTCGAGTTAACGCTGACTTTGCACCTGAGAGATAAAGACGACCACCCTGTCTCTTTCTATTCAGCACAAGGCGATTACCTTGCTGCAAAGTGGGCGAACCTGACTCATCTAACCTTAGAATCACTGAAGATCACGGCACCGGTTCAGGGGCTGACCCTTTCCGTAATTCGTCATGGAGAACCGCAAATGGCCTACCGTGATCTTTTTGATGGCAATACAGGAACACTTGCCGCGTTAGATTTGCTCTCATTACTGCAAGCTAAGTTAGGGCAAGCCTGCATTCAAACACCGAAAATACAGCACGACCCAAGGCCAGAAAAAGCCAATCAGTACTCGCTTCCAACACTGAATAAGTCTATGGCAAAGAGGCAAACACCCCCAGAGTTCGAGCAACAAACAGCGACTCTCAACATCAACCAACAACGACTCAGGCCCAGTATTTTATTGCCAGAGCCCGAAGCCCTAACCGAAAACGTCACCTTATCTCAAGGCCCTGAGCGTATTGTGTCTGGCTGGTGGGATGGCGAGAAAATCATTCGTGACTACTTTATTGCTCACAGCGAAAACGGTCGGTGGCTATGGATCTTTAGAACGCCAGATAAGCAGTGGTTTTTGCACGGCTTATTTAGCTAGCTTGCAAGAAAGTAAGTCAGTAAGAAAGCTAGTCTGTAAGTAAGTCAGTAAGAAAACTTCGTTAGCTCGTCCGTTCTACTTATTAAATTTCAACGTCCCTTTTCAATCAAGCCCACTCGCAATGGTTAAGTGAGATTACGTTATGTCTCAGCAATACTCAGAGCTATTTTGCCAAAGTAATTACTCCTTCCTTGAGGGAGCCTCACACGCAGAAGAGCTTGTTTTACAGGCCGACTTCTTGCGTTACAAAGCACTCGCTATCACTGATGAGTGCTCTGTGGCGGGCATCGTTAAGGTTCACTCTGCGATCAAGCAACATAAACTGTCGCTCAAGCAAATTGTCGGGAGCCTATTTTGGTTAAATGAAGAGTGCCAAGTTGTCTTGTTATGTCCAAACAGACAAGCCTACGCCGAGCTGTGTCGTATTATTACCAATGCGAGACGTCGTAGCAGCAAAGGACATTATCAACTCTCTGAATGGGATATCATGTCGGCTAAGCACTGCTTTATTCTTTGGCTTCCTCAACAGAAAAATGAAGATGCGCATTGGGGGCAATGGCTTTCTCAACACCACTCCGGTCGATTGTGGATTGGCTTACAACGACACCTAAAGCAAACCGACCAGCAGTACACGGATTACTGTGTTGAGCTGTCACAACACCATCAACTGCCGATTACTGCCTGTGGTGGCGTGCTGATGCACAACGCTAATCGCTTACCCTTGCAGCATTCACTCACTGCGATCAAATACCAACGTCCCATTACTGAAGTGGGCAGTCACTTACTCGCCAATGCCGAGCGTTGTTTACGCAGCATCAATAAGATCTCTCATATATTCAAAGCTGAGTGGCTAGAAGAGAGCAACCGAATCTCTGGGCTATGCGAATTTGATTTAGACAGCTTACGTTACGAATACCCTAGCGAGCTCATTCCTCAAGGCGAAACACCTATGAGTTATTTGCATATGTTAGTCGAGAAAGGGAAACAGGCTCGCTTCCCGCGAGGCGTGCCTAACGACATTCAACAAATCATAGATAAAGAAATGGGGTTGATTGGTGAGCTCAATTACCCTTTCTTTTTTCTCACGATTCACGACATTGTCATGTTTGCCAAAAGCCAAGGTATTCTTTATCAAGGTCGAGGTTCTGCGGCTAATTCCGTGGTCTGTTACTGCCTAGAAATCACCTCTGTCGATCCAAGACAGATCTCAGTGCTATTTGAACGCTTCATCAGTAAAGAGCGCGATGAGCCACCCGATATTGATGTCGACTTTGAACATGAACGCCGTGAAGAAGTCATCCAATACATATATCAAAAATACGGTAGAGAACGGGCTGCACTTGCTGCAACGGTCATCTCTTATCGCTTTAAAAGTGCGGTTAGAGATGTCGGTAAAGCATTGGGACTACAAGAAACTCAACTTGATTACTTCATTAAAAACACCAATCGCAGGGACAAAAGCCTAGGCTGGCAGGCTCAGTTAACTCAATTGGGGCTACAACCTGACTCTTTAAAAGGTCAGCAGTTTATCCATTTGGTCAATGAAATCATCGGTTTTCCACGTCACTTATCTCAACACGTCGGTGGCTTTGTCATATCCTCAGGGCCTTTGTATGAACTGGTTCCTGTCGAGAATGCCGCGATGCACGAACGAACCATAATTCAATGGGATAAGGATGATCTAGAAACCTTAGGCTTGCTGAAAGTCGATGTGCTTGCACTGGGTATGCTCTCTGCGATTCGTAAATGTTTCGACCTGATCCAGTCTATCCATGGACGATCACTGACCATTGCAGAGATCACTCGCCTTAAAGATGATCCTCAAGTTTACGGCATGATTCAACGGGCAGACACGGTCGGGATATTCCAAATTGAGTCACGCGCTCAAATGAGTATGCTGCCAAGGCTTAAACCGAGGGCTTATTACGACTTGGTGATTCAAATCGCTATCGTGCGTCCAGGGCCTATTCAAGGTGATATGGTGCATCCGTTTCTAAAACGCCGAGATGGTATTGAGCCAATCAGCTATCCATCTAAAGATGTGGAATCGGTACTGTCACGCACTTTAGGCGTACCGATATTCCAAGAACAAGTGATTAAGCTCGCGATGGTCGCTGCAGGGTTCACCGGTGGTGAAGCCGATCAGCTCAGACGCGCGATGGCCGCTTGGAAAAAAAATGGCAACGTCTTTAAGTTTAAAAACAAGCTCATCGAAGGGATGCAAAATCGCGGCTATGAGGCAGAGTTTGCCGAACAAATCTTTAAACAAATATGTGGTTTCGGTGAATACGGTTTTCCAGAAAGCCATTCGGCCTCGTTCGCAGTATTAGCGTATTGCTCAGCTTGGTTGAAGTGTTACTACCCAGAATGTTTCTACGCGTCTTTGCTGAATAGCCAACCGATGGGGTTTTATAGCCCATCACAGTTGGTACAAGATGCGCAGCGACACAATATGGTAGTTCTTCCGGTATGTGTGAACGCCTCACAAGACAACCACATAGTCGTTGAACATCAGAATGGTTTAGCGATTCGCTTAGGGCTGCGACAAATCAAAGGATTCAGCGAACATGGAATTCAAAGTGTGCTCGCCAATCGCCCGCAATCCGGTTATCGCCACCCTAGCCAGGTGAAACAGTTATCGATGAATAAAAAAGATATCGAGCTACTGGCATCGGCCAATGCGCTACATAACGTCTCGGGAGACCGCTTCCAGACGCGTTGGGCAATGATGGACTCAGCCTCTGATCTGCCTTTGTTTAACCAAGTCGATAACTATGCAGAAGATGATAATGGCGAGCTCTCATTGCATCAACCCAGTGAGATGCAAGATCTACTCGAAGATTTCACCAGTGTCGGGATTTCATTAAACAAACACCCAATCACTTTGCTCGAAGAAGCCAATCGATTAGGTCGATTCACACACATGAAGGACTTAATACAACAAAGACACAAATCCATGGTCACCGTTGTCGGATTAGTCACGGGTAAACAGTCACCCGGCACCGCAGCTGGTGTCACCTTTGTCACATTGGAAGATGACACAGGTAATATTAATGTTGTGGTCTGGGGAGCCACCGCCCGCGCGCAACAGCAAGCTTATCTCACAGCCAAGGCTTTAAAGGTACAAGGGATATTAGAAAAAGAAGGGGAAGTCGTGCATGTTATCGCGGGTAAGCTCATCGATATTACCGAGGAGATTGTTGGCTTGAACACCAAATCTCGAGATTTTCATTAGCGATTCAAATAGCCCTTTCATAAATGCCAGAAAAGGAAAAGGGAGGCATCAGCCTCCCTTCAATTTAAATCGTTGAGTTATGACTCAACTTCAGCTTCCGTACGTCTTTTCTTAAATTCCCTATACAGTAATAAGCTCAAAGTCATTACGACTTTAGAAGTCAACCATATCATTAAGAGGAACTACCTTAGATTGAGTGTGAAAAGTTACGCTAGTAGTTGAGCATATTTCGTTAAGAAAAATATGCTGCGTGAATATTAGCAAACGCTTTCCATAAGGTCACTCAAAATAACCGTACAGCAGTCTTAATTATAAAATCTGACGCATTCGCTCTTGAGTCACTTCAACCAGAAGGTCCGGTTGGAACTTAGAAATAAAGCGATTACACCCTACTTTCTCAACCATAGCTTCATTAAAACTTCCACTTAATGAAGTATTTAGCGTGATGAACAGGTCATGCATTCTTGGATCCGTACGCACTTCATGCGTCAGTTTATAGCCGTCCATTTCAGGCATTTCAGCATCGGTGATCATCAACAATATTTCTTGATTGATGTCTTTACCTTCATCACACCAGCCCTTAAGTAAGGTCAGTGCTTCTAAACCATCACAACATTCAATAATGTTCAAACCCAGTTGCGATAAGGTACCTTTAATCTGGTTACGCGCGGTTGAAGAGTCATCAACGATAAGTACATTACGTCCAACCATTTCATTGGCAAGTTGCTCATCTAAAACACCGTCAGAAATCGAAACATCATAATCAATGATTTCAGCGAGTACCTTTTCAACATCAATAATCTCAACGATTTTGTGCTGCTCTTCTTCTTGAATATGCGTGATAGCAGTCAGGTAATTGGCACGACCCGTTGTCTTTGGAGGCGGCTGAATTTCAGTCCACGTCGTATTCACGATATTACGCACTTGTCCAACCAAGAAACCTTGTACAGTTCGGTTGTATTCCGTGATGATCAAGTTATTTTCTTGAGTCTCATCTCGTGACGGTGGGAAGCCAATAGCGCTGCGCAAATCGATAACAGGCACCGATTCACCACGTAGAGACGCAACACCTGTAATATGATGGTGAGAGCCCGGCAAGCGAGTGAGTACTGGCACCTTTAGGACTTCTTTCACTTTAAATACGTTAATCGCAAATAGTTGACGACTGTTTAAGCTGAATAACAAGAGCTCCAGACGGTTTTCACCGACCAGTTTGGTTCTCTGATCAACCGAATTTAAAACGCCAGACATACAACACCTTAGTGACAAATAATAACTGTGGCTACAATAGCCTACTTCAATAGGTTAAAGCAAAGCGCCAATGCACAGAATGCTTAAACTAAGTACAACAAATGATGTTATACAAAGCTTAAGTACATGGAAAGGTTTCGGGTGAGGCTAAAAGACGAGTATAAGGAGTTAACCTTCAACAACTTTCATTAACAGTTGGCCATCATATAAGGCTTGTTTAACAAGCGCAGCACCAGGCATGGTTGCTTGTTTATAGAATCGAGATTCCACCAGCTCTAAATCTTGATGGTAAACCGATAAACTCTGCTCTTCGATACACTTTTGAATCGCAGGGTACAACACGCTTTTAGCCTGATTGATAACACCACCCACCAAGATTTTCTCAGGGTTGAAAAGGTTAATCACAATCGCAATCGCGGCACCTAAGTAACGACCTAACTGTTCAATAACTTCAACAGCCAATGGATCGCCATCAGCAGCGGCAGCACAGATCTGTTCGATAGTGACGTCTTCAAACACAGTTAATGATGATGCTTCACCATTAGCCAGTCGCTCTTTCACTTGATCACGGATCGCCTGAGAACTCGCGACTGTTTCTAAGCAGCCTCGGTTGCCACAATGACAAAGTTTGCCCTGCTTATCGATCTGGATATGCCCAAGTTCACCGATATTACCGTGGCGACCTTGTAGCACTCGGCCGTCGAGAATGATCCCAGCACCTACACCATGGTGAATAGAGATAAGAACAGAATTATCGTTGTCTTGTGAGTGACCAAACAGCTTCTCTGCTAATGCCCAAGCTCGGGTATCATTGGCAATAAAGACAGGCAGACCTGTTTCTTTGTAAATCTCAGGACCCAACGCTAAATTTTTAACGTTGTAGTGCGGCATCTGCAACACAATACCTTGCTCAGAATTCACAAGGCCCGGTAGCGTAACCGCAATGCTTGTTACCCTATCGAGTTGCTCAGCATAGGTTTGGAAAAATTCATCAATTTCATGTAGAAGACGCGCAAGCACATCATCTTGGTCACGTTCATGAATATCAATCTTGGTATCGATAAGCACGTCGCCGCCCAATTCATGGAGCGCGATCGTCAAGTATCCGCGACCAAGACGCATCGACAGAAACTGCCAACCTTCGTTATTGGTTTGCAGACCGACAGCAGGACGCCCACGAGTCGTGGCTTCTTGAACCGTCGTTTCGTGAATAAGGTGAGCTTCAATGAGTTCACGGGTAATTTTAGTAATACTCGCCGGAGCCAACTCACTTTGCTTGGACAGATCGATACGAGAAATAGGACCTTTAAGGTCAATTAGTTTATATACACGACCAGCATTGACCTGTTTGATATGATCAATATGGCCCGGTTGAGCCATGTACATTTTACGCTCCAGAAATCATCAACGAGTTAATTTTTTTACTTTGCGAAGTAATTGTGAAGTCACTTGGTATATCGCCGTGACCAGTATCACGTATATACATGAATCTTTGTGTATCGAGTCAAATAGTTCGAGGAAAATTAACACCAAAATCGATAAATTGAGACTTAATTTTCAGAATAAAACATCGTTATTGAGCCCTGAATTCAATAATTAGAGACAAATAATGAAATATCTCCCTAGCTCCCAATAAATAATCAATTAATGCATATACTTAATTCAGTCTTTTAAAAGATTACTTGGCCTCACTCTAGGAGTATTCATGACAGCCGAATTAAGAAAAACGAAAATCGTCACAACGCTAGGCCCTTCTACTGATAAAGGTAACGTGCTTGAAGAGATCATCAAAGCCGGTGCCAATGTCGTCCGTATGAACTTCTCTCACGGTACCAGCGACGACCATATACAACGCGCAGAAAACGTCAGAGCAATTGCAAAAAGACTTGGCACTCAAATCGCTATTCTCGGTGACTTACAAGGCCCCAAGATTCGAGTATCGACATTCAAAGATGGCAAAATCCAACTTGCTGTGGGTGACAAATTCACTCTCGACAGTAGCCTAGGTTTAGGTGTAGGCAACCAACAAGCAGTCGGTCTTGATTATAAAGAATTACCTAACGACGTTTCAGCTAACGACATCCTGTTACTCGACGATGGTCGTGTTCAGCTGAAAGTGACCGAAGTGGAAGGCTGTCGCGTTCATACAGAAGTCATCATTGGCGGCCCACTGTCAAATAACAAAGGCATCAATAAAAAAGGCGGTGGTCTTTCCGCAGAAGCGCTGACAGAAAAAGATAAGCGCGACATCGTCACCGCAGCCCAAATCAAAGTGGATTACCTCGCAGTGTCTTTCCCACGCAACGGCGCAGACATGCACTACGCTCGTCAGCTTGCACGAGAAGCGGGATTAGAAGCTCACCTTGTAGCAAAAGTAGAGCGAGCAGAGACGGTAGCCACTGTTGAGAACATGGATGACATCATAATGGCCTCAGATGTGGTCATGGTAGCTCGTGGTGACCTCGGAGTAGAGATTGGCGACCCTGAGTTGGTCGGAGTACAAAAACAGCTTATACGCCGTGCTAGAGCGCTTAACAGAACCGTAATCACCGCAACTCAGATGATGGAATCAATGATCTCAGCACCAATGCCAACCCGTGCCGAAGTGATGGACGTTGCCAACGCCGTACTGGACGGCACCGATGCAGTGATGCTTTCAGGTGAAACCGCCGCCGGTGATTACCCGGTTGAAACAGTCAAATCAATGGCCGAAGTCTGTATTGGCGCAGAGAAAATGGCAGGAATTAATAACCAATCTAATTACCGTATTGACCGTACTTTTGTTACCGCCGAAGAAACTGTCTCAATGGCAACCATCTACTCTGCAAACCATATGGAAGGCATTAAGGGCGTAGTCACTCTCACCGAGTCAGGCCGTACTGCATTGATGATGTCTCGTCTAAGTGCTGATATGCCTATCTATGCGCTGTCTCGTAACGAAGGAACGCTTAATCGCTGTACCTTGTACCGCGGTGTAACGCCTATCTACTTCGAGACTGAAGCCGAAGATAGCTTTGACATTGCCCTATCTACGCTCACTTGCCTAAAAGAGAAAGAGCATCTTAAGTTTGGCGATCTCGTGATCGTCACTCAAGGCGACATTATGGATGTGGCAGGATCAACCAACTGTATGAGAATCTTGCCTGTCACTTAATGTTTGAACGTAAAGCGAAACGATTAGCATAATTTCAAAGACAAAAAAGGGTTATCGAACCAAGTTCAATAACCCTTTTTTATTCCAGAATATTCTTTACTAATAACATGAACAATTAACGTCGTGACTAATCAACCTCAAGCATTACTTATCAGCAGCAATGGTTGCCAACTGTGGCATGTATGAACTGCGGGCATTTTCCGTAGAGGTATAAGTCTCTACAAATCGGTAACCCGCTTCTAAACCCATGTCGTAATCGTGCAGTAAATCGTCTTTATTACTCATTAATGAACTTGATTTCAGCGGCTTACTTGGGGCAATTTGCACGACAAACGCATCGTCTGGTGGGGAATTCAAAAAATCCTGAGTCAATGAGTAAGTTTGATAATGTACCATTAGCATATCAGCCAAACCGGAATCAAACTTATCACCAATTAAATGACTTAATCTATAGATGTCATCCGCCCCAAATAGCCATCGACCACCATTAAGTAAATCCAAATGTGATCTGTCGCGCTTCTGTTCTTTTGAACTGAGGATTTGTTGTTGAAAGAACGAGCTCCAATCGGTTTTCCACTGTTCCACTTTTTGCTGCCAATGACCTTGAACACTGTCAAAAGATTCCCGGAACCATTCCAGCTCTTCAGCTGATATTGGTTTGGGTGTTTTTAATCCCGTACTGTTAACTTGAACTCGAACCTCTTCCTCTAAAGGTGGCTCAGTTCTGATCACTACAATGGAACGGGCTTGTCTACGCCACGCTTCTTGAACCGGGATACAAGCGGATACACCACCATCAACATAAGCGTTATCGCCAATGAATATTTCATCGCTATACAAACGTGGAATGGCGCAAGTGGCAATCATCACCTTGTACCAGTCTTCACCAAGCAAAGGGAAATAATGATCTCGAAGATCTTTCGAAGCGGTGACCGCTGCAAAAAAATGTCTGTCACCCAGCGTTTGCCTACCGAGGTCAAGATCAAGCTTATATGGGTACGCCATGATTTGTTCTAACGCCCATTCTAATCCTAGGTTCTTTCTGTGTCGTATATAAGAAAAGAGATTAAAGAACTCTGGTGAAGTCGTGAGGTCGAGAACGAAAGAGCGGCCAAGGCCTTTATCGCGGCACAGATAAGCGCATAAGTTGAGAGCGCCCGCTGAGGTGCCAAAAAATTCATCGAAGGGGTCAAAATTAGAAAGAAGAAAGGCATCCAGCACTCCAGAAGTAAAAATACTTCTCTGTCCGCCACCTTGAGCGACCAGTGCTGTTTTCCCAGCAATAAACTTAGCGTAGTAATCCAAGTCTATTGCTGCATCAATATTGGTTATAATCCCACTATTCATGATTCCCTGAGTATAAAAACTCAGCCTCGCAATAGATGGTATTAGCTACCAATCGCAATAAAACCAAATGAAAGAATGATGGTATAGATGATCACTGTTATTTGTAGAGCATTTTTCAGATTATGGTCCATAGACACCTCTGGCTTATTATTAATTTGTCGAGTCTCTATATAAGTTCTATCAGGTGTGTGAAGTATCTTCAAGAATCGTCGAAATTAGTCGCACAATATTGATGTAACCATCACAATTAGTAAGTGTATGGATAAGGATATACTCATGAATAACAAAGCAAATATGATGGCACTGATTGCACTTTTCTCCGTTTCGAGCGTGTATGCTTCGCCGGAGATCATCATTACCCCGATGGTGGGTTATACCGGAGGCGGTAGTGTCGAAGACCAGGATGGTAAAACGTATGATATGAAAGGTTCGGAAAACTATACCTTTGCGATTGAAACGCCACTTGAAAAAGGACGCATCGGATTTTTCTATTCTAATCAAAGCTCTGAATTAGAAACGCTCAACCTAAGCTCTTCCATCCAATACCTTCACTTTCAAAGCAGCATCTACTACCCTGCTTCCTCTGTGTTGTCTGGCTATCTAGGGCTCGGTCTTGGGGCTTCTTACGTTGATGTAGACTGGGCAAAGGATAAATATGGATTCTCAACTTCTATCTTTGGTGGTTTAGAGTACAAACTTAGTGACCGCTTAGCGTTAAATACACAAGTACGTTGGCTAGGTACTGTGGTCGACAACGACACCTCCGGTGTTTGTAACGTACCGAGCAATGGCCAAGACTGCATCATCCGCTTTGATACTGACTGGATGAACCAATTCCAAGCCAATGTTGGATTGAGTTTTACCTTCTAGGTTGAGTCCCCATATTGGATCAATAAATCTTTAGATTAGAAGTATTCTAACGAAATGAAAAAACCAGCTTGATGCTGGCTTTTTCATTATAAAAACGGTTTTCAGTTCAACTTAGAACTTGTAGGTCACACCTAGTGCGCCGCCTACTTGTAACTCTACACCTTTGTACATGTCGAGCTCAGGGTGAACTTGTGCGTAAGCATTCCAACCTTCGTAGAAATTCACTTTCACGCCTAGCGGCACACGCAAACCAAAGTCGTCATTCCATTCAGCCCAAGCACCAGCACCTACATACCAGCTCAACGGAGCTTCAGTTTCAAACTGACCACGCTTAAAAATATAATCAAATGCAGCGCCATCATTGCCAATAGTTGCGCGATACTTCTGATCAAACTCCACAACGACACTTAGGTCTTGGTCGATGGCGAGTCCAACTTCCAAAGCTGGGGCTTCAGAAGCGTGAGCAAACGAGGCTCCGCTGCAGCACATAAGGCCGATCAAGTAACGATGTTTCATAATATTCTCAGACTGTGTTTAAAAAAGGGAGTTTACTAGAATCTCAGCGAAAGGTGTCATCGCTAGGTAAAAGATAAAAGACACGAAAAATTTGGGAACGACCATCAATTGATCGAGTTGAGCGGTAACTCTCTGAGTTGATGGGGATTAAACGCAGCAAGGTCTTTCATAGAGCAGAAAACAAAAAAGGAGGCCTCTCGGCCTCCTTTCAATTTATTGAATCAGTGAATTAACCGTTGTTACGGATCCACTCATCCATGTCTGTCTTAAGGTTGTCAGACTTAGTACCGAAGATAGCTTGTACGCCACCAGCAACTACAACAACACCAGCTGCGCCTAGTTTCTTCAGTTTGTCTTGGTCAACAGCTTCTGTATCAGCTACTGCAACACGTAGACGAGTAATACAAGCGTCAAGACCAGTGATGTTCGCTTTGCCACCGAATGCAGCAACTAACTCACCAGCAAGCTCAGTACCAGTTGCAACGATGTCGTCTTCTGACTCGTCTTCGCGACCTGGAGTTTTAAGGTCAAGTGCTTTAATCACAGTGCGGAATACAATGTAGTAAATTGCAGCGTAACCAATACCACATACAACCATTAGGCCCATCTTAGACGCGTTGCCAGATAGAACTAGGAAGTCGATTAGACCGTGTGAGAAAGATGTACCGTGTACAAAACCTAGAGTGTTCGCAAGAACGTATGCAGAACCAGCTAGTAGAGCGTGGATTGCGTACAGTACTGGAGCAACGAATAGGAATGAGAATTCGATTGGTTCAGTGATACCCGTTAGGAATGAAGTCAACGCAGCAGAAGCCATGATGCCCATTACTTTAGCGCGGTTTTCAGGCTTAGCTGAGTGTGCAATTGCGATTGCAGCAGCAGGTAGACCGAACATCTTGAACATGTAACCACCAGCTAGCTGACCGAAGCCATTGCCCGCTGCACGAGATGCGTCATCAGCAACTAGGTAACAAGTAAGAACACCGTTTTGAGTTTCGCCAGCAGCGTTTACACAAGTACCAGCTTCAAAGAAGAAAGGTACGTTCCAAACGTGATGAAGACCAAATGGAATTAGAGAACGCTCAACGATACCGTAGATACCAAACGCCACTTGTGGGTTTTGGTGAGCAGCCCAATCAGAGAACGCAGAGATAGCGCCGCCAACTGGTGGCCATACTACAGATAGTAGGATTGCTAGACCAATCGCAGAGAAACCTGTGATGATTGGCACGGCACGCTTACCAGCGAAGAAGCCTAGGTACTCTGGTAGTTGAATACGGAAGAAACGGTTGAATGCCCAAGCAGCAACACCACCGACTAGGATACCACCTAGTACACCAGTATCGATTTTATCAACGCCCATTACACCAGCCATTACGCCAAGTGTAGCAGTCATGATGCCGTAACCAACGATAGCAGCTAGACCAGCTACACCGTCGTTATTAGTAAAGCCAAGTGCTACACCTACTGCGAACAGTAGTGCCATTTGACCGAATACTGAACCACCCGCTTGTTCCATTAAGTTTGAAACAATTTCTGGAATGAAAGGAAGGTCTGCTGCACCGACACCTAGCAAAATACCCGCAACTGGTAAAACTGATACTGGTAGCATCAGAGACTTACCAACTTTCTGCAGGTTAGCAAAAAGGTTCTTAAACATGTTTATGCTCCTGATAAAGATAAAATAATTATATGGGTTCTAACGGCACACCCCCGTAGCCTATATGTTAGCACCCAGTGAAAATGTAACCATGTATTGCATTATATTTTCTGCCGCTAAATATATATTGATGCGGAACTAACTTTCTAGTCACTTACGAAATTTAGTTTCAAAACACGTCTTGGATCACATGTCAAATCTAGAAATGCAATGCTTTACAAGCAATTAAAGTATTGAAATATATGTGTATTTTTTGATGAGTGTATTATTTTACTGGGTAAATAAAATAGGAGCTAATGTTATTTTTAGTAACAAAATTACAAATGATGTAAATAGTGCTCTCAAGTTCAACATAATTAGTAAACATTAAAAAAAAACGTACTTTTGGTGATCAAAAACACAAAAAGGGAGCTTTCGCTCCCTTTTATTTGTTTAGTTAGTTTTTTATCGCAAAAAAAGTTTTCGGTAATTTTTGGTTGTTTGTTCAGCAACCTCTTTCATTGACAGCCCTTTCAACTGCGCGATATAAGCCGCCACTTCGACCACATATGCAGGCTGATTCTGTTTACCTCGATATGGAATCGGAGCCAAGTATGGCGAATCCGTCTCGATCAGCAACCTATCTAGCGGTAAGTTTTTCACAACGTCTTTAAGTTCTGTGGCTTGTTTAAAGGTCACAATACCTGAGATCGAGATATAAAAACCTAATTCCATTGCCGCTTCAGCGAATGCTTGATCTTCAGTAAAGCAATGAATCACACCACCGCACTTCTCTGCTCCACCATCGCGTAAAATAGCTAACGTATCTTCACGCGCGTTACGCGTGTGGATGATCAAAGGTTTATTAAGCTCAACAGCCAACTCAACGTGCTGCTTGAACCTAAGCTGTTGCAGTTCTGCCGTCTCTGGCTGGTAGTGATAATCTAAGCCTGTCTCACCTATCGCCACAACCTTTGGATTGCTCGCAAACTCACGCATTCTTTCCAGACAGAAATCGCTCTCTACATCGAGAGGGTGAACGCCACAAGAAGCTTTAACATTATCAAACGGCGAGATCATCTCAAGCATGTTTTCAAACGAGTCTAATGTCACACCGACAGAAAGCAGTTGGTCTACGTTTGCTGCCTTCGCCTTATTAACCACGTCTTCTACACTGGTGTGTAAATCTTGGTAATCCAGTTTGTCTAAATGACAGTGGGAATCTACGAACATGTTTCCTCGCAAGTGGCAATCAGCCAGTTCATTATGAGTAGCTCCGTATTGAGCCCGGGGTGTTGCTTTAACTGCTCAATCAATATCAACAGTTTATTCGATGCTGCGTAAGCACTTTGATAAGACATTACCTCAACCAAAGCTTTCGCACTCGGAGTCATCGCCTGATTCGCTAAACCAAAATGCAGCTTTTGCACGTCAGACAGTAAGTGCCATAGCCAGCCTAGTTGAACCAAAGGGTCTTTACTAAGCTCTGTGGAAAACTTCAGCATGTCAGGTTGAGTGCCTTTGATAACATTGACAAAACCATCGAGCACTTTTGTTGAGGCTTCAACACCGCCTTGCTCAAACATGGCTTTCGCTTTCAAAGGCGCGTTGTCATTGAGCGTTAGAATATACTGCGGAACCGCTTTACCTACTTCCCCATCTAGCCAAGTCGATCCAGTATCCAACTGTGGGCTAACCACATTGAATTGCTGACAGCGGCTAATAATAGTCGGCATTAAGCGATTACTGTTACGAGTAGAAAGAATGAAGATACACTTACTTGATGGCTCTTCTAGAGTTTTCAGCAGTGCATTGGAAGCCGATTCGTTCATCGCCTCTGCAGGGTTAAGCAAGATAACGCGCAAACCACCTAACTGGGACGATTGTTGAGCCCAGCGGTTACTCGCACGTACTTGGTCAACGGTAATCGATTTACCTTCTTTCTCAGGTTCAATCACATGGAAATCCGGATGACTCCCCGACTTCATCAATTCACAACTGTGGCAAAATCCACACGACTCGCTTTCGTAATTAGTACACATCAATGCATCGGTAAGTTGGCTAATCAGCGCATCAACGCCAAGCCCTTCCGGCGCATTAACAATCACAGAGTTAGGAAAACGCTCTGCATCGAGACTTTTTTTCCACTCACTCCATACCGGTGTGAGCCAAGAATAAACTTCAGCCATGACTACCTACTGTTTATTGAGCCAAGCACTGAGCGCGACTTTAATATCAGCGGCTACTTGCTCAATTTCTTGCTGTGCATTAACCACAAGAACCGTTTCGTCTTGTTCTGCAATCTCAAGGTAACGTTCACGTGTACGATCGAAGAATGAGATATCCATCTTTTCGATTCTATCGAGCTCACCACGGCCTCTAGCGCGTTCAAGCCCTACTCTTGGATCAAGATCCAAGTATAGGGTTAGATCTGGCTTAAAACCGCCTAGCGTGGTTTCTTTCAGTGATTCCATCGTAGTGCGTGCGATCTGACGACCACCACCTTGATAAGCTTGAGATGACATATCATGACGATCACCCAACACCCATTTACCGCTGTCTAATGCAGGCTTGATGACGTTCTCGACTAATTGAACACGTGCCGCGTACATCAGCAATAGTTCGGTCATATCTTGAAGCTTCTCACCTTCGTGCTCTTCTTTAACCAATGAACGCATCTTTTCAGCTAAGACAGTGCCACCCGGCTCACGAGTATTGACGATATCTTCAACACCCGATGCTTTTAATGTCTCAACGATGGCATTGATTGCTGTACTTTTGCCAGCACCTTCAAGGCCTTCAACTACGATAAATTTCGACTGATTCATAATTATTTCTTTATTTGTTTTTTCTTAATTGCTTTAAGTAAGCTCGTACTGCACGGTTATGCTCAGTCAAACTCTTTGAAAATACGTGACCGCCGGTTCCACTCGCAACGAAATACAGGTAGTTGCTCTTCTCTGGATTCAGCGCAGCATTGATAGACGCTTTGCCCGCCATTGCAATAGGCGTCGGTGGTAAACCACTCATTGTATAAGTGTTGTATGGCGTTGGAGTACGTAAGTCTTTTTTACGTATATTGCCTTTGTAACTGTCGCCCATGCCGTAGATAACCGTTGGGTCAGTTTGCAGACGCATACGCTTGTTCAAGCGATTAACGAACACAGAAGACACACGTTCACGCTCTGACGCTACTGCAGTCTCTTTCTCAATGATAGACGCAAGAATTAGCGCTTCATATGGCGATTTAAGAGGCAGTTTATCGGCTCTATTTTCCCACTCATCATTGACCACGTTCATCAGATCTCGGTGGGCACGTTTCAACAAATCTAAATCCGTTGTGCCATAGGTGTAGTGGTATGTTTCCGCTAAGAAAAGACCTTCTAGCTTTTCATTTTCGATACCAAGCTTTTGTGCGATCTCTTTTTCAGAGACATCATTCAACGTCTGCTGAATGAATTCGTTGTCTTTTAGCTGAACAAGCCACTCGTCAAAACGACTGCCTTCTACGAAGGTAATGGTAAATTGGTGCTCCTTCCCTTCTACAAGCACTTGTAGCGCCTGCTCTAGGGTTAAACCGGGTTCAAGCAGGAATGTACCCGCTTTTACGTCTACAAGCTCAGGATGTAACTTACGAATTAATTTCTCGTAAGGAGAAGCCTCAAAAAGCCCCTCGTTAATCAACTGTGCTAGAACACGGTTAAAGCTGCTACCAGAAGCAACGGTAACCACCTGCGGTTTTTCTAATTGAATAACTTGTTTCAGGTTATCTTGCGCTTGGTTGTAAACATAAAAACCAGCAGCAGCGGCTGCGATTAAGCACAAGGTAATAAAAATAAATAACTTTTTGATCACGAGTTTAGTTGTCCTTGAAGGCTACGAGTAACGGTTCCAATGTTGAATTGGGTATCACTAATACGGGTAACTGGGGCAACCCCTAAGATGGAGTTGGTCATGAAAATCTCATCAGCTTGCATGAGTTGAGATAAGCAGTAGTCACTAATTGTAACGGAAAGTTCAGCTTGATTCAGCGCGGTTAACACTTGCTTACGCATAACCCCCGCCACACCACTTTGCGTGAGTTGAGGTGTATATATCATCTGACCTTTTCGCCAAAACAGATTGGCCATGGTGGTTTCAATCACATTGCCCGAGATATCAAGAACTACACCATCAGCTTCATCGGCCTGATCCATTTCATCTTTCATCAAGATCTGCTCAAGGCGATTATTGTGCTTATGGCCTGCGAGCAGTGGGCTCAAACCTAGTGCTTGTTGGCAGATACCGAGTTCTACACCAGAGCCTTGCCATGCTGAATAATGACTAGGGAAATCAAATGTACTGATGGTTATCGTTGGCTTGGCGATATTCTTGGTACTGTAGCCACGACCGCCAGCTCCACGGCTAACGTGTAGCTTTATCCCAGCTTTTTGATTATGAGGCTTGTTTGTATCATGGAGGATCTTTGAACCATAAAGGCTCTTTGTTCCATGAAGATCGTTATCTTGGATATGTTGAAGTGCATTATCGATCCAAAGGCGAACCACATCCCAATCAAGAGCAGAAATGCGTAGCGCTTTAAGGCATTCGTCGACACGGTGCTGATGATCGTGAAAATGTTGTATCTCACCATCACTCACGAGCATTGTCGTGAAACAGCCGTCTCCGTATTGAAACGAACGATCCAAGATATCGACAGTTTGCTGGCTTTCTCCATCAACCCAAAACATGTTTTTCCCCATAAAAAGAAACGGCTCAATGCTAAAGCATCAAGCCGTTTAAAAACAAGTCTAATTATGACTATCTACGAATGTTTACATCTTTAATAAGATGATTAAATCTTTTTGAAGATCAAACAGCCGTTTGTACCACCGAAACCGAATGAGTTACATGCAGCATATTCCATACCGCTAACTTTACGCGCAGTGTGGGGTACTAAGTCAATATCTAAGCCTTCTTCAGGATCATCCAAATTGATTGTTGGTGGAACAATTTGATCAATTAGAGACATCGCTGTGATGATCGCTTCAGCAGAACCTGCAGCACCTAGAAGGTGGCCTGTCATTGATTTCGTAGAAGAAACCAAGACTTGCTTGCTGCCTGCTTCGCCAAGAGCACGCTTGATGCCCTTAACTTCCGCTACGTCACCTGCAGGAGTCGAAGTACCGTGTGCATTAACATAACCGATTTGTTCACCAGTAATGCCAGCATCACGCATAGCCGCTTCCATTGCTAGTGCACCACCAGAGCCATCTTCACTTGGAGATGTCATGTGGTAAGCGTCACCCGACATACCGAAGCCGACTAGCTCACAGTAAATCTTAGCGCCACGAGCTTTAGCATGTTCATACTCTTCAAGAACCATCATGCCTGCACCGTCACCAAGAACGAAGCCGTCACGGCCTTTGTCCCATGGACGAGAAGCTTTTTGAGGCTCATCGTTACGAGTAGACAGTGCTTTAGCCGCACCAAAACCGCCCATACCTAGTGGTGTCGATGCTTTTTCAGCACCGCCCGCTAGCATTGCGTCAGCATCGCCGTATGCAATCATACGAGCCGCGTGGCCAATGTTATGTAGGCCAGTCGTACATGCTGTAGAGATCGCGATGTTTGGACCGCGTAGGCCACGCATGATAGACATGTGACCCGCAATCATATTCACGATCGTCGACGGTACGAAGAACGGGCTGATTTTACGAGGGCCTTTTTCAGTTAGAGCCTTGTGACCGGCTTCGATCAAACCAAGACCACCAATACCAGAACCGATAGCAACGCCTACACGAGGAGCGTTTTCTTCAGTAATAGTTAGGGCTGAATCATCTAAAGCTTGAATACCTGCTGCGACGCCGTACTGGATGAACAAGTCCATCTTACGAGCATCTTTTTTAGTCATATACTCTTCGCAGTTAAAGTCTTTAACTAGACCTGCAAAACGAGTTGAGAAATTGGTTGCATCAAAATGATCGATATTAACGATACCACTTTGACCAGCTAGCAGGGCTTTCCAAGAAGATTCTACAGTGTTGCCTACCGGCGACAACATACCCATGCCAGTGACAACTACACGACGCTTGGACACGATATTACACTCCGGGGATTGAGGTGATTTAAGATGAGGATAGATGAGTTAGATAAAACACAGGCGGTCAAGGTGACCGCCTGGGAGAGATTATTACTGAGCGCTAGTTACGTAATCGATAGCAGCTTGAACAGTAGTAATTTTCTCAGCTTCGTCATCTGGGATTTCAGTGTCGAATTCTTCTTCTAGAGCCATTACTAGCTCAACTGTGTCTAGAGAATCTGCACCTAGGTCATCAACGAAAGAAGCTTCGTTTTTAACTTCAGCTTCGTCTACACCTAGCTGTTCAACAATGATTTTCTTTACGCGTTCTTCGAGGTTGCTCATTTTTTCTTTTCCTTTACAGAGTTCGCTTTATGCGATGTTTTCCGTAGTTTATTCAATCTATTGAAAGTTGCAAGGTCAACTTTTCTGGTCAAACCACAATTTTCACGATTTTAACCGAAATTACGTATGATCTTGACTTAAATCATGCACAAATGTTGCACATAATTTACACCATGTACATACCGCCATTGACGTGAAGTGTTTCACCTGTGATATAAGCTGCCGCAGGTGACGCCAAAAATACCACAGCTTCAGCGATTTCGCGAGGGTCACCTAGTCGACCTGCTGGTACATTCGCCAAAGTTGCTGCACGTTGGTCATCATTTAGCGCTTTAGTCATGTCTGTTTCGATGAAACCTGGCGCTACAGTGTTCACTGTAATACCACGAGACGCAACTTCACGAGCCATTGATTTAGTGAAACCAATCACACCAGCTTTTGCTGCTGCGTAGTTAGCTTGACCAGCGTTACCCATAGTACCTACTACAGAACCAACGTTTACGATACGGCCTTGACGCTTCTTCATCATGCCACGCAATACAGCTTTAGACATGCGGAAGATAGGCGTTAGGTTAGTATCAATGATGTCATTCCATTCATCGTCTTTCATACGCATAAGAAGGTTATCACGAGTGATACCTGCGTTGTTCACCAGAATGTCAATCGCACCGAATTCATCGTTGATGGTTTTCAGTGTAGCAGCAATTGAGTCAACATCAGTGACATTAAGAGCAAGACCTTTACCGTTCTCACCAAGGTACTCGCTGATTGCAGCAGCGCCGCCTTCAGACGTAGCAGTACCGATAACTTTAGCACCACGCTCAACTAAAAGCTCAGCGATTGCACGACCGATGCCACGGCTTGCGCCTGTAACTAGTGCAACTTTGCCTTCTAAATTCATCATAACTTCTCTATTAATTGGTTATTTACTTAGCAGCGTCTAGTGATGCAGTGTCATTAACTGCAGCAGCTGTCATAGTTTTAACAATACGTTTTGTTAGACCAGTAAGAACCTTGCCTGGGCCTAATTCTAGTAGCTTTTCAACGCCTTGCTCATTCATCGCTTGTACACCTTCAGTCCAACGAACCGGGCTGTATAGCTGACGAACAAGTGCGCTTTTGATTTTTGCAGGGTCTGTTTCAGCAATAACATCGACGTTATTGATAACAGGCAGTGCCGGTGCGTTGAACTCTAGAGCTTCTAGAGCAACCGCTAGCTTGTCTGCTGCAGGCTTCATAAGGGCACAGTGAGACGGCACAGATACAGGTAAAGGAAGAGCACGTTTAGCGCCTGCTTCTTTACATAGTGCACCAGCTCGCTCTACTGCCGCTTTGTTACCCGCGATAACAACTTGGCCAGGTGAATTGAAGTTAACTGGAGACACAACTTCGTCTTGCGCCGCTTCTTCACACGCTTTAGCAATCGCTTCATCATCTAGACCGATGATTGCGTACATTGCACCAACGCCCGCAGGAACCGCTTCTTGCATCAGTTGACCACGTAGCTCAACTAGCTTGATCGCTTCTTTAAAGTCGATAACACCCGCACACACTAGTGCAGAGTATTCGCCTAGGCTGTGGCCTGCTAGGTTTTCAGGTTGCTCTAGACCAAGCTCTTGCCATACACGCCAGATTGCAACAGACGCAGTAAGTAGAGCTGGTTGAGTACGGAAAGTTTCATTTAGATTTTCTACTGGACCATCTTGAACCAATGCCCATAGATCGTAACCAAGTGCTTCTGAAGCTTCAGCAAATGTCTTTTTAACAACATCATACTGTTCGCCTAGGTCAGCAAGCATACCGATAGCTTGAGAGCCTTGGCCTGGGAATACGATAGCAAATTTGCTCATTGTAATTTTCCTTTAAGCAAAGCAAAAAATTGAATAAGGCACATAAGTTATGTGCCTTGTTTGTTGATTATCGCTTGGGGTTAGAATTTAACTAACGCAGAACCCCAAGTGAAGCCGCCGCCAAATGCTTCAAGTAGAAGCGTTTGACCACGTTTAATTCGCCCGTCGCGAACAGCCTCATCAAGGGCCGTTGGTACGGTAGCTGCCGACGTATTGCCGTGCTTATCAAGAGTAATCACAACTTGATCAAGCGACATCGTCAGCTTCTTAGCGGTTGCCGAGATAATACGGTAGTTCGCTTGGTGTGGAACTAACCAATCAAGCTCTGACTTATCCATATTGTTCGCCGCTAATGTGTCTTTAACTAGCTTAGAAAGCTGAGTTACCGCCACTTTAAACACTTCGTTGCCCGCCATGTGCAGCCACTTGTCTGCATCACCGCCACGCTCTGGAACTTCTAGGCTTAGAAGCTCACCATATTTACCATCAGAGTAAATATGAGTAGACAAAATACCTGGCTCTTCGCTTGCGCCTACAACCACCGCGCCTGCAGCATCACCAAATAAGATGATAGTAGAGCGGTCAGTCGGATCACAGGTTTTTGACAGTGCATCCGCACCGATTACCAAAACGTTTTTACACATACCAGTCTTGATATGTTGATCAGCAACAGACAGTGCATAGACAAAGCCAGAACACGCCGCAGCTAAATCAAACGCAGGGCAGCCTTTGATACCAAGCTTACCTTGTACCTGACATGCCGAAGACGGGAATGTATGGCTACTGCTGGTTGTCGCAACGATGATTAAATCAATATCTTCTTTGTCGATACCTGCCATCTCAATGGCATTCTCAGCAGCGTAAAACGCCATATCCGCAACGGTTTCGTTTTCCGCTGAAATACGACGCTCTTTAATACCTGTTCTAGCAACGATCCACTCATCGCTAGTCTCTACCATTTTCTCTAAGTCTGCGTTAGTACGCACCTGAGATGGCAAGTAGCTGCCAGTACCTAAAATTTTGCTATACATGAAGACTAATAATGCCTCTCGAGTAAAACCGCTTCCAAACGATCGCTAATGCGGCTGGGGACTTGTCGTTTGACCTCGTGTACTGCTTCACCAATCGCGTTGACGACTGCAGACACATCAGCACTTCCATGACTTTTAATGACAATGCCGCGCAATCCTAACAAACTTGCGCCGTTATACTGGTCGGGGTTCAAGGTTTTTAATTCAGTAAATAGCTCAGAAAACAACATTCTGGCGATCCAACCCTTTATTGTTGAAGCCATCATGCGCGTTTTTAGCTTATCAATAAAGAGCTGAGCCGTACCTTCGCACGTTTTTAAGCAGACATTGCCCACAAAACCATCACATACGACGACATCAGCAGCATCTTGAAGTAATTGATTACCTTCAATATAGCCTATGAAGTTCACAGACTGAGTATTAGACAACATTTCCGCGCATCGTTTCACAAGGTCATTGCCTTTGATTTCTTCGGCACCGATATTCAAGATAGCGACACGTGGAGCGCGACCTAAATGTTGTTCCGCTAATGCACTACCCATTACAGCAAACTGAAACAGTGAATCTGCGTCACTAGAAACGTTCGCTCCTAAATCAAGCATCCATGTACGGTTACCAGAAGCAGTAGGCAAAGCGGAAACCAATGCAGGCCTATCAATACCGGGAAGGAGTTTGAGTCTGAAACGAGATAACGCCATCAGTGCTCCAGTGTTACCACCACTCACACAAGCATCAGCCTGTGATTCGGCAACCAAATCGATAGCAGCACGCATAGAACTACCCTGACTATTACGTAAGGCTAGGGAAGGTTTTTCAGAATTGGAAATGACTCGATCACAATGCTGGATACTCAAACGAGAATCAGGCTTTCGACCTAATGAAGATAATTGAGATGTGATCGCATTTCGATCACCTATGAGAATGACTTTTAGCTCTGGGAAATACGACAGTGCCTGCACGGCGGCAGGCACTGTTACACGAGGACCGAAGTCCCCGCCCATTGCATCAAGCGCAACGGTTAGATTTTGCAAAGGTCAACCTTACTTGTTGATAACCTTTTTGCCGCGGTAGAAACCTTCGGCAGTCACGTTGTGACGTAGGTGAGTTTCACCTGAAGTTGCGTCTACAGAAAGTGCAGCTGTAGTTAGCGCATCGTGTGAACGACGCATGCCACGCATTGAACGTGATTTCTTGCTCTTTTGTACGGCCATTGACCCTACTCCTATGTAAATTCTTAAAGATACTTATTAATAAGTTACTTCTTTAAGTTTTTTAAAACATCAAATGGATTCGGCTTTTTATCTTCCTCAATTTCTTCAGGAAGTTCACCAAACACCAAGTTATTTGAGTTAACGCTACATTTCGCATCGTCGTGCATTGCTATTTGTGGCAATCCAAGGATGAACTCGTCTTCAACTAATTGAATCAGGTCTAACTCACCGTACTCGTTCAGATCTACCAAATCGTACTCTTCCGGTGCTTCCTCTTCACTTTTCTCGCTGTAAACAGGAGTATAAGTAAATTGAACATCGCACTCATGTGCGAAAACCTCATTACAACGTTGACACTCTAAATCGACTTCGACGTTAGCTTTACCAGAGATAACGACTAATCGTTGTTCATCAAGCCCAAATGACATTGAGACTTGCGCGTCACGTTTTACGCCTTCAGTTGTTTCGGTTAAACGCTTTAAAAGACTGACTTGAATGATACCATCCATATCGAGTCGTTTTTGAGCCGTTCTTGCCGGATCAACTGTACGCGGTATTTTTTCCTTTTGCATAGGGCGCGAATCTTATCTTCCAAATCGTGTTTAGTCAAAGGAAATGGCAAAAAAAATGTACTTTCCTACCTTTCCTGTTCAGAGCATTATGAATAGCAGGATAAGTTACGTTATCCTGAACTAAATGCTTACACGAATTGTAAATTAAAATGAGAAATTACCAACTAGTTTTAGCTTCTACATCTCCATTTAGGCAAGAGATCCTCAAAAAACTACAGTTAGACTTTGTCACAGCGAAGCCTGACTGCAATGAAACACCACTTCCAGAAGAGACACCTCAACAGTTAGTGATGCGTCTTGCCGAGACAAAAGCCAAGTCTTGTACTGTCGAACAACCAAGCCTAGTGATTGGTTCCGATCAAGTGTGTGTGATTGATGGAGAAATCATTGGTAAACCACACACTCGTGAAAAAGCGATTGAGCAGCTATCTCGCCAAAGCGGTAAAAGCATCACTTTTTATACTGGGATAACCGTATGGAACAGTGAAACCAATAAAGCCGACACTCGCTTAGATACCTTCATCGTGCATTTCCGTGATTTAACACAACAGCAGATCATTTCTTATGTTGAGAAAGAACAGCCTTATTACTGCGCGGGCAGCTTTATGTGTGAAGGGTTAGGTATCGCGCTATTTAAACAGATGGAAGGTAAAGACCCGAATACCTTGATCGGTTTACCTCTGATCGATCTGGTTGATATGTTAGAAGCGCAAGGAATGAGCGTACTATAACGGAGACTCTCTCTTTGTTAGAGATTCCCTACTCCTTCCTTTGTCAGTCTAGGGAATGACGAAGATAGCTACATCATCCATCAGCTCATGATGTAGAACCTGTCTTTAAAAAGTCGTCATCCTCATGAGCGAGGAACGAGCGAGTTGGGGATTTTCTACAACAGATGAAAACAAAAAAGGTTGACGGATTTCGTCAACTTTTTTGTTAGTAGATAGGTAAGGCTAGAAACAGCTAACCCTTTCGTATCTTCTTAAAGCTTACGTAGACCAGTGAGTGCTCTCTCTAGCCTTTTTTCCATTGGAGCAGAGATATCCATCTTCTCTTCGCTACCTGGATGGGTAAACTTAATGTTGGCGGCATGTAAGAACAAACGATTCAATCCTACTTTACCCGTGTAAGCATCAAAACGACGATCACCGTAACGGTCATCCCAAGCAATTGGGTGGCCAGTATACTGAGCGTGTACTCGAATTTGGTGCGTACGGCCGGTAATTGGGCTTGCCTGAACCAACGTCGCATCTTGGAATTTTTCCAAAACCTTAAAACGAGTTTCAGAAGCCTTACCATTCGGGTTAACGCGAACAATGCTGTTTACTTCATTTTTCAATAAAGGAGCATTAACCACTTTACAGCTGTTCTTCCATTCGCCCATCACTAAAGCGAAGTAGTATTTTTGAACCGTTTTTTCACGGAACTGTGCTTGAAGGTGTCTTAGCGCCGAGCGCTTCTTAGCAACAAGCAAAATGCCAGACGTATCTCTATCAATACGGTGTACCAATTCAAGAAAACGAGCATCAGGGCGAAGTGCACGCAATGCTTCAATCGCGCCAAACTTTAGCCCGCTACCACCATGAACCGCAGTACCTGATGGTTTATTCAGAATCAGCATGTGATCATCTTCATAAATGATGCACTGTTCTAATTCAGAAACCTTATTGAGTTTCGTGCTTGGCACGTTCTCTTCTGTTTTCTCTTCAATAGTGACTGGCGGGATACGAACTAAATCACCTGCTTTTAGTTTGTATTCAGCCTTGATGCGTTTTTTGTTTACGCGGACTTCGCCTTTACGCACAATTCGGTAAATCATGCTTTTCGGGATGTTTTTTAATTGGTTGCGTAAGAAGTTATCAATACGCTGACCAGCCATATCTTCGTCAATGTCGACAAATTGGACTTGGGTTCTAATTTCGCTCATTGGGCCATTGTATCACTGTCACTTTTGATAATTGAGATTTTCTTAACCCTATTCTGAACTTATTTATCTATAATCCCTGCCGATCTATCCCTAAAAGGTCATTGAAGTTCTATATTTCTTTGATTCTTCGAACAAAAAAGCACCAAGCTTCCTGCAAATTAAAATATCAATTGATAAATTATTTATAGACAGTGAGTTAGAGCTATCAAAACCCAAACAAAAACTGTTTTTTTTACCGCATTACGACAAAGCAGATTGCTGTGTTTACCGACCACTGCTATAGTTCACAGCTGCTATCAATGGATTGACTAATATTTAAACAGCTAACCATTCATAAGCAAGTAAATGAGTAGATGACTCAGATTAGACAGTGCTGCAATCGGCGTAAGACACGGTCAACTGAGTTCCTTATCGCTCTACTCACGTACACTCATGTTGAGTATTCACCGCCACATCGCGGATCATAGGCTAACTCCCTATGATGACTGACGTGCCCCAGAGCATCCCTACTCCAGCCGGGAGGCTGCACCGATAAAGCCATGGGATCTGGCACCATGAGAAACGAATAAAGCGATAAGACCAATGATGAAAATAAGAAAAGACAATGAGAATTTCTAAATGAAAAGAATGTTAATTAACGCAACTCAAAAAGAAGAGTTGCGTGTCGCTTTGGTTGATGGCCAGCGACTGTTCGATCTAGATATCGAAAGTCCAGGTCACGAGTCAAAGAAAGCGAATATCTACAAAGGACGTATTACCCGTATTGAACCAAGCCTAGAAGCGGCATTTGTTGATTACGGCGCAGAACGTCACGGTTTCCTCCCTCTTAAAGAAATTGCCCGCGAATACTTCCCTGAAGGTTATACATACCAGGGCCGTCCTAGCATTAAAGAAGTGCTAAGAGAAGGACAAGAAGTAATCGTACAAGTTGAGAAAGAAGAACGTGGTAGCAAAGGCGCTGCACTGACAACTTTCATCTCTTTGGCTGGTAGTTACTTAGTTCTTATGCCTAATAACCCTCGTGCTGGCGGTATTTCTCGTCGTATCGAAGGTGATGAACGCACTCAACTGAAAGCAGCATTAAGCACTCTTGAGCTTCCTCAAGGCATGGGCTTAATCGTGCGTACAGCAGGTGTTGGCAAAAGTGCAGAAGAGCTAGAGTGGGACTTGAACGTTCTATTGAATCACTGGGGCGCTATTAAGCAAGCTTCTGATTCAAATGCAGCTCCTTTCCTTATTCACCAAGAAAGTAACGTTATCGTTCGTGCGATTCGTGACTATCTACGTCGTGATATTGGCGAGATTCTAATCGACAGCAATACTATTTTTGAACGTGCACAAGCGCACATTCAATTAATACGCCCAGATTTCATGAATCGCGTTAAGAAATACGATGGTGAAGTGCCACTATTCAGCCATTACCAGATTGAAAGCCAGATCGAATCAGCTTTCCAACGTGAAGTTCGTCTTCCGTCTGGTGGTTCTATCGTGATCGACCCAACAGAAGCTCTAACTTCTATCGATATCAACTCTGCTCGTGCAACAAAGGGCAGCGATATTGAAGAAACAGCGCTAAACACTAACCTAGAAGCAGCCGATGAAATTGCACGTCAATTACGTCTACGTGACCTAGGTGGTCTTGTTGTTATCGACTTCATCGATATGACTCCAGTTCGCCACCAACGCGAAGTTGAAAGCCGTCTACGTGATGCCGTTCGTTTAGATCGTGCACGTGTTCAGATTGGTCGTATTTCTCGCTTTGGTCTTCTAGAGATGTCTCGTCAACGTTTGAGCCCATCACTAGCAGAAGCAAGCCACCACATTTGTCCTCGTTGTACAGGTACTGGTGTTGTTCGTGATAACGAATCTCTAGCACTTTCTGTTTTACGTTTGATTGAAGAAGAAGCTCTAAAAGACAACACAGCACAAGTACTTGCTGTTGTGCCTGTTCCAATTGCCTCTTACCTTCTGAACGAAAAACGTCGCTCAGTAAACCACATCGAGAAGAACCAAGAAGTTAAGATCACTGTTGTTCCTAACTCTGACATGGAAACGCCACACTTTGAGGTTATCCGTGTTCGTGAAGGTGAAGAGTTCGATCTACTCTCTTACTTGCTGCCTACCAAGCTAGAAGCTTTAAAAGAAGCAGAAAGCAAAGAACCAGCAGAACAGACTATTCGTCCTAAGAAGATCGAAGAGCCTGCTCTGAAAGGTTTCGCGGCTCCAGCTCAATCAGCACCCACTCCTGCTCCAGCTCCTAAAGCTGTTGAAGAGAAGAAAGTTGAACCAGCTGCAACGCAAGAACCTAGCCTAATTGGTCGTTTCTTCAAAGCTATCGGTAGCTTCTTATTTGGCTCTTCAACTCAAGAAGAGAAGAAAGAAGAAGAGAAGCAAGAAGAAAAACCTAAGAACAATCGCAACAACGGTAACCGTCAACGCCGTGATCGTAACGACAACCGCCGTCGTAACCAACGTGGTGACCGTGGCGAACAACGTAACGAGCGTGGTGACCGTAGCGAACAACGTAACGAACGTGGCGACAATCGCAACGAAAACCGTGACAACAAACGCCGTCGTAAACCTGTACGTGATGAGAAACCTGAAGAGCAAAAAGAAGCAGCTCCACAGCAAACTCGTCAGCCTCGTAAGCCTAAGCAAGATCGTCGCAATAAGCCACGTGATGAGCAGAAGCAACAAGAAGAGCAAGTACCATCTAAATTAGCAGAAGAAGGTCTACAGCTAGCGGCAGAAGCTCAAGCTGATAAACCAGAAGCGCCAAAGGCGAAGCCTGAAGCAAAAGCTGTGAAAATTAAAGAGCGTCGTCAACGTCGTAAGCTGAACAAACTAGTTCGAGTTAAAGACCAGCAAGCTCAAGCAGAAGCTGACAACAATGCCGATAACGCTTCAAAAGAGCAAAAGGTACAAACAGCAAATCACGTACAAGCTGTAGCTCAAGAGCAAAAAGTTGCGGAACAAGTAGAAGCAACTCAAGTAAATGCTGAGCAAACAGAACAGGAAGAGCCGAAGCAACGTCGTAACCGTCGCTCTCCACGTCACCTACGTGCAAGTGGTCAACGTCGTCGTCGCGGTCGCGATCGTCGCCCTAACCCATTCCGCCTACGTAAAGGTGGTGTAGCTTCTCCTGAGATGGCTATGGGTAAAGTGATGCCTCGCTTCATTCCAAAACCTCACCACAATCAGACAAAACCTGAAGTGGCGGAAATGGACGTTGCTGTTCAAGCTCAAGAGCAAAATACAGCTCAAGAGAATGCACCTCAAAGCAACGTAGTGATGGCTGGCGGTTTTGCTTGTCCTGAATTAGCTATGGGTAAAGTGATCATCTCTCGTGAAGACGCAGTTGTTGCTGAAGAAACTCGCTCTGAAGCTCAGGTAACTGAAGCTCCTGTAGTCGTTGAAGAAGCACCAGTGGTCGTTGAAACTGAGAAAGTTGAAGCTCCAGTGATTGTAGAAGCGACGAAAGTCGAAGCGGCTGTTGCAGTAGAAGAGACAACACCAGTTGTTGAAGCTGAAGCACCTAAAGCTGAAAGTGCAAAAGTTGAAGAAGCGCCTGTTGTAAAAGCAGAAGCTCCTCAAGCTGCACCAAAAGCAACTGTTGCTAAGAAGCAAGCAGGCTCACCAATGACTAAAGCTCCTGGTCCACAAGAGATCAAAGAGATTGAAGTTGTTGCAGCTCCGTTCCGCACTGAGCGTTTTGTACCGAAAGGTGCAGGTAGTCAGGCAGCGTCGAACCAAGCTGGCGCAGGTATGACTAAGCCAAACTACTAGCGATTACTGATAGATAATCACCAGTAAATAGAATCAAAGGCTGCTTATTAAAGCAGCCTTTTTCATATCTACTAATCGAATAAAAATTAACAGATATATTACTCAAAGTTAGGTTCAACCTTGAACTTAGTCACATTTTTGGGTAGCATTCGCGCACTTATCTTTTCGACACTTCGCTATTGCCGCTCTTTTCCATCACTGTTTGGCTACGCAATACACTCGTGTCGGTAAATCCATTTTTAGCATAGCTGAGCAAACATGTTCGAATTCCCACAATTTTCAAAGCACTCTGTAAAGAATGACGTGCTTTCAGGTCTTACAGTAGCCCTAGCTCTGGTACCTGAAGCCGTAGCATTCGCCTTTGTTGCTGGCGTTGACCCAATGGTTGGTCTTTACGCAGCATTCATCGTAGGTTTAATCACTTCCGTCTTCGGTGGTCGTCCAGGTATGATTTCTGGTGCAACTGGCGCAATGGCCGTTGTAATGGTGAGCCTAGTGGCAACCCATGGCGTTCAATACCTATTCGCAGCCGTTATGCTGGCTGGCCTTCTGCAAATTGCAGCGGGTGTATTCAAGTTAGGTAAATTTATCCGTATCGTTCCACACCCAGTAATGATTGGTTTCGTGAACGGTTTGGCAATTGTGATCTTCCTAGCTCAGCTTGGTCAATTTAAAGCGCCAGACGTAACGGGTGCATTAACTTGGTTACCAAGCGGTCAAATGACACTGATGTTAGGCCTAGTCGCACTCACTATGGGTATCATCCACTTCCTACCTAAACTCACTACAGCAGTACCTTCTTCATTGGTAGCTATTGTAACGGTAACGGCTTTGGTTGTAGGCCTTGATCTTGAAACTCGTACTGTTGTTGACTTCCTACGTACTATGTCTGGCGACGAAGCCGCTACGCTAGCGGGCTCTCTACCAACGTTCTCTATTCCCGCAGTTCCGTTTTCTTTCGAGACACTTCAGATCATCCTGCCATACGCAATTATCCTTGCAGCTATCGGCCTGATCGAGTCTCTACTGACACTAACGGTACTAGACGAGATGACAAACACTCGTGGCCAATCTAACCGTGAATGTGTTGGTCAAGGTATGGCTAACGTAACGTGTTCTGTATTCGGTGCGATGGGTGGTTGTGCGATGATCGGTCAATCGATGATCAACGTAAACTCAGGCGGTCGTGGTCGTCTTTCAGGTATCGTAGCGGCAGTTGCACTACTGATGTTCATCCTGTTTGGTTCTGCACTGATTGAAATGATTCCTCTAGCAGCACTTGTGGGCGTAATGTTCATGGTTGTTATCGGTACGTTTGAATGGGCAACCTTCAAGCTTGCGCGTCGCGTTCCTAAGCAAGATTTCTTCGTTATCGTTCTGGTTACCGTGGTAACAGTACTAACGGACCTTGCGGTCGCTGTTGGTGTGGGTGTTGTTGCTTCGGCACTAATGTTCGCATGGCAACATGCTAAACACATCTACGCAGACAAATCAGTTAACGCTGAAGGCTCTAAAGAGTACAAAGTTAACGGCCCAATCTTCTTTGGTTCAACCGCTAACTTCCTTGAGTTGTTTGACGCATACAACGATCCACAAGATGTTATCGTTGATTTCGCCAACTCACGCGTAACAGACCACTCTGCAATTGAAGCGATCGACACGATTGCTGACCGTTACGCTGCACTAGGTAAAACACTTCACCTTCGCCACCTAAGCCAAGACTGTGTTGCTATGCTGCACAAAGCCGGTAGCTTAGTTGAAGCGAACGTTGCAGAAGACCCAATCTACAAAGTAATGTCTAAGTAAGCTTAGTCATGGCTTAAAGCTAGATTTAGAAAGGCCGACATTCGATGTCGGCCTTTTTTATACCTACCGGTCAGCCCTTAGACTTATCACCCAACGACGAACATTGTTCCCACACTACATTGAACGCAGTATCGCTTCGCTAGACTCTTCGATTAAATCCAACACCAACTCAAAGCCATTTCCCTCACCATAATAAGGATCTGGTATCTCTTGATATTGTGACTCTCCAAAGCTCAAGAATAGCGCAAGTTTGTATTGAAGGTGGGCTGGGCACTGGCTCATTAAATCATCTAAATTCGCCTGATCTGCGGCTAGTATTAAATCAAACTCATCAAAATCATTCATCACTACCTTGCGAGACGTAATACCTTTAAAGCTGTAGCCACGCTTTTCACCGGCTGACTTAGAACGTGAATCTGGTGGATTACCTTGATGAAAGCCAATCGTCCCCGCAGAGTCGACCGTTACGTCAATATCCATCTGTTGGGCTTTCTTTCTAAGTACCGCTTCACCTGTTGGCGAGCGACAAATATTCCCCATGCAAACAACGAGTATCTTTTTCATCCGTAATCACCTGTTCTTCCGATGGTTTTTGCTATCGTTAAGTTAAGCTATGATAGGCGCAATCACAACTTAAAAGGATTTGTTATGTCGACCGAAGACAACAAAGAACAACGCCATAAAGCAAGACAACAGAAAGTAAAAGAACAAGTTGATGCACGAGTGGCTGCAGCACAAGAAGTGAAAGGCTTATTGCTGGTTATTACTGGTAACGGTAAAGGAAAATCAACATCCGGTTTTGGTACCATTACACGTGCAGTTGGTCATGGTAAGAAATGTGCCGTTGCACAATTTGTCAAAGGGACTTGGGATAACGGCGAAAAGAACGTTCTTCAAAAACTGGATGTGGAATTCCAAGTTATGGGAACCGGCTTCACTTGGGAAACCCAAAACAAGGCTCAAGATATCGAAGCCGCGCAGCGCGTGTGGAAAGAGTGTCAGCGCATGCTAGCCGATGAGTCGATTGATGTGATTCTGTTTGATGAGCTGACTTACATGGTGAGCTATGGCTATATCGAACTGGATGAAGTGGTGGAAGCTCTGAATAACCGTCCTAAAATGCAGTCAGTGATCATTACTGGCCGTGGCGCGCACCGCACTTTAACGGACATGGCCGATACTGTTTCAGAAGTACGTAACGTAAAACACGCTTTTGAATCTGGTGTGAAAGCGCTTCAAGGCGTTGACTGGTAATCGCATTCAACTAGAGATCCCCGACTCGGTCATTCTTCCCTCTCGAGGATGACGACTCTTCAGTGTTACTCCCCTAAATAAAGGACGAGCACCGATCGTCATTCTCTAGAACGAGGAACGCCCCTAGAACGAAGAACGAGTTTCATAGGGAATCTCTTTGTTTACTAAGCCCGGATAATAATCAGCATCCAAAAAAAAGCGCCACTCCTGCAACAGGAGTGGCGCTTCTTTATATGCGAGTTAGAAAGGTTTAGTTAAAGAAACCTTTCAACAAACCGTCAACCGCTTCTTTGGTCTTCTCGTCTTTGATCTTATCCGTTAGCTTATTCACACCACGGTCGATCTCTTTCTGTGCTTTTTGTTTCAACACATCATCAAAAACAAGCGCAAATTTCGGGTCAGCCCATTGGCCTGTCACCTTAATTGGGATGGTCACATCTTTCAGGTCATCAATGTTCTTGCCGCCCTGACCTTCAAGCGAACCAACAATCGATGTACGAACAAGGAAGTCGACCGTTTCATTAATGAAGTTTGCTTTACCTTGACCTGTCACGCGTAGCAGTGGTGACTGTGCCGATAAGTCGTTCGTTGAAACCCAACCCTTATCAACTTTCAGTGTCGCTTTCATTGCGCTGAAGTCCGTCTTTTGAGCCTCATCTTTGCTTTCGACTTTTTCGCCTTTGATCTTAGCGTAATTTTCTCGAATCAATTGAGCAACGTTGATGCCATTCACCGCACCATCTTCAAAGTTAATCACGATCGTGCCGACTAGGTTCTTCTTGATTCCTGTTGGCGTAAGGCTCTTACCTTTAACGTTAACATCGATATTACCCGTCCCTTCCAGCATGTCGTTGTTCGCTACATCAACCAGTAACGGTTGAACCTTCACACCTCTAATTTTCTTATTAGCAGTGTAAGTCGCTGGTGTTTTACGAGCGTCTAGCTTAGCGGTCGCAGAAATAGAACCTTGGTAAAGATTCGATGTGAATGAGGTTAGCTCTGCGATACCACGGTTAACCGAAAATGCCGTTTTAACATTCTGCATCTTCGCATTGCTCGCCTTGAACTTATCAATCGTGATGTCACCTTTCACGTCGAGCGTTTTCAATGCAGAAAGATCAGGTTCGACTTCTTTAGCAGGAGCTGAACTACCAGAGTTTGACGTTGAGCCACCAGCAGAACCAGAAGGAGCTGTGCTCGCTGTTTCTGTTGTATTGCCTAAGCCTAAGAACTCATCTAAATCAATATTCGGGCTATGAAGAGAGAAACGAACTTTTGGTATTTCAGATAGGGTTACGTCTGCTTTACCGTCTAAAGCAATAGCGTTAGCTTGTAGCTTCTCTAACACAAAGCTCAGGTGGCTCTTATTAAGATCGAAGCTTAAATCAGACAGCATGTCGACTTTCATTGGAGACTGAGGAAGCGTGTCGCCTTTGAATGTTGAGTCTAACGTTAATTTGTTCAGCGTTACTTTTGAAATCGCGCTATCGACGGTAAGTTCACCGCCACCTTTAAGATCAAGGTCAAGGCCAGCCGCATTACCGATTACAGCGTAAGTCAGTTGGTTTACCTTATCGAACTCAAACGTATCCAAGCCAATTTTTGCTGACTCAATCGACGTTGCTGGATCATTGAACTTAGCGTTTAGGTCAATATTACGCAGTGCGTAACTTGCGAAGCCTTCCGATAATTTGAATTCAGCACTGCCGTTTGCAGAGAATTTCTGTTGATTGTTTTCACCAGAAGCCGCAAACGTCGCGGTTGTCCATGTATCAACGGCAAACTCAGAAAGGTTCAAAGACACATCGTATAACTTAGTAAATGAACCAGCTTGCTTGTCGTCCATCTCAAACAACGCATTTGAAACAGTGACGCCGGCAAGGTTGATCGTCCAACCAGATGCGTCTGTAGCACTTTGCTCTTGGGGCGCAGGTGTTGATTCAGAACTTGCGTCAGCTGCAGGCTCAGACTCTTGAGGAGCTGATGCTTGAGTTAGCGCGTCGATATTCTTACGACCATCTTTAAGCGTTTCTAAATAGAATTCTGCACCATCTAGAGTAATGTTGCCGATCTCTAGTTGGTTGCTAAATAGCGGGGTAACCGAAACATCAACGCCAACGGTATCAACCTTAAACAGGTTTGGTTGGGTGAATCCTTCAGGGTTACGTAATTCAGTTTGACCAAGTTCGAAGCCAATAGATGGGAAGAATTGCCAGCTGATATCGCCCTCGATCACGAGCTCTAGGCCTGTGTGTTTTTGGGCTTGTTCGACAATTAATGGCTTAAATTGGTTAGGGTTCACTAACAGCACTAGTGCCAGAATTGCTGCAACGACAACAAACACTGGTACAGCTATGAAAATGAGTAGTTTCTTCATCCGCATATTCCTTGCTTAGATTCCAAAAGAAAGTGGCACTATAAAAGTGCCACTGATTCGGTAAAAAATAAAGCTAAGTGAGTCACTTAGGCAAATTTTTATTCGATTAAGACTTCAACAACTTCGCAATGTGCGCTTTTAGCACGTCAATCGCAATACGGTTTTTACCACCACGAGGAACGATGATGTCTGCATGTTGTTTTGAAGGCTCGATAAACTGCATGAACATTGGACGTACTGTTTCTTGATATTGCTTAAGTACCGTGTCCATTGTACGACCACGTTCTTCTACATCACGCTTAACACGGCGTAGTAGACAGATGTCTAACGGTGTATCCATAAACACGCTTGCGTGCATTAGTTTACGAAGACGCGGGTCTGTTAGAAGCAGAATACCTTCTAAAATGATCACTTTCTTAGGTGTAAGTGTAGTCGTTTCAGAGGTACGTGTGTGTTCTGTGTAGCTGTATTCAGGAACTTCTACCGCATTGCCACTCATTAGCTGCTGTAGGTGTTCACATAATAGATCATGATCCAGTGCATTTGGGTGATCGTAGTTAGTTTTAACACGCTCTTCCATACTCAAGTGGCTTTGGTCGCTGTAGTAGCAATCTTCCGTGATAACACCAATTTGATGGTCGCCTACTTTCTCGCGCAACTCATTATAAATTGTACTAGCAATCAGACTTTTTCCTGATGCTGAAGCGCCAGCGATACCTACGATGACACATTGATTATTATCAGACATTAATTTTGCACCCGATATGGTTTGGTGGTGGGAAGAGATAAACCGCCTGATTATAGGGGCTAAACAACATAGATTCTAGTCGCCATTCTAGCTAATTGCAGTCAAATTGATGTTATCTATACATTAAATGAATACAATCGTTTGCTTTCGAATAACTGGCGTACAACTATTTGCACAAACCCAACGGCTCTTTAGCCAAATACAAAAGCTATTTATCTCACCCAAACATTATTTATACGGCCTTAAGACTTATCTACTCTAATCAACCATAGAAAAGTTGATCGCTTCCGGTCTCGCTTTTCCCGTCCAGAACATTTTCGCAGCCACATTTTCAGCCAATTCTAGGTAATGACGAGTGTGTTCGCTTTCCGGGCGGCGTATAACCGTTGGGCAGCCCGCGTCGATGTCTTCTCTTACATCAATATGCAGTGGAATTTGCGCCAAAATATCGAGGAAGAACTCTTCCGACATGGCTTCTGCACCACCAGCACCGAAGATATGCTCTTTTTCGCCACAGTGACTACAAATATGGTAACTCATGTTTTCCACTAAGCCTGCAACTGGCACGCTCACTTTATCGAACATCGCCACACCTTTACGTGCATCGGCTAAAGCCAAGTCTTGAGGTGTCGTCACGACTACCGCGCCCGTTACTGGGATTTGCTGTGAAAGTGTGAGCTGAATATCACCTGTGCCCGGTGGCATGTCGATAACAAGGTAATCTAAATCAGGCCATACGGTTTCGTTAACAAGCTGACCTAAAGCCTTCGCTGCCATTGGGCCACGCCAGATTGCAGCATCATCTTTCGACACAAGATAGCCAATAGAATGAGTGAAAATGCCATGCGCCTCGATTGGCATCATCCATTTGTTGTTCTGTACTTCTGGCTTTGCATCCAGTTGACCGAGCATCATAGGCACAGATGGACCATAGATATCCGCATCCAACAAGCCCACTTTTGAACCTGACTTAGATAACGCAAGCGCAAGGTTTACCGAAGTTGTCGATTTACCCACCCCACCCTTTGCCGACGTCACGGCGATAATGTTCTTAACGCCTTTCAATGGTGTTGCGACTGTAGTTTCTAGCGCAGACGCCTTCACTTTTACTTCAAACTGAAAAGTGCTGACAAGCTGTTGTTCAATCTGGGAGTTGATCCACTGTTCCAATTCAACCGCGAGCTGATTAGCTGCAAAAGGCAAGGTAATGACAAATGACCCACGAGGATCAACCGATACAATATTTTGGTGTAGCGCCCACTCTGGGATGAGGATTGGTGACTCGAACTCATTCAACCATGAACAGAAATCTTGCTTAGAAGTAAAGTTACGCATTGGGGCTCCTTTTTTTATTTATGCTATCACCCACGAGATGAAGACTGAACCCCTAAAAAACTAAGGGAATCCTTTGTCTGATACCTTGGCGTATCACACGTTATAAAGTAGTATTACCTCTCAAAATTTATACCTATCAAAAAAGCGAATTATTAAGTATGGCAACTGATCCAAGACAACTTTTGGTAACTTGTGCGCTTCCGTACGCTAACGGCTCTATTCACCTTGGCCATATGCTTGAGCATATCCAAGCTGATATCTGGGTTCGATACCAGCGTCTACGTGGCAACACTGTAAACTTCATCTGTGCTGACGATGCTCACGGCACGCCAATTATGCTTAAAGCTCAACAGATGGGTATCACGCCAGAAGAGATGATCGCTGCTGTTAGTGAAGAGCACCAAAAAGACTTCGCTGGCTTTGATATCAGTTTTGATAACTACCACAGCACACATAGCGAAGAGAACCGTGAACTGGCTTCTCACATCTATCTAGAACTTAAAAAGAACGGCTTCATTTCTAGCCGTACTATTTCTCAGCTTTTCGATCCTGAGAAAGAGATGTTCTTACCAGACCGCTTCGTAAAAGGTACTTGCCCTAAGTGTAAGTCAGAAGACCAGTATGGTGATAACTGTGATAACTGTGGTGAGACATACAGCCCAACTGAGCTAATTAACCCTAAATCAGCGGTTTCTGGCGCAACTCCAGTAATGAAAGATTCTGAGCACTTCTTCTTCGACCTACCTCAGTTCGAAAGCATGCTTAAAGAGTGGACTCGTTCTGGCTCTCTACAGAATGAAACTGCAAACAAAATGCAGGAATGGTTCGAGTCTGGTCTGCAACAGTGGGATATCTCACGTGATGCACCTTACTTCGGCTTCGAAATCCCAGGCGAGAAAAACAAATTCTTCTACGTATGGCTAGACGCTCCTGTTGGCTACATGGCTTCTTTCAAGAACCTATGTGACAAGCGTGACGATCTAAACTTTGACGAATACTGGAAGAAAGACAGCACAACTGAGCTTTACCACTTCATCGGTAAAGACATCGTTTACTTCCACAGCCTATTCTGGCCTGCAATGCTAGAAGGCGCTGGTTTCCGTAAGCCAAACAACGTATTCGTACACGGCTACGTAACGGTGAACGGTGCGAAGATGTCTAAGTCGAAAGGCACATTCATCAAAGCAAGCACGTACTTAAATCACCTAGACCCTGAGTGTCTACGCTACTACTACGCTGCGAAACTAAACAGCCGTATCGATGACCTTGACCTTAACCTTGAAGACTTCACTCAACGTGTAAACGCTGACGTCGTAAACAAGATTGTTAACCTAGCGTCTCGTAACGCTGGCTTCATCACGAAACGTTTTGAAGGAAAACTTGCTGCTGAATTTGCAGAACCTGAGCTATACAACGAATTCGTTGCTGCTGCTGAGCGTATCGGTCAGCTATACGAAACTCGTGAGTTCAGCCGCGCTATCCGTGAAATTACTGCACTAGCAGATAAAGCTAACCAGTACATTGACGAAAAAGCACCTTGGGTTCTTGCGAAAGAAGAAGGTAAAGAGAAAGAGCTTCAAGAAGTTTCTTCTGTCGGTATTAACCTATTCCGCGTGCTAATGGCTTACCTGAAACCAGTTATGCCAGAGCTTGCGGCTCGCACTGAGGCTTTCCTAAACGAAGAACTAACGTGGGAAGCTATTGCTACACCGCTAACTGATCACGAAATCACTAAGTTCAAAGCGCTGTTTAGCCGTATTGATCCGAAGAAAGTGGAAGCAATGATCGAGTCTTCTAAAGAAGATTCAGCCGCAGAAGCAGCTGCGAAAGAAAAAGCAGAAGCTGAAAAAGAGCAAGCAAGCCAAACTGAGCTAGACAAAGAGCCAATCGCAGACGAGATTGAGTTCGATGCCTTTGCAGCAGTCGATATGCGTATTGCTCGTATTATCTCATGTGAAGAAGTACCAAAAGCGAACAAACTACTGAAGTTCCAACTGGACATCGGTGGTGAAACTCGCCAAGTATTCTCTGGCATCAAGTCAGCATACAAACCTGAAGAGCTAGAAGGCAAGCTAACCGTAATGGTTGCAAACCTAAAACCTCGCAAGATGAAGTTTGGTATGTCTGAAGGCATGATCCTAGCCGCGGGCCCTGGTGGCAGCGACCTGTGGATCCTTGAGCCACACGAAGGTGCTCAACCTGGTATGCGTGTAATGTAATTCTGGCTTCAGTCAGATAACAAGCACTCATAACGAAATCCCTAATGCACTTTTAACTTGAATGAGTTAATAAGCATTGGGGATTTTTTATATCTACCGAAAATAAGCGTTCTCTGTTAGAGTCGCCGTCAACTATGCTATGTAGAGTAGAAATTGGTTTGTCGACGATAACGGGCTAACCAACACCTCTTTACTCTCCAAACCCTTTTTAGGAATTCCCAGTGACTAACAACGAAATCTTGCGTCGTATTCAACACGCGCTAAACCTTAAAAATGCACAGATCATTAAAGCTATCGAGCAAGCTGATGTGACCGTTGCTCATGACCAAGTGATCAACTGGCTAAAAGAAGACAACGACAAGTCATGCTCTACGATGAAAGATAAAGAGTTAGCGGTATTTCTAAATGGTTTTATCAACCTTAAGCGTGGCAAAAAAGAGGGTGTTCAGCCTAAACCTGAAGTTGCTCTGACTAACAACATGATTTTCATGAAGCTGCGTATTGCGTTGAACATGAAAGCAGAAGATGTATTAGATATATTAGAAGTGGTAGGCATCAGCCTAAGTAAGTACGAGATTGGTGCTTACTTCCGTAAGCCAGAGAACAAGAACTACAAAGTATGTGAAGACCAACTACTTTGCGATTTTCTAAATGGCGTGCAATTTACTAACCGTCCAGACTCAGAAGAGTTTGCAGGGTAAGTTACTCATCATAGATAGATAAATGACTACTTATAGATAGTTGCTGGCCACTGGTAAGTTACTGCCTATTGATAAGTTTTCACCAACTATCGATAAATAAAAAGCGGCGAGATAATTTGATTATCTCGCCGCTTTTTCGTTTTCTTTACGTCGTTTACTTAATAAGTAAACCAACCTAACAGTACTTTAATGAAAAGACTTAGCTGTCGTCTTCAGTAAAGTTTGTTGGTAACGTTGTTTTCATCTCGTTCCAAATCTGTGCGCTTGCGATACCGTAGTTACGAATCACAAGTGGCAAGTTTTCACGCTCACCACTTTCACAAATAACAAACAAGTCTTTGTAGAACTCCATGGCTAAGCGACGAGCTTCTGGGTTAGAGAAGTAGTAGCTGCCAACACGGTCGTACAATTTACGAACACCGTTGAAGATCAGACCATAAATTTGGTTACCTGAATGGAATGCTAAACGTTGGAAAAGCATGTAATCGTAGAAGTTAAAAGTTTTAGCAACTAAGATTGTTTGACGCTTCGTTTCATCTTTTTCTGCGTCTTCTTTGACCGATTGTTTGATCTTATCAGCGTACGGGGAAGACTCTAGGAATTCATCCCATGTCGGTGCCGCAAGTAAAGCTTCACAGGATTCGATCACATTAGTAATCGTACGCTCAGAAGCTTCTTTATTTGCTTTAAATGCATAACGCATAAAAATAGGGCTGATATTGGTGCGTGCAGCAAGTAAGTCTTCTACCATTTTGCTTGCGTTATCAACATCCAACGTCATTAATGTATCAAGAATATGAAGACCTGACGTTTCCATAAACTGGTTAACTTTAGTTGGCTTACCGTGTTGGATTGTCAACCAACCATCACGAGCAAGACGCTGAAGTACTTCACGAAGCGTAGTACGTGTAACACCAATCAGCTCAGAAAGCTCACGCTCTGCGGGCAAGATAGAACCTGGAGCGAAACGGCCATTCCAAATACTTTCAATGATATACTTTTCTGCAAATCCTGCCGGGCTTTTAGCCTTAATGACCATCTACACTTCAATCCAATTTAATTATTCTGTTCTAATTTACTCATCATACCACTAGTTCACACCCAGCGGAAACACCCTCAAAAATTTTACTCCCCCAAAACACCAGTAGAGTTAAAACTCTAAAGTTCAGCACACGTTTGCACCCTAGGTTTGAAAAGCAAGCAACGATAAACCACCATTTCAACAAACCATTAACACAACAAATTTTCTTTAAAATCAATGAGATTGGTCATAATTTCAAAGTTATTAATTTGCAATATTAAGTTGTAATAATCATATATAAACCGTCGTTATTCTGTTAATTTCAATCATTTCGCTGAAATATTGATTCTAGTCGGTTTTTATCACATTTTAAGTGGTATGCTTGCGCTACTTTGATCGCGTTTCTCAACAAAAAAGAGGTATTTTTAGGGCTACAGGGGTTTTCCTGTTGACTAAATGTTATCTAAGAGTAGAGTTGCGCTCAAAAATTAGCAGTGCTTGAGTTTCTAAGGGAGTGACTTGGCAAGACCACAGAACATTACATGGAATGTAGTTTTTCTAAGTCACTGTTAGTTATAGTTTTTAACAACCTCTATAGCTCGATTCTCAAATGTTGTATTGCTTATCTATTCATAATCAACATAAAAGAGTATTAACATGCCGATGTCTCTCGGAAACGCTTTTATCAAGAACTTCCTTGGTAAGGCTCCTGATTGGTATAAACTTGCCATCATTTCCTTTTTAATCATCAACCCGTTTGTTTTCTTCCTAGTTGACCCATTTGTTGCGGGCTGGCTATTAGTGGTTGAGTTTATTTTCACTCTAGCTATGGCTCTAAAATGCTACCCTCTTCAACCGGGTGGTTTATTGGCAATTCAAGCGGTCGCCATTGGCATGACCAAACCCGAAATGGTTTATCATGAGCTACAAGCAAACCTTCCAGTTTTACTCTTATTAGTATTCATGGTTGCTGGCATCTATTTCATGAAAGAACTGCTTTTGTTCATTTTCACGAAGATCCTGCTTGGCATTCAATCCAAAGTCCTACTCTCTGTCGCTTTCTGTATCGCTGCTGCTTTCTTGTCAGCATTCTTAGATGCTCTAACAGTAATCGCCGTTGTTATTAGCGTTGCGGTTGGCTTCTACTCTATCTATCACAAGGTTGCATCAGGTAAGGGCACAACGTCAGCGCACGATCATACTCATGATGAAGAGATCTCTGAGCTTACACGTGACGATTTAGAAAACTACCGTGCTTTCCTACGTTCACTACTTATGCACGCTGGTGTAGGTACTGCACTCGGTGGTGTAATGACCATGGTAGGCGAACCGCAAAACTTAGTGATTGCTAAGCAAGCAGGCTGGGAATTCGGTGAATTTATCATCCGTATGTTGCCAGTAACATTGCCTGTATTCATCTGCGGCATTATCACTTGTGCACTTGTAGAGAAATTTAAAGTATTTGGCTACGGTGCAAAACTGCCAAATAACGTTCGCCAAATCTTAGTTGAATTTGACAACAAAGAACGCGCAAACCGTACAAAACAAGACGTAGCAAAACTATGGGTTCAAAGTGCAATCGCAGTTTGGCTTATCGTAGGCCTTGCGCTTCACGTCGCTGAAGTCGGTTTGATTGGCCTTTCTGTTATCATCTTAGCAACGGCGTTTACTGGTGTAATTGAAGAGCACTCAATGGGTAAAGCCTTTGAAGAAGCGCTACCATTTACTGCACTTCTTGCTGTCTTTTTCGCTGTCGTTGCTGTAATCATTGACCAGGGACTGTTTAAGCCAGTGATCGATGCAGTACTTCACGTTGAAGATAAAGGCGCACAGCTCGCACTATTCTATGTGGCCAACGGTATCTTATCGATGGTGTCAGATAACGTGTTCGTTGGTACGGTTTACATCAACGAAGTGAAAACTGCACTGGTTGAAGGCATCATCACTCGTGACCAATTTGACCTACTTGCTGTTGCTATCAACACAGGTACTAACCTACCTTCTGTTGCTACGCCAAACGGTCAAGCTGCATTCCTATTCTTATTAACATCGGCACTTGCCCCGTTAATTAGACTGTCTTACGGCCGCATGGTTATCATGGCTTTGCCATATACTATCGTACTGGCTCTTGTTGGCCTTGCTGGTATCGTGTTCTTTGTTGAGCCGATGACTGCTTGGTTCTACGATGCAGGTTGGATCATTCAGCGTACTGGTGAGGTTATCGCTCCAGTTATCTCTGGTGGTCACTAATCCGATTTTGTTTAGCAAGGCACAATAAGTGTGTCTAACTAATCAAAAATATTAGTTGATTAGGAAACTTATCCAAGATAAAAAGCTCTGAGTATTCAGAGCTTTTTTATTTTATAGACGGGATTAAATTCGTGAACTTTTTTGCAATGCTCAAAGACTTCTCTAAGGGACGTTTATCTTGGCTTTTACTGCTGGCTTTTATTGTCTTTTTTGAGGCATGCGCTCTCTTCTTTCAACACGTGATGATGCTTGGCCCTTGTGTGATGTGCATCTATGAGCGCGTTGCTATGCTTGCTATCGGTGTCGCTGCAATGATTGGTGCTATTGCTCCGAATAACCCGATATCACGTTGGTTAGGCCTTGCTGGTTGGGGATTTGGCGCCTACAAAGGTTTGACGTTGGCTTTAGAGCACGTCGATTACCAGTTTAATCCGTCTCCTTTCGCAACCTGTGATTTATTCGTTACTTTCCCTAGCTGGGCACCTTTAAACCAATGGGCTCCGTGGATGTTTGAAGCTTACGGTGACTGTAGCAAGGTGGTATGGCAGTTCTTAGAGCTTTCAATGCCTCAATGGCTAGTGATTATCTTTGCGGGTAACTTGGTTGCTTTCGGTTTTGTGGTTATATCTCAATTTGTAAAATCGAAAAACGATTAACACTAGATCATCTAAATTAGAACAACAAAAAAGTCGACCACAAGGTCGACTTTTTTATCGCTAAAGATTTTTATCACTTAAAGAAAGTCTGTTACTCAAGCTGAGTTACTCAACAAGCCGTGATTAGCTGTTTTTGCCACAGCATTGTTTAAACTTTTTGCCGCTTTCACATGGGCAAGGGTCGTTTCGACCGATATCTTTAAATGGGTTCACACTCTGTGACTTATTACCCAGCATCGCCTCATCAGCCGCCATTGCAACCTCTGAAATCATCAGATCTATTTGATCGATTAAATCGGCAAGCGCTGGTGGATTCTCAAGCCCGGCCGCAACCATTTGTTGCTGAGTTTGCTCTTCATCAATCCCAAGCATCAAGGTTGTTAGGAGTGCTTGCAGCATACGCAGAGTACCATCCGCGACTGTCACGCTTTGCCACTGCTCTTCCACGGTTGGCCAAACCATCATAAAGCCTTCAGCGAAATCCGCGAATTGCTCGTTAAAGTCACCATCAACAAGTACGTCTGTCAGTAAGTATTCACTACGCTGAATCAGGTTGTGCTGGCGATTAATCTGTTCCGTCACGATTGTTACAAGCTCTTTACCTGTTTCAGGTGCAACGATAGCTAACCATTCTTCTGGATCGAGTGGTTTGGTCGCTAAGTTGGAAGCAAGGATTGAACCTTCAATGAACTGTGGAGTAATGTCAGTGATTGATTCCGGTAGGCTTAATAATTGATATGTCATGAAAGCTCTGAATATTGGGGCATTTTCGATATTATAACGCCATACTCCCCAAGATGTCGCCAACCACTTTCCTCTGTTTTCCCGCCAATAACCATACGCAAACCATTGCTATTCAAATATCGTCGATATTTCACTTATTTCGCTTTGATAATCAGAATATTGGGTGTAAAACGCTCACTGAAACATTCAGTTACATATAGGCGTATTCATCATGAAATCAAGGTCCCAAGGTTTTACATTACTCGAGCTTATTGTGGTGGTCGTTATTTTAGGTGTATTAGCGGTAACCGCGGCGCCTCGTTTTCTTGGTGTTCAGCGAGACGCTCATGAAGCGTTAGCGCAAGGTGCGTTTTCAGCATTTAGAAACAGCATCGATATGTACCACTCGCAATGGCTTGTCGATGGTGAGCCTGCTTTTGATCAAGTGGTGAATTATGGTGAAGGCGATGTATATCCGTCGGAAACTGGTTTTCCAATTTCGGTTCTTGCTACACCACCAACAAGTCCTATCCTTGTCGGTGAACAGTGCGAAAAAATCTGGGCAGCTCTCATGAATACTGACCTTACGATTCGATCTTATACAAGTGATGTTTTCCCTTCAAACACCGATATTGTTTCATGGTACCAAGGTACATCTACCTGCTTCTATTACTACACAACTGGCTACTCTCAAGGTGAACCTCTACCAAGGTTAAACTACAACACAAACACTGGTGAAATTGAAATCACAACAGGTACACCACACTCATAGTGACAATCCTGTAAGCAAACCGTACAATCACGCCTCGAATTTTTCGGTCCACTCAGTTTCGGTAAAGCAGCATGCGAGTAATACTTGGCCCTATGGAGGGCGTACTAGACCACCTAATGCGTGAGATTCTTACAGAGATCAATGATTACGATCTCTGTGTGACAGAGTTTGTGCGCGTCGTTGATCAACTTCTTCCTCCGCATGTGTTCCACCGTATTTGCCCAGAGCTGCATCAAGGCTCTCAAACCATGGCAGGTGTGCCAATCCATCTGCAACTTCTAGGGCAACACCCGAATTGGATGGCCGAAAATGCTTTTCAAGCGGCAAACTTAGGCGCTAAAGGCATTGATCTTAATTTTGGGTGCCCAGCAAAAGCGGTAAACAAAAGTAATGGTGGGGCTTCACTGCTAAAAGAGCCAGAGCTCATCTATCAAGTGGTGAACGCCTGTCGAGAAGCAGTCCCTGCGCATATTCCCGTGTCCGCAAAAATCCGATTGGGTTGGGAGCACCCGGAAGAGTGCTTTGAAATTGTCGACGCTATCGAGCAAGCAAAAGCTGACGAACTCACTGTGCATGCAAGAACCAAAGTTGGCGGCTATAAAGCCAGTGAAATCAAATGGGATTACATCAATCAAATAAGAGAGAAAACCTCTCTGCCGTTGATTGCTAATGGGGAAATCTGGAACTACCAAGATGGTCAAGATTGCATAGAAGCCACAGGTGTTGATTCATTGATGGTCTGCCGCGGCGCTTTTAATATTCCCAATCTTGGCAACGTTGTTAAGCACAACCACCAGAAAATGCCATGGGATAAAGTAATCGCACTTTTACTGCGCTATTCCGAGTTTCAAATTAAAGGGGATAAAGGCATGTACTACCCCAATAGAGTGAAACAGTGGTTTGTTTATCTAAGTAAAGGCTACCCTGAAGCGAACGAACTGTTTAAAGAGATTCGTACTTTCAAAAAGGCACCCCCCATTGTAGAGCGCCTTCAACGTTATCAAGAAGAATACCACCAACCCGTTTGAGTTAGTTCCCCCCTATCGCGATATTGAACTTCATAGCGTGGCTAAAATACGATCTGGTCTTTACCCGTCGTCTTAGCCACGTACAGTTTTTCATCGGCGTATTTAAATATCTCTTCAAAGTTAAGCTTGTTTTGCTCTGTTTCAACAATACAAACACCGCCAGATACCGTAAATCCATTAGGTACAATGTCGGCCGAGTTCGCGCAGACCGCATTTTTTACACGTTCTAATGTCCTTATCAGCGTCTCACGATCATCGCCTTTCATATAAACGACAAACTCTTCTCCGCCAAACCGTGCTGCCACATCACTACTTCGAACACTGTTACTAATTTGACGTGACATATAACGAATCACATCATCACCTTTATCGTGACCATGAGTATCGTTAATTGACTTAAAATCGTCGATATCAAATACCGTTAAGGCAAACAGTTGATCGTGCTCTACGCTGCGCCAGAACGCTTCTAAGCCTCGTCGATTCAACAACCCGGTCATTGGGTCTTTAGCTGCTAGTTCTTTGAAGTAACCACGTTCAATATTGGAGTTAACATAAAAGAAAATCGTAACCGAGAACAGATACACGATAATAGCGACGATTAGGCTGTCTTTTTCATAAACGAAAAAGTGCTCCACTTCGTTAGCAAGATCCAACTCGTAGTACATCGCATGATGAGACGCGACCCCTTCTAGTTTAATCTCGTGATAGAACGTGGCCGTATCAATCGGGTTAGCTAAAGTCGTATCAATAATATCGATCCGACCCGCTAGGTGCTCATTAGAGCTCGCGAGTAACCTGTCAGCATCAATATCTACTGAGAGCATCCCTTGGTGCACTCCTTGATGGAACACGGGAATCGTCATACTAATAATTCGATCAAGGGAGTCAAACCGATATGCAGGGCCAGATAAAGTCAGTAGATCTGGGTTGTTAGCGGTTCTTTGCCAATATGGACGGCTTTTGATGGTCGAAAGTAATTCCTTTCCTAACTCTTTAGCAAAATCTTCCGGTGACGAAATAACGTATCCGCGTTTATCAATAAAATGCACACCATTGTGGAATTCATCAAGTTGAGAGAGAAATGAAAGAATAGGTGCTAGCGCTATTTTCTCGGAAGCACTTTTATAGGTACCGCTGGTTTCTGTACACAAAGATTCTTCACCGACCAGCATATAATCAATATCAACGGAAGGAATGTCGGTAGTTTTGCCATCGGCAAGAAGCAGGCTATCGATAGGCCAAATACGGCAAAGACCATCAACCACTTGCTTGTTGTGGTCGAGGAAAAGAGGATTACCGGATTTGTAGTAATTTGAGAAACTGTAGTCTAAGGCGGTGACAACTTTAGTGGTTCCTTTGAACACATCTTCAATACGGTTGAATTCGCTGCTGATGTCTTTTTCTACCGCGTCAAAGTGGTTCTTTCCTATTAGGCCAAGTAGCATCGCGGCGATCACTGCGGGAAACCCGAAGACAAAGGTAAGGCTAAAGTGCCTGTTTACTTTCATATAATGTGCTCTTAGCGATCAGCTGTTTTCATTTACTTCATTAATATTATTACATTAATGGACATTTTCCTCGAGGTAAAAGAGTGTAAGTTGATATGAATCAGGCCGTATCATTGAACAATCGACTCCTTTAAAAAACTACCCCTGCATTAAGCAGGGTTAGCGGATACTGTCTTAGTCAGTTTAAATTCAACGATTTACCACGTCATAAATCTTAGCTTTCATCGCTGTGACCACAAGATCAACGACACCATTAACAATTGACTCGCCCTTCACTTTACCTTGTAACTCAACCAACTCACCTTGTAATTCAATCAACTTCCCTTGTTCTTGTCCAAGCATCCACACAGGTAAAGACAACACTTTTTCATCTTGAGATAGGTTGAGCACAACCAGTGTCTTTTCACCCCTAAGGCAACGAGTAAACACTAACGTCTCTGCATCACAATATAACTCTAGGTAAGCACCACTTCGTAAGCTGCGGCGTTCTGTTCTTAGTTTTATCAACGCTTGATGGAAAGGGAACCAATGCGAAGTATCTTCTTTATCCCACGGGAAGCATCTGCGATTGTCTGGGTCTTGACCACCTTTCAAGCCCACTTCTGTCCCATAGTACAAACATGGAGTTCCAACATAGGTAAACAGTAACGTCAGCGCCAGTTTTTGCTTAGCTTGGTCACCATTTAGAAGCGTTAGCAGTCGAGCCGTATCATGACTGTCCAGTTGATTTAGCTGCGATAATTGATTCAACCAAGGAACTTTAGCTCTCGCTTCAGCTAACCAATCAGAAAAAGCCAACATATCAATATCAATCGGCTCGTACGCGATGTCTTGCTTTGCCAATAGCGCACGAACTGGGTGAGCAAATCCATAATAGTTCATCGACCCGTCTTCTTGCTCTCCCTGTAACCATGATGTGGCCTCGAAGAAGTGCTCTCCCAAGATGTAGGTTTCGGGGTTCTCTGCTTTTGCTGAGTCACGGAATGCTTTCACATAATGTGCGTTGTTATAGGCTCCCTCCCCTTCACCTAACATATGAATCACATCGAAGCGCCAGCCATCGATGTTATAAGGTGCTTTTAACCAGTGCTTAATCACAGAGTCTTGTGACTGGTATATATGTTCTCGCACGGAAACATTGGAGAAGTTTAAGACTGGAAGTGAGCTAATATTTTTCCAACTAACATATTGCTGAGTGTTTTCAGGGTCGAAAAAATAATAGTCATGAAATGCCGAACCTGGGTTGTCATATGCACCGGAGTCAGTGGCTTTCAGTTTATCAAACCAAGGGTGCTCAACCGAAGTGTGATTAAATACCGCATCCAGAACGATTCTCATATCACGCGTGTGAATGTCTTTTGAAAGTGCAGAGAACTCATCATTGGTCCCGAAATGGGTGTCGACATTGTAGTAATCGGTTGTGTCGTATTTATGGTTGCTCGGCGACTGAAAAATGGGGTTGAGATACAACGCGGTGATGCCTAGATCTTGCAGGTAATCTAACTTGCTATGAATACCCGCTAGGTCACCACCAAAGAACTCTGCTGCGCCCGTTCCATTGTGTCCTTCGACAGGCTCGCCCCATTCTTTCACTACAACATCTAAGGTACCTTCTTTTAAGCGATACTCTCCCGCTTTGACACTGATGCTCGGATTTCCGTTGCAAAATCGTTCAGGGAAGATTTGATAAAATACCTGCTCTGACACCCATGATGGTGGGCGATGTTGGGTATTAAACTTAAAGTGAAACTCACGACTCGCAACGCGGCTATGGACGCCCCTAGCATCAAGCCAATACTGTCCTTTTGAATCGACAAGCTTGAACGCATAGTGAGTAACGTTTCTGTCTGTATTCGCAGGGAAAGAGGCTTGCCACAGCGTCAACCGTCCTTCAGTACCAACTTGCACCATGTCGAGTAGATACTCTTCGTTATCTGGCTCATGCCTCAACTGAACCTTATTCCAGTCAGTGCGTTCAGACACTAATGTTACGGTTAGCACACCCTCATTTTCGTGGAAGTAATCGGAGGTTTGAGCATGAAAGATAAAAGGTTTCATAGCGGTTCTCGAGCAATATTTAATTTGCTTAAGATATGAAAAATTTCTTTGACCACAACGAGAAAAATAACATCAGTCAAAGTAGATCACGCTTTGTAGATCCACTTTGTTTACAGTAAGTCGATTTCTCTCAAAATGATCAAATGAATCGACCATTTTTCAAGAGGAGATCCAATTTTCAATTACTCCATCAACGGTTAACTATCGCACGATCAATCACAGATTGAGGCAATGTGACACCAAGCTCACGAGCAGCATCCAAATTCACAACCAGTTGCGAACTCTGTGCAGTTTTAACACTCAGCTTACCCGGTTTTTGTCCGTTCAGAATAGCAGCCACATAATCGGCGGTTTGCACCCCAACGTCATAGTAATCTAGACCTAAGCCAGCTATCGCCCCCTTACCCACGTAAGACGTCGCTCCGGCAACCACTGGCGTTCCAGCCCTGTTCGCAGCTTCTATAAGCCCTTCTATACCACTTGCAACAGTGTTATCTGTCAGTGCGTAAATAACATCAGACTTCTTGGCAATGGATTCGGTTTTTGATTCTACATCATCGATGGTTAGCGCTTTTTCAGTGTGCAGAGTAAAACCAAAGTCTCGTGCCGACTTCTTTAAGAGCCCAACTAACGCGACGGCATTTGCTTCTGCCGGATTATAAACAACCCCAATTGAGCTTGCCTGAGGAAGGAGCTCTTTAATCAGAGATACGTGCTGGGAAATAGGTGATAAGTCAGAAAGGCCCGTGACATTTCGTCCCGGTTTATCCAATTGTTTAACAAGCCTTGCACCGATAGGGTCCGTAACCGCGGTAAATACAATCGGTATTGAGCGAGTCGCAGAAACCAAAGCTTGCGAAGTCGGTGTCGCGATGCCAACTAAGACATGAGGGTTTTCGCTGACTAGTTCTCTGGCAATTTTTGCTGCCTGAGCGGGGTTACCATCAGCCATTTCATAGGAGAATTCTAAATTTTTACCCGCTTCATAGCCTTTAACTCTTAACCCTTCGATGAGTCCTAAGCGTGTCGCATTCAAATCTGGATGGTCGACAACTTGTGAAACCGACACTTTGGCGACGTTCGCCACTACATTGCCAGTCCATAGCAACAGCAAACAGCTTAAAACCGCTGCCAATACCTTTCTTACAGAACTCATTATCGCTCCCCAAATCAAGCTCTACTCGTTATTACTCGATCGAAGAGAACAACATCAAAAATCACTATTGACATTATTACCAGTAACTATTGATAACTTGAAGTGATATTTAACAAAAATACAACAAGGTTCGAATTATGTGGGGATAAGCGGGTTTGTTTGATTTAAAAGGTAAGAAACTCAATGAATACAAAATAAGCACGGCAAATAAAGGCAAAGCCAAATGAATAAAGACTAAATGAATAAAGGGCAAGTGAAGCGATTAGAAGAGAGGAGCAAATCTGAGAACGAGCTATCGATGATGTATGGCTGTTCTCAGACTAGATAGAGAGATAAGACGACCTGCTAGAACCAACGTTCCATTGATGATTTGTCTAGCTGACGAAATGCGCGATTCAAAATGATCGCCAACTCTTTGTAACGAGGGCGTGGTTTCATTGGTTCCAATGCAAAACCTGTTTCGCTGATCTTCTCGTGCAACTCTCGATACCAAGAAACCAATGCTGGCGGTAATTGAGTGTTCGAACGGTTACCTAACCACCACATGCCTTGAAGTGGCAAGCTGATCGCAAACAACGCCATAACCACAGCTTGCGGCATCGCATGATAATTGTTGAAGACCATTTGTGTAAGAATACTAATAGCAGCTATCGCTGGCATCACTTTCACACCAAAACGAGTGGCTTTAATGATGCGCTGTTCAGGGAAGATAGCGTTTAACTCTTTTCGAACAGGCCAGAGATCCATGTACTTTTGGCCATCTTTTAAACTGCTCGCTAAACCAACTCTATTACTCATATGAGTCTCCCATTAAAAAAAAGTTGAAATTATCAACTAAAAACACAAAAATTTGACGAAAAATAATATTCTTTCAAATTTTTTTGTTATATTTGCACAATATCGCTATTATTTGCAGACCTCAATCTCATTGTTGCCCTTATTTACAATTTAAGCAACTTTGGGACGACTTCTGCAAGGAATGCAAAAGCCTCTTTTTCTGAAAAAGTGCGCTTTCACTTTAATACGGAAATTAACGTTTTTTTGACCAAGGTTAGTACGCAAGCCTATGCGCTTCGACTATTCTTGAGATTAATTTTCATCCTTAACTGATTTCGATCAGAAAAATAAACAGGTAGTCATTAATGTCTAAGCTAGTTTTAGTTTTAAACTGTGGTAGTTCTTCTCTTAAATTTGCTGTTGTTGATGCAGAAACAGGTGCTGAGCACCTAACTGGTCTTGCTGAGTGTCTTGGTCTTCCAGAAGCTCGTATGAAGTGGAAACTTGACGGCAAGCATGAAGCACAACTAGGCGCGGGCGCAGCTCACGTAGAAGCACTATCTTTCATGGTAGAAACTATTCTTGCTTCTAAGCCTGAGCTTAAAGCTAACCTTGGCGCTATCGGTCACCGTATCGTACACGGTGGCGAGCAGTTCACTTCTTCTGCACTTATCACTGATGAAGTTCTTAAGGGTATTCAAGACGCTGCGACTTTCGCACCTCTTCATAACCCAGCTCACCTTATCGGTATCGAAGCGGCTCAACAGAACTTCCCTGGCCTACAAAACGTTGCTGTATTTGACACTGCGTTCCACCAAACAATGCCTTCTGAGTCTTACCTATACGCTCTACCGTACAACCTGTACAAAGAGCACGGCATCCGTCGTTACGGCATGCACGGTACTTCTCACCTGTTCATTACTCGTGAAGTTGCTGGTTTACTAAACAAGCCAGTTGAAGAAGTTAACATCATCAACTGTCACCTAGGTAACGGCGCATCGGTATGTGCAATCAAGAACGGTCAATCTGTAGATACTTCTATGGGTCTTACTCCTCTTGAAGGTCTTGTAATGGGTACTCGTTGTGGTGACCTAGATCCTGCGATCATCTTCCACCTACACGACGCTCTTGGTTACTCTGTTGAAGAAATCAACAACATGCTAACTAAAGAGTCTGGTCTTGCTGGTCTAACTGAAGTGACTTCTGACTGTCGTTTCGTTGAAGACAACTACGGTGAAAAAGAAGAAGCAACTCGTGCAATGGATGTGTTCTGTCACCGTCTAGCTAAGTACGTTGCTGGTTACACTGCAACTCTAGAAGGTCGTCTAGACGCAATCACTTTCACTGGCGGCATCGGCGAGAACTCTGGCCCAATCCGTGAAATGGTTCTTAACCGCCTAGGCATCTTCGGCATCGAAGTTGACAGCGAAGCTAACCTTAAAGCACGTTTCGGCGGCGAAGGTACTATCACTACAGCTAACAGCCGTATCCCTGCAATGGTTATCTCTACTAATGAAGAGCTAGTAATTGCTGAAGACACTGCGAAACTAGCAGGTCTTTAATTGATTTCCCTGACTAGCTTCACTCGAAGCTAGTCAGTTTTTCATATCAAGAAAATGGGGCTCAACTTCTATTCCTACCCCAATTTAAATATCGGTGGGAATAGCAGTTGAGCTTTTTTATTTCCAATAGTCAAAGGTGTTCGTCAATGTCCCGTACTATTATGCTTATCCCTACAAGCGCTGGTGTTGGTCTTACTAGTGTTAGCATGGGTGTTCTTCGCGCTATGGAGCGTAAGGGCGTAAGTGTTTCTTTCTACAAGCCAATCGCTCAACCTCGCAGCGGTGGTAACCAACCTGATTTAACGTCTACTATCATCAGCGCAAACAGCGACATTAAGATTGGTGAGCCAATCGCAATGACTAAAGCTGAAGCTTTGATCGGTAGCGAAAAAATGGACGAGCTTCTAGAGTCTGTTGTTGAGCAATACAACAAGATCAACAAAGACGCAGAAGTAACGCTTATCGAAGGTCTAGTACCTACTCGTAAGCACCCATTTGCTAACCAAGTGAACGCGGAAATCGCTAAAACACTAGGCGCAGAGATCGTATTCGTTGCGACTCCGGGTACATACAACCCTATTCAGCTTAAAGAGCACATCGAAGTAGCATGTTCTAACTTCGGCGGCACTAAAAACAAGAACATCTCAGGCGTTATTATTAACAAACTGAATGCACCTGTTGATGAAGCTGGCCGTACTCGCCCTGACCTTTCTGAAATCTTCGATGATGCAGATAGCGCTCAACAAGCGAACCTTGAAGTAATGCAAATCTTCAACTCTAGCCCTATCCGTGTTCTTGGCTGTGTGCCATGGAGCATCGACCTAATCGCTACTCGTGCGGTTGATATGGCTAAGCACCTTAACGCTGAAATCGTTAACGAAGGTGAAATCTCAACTCGTCGTATTAAGAGCATCACTTTCTGTGCACGTTCTCTACCGCACATGATTGAGCACTTCAAACCTGGTTCACTGCTAGTAACTTCTGCAGACCGTCCTGACGTTATCGTTGCTGCGGCTCTTGCTGCGAAAAACGGTGTTGAGATTGGCGCAATCCTACTGACTGGCGGTTACGACATTCCAGAAAGCATTGCTAACCTTTGTGCTCCAGCATTCGCTTCAGGTCTACCGATCTTCAAGGCTCAAGGTAACACTTGGCAGACGTCTCTAAACCTACAGAGCTTCAACCTAGAAGTTCCTGCAGACGATAAAGAGCGTATCGAGTTCGTTAACGATCACGTTGCTAGCCACATCGATGGCCCTTGGATTGATTCTCTATCTGAAGGTACTCAAGGTATTCGTCGTCTAAGCCCACCAGCATTCCGTTACCAGTTAACTGAATTTGCTCGTAAAGCGGCTAAGCGCATCGTTCTTCCTGAAGGTGATGAGCCACGTACCGTTAAAGCAGCATCTATCTGTGCTGAGCGCGGCATCGCAACTTGTGTACTTCTTGGTAACCCTGAAGAAATTCGTCGCGTTGCTGCACAGCAAGGTGTTGAGCTAGGCGCTGGCGTTGAGATCATCGATTCTGCATCCGTTCGCGAAAACTACGTAGCTCGCCTAGTAGAACTTCGTGGCGCTAAAGGTATGACTGAAGTTGTAGCTCGTGAGAAGCTAGAAGATTCAGTATTCCTAGGCACTATGATGCTTGAAGCGGGTGAAGTTGACGGCCTAGTTTCTGGTGCTGTTCACACAACGGCGAACACAATCGTTCCTCCGTTCCAGATCATCAAGACAGCACCTGATGCTTCTATCGTATCTTCAATCTTCTTCATGCTTCTGCCTGATCAAGTTCTTGTATACGGTGACTGTGCGATCAACCCAGATCCAACAGCTGAACAGCTTGCTGAAATCGCTATCCAATCTGCAGATTCTGCTGCGGCATTCGGTATCGACCCACGCGTTGCTATGATCTCTTACTCTACTGGTGAATCTGGTAAAGGTGCAGACGTAGATAAAGTACGTGAAGCAACCAAGCTTGCTCAAGCGAAACGCCCTGATCTAGTGATCGACGGTCCTCTTCAGTACGACGCAGCAATAATGGAAAACGTAGCCGCTTCTAAAGCGCCTAACTCTCCAGTTGCAGGTAAAGCGACAGTATTCGTATTCCCAGACCTAAACACTGGTAACACGACTTACAAAGCTGTACAGCGTTCAGCAGACCTAGTGTCTATCGGTCCAATGCTTCAAGGTATGCGCAAGCCAGTAAATGACTTGTCTCGTGGCGCTCTAGTAGACGATATCGTTTACACAGTAGCTCTAACGGCTATCCAAGCAGACCAAGCAGCTCAAGCTGAAGAAAAAGTAATTAACTAATTTTTCTTTTGTAGAAAGCAAAAACCCTAGATTCTTATCTAGGGTTTTTTTATGTCTACCGTTTAAGGTTATTTGATGCTCTTAAGATGAATCTAGCCTCGCCCATGGGTTGATTCTAAATCTAGCGCAGGTCCTTTCGGCACAACTTGGGTTGGGTTGATACCTGTGTGGCTGTAATAGTAGTGACGTTTGATGTGATAGAAATCGGTCGTCTCTTTAATGCCTTCGATCTGGTAGAGCTCTTTTAAGTAGCCCTGAATGTGGACGTAGTCTGAAATTCGCTGCTTGTTACACTTAAAGTGGCCAACATACACCGCATCGAATCTAACCAGAGTGGTAAACAATCTCCAATCTGCTTCTGTGATGTCATTACCCGCTAGATAACGATGTTCACTAAGATGTGCATCTACTTTGTCTAACGCCTCAAATAACGCGTCATACGCTTCTTCATAAGCTTCTTGAGTGGTTGCAAAGCCAGTACGATAAACACCGTTATTGATGCTTGGATAGATGTAGTCATTCCACTCATCAATCTTCTTCGACAATTCCCACGGATAGTAGTCATCCGTATTGCCTGTTAACTCATTAAATTCTGAGTTGAACATGCGGATAATTTCAGAGGACTCGTTACTCACGATGGTGTTGGTTTTCTTATCCCAAAGCACTGGAACTGTTACTCGGCCTGAGTAGTCAGGTTTGGCTTGAGTATAGATTTGGTGCATACGAGTATGACCAAACAGAGGTTCAGGTAAACCCATTTGCCAACCTTCGCTCATCATATCGGGGCAAACCACTGTCACGTCAATATGATCGGTTAAATCTTTCAGCTCTCGGAAGATAAGAGTTCGGTGCGCCCAAGGACAAGCTAACGATACGTATAGATGGTAACGACCACTTTCTGGTTCAAACTGCGCGCCGGCTTTGTTTTCGATCCAACTACGAAAGCCCGCATCTTCACGAACGAACTTACCACCGCTTTCTTTGGTGTCGTACCACACATCGTGCCAAACACCTTCAACTAACTTGCCCATATCCAAACCTCTGTCATCCAAACTTTTCTCTAGTATAAGAAAAACCTAATTTTTCAAAACTAGAAGAAGTTGGCTTAGTTGTTCGAATTATTTGAAGAAGGTTATTCATGAGAAATTTGGGGCACAAAAAAAGCGCAACTCATAAAAAAGTTGCGCTTAAGCCTGTCACAGGCTGAACCGTATCAAACGGGTTCTAGACTTGTACGTGCAAGCAAGATACTGCGTGTACGTCATCGCCTTGAATAGTTGGCTTGGTTTGCGCGCAGGCCTCGGTTGCTTCAGGGCAACGAGTACGGAACACACAACCTGATGGTGGACTAATTGGTGATGGGAGATCACCCTCCAGCATCTGAATGGTTTTACTGCGCTCTAAGCGTGGGTCTGGAATCGGAACTGCAGACATCAATGCTTTGGTATATGGGTGTTTAGGATCTGAGAACAAGGCATCTGATTCACCTAGCTCAACAGCATTACCTAAGTACATCACCAATACACGGTCAGAAATGTGTTTCACAACCGACAAATCGTGCGCGATGAATACCAAAGACAAACCTAACTCTTTCTGTAGTTCCATAAGAAGGTTTACTACTTGAGCTTGGATAGATACATCCAGAGCAGAAACCGGCTCATCACAGATGATCATCTTAGGCTTCAAGATAAGTGCACGTGCGATACCGATACGTTGACACTGGCCACCAGAAAATTCATGTGGGTAACGGTTGATTACGTTAGGTAGTAGACCAACCTTTGCCATCATCTCTTTAACTCTGTCCTTCACTTCCTGTTTAGAAAGCTCTGGATAGAAAGTTTGTAGAGGCTCAGCAATGATGTCTCCAACTGACATACGCGGGTTAAGCGATGCTAGCGGGTCTTGGAAGATCATCTGAATCTCTTTACGAGTCTCACGACGCTTCACTTCCTGCATCTTAGTCAGGTCTTGACCTAACCACATAACCTCGCCTTCAGTTGCCTCAACTAAACCAATAATTGCGCGCGCAAATGTTGATTTACCACAGCCAGACTCACCTACTACACCCAGAGTCTCACCTTCATAAAGGTGAACATCCACACCATCAACCGCTTTAAGATTTGATGGTTTCGCCCAAGGCCAAGCAGACTTAGCCGCAATGCTAAAGTGAACCTTAAGGTTTTTAATATCTAATAGTAATTCTTTACTCATTTTGTCCAAGTCTCCCAATCAGAAAAACAAGCACGCTGGCGATCTTTCGCAAATGGCTGCAAAATCGGTGCTTCTTGCTTACAACGGTCCATTACACGGTGACAACGGTCTTGATAAGGACAACCGGTTGGTAGGCGAAGTAAGTTGGGCGGGTTACCTGGAATCGTCGGTAAAATTTCACCTTCGGTATCCAAACGAGGAATTGCTTTAAGCAGGCCTTCCGCATAAGGGTGGCTGGGCTCATAGAAGATTTCATCTACTGTACCGTATTCCATGGTACGGCCAGCGTACATCACTAGAACTTTGTCACAAGAACCGGCAACTACACCCAAGTCATGGGTGATCATGATGATTGCTGTATTGAACTCATCTTTAAGCTCGTTCAGCAATTCCATGATTTGCGCTTGAATGGTTACATCCAACGCCGTTGTTGGTTCATCAGCAATCAGTAGTTTTGGACGACATAGCAAAGCCATTGCAATCATCACACGTTGACGCATACCGCCAGAAAATTCGTGTGGATACATGGTAATACGTTTACGTGCCTCAGGGATTTTCACCGCTTCCAGCATGCGTACTGATTCTTCGAACGCTTCCGCTTTGCCCATGCCTTTATGCAGCATAAGCACTTCCATCAACTGATCACATACTTTCATGTAAGGATTCAGTGACGTCATTGGATCTTGGAAGATCATCGCGATCTGTTCAGCGCGAACTTTGTTCAGTGCTTTCTCAGGTAGATTGAGAATCTCATTACCTTCAAACTTTGCACTACCTGAGATGATACCGTTCTTAGCCAGCAGTCCCATCAGTGCAAATACCGTTTGAGATTTACCCGAACCCGACTCACCAACAATACCCAGCGTTTCGCCTTGGTTGAGTGAGAAGTTCAGGTCGTTTACTGCGGTTACCGTACCATCTTGCGTGGTAAATTCGACGCGCAGATCTTTGACATCTAATAAGCTCATTATTGCTTCCTTAATCTTTTATAGCTTTTAATTGCTATTTCTTTATCTGTCTTTTGGATCAAGCGCGTCGCGCAGACCATCACCTACGTAGTTAAAGCAGAACAGCGTAACTACCATGAATGCCGCTGGGAATGCCAGTTGCCAAATAGCAACTTCCATTGTTTGCGAGCCTTCTTGTAACAGCGCGCCCCAACTTGTCATAGGCTCTTGAACACCAAGACCAAGGAAAGATAAGAATGATTCAGTAAGGATCATGCTTGGAATAAGTAGTGTTGAGTAAACCGCAACAATACCCAATACGTTCGGTACGATATGACGTGTAATGATTTTCCATTTACTGACACCACATACGTGAGCAGCCTCAATGAACTCTTTACTACGTAAACTCAACGTTTGGCCACGTACAATACGCGCCATATCGAGCCAAGCAATCGCACCGATAGCAACGAAGATAAGTACGATATTACGACCAAAGAATGTCACCAGTACGATCACGAGGAACATGAAAGGAACCGCGTATAAGATCTCAAGGATACGCATCATCACTCGGTCAGTACGACCGCCAATGAAACCTGAAGCCGCACCGTAAAGCGTACCTATCAGTACGGCTACGAATGCGCCCATCACACCAACCATAAGAGAAATACGGCCACCAATCATCGTACGAACATATAGGTCACGACCTAAACTGTCGGTACCAAACCAGTGATCAGCACTTGGGCCTACGTGCATTGCGTACCAGTCAGTATCATCGTAAGCATGCTGTGCCAACATAGGTAAGAAGATTACCGATAGCACCATAACAATTAGAATGAACAGACTGATCATTGCGGCTTTGTTGCGCATAAAACGAATACGCGCATCCTGCCACAAGCTACGACCTTCAATTTCCAAACTCTCAGAGAATTTTTCGATCGCTTCTAAGTTTTCTTTTTTCTTCAACATAACCATGCGTCCCTGCTAGTAGCGAATTTTCGGGTCAATAAGCGCTAGTAAAATATCAACGATTGCGTTGAACAAGATGAATAGGAAACCAATCAAAATGGTTACACCCATTACTAACGAATAATCACGGTTAAACGCGGCATTAACAAACAGCTTACCAATACCCGGTAGGCCGAAGATGGTTTCAACAACAACTGAACCTGTAATGATACCTACAAACGCAGGCCCCATGTATGAAACAACAGGTAGCATTGCTGGCTTAAGCGCATGTTTAAGAACGATATAACGGTAACTTAGACCTTTAGCTCGAGCTGTACGGATAAAGTTACTGTTTAGGGTTTCAATCATGCTACCGCGAGTGATACGAGCAAAGGTTGCTACGTATAAAAGAGACATCGCGATAACGGGTAGGACGATGTACATGTACGTACCACCGTGCCAACCACCTGCTGGAAATATATGCCAGTGTAGAGAGAATAGGTAGATAAGCGCTGGAGCCAACACGAAGGATGGCATCACCACCCCGAGCATGGCGGTCGACATTATAGTGTAGTCGATCCAGGTGTTGTGCTTCAAGGCGGCAATGGTTCCGACCGTTACCCCCATCAATAATGTGAAGATAAAGGCAACAAAACCTACCTTCGCAGATACTGGAAGCGCAACCGCGATCAGCTCATTTACTGTGTAATCTTGGTATTTAAAAGATGGACCAAAGTCACCCTGAAGGATGTTGGTCAAGTACGTGGTGTACTGTTCAAATACAGGTTTATCTAAGCCGTATTTAGCTTCGATGTTAGCCATAACTTCTGGCGGTAATGGACGTTCGCTTGAAAACGGGTTACCCGGAGCGAAACGCATGAGAAAGAAAGATATAGTGATCAACACCAACATGGTTGGAATCGCTTCAAATATCCTTTTCATAATGAATTTAAGCATAAACTCACTCTTTCAGTCTGTGACAATTAAAATTAGAAAGACGCTACATGCGCGCTCTGCGCATGTAGTGTCTGTATCGTTATAGTTATATTAACTTTTTAGAATCGAAGCTTATTATTGAGCTTTGATGTATAAGTCTTTCGAGAAGATCTTATCTTCCGCGTTGTTGATAGGGAAACCACCAACGTGCGGATTTAGTAGACGTGATTTCACGTATTGGTAGATAGGTGCGATAGGCATGTCTTTAGCCATTAACGCCTCAGCTTCTAGGTAAAGTGCTTCACGCTCTTCTGCTGATGTAGAGTTAAGTGCTTTATCAATGATTTGGTCGTACTCAGCACTATCGTAGTGAACACCACCGGTAGTGTTGTTACTCTTCATTAGCGTTAGGAATGACGACGCTTCGTTGTAGTCACCACACCAACCAGCACGTGCTACTTCGAAATCACCTGAATCTTTAGAAGATAGGTAAGTTTTCCACTCTTGGTTTTCAAGCGTTACTTTAAGACCTAGAGTTTTCTTCCACATAGAACCCAGCGCTACAGCAATCTTCTTATGGTTTTCAGAAGTGTTGTAAAGTAGGTTGAAGTTAAGTGGATTGTCTTTACCGTAACCCGCTTCTTCAAGAAGACGAGCAGCTTCTTCATTACGTTCTTTTTGAGACATCTTGCCGTAAGCAGGAAGTTCAGGGTTAAAGCCAGCTGTGATTTCAGGCGTTAGGAAGTAAGCTGGTTTTTGACCTTGTGCTAGGATTGCGTCACTTACGATATTACGGTCAATTGCGTAAGAGATAGCCTTACGTACACGAACATCATCAAATGGTGCTTTCTTAGTGTTAAAGATGTAGTAGTAAGTACATAGGTTACCCGCTACAGATACATCTTCCGCATACTCTTTCTTAAGGCGCTTGAAGTGCTCAGTTGGAAGTTCATTTGTAAAGTCGATTTCACCAGATAGGAAACGGTTCATTTCCGCAACTTGGTTTTCGATTGGTAGGAACGTTACTTTATTAAGAACAGTTTTATCATTGTTCCAGTATTGATCGTTACGCTTTAGTACTAGGCGTTCATTAACAACCCATTTATCGACAGAAAACGCACCGTTACCTACAAAGTTACCCGGCTTAGTCCATTGGTCACCGAATTTTTCAACAGTCGCCTGATGTACTGGCTTCATTGTTGTGTGGCCCATCATCATTACGAAATATGGTACCGCTGTATCTAGTTCAACAACAAGCGTGTTTGCATCTACAGCTTTAACACCTAGCTCACTCTTGTCTTTCTTACCCGCTACGATGTCTTTCGCATTCACCATCTTGGTATATTCCATGTACCAAGCATATGGAGAAGCAGTGGCAGGATCGACTGCACGTTGCCAGCTGTAAACGAAATCTCCAGCTGTTACAGGATCGCCGTTAGACCATTTTGCATCTTTACGTAGGTGGAAAGTGAATGTTTTGTTGTCCGTCGTTTCCCAGCTTTCGGCTACACCTGGGATTGTATTACCTTCGCCATCTTGGTTCACTAGACCTTCTAGAAGATCACGAATTACGTGAGATTCTGGTACACCTTGAGATTTGTGTGGGTCGATAGTCGCAACTTCAGTACCGTTACCGCGAACAAGTTCCTGAACTTTTGCTAGTTCTGTGCCTGCTGGAACTTCAGCAGCGATAGAAAGAGTAGAAGTGGCAGCCACTGCCAAACCAGCACCTAGAAGAAGGGCCTGAGTGATTTTATTCTTGTACATTTAATAAACTCCAAGTTTTACGTATTGCATCCATGACTTCTTTGCTAAGTTCACTGAACGGCAGTGATTTAGATTTATTTAGCTCAAAATTTAAGCATAAAAATCTAAAACCTTACAAAGATTGAGGCACACACTATCAACCATTGAAGTAATTTGCCATAAACAAGTCGCAAAAAATCGGATAATTCTCCGAATTACTCAAGGTCACAGTGTAAATCTCTAATAAAAACCTAATGAATAGTGAATTACACATAGGGATTTATTAAAAAACAGCCTTTAGTGTTGATGTATCTGAATTGATACTTTTATTTAGCATCTTATGCTAGAACACTGTCGGCAAATTAACATTAATGCCACATGAAATCTAATTGCACATCACATATCCCCTAAATAGACTGCACTATTTGTGAGGATTATCACTTTATACAAAACAGCATAAAGCACTGCACCAAAACAGATTTGGAAATGCACCAAGACAGACAAAATCACGCTCCGAATTTATATGCAACATGAATGACTAGCTATTTATTAATACACCGATTATTTATAAATGACTTTGTAGCACGTACAAAAAAGCCGACCTTAATAGTCGGCTTTTTACTGTCTCAATCAACAGAACGAATTTTTGAAGCAATATCATATCGCGAGAATTATTTCTCCCAACGCTCCGCAGCTTTAGTATCTGAATCGCGAGAGTCAACCCAGCGAGCTGTTTCAGTCGTACGTTCTTTTTTCCAAAACGGCGCTTTGGTTTTCAGAAAGTCCATAACAAACTCACACGCTTCAAAAGCAGCGCCACGGTGTGCACTGGATACACCAACGTAAACAATCTGGTCACCGATATCTAGGTCACCCACGCGGTGAATCACTCGCATCTTCTGGATAGGCCAGCGCGCTTCAGCTTGATCACAGATCTCACTCAGAGACTTCTCTGTCATACCCGGATAATGCTCTAGAGACAAACCTATCACATTGTCACCAAGGTTCATGTCGCGAACTTTACCAACAAACGTCACAACCGCTCCCGCAGCCGTACCTTGAGCTAGATAATCGTATTCGCCACCCACAGAAAAGTCTTCAGCAGTAACCAATACTCTTGGATCAATAACTCGAGAGTCATTCATGGTTAACCTCCAGTAACTGGTGGGAAGAAAGCCACTTCATCGCCGTCTTTCACTTCAGTCGTCAAAGGTACGATTGATTGGTTGAGTGCTGCCAGCAGCTTGCCCTCTTCCAATGCGATATCCCATTTGCCTTCTTTTGTTACAAGGTGGCTGCGAATCGCTTCAATAGTATTGTATTGCGCATCGATCTCTAGGCTATCAACACCGACAAGTTCACGAGTTTGTGCAAAGAAAAGTACCGTAATCATGATTCCACCTTGAAGTGACCTGATTTACCACCTGTCTTCTCTAACAGGCGTACGTTCTCGATAACAATGTCTTTCTGAACAGCTTTACACATATCGTAAATCGTTAGCGCGGCAACAGAAGCGGCCGTTAACGCTTCCATTTCTACGCCTGTCTTACCAGCAAGCTTACATACAGATTCGATTCGAACCTTGTTTTCAGACTCGATAGCCTCAAGCTGAATTTCAACCTTAGTCAGTAGCAAAGGGTGACACAGTGGAATCAAGTCCCACGTCTTCTTCGCTGCTTGGATACCAGCAATACGTGCCGTTGCGAAAACATCACCTTTATGGTGGCTGCCAGAAACAATCAGCTCTAGCGTTTCTGCTGACATTTGAACAAAAGCTTCTGCTCTCGCTTCACGTACTGTCTCTGCTTTAGCCGATACATCGACCATGTTTGCTTCGCCAGACGCGTTAATGTGTGTAAATTGGCTCATACTCAAACCACCTTATACAGAAAGATGTGGCATGAAGTTACAAGGACGGTGGCTAGCATCCATCTGTTGCTTGATGATCTTAGTCCAACCGGTGCGGCATGCGCCTGTAGAGCCAGGCATCGCAAAGATAACCGTGTGGTTAGCAAAACCCGCAATCGCACGAGATTGAATCGTCGATGTACCAATCTCTTCGTAAGACACTTGGCGGAAAAGCTCACCAAAGCCTTCAACTTCTTTGTCGAAGAGTGGCTTAAGTGCTTCAGGTGTACTGTCACGAGATGTAAAGCCTGTACCGCCAGTGATCATGATCGCTTGTACGCTGTCATCAGCAATCCACTGAGATACGATAGCGCGGATCTTATACATGTCATCGATAACGATTTGCTTATCAACCACATTGTGGCCAGCTTCTTTAGCATGCTCCGCTAGGTAACCACCTGACGTATCGTTTTCTTCTGTACGAGTATCTGAAACGGTTAGTACTGCAATGTTTGCTGCTTGAAATTTGCTTTCTGCGTGACCCATTTGTTCACCTATTTAAAATTTTTCAATTATTAGGGCGTGTTGACCTTTCGTGATTAAATTTTGTTCGAGATAAAAGCGTTTTAATCGCGGCGAGGGGGAAGTAGCCTAGTCATTCTAAGCAAATCTCCCTCAACAAAGAGTAAAACGCTTTTAGCCGAACCCTTCGGGCAGCGTTTGCTGGTCATTTCTACTACGTTATCGGCTTCTCATGTAGGCTAGCTACACATCAAAGCCTCTGCCTTGTAGAAATACCCAGCAACTCGCTGCAAAAATCAGCTCGAAAGAGCAACACGCCCTAGACTTATTCGCCCAGCTTAAAGAAGCTGAGCGATAAAATGCTTTAGAGTATATAGCGAGTTAACCGCCGATTGACGCCAAGTTTGGAGTCATGCCGCTGTTGCCATCGTGTAAGAAATGGCTAACGGACTTGGTTTGAAGCTGAGCCTGAATTCGATCAATGAGCTCTTGCTCTTGTTGATCTTCTTGAATCAGATCTCTCAGTTCAACACCATGGTCGCCAAACAGACATAAGTGAAGTTTACCGGTCGCAGAAACACGCAGTCGGTTACAACTCTCACAGAAGTCTTTCTCGTAAGGCATGATCAAACCAATTTCACCCTTGTAGTCTGGGTGGACAAACACTTGTGCTGGGCCATCGTTAACAGCTTTGACTTTTAACAGCCAACCGTTAGCAATAAGCTGATTGCGAATCGCAACGCCAGATACATGATGTTTATCGAACAACTCGTCCATCTCGCCGGTTTTCATCAGCTCGATAAAACGTAATTGAATAGGTTTGTCTTTGATCCAATTAAGGAAGGCTGGTAATTCCTGACTGTTGAGGTCTTTCATTAATACGACGTTGACTTTGACTTGTTCAAAGCCAACCTCAAACGCTTTATCAATGCCTCGCATAACCTCTGTAAACTTATTCTCACCAGTGATCTGATGGAACATGCGCGAATCTAAGCTATCCACGCTCACGTTTATATGGGTTAAACCAGCATCACGCCAGTGCCCTACTTGTTTCTCCATGCGGTAGCCATTCGTTGTCGTGGCTACTTTTTCGATGCCTGGAGTAGAAGCAACAGTATGTATGATTTCAGGAAAGTCTTTACGCAGGCTCGGCTCTCCGCCAGTAATGCGGATCTTAGAGGTACCACAATCTGCAAACGCTTTAACAATACGTTTGATCTCGGGAACACTTAAAAAAGACGAGTTTTTTTGCCCTGACGGTTTATAACCATCTGGCAAGCAGTAAGTACATTTAAAGTTACAGACGTCTGTAACCGACAAGCGCAAGTAATAAAACTTGCGATGGAATCTATCTTCGAATTGTTGCGCCACGGAACACCTTTCCAAACACGGGAGGCATAATCATTTCCAATTAAGCCCTTGTGACAACATGTCACTGGCTCTTGATGCGTATCGGTACAGCAAATACCACTGTGCGACTTAGCATGCGAGAGCTCGGAGTTATGGCAACTGCACGTTATATTCACACGCGCAGTAGCTGAGTAATAAAATACTTAATATTTGTACGTGAATCTAGCTCTGATGACAAAAAACGGGTCACATCGGCAAAAAAAACGTATCAAACCCTCAAAATAACTCTTGTTGAGTATCTGACGAGAAGCATTTAACCTAAATTATAGTTGGTAATAATCTAACAAGAACAAAAAATGAATATTTACGCTTCAAAGAAAGTCGTAGCAATCGGTGGGGGCCATGGCTTAGGTCGCATGCTAGCTGCATTAAAAGACTTTGGTAACAACGCAACTGGCATTGTTGCGACCACAGATAACGGTGGTTCCACCGGAAGAATTCGAGACTGCCAAGGTGGTATTGCTTGGGGAGATACTCGTAACTGTATCAACCAATTAATCACAGAACCTTCGATCAGTTCGATGATGTTTGAATATCGCTTTCGCGGTCAAGGTGAACTCGATGGTCACAACTTAGGGAACCTAATGCTAACGGCGCTAGATAACCTTTCCGTTCGCCCATTGGAAGCAATTAACCTAATTCGAAATATGCTCAAGGTCGATGTCAATATCGTCCCGATGACCGAACACCCTTCAGACCTCACGGCCCTCTCAATGGATGGTCGTTGGGTAACCGGTGAAACCAACGTAGATGATATGACAGAAAAGCTGCGCATGATGGACTTATCACCGGAAGTACCCGCCACCAAAGAAGCCGTTCTAGCCGTTGAGCAAGCGGATTGTATTGTCCTGGGTCCAGGAAGCTTCCTAACCAGTGTTATGCCTCCGCTGCTACTTCCTGAAATAGGAAAAGCCATCGCTGAGAACACCAAAGCTAAAGTGATTTTTGTTGAAAACCTGTCGCCGGAACACGGCCCAGCAGGAAAGATGACGCTTCAAGAACAATTAGAATGGTGTGAGCGCACCTGTAAAGCGAGAAAAATCGATGTCGTGCTGGGTAATGCGCCCCACCCTGAACTTGAAGGACTATGGAACTGTGTAACCACTGATCTTGCCTCTCCTAATCGAGATTGGCGACACGACCGTTTAAAACTCCAACAAGCGATTAGAGATCAGTTGGTTTAATTTGGCTGCCTGAATCTAATTTCCAGCCTCCAAACAATACAAAACAAAACAAAAAAGGAGCATCATGCTCCTTTTTTAGTCTCTTTAATAACTAGCCGCTTTAGAGATCCGTCATCAACTGCTGATATTCAGTGTACGTTGATAACAGGAGCTCTTGCATATCTTGGAAATCAATCTCGGTTACAGGCAATGCTTGCTTCACTTTTGCGTCTAAGCTAATCGCAAAACTACACAAAGAATCGGCGCCAAAACTCGCAGCGCTACTCTTAAGTGCATGGCTTATATCAGCCAAGTACTTAGATGTATCCGATGCTTTATTTATCTCTAGATGTTCGTAGTAGCCTTTCAACTCACCTAAGAAGATTTCCAGCAAAACTGGTACATTCTCTTGCCCTATTTCACCGGCAAGTTCATCAACTTTTTGCTGATTTAATACTTTCGTCATTATGATTTTCTTATTGTTTGGTGATTACTGCTTCGCATTCCACGTTTGCAACTTACGGTATATCGTCGATGGACTGACATCTAAGAAACCGGCCGCGCGGGGAATGTTGCCGTCACACGCTTTTATGGCCTGTTCGATAGCCGTCTTCTCAGTGATCCACAATGGGAAAATATCTTTTACCGTGATGTCTTCGTTCTGCTTCTCTTTCAAGCGCAGGCTGTTTTCAATCGGTTGGTTCAATGGTGGTGGAAGCATATTGAGAGTAATCTCTTTGCCGTTATTCAATACCACCACGTTCCGTAATACGTTTTGTAACTGACGAACGTTACCCGGCCACTCATATTGATTAAAGCGATCAAGCACTTCCTGAGCAAAACGCACAAACGCCTTACCTTCCTCAACCGACATGTAGCCTAGTAACGAGTACGCAATCTCGATGACATCTTCACCGCGCTCGCGCAATGGCGGCAGGTGCAATGGAATCACGTATAAACGATAGTATAAATCTTCTCTAAAGCGACCTTCTTGTACTTCTTTCCAAGGGTCACGGTTGGTTGCACATACGAAACGAACATCGACACTCTTCATCTTCGAAGAGCCAACTTTTTGAAAAGTACCGGTTTGGATAAAGCGCAGCAGCTTAGTTTGCAGCTCTAAGTCCATCTCGCACAATTCATCAAGGAACAGTGTTCCGCCATCAGCGAGTTCAGCGGCACCTTGACGATCAGTTGCAGCACCGGTAAAGGCGCCTTTAACGTGACCAAACAGCTCACTTTCAATCAGATCTTTAGGGATAGCCGCACAGTTAATCGCGATGAAAGGCTTGTCACCACGCTTGCTCGCCGCATGAATAGCTTCTGCACATACCTCTTTACCCGTACCACTCTCACCCGTGATGAAAATACTGGCTTTACTCGATGCTGCAGAGTCGATAGTTCGGTAAACCTGCTGCATGGTTTGGCTACTGCCAATGAAACCTTGATAGTTTTGATTTCCCGGATGCTCCGAGCTGTTCTTAAGTTTGGTGGCTTTGCGGATCGCGTTGTTCACCGTAATACGGAGCCGGTCGGCTTCACAAGGTTTGATAAGGAAATCTTGAGAACCATGACGCATAGCTTCTACGGCTGTATCGATAGAGCCGTGAGCCGTCATGAAGATAACCGGAACTTCAGGGTATTTTTGTTTTACAGCAAATAGCACGTCCATACCGGTCATGTCAGGCAGACGTAGATCTAATAAAATAAGGTCTGGGATTCGATGATTCAAACTCTCGATTGCATCGCGGCCAGTGCCGACAATGTTGATATCAATTTCGAGCGGTGTAAGATACGAGCGATATAAAGCTGCTACCGAAGCGGTATCCTCGACCATCAACAAATACTTCGATTTGTTATCTAGCGTTTTTGATTGCATATCCTAGCCATTTATAATTTGCATTTCTTATTATAGTCGCATTCCGCTTTGCATTATGCAAATTAGCCACAATATTTGTAGTGTGTTTTTTTACTTACTTCAAACAATCAATGTTTTATCTATCTGGCACGAACGATGCAACGGTATGAATGACCTTCGGGTCACCTAGCCAACTGACGTTGTTAGTGGACCGAGTGTTCACAAACGTAAGCCAGTAGAACATTTACTACTGGCTGTTTTTTTGTCTGAAACACTCTCAATTCTTGTGTTGAGGGGAATACTTCTCGAGTGAAAAGTGAGATTAACTGTTGGTAATAAACTGCTTTCTTAACTGCTCAATTTCATCACGCTTCTGTGCGGCCAATTCAAATTCCAGATTCTGAGCATGCTGATACATCGCAGCTTCTAGCTTGCTGATCTCTTTATCAAGCTGTTGCGGCGTAAGTACTGCATAACTTTCAGAAGGCTCTGCCACCTTAGATAGTGGAACTTGTTTCGATTGGCGCTGCTGCTTCGACTTGGTTAGATCACCCAGTTCCATAATGTCTTTGATATTGCGTTTCAACGCTTGCGGCGTGATGCCTTGCTCTTCGTTGTAAGCCTGCTGTTTCTCTCTACGACGATCGGTTTCATCAATCGCTTTTCTCATCGACTTAGTAATCGAATCACCATAAAGGATCGCTCTACCTTCCAAGTTACGCGCAGCACGACCAATGGTTTGGATCAGAGAACGCTCAGAACGCAAGAAGCCCTCTTTGTCTGCATCAAGAATCGCCACCAGCGACACTTCAGGCATATCCAAACCTTCACGAAGTAAGTTAATACCCACTAACACGTCGAACTCGCCCAAACGTAGGTCTCGAATAATCTCTACACGCTCAACGGTATCGATATCCGAGTGCAAATAACGAACCTTAACACCATGCTCACTAAGGTATTCGGTTAAGTCTTCTGCCATTCGTTTAGTCAACGTAGTGACCAATACGCGCTCTTCTTTAACTGAACGGATTCTGATTTCAGATAACAAGTCATCCACCTGAGTCGCGACAGGTCTTACTTCGATGATTGGGTCTAACAGACCAGTAGGACGCACCACTTGATCAGCAATTTCACCATCTGATTTATCAATCTCATAATTACCCGGCGTGGCCGACACAAAAATGGTTTGTGGCGCGATCGATTCGAACTCTTCAAATTTCATCGGACGGTTATCCAACGCAGAAGGCAACCTAAAGCCAAACTCAACTAAAGTTTCTTTACGAGAGCGGTCACCTTTATACATGGCGCCAATTTGCGGCACAGTTACATGTGACTCATCGATGATCAGCAAACCATCATCAGGCAGGTAATCAAATAACGTTGGAGGCGCTTCCCCTTCCGCACGGCCGCTCAAGTATCGTGAATAGTTTTCGATACCGGAACAGAAACCCAACTCCGTCATCATCTCGATATCAAACTGAGTTCTTTGAGAAATACGCTGTTCTTCGAGAAGCTTGTTGTTGTCTTTTAAATATTGAGCCCTATCGCGCAACTCATCCTTAATCTTCTCAATCGCCTCAAGGATCTTCTCTCTTGGGGTTACATAGTGAGTTTTTGGATAAACTGTAAAACGCGGTAAGTCTCTTTGTTTCACCGCACCAGTCAGAGGATCAAAAATACTAATGCAGTCCACTTCGTCATCGAACATTTCAATTCGAACCGCATCTTGGTCAGATTCTGCTGGGAAGATATCAATCACCTCTCCACGAACACGGAACTGCCCACGTTCAAATGCGACATCGTTTCTTGAATATTGCAGCTCAGCCAAGCGGCGTAGGATGTCTCGCTGATCCATCACCTCACCACGACTCAAATGAAGCATCATCTTCAAATAAGACTTAGGATCACCAAGACCGTAGATAGCCGATACAGACGCAACAATAATGGCATCTTTTCTTTCTAACAAAGCTTTGGTAGCTGAAAGTCTCATTTGCTCAATATGAGCATTTATCGACGCATCTTTCTCGATAAAGGTATCCGTGGTTGGAACGTAGGCTTCCGGTTGGTAATAATCGTAGTAAGAAACGAAGTACTCAACGGAGTTATTCGGAAAGAAAGATTTCATCTCGCCATAAAGTTGAGCTGCCAACGTTTTGTTAGGCGCTAACAAGATTGCTGGTCTTTGAGATTGAGAAATGACGTTGGCAAGAGTAAAGGTTTTACCAGAGCCCGTTACCCCTAATAGAGTTTGATGTGCCAAACCAGAATCTAATCCATCTAGTAATCTGGTTATCGCTGTCGGCTGGTCACCGGACGGGCTATAGTCCGATACCAAGTCAAAGAGTTTACTCATAGGTCGCCATTTCCATACTGTGTATTTAATCAGGTCATTGTCACTCTAGGAGCTATGTCGTTGCAACTATTATCTAGAGAAATGCTTCTTAAGATTAGATATCAGTGATAGCTTTTACTTTTAGAAATTGGTATTATCCGTGCCCTTGCAAGATCTCTTCAGCTAAATCACTTAATTTTTCATCCACTACTTTTCCCCAAAAAATCTAAAAATAGCACTTGTTTTACTGTATGTTTTATAATCGTCAAAAGTTATACAATCGTGATATTTTGATACAAATCTTTTAAATACATTACCTTACCTCAGATTTTTATATTCTCAGATTTATCCTAATTATTGTTGTTAAAGTTTCACGCACACACTTATCCACAATTTTGGTGGATAACTAAAGAAAGGCTAAATCCGGTAAGGCGTCCAAGAAAGTAAAGTTTTTTATATTATTTTTTTCTGCTATTTTTTATTGACAGAAATTCGGACTATTATTAGAATTCGCGTCGCTAACAAGCAATTCCCCTTTAGTTCAGTTGGTAGAACGGCGGACTGTTAATCCGTATGTCGCAAGTTCAAGTCTTGCAAGGGGAGCCAAATTCAGAAAAAAGCTCAATCGAAAGATTGGGCTTTTTTCGTATATAACTGCGACTAACTTGTTCCAAGTTAATGTCACAAACCTAGCCGCCCGCGTTCAAGTCTCGACAAGGGGGCCAAATTTAAAGAAGCCGCATCACTTGATGCGGCTTTTTGCGTTTTAGCGGTTTGGGAACGTATTCGACTCGCAGCTTTCCTTCTCTTTTTGATAGTTCTGAGCACAAAAAGCCACAAATATGACCCTATTTGTAGGAAGTAAATCGAGTTCAATTCAAGAATGATCTTATGAAAGATCCAGTTTGACTACTCCTATAAACTGTCTCACGAAGTAAAAATTGGCCGTCTATACTTACGGTAACTTTAATAATCAATCGATTACCTGATGTTTTTTTCACCAAGTGTCTAAATCCCTAGTGATCCTTGGTTGTTATTAGGTAAGCAAAGCAGGATAATATCGGGATCGGAATCTCAAGAATTAATCCATTATGACCGAATACCTTTTGTTGTTGGTTGGCACAGTGCTGGTCAATAACTTTGTGCTAGTGAAGTTTTTAGGGCTATGTCCTTTCATGGGAGTCTCCAAGAAACTGGAGACTGCGATTGGCATGGGCCTCGCGACGACTTTCGTTCTGACGTTAGCGTCGGTATCTGCATACCTAGTAGAAACCTACATCCTTACCCCTCTGGGTATTGAATACCTGCGTACCATGAGCTTCATCTTGGTTATCGCGGTGGTTGTTCAATTTACGGAAATGGTCGTTCACAAAACCAGCCCTACCCTTTATCGTTTATTGGGTATCTTCCTGCCTCTTATCACCACCAACTGCGCTGTATTAGGTGTGGCACTTCTGAACATCAATGAAAACCACAACTTCATTCAGTCAATCATCTATGGTTTCGGCGCTGCGGTTGGTTTCTCGCTTGTATTGATCCTATTTGCTGCAATGCGTGAGCGTATTGCGGTTGCTGATGTTCCAATGCCATTCAAAGGCGCATCGATTGCGATGATCACAGCAGGCCTAATGTCTCTGGCATTTATGGGCTTTACTGGGTTGGTGAAATAAACATGAGCACCATCTTAATTGCAATCATTGCACTCGCCGTTTTAGCCGCCGTTTTTGGCGCTATCTTAGGCTTTGCTTCTATCCGCTTTAAAGTGGAAGCCGATCCGATCGTTGATCAAATCGACACCATATTGCCGCAAACTCAGTGTGGTCAGTGTGGCTACCCAGGTTGTCGTCCATACGCAGAGGCGATCGCTAACGGAGACAAGATCAACAAATGTCCTCCGGGCGGCCAAGCTACGATTGAGAAGCTTGCAGATTTAATGGGCGTAGAAGTTGAAGACTCCGCTCATGATTTAGATAACAAAGTAAAAACCGTTGCCTTCATTCATGAAGATATGTGTATTGGCTGTACCAAGTGTATTCAAGCCTGCCCTGTTGACGCCATTGTTGGTGGTACCAAGGCGCTGCACACCGTCATCAAAGATGAATGTACAGGTTGTGATCTATGTGTCGCACCGTGCCCTACTGACTGTATCGAAATGATTCCAGTGGCAACAACGACTGAAAATTGGAAATGGCAGATGAACATCATTCCTATTACTGATATCACTAACCAAGCAACTGATGCGACCGCGTCAGAGCCTAAGGCATAGGGTTAGTATGATCTCTTTAATTGAACAAATTCGCACGGGCTCTATTTGGAACTTCCCGGGCGGTGTGCACCCTGCTGAAAACAAGAAACAGTCGAATACTACTGATATCGTGCATGCAAGGCTTCCTGAAGAAATCGTTCTTCCAGTGAAACAGCACATCGGTAAGCCTGGTAACTTGTTGGTTGCTGTCGGTGATGCCGTACTAAAAGGTCAACAACTGACGGCCTTAGAGACTGGCTTCACTTTGCCAGTACATGCACCAACATCGGGTGTGATTACCGCTATTGAACCACGAACCACCGCTCACCCTTCAGGCTTGAGTGATGTGTGCGTGGTTATTAAACCTGATGGCCTAGACTCTTGGGTTACAAAACACCCGGTTGAAGATTTTTCTACAAAGACATCCGACGAACTGCTTGATGTGATTCGCCAAGCTGGTATTTCAGGTATGGGTGGCGCAGGCTTCCCTACGGCTAAGAAGCTTCAATCAGGTCTAGGTCGTACCGACATTTTGATCGTCAATGCTGCTGAGTGTGAACCTTACATCACCTCAGATGACAAGTTGCTGCAAGAGCATGCCGAAGAAGTATTGAAAGGCATCGAAGTGGTTGAACACATCCTTCAACCAAAGCTGACGGTTATCGGCATTGAAGACAACAAACCAGATGCGATAAAAGCACTGGAGATTGCTGCGAAAGACAAAGATATCGTCATTCGTGTTATCCCAACCAAATACCCTTCTGGTGGTGAGAAGCAACTTATCAAGATCCTCACCAACAAAGAGGTTCCAGCTGGCGGCATTCCTGCAGACATTGGTGTTTTGGTTCAGAACGTCGGCTCTCTTTACTCGATTAAGCGAGCGGTAATTGACGGCGAACCCGTGGTTAACCGCGTGGTGACTTTAACCGGTAAAACCTTTAAGCAACCTCGTAACGTTTGGGCGCTATTAGGCACACCAGTACATGAGTTACTTGAAGAGTTTGGCTACAAAGCAGATAAAAAACTGCCGCGTTTAATTTTGGGCGGCCCGATGATGGGCTTTACCTTGCCGCATGCCAATGTACCAATCACCAAAACGTCGAACTGTATTTTAGCGCCAACGCGTCGTGAGATCTCACCAAGCACTTACGAAATGGAATGTATTCGTTGCAGCGCATGTGCTGAAGCTTGTCCTGCATCTCTACTTCCTCAACAACTGCAATGGCATGCGAAAGCCAACGAGTTGGATAAGTGTGAAGAGCTGAATATTAAAGACTGTATTGAATGTGGTGCTTGTGCGTTTGTCTGCCCAAGTGAAATCCCTCTTGTTCAGTACTATCGCCAAGCGAAAGCCGAAATCAAAACAAGAAAAGATGAAGCGACAGCTGCAGAGCGCGCCAAGATTCGTTTCGAAGAGAAAAACGCTCGTATGGAGCGTGACAAAGCAGAACGTGAAAACCGCTTCAAGAAAGCTGCTGACAACCGTCGTAAAGATATGAAATCAGCCGATGGTGATGATGCGATTGCAGCTGCGATTGCTCGCGTTAAAGCTCAAAAAACAACAGTAGACCAAACACCTAATTCAGAACCAGCAGTGAAACCTGCGGTAGCCGCTGCGATTGCTAAGGCAAAAGCGAAACAAGCTGCAGCTCAAAAAGCAAACGACGCCGGACCTGATAACTCTGAAATGTCTAAGTTACGAGAAGAGCGTAAGAGACAAGCTAGAGAACGTAAGGCACAACAAGCTGCAACGGATAATCCAGCAGAGAACTCTGGTGATACTAAGAAAGATGCTGTCGCTGCGGCTATTGCTCGCGCTAAAGCAAAGAAAGCTCAACAAGCGGAATCAGCGTCTGAAGCTTCAGCTGAAAGTACTGGCGATGCCAAGAAAGATGCTGTCGCTGCGGCTATTGCTCGCGCTAAAGCCAAGAAAGCACAACAAACAGAATCAGCTTCTGAGGTTCCGGTTGAAAAATCAGGTGACTCTAAGAAAGACGCAATCGCTGCCGCTATTGCTCGCGCTAAAGCCAAAAAAGCACAACAAGCTGAATCAGCTACTCAAACCGAAAGTGAAGCTCCGGTTAAAAGTTCTGGCGATGCTAAGAAAGATGCTGTCGCTGCGGCCATTGCTCGTGCTAAAGCCAAGAAAGCACAGCAAGCTAAGCAAGACCAAACAGCAGAAACTCCTGAGCCAGTGATTGAAGTTGAAGCTGAAATTCAATCAGAGCCCGTCGATCCTAAAAAAGCTGCCGTTGCCGCTGCAATAGCTCGCGCTAAAGCGAAGAAAGCACAGCAAGCTAAGCAGGTCGAAGCAGAAGCAACCGCTCCTGAAGCTGTAGTTGAAATTGAAGTGGAAGTGGAAGTGGAAGCTGAGATTCGATCAGAACCAGTCGATCCTAAAAAAGCAGCTGTTGCTGCCGCAATTGCTCGTGCTAAAGCAAGAAAGGCGCAGCAAGAGCAAGACAAAAAGAATAATGAGGAGAAAGAGTAGTGGCCTTCTTTATCGCCAGCTCACCGCACGCACACAATCGTAGAAGCACCCCAGATCTCATGAAATGGGTAGCTATTTGTGCATTGCCAGGTCTACTAGCTCAAACCTACTTCTTTGGATGGGGTACGCTCATCCAGTTAGTATTTGCTATTGCACTTGCTGTTACCTTTGAAGCCGCTGTAATGCTGCTAAGAAAACGTCCGCCAGTGATGGCATTACGTGATTACAGCGCTGTTGTGACCGCTTGGCTACTCAGTGTCGCGATTCCGCCACACTCTCCGTGGTGGATTCTCGTGATAGGTATGTTCTTCGCGATTGTCATCGCAAAACACCTTTATGGCGGCCTTGGGCAAAACCCATTTAATCCAGCGATGGTCGCTTACGTTGTTTTGCTGATCTCATTTCCAGTTCAGATGACCAGCTGGAATGCACCAGCCAGCTTAACGGCTGAAGCAACGAGTTTTGTGGACTCCTTCTTGATGATCTTTACTGGTTTCAATAATGAAGGTTTATCTCTACAGCAAGCTCGTTTAGGTATTGATGGCACCACGATGGCAACGCCACTCGATGCCTTCAAAACCGCATTAACGGCAGGTAACACAGCTTCTGAAGCTCTGTCTCAACCGCAATTTAGCTGGTTAGCTGGCGTGGGTTGGGAATGGGTAAACCTTGCTTACCTTGTTGGTGGCCTAGTGTTGATTAAGCAACGTGTGATTCAATGGCATATTCCGGTAGCTTTCATCGGCAGCCTTGCGCTGTTTAGCCTGGTATTCTTAATCTTAACTCCAGGTGAAACCGCTTCGCCAACCATTCACCTATTGTCTGGCGCAACCATGCTTGGTGCATTCTTCATTGCAACCGATCCGGTTTCAGCCTCGACGACAGTGAAAGGTCGCTTGGTATTTGGCGCTCTGATTGGCGGGTTAGTCTTTATTATCCGCAGTTGGGGTGGCTTCCCTGATGGTGTGGCGTTTGCTGTATTGTTAGCCAACATGTGTGTTCCACTGATTGACTACTACACCAAACCTCGTACATACGGCCACTAAGGAAGCAGATACTATGCTAAATGCAATTAAGAAAAACGGTCTTGTACTTGCGATTTTTGCCTGCGCTTCGACAGGTTTGGTGGCCGTTACTCACTACCTGACCAAAGATCAGATCAAACAGCAAGAACAGGCTCAGTTACTGTCTGTGCTTAACCAAGTGATCCCGCACGATCTTCATGACAACGAGCTGTTTTCAGCTTGTACTTTGGTGGAAGCTGAGGAGCTTGGAACAGAACAAGCAATGCCGGCTTATATTGCTACACTCAACGGTGAACCTAGCGCGATTGCGATCGAAGCCATTGCTCCTGATGGCTACAATGGTGCAATAAAAGTAATTGTTGGGATGAAAATTGACGGTACCATTTTGGGTACACGTGTGCTTTCCCACAGGGAAACTCCGGGGTTAGGCGATAAGATTGACCTTCGAGTGAGTAATTGGATACTCTCTTTTGCAGGTAAACAAGTAACCGAGTCGAATATTGACCGTTGGAAGGTTCGTAAAGATGGTGGTGATTTCGACCAGTTTACCGGCGCAACCATCACACCAAGAGCTGTCGTTAAGTCCGTCAAACAGGCGGTTCAATACGTTAACCAAAATAACCAAGCATTGCTTGCTCAACCTCTAAATTGTGGTGGTGAATAATGAGTGACCATAAAACACTGATCAAAAATGGCATGTGGGCCAATAACCCTGCCCTAGTGCAACTTCTTGGGTTATGTCCGCTGTTGGCTGTCTCTTCAACTGTGACTAACGCTCTTGGATTAGGTATCGCTACCTTGCTTGTATTGGTCGGGTCGAACGTGTCTGTTTCTCTGGTTCGCAACCATGTGCCAAAAGAAGTGCGTATTCCAGTATTCGTGATGATCATTGCGTCACTGGTAACCTGTGTTCAACTACTGATGAATGCCTACGCATACGGGCTTTACCTATCTTTGGGTATTTTCATCCCACTGATCGTAACCAACTGTATCATCATTGGCCGAGCGGAAGCCTTCGCTTCTAAAAACGAAGTTTTACCTGCTGCTCAAGATGGTTTCTGGATGGGCCTTGGCATGACATCGGTACTGGTTGTATTGGGTGCGATGCGTGAGGTTATTGGTAACGGAACCCTATTTGATGGCGCAGACCTACTCCTTGGTGATTGGGCTTCGGTGTTACGAATCCAGATATTCCAATTTGATAACAGCTTCTTGTTAGCCCTGCTTCCACCAGGTGCCTTTATTGGTGTTGGTTTCTTGATTGCTTTGAAAAACATCATCGACAACCAAGCTAAAGCTAGACAGCCCAAACAAGAAAAACCAGCTATTGAACGCGCTCGCGTTACCAATGCCTGATAAGTTACAGTTGCTTAAACCCTGCTGAGTAGCTCAACCGCTCAGCAGGTAAATAGATTAACCAAGTACACATAATAATGACGCTCATAAGAGCGCGTGACCGATGATAAAGCCTGAACCATTGCGGAACTTGTTATTTTAAAACGAGTAAGTTTGAAAGAACTTCGCCGGAACTCAAGCCCTAACTATTTGAAAGTAATGTCGCTATGAACAATGTAAAACGAGTAGAAATACTTGAGCGTTTAAGAGAAAACAATCCAAAGCCAGAAACTGAGCTTAACTGGAACAGCCCTTTCGAGTTGCTGATCGCCGTGCTCTTATCTGCGCAGGCAACCGATGTCAGCGTCAACAAAGCCACTGATAAGCTTTACCCTATGGCTAATACTCCACAGGCTATTTTCGACCTAGGTGTCGACGGCCTGAAAGAGTACATCAAGACCATCGGCCTGTTTAATTCGAAAGCAGAAAACACCATCAAAACGTGTCGTATGCTGCTTGACCTACATAATGGTGAAGTACCGGAAGATCGCGCTGCATTAGAAGCCCTTCCAGGTGTAGGCCGCAAAACAGCAAACGTAGTGTTAAATACTGCATTCGGTTGGCCAACCATTGCCGTTGATACTCACATCTACCGTGTATCAAACCGAACTAAGCTAGCGATGGGTAAAACTGTCGACGATGTCGAAGCAAAGCTGCTCAAAGTCATTCCAAAAGAATTCAAACTGGATGTCCACCATTGGCTCATTCTTCATGGACGTTACACCTGTGTCGCGCGTAAACCACGCTGTGGCAGCTGTATCATTGAAGACCTGTGTGAGTTCAAAGAGAAAACGGACGTCTAGGCTCATAAGCTGTTAGCCCTAAGCGAAAGAAGCTAACAGGCCTATTGGCCAAAAGCGCCGCGTTTATCTAGCGGCATAAAACAGAATTACAAAAACGTATACATAATTAAAGCTAGGAGCAAATCATGTCAAACGGTCGTATTTTACACACCATGCTACGCGTGGGTGATCTAGACAAGTCTATCGAGTTCTACACCAATGTAATGGGCATGCAGCTATTACGTAAGAACGAAAACAAAGAGTACGAATACACGCTGGCTTTCGTTGGCTTTGGAGACGAATCTCAAGGCGCTGTGATTGAGCTGACTTACAACTGGGGTACGACTGAATATGACCTTGGCTCAGCTTTTGGTCACGTTGCTATCGGTGTTGATGACATCTACACAACGTGTGATGCAATTAAAGCAGCAGGCGGTAACGTAACGCGTGAAGCTGGCCCTGTTAAAGGCGGCTCTACACACATTGCGTTCGTTAAAGATCCTGATGGCTACATGATTGAGCTGATTCAGAACAAACAAGCAAGCGCAGGTCTGGAAGGTTAATTCCTCAATCTCTTTGCGAAGTTGGGCTTGAACGCCTGATGAAATGAAAAAGGAAGCGAGCACTGTGCTCGCTTCTTTTTTATGTTTCCACGCATGAACAATACCCTTCACCAATTATTATTAACAATCTCACCAATGAAACTTTACATGATAATGATTATCATTTAAATTAACCACCTATTGATTAGTGAGGTAATACAATGATTAGCGAATGGGAAAAACACACGTTACTTGCCGATACTGCATTGCAGCTCGACGATCCTGTACGAAGTATTCTTCACTATCAGCAAGCACTGAACTTGAGCGAAGAAATCACTGAGCGTACCGATATTCAGGCTGACGAACGCCTACTGATCTCAGTGATCTCTTGTCACAATCTTGCGCAATTCTGGCGATGGGCTGGTGATACCGAATACGAGCTCAAGTATCTTCAATTGGCTTCAGAAAAAGTGCTGACACTGATCCCGCAGTGCCCTAACACTCAATGTTCCAGCTTTATCGATTCTATTGGTTGCTGTAAGAAAGCGCTGATCGATTTCATGAAACGCCATCCCAATCCTAAAATTGCTTCTATGGTAGAAAAGATCGATACCGCGACCAACTGTGAAATGATCGCTCGTTTCCGCTTGAACTAAACGAGTTACGTTTAGACAATAGCTCCAAATTTTAAAGACAAAAAAGCCCGTCATTACGACGGGCTATCTGATTTCAAAACAAGCAATTATTCTGATTAAACCTGCGTACGACCTAAAGAGATAACAACGCGTCGGTTCTTGTCTTTACCAATTGGCGAATTGTTGTCTGCAATCGGACGACGTTTACCATAGCCCTGAACTTGGATACGATCTTCTGGCAAGCCTAAAGATTTGAAGTACTCTCTTAACGATTCCGCTCTGCGCTCTGAAAGGTTTTGGCTAACACCTTTGCTGTCGACAGAATCGGTGTACGTTGCCACCAGCACAAGATCGATGTCTTGGTTATAGCGAACGTAATCGGCGATCTGGCTCAGCCTTTTGCGCGACGACTTGTTCAGCTGATCACTATTACGGTCGTAGTGCAAAATAGTGAAAGAGATATCTTCAAAGCTGTAAGGCAACAGGTTAGCAACACAGTCACTGAACACATTGTATTTTTCTTGGAATAACACCGACGACAGCGACACTTCGATTCGCTGATCTCGGCTCTGCCACTCTTGGTAACTGAATGTCGGGTAGCGCCCTTTCTCCAACTCACTCAAAATCCCCCAAGCTGTTTGACCACCGACGTAGCCATTAAATTGTTGGAAGAACTTAATGGTTGTCATGCGATCAGCACTTTCACCCGGACGCCAAGGTGGCGGCATCGAAATCAAGCTGACATTACGCGTAGCACCCATTGGGCGACGCATTTTAAGCTCAAAGTCCAAAATGATTTTTTTACTCGCGCGAGATGAGAACTCAGCATCACCAAAATTTGGGATAGGGTGAACCAAGCGGCATTCGAGTGGCGTGTTGGCCACCATCTCCCACTTTGACTGTTGAGGAGATGCTCCATAACGCTTTTCTTGTGCCATTACTGGTAACGACATAAGTAGCGAAAATAGCATTGAACCTGTTATGAGTTGTTTCTTCATAAAGTGGAGTATCTCTTAAGCAATTCGTTTAACAATGCAGCCAATTGCCGCATTTTTCTCTCACGTTTAAATATGCAATTATCAAGCCGCAATGGATTAGGTAATTTATGATTTATTGCCCTTCCCTAGTTTTTATCACTGCTATTATCTGCAATAATGCAGCCTTAATCACACTTATTTGGGCTAACATGACTGTAGAAAACGAAGCTCTGACCCTAAAAAAACGCTTTCGTGGCTATTTTCCAGTGGTCATCGACGTGGAAACCGCAGGGTTTAACGCTGAAACCGATGCATTATTAGAAATCTGTGCCATTACATTAAAAATGGATGAGAACGGAGATCTGCACCCTGCATCAACGCTTCATTTTCACATTGAGCCTTTTGAAGGCGCAAATATAGAGCAGGCAGCATTAGACTTTAACGGAATTAAAGACCCATTTAGCCCATTACGTGGTGCTGTGTCGGAACAAGAAGCCCTTAAAGAAATCTACAAGCTAGTGAGAAAAGAACAAAAAGCTTCAGATTGCAGTCGCGCAATCATGGTTGCTCACAACGCTACATTCGATTTGAACTTTGTTAATGCAGCAAGTGAGCGCTGTAAGCTTAAACGCGTCCCTTTCCATCCATTTGCTACTTTTGACACTGCAGCTCTTAGTGGTCTTGCCTACGGTCAAACCGTTTTGGCTAAAGCTTGCCGCACTGCAGGGATGGAATTTGACAACAAAGAAGCACACTCTGCTTTGTATGATACGCAAAAAACCACAGAGTTATTTTGCGGCATTGTAAACAAATGGAAAGCCCTTGGTGGTTGGCCTCTTGTTGACGAAGAATAAAAAATAGAGTCGGTAAACGTTCACTCGTATTGCCTTCATAAAAAACACAACATCCCGAGAATAATATGAATCCTGTTGTAATTTCAGTTTGCATCATGCTTGTTTTAGCTTTGATGCGCGTAAACGTAGTCGTTGCTCTCACGTTCAGCGCAATTATCGGTGGCGTAGCCTCTGGTATGGGCTTGAACGACGCAGTCGCGGCTTTCGAAAGTGGATTAGGTGGCGGTGCAACTATCGCACTTAGCTACGCTATGCTTGGTACATTCGCTGTTGCTATCTCACGTTCTGGTATCACAGACCTGCTTGCTCAAAGCGTCATTAAGCGTATTCACGGTAAAGAGAACAGTGCAGCATCTAATGGTCTAAAATATGGCATCCTAGCGTCTTTGATCCTAGTGACCATGTCTTCGCAAAATGTAATCCCTGTACATATCGCCTTTATCCCAATCTTAATCCCACCTCTATTAGGCGTATTCGCAAAAATGAACCTAGACCGTCGTCTGGTTGCGTGTGTGCTGACTTTTGGTCTGATTACACCTTACATGGTGTTACCGATTGGTTTTGGTGGCATCTTCCTAAACAACATCCTGCTAAAAAACCTTCACGACAACGGTCTTGAAAACGTAGTAGCAAGCCAAGTACCAATGGCGATGTTGTTACCGGCTGCAGGCATGATCTTTGGCCTTCTTACGGCCGTGTTCTTTACTTACCGTAAGCCACGTCAATACAAAGAAACGTCTCATACTGTTGTTTCAACCGAAGTGAAAGAGATCAACAAGAAGCACATCCTAGTGGCTGCTGCTGGTATTGTTGCTGCGCTAACGGTTCAACTATCGACAGGTTCTATGATCATCGGTGCTTTGGCTGGTTTCATGGTATTCACCTTCGGTGGTGTAATCGCTTGGAAAGAGACACACGATGTCTTCACTAAAGGCGTTCACATGATGGCAATGATCGGTTTCATCATGATCGCAGCGGCAGGTTTTGCGGCAGTTATGAAGCAAACAGGTGGCGTTGAATCTCTGGTTGAAGCACTTTCAACCAGCATTGGTGACAACAAACCTCTAGCGGCACTGCTTATGCTAATCGTTGGCCTATTGGTAACAATGGGTATCGGCTCTTCGTTCTCTACGATTCCAATCCTTGCGACTATCTACGTTCCTCTAGCGGCAGCATTTGGTTTCTCACCAATGGCAACGATCGCTTTAGTAGGTACAGCTGCAGCGCTAGGTGATGCGGGCTCTCCTGCTTCTGACTCAACATTAGGTCCAACATCGGGTCTTAATGCTGATGGACAACATGAGCACGTTTGGGAAACCGTTGTACCGACATTCTTACACTACAACATCCCACTGATCGTATTCGGTTGGGTTGCGGCTATGGTTCTGTAATTGGGTTCTTTAGCTAAGAATCGATACGCAATAAACCGTAAGTAGTAAGCTGTAAGCTATAAGCTATAAGCTAAAGAAAGACATTATAAAGACCGCCTCGTGCGGTCTTTTTTGTTCCTGGGATTCATTCCACTCTTCCTTCCTCTCAATGAACCGGCGACGCCAAACAAAAAAGGCTTACTCTGATGAGTAAGCCTTGGAAATAATTTGCATTAATACAGACAACTCTCGCAGAATTATGCAGCGGGAGCGTTGTTCACAAGCACTTCACGAATCGACTTAAGCGTCGCTTCAGTCGACTGGTAATCGAGCTCGACTTCACTAAAGATACCGTTCACTTCAAGCATTAACGTCGGGTAAGAATGTACGCCCATCGCTTCTTTAAAGCCTAACTGGTCATCTAATTCACTTTCCAATAACTTACTGGAAAGATCATTTTCAAACTGTTGTACATTCATCCCTAGCTCTTCAGCTAACTGCAAATGCGTTTCTTGGCTGTGTGGCAACATCGCACGAAGATAGTAAGCGTGTTGAATTGCTTCAAGCATCGCTTCGTAATGGTCTTGAAAACCAGCAGCGATCACGGCACGACAAGCAGGGTAAGTGCTGCGAACTGGTTGGCATTCAGTCCAAAATTCGTGGTTGAACTCAGTACCCAACTTAGCTTCAATCTGCTTCCAGATAGCTTGCAGCTTACCTTTCATCTCTTCTGACATTGGATCTTCAGAATCAGGGGCCAAACCACCGACTACGTAGTTAAACTCAATACTCGCAGGTAGCTGCTGTTTCAAGAGTTCTAATGTTGGCTTATAACCCCAGCACCAACTGCACATTGGGTCATGCACATAATGAAGTTTTACGTCCATTGTTCATTCCTTATCGAGTCTTTCAAACCATTCAAACAAAAAAGGAGCCTCATTAAGGGCCCCTTCCATTCAATATTTAAGCGCAAAGGCTTAAAGCTTACTCAGCGTCGTCGCCAGCTACTTTAGCAGCCGCTTCTTTAACGATTGGCTGAAGTTCGCCTTTTTGGAACATCTCAAGAATGATGTCACAACCACCGATCAGCTCACCGTCAACCCAAAGTTGTGGGAACGTTGGCCATTGTGCGTAAGCTGGAAGCTCTGCACGGATGTCAGGGTTTTGTAGGATATCTACGTAAGCAAATTTTTCACCACATGCCATTAGAGCTTGAGATGCTTGAGAAGAAAAACCACAGCTTGGCAGCTTAGGAGAACCTTTCATGTAAAGTAGAATGGTGTTTTCTTCAATTTGCTGTTTGATTTTATCGATAGTTTCCATTGCTTCCTCGTTAATGGATTACGGCTTTTATTGCCTTTATTCTACCCCAAACCAAAAGAATAAAAACCATATAAAAAAAGTGGTTTACGAGCTAAGCTAACAATTCACACAAAAGTGATGAATTAAGCTTTTAATAAAGTAAAAACTTGCTAAACTATATCGCAAGTCAGCAAATTGACCATGGTTGGCTGTAAAGCGAACCATGAATAATAATATCACTGGAAGCAATCGAAAGAGTTAACTCTTTCATATCAATGGAGAATTGAGCAATGGCATTTGAACTACCGGCTCTTCCTTACGCGAAAGACGCGCTAGAACCACACATCTCAGCAGAAACGCTAGATTTCCACCACGGTAAGCACCACAACACTTACGTTGTTAAGCTAAACGGTCTTATCCCAGGTACTGAGTTTGAAGGCAAAACACTAGAAGAGATCGTTAAGACTTCTACTGGTGGTGTTTTCAATAACGCTGCTCAAATCTGGAACCACACGTTCTACTGGCACTGTCTTGCTCCTAAAGCAGGCGGCGAACCAACTGGCGCTGTTGCAGAAGCTATCAACGCTGCGTTCGGTTCTTTCGAAGAATTCAAAGCGAAATTCACTGATTCAGCAATCAACAACTTCGGTTCTTCTTGGACTTGGTTAGTTAAGAAAGCTGACGGTTCTCTAGACATCGTTAACACTTCTAACGCTGCTACTCCTCTAACAGAAGAAGGTGTTACTCCACTTCTAACTGTTGACCTATGGGAACACGCTTACTACATCGATTTCCGCAATGTTCGCCCTGACTACATGGCTGCATTCTGGAACCTAGTAAACTGGTCTTTCGTAGAAGAGAACCTAGCTAAGTAGTTATTACTTACGCTGCGCTATTTATAGCGAGTTATCTATTGAAAGCTCATGCCTCGGCGTGAGCTTTTTTGTATCTATCGTATTCCACAAAATCTAGACCTTTCTTAGCCTATTAACCTATTAACCTATTAGCCAGTTAGCCAGTTAGCCAAAAGAGCTTACTTATCGACCAACTCCTATCACTCTTCCCCACTCTGCATAAATTCTCTATTTGCCTGTAATTAAACACTAAAGTTTGCCGACTCCATGCCGTTAAAGGTGTATCCAATGAGAGGCAGCATGCAAATACATACTTTAGACAAAGCAGGAATCATCAACGAACTGAAGTTCGGCATCGGGATCAGCCAAGCGGTTGAGCAAGGTCGCCGTGCAGATTTCGCGTTGCTGTTATCTATGTTTTCTAATGACGTTCGTGATTGCACGCCGATTGACACCATTGAAGTCACAGAGACAACTGAAGATCGCCTGCGTAAACACTTCGGCGTGGCAGAACCGCAACAGCTGCGTTCGAACCAATCCTCGTATGAGATTTCAGCTCAGCAATCTAATCATTTTCATCAAGCTAGCCTTGCCAGCGCAAAACTCAGCCATTACTTGAAACCGGAAGCCCTTGCCTTCATGCCTGAAGATACGGCCGACTTACCCGAAGAGGTTTACCAAAACCTTTCTGGTCATGACCGACGTAAATTGGCAAACAAACAAGTACCTGATTTGCCACTTGCCACGCTCTACAATGAACTATCAACTGCCCAACGTCAGTACCAAATTCAAGCTCAAGTATAGCTGCCACCTACCTTTCCTCTCTTTCGCTCTCTATCAACTGCTATTCTTGATTAGTTCGCCGCATTTCAAATTATTCACATGAGTGATATGAACCACCAGCCTTGGGTGAGCGTGAAATACGAGTTGTCGATTACTACTTGAAGTTACTGCGAAATGTGAGCTGCCACTAAGTTCATAAAAACTTATCAATTGGCACGCCTTTGTTTGAACCTCTTCACACCCATTGTATGAAATTTAACCCATCCTTATCCGACATGGACGATTTATTTAGGTGCTGGGATGGAAATAAAAAGCTCAATTATATTGGTGACATCTGCAGGCTCGCGACTCGGAGGGACGATTGCGAACCACTTTGTTAACCTTGGAGCCACAGTCATCCTTTGTGATAAAGACACGGAAGCACTTCAAGCGACCTATTTACAATGTGCTCGTTTTTCTGACTCGGTTTACCACTACACGCTCAAAAGTAATGACAACCAAGCAATTCTCAGTGTGTTTGATTTTATTCAAACCACCTTCAACACTACGCCCGATGTACTGGTCAATAATTGGATAAGCTCTCCGATGCCAAGCCTAATTGGCGATCAGCCTGTCAGTAGCTTTATCAATGATCTTTCCTCTATGGCTACGACTCTTTTCGCATTTGGGCAAATTAGTGCCGAGAGATTACGAGAGGAGGATAAAGAAGGCGTTATTGTGAATGTGATCTCTCACGATGATTTCCATGACGTGTCCGGCTTAGAGAGTGCGAATTCAATGATCACTGGCTTTACCCATAGCTGGGCCAAAGAACTGACTCCATTTGGTATTCGAGTCGGCGGTGTTGTCCCTGCAGTCCATAACTCCGATGGCAAACTCAACCGATGCCACTGGGCTCAGCTGCAAGATGAACTGACCAGAACAACGGAATACATCGTCTCTAATGATTACTTTAGTGGGCGAGTGGTAGCTGCTGAGGTTTAGTTCTTCCCCGATGCCAAGCACATTTGAGCCATTCATTTCTAATCGAGTGACGTAAGTCTAGCCTTTCAAGCCGCGTAGAGCAGGCAGTAAACATAAAAAAAGCCCCAGTCTCTCGACTAGGGCTTTGATCTTTTCCCGATAGATAAGGTTCGTGCTAGCGAAAACTTATCTCAAAACTAATGCTTACTTATTATGCGTTAGCTTTTTCTTTTTTAGCTTTTGCCGCTTTCGCGTCAGCTGGCTTTTGGTCAGCTTTCTTAAGAATCACTGTAGTGCCTTCGAAAGTTTCACCTTCAACGTAAGGAGTACCGAAGTAAGACGTTGTTAGTACTTCTTTTAGCTCAGTGATTAGTGGGTAACGTGGGTTAGCACCTGTACACTGGTCATCGAACGCTTCAACAGCTAGCTCGTCTAGTTTCGCGATAAAGTCAGACTCGTTAACACCCGCAGCTTGGATTGATAGTGGGATGTCTAGGTCGTTCTTAAGCTCTTCTAACCAAGTTAGTAGACGTTCAATCTTCTGAGCAGTACGGTCACCAGCTTGGCTTAGGCCTAGGTGGTCAGCAACTTCAGCGTAACGACGACGTGCTTGTGGGCGGTCGTACTGAGAGAATGCAGTTTGCTTCGTTGGGTTATCGTTCGCGTTGTAACGTACAACGTTTGAGATAAGTAGTGCGTTAGCAAGACCGTGTGGTAGGTGGAACTCAGCACCAATTTTGTGAGCCATTGAGTGACACACACCTAGGAATGCGTTCGCAAAGGCAATACCAGCAATCGTTGCAGCGTTGTGTACTTTCTCACGAGCGATTGGGTCTGCTGAACCGTTTTTGTAGCTTGATGGTAGGTATTCTTTAAGCATCTTAAGAGCTTGTAGAGCTTGACCATCTGAGTATTCGTTCGCAAGAACTGATACGTAAGCTTCAAGAGCGTGAGTTACGGCATCGTAACCACCGAACGCTGTTAGAGACTTAGGCATGTTCATTACTAGGTTAGCATCAACAACAGCCATGTTTGGCGTGATTTCGTAATCCGCTAGTGGGTATTTAGCACCAGTCTTGTCGTCAGTAACAACGGCGAAAGGCGTAACTTCTGAACCCGTACCTGAAGTTGTAGTGATACATACAAGCTCAGCTTTTTTACCCATTTTAGGGAACTTGTAGATACGCTTACGGATATCCATAAAGCGCATTGCAAGTTCTTCGAAGTGAGTTTCTGGGTGCTCGTACATAACCCACATGATCTTAGCAGCATCCATTGGAGAACCGCCACCTAGAGCAAGGATTACGTCAGGTTGGAAGCTCTTCATTGCTTCAGCACCTTTCTCAACAACAGACAATGTTGGATCCGCTTCTACATCGAAGAATACTTGAACTTCAATACCCTGTGCTTTCAGGATTTGTACTACGTCGTCTGCGTAACCGTTGTTGAACAAGAAACGGTCAGTTACTAGGAATGCGCGTTTCTTACCTTCTAGGTCGCTCATTGCGATTGGAAGGCTGCCACGACGGAAGTAGATAGACTTAGGTAGTTTGTGCCACAACATATTTTCAGCTCGCTTCGCTACAGTTTTCTTGTTGATAAGGTGCTTAGGACCTACGTTCTCAGAGATAGAGTTACCACCCCATGAACCACAACCAAGAGTTAGAGAAGGTGCAACGTTGAAGTTGTACAGGTCACCGATACCACCGTGAGTAGTAGGGATGTTGATTAGGATACGAGCCGTCTTCATCTTGTCACCGAAGTAACGAATACGATCTGCGTTTACGTCTTGGTTAGTGTAAAGACCAGACGTGTGACCGATACCACCGATTTCAACCATCGTTACCGCTTGAGCAACAGCGTCTTCGAAATCGTCTGCGCGGAATAGACCTAAAGTTGGAGACAGTTTCTCGTGAGCGAATTCGTCATCGTAAGAAACTTTACCAAGACCTTCACCTACAAGAACTTTAGTATCAGCAGGAACTTTAACACCCGCCATTTCAGCGATTGCTGGAGCAGGTTGACCTACGATCTTAGCGTTTAGGTTACCGTCGATAAGAAGAACTTTACGTACTTTATCTGCGTCAGTTTTAGATAGAACGTGAGCTTTGTGAGAAGCAAAACGCTCTTTAACTTCGTCATATACTTCGCTAACTACGATTGCAGCTTGCTCAGAAGCACATACTACGCCGTTATCGAATGTTTTAGACATAAGAATAGATGCTACAGCACGTTTGATGTCAGCTGTTTCATCGATAACAACAGGAACGTTACCAGCACCAACACCGATAGCAGGCTTACCAGAAGAGTATGCTGCTTTAACCATGCCTGGACCACCAGTAGCTAGGATAAGCGCGATACCGTCGTGCTTCATAAGCGCGTTAGAAAGCTCTACAGATGGTTGGTCGATCCAACCGATGATGTCTTTTGGTGCGCCCGCTTTAACAGCCGCATCTAAAACAAGTTTAGCAGCGTCGTTAGTAGAGTTCTTTGCACGTGGGTGTGGCGAGAAGATGATGCCGTTACGTGTCTTAAGAGAGATTAGAGATTTGAAGATTGCTGTAGAAGTTGGGTTCGTTGTTGGAACGATACCACAGATGATACCTACAGGCTCAGCGATAGTCATTGTGCCTAGGCTGTCATCTTCTTCTAAGATGCCACATGTTTTTTCGTCTTTGTATTTGTTGTAGATAAATTCAGATGCAAAGTGGTTTTTGATAACCTTATCTTCAACAATACCCATTCCAGATTCAGCAACTGCTTGTTGTGCAAGTGGGATACGAGCGTGGTTAGCAGCAAGAGAAGCTGCACGGAAGATTGCGTCTACTTTCTCTTGAGAGAATGTTGCAAACTCTTCTTGTGCTGCTTTAACGCGAGCTACTAGAGCATCAAGTTCCGCTAAGTTAGTTACAGGCATGGTGGATCTCCTAAAATAATAAATATTAAAAACTTTTTATTAAATTCGCTGCTTGCCTTTAACCTTAAACATCAGCGTTCTTAGTAAATTGCTTTCAGGACTGAGTATATTATTTCACTGTGTGAAAAAAATTGACCCAGATCAGTTACCCAAAAAGAATTAACCAGAAAGTAGTAAGGCAATCGCAAAAATTAACTTAAGAGCATGATTTACATAGATTTAAATCACACTTTCCGTTAGCGCAAAAAACAAGCAAACAGACAACTTTTTTCTACATAGCGTCATAAACTGTAAAAAAGTTTCATTTTTAGTCCATTAAATTACATGTATACAGCTATATTCGTGCTACTGAGAGTATATCCATACCGTTGCAGCGGCTAGATTCTGACATAATTTTTATTAAATTCGTGCGATGGTTAACAGTTACTCAATAACAAGTTACAAAATGAAACACTAACAACTAGCTTTCAACAAGGCGAATACAAAAGTGAGATTCAATTAGTTTTTCTAAAAAAAATCCCCTATTTCAGGTTAGTTTTTTTCATTCGTGCAAATTGAGTTTGTCCCTTACATTACGCGCTCTGACTATTCACAGATCAATACTTCAACTTTAAGTACGCTAACTGGAGACCGCTCTCATGCAAGGCTTAGAACTCGCAATTTTTATGCAATTCTTCCTTGGGCTTGTTGCTGCCGTAAACCCTATCGGCATCATGCCTGTTTTTGTTTCTCTTACTGCTCATATGCCGCCAGAAGAGAGGAACAGGACAGCCTTACAAGCAAACATTGCTGTTGCCGTTATCCTGATTGTGTCGCTTGTTGCGGGGCAAATGCTGCTTGATATGTTTAGCATCTCGCTAGATTCATTTCGTGTTGCAGGTGGTTTGCTATTGCTGAGCATCGCATTTTCGATGATGAGCGGTAAGCTAGGTGAAGATAAACAGAACAAACAAGAGAAATCTGAATACATCAGCAAAGAACAAATCGGTGTTGTACCACTGGCTATGCCGCTAATGGCAGGCCCGGGTGCAATCAGCTCGACCATTGTTTATGGTTCTCGCTATCCTGCTGCCATTGATACCGTAGGAATCGGCATTAGTATCATCGCGTTTGCAACGTGCTCTTGGCTTCTGTTCCGTTCAGCGCCGGTTATCGTTCGCTTTTTAGGCCAAACGGGTATCAACGTGATCACTCGTATCATGGGCTTGATTCTTGGTGCATTGGGCATCGAGTTCATCGCCAATGGCCTACGTAACCTGTTCCCAGGTTTGGCATAACGTTTAACGGCATTTCAGTTGCTCTAAAAGGGCAACCACTACTGAACGATAGATGAGGCGAGTAAAGCAATTGGGCTTTCACTCGCCTCGTTATTATGAAGCTTGTATAATGATTGTTAATGCATTTAACAGAAGATGAATCTTTCCTTATGTCACGCAAGCCACTCAAGCATCATTTGTACGTCATTATCTTTGGTACTCACACGCCAGCCGGACGTGCATTTGATATCTCTCTGATCGTTGCAATCTTGGCTTCGCTGTTGGTTCTGATCTTAGAGTCCATCCCTAATGTGATGACCGAATGGTCACAGCAGCTGCGTTATATCGAATACACCTTTACAGCCCTCTTCACTCTTGAGTATTTATTAAGGCTCTATTGCTCTCCGAAACCAAAATCTTATGCCACCAGCTTTTATGGTGTCGTTGACCTATTGGCGATTCTTCCAACCTACCTAGCAATCATCTTCCCAGGCGCTTCATTTATGGGTGTAGTGAGACTGCTGCGTGTCATGCGTATCTTCCGAATTCTAAAACTAGTTCGCTACCTGCAAGATTCCAATATCTTGTTGCGCTCACTGTTGATGGCACGACGAAAGATACTGATCTTCTTCAGTACAGTGGGTATCTTGGTCGTTATCTTCGGCGCTCTGATCTTTGTTATTGAAGGACCAGAAAATGGCTTCACCAGTATTCCCCACAGTATTTATTGGGCAATTGTAACCATCACCACGGTTGGCTACGGTGACATGATCCCCCAAACCGCGTTAGGTAAAGCGATCGCTTCGCTTACCATGCTATTGGGTTACTCTATCCTAGCCGTCCCAACGGGTATCATTACCGCAGAACTCAGTAATGAAATGAACTCACACAAAGAGTTGGTTAAGTGCCCGAACTGCAACCGCGCTGGCCATGATTCGGATGCCATGTATTGCAAACACTGTGCGAGTGAATTGGCAGACCCAGACAAGCGTGTCGTCACCGACGAGAAATAAAAGCAGGCACGAGATTCGAGTAGCGAGATGCGAAGAGATTTAAGGACAGTTTCGAGGGCCGAATAACGAGATATCAATAAACTAAAAAGGGTTGACCTTTATCGTCAACCCTTTCGGTTTATCAGCTAATAGAATTTAAGCAATCTTGCCTATTACGCTTTCTCAGCAAGGATAATGCGCAAAGTACGACGTAGTGGTTCTGCAGCACCCCAAAGTAATTGGTCACCGACAGTGAACGCGTTCAGGAAGTCGTTACCCATAGACATCTTACGCAGACGACCTACTGGTACAGACATAGTACCTGTTACTTTCGCTGGTGTTAGCTCCTGTGCCGTGATGTCACGGTCATTAGGAACCACTTTAACCCAATCATTGTGCGTCGCGATGATCTCTTCGATCTCGTCCATTGGCACGTCTTGCTTAAGCTTGATTGTTAGTGCTTGAGCATGACAACGCATTGCACCGATTCGTACACAAGTACCATCAATCGGGATTGGCTGACCATCTAGGCCAAGAATCTTGTTCGCTTCAACGCCTGCTTTCCATTCTTCTTTGCTTTGACCATTGTCACGCTTCACATCGATCCAAGGGATTAGTGAGCCCGCAAGCGGAGCACCAAATTGGTCTGTTGGGAATGAAGATGAACGAATGGTATCAGCGACTTTTTTATCAATATCAAGGATGGAACTTGAAGGGTTTGCTAGCTCTGAACTTACGCTATCGTTGATCACACCCATTTGTGAGATCAGTTCACGCATGTTCTTAGCACCGGCACCAGAAGCCGCTTGGTAAGTCATGGCACTCATCCACTCGACCATGCCTTTCTCGTAAAGGCCACCCAAAGCCATAAGCATTAAGCTCACAGTACAGTTACCACCAACGAAAGTGTTAGTACCGCCGTGAATGCCTTGCTGAATTTGAGCCAAGTTAACAGGATCAAGAGTGATGATTGAATCAGCGTCCATACGCAGAGTAGAAGCTGCATCAATCCAGTAGCCTTTCCAACCTGCTTGACGCAGTGCTGGGTATACTTTTGATGTGTAATCGCCGCCTTGACAGGTAATCACAGCATCAAGCTGTTTTAGGCTATCAATATCAAAAGCGTCTTGAAGTAGACCCGCATCTTTACCACCTAGAACAGGGGCAGGAATACCAATCTGAGATGTGCTGTAATAAACAGGCTCAATCAAGTCGAAGTCTTTCTCTTCAACCATACGTTGCATTAGTACAGAACCAACCATACCGCGCCAACCAACTAGACCTACTCTCATCGCTCACTCTCCATGTATAAATTAAAAATTGCTCTCCCCCATCTATAAGTTTTTCAGAAACAGAACTCAAGCGCTTTTTGTCAAAAAGTGTAACTTTTTCGTTTCTTTTAAGTGAACGTAATGAATCGTGCAGTTATGTCTGTATCGACATTCAATGTCTACACCATTGTTAAAGCACCCATTATCGTCAAATTCAAACATTTACATCGCCAAAACCGCTTGAATCGACACCCATCACAAACAGTAAATCCCTCTTTTAAACCAAGGTTAATCAGAATTATATTTTACAAAACGAAAACAACGTGCGACAAACCTCAACATGTAACAATCATGAATTTAACAAAATTTCAGATTATGAAACCACAATTGATTGAGTTAACAGTCAAATATCACAACTTGGGCGTATTTTTTCGATATAATAAACTAATTACTGTAGTGTCCGTTTTGCACCACACACTATAACGAAGCACTATAAATGCTCGAATTAACAAGAGGCTTTTATGAAGCAGAGTAAAACTCGCCTACCGAACCTATTACAGGTATTCATCGCGTTAGGACTATTTCTATCCCTTGCTTTTTCCTTTACAGCAAAGCTTGACCTTCCAATTCAACTTGCCTTGTATATTGGTTGGTTCATTATCATGGTTCTTGGTATTCGTCTTGGCCACGAATACAAAGACTTAGAAAAAGCAGCACTCAAAGGAATATCCAATGGCTTAGGCGCGGTTTTAATACTTTTAGCCGTTGGCGCTCTTGTTGGTACTTGGATCTCAGGCGGGATCGTACCTACTATCATTTACTATGGTCTGAAAGCTATCCACCCTTCTATCTTCCTTTTAGCGACCATGATCATCTGTTCTCTAACCGCATTGGCGACCGGTACGTCGTGGGGTGCTGCGGGTACTGCAGGCATCGCGATGATGGGTATTGGCCAAGGCTTAGGTGTTCCAGCACCAATTACAGCGGGTGCGGTACTATCAGGCTGTTACTTCGGTGACAAGATGTCTCCACTTTCTGATTCAGTGATTCTGGCTTCTTCAATGTCTGGTGTCGAAGTGGTTGAACACATCAAAGGCATGCTGCCTGTTGCGCTAATCAGCTACATTATTACCGGCATCATGTTTACTGCGTTTGGTTTCCACTACGCAGGTAATGTTGACATGAGCCAAGTAGATTCTGTCATCAAAGCAATGGAAGTTCAGTTCTACATCACGCCTTACTCATTCGTTCCAGTACTTATCGTGCTTGGCCTGTTGGCTTTCCGCATGCCTTCATTCCCAGTCATTAGCTTTGGTTCTCTGCTTGGTATTATCTGGGCAGTCATGATCCAAGAGATCGATTTCCTAACGGCATTCAACACTGCTTGGGCACCGTTCTCTATATCATCTGGCGTAGAATTCATTGATTCAATTCTTAACCGTGGTGGCATGTCTTCAATGCTTGGTTCGGTCGCGGTTATCGTATTTGGTCTAGGTTTTGGTGGCTTACTGGATAAAGTGGGCGTACTAGAGACAATTGCTAAAGTGTTCGAGCGCCGTGTAAACAGCGCAGGTTCTCTAGCAACGAGCACAATTGGTACGGCTTTCATGGGTAACGTGTTCGGTTCTGCGATGTACGTATCGTTAATCCTTACGCCAAAAATCTGTGCGAAGAACTACGACCGTTTGGGCTACAAACGTAAGAACCTTTCTCGTAACGCTGAGTTTGGTGGCACGTTAACGTCAGGTATGGTTCCTTGGAGTGATAACGGTATCTACATGGCGAGTATTCTAGGCGTTGCAACGCTATCTTACGCACCGTTCATGTGGCTAAGCTTCATCTGTATCATCGTGACTATAGTGACCTCTTACATGGGGTGGTTCGTTGATAAGTGTGAACCAACAGCACCAGCCGTTGAAACTGAAGAAGCGGCAGAGCTTACTAAGCAGCAAGCATAAGTTAATGCCTCAGAGCTTTAGAAAGTAAGTACAAAAACGTTAATGATATAAATGCAAAAAGAGCGCCCTAGAGCGCTCTTTTTTTGATCTACTGGTTTATCTATTTATCTATTTATCTATTTATCTATTTATCTATTTATGGTTCGCTTACCCAACCAGTAACCGATGCCTAACGGTGCAAAGAACACCACTAAGATAAACAGGATGAAGTAGATAATCACACTTTTGATTAACTCCATCAGCTTATCAATCGCCAGTACCACCACCTCTTGAGATACGCGGTCAAGGTCTTGCGTAAACAACTCCCTTTCTGAAGTCACGATACCTGCAATCTCAATGCGCTCTTTCGCAATCATCTCTACCAGAGCTTCTCTTTCACGTGTCACCATTTTTTCTAACGCCACACGCTCTTCAGTGAGCATCGCTAATTTCTGGTCTGTCTTGTCGCTAAGATCGTTGAGTAGAGGCTGCATTTCTGTCGACATAATAGAAGCCAGTGTTTGCATGTACTCAGGGTTGTTCTCGATGAAGTCTTGCATGCTTGCTGACGTTTGACGAAGACTTTCTAATGTCATAGACAGGTCTTCACCCGTTAGCGAGCTGTTTAACGCAACCAGCTCCGCTTTCCAAGACATTAGTTTAGGCGTCTGGTCAGCCATCAAACTTAAACGATCGGATGCGTCACTCATTGCTTCTGGCATGGTGCCTAAGCTCTGGACAATTTGCGACTCGTCTTTACCTAGATAGTTCAGCCATTCACGGTAAGCGGGGGTGATTCTGAATGTGAGGTCTTTAAATGGGTGGCTAGCAGCAAACTGCGCAACGAACACTTTGCTGTTCTTGAAATCACTCGAGCTCAATACACCCTTTGCCAGTTTTTCTGCTTCTTGATCAAGAAAACGAGCAGTCTCTACCGCATGATCCGTCGCGAACAGATCCGCACCATCGCCTTGGCGATAAAACTGATTCATTTGGGCAGTGAACACCCACGAGTCGATTAAGGCAGACATCGGTGAAGTTTGATAAGCCGCTTGCTGTAAGCCCTGCTCCGCATGGATCTTCCAAAGCAAGACATAAGATTGATGTAAGGTGTCATCAGCAGGGTAAGATTGAGCAATGAGATCGGCAGAGTCTTCTACTCGCATAAAAAACATCTTGGCGTATTCACGCGTCATGATTCGAGCATTCAGCTCTTGTTGAGTGAGAGGCGTCGTCTGAGTATCTAACTTAACTTCTAATAGAGAACAACCACTTAGCGCAATACTAAGCACCAACACCATCCAACGTCGACTCGAAAATCTTAACATGTAAACCTCTGACAAAGACTAAGGGCGCGGATTGTATGAGCACTTCGTCAGAGTATTGTCAAAATTCCTACAAAAGTTAACGCTGCTTATCTAAATATTCAAACGCAGCATCTATAGAGGCTTTTATTGCCGCCTCTAGTTCTTCTAAATCGTGTTCACTGATCGCTCTCGACTGTTTCATTGTCATTTCAATAGTTGCTGCAATGATCGCTAATCGAGACGCTTTGATACTGCCTGCCACACCTTTTAAGCTATGTACAATACGAGCAGCAGAGGTTTCATCTTTAGTGAGAAGAGATTTGAACTTCGTGTAATCATCAGCGTGATCTTGTACAAAGACGCCAAGTAGCAATTCGACAGACTCAGCATCACCATCAAGCGTTTCTAGCATGTCTTCAATATCAATCGCAGGCTTTGAATCAGTGACACTTGCAATGTGTTTCTCTGCCACTGGAGCTTCCTCTGTGTTCTGCTGAACAATTTCCTGGCTTGCTACGTTAATGCCCTCTTGAGCTTGAAGGTCGGAATGTTTGCTCGTTGGCGTAATCTTCAATACGGAAGGGTCATTAGTTGGTTGTCTCACCGCAGAGAGAGCATTTTCCTTACTTGAATCGGCTAATGGTTCACGACTCAGTTCTTTGTCTGTTTGTTGAATCAATTTTCTCGATCTAACGCCCCACAACACTAGTGTGATCATCGTTACCAAGCTTAAACCTAGCATCACTAGCAATAGGTTAAACTGACGGTCATGGAACTCAGCTTCAAGTTTAATGATCTGTTCGTTCACCGAGTTTTTCTTGATTTTATCGACTAAATAATTGAGCTGAGCGTAATCACTCAACAACGCTGAGGCATCAGCCAATAACTGTTGCAGTGCGTCTTGCTCTTCAGTTTTTAATGAATATGATTTTTCTAGAATGGAATCAAACGCACGATAAGTCGCTGACGAGCTTTGATTGTCAGAATACATCGCTTCAAAAACAACAACGCCGAATTCATTGAGTAGCGGTTTTAGTTTAGGGGAAAGCTCTTTATCAGCGCGCAGTATCTTAATATTGTCAACGATGTCTTGAACCTGGCTTTCTATCGGGATGAACTCATCAAACTTTTCTAGGAACTGATCGGCTACGTAAAGCAGTTGATTCGCATCAGGACGAAACAAGGCGTGTTGAAAATCAGATTCAATCTGCAGTCGGATCGAATAAACCAACTGAGCATCAAGTGCTAACTCATTGATACGAGAGACTCGCAGCGGCTCAGAGAAATAAAGCGATTGCCTCAATTCATTGACGCGAATACCGAGTTCTTCAATTTGAGCAAGAGAATTGGTGTAGGAACGGCTTAGATTAAGGAGAGCCAATGAAGGAAGTAGCCACAGAGCCAAGAGCACAACCAAGAAAGTGGCCGGTTTTTTAAAGCGTTTGGGCTTTGCTACTGATTGTTCCATCTATATTCCTTGTGCGTGTTAACTTGAAGCCATGACACTTGCTAAAAGACTAAGCACAAAACAAGCGACAACATCTTGCTGCCGCTTTTACTCATTAACTTCGGACTATGACTTATTGCGAGTCAGTTGGTCACGTAAGTTCGGTGGAGTGCCTTTAATCGTTAGCGTGTCTGTCTCCGGATCGTAAAAGATACGTTCGCCTAGAAGCAGACTATCAAAACTAACATTCAAACCGCCACCAGCACCAACAAATTTTGTTAGTTTACGCATAGTTGCGCGATCAGCGGGGAAACTGTCTTCTAACTCGTAGCCTTGCTCACTAGTATAGTCAAAGAAGCTTGTACCATCAGTGCTTGCTGGCAGTTCTCCAGAAAGTTCACGAACTTGAACTTCATCGCCCGCTTTTAGCTGTTCGTTACAGTAATCCGCAACCTGCTTTTTATAGCTGATCGCTTCTTCTTTTTCTAACTTAGAGTCTGAAACGAAATCTTCTACCGCTTGCATCAGTACTTGGTTTTGCTGTTTCGCATCCAAACCGACTTCAGCTTGTAAGAAATCTAAGAAGAAATCCGCGACTTTACGGCCAACACGTCCTTTAATGTAAGTTAAGTAACGGTTTGACTCTTTGTCTGTGTCGTATGTTGAAAGGTCAAGGCGCGCCACAATATCCATCTTTGAGATATCAAGGTAATCAGTCGCACTGATGTCTAACCCTTCAGTCACTTTCAAACTTTGGTTCGAAGGCAGTAAACCGATGAAAAGGTAGTCTGTCGCCAGTGATTGGTATTCAGCGAGTACCAAAGTGCCTTCGTCAGCAAATGGGTATTTCGATAACTCATCTTTTAGACGTAGCGCACTTTTTTGAGAGAAATCATAGAAACTTTGCTCTCCCGCTCGAAATTCATGCAACGACTGCTGGAATTCGCTGTCGGATTTGAAAGAACCAAACCCTTTACCTGCTTTTGAATTAAAAACACGGTGAAGTTCAGCAACTAGGCTTTCAGATGAAGCATCGTTCTCTAGAGATTCAGCACGATAGTTAACAATCAGTTCATCCTGATCGTTCTTGCTCAGCTGGTGTAAAATTACGTTGGAAAGGTGAAGGCTCATAGTGAAAATATTACCGTTCAGGTTTCAGTTGTCGTGCATAGTAGGTTATCATAAGCCGCTTTTACTATCATTATTAGAGTCCTTATGCCGATTATATCTAAATACACAGATGATCAAGTTGAAAAAATCCTAGCTGAAGTAGGTGCTGTACTCACTAAGCACAAAGCTTCACCAGAACTTTCACTGATGATCGCTGGAAATATCGCAACCAATGTCTTAAATCAGAATGTTGCTGCTTCACAACGCAAAGGAATTGCTGAAAAATTTGCCGAAGCTTTAATCTCTTCTCTTGAAGATAAAAAGTCTCACTAAATTTGATTGACGGATAAAAGAATTATAAATGGTAGACAGCGCAAACTCATATAGCGATCGCGTATCTCGACTTGTTGGTTGGGGTCACTGGTTTGCATTTTTCAACATCATTGCTGCGATGTTGATTGGTACTCGTTATATTACTCAATCTGCTTGGCCAGAAACCCTATTGGGTCAATTTTATTTGGCTGCATCTTGGGTTGGTCATTTCGGGTTTTTAGTATTCGCGCTTTATCTATTAGTGCTGTTTCCGCTCACTTTTATTCTTCCGTCGAGGAAGTTATTACGTTTGGTTGCCGTTTGCTTTGCAACCATAGGTTTAACTGTCCTACTGATTGATACCCAAACGTATCAAAATATAAACCTCCACCTGACACCTGTCGTGTGGGAGGTTTTATTCAGTGGAGAGGAGTCTGCATTCACATCTGATTTGCAACACCTCTTCATTGTTATGCCGCTTATCTTCTTATTACAGCTAGGTCTGTCTGAGTGGGTTTGGCGTAAGCAACGTAAACTGTCTCATAAACACATTGGCCGTCCGATTACTGCCGTCTTCTTCTTGTGTTTCATCAGCAGCCACTTGACTTACATGTGGGCTGATGCGTATTTCTACAACCCAATTACTAGCCAGAAAGCGAACTTCCCACTGTCATACCCAATGACAGCGAAAAGCTTTATGGAAAAACATGGTCTGTTAGACCGTGAAGAGTATCTACAGCGTTTAGAAGCAAACAAAGAGAACGTAAACTTAGTTAGCTACCCGCTCGAAAAAATTCAATACAACCGCCGCAGTGATGATCTTAATATCCTGATGGTGAGTGTAAACAACCTTCGCTCTGATGCACTTAATGCCACAGCGATGCCAAACAGCTATGCCTACGCACAACAATCGATCAACTTCACCAATCACTACAGTTCAAGTAACGACATGTTTGGTATCTTCGGTTTGTTCTATGGCCTTCCAAGCAGCTATGCAAGCAGCATCGAAGCTCAAGGTTCAAGTGCAGTACTATTGGACGTTTTAGATAATCACAATTATAAGTTTGCGGCTTTCAGTGGCGACAACTTTGACGATGCACTTTACTCGGAAATCATCTTCCGAGGCCGTGATGTTATGCCAGAGCAAGCAACTTATGATGACAAAAGCGCGATACAAGCTTGGTCTAACTGGATTCAATCACCACAAGCCAAACGTCCTTGGTTTAACTTCATTGAGCTGACCACGCTGGATAACTTCTCTAGCTACGATTCAAGTTCAGAGTCAGACTCAACGTTAACGACAGCAGAACGTTTTGCTGCAGACTATCAAAAGTCTGCTCAAGCAGCCGATGCTCAGCTAGCAACAATCTACGCTGAACTGGAACGCTTAGAGCTAACCGACAACACGGTGGTTATCATTACCTCTAATCACGGTAGCGAGTTTAACGAAACTAAGACCAACAGCTGGGGCGCAAACTCCAACTACAGTCGTTATCAGTTACAAGTACCACTATTTATCAGCTGGCCTGGTAAGTCTGCTTCTGAATATACTCACCGTTCTAGTCATTTAGACGTGTCCGTAACGTTGATGCAAGAGCTATTGGGCGTATCTTCAAACCCAACAGATTTCAGTAGCGGTCGCAGCCTGTTTAATGAGCGTAAAAGAAAGTGGATTCTCGCGGGTGACTCACGTGAACTTGCCCTTGTTACCGACCAACAAACCACTGTGTTAGATAAATTTGGTAACTACAAGTTGTATGACCAAAACTACAAACGCCTAAAAGATGTAAGCCCTCGCTTACCTGTGTTGATGCAAGGCTTGACTGAGCTACAGCGTTTCTACACAAAAAATGACTAAATAGTCATCAAACAGAAAAGGGAAGCTAATGGCTTCCCTTTTTTATTGCCGCTAATGACTAGAAAACAAGCAACCAAACAAGATTATGATAATTAAGGGTTTACAAGGCAGTCTCCCCCTTATATTATTCACGCCAATGGAGGGATGGCTGAGTGGTCGAAAGCACCGGTCTTGAAAACCGGCAACCGTTAATAGCGGTTCTAGGGTTCAAATCCCTATCCCTCCACCACATTAAAGAAAGCCGCTGAGAAATCAGCGGCTTTTTTGCGTCTAGCGTAAAGTGAATCGAATCTAAAGTTTAATATTCAACTATTCCCCAAAGACAGATTGTTTGGTTCATTCTGAACAGTTTAAAGCCCTGTTACGACTCTATAGCTGTTTGAATATCACTGGCTAGCTCAATTTATATTCTCTCCGCACTCCAGTCATCGATACATACCTTAGACCAAACTTATCTGCACAGCGCGTTCATTCAATATGACTAGACGGTGGTGCATGCCAATCGGGTACAGTTACTCGCTAGAGAGTCAGAATTCACTGCAGGCTCGAATAGTGTTTAGGCTTGTTTCAGGCACTCATCATAAATCCATAAAAATAAAAAAAATCCAGAGGCTTCATCTAAGTCTCTGGATTTCTAAATTTGGCTTGAGCGCTACTTTAATTAAGCGTTTTCTTGCTTAGTCTCTTGCTGCTCTGCTTGTTTCTTTTGTTCAGCTTCATTTGCTTTTTCTTCGTGGTTTGAACCACCACATCCGCCACAACAGCTCATAATCATACTCTCTTTGATTGTGTTTAAGTCATTCACTGCAGACATAATATTAAAGATGTATTTTAAATGCAACTTTAAAGTCATCAATATTGAACATTCGCAACTTGTAGTAATTTAAGCTTTTGGTTTTATTAAAATTGGTAAGTACAACACAACGAAACAACTGTACGCGACAACCCACAGAGCACTGGATAAGGTAATGATATAAACAATATTATGGGTAAAGTACCCGCCAAACACTCGTACAAAAAAGGCAAAAACAATGGCGATTAACGCCGCAGTCATTATTTTACCAATCGCGATAGTTCGACCGGTATGTCCTAGAGAGACACGTGAGATCATTGATAAGATCATCACTCCCATTCCACCAACGGTTAAGGCATGAATCGCTTGTGATTGCGTGACCAATGGTGAAATGATCGAAACGCCATACAAGACCAATCCTAACGAAATGGCCCAGTAGCTTAAGTGTAAAGACCACACGAGAGGAGTCTTAAAAGCAACCCATATTTTCCACCTTACTGCCCTAATCGCATTTGCCAAGCCACTGGCAATAAACACGAAAGCAACGAGACTTTGTGGAACTGGAAGTATCTGAAAGCTCAACACAACGGCGAAAATCGTGCTCACGATGCTCAGCTTTTCAAGCCATGGTAATGCAGGGGTTCGTGGTGTCTGTGTGCCATTAGCGGTAAACATAGGAAAAACTCGTCCACCCATAATGCACATGACTAGAGTCACCAACAGCACCATACTTGTGCTAGCTTGTGAAATTAAGAGTGGCTGCTGAAATAGAACACCATAGTGCATCGCAGCATTGGCAAAGGTCATAAGCAGCAGAATAGGAATGAACAACAGATTTCGCCAAAGCTTCACACTGACAATATTGTGGGCAAGATAAATTACAGCGATCGGTAAAAACAGTAAATCGAGTCCAGCCACCAACCAAGGGCTTAGAACCTCAGGTAGGAACATGGCTATTCTCGCACACAACCATAGAGCCAGAAGTATCATTAACCCGCGTCCGTTAATACTGCGGACACCCGTCCAATTTTGTACGGCCGTCAGTAAAAAACCAACCACGACAGTGGCTGCAAAGCCAAACAACATTTCATGAATATGCCACCACATTGCACCGCCATAAACATTTAAGGTTGTACTGCCATTCCAAAAAGCAGCCCAACCAACTAATGCAGCAATACTAAAAAGTGATGCAAACAAAAAAAATGGTCGAAACGCGAGTTCGAAAAATGCCGCCATTGAAACGCCATTGTTGGGGTTTTGATTTAAATCTTTCATCATCGTAAACCTAGTGAGTAAACAAAACTTGCTTACTTTTAAATAACTTCAACCGCCAATAGTTGCCCTAGCTTGTAGCTGTGCCCTTCGCCGAGGAGATCTTGCAAGCTATAAGCGTCTAAGCTTTTGTAAAAACACTCTTGAGCTTCAGCAAAGATAGTTTTCAATTGGCAATTTGGTGTAATGACACAGCTATTATCCTCGCCAAAACATTCAACCAAGTTACGTTTGTCTTCTAACTCTCGAACTAACGTACCTATGTTGATCTGACTTGGATGACAACTGAGTTTCAAACCACCATTTTTTCCTCTTGTGGCGATCAGATGTCCTTTGAGGTTGAGTTGCTGAACGATCTTCATTAAATGGTTTTTAGAAATACCATAACTGTTAGCAATGTCGCCGATGGTGCTAAGAGATTGGTTGTTGATCGCTAAATAGATCAGAACTCGTAGGGAATAATCAGTGTAACGTGTGATATGCATGGTGGGATATTTCACTCTATAAGATGCATTCATTATGAATCTTATAGACAGCAAAGGCAAGTTAACCCTAATGAGGAATGGTGGCTACACACCAAAAGCCAAGGCTTCGGTCCTAATTACGTTCCTCACATCAGTTGTATTCGATCCTTTCTCCATTTTCCTTCCTCAAATGATACCTACCCCCCGAAGTCGAAACGATCAGGAAGATTCTTCGATGTATTTTCACTCTAACCATATAAAAATGCACAAACTTGTTCATAAAAAAAGCAGTCAGTTGATAAGGGTATTTACAAGCCAAAGCCAGCCTTATATTATACGCGCCATTGGAGGGATGGCTGAGTGGTCGAAAGCACCGGTCTTGAAAACCGGCAACCGTTAATAGCGGTTCTAGGGTTCAAATCCCTATCCCTCCACCACATTAAAAAAAGCCGCTGAGAAATCAGCGGCTTTTTTGTATCTGGAGATCACACAAGCTCACCGCTCAACTGCTAACAGCAAATGCGGCCTTCAATAACTGCATGTGAATTGGAACCAGATCTTGGTGCTGAGTTCGATATCCGCCACCGACTACGCATGCCATCGGAATAGACTCTGATTTCGCTAATTCAACCATGAAACAGTCGCGTTCAAATATCCCTTTTGTCGAAACATTCAAGTAACCCAATTCATCGTCTTGATGGATATCGATCCCAGCATCATAAATAATCAGATCAGGTTGATGGTGAGCAATCGCTAACTTAGTGACTTGTTCAAAACAACGCAGAAACTCTTTATCTTCTGTTTCACGACTTAACGGCACATCTAAATCAGATAGCGGTTTTCGTGCAGGGAAGTTTTTGTCGCAGTGGAACGACAAAGTAATGATGTCGTCATTCTCTTGGCAAAGAGTTGCTGTGCCATCGCCATGATGAACATCGCTGTCGACGATAAGCACTTTATCGATATGTTCAAAGGTCAGCGCATGTTTTGCCGCTAACACCAGATCGTTCAACAAACAAAAGCCACTACCAAAATCATAGTGTGCGTGATGATAACCACCACTCAAATGAATCGCTAAACCACTCTCTATTGCCATTTCAGCGGCCAAGCAGGTTCCACCACTTGAGTAGAGTGTTCTCTCAATAAGTTGTTTACTCCACGGGAACCCGATGCGTCTCATTTTCGCCGCGGGCAAATTACCAGAAACAAGCAAATCCACATACTCACTATCGTGAACCTGTTTTACCTGTTCAACCGAAACCGGCGTTGGTTGGAAGATTTCAAACTGGCTCTTCCATAGAGGATCGCTATCCATTAACGCTTCAACAGCACTGTGTAACAACTGATATTTGTTGATTGGGTAACGATGACCTTCTGGTAAAGGTAACTGCGAATAGATTGGGTGGTAAATTAAAGGAATCATAATCAGGTTAATTGCGTATCTTTCTCAAAATCATAACAGTCTCAGCCTAGGCGACAACCTTAATTAATGATAATAGTTATCATTATCTAAACTTTCAAAAAGAGACAGCTATGAAAAACCTAATACTCATCTTTGGGGTGATCTGCGGCTCAATGGCAGCAGTAATGATTTTTATAGGTATGCTAATGGCCAGTTGGTGGAGCGTTGATTTTCTCGTGTTAAGCCATCAAACTTAACTAATTGAACTGAAAAGGAATCACCATGAGCGTAATTTTTATTACTGGAGCGAACCGCGGCATTGGCTTAAGCCTGACTCAGCAGTACTTAAAAGGTAACCACAAGGTGTACGCGACTTATCGTGATGCCTCCTCCGCAGAAGCACTTCTGTCATTGGCGAAAAACAACACCAACTTGACCTGCATTCAATTAGAGATAACCGATTACCAAGCAGTAGGCCAACTCCCTTCGCAAATGGAGCCGATTGATATCTTGATCAACAACGCTGGCTACTATGGTCCTAAAGGCTATGGTCTGGGTAATACCGATGTCGAAGAGTGGCGCCGCGTATTCGAAGTCAACACTATTGCCCCACTGAAGCTTGTCGAAGCGCTATTACCTCTACTAGAAGACAGCGATATCAAAAAGGTCGCTTGCCTGTCCTCTAGAGTCGGTAGCATGACCGAGAACACCTCGGGAGGCGGCTACATCTATCGCTCCTCCAAAGCCGCTCTAAACTCCGTTGTAAAAAGCCTAAGTAACGACTTAACCGATAATGGCGTTACCGTGTTAGCTCTGCATCCAGGTTGGGTACAGACCGAAATGGGTGGGCCAAACGCTCTCATCGACACCGACACTTCGGCTTCAGGTCTTATCAAAGTCATCGAGTCCGCGAATACTGAAGTAAGTGGTCACTTCTTCAATTTCGATGGCAGTGAAATAGACTGGTAACCCGCAGATGAATGATGGCCCTCTCTCAAACCTAGTTAAGCACTCAACACTGTTTTGTCTGACGGTGATGCTAGCTGGCTGTTTCCGTGATGGCCCCGGAGACTTATTCGACGACTACCAAACCAAGATAGCTAGAGTACAAGATGTTGACCAGATAAAAGAGGAATGGGAATTTGAAAACCTACCGAGAAAAAGAGAACTGTTGATTGACGTGCCATCGCTTTCTATCGGTCTCATCGACAGTTACCAGCTTCGTCAGTGTGGATTGTTCAATCTAATTGCAGAAAGAAATTCGGTTCTTGGGAAAGTCGCGGATGAGTTTCGTAATTACGATTATCAAGTCGCCCTACTTGCAGGTGTTGGCAAATGTTTATCCGCTAGCGAATTAGACCCTGAGGTCGTAGAGCTACTGAAAGAAATCGAGCAGCAGAAACTCACACAGTTTCCGCTGCACCAGTGGAATCTAATCTATGCCAGCGATGCCATGCAGTCGCAAATGCGTGGTAGTCAGTGGTTACGTGCTGATATCGGCGATCAGGTACGACAAACCAGTGGCGCCTTAGAACATCTCAACCAAGCGTTAAACGCGCCGCTCGTTTCCGGCAAGACTATTGAGGTTCAAGAAATATTAGAGAAGAGCTCTACGCTCGGGGATTTATACTATTCGCTCGCTCGTGCGTCAGTTGAACTTGATACCATCACCAAGCAACTCACTACTTTTGATGCGAACATCATCTGCGGAAAACAGCGAGACACAACGAAATTTCGCTACCTTAACAATGTGTTCGAGCAACAATATATTGGTCAGGTTCAACCTTACATGGCGCAACTGGATGGCTACTATCAGCAGCTAGCCCCGCAACTTGCTATGTTTGACGCACAGCCTGAGCTACACAGTTATTACTTTCCCATCAAAGATGCGCATCAAGCCTTTCGATCATCCACTCGCCGCCACGTTGATTATTGGCAGCAGCTGTTTAAGCGCTGCGGGCGCAAAGTCGGTCGTTAATCCCGGCTTCAAATATCAAATAATGGACAGTTGTTGATCTCAGTCCCTAACAATTAATTCTTAGCTTTTAGTACCTTTCTTAGCGTAAGTCTTCTTCCTTGTCCCACCACTTTTACGGCGCTTAAAGGCCGGTCTTTCCACTTTAGGAAGATGACGTAGGGATTCAGGAACTTCACCCGTTTTTACCTTGCCCATCAAGCCGTCGATCTTGCTTTCTAACTCTTGCATGAAAGGTTGATACGCTTGATTTCGTTCAGCCATGCCTTGCAACTGATGCTCCCAGTGAGCCGTCATGTCGGGAAAGGTCGAGTCCTCAGGTAAAGCATTAATCAAGCCTCTTCCCGCCGGACTACTATGGATGCTTTTACCTTGTCGCGTTAACAGTTGTCTCTTGAATAAAGTATCTAGAATACCCGCTCGGGTTGCTTCTGTGCCAAGACCATCGGTCTCTTTCAAAATGGCTTTAAGGTCTTTGTTTGCGACAAAGCGCGCGATACCAGTCATCGCTTGTAGCAAGGTCGCTTCCGTGAAGTGCTTTGGTGGCTCAGTTTTCTTATCACCAATAATGCCTTCACGACACGTCAACACAGTTCCTTTATCCAGCGGAGGAACCGTATCTGTGCCATCACCTTTTTCTTCAGTGTCCGTTTTACCCATCAACACTTTCCAGCCCGTGTTGATAAGCTGACGTCCTTTAGCGATGAACACGCCACCAGCGATATCAAAAACCAGCTTAGCATCAGCAAAAACCGCAGGTGGGTAGAATTGCATTAGATACTGACGAGCGATTTGCTGATAGATTTTCATCTCATTAGCAGACAAGCCGTTCACTGATGACTTCTTCGGTGTTGGGATTATTGCGTGGTGAGCATCAACCTTACTGTCGTTCCATGCTTTTGATTTAAGAGAAAGGTCTGCACCTTGAGCACCACTTTGCAGCTCTTTCGCATTATTAGCGATAGCATCTACTACCGACTCTCTTTGTGAGTAGTGATCTTTAGGTAAATAACGACTATCAGAACGAGGGTAAGTGATGAGTTTGTGTTTCTCGTACAATGACTGACAAGTGTCGAGCACCTGTTGAGCACTCATTCCAAAACGCTTGGACGCATCAATCTGCAGAGCTGACAGCGAATAAGGCAGCGGTGCCGCTTGTTTGCTTTGCTTTTGCTCTGATTCCGTCACCGTCGCGGGTTGATTAGCAATTCGGTTAGCAACGTTCTCAACCAGCTTGCGATTGAGCACGCGGCCTTCTTCATCTTGCCATGGTTTACATGCTTCGCTTGGCTTCCAACGCGCTCGAATATCAAAGCTCTGGCCGTTATTTTGATAAGGGATCAAAGCGTGCAGAGTGAAATAATCTTTAGGAATGAAGTTTTCGATTTCTTCATCACGCCTTACAACCAAACCAAGTACAGGCGTTTGAACTCGCCCTACCGACAACACGCCTTGGTAACCCGCCTTTTGACCAAGCAAGGTGTAAGCTCGGGTCATGTTCATGCCATATAACCAATCGGCTCTAGAGCGTGCTAAAGCAGAAATAGACAGTGGAATAAAATCTCGGTTACTGCGCATCTGAGAGAGCGCACGTTTCACCGCTGGTAAGTTCAAATCGCTGATCAGCAGCCTGTCCATCGACTCTTTCTTGGCCTTAGACACCTTGCAGTAATCGATAACTTCATCAACTAGCAACTGCCCTTCTCTATCAGGGTCACCCGCATGGACAATTTGGGTCGCGTCCTTCAATAGCTTTCGGATCACCGTGAGCTGTTTGCTGGAAGTCTTGCGTGGTCTCAGCTGCCATTGCTCCGGCACGATAGGAAGATCGGCTAAGTTCCACTTCTTATAACGGTCGTCATAAGCGTCTGGCTCAACCTGCTCCAATAAGTGTCCAATACACCAAGTCACCACATCCCCATTGCCACACTTAATAAACCCTTGGTCTTTCTTCTGTGGATTCGGTAGTGCAGCGGCGATCGCGCGGCCTAGGCTTGGTTTTTCAGCAATAATAAGACGAGACATGTTTTTCCAGATGCTACAAACAATTAGGGCCACATTATCTAATGTGGCCCCTAGAAATCAAGGAAAACTGGTTGTTTATACAGTTAGCATTCCACTATTCAAACTTCAGCTTTCTTTACAAGAACTCGACGAACTTTGAGAAGTCACGTTCTGGCGCTTTCATTGGCGTACAGCCCGGAGTACCTAGATATAAGAAACCAACAATTTCGTCATCGCCTCTGTTAGCGACTTTTCTGTAACTGTACAACGTCATTTGAACACTTGACGCTTACTATACTACCAAGCCTGACATTCCATATTTAAAAGATCTGATCGATAAGGGTCGTATGGCCGATACAATGGCTACCCTTCTTTGCTTTTTAGAATTGTCATTTGTACTACTCTTGCGTAGGACATATTTAAGTGTCTATTAAATCAAGTCTTTTTAGCAGTTTTTTTATTGTTACATTGTTTCTTTTCGACTTGAGAACTCACGTAATAACATTGAATTTATCTTATTCAGCGTGCGCGTTTTATTGATCTGAATCAATACTCAAAGTTGGTGGTTCTCGTTAAATACGACACAATATCTTGTAGTAATCACTAAATTAAAATCAATATGCTGTGCTAAGGAGAAGCAAGAAAAGCAAGATGTAGTCTAGGTAGAAATCGAATTAAGGGAGGTAAGATGACAGAGTCTAAACAATAAAAAAGCCCACACAAAGGCGGGCTGATTTATCAGTCTCATACACGTTTTTAGCAAGAAGATTGCAGTCTTCTGAACTGAGAGTACGATGACGTATTACATCAATAATCATATCAAAGTTCACGTTAAAGACAACATTCAAAAATCGCAAAACCAAGGCGGTGTTTATGAAATTGACTGAGTTAACAACTGTTTTGCTCAACGTAACGAGAACGATCTACTATCTTTTATTGATACCACCAATCATGTGGGACTTAGCAAGTACGCTAATGACCTAGTATTATAAGCAGCTCACTAGTGGGCTGTTTCGCTCTTCTTTTCTCAAATAATCTTACCTAGCGATAAACAAAACCTGTTCAAACCACATCCTTTAGGTCGCAACAACGTAAACATTATCTAATGTAGCCCCTAAAAATATACAGTTAGCATCCAACAATTCGTTGTATAGCTATTTTCCTTGCTAAACCTACAGGAACTCGACGAACTTTGAGAAGTCACGCTCTGGGGCTTTCATTGGTGTACAACCCGGCGTACCTAAATATAAGAAACCAACAATTTCGTCATCGCCTTCTAGGCCAAATGCTTGGTGTACTTCAGGGTGGAACATCCACTTACCTGAACGCCAAAAACCTTGGAAACCTTGAGCGACGGCCGCCATTTGCATCGCCTGTGCAGCGCAACCCGCAGATAGGTGTTGTTCGAATGCAGGCACTTTTTCGTGCTCAGTTACCTTTGCGATGATAGTGATCACCATTGGTGCTCGAAACGGCGCTTTTTTAACTTTCTCAATGACCGCTTCTTCGCTCTCGTCAGCTTGTGCTGCACGAACCAAAATATCAGAGAGCTTCTGTAACCCTGAGCCTTGTGCGATAACAAAGCGCCATGGTGTCAATGCGCCGTGGTCTGGAGCACGTAAGCCCGCTTTAATGATATTTTCTAACGCCACACCTTCAGGTGCCGGATCAGAGAGTTTTGCGATTGAGCGCCTGTTGAGCAATAGATCCAAAGCATCCATTTGAAGTCCTTACTAATTTTTATTGTTTGTATAATTGAACTGTAGCACAGAACACAAACGATAATAAATCTCAACGGCTGTCTATTTGAAGCAATATTTGAAACGACACTAGAAACAACAAAGGCCCCTAAATCTATGACTTAGGAGCCTTATTTATCTGTCTAGTCCAAGCTCAGTTACCCGTCGAGTTCAGCTTATTGAACTTTCTAATTCAAGCTTATCAAACGAGAACATTCTGTTTGTTGTTAAAGCTTAATCGCTAACTCAACACCTTGTCGAATCGCACGCACGGCATCCAGTTCACCTGCGTAATCGGCACCGCCTATCACGTGCAGTTTGCCACCAAACTCTTGCCACATGTCTTCGAATGGACGAACTGAAACCTGACCCGCACACACGATAACGGAATCGGCATCGAGTACCTGATCTTTCTTACCAACGCTGATATGCAGACCTTGGTCGTCAATCTTGTTGTAGCTCACGCCTCCAAGTAAGTTCACACCACGTTTTTCTAATGTGCGTTTATGAATCCAACCTGTAGTCTTACCCGGGCCTTTACCGACACGACCCGCTTTACGCTGCATCACCCAAACCGTTTTGTCACTGAACGAATCAGGGTAAGGATAAAGTCCACCAGGGTGTTCCATATTCTTATCAATGCCCCACTCATGCAGCCAGTCATCCAAGCTGTGAGAAGTAGGCTCTGTCAGCATAGTTGCCACATCAATACCGATACCACCGGCACCAACAATCGCGACTTTTTCGCCTACGGGTGTCTTTTCACGAATCAAGGTTTGATAATCGATTACGTTTTCTTGGTCAATCCCTTCAATATCAAGCTTTCTTGGCTCAACACCGGCAGCCATCACGACTTCATCGTACTTCAACAACATCTCAAACGTCGCTTCAGTATCCAGTTTTAAGTTCACGCCTGATGCATCTATTTGATTAGCAAAGTAACGAATCGTTTCTCTGAACTCTTCTTTACCCGGAATCTGCATTGCCAATCTAAATTGTCCACCGATACGGTCATTTTTCTCAATCAGATCAACATTATGACCACGCTGTGCCAACGTCGTCGCGCAGGCTAAACCAGCAGGCCCAGCCCCAACCACGGCAATAGTTTTGGTCGCTTCGGCAGGCTGAACAACAATTTCAGTCTCGTAACAAGCTCGAGGGTTAACCAAACAACTCGCTCTTTTGCCTTTGAATACGTTATCAAGACAAGCTTGGTTACAACCGATACAGGTGTTAATGAACTGCGCTTGGTCTTGAGCGGCTTTATTAACAAAGTCAGGGTCTGCCAAGAATGGACGAGCCATTGATACCATGTCGGCCTGTCCTGAACTGAGGATACGTTCAGCCTCTTCTGGCGTGTTGATACGGTTACATGTCACCACTGGGATCGACACGTATGGTTTAACTTTTTCCGTCACCCAAGAGAATGCTCCTCTTGGAACTTGTGTCGCAATAGTCGGGACACGAGCTTCATGCCAACCAATACCAGTATTGATAATGGTCACGCCCGCTTCTTCTAGCTTCTGAGCCAAAAGTACAACATCTTCGAACGTGCTGCCTTGCTCAACCAAATCCAGCATCGATAAGCGGAAAATAATGATGAAATCTTTACCCACCGCTTCGCGAATCGATTTAACGATCTCTAGCGGGAAACGCATGCGCTTCTCATAAGAACCGCCCCATTCGTCATAACGCATGTTGGTACGTTTACAGATGAATTGGTTAATCAAGTAGCCTTCAGAGCCCATAATCTCAATGCCGTCATAGCCAGCAACCTGAGCTAGTTCTGCACTGTTGGCAAAAGCACCGATGGTTTTTTTAATTTGACGAGGGCTCATCTCACTCGGTGCAAACTTAGCGATTGGCGCTTTGATGCCCGAAGCACTTTGCGCGAATGGGTGCATTGCATAGCGGCCAGCATGCAGCAACTGAAGGGCAATTTTACCGCCATGCTTATGCACGGCCTCGGTAACAACTTGGTGAGCTTTTGCGTGCTTAACTTTACTGAACTCAGCACTAAATGGGGTCAATCTGCCACGTAAATTAGGAGAGAAACCACCGGTAACAATAAGGCCAACGCCTCCTTTTGCTCGCTCTTCATAAAACGCGGCAAGCTTGTGGAGGCCTTCTTTATTTTCTTCTAAACCCGTGTGCATTGATCCCATCAATACACGGTTACGTAACTGAGTAAATCCAAGATCGAGTGGTTCGAGTAAATGTGGGTACATGGCAGACATCACTTCTATTATTATATCCTTGTGGTCTGACCACAATATAACTCAATCACCAAAAGTTCAAACAACCGTTTACATTTTTGTAACACTGATCATAATGCTGAAGGTATTAATCGTTCAGAAACCCTTAATTTGTCTACACTTAATGAGAATATATATCGATTAACAATTCTTGGTGTAGTTTGAGCTAGGGAATTATCGTAGGATACTAAGCAGTTCATATTATTGAGATTAATAGTACTGTTGCTTGTTAAAGCCACGTGATCTCACTGCGGAGACATAATGAAAAAGATATTCAAATTTATAGGTATGATCTTTAAAGGGATTTGGAAGCTCATCACGTTTGTGCGTCTTGCGCTCGTTAACCTCTTCTTTTTACTCAGTATCGCCATCATCTACTTTGTATACTTCCACTCAGACACAGCTCAGCCCACTGTTCCACAGGAATCGGCTTTAGTGCTTAACCTGTCTGGTCCTATCGTGGAGCAAAGTCGCTATATCAACCCGATGGATTCGGTCACGGGTTCACTGCTTGGCAAAGACCTTCCAAAAGAGAACGTCCTGTTTGATATTGTTGAAACGATTCGCTACGCCAAAGACGATGACAACGTTACTGGTATCGTTTTAGCACTCAAAGAACTGCCAGAAACCAATCTGACCAAGCTTCGTTACATTGCTAAAGCACTCAACGAGTTCAAAGCAACTGGCAAACCAATTTATGCGGTGGGTGACTTTTACAACCAAAGCCAATACTACCTAGCCAGCTACGCAACTAAAGTCTTCCTATCACCAGATGGTGGGGTTCTTCTCAAAGGTTACAGCGCTTATTCGCTTTACTACAAAACGTTATTAGAGAAGCTAGACGTCAACACGCACGTGTTCCGTGTGGGTACCTATAAGTCAGCTATCGAGCCTTTCATTCGTGACGACATGTCAGATGCAGCGAAAGAATCTGCTTCTCGTTGGTTAGGCCAATTATGGGGCGCATACGTTGATGACGTAAGCAACAACCGTCAGATCGACGCGAAAACGCTGAATCCAAGCATGGACTCTTTCTTAAAAGACCTTGAGTCGGTTGATGGCGATATCGCAAAACTGGCAGAGAAGCTTGGTTTAGTTGACGAACTGGCGACTCGCCAGCAAGTACGACTAGAGCTTGCTGACGTCTTCGGCAGTGATGGTCAAGACAGCTATAACGCGTTTGGGTACTACGAGTACCGTACAACCATGCTTCCAGACCTAACAAGTGAATCGCACGATGTTGCTGTGATTGTTGCTAGCGGCGCAATTATGGATGGTAAGCAGCCACGTGGCACCGTTGGTGGTGATACGACAGCAGCACTACTTCGCCAAGCGCGCAACGACGACAAAGTAAAAGCTGTTGTACTTCGTGTAGACAGCCCTGGTGGTAGCGCATTTGCTTCAGAAGTGATTCGCAATGAAATAGAGGCGATCAAGCAAGCGGGCAAGCCGGTTGTTGTCTCTATGTCTAGCCTTGCCGCTTCGGGTGGTTACTGGATCTCGATGGGTGCGGACAAGATCTTGGCTCAACCAACGACCTTAACTGGTTCGATTGGTATCTTTAGTGTTATCACAACCTTCGAAAAAGGGTTGAACGATATTGGTGTTTATACTGATGGCGTTGGCACATCACCTTTCTCTGGTCTTGGTATTACGACTGGGCTTAGCGACGGCGCGAAAGATGCGTTCCAAATGGGCATTGAAAACGGTTACCGCCGATTCATCAGCCTAGTTGGAGAGAATCGCGGCATGGAAGTCGATGCTGTCGACAAGATCGCTCAGGGCCGAGTATGGACTGGCCAAGATGCAATCCAGAAAGGTCTAGTCGATGAAATTGGTGATTTTGATGATGCGATTGCAGCAGCGGCTTCACTTGCAGAGCTTGAAACCTACAACATCTACTGGGTAGAAGAACCACTTTCAACGACTGAACAATTTATTCAAGAATTTATGAATCAAGTTCAGATGTCGATAGGCTTTGATATCCAATCAATGATTCCAAGCAGTTTACAACCTGTTACTCAGCAGTTAGCTCAAGATAGCCAGCTGTTAGGCAACTTTAACGACCCACAAGGCCGATACGCTTTTTGCTTAAACTGCCAAGTTCAATAAGATAAGCTCAACGCTTTGTTATCAAGAGGCGCCTCTGTGTGAGGCGCCTCTTTTTATTGCATGATAATTCGCTATAATCGCCCCCCTGTTCCCTATATCACACTAAGTATTAATCGCCATGGAAAGAAAACACATCTATATCGCGTATACCGGCGGCACAATTGGCATGCAGAAGTCTTTGGACCACGGCTATGTCCCAGTCGCAGGTTTTATGGATAAGCAGCTAGCTGGCATGCCTGAATTCCATCGCCCAGAAATGCCTGAGTACACCATTCATGAATACTCTCCATTAATGGACTCTTCAGATATGACGCCACTTGATTGGCAGACTATCGCTGATGATATTCGCGCGAACTACGATAAGTACGATGGTTTCGTTATCCTACACGGTACAGACACAATGGCTTACACCGCTTCTGCTCTGTCTTTCATGCTGGAAAACCTCGGCAAACCTGTGATTGTTACGGGCTCTCAGATCCCATTGGCAGAGTTACGCTCAGACGGACAAGCAAACCTGCTGAATGCTCTGCACATTGCAGCGAACTACCCGATCAACGAAGTGACACTGTTCTTCAACAACAAGTTGATGCGCGGTAACCGCAGCACAAAATCACACGCAGATGGCTTCAATGCGTTTACCTCTCCAAACCTAACCCCATTGTTAGAAGCGGGTATCAATATCCAGATCAGCAATAACGTTAAGGTAAACGAGCAACCTGAAGGTGCTTTCAAGGTTCATAACATTACTCCGCAACCCATCGGTGTAATCACTATGTACCCAGGTATCTCACATGAGGTGATTCGCAACACGCTACTACAGCCTGTTAACGCAATGATTTTGCTTACTTTTGGTGTTGGTAACGCACCACAAAATCAAGAGCTACTTCAGCACTTAAAAGACGCATCAGAACGAGGTGTGATTGTAGTGAACCTAACTCAGTGTTTGGCGGGTAAAGTCAATATGGGTGGCTACGCGACGGGTTGTGCATTAGCAGAATCTGGAGTTGTCAGTGGTTACGATATGACACCAGAAGCGGCACTGGCGAAGTTACATTACCTGTTGAGCCAAAACTTAAGCTACGAACAAGTGAAGGATAAAATGCAACAAGTGTTGCGCGGTGAGATGAGTTTATAAGCTTGTTTAGCTATAGGTTTAGAGGTTTAGAGCTATAGGTTCAGAGGTTTAGCTATACGTTTAACCAAAACCTTCGCATTAACCCAGTCGTTTCATGGGTATCGCAGGCGTTTAACGTGAACTAAATCGTTTTATTGCTTATAAATAAACGGCTTAACAGCTAAAGGGGTGGCACAGTGCCACCCCTTTGTTGTAATTTAAGCCTAATGATTCGGGTTAACCCTAACAATATCTTCTTGGTCTGACTTAAATTGCTTCTTAAGCTCAGACTTAGATTTAAAGCTAATATCACCACCAGCTGCAACTGTCATATGTTGAGCTTCGGAGTTATGTTTAGATTGATATAACATAACGGCTTGCATACACGAGTCGCGCTGTTCTTTAGAGAGCGCCGTACCTTCTGGCCATTTACCCGTCTCAACGGCGTAAGTTAAACGTTCGTAGACCTCGGGTGTCATTGCGCTAAGAAGTTGTTCTGCATCCATGATAAAGCCTTAGTTTTAACAATTTTCACCAGAAAATAACCCGTAACAGAATTGAGTCAAGAACCTGACCGATAATAAGTGCATTCGATCACAAGTGAAGGAATATGAAAATGATGAAACGGTTGGCAATTAGCCTATTACCTTTCACTCTGGTTGGGTGTCTTGAAGGAAATAAAAATACCGATCAACTCTGTCAAAGTAATCCGGGGCTGCAGTGTGAGGAATTGAACATGAACGATGGGCAATGTCGCGTCGCACGAACCGACCTCATCTGGCATCGATTTGAAGTTCAGAAGCAACCCTCAGAAGCCAATAAGATTAAAGAGTTCAAATTAGTCACGGCGTACAAAAAGTGCCTAGAGCTTGCGGCGCAGATCGAGACGATTGACCAATCTAAGCTGCAAGAGCGTCGCTTTACCTCTTTAATGCATAGCATCGAAGAGTCTGAGCGTATTGTAGATGAACTATCGCAATCCAATACACCGGAAACGCTTTACTTCTTGTGGTCGCAAACTGGGGATACCAATGCAAGGCGCAGTTTCTTACAGCTAGAAGGGAAAGAAGCGTTAAATACGGCAGAAATGCAATATGCCTTAGCAACCTTCTATACCACCCGTGATCATGCAAAAACGCTTAAGCTACTCAATAATGCGTTAACGCTTTCAAATGGTTCGGTCGTCAACACTGAAATCTTCAAGTCGATGGCCAGTATCAACCACAGCCTTGGTCATATGGAAAAAGCGTATGTGTGGGCAATGGTTGCCAAAGACTTTGATGTGCCCATTGCTTCTGAAGCTGAGCTCACTGTGCTGTATCGTTTCGACAAACCTCAATACAAACAATTCAATGATGATGCTGAAAAGATTGTCGAAGCCATTGAAGACGGCGTTTACACCGCGTCTATAGTGCCGAACTATTAGTTTTGATTTCTTAATGCATAAAAAAACAGCTACCGTCATGGTAGCTGTTTTTATTTGTACTAGAGTTAATTCTGAAATCTTGGGCTGTTCAATAGTCCTTAATCGACAAGTACGACCTGTAAGGATTAAACAATAGTTACAAGTTATTTCGTACTTTTGTCATTTTTGTTGAAAATTAACGACACAGAATTAACACAGAATCGCTCACCTGTTGTCTGCGGGCCATCAGGAAAAACGTGACCTAAATGGCTATCACATGCAGTACAACGGATCTCCACACGCTTCATTCCGTGACTTAGATCCTCTATATAGCGTACCGCTTCATCACTTACTGGGGCATCAAAGCTTGGCCAACCGCACCCAGAGTCATATTTGTTATCCGACAGAAACAAAGGGCTTTCACAGCATGTGCAGCTATAGACACCAGTGTTATGGTTGTGCAGTAACTTACCGCTATATGGGGCTTCAGTACCACGTTCACGGCACACAGCAAATTCGTCGTCCGTTAGGCGCTCACGCCAGTATTCATCAGGCTTTATCATATTTCCTCCCTTTTGAACCACGTTAATATCTCTCCACATTCTCAGTTATTATATTTACTTTTTTCTATAAAGGCTTGCATATCAGTCGTTTTGTAGCACATACTTTCTCACCAGGAAACATTGTACATATACACTCATAAGTGAATCATCATTTAGGGGTATTTTACCCAACTGGAAGGGTACAGAGCCACTTGCAATGGTCAATTTTCAACCACTTACGCCCAATTGTTAAGAAAAGCGTCGCTTTTTTTTGACATTAAACAAGTTAAGTCGGATTATCTATTGCAGATGTATACTGGATTCTGTAATTTTACTACCAGTTATCTTTAATCAGAAATTAAGTTGTGGAGCAACTACAATGACTATCAAAGTAGGTATTAACGGTTTTGGCCGTATCGGCCGTTTCGTATTCCGCGCAGCTCAAGAGCGTGCAGACATCGAAGTAGTAGGTATTAACGATCTAATCGACGTAGAGTACATGGCATACATGCTTAAGTACGACTCAACTCACGGCCGTTTCAACGGTACTGTTGAAGTTGAAGGCGGTAACCTAATCGTTAACGGTAAAACTGTACGTGTTACAGCTGAGCGTAACCCAGAAGATCTTAAGTGGGATGCTATCGAAGTAGACGTAGTTGCTGAAGCAACTGGTCTTTTCCTAACTGACGAGACTGCACGTAAGCACATCACTGCTGGCGCTAAGAAAGTAGTTCTTACTGGTCCTTCTAAAGATGCAACTCCAATGTTCGTAATGGGCGTTAACCAAGCATCTTACGCTGGTCAAGACATCGTTTCTAACGCTTCTTGTACTACTAACTGTCTTGCACCTATCGCTAAAGTACTTAACGATAAGTGGGGCATTGAGTCTGGTCTTATGACTACAGTTCACGCTACTACAGCAACTCAAAAAACTGTAGATGGCCCTTCTGCTAAAGACTGGCGCGGTGGCCGTGGTGCTTCTCAAAACATCATCCCATCTTCAACTGGTGCTGCTAAAGCTGTAGGCGTTGTTCTTCCAGAACTAAACGGCCTTCTAACTGGTATGGCTTTCCGCGTACCAACTGCTAACGTATCTGTAGTTGACCTAACTGTTAACCTTAAAGCATCTGCATCTTACGAAGAAATTTGTGCTGCAATGAAAGAAGCTTCTGAAGGCGAAATGGCTGGCGTTCTTGGTTACACTGAAGACCAAGTAGTATCACAAGATTTCATCGGTGAAGTTCAAACTTCAGTATTCGATGCTAAAGCTGGTGTTGCTCTAACTGACAAATTCGTTAAAGTTGTATCTTGGTACGACAACGAAATCGGTTACTCAAACAAAGTTCTAGACCTAATCGCTCACATCTCTAAGTAATTTCTTTTTAGAAATAGCTTTAGATAAGCATTAGCGAAGACTGTTTTGAGCAGACTTTGAAAAAGGCGACCTTAGTGTCGCCTTTTTAATACCTGCTATCTTTTAAGCGGCTTCGACCCCGATCACCAAAATGCCTTGGCTAGTCACACACTAAAACTTAACCTAAACCTAAAACTTAAGTCAAAACGCAAAATTTAATTCCAATACTGGCTCTGCTTGTCACTCACAAAATCACAAGCACTGTTCTAGCCAGCATTTGAATTCAATTTCCTTAGAAGGATCATGTAATGGATTTATCTACTCTACCTACACTGACAGTACTTTCTGACAACGTGACTATCGTTGAACACGAAGGTGTAAAATTGGTTCGCGTTATCCACGATAAAGCAAACGCAGCCATTTCATTGTTTGGCGGCCATGTGGTGTCATTCCAACCACAAGGTCAACAAGACCTTATTTGGATGAGCCAACAAGCTAAATTCGATGGAAAAACAGCCTTACGTGGGGGTATTCCAGTATGTTGGCCTTGGTTTGGTCGCATTGCTGCACCTGCTCATGGTTTTGCACGTTCAAGCGAATGGCAATTAGTTGAGCACCGTGAAAGCGAAGCGGGTGTGATTGTAAGTCTAGGCCTAAAGCCGAATGAAGAAACTCTAGCAGTATGGCCGCATCAGTTCGATGCACGTTTAAATGTTGAGATTGGTGACCAATTAAAAGTAACTTTGGATGTGAAAAACACAGATTCACAACCATGGACTTTCTCTGGCGCGCTGCACACTTACCTAAACGTTGGTGATATTCACAACACAACCACAACCGGTATGGGTGCTGAGTACATTGATAGCCTGCAAGGTGGCAAGATCTGCCAAGGTGGTTCTGAACTGGTACTAACCGACACGATTGACCGCGTTTACACGCAACCAGAAGCGCAAATCTTTGTTGCTGACAAAAATCTGGATCGCACACTAACGGTTGAGAACCACGGTCATAACTCTGCTGTATTGTGGAACCCGTGGGCAGAAGGCGCTGCAGCTATGGGCGACATGCAAGATGACGGTTACCTAACCATGATGTGTGTAGAATCAACACTACACGCACCAAGCCTAGAAGCTGGTAAAACGCTGCAGCCTGGCGAGAGCCACCAGCTTATTACGGTTATCTCTTCGAACTAAGCTTCTAGCTAATCGAATTAAAAAAATGCAGCTCATAACGCTGCATTTTTTATTGCCCCGAACCTCACACGTACCGTCCAGTAATCAACGTCTTAACACAAGCCAGTAGTCCATCGCCTCTCCGTTTAACTCCACGCCACATGGCTCTCATCACTCTAGTTTATAAATATAACCATCAATTCATTAATTCATTAATTCATTAATTCATTAATTCATTAATTCATTAATTATTATCAATCACTGCCGATAAATAAGTACCTATGATAGAAAGCTCAATAACAAACTTCCTTAAAACCACTTAACAACACCTCAATGAAGACAGGATAGTGAATTCATGTTCGAGAAATACAAAAATCAAAGTGTTGGTTTCCAACTTAAGTTGGTCATTTTGCTGTGCTTGCTTATTGCCTTTGGCTCCATAGCAACACTCGTGTACCGCAATGCCTCACAGGTATTATTAGACAACACGTTAAAAGAACACCAATCCAAAGTAGAAGCGATGGCCAAAACCATCTCTGGTCAGTTTGATGCTTACCTGCATACCGCTAAAGTTTTAGAATCCACTTTTCGTAACGGTTACCTAGCAGGTGTTTATGTTGAAAGTTATGACGTTGAGTTCAACGGTCATTCAATTCCCAACATGACTCAGTATGGTGAGAGCCTAATCAATGACACCAAACTCGTCGATAGCTTTACCCGCGACACCGGCGCCGTAGCAACCCTATTTGCCCCATTTGGCGACGACTTTATTCGTGTCTCAACTTCTCTTAAAAAACCTTCAGGCGAACGAGTCGTTGCGACCACGCTAGGGAAAAATCATCCAGGCTATAGCAAGCTCAAAAATGGCCAGCCTTATTACTCTCAAGTTAAGCTCTTCGGTCAACGTTACATCACCTACTATGCGCCTTTGACCAATGCTCAAGGCAAAGTAAACGGTGTCTCTTTCATTGGTCTGCCAGTAGAAGACGCGACTCAAAGCCTGTTTGAATCTTTACGCTCGGTTTCTTGGGGAGATACGGGATACACCATCATTGTCGATAACGAGAAAGATCATCAAGGCCAGTACTTACTGCACCCTACTAACGTTGGCGGTGGTAAATCGATTGTTGATGTTGCTGACTACGACGGCAACAAACCTTTCTATCAGATCTTTGAACAGCAATCCGGTTTGATTCTCTACCCTTTTGAGTACCAAGGAACTGTAGGCGAAAAGTATCTCGTCTACACTAAAGTTCCTGGTTGGGATTGGAAACTACTTGGCGGTACTTTTATCAAGGAAGTGACCAAGGGCAGTGATGAACTGTTGAAGCTCATCGCTATAATTGCCACCTTGATTGCTGCCGCTACCATCGTCGCGTTAACCTTCGTGTTAAACCGTACACTGACGCCACTAACGACGTTAAACGAGTACATGCTACGTTTAGGAAAAGGCGAAGTGAGCCTGCATATTCCAAACAATGGCAAGCAGACGAAAAACGAGATCAGCAACCTAAATACTGGCGTTGCGAACATGGCTGCTCAATTGAATACACTCGTGGGCGAGATACGTACGACCAGTGATCAAGTTCAGAATAGCTCGAGCAGTGTGTCACAAGATGCCAGCCACAACTTGAGTCAATCTGATCGCCAGCAAGCACAGGTTGAGCAAGTCGTTACGGCCATTGAAGAGATGGCCACCTCTGCAGAATCTGTAGCCCAGCAAGTGAACAGCATTGCTGAAAATGTTCGCCTTGCAAATGAAGACAGCCAGAAAGGTTTAGAAGTCGTTGAAGGTGTGTGTATTGATGTTGCCCAACTGAATGATCAATTAGACAAATCAGCATCGGCCATCGAGCAAGTGAGTTCTGATAGCGAAAGCATTCAAACCGTCACCAAGATGATTGATGACATCGCAGAACAAACCAACTTACTTGCGTTGAACGCTGCGATAGAGGCTGCGCGTGCGGGTGATCAGGGTCGTGGTTTTGCCGTTGTCGCTGACGAAGTAAGAACATTGGCTCATCGTACACAAACGTCAGTGCAAGACGTAGTGAGCATCATCGAGAAGTTGAAATCTTCAACTAACAATGCCGTGAACCTGATGACACAAAGCCAATCGAATGCCAACCAAGTACTCGATAAAGCGCAAGAAGCCGGTACGGCTCTAGAGTCGATTGCCTCTCAAGTTGAATCTATTGCTTCTCAAGCTGAAACCATCGCTGCGACATCAGAAGAGCAAGCTCAGGTTTCTCAAGAAATCGCCGCAAACGCACATGCGATCAGCGACCTCAACCAGCAGAGCCGTGAAACTAGCGCTAAGACTTCTCACAGTGCTGATGAACTTCAAAAACAAGCTGAGTCGTTAAAGAACCAAGTTAACTTTTTTAGCTAGAAGCCGAGTTCACGGTTTCTATCAGTGACTTGCTCATAACCAATAGAGCCAACCATACGTTGGCTCTATCTCTTCACTAACTGGCTCTACCTATTCACGGATTACCGTTAGCCAAGACAGCTGCGTTTATTCTAGCGCCCCACTATGCTTCCTGTTAAAATTTTGGACTTGAAATTTCTACCTCGAGTTCGCAATGACTTACCAATGCCCTTTGTGTCACCAACCTTTATCTCAAAACGATCGTACGTTTAAGTGTGAAAAGAACCATCAGTTCGACCTAGCGAAAGAAGGCTATGTCAATTTGATGCCTGCACACCACAAACGCTCAAAAGATCCAGGTGACAACAAAGAGATGATGCAGGCTCGTCGCCGCTTCCTTGAAGGCAACCACTACGATCCGATGCGCCAAGCCGTTGTTGGTCTATGCACTAGCTATCTGCCAGAAACAGCCCCTAGCCTATTAGATATAGGTTGTGGTGAAGGTTATTACACCAATGAAATTGCGGTAAACCTTCAAGAAAAGAATGGCGCTACTTTTGGTCTAGATATCTCTAAGATTGCTATCAAATATGCGGCTAAACGCTACCCAGCAGTCGACTTCTCAGTCGCTTCGAGTCATCGCCTACCCTTTGCTGAAAATAGCTTAGATGGCATTCTACGCATATACGCGCCTTGCAAGGCAGAAGAGCTGCAACGCACGATCAAAGACAATGGTGTGGTGATTACCGTGACACCTGCTAGCCGACACCTGTATCAGCTGCGCGATGCGATTTATGATGGCGTTCGTTTGCACGATGAAGATCCAGAAGTGATCGAAGGTTTTACTCTTGAGCACCAAGAGCAACTAAACTATATGATGGAACTATCGGGGTCAGACGCATTCGACCTGCTACAGATGACGCCGTTTGCTTGGAAAGCGAGTGAAGAATTTAAACAACAACTCACCGATGCAGAGCAATTCAACTGTGAAGCTGACTTTATGCTACGAGTGTACCGCAAACAACTTTAATTGATATTGATTATCGTTTGCATTGAAATCTCATCTTGCCTCCTTTAGTATGCGTGTTCTTCAAGGAGGCATTTCATGCAACGTATTATTCTTATCGGATTAGCGACCCTGCTTACAGCTTGTGCTAATCAACCTTCAAACAACACTTCTCAACAAGTGGCTAACACGCAAACGCAAGCCGTTTCCACATTCTACGACTACCAATTCGCGTCTCCACAAGGCGAAGCGCTTTCTCTCAATGCATTACCTAAACAGCTGATTGACGCTGATGTGGTTCTTATTGGCGAATGGCACACTCACTCGGCAATCCATCGCTTCCAAACCGATTTTTTAAAAGTGCGCCGCAACGCCACATCAAACATCGCGCTTTCAATGGAACAATTCACTCGAGAGCATCAAGACACATTAAACCAATATCTAAATGATGAGATTGGCGAACAAGTTCTTATGTCTCAAGCCGCTGCTTGGCCAAATTACGAAAGTGATTACCGCGCGTTAGTGGAGTTCGCTAAAACCAACGACGTCAATATCATTGCGGCAAACGCACCAAAACCCTTTGTACAGTGTATCGGCCGTAAAGGATTATCCTATCTAGATCAGCTAACGACGGAACAGCGTCAATGGATTGCTTCAGAAGTGGATACTGGCGATAGCCCTTATAAAGAAAAGTTCATGGCTTCGATGCATCACGGAACACCAGAGCAAACAGAAAAACAGTTTGCGGCTCAAGTAACATGGGACGAAACCATGGCAGAGTCGATTGTTGATTACCTCGCATCAAACCCAGACCAACAGGTGATTCATGTGGCCGGTAAGTTCCACACCGAAGGTGGTTTAGGCACTGCAGCATCGATTCTACGTCGTAACCCTGATTTGAAAATTGCCATCATCAGCCCAGTTGAAGAGATCTCATCGGATAGCAGTGACTATCAGCTTGAAGTTCTCTCGCCACCGGTTCGCTTTGTTAAGAAAGAGAACCGAATGAAGGCATATAAGCACCTATCTAAGCGCGGATCCGACCTCAAGTGCGACTAAACTCGCTATCCAGACTTAATCTTATTCAAGTTTAGGTCTGGCATGCTACAAGTCTGGCAAACTAAAAGCTTGTTCAATGGCGCCCTAAGATAAATATTGATATCGGCATAGGAATTGCTTAATTACCAAGCAGTTTTGATTAAGCAGACGAAGATATATTGTGCGAATAAAAAAACATCACCACGGTGATTAAATGCACAAGTTTTTCACACCTCTGCCGATACTATATTTAAGGATAGGTAAGGAGAGCGATATGACGCCAGTAGGAACGAGTAACACTCAGCTGTATTCACCTTCTCAAATGAACGCACAAGCTAAAAGCATTGAAGCTGACAAGCCTGCACCTCTTAAGGTTGAGCAAAATACCGTTAAACTTTCCGATGAGGGCAAAGCCCTATTATCTGCCCTTAAAGAAATCGATAAAGAAGCCAAGAAAGTCGAAGATGAAAACGCGACCGTTACTGATAAGGTTGAGTCATTTGCTCACGGCGCATTAGGTATGGATCACCCAGATAAGATTGAAGAAGAGGAAGATAACTCTTATTCAGCAGGGCAATACTTATCCGCAGCGGCAACGGTTGGTGGCATTCTTCTCGCTCTTATATAACCTTACTTTCCTTTACGGCATTCCTTTCACTACACCACGTGCATTGTTTGCACAGCACTGCTTACATTGTCCCTATTGCTCTGAGCCTCTTTCATTGCAAAAAATCGATTTGTCGTCACGACAACAGACCTGATTTGTCTTAAAAAACGAGTTCACGACATAATTCCGCTCTCATTTTAATGGAATAATACTCGTGAAAAACTCTTTTGCGCTTATTGATAAGCCAACCTTTTTTGGTGCGATAGCACTCCTACTCACGATCATCTTCCCGCTGATTATGTTCCCTACGCAAGGAGCAGACTGGATCGCGGTCGCTAAAACCTTTATGACAGACCAACTTGGTTTCTTGTACCTAGCGCTTGGACTCGCAGCTTGTGCCTTCATGGTTTACGTTGTGTTCAGTGATATGGGACAAATTAAACTGGGTGAAGCCGATGAAGAACCTGAATTTAAAACCGCTTCATGGGCAGCAATGCTTTTCTGTGGTGGTATCGGGGCAAGTATCTTGTACTGGGGCTGTATCGAGTGGGCTTACTACTACCAATCACCGCCTTTTCAACTAGAACCCGGCAGTGAAGAAGCCGTTCGTTGGGCTGCGACCTATGGTTTATTCCACTGGGGTCCAATTGCTTGGTCTATCTACCTAATCCCTGCTATTCCAATTGCCTACTTTTTCTATGTACGTAAACAACCTGTACTAAAAATTTCTAGTGCATTGATGCCAGTATTGGGTGAACACCATAGCCGCGGCGTTGCAGGTAAAGTTGTAGATATCCTATTCATCTTTGGTCTATTAGGTGGCGCAGCAACAACGTTAGGTTTAGCAGCACCTCTTATTACTGAAGGTCTTAACCACTTATTCGGCCTACCAAAAAATAACGTCACTCAAGTTATGGTGCTTCTGGTTTGTACTGCGATATTCGCATACTCATCGTATGCGGGTTTGGAAAAAGGCATCAAGATCCTCAGCAACATCAACTTCTGGGGCGCAATGGGACTATTGATATTCGTCCTAATCGCTGGCCCAACGATTTTCATGCTTGAAACGGGTCTAGACTCGATTGGTCGCCTATTGTCTAACTTCTTCGTGATGGCAACGTGGGCTGAACCATTCGGCGGCTACGGTACGTTCGAAAATACCCATTTCCCACAAGATTGGACCATTTTCTACTGGGCATGGTGGCTAGTTTTTGCACCAAGCATGGGCCTGTTTGTTGCGCGTATCTCTCGCGGCAGAACCATTAAACAAATGGTGTCAGGCTCTATCTTCTTTGGTTCATTAGGTTGTTTCTTATTCTTCATGATCTTAGGTAACTACGGTTTATCCCTACAGTTATCTGGTGAGCTAGATGTCGTTGCAATCCTAAACGAAGAAGGCGCAACCAAAGCTATCTTCTCGATGCTGGCACAACTGCCAATGAGTACGTTAGTGATCGCCGTATTTACACTGTTGTGTATTATTTTTACTGCGACAACCTTTGACTCTATCTCTTACATTTTGGCTTCTGTGGTTCAGAACAACGTGACCGAAGAGCCAATGCGTTGGAACCGTATGTTCTGGGCATTCACACTGTCGTTCTTACCAACGATTCTGATGTTCTTGGGCGGTCTAAGCACGCTTCAAACGGCTGCGATTGTTGGTGGCTTACCGCTACTGGCTATCTCTGTGATGTTGATGATCTCAGCCGTTCGTGCAACGAGCCTCGATTTACGTCACCAAGAGAGTTACATCGAGCCGACGATTAACATCGAAGAGCTGCCAGACATGGATCCATGGTCGGCAGAAGGGATGGCACTGGCACAGTTCGAGAAAGAGAAAGACGCAGCACAAGAAGCCGCAGAACTTGAACGTGAAGCTTATAAAGCCCTTGCTGATGTGAAGAAAGAAATCCGCGCTTATGTTCTTGAACAGGGTGCACAAATGGAAACACATGAGCTTCCTGAAAACCTACAACAAGCACTTGAGCAGGCTGAAAACAACCTAAGCACAGCTCAAGCGAAAAAAGTTGAGTTATCAGAGCAAGCTCAGAAAGCTCGAGTCGCGTTCAATCAGGTGGTTGCAGAACTGCCACTTGCTTGACATTAGCCATGACATAGTCCATTTATTTGGACTCTCCTAAATACGCCAAAGGCTCACAGAAATGTGAGCCTTTTTTTATGTTTTTCTGAAAATTTGAGTTATTGCTCAATTTCATATTGATGAAACAAATATGAAACGACTTTGACACAAATCGGTGTTCTAATCATCCCGCTTATATAAAAAGGGATAACTAATGAAGCACTTTATGAAACCAATTGTTACCGCAGTGGTAACCTCTACACTCTCATTCAACGTACTTTCAGCAGAAATCAAAAATGTCATTCTGATGATCGGCGACGGCATGGGACCTCAGCAAGTTGGCTTATTGGAAACCTACGCAAACCAAGCGCCAAATTCCATCTATAAAGGGAACAAAACGGCCATTTATCAACTTGCCCAAGAAGGGGTTATTGGTTCATCCCTAACGCATCCGGAAGACGCAATCGTAGTGGATTCAGCTTGCTCTGCGACCATGCTTGCAACGGGTATTTACAGCGGTTCAGAAGTGATCGGTATCGATTCCCAGGGTAACCATGTTGAGACAGTACTTGAGAAAGCAAAAAAAGCAGGCAAAGCGACCGGCTTAGTTTCCGACACACGCTTAACTCACGCGACCCCTGCTTCTTTCGCCGCTCACCAACCTCACCGTTCTTTAGAGAATCAAATTGCATCTGACATGTTAGCAACGGGCGCTGATGTGATGCTCTCTGGAGGACTGCGTCATTGGATTCCTAAATCGACCAACGACAAAGGTGAAACCTATAAGCAACTTGAGAAACTGACTCAAGGTGATGTTTATCTCAAATCGAAGCGTAAAGACGACCGTAACCTGCTGACTGAAGCAGAGAAAGACGGCTACCAACTGGCGTTTAATCGCAACATGCTAGACGACGCTAAGGGCGATAAACTACTTGGCCTATTCGCCTACTCGGGCATGGATGATGGCATCGCTTACAGCAACAAGAAAAAGAGTGGCGAACGAACTCAACCAAGCCTGAAAGAGATGACACAAAAAGCACTCAACATCCTATCCAAAGATGAAGATGGCTTTTTCCTAATGGTCGAAGGTGGCCAAATCGACTGGGCGGGACACAGTAACGATGCAGGCACCATGCTGCATGAACTGCTCAAGTTTGATCAAGCGATCCAAACGGTGTATGAATGGGCAAAAGATCGTGAAGACACAATCGTGATTGTGACCGCAGACCACGAAACAGGCTCTTTCGGTTTCAGCTACTCTTCTAATGACCTACCAAAACCACAGAAACGTTCTGGCGAAGCCTTTGCTGATCGCGACTATGCACCCAACTTTAACTTTGGCGCATTCGATATTCTTGATGGTTTATACAATCAGAAGCAAAGCTACTACGGTATGATCAGCGAATTTCAGAAGCTGGATAAAGCGCTGCAAACACCTGAAAAACTGGCTGAGATCGTCAACAAAAACAGTGAATTCCCTATCACAGCGGAACAAGCGAAAAACGTATTAGCCAGTAAGCCGAACCCATACCGATTGGCTCAGCACAAATACTTGTCGGCAGAAGAAGTGCCTGCTATCAACGATTTCGATGCTTTCTTCCCTTATAACGACCGTGGCAACCTGCTTGCTCGTGAACAAGCAACCGGTCAAAACATCGTTTGGGGTACAGGTACACACACTCACACACCAGTGAACGTGTTTGCTTGGGGCCCTGCTGAAAAGATACTGCCAGTTTCGAAAATCATGCACCACTCAGAACTGGGTGAGTACATTAAACAACAAGTAAACTAGCCTGAATCTTTTTTGCTCGTTTAACTTTAGCGCCCTTCGGGGCGTTTTTTGTTTTAAGCCTTTAAGCCTTTAAGCTAAGTGAGTAAGTTTTAAATTTGGGCGACGCCAAATAGCAAAACAGCCGCTAAAGAGCGGCTGTTTTTAGAATAACTAACGGTTTGGGTGATTCAAGATGTGGTCTTCCCAATCGACAACATCGATTTCGTATACCACTTTGTTACGAACACTCTCACCTGCAGCATGCATCTCTGATTTAGAACCCGTAATCAATGGGTGCCACTCAGGAATCGGCTTAGATTCAGATAGAAGACGGTAAGCACAAGTGTCTGGTAGCCAATGGAATTCATGAATCTTGTCACGAGTCAGCTTCAAACACTCTTCACCTGAAGTGAAGCGGTTCGGGTAGTCTTTACACGAACATGTTTTGTCGTTTAACCAGCTGCACGCCACGTTGGTGTAGTAAACTTCATCGCTATCTTCATCCATTAGTTTATGTAGGCAACACTTACCACAACCGTCACACAGTGATTCCCACTCGTTCTCGGTCATTTGCTCTAGTGTCTTTTCTTGCCAAAATGGATTCGTCATAGGATTACTTCTTACTCTTTTACTGGGGTGCGTGTTATACCGCTAGCCCATAAAAAGTTCAAGGATAATAATTGTTCATTCTTTGATTCAATCAACAGCTGTCACTCTCATCATTTTTTGCTACTATCGCGCACCCTGTTATTTAGTGAGTTTGATTTGATGGAATGTCGCCTAGGTTGTGGAGCTTGTTGTATCGCTCCAAGTATTACATCTGCTATTCCTGGAATGCCTAATGGCAAGCCTGCGGGCGTACGCTGCATTCAATTAAATGAGCAAAACCTCTGTAAGCTATTTGGTCAGTCTTCACGCCCTAAGGTGTGTCACCAATTTAAAGCTTGTCCTATCATCTGTGGTAAAACCGACCAAGAAGCGCTTGATAACCTTATTGAGCTCGAAGCAATAACCTAACAATACTTTTCTTTTTATATATGCCCAAGATTTAACAACTTTGATAAATCTAAACTATCTTATTGATACTGGTAAAGATTAATAAGGATAGTTATGAATAAGTATATCGCAGAAATGTTCGGTACGTTTTGGTTGGTGTTAGGCGGTTGTGGTAGTGCCGTCTTAGCCGCGGCTTTCCCTGATGTGGGAATAGGTCTACTCGGAGTTTCCCTTGCCTTTGGTTTAACCGTACTCACTATGGCTTTCGCTATTGGTCATATATCCGGTTGCCACCTCAACCCTGCTGTCACAATCGGTCTATGGAGTGGTGGTCGCTTTGATGGCAAAGATGTTGCGCCTTATATTATTGCACAAGTGATTGGCGGTATTATCGCGGGCGGCGTGCTATTTGTGATTGCTTCTGGCCAAGCAGGTTTTGACGTTGTCTCATCAGGCTTTGCTTCGAATGGTTACGGTGAACACTCACCGGGTGGCTATTCGCTAACCGCAGCACTCGTGTGTGAAGTGGTCATGACCATGGTGTTCCTATTCGTGATCATGGGGGCAACCGATTCAAAAGCACCGGCTGGATTTGCACCTATCGCGATTGGTCTTTGTTTAACCTTGATCCACCTTATCAGTATCCCCGTCACTAATACCTCTGTGAACCCTGCTCGAAGTACTGGTGTAGCCGTATTTGTTGGAGACTGGGCTGTTTCGCAATTATGGCTATTCTGGATTGCACCGATTATTGGTGCCGTGATTGGCGCTGCGATTTACAAAGCCGTGCGTGGCTCTGATTAATCGTTTGAAAAGGTTTTAGAGTAGACGCGTTTCAGAATAGAGCTTTATAACAAAAAAGAAAAAGCCGCTTAGTGATTATTCACCAAGCGGCTTTTTTAGATCTTATGACGACCGAGTAAGGAGTGCGAAAGCGTGGTGCCATCCACCAGCTCTAGCTCACCACCGACGGGAACACCATGGGCGATACGGCTAGCGTTCACTTCATGGGCATTACATAGCTCAGCAATGTAATGCGCTGTTGCTTCCCCTTCTACTGTCGGGTTAGTCGCTAGAATTACTTCAGTGATATCACCACGACGTAAACGGTAATCCAAGACATCGAGACCGATATCACTTGGACCGATACCATCAAGTGGTGAAAGATGCCCCATAAGCACAAAGTAACGACCTGAATATTGGCCAGTTGCTTCAATGGCTGCAATATCTGCAGGGCTCTCTACTACACAAATTTGACCGTTGTCCTGACGTTTAGGATTGGTACAAATGTGGCAAGTATCTTCTTCAGTAAAAGTACGGCACTCATTACAATGACCAATTTCGGTCATTGCTTGGCTAAGAGCTTCAGCCAACTGTAGGCCGCCTTTTCTATCGCGCTGTAACAAATGAAAGGCCATACGCTGCGCCGACTTGGGGCCAACCCCAGGTAGACAACGTAAGGCCTCCATCAAATGCTCCAGCATATGACTGGTACGCATATTTAACCGTTCTAACTTTAAATAACGGCTTATTCAAGAACAAGCCGTTGGAAGAGACAAGTCTCTTATAAATAAGTCGCTTAGAAAGGCATTTTCATACCTGGTGGAAGTTGCATCCCACCAGTTACGCCAGCCATTTTCTCTTTTTGAGTCTCTTCGACACGACGAGCTGCATCGTTGAAAGCGGCTGCGATAAGATCTTCAAGCATCTCTTTATCGTCTTCCATTAGGCTTTCATCGATATCAACGCGACGAACACTGTGACTACCAGTAATCGTAATTTTTACAAGGCCAGCACCTGACTCACCTGTAACTTCCATATTTGCGATTTCTTCTTGAAGCTTTTGCATGCGTTCTTGCATTTGCTGGGCTTGCTTCATCATGTTGCCCATACCGCCTTTACCAAACATGTTATTACTCTCTGGTCTAATTGGTTTATTAAAATCATTTAAGCTACTAAGGACTTAAATGGGGGTTAAAACACTGTGATTCAACCCCACGAGTTCAGTTCTCTGATTTGCTTTCCAAGGATGATATGCCCATCACTAAATGAAAGGCATATCGATATTGGAGGAACACTATATTGGACGAACGCTGTCTCTATCCAACTCGGCAGCAAAACGTCTTTCGATAAACTGTACGTTGGCATCGTTTTCCAAACTGGTAAACGCGTCTTTCAACTTGCTTTGATACAATCTTTCTCGCAGTTCTAGCGGTGTTTCTCCACCATCACCAATTTCAACACTCAAATGACACTCTTCTCCAAGCACAGTATTGAGAGACTGTAATAGCTCACTCTGTGCACGGTCGGTATTCAAGTGAGCCTGGCTCGCTCTTAACGTTAAGGTGATTGATGTGTCAATCTTAGTAAATACTGAGTTCAATGCTAACTGTTCAACAAGCTTGGCTGTCTCTAGCTTTTGAATCGTGGCGGACCATTCATCTTGAACAATCGACTCTTGAAGCAATTTATCGACCATTTCTGGTGTTTTAATATGCTCTAACGCACGCTTGATCTGAGTAGGTGTAAGCTCTTTGCTCACCTCTTTCACTACAGGTTTAGACGGTTTCCAGCGATAAGGTTCATTATCGTTGGTCACATTTTCTGTCGAAGAGGCTGATAAAGAAGCTGGCGACACCCGCTCAGAACCACCGTGTTGCTGAGCAACTCGGTCAAGAACTGAAGTTTTAGCTGGTGTCGCTTTAGCCTTTTTTGGCGCTGAACCTTTGTTTTCTGTTGCTGCACCACCTCTACGTTGAGAACGCAATTGGTGACGTAAACCACTCACAGGCGAAGTTGCACGCGCTGGTCGCTCTTGCGAAGCTGGTGGAACAGAAGGTGCAACGGGAGCAACATTTGGCTGCTCTTGATTCTGATAATTCGTTTGCTGAGTCATGGGACTCATCGGCTGCTCCGCACCGTAGCTAGGACGTTCATCATAAGCAGGTGGAGCGTCATACTGACTGTGCGGGTAATCCTGTTCTGGATAACCTTGGTTGCCTGAATGATCAGCGTAACCTTGCGAATCTGAATATTGGGTCTGATTCTGTGGCGGTTGCTGTTGCACAGGCTGCTGAATAGGAGCTTGCTGAGGCACTTGAGGCTGTGAAACCGCTGGAGCCTGAGCTGACTGTCTCGGAGCTGCCATTGGCGCAGCTTGACTCACTGGCTGAGCAACACTCTGAACCGGATTCTGAGCTGCAGGAGCAGGCGCTGGGCTAGTCGACTCAGTCGAGATAGCCGTAGCAACAGTTTGTTCAGCAGGTCTGAATGCCAACATACGTAGAACCACCATCTCAATACCAACACGAGCGGTTGGCGATAATGGCAAGTCTTGACGCCCTTTCAGCACTATCTGGTAGTAGAGTTGGATATCTTGTGGGCTTAACGCTTTGCTCAACAGTTCTAGCCTTTCAGCGTCAGGCTGAGCCTTGTCTAAAGTAGACGGCAGAGCTTGATACATCGCCAAACGGTGTAATTGAGTCGCAAGTTGACTCAGCAATCCATCCCACTCAACGCCATTTTCAGCAAGAGCTTGAATGCAAGCCATCGCTAATTGTGGTTGTTTACTGCTAATCGCTTCAAGTAGATGAATCGCTTGGTCTGTATCCAGCGTTCCAAGCATGTGAGCAACAGTGTCTGTCACTACATTGCCATTACCTAATGCGATAGCTTGGTCTGTTAGGCTCAGCGCGTCACGCATACTGCCATCAGCGGCATGAGCAATCATTCCAAGCGCACGAGATTCAGACGTCACATTTTCTTGTTCAAGAATATGATCGAGTTGCTCGTGGATATTATCAACGCTGATCGGCTTAAGATGGAATTGCAGACAACGCGACAATATCGTCACAGGAAGCTTTTGCGGATCCGTTGTTGCGAGCAAGAACTTCACATACTCAGGCGGCTCTTCTAAGGTCTTTAGAAGCGCATTAAAACTGTGCCTAGACAGCATGTGTACTTCATCGATTAGGTAAACCTTGAAGCGACCGCGTGCAGGCTTGTACTGAACATTGTCCAGAAGCTCGCGGGTATCTTCTACCTTAGTACGTGAGGCAGCATCGATCTCGAGCAGGTCAACAAAACGACCTTCATCGATCTCTTTACAGGTTGCACACTCACCACAAGGGGTTGCAGTAATGCCTGTTTCACAGTTAAGACCCTTAGCAAACAAACGGCCGATGGTCGTTTTACCGACACCTCGTGTACCGCTGAATAGGTAAGCGTGATGCAACCTATTTTGGCTAAGGGCATTCTCTAATGCTGTTAAAACATGGGCTTGACCAACCACTTCTTTGAATTTGGTTGGTCGCCATTTTCGCGCTAACGCAAGATAGCTCATGAATAATTCCGAAAAGGATTAGTGACCGTCGAATTCGCAGATGCTAAACACTTCTAGACCTAAGCCTTGTAAGCGCTTGTCACCACCGATTTCTGGAAGGTTAATAACAAATGCAGCGTGTTCTACCACACCACCAAGCTGACGAATCAGCTTTGTTGTCGCTTCAATCGTACCGCCTGTTGCTAGCAAGTCATCAACCATCAGCACTTTATCGCCTTCAACGATCGCATCGGTATGGATTTCTAGCGTATCAGTGCCGTACTCAAGCTCATAAGATTGTGCCACAGTTTGACGAGGCAACTTACCCGGTTTACGAACAGGGATAAAGCCGACACCTAGCTCAAGAGCAAGAGGCGCACCAAATAGGAAACCACGAGCTTCAGTACCAACGATCTTAGTAAAGCCCATGCCCTTGTATGTATCCACTAACAGGTCGATTGTCGCTTTGTACGCGGCAGGATCTTCCATCAAGCTTGTTACGTCACGGAACAAAATACCCGCTTTAGGGTAATCAGGAATGCTTTTGATGCTTGCTTTGATCAGAGAGATTTTTTCTGTGTTCATAATCTTATGCACTTCATTAGGCCGCTTTCCAAACTCTCGTTAACGAATCAAACATCAACGCTCGGAATTAAGGAAAGGTACGATTGGTATTCATTGCAACGAGAGTCATAACTCTGATTGCTGAAATAATAAACGCCCGCTATACAAGCAGGCACACTGGCTTAATGGTAGTGATTTTCTTTGCTGTCAGCAACCAACTCATGGGTTGGAAGTCGCATAAACCATGTGAGAAGAATAACAAGTACACAAATTAGGAAAACCTTGACCCAAATGAGCGGGGCAAAGTAGATCGATAACGCAAAACTCAACAAGATAAAGAACACGCCACGCGTTTTAACTTGCTTGGTCACAGCACCGTGTTGATACCAATTGTTCAACAAGGGACCCAGCGTTTTATGCTCATGCATCCATTTGTGAACTTTGGGGTTGCTTCGCATGAAACATGCACTGGCAAGAAGGAGAAAAGGCGTGGTTGGCAGAACGGGTAAAACGATCCCTAGAACTGCAAGAATGATACAAAGGCCACCAGCAATATTGAGGCTTAAAACTCGAACGCTAATTGTGGCCTCCTTGAGTTAGCTATCACCAATCGGCGACGATAGCTTAACTAGAATGTTGCGTAACCATTGAATACTCTGATCAACGTAAGGGTTGCTGGTAGTAATGGAATCGCTAAAAATGCGGCTAAAAATCCTAAAAAATAGAATACATTAAACGGGTCTTGAAAGTCTTTGTTATCTGCCATGATTGCTTCTTATTTTTGTTAGTAAAGGTAAGTATCTGGCGAACCAAACCCGCTTTGCTAAATCGACATTTAACAAAAAAGGCATAGCCACACCATTTGCGCAACTATACCTTAATCAATTATTCACAAAAACCGAGGAAATATAGGGTTAATCAGTGGACCCTTGGTGTATGTCTAAACTAAAACTGGCCGATCCAAGCAGGCTCAATGATAGCTGGCAGCCTTGTTCAATCGGAAGATCCCGTGTAATGAAGTTCTTCTTACAGTTCTCACCCAAGCGCTCGCCCGCCGCAATATGTTGATTCAATTCGCCATTCGACCATTGTCCATCTAAACCCGCAGGTAAAATAGAGATAGTTCCCACAGCAAGGTCAGCAACACCAAACAAAGCATTCACAGGGGTTGAACATTTAGAGCAACGAATCCCCTTCTCCAAAATTTCCGCAATATCTTTGAGATCAACGTTAAAATCTTTTCTATTTCTGATGTAATCGTGGAATAACGCTCTCACCAACAATGTGGCCGCTGAGCCGCCGTTATCAGAAGACGACGAATCGACAAGGTAAAAAGCAAACTGCCCGTTCATCATCCACGCATAATCAAACACAAGCGGCATCATTTCTGTTGATTGCAGTAAACGGTAGCTGCAACGCCATGAGCCTTGTCGTGTGTCTTTCTCTGGAAGCAGCGCGTGCAATAAGTCTCTTGCAGCACTCGGGTTATCTTGCAGGTAGTTTAGATGCCAATGCAGCTCTTGATCTTCAGGGATCTCGCCACCGTCATCAACGCAGAACCATTGGCTTGAAAAATCTCGTTGGTCTGAAATGTTATCGAACGAATCTGTCAATGTATTCGCAATCGCACTTCCTAAGTGACCGTGATCCTCTAAAGGTTTCGCTAAAAAGTCTTTGATACCAAATCGTAATGCTTTCGCCACATCAGACATATCATCGGTGCCAGACACAACGATCATAGGCAGTGACGGATACTCTAAACTGAGCTCTTCTACAAGCTCAATGCCATCCAGTATCGGCATTGATAAGTCACACACAATTAAATCTGGCGCTGAGTCTCTAAGCTTTTGCAGAGCGTCCAGCCCATTTTCAGCCTCAACCACTTTATAACCAATCTTGTCTAAGTACGCGCTGGTTATCCGGCGAAAAATAGGATCATCATCAACCAACATAACGCATTTTTGATTGAGAACTTCCTGAGCCGAGGTCATAACTGGCTGACTGTGAGTTTTGTACATAATCTCTAACCTCACAAAACTAAGTCGAATTATTATTGTTATCTGTTCTAAGAACTAATATAAAACTTAGTAATAAAATACTAAATACACAAATGTTCACTCTTTACTGGTAATTCGTGACAAGGGTTGGAATACTGGTAAATAGTGCAACGAGTTGACGTAACGCAAACATTGATCTCAATATTACGTATAAATTAGATGAGATTGTAAACAAATGTGTCTGGATTTATGAAATTAGATGATTTAAACCTCTTTCGACTTGTCGTTGAAAATGGGAGCTACACCGCAACATCGCGCAAGACTATGATTCCGGTTGCGACCATTACACGACGCATCCAAGCCTTAGAAGACTCTTTGAACCTAAGGCTTCTCAATAGACACGCGCGTAAACTCTCTTTAACAGAGGCTGGCGAACGTTTTTTCAATGAATGCTCACCGTTACTACAACGTCTATCTTCTACTGCTGAAGAACTCACAGACGTGTGTAAAGGTGCTTCAGGGAAGATTCGCATTACCGCCCCCTCAAACCTGACCAAGCGCATGATGATGCCGATGTTCAGTGAATTCATGACTCAATACCCTGATATCAATATTGAGCTGATGATGAACAACCAGGCTGATCAGCTTGATCCAACCGAGTGGGATGTCATTTTCAGAGTCGGCCCGCAGCGTGATTCAAGCTTAATCGCAAGAAAGATCAGTGAAGTGAAGGATATTCTTATCGCGAGTCCTGACTACTTAGCGAAGAACCCGGCACCAAGTCATGCAGAAGAGCTCGCGAATCATTCGCTACTTAAAGGCTATCCGCTGATTAAGTGGCAGTTGAGTAATTCGAATGAAGAGACGGTCGTGAATAGCGAGAAAGGTCGTTTCAATGCGAATGCGCTTAATGTCGTGAGACAAGCCTGTTCTGAGGGCCTAGGTATCACCCTAATGCCTGACGTGATGATCCGTGAATACATTGAAGATGGCAGCTTAGTGCAAGTCTTAGAAGACTGGAGTGCTAACCCTCGTGATATTTACATGCTTTATAACCACAAAGACCACCTGCCAGAGAAGGTTAGATTGTTTATCGACTTTGTGATCGCATACCACATTCACTAAGATTCAATCCCCTTCCCCCGCAAACAAAAAAACCAGAGCCGATGCTCTGGTTTTTTATTACTCATTTTTTATGAGTACGCTAAGCGCCTTCGTTATGTAACTCTAGGTTCGCGAGATCTTGTTGGATCTCACGCTCAACCTTTGAATCGTCATTACGTAAAGAGTCTAGGAAATCTAGGTACGCTTGGTCGATATCACCCGTTACATACTCGCCGTTGAATACAGATGTATCAAAACGAGAGATGTCTTGATTACCCATACCTACCGCCGAGATTAAATCTGGTAGCGTTTGGAAAATCAAAGCGTCTGCGCCGATCTGCTTACAAATCGTTTCGTTGTCACGGCCATGAGCAATAAGCTCCGTCGCGCTCGGCATATCGATGCCGTAAACGTTCGGGAAACGAACCTCAGGAGCAGCAGAAACCATGAAGACTTTGCTTGCGCCAGAATCACGAGCCATCTCAATGATCTGCTCTGATGTTGTGCCACGAACAATAGAATCATCAACCAATAGAACGTTCTTACCTTTAAACTCAGAACGAATTGCGTTGAGCTTACGGCGAACCGACTTCTTACGCTGTTGCTGACCAGGCATGATAAACGTGCGGCCAACATAGCGGTTTTTCACGAAACCTTGACGGTATGGCTTATTGATCGCTTGAGCAATTCGTAGCGCAATATCATTCGATGTTTCAGGGATTGGAATTACCACGTCAATGTCTAGGTCTGCGTACTCTTCTTTAATACGCTTGCCTAACATCTCACCCATCTCAACGCGTGCGCTATAAACCGAAATTTTATCGATGAATGAATCAGGACGAGCAAAATAAACAAACTCGAAAATACATGGGTTTAATTGTGGATTATCTGCGCATTGTTTAGTGAAAAGCTCACCATTGAATGTTGCGTAGATAGCTTCACCAGGGGCAACATCGCGCATAAAATCAAAACCAACAGCGTCTAACGCTACCGATTCAGACGCAACCATGTACTCTGTTTTACCGTTAATTTCACGCTTACCAAGACACAGTGGACGAATACCATGTGGGTCACGGAATGCGATCATACCGTGGCCGATGATCATCGCTGTCACTGCGTAAGCACCACGAATAGTACGGTGCACGTTTGCAACGGCGCGGAACACATCTTCTGAAGTCACATTACCTTTAACAGTATCGATTTCATGAGCCAATACGTTCAGTAGAACTTCAGAATCAGAGGTTGTGTTGACATGACGACGGTCTTTTTCGAACAACTTCTCACGAACTTCACTTGCATTCGTTAGGTTGCCGTTGTGCGCCAACGTGATACCAAAAGGAGAGTTTACGTAGAAAGGCTGCGCTTCAGAAGCACTCGAGCTTCCCGCTGTAGGATAACGAACATGACCAATACCCACGTTACCTTGGAGGCGTTGCATGTGTTTTGCTTCAAAAACATCTTTAACTAAACCGTTCGCCTTACGCAGACGGAAACGATTGCTTTCTATGGTACAAATACCAGCGGCATCTTGGCCACGATGCTGCAATACCGTTAAAGCGTCATAAATAGACTGGTTTACAGGTGTTGAACCCACGATTCCAACAATACCACACATGTCCTAATCCTCGATTTTCGACATTAACTGGCGCTAAAGCGCGCCAGATAAGAAACTAGATGTTGCTTGTAAATGCTCAAAGAACGGCGCAATGATTCGGCTAAACTCCGGAACCAACTGCGAATTCTCCCACCACTCAGAACTTGGGAATGCAGTAAACGCATCCATGAAAAACAACACTGCTGAGACAATCAGAACACCACGTAAGCCGCCAAAGACGACACCGAGGATTCTGTCTGTACCCGACAGGCCTGTTTTCTGAACTAGCTGACCGATGACATAGTTAACTAAGGCACCGACAACTAACGTTGCAACAAATAATGCTGCTATCGCAGTTCCGTTTCGAAACATCTCATCTTCGATATTGGTGAAGTACATGGCTAATTTAGCGTAGTACTGGCTAGCAATAAAAAATGCTCCAAACCAAATAACAAGTGACAACGCTTCTTTAGCGAAACCGCGAACTAAACTGATCACGGCAGAGAAGCCGATCACGCCTAAAATGACAAAATCTAACCAATTCATGAATTCTTCATCTTAAGTTGGCGCGCATTTTAACAGAAAAAATGCTGACGCAAACGTTTTCTTATGGATTTAACGGTTTAAATTTGAGCAATTGGCCTTTTGAACCCGTAATTTTTTCTAATTCCTTAATTTGTCGCTCAAGTTTGGATTTAGAGACATCCGGGCCAATAATTACTCGCGTAAACGTTTTTTCTTGCTTGGTGTGAGCCTGGTAACCACGCTTTTGTAAATCCTTAACAACGTTTTTTGCGTTGTCAGCATTCTTCAAAGCCATCAATTGAATAATCCAAGCACTGTCTTGGTATTCATTTTTTTCCGGTACGGGCTTAACCACCACTGCCACTTTATCCGCTTCTTTGTTACTGGAAGCCGACGCAGTTTGCTTATCTGAATTATCAACACCACTTTCAACCACTCGCTCAACCGGAGAGTCCGGCAGTGCAATCTGATCTTCAACAGGGTCGAGTACTTCAAAAACTTCTACATTACTATCAAGCTCTGGCTTAATCGGAATGCTTGCAAACTCTTCTTTATAGTGGAGCTTCTTACCATCCAGCACATCGGGTAATACAATCACACCAATGGCCACTAAAATGATGGTACCGACTAATCGGCTTTGGAATTTACTTGCCATTTAGTTTCCTTTTTTCTGCCAATGCTCCAATACTTCACCCACAGTATGGAAAGAACCGACCACCAGTACAACATCGTCACCTTTAACAGAAGCTAAAGCCGCTTCAAACGCTGCTACAGGGTTTGAATGCTGCTCTACGCCTTGAGGTAGGCTTTGACACAATTCAGCAGCTGTTGCGGCTCGTGGGCCGTTCAGCGAAGCTGGGTACCAATGTGTTGTGATTGGTGCTAATACTTCCAATGTCGCAGGGATATCTTTGTCATGAAGCATGGCGACTACAACGTGTAAATTTTTGCCTGCATACTTCTTCGTTACTTGCTGCGCAAAGTATTCAGCCGAATGCGGGTTGTGCGCAACATCAAGCACGATCACAGGTTGTTCGCTAATTTGCTGCATACGCCCTGGTAGCTGTGCGTTCTTCATGCCATTAACGATGTTCACATCGCTAATGCTAAGTTCCGAAGTACCTAATGCCATCAATGCTGTTGCTGCGTTAGGTAGCGGCAGGCTTGGAATAGGCAATGATTCTAGTTGGAATGCACCACTGCGCCAATTCCACGTATCGCCGTCTACATCATAGGTGTATTGGATACCCACCTGATAGAACTCGGCCTTAATGTCATCAGCATGAGCAGCAACCGTAGCTGGTGGTTTAGGTTGACCACAGATAGCCGGCTTACCACTACGATAAATACCGGCTTTCTCAAAACCAATCACATTGATGTCATCACCTAGCCAATCAACATGGTCGACAGCCAAACTGGTAATCACAGAAACATCATGCTCAACGATATTCGTCGCATCTAGGCGTCCACCTAGACCCACTTCTAATAACACAACATCAACCGCTTCAGTTTGAAAAGCACGTAACGCCGCTAAAGTCCCATATTCGAAAAAGCTAAGGCTGATCTCGCCGCGCTCTTTCTCTATGAAATTGAAAGACTGAACCATCTTTTCATCGGATAGATCTTGGCCGTTAATACGAACACGTTCGTTATAGCGAATTAAGTGAGGAGAACTATAGACACCGACTGAGTAACCAGCATCCAACAGAATAGCTTCCATTAGTGCACACGTTGAGCCTTTGCCATTAGTTCCGGCAACAGTAATAACGTGTTGAGCAGGTTTGGTGAGGTTTGCCTTAGAGGCGACGGCCTGAACTCGGTCTAATCCAAGATCAATAGCGCTTGTGTGGATGTTTGATAAATAATCAAGCCACATCTCCAAAGAGGATGTGGCTTGAGGAATAGGTTGTTGACTCATCTAACTCATAACCATGATTAAGTAGGTTTGTTAGAAGGTACTTTACCCTTTTTCTGGCGCTTCTGGTACTTCATAAGTAGCTTCATTCGGTGAATCGTTCACAGAAACTACTAATGGTGAAGGCTGGTTGGTCATTTTAGCAACAAGGCTTGCAACGCGCTGACGCATCTCACGACGGTCAACGATCATGTCGATAGCGCCGTGATCGAGTAGGAACTCACTGCGTTGGAAACCTTCAGGAAGGTCTTCGCGTACAGTTTGTTCGATTACACGACGTCCAGCAAAACCGATAAGCGCTTTTGGCTCACCGATGTTGATATCGCCAAGCATTGCCAAACTCGCAGAAACACCACCCATTGTTGGATCAGTCATGACTGAAACAAACGGTAGGCCTTTCGCAGATAAACGCTCTAGAGCAGCACTGGTTTTTGCCATTTGCATTAGAGACATCAATGCCTCTTGCATACGAGCACCACCACTTGCAGAGAAACAAACTAAACCACAGTTGTTCTCAATAGCCGCATCTACCGCTTTCACAAAACGAGCACCAACAACAGAGCCCATTGAACCACCCATAAATGAGAATTCAAAAGCACACGCTACGATTGGTAAACCTAGTAGTTCACCTTTCATTGCGATCAGCGCGTCAGTTTCACCACTGTTCTTTTGAGCAGTAGAGATACGCTCTTTGTAACGCTTAGAATCTTTAAACTTCAGTTTGTCTTGTGGCTCAAGATCAGCACCTAGTTCAACGCGCTCACCTTTGTCTAGGAATGTATCCAGACGGCGACGTGCCTTCATGCGCATGTGATGGTCACATTTTGGACACACTTCTAGGTTACGCTCTAGTTCAGCATGATAAAGAACCTGCTCACAAGAAGTACATTTAGTCCAAACACCCTCAGGGATAGACGCTTTACGAGATGTTACGATGTTGCTTTTTTCTAAAATCTTTTCAAGCCAACTCATGGAAGACCTTTTTGTTTCGATTCTTACGCTTGATTGCGAAAGAAATAAATTTGGGAATTATGCGTGGGAATTAAAGCACATAAAACAGCGACTGTAGATAAAAAACTGGTTGTACCTATTTTCTGGCACTATTTTACGCACGAAACCGTAATATTTTTTGAACCTAAGTCTCACATTTAGTTCAAATTATCCGGTAAAAACAGAGGCCCAATTGGCTCTCGTGGTAACTCAAAATGTTCAGGATAATCAACATCTACCAGATACAAGCCTTCCGCTTTGGCGGTTGCGCCAGCCACTTTTCGATCTTTAGCCTCTAAAAGCCACTGGATCCACTCTGGTTTTTGCTCACCTTTACCTACTGCAATTAGGCTACCCGTAATATTCCTCACCATATGGTGAACAAACGCATTCGCTTTAATATCGATCACTATGTAGTGCCCATGACGAGTCACGTTTAAGTGAATCATGTTTCTCCATGGACTACGAGATTGACAATGTGTCGCTCTGAATGAAGTGAAGTCGTTCTCGCCTAACAAGTATTGACCCGCTTCATGCATCTTTTTCTCATCAAGGTGACCATGGTAATGGCTCACGCCTGAATTCAGAATGCCAGGACGTAGTGCATGATTAAAGATAATGTAGCGATAACGGCGTGCAGTTGCAGAAAAACGAGCGTGGAAATCCTCATTCACCTCTGTAGCCCAACGAACCGCAATATCTTTTGGCATGTTGGCATTCGCGCCCATTGTCCAAGCAACCATTTTACGATCAACATTAGTTTCAAAGTGAACGACTTGTCCCGTACCGTGAACTCCGGCATCTGTACGACCTGCGCACATAACCTCTACAGGATGATTCGCGACAACTGAAAGAGCCTTTTCCAATTCTTCTTGGACACTTTTCACGTCTCGTTGGCGCTGCCAACCAAAGTAGTGGGTACCGTTATATTCAATACCTAAAGCAATTTTCATGTTCTTGTTCTCTTTGAAAATGGGCAAGAAGTATATACGGAAATGAGTGCTAGCCCAAATAGGATGGGGCTAAAACTGCAATAAACAATCACTACCGCCCTAGACGGTGGTTTTAAGAAGCCAAATAAAACAAAGGCGCTTGGGCTCATCTAAAAATAAAGGGTAGCCAACGCTACCCTTTATGATTTTTTTAAATTTATCGACCGTTTAAGGTATCGATAAGATTCTTTGCCTCTCGGCGAATATCATCGCTGCCGTCAACTATCGCCTCTTCTAGAAGCTTAATTGCACCTTGCGAATCACTCATCTCGATATAGATTTTAGCCAAATCGAGTTTGCCAGCAGCTTCTGCATTGTTGTCGACATCGTAGTTGCCGATATCACCGATAACATCAGGGAATTCATTGAGACCAACATCCAGCTTCAACTCTTCATCATCTGGATTAATGGCTTCTTCGCCTTCTTGCTCTACTTGAGCCATCAGTTCGTCAATCGTCATGTATTGCTTATCACGACTGTTACCTGACTCTGTTAGATTATCTTGTTGACCCCAATTCTCTTCTTTAATTTTAGGTTCAGCTTGTTTTTCAGCCGATGCCCAAATCTCTTGTTGATCGTCAGGTACACCATTGTGCATGCTTGATTGCTGCTCTGGAGCTAAGTTAAAGCCTTTCCAATCTTCACCGCCAACTTCAAGCATCGCATCGATATCGAGCCCTGCACTGTCAATTGATGTTGCATCTAGTGGCTTCTCAAACATATTGTCGACTGAGTCTTGGACATCTTCTGAAAGCAACTCAGCCAATGCTGTTTCATCAAAATCGTCAAAGCCTTCTAGTGGTTCGTCTTGAACCGCTGTAGGTGCTGAGTTTGATTCTAAAGGCGTTGAATTTAATCCTGAAGATGAACTCGGTGAATCATCTGGTTGTGCGAACGCTGCCAGTTCAGGTTCTTCTGCATCTGAGAGCCCTTCTTCGTCCGAGAAACCCTCTGTATCCGAGAAATCGTCAGCGTGACTAAAGCTTTGCGGGTTTGAGAACAAATCATGTAACGCATCTTGCTCTTCACCTTGCGGGCTAAAAGAAGTCAGTGGTGTCGGCTTCTCTGCAAACGCATCTGAGATGGCTTCGTCTTCACCGTATTCAGGCAAATCAAGCTCATCGAACTCGACGCCTTCTTCTTCCGCTACTGGCTCTGCGCTGCTTTGTTCAATATCATCTAAAACAGAGTCTGCTTTTGCGCTTTCTTCGTCATATTCAGGAAGGTCAAGATCATCGAACTCAAACTTTTCTGCCTCAGGAGCGAGATCTTGCTCTAACTGAGCTTCATCAGGCTCACTAACGACTTCCGCCAATGCATCTTCTTCACCAAACTCAGGCAGTTCGAAGTCATCAAACGAGAACTCGTCTTCTTGTCCTAGAACTTCAGCTTGTTCCGTAGCTTCAACTTGCGGTGCCGTTTCTGCTTGAGGCGCAGCGTCTGCTTGCGGCTCAGATGTTGATTGTGGTTCTAATACTGATTGAGGTTCAGCGTCTAGTTGAGTTTCAACAGCAGGAGTAACTGGTTCTGGTATTACTTCAACATCAGCTTCCGCCAATGCATCTTCTTCACCAAACTCAGGCAATTCGAAGTCATCAAAAGAAAACTCATCTTCGCTGTCTTGTCCTGGAACTTCAGCTTGTCCCGTAGCGTCAACTTGCGGTGCCGATTCTACTTTAGGCTCAGCATCCAGTTGAGAATCAACAGCAGGAGTAACTGGTTCTGGTATTACTTCAACACCGGCTTCTGCCAATGCGTCTTCTTCATTAAACTCAGGAAGTTCGAAGTCATCAAACGAGAACTCTTCTTCGCTGTCTTGTCCTAGAACTTCAGCTTGTTCCGTAGCTTCAATTTTCGGTGCCGTTTCTGCTTGAGGTTCAGTGTCTAATTGAGGTTCAACAGCAGGAGTAACTGGTTCTGGTATTACTTCAACATCAGCTTCAACATCGGCTTCTGCCAACGCGTCTTCTTCATTAAACTCAGGAAGTTCGAAGTCATCAAACGAGAACTCTTCTTCGCTGTCTTGTCCTGGAACTTCGGCTTGTTCCGTAGTGTCAACTTGCGGAGCCGTTTCTGCTTGAGGTTCAGCGTCTAGTTGAGGTTCAACAGCAGGAGTAACTGGGTCTGGTATTACTTCAACATCAGCTTCAGCGTCCACTTCTGCCAACGCATCTTCTTTAGCTGTATCGTCTCCAATCAGCCAATCACTGTCTTCTGGTACACCGAACTCATTTGGAATGATTTCTGGCATATGTGCAGCACGGACTGGCTCTGGCTCTGGCTCTGGCTCTGGCTCTGGCTCTGGCTCTGGCTCTGGCTCTGGCTCTGGCTCTGGCTCTGGCTCTGGCTCTGGCTCTGGCTCTGGCAAGGATTCAACGATATTTTCAAGTTCATCGCTACCTTGAATTTTCGGTTCAAAGTCAAAATCAGAGTCTATATTCGCAGGAGATTCAACATCATCAATGGCTTCGGCTAACCAATCTTCTACCGTTTCTTCATCGTCTTCAGAGATATCATTTAAAGACGCTGGCGAAGCTTGATCTTCAGTACTCGCAGCGATGTCTTCACGCTGATCTTGTACGTCGGCTTCTTTCGGTTCTAATTCTTGTTGCTCAGTGTCTTCTTGAGTCGGCTCTTCAAAAACTGGTTTGTCAAAGTCAGAATTCTCAGAGAGCAACGAGTCAATATCCAGTTCATCATCTTTAACAGACGACACCGCTTCTTCTGGTGATAATTCATGACTATCAGAAAGGTCCGTTTGTTCTGGCTCCAAAGCACTTTCGATTGATGCTTCAGCTGGCTCTTCAGTAGCTTGCAACGAATCGCTGTCATCAGAAGTCATCAACTCATCAATCAATGCTTCATCTGTTGTTTCTAGTGCGTCATCAAGCAACGCATCCGTTGCAGGCGCGACACCAAACAAGTCATCGATAAAGTCATCACGATTAAAGGCTTCATCATTTTCTGGCTTAACATCAGCACCGTCTTGAGTCAGTTCTGAATCTAATGAAGCATCACCAACAAGTTCAGGTTGTGGTGTTTCACTAATGTCCGCTATTTGCTCAGACTCGGCTTCAGAAGGCTCTGACGTTAATTGAGTATGTTCAACGTCTGAATCCTTGATAAGGTCGTCGCTAGCTTTATCAGAACCAAAGGCAGCATCTAGCTCTTTATCAAACGTCTGCTCTTCTGATTCAAGATCGTCTTCAATGCCACTTGTCAGTAAATCATCAAACGGGTCTAAAGATTCCGATTTTGGTGAATCGGCTTGGTCCGCTGAAAGCGCATCATCCGATAGTTCACTATCAAGGAAATCATCCAGTAAGTCGGTGCTCTCTGCATCGAGTTCGAAATCATCATCAGAATCTCCGATTAATTCATCCAGAGTTTCCGTGCTGTCTTCTGCAATGTTTAGCTCATCATCAGTCGATAAACCAGAAAGCTCTTCAAGTTCGGATAAGGCATCAAAACCTAAAGGCTCACTTTCAGGCTCATCATCCGATTCATCGCCCAGCATGTCATCAAGGAGTTCGGTCGAGTTGCTTAGGTCAACGTCATCCCCTTCCAACTGCTCATCAAGTAGATCAACGCTGTCTTGAGTCTCTTCATCAACGATTGGCTTATCAAACTGAGACAGGATGTTTTCGATATCATCATCAGACGCCAAACCATTGTTTAGGTTCGTCGCTATTTCATCGTCGCTATCGAGGTTGAAAGGATCATTCGCTTGCTCGTTCTGAGCGGCAACCTGAGCAAAGATGTCATCAATATCATCCTCTACACTAGGAGCTGCAGATTGAGTGGTCTGTTGTTCAGAGATCAGAGCATCAATATCAAAGTCGTCATTGCTTATGTCCGAAGGCGTAGCATCGCTTTGTTGTTCTGAGATAAGCGCATCGATATCAAAATCATCGGTTATTGATGTGTCGGCACTAGAAGTAGAATCACTTTGCTCTTCCGAAATCAAAGCATCGATGTCGAAGCTATCATCATCTTCGTCATCAAGAGAAAACAGGTCATCTAATAGTGACTGGTCTAATTCGTTAGAGCCTAAATCTTCAGTCTCGGATTCTTTAGATAGCAGTGCTTCAATGTCATCAGCAGACATTGCGTTATCATCTGAGAGATCAAAATCGACTTCATCGGTATCAAGTGCGCTTTCTGCGCTTTTATCGAGCGCGCGCTCCATCTCTTCAAGACCAAGCGCTTTCTCTTCACCATTAACACTAATGCCGTTGCTGCTGTCCAAGTCCAGATCATCAAAGTTAGTGTCTAAATCACCATTTTCGCCAATGCTCGCAAATGGGTCATCATCTTCACCGTCGAGATTGAAATCGAGATCAGATTCATCCAATCCTGCAAATACATCGTCTTCTTCAGCAAGAGCTTGGTCGTCAAACAACTTATTGGCGTCATCTTCAGTGCCAAACAGGTCATCGTCTAAAGACAGCTCGTTAAGGTCGTCCATCTCGTCGCCCAGTGTAATAGGCGCGACGCTGCTTGGTTCAGGCTGAATCGGTTGTTCTTGAGTGTTTTGCTGTTGTTCTTCATTTTTAGAACGACGGCCTATCAGCATCACGATGATCAAGCCAAGTAGAAGACCCGGAATAATCGCAAGACCCGCAACTAACCAACCATTAGATAGCAGTTCATCCATGGCACTTGGTGCCATTTTTTCAATTTCGGCGTTCTTTCTACGCTCTTCATCAAGCAGCTTTTCCACTTCGCTACGAATGCGATCTTCATCACTGAGTTCTGTTTTTAGCTCATCCACTTCCAATTGAACATTCGACAGCATCAAACGAAGTTGATGGTTTTTTTCTTCGAGTGACAGTAACTCAGTTTCTGAAAGCTCTAACTGCTTCTCAAGGTGGTTCATTTCCTTGGCGCCGGTTAGCGGCTTGTTATTCACTATATCTTGATTACCAATTATCGATTTATCGACAACTTTAGGTTCGCTAACCTTAGCTTTGGATTGTGCATTTTTAGGTGCTACATCTGGTCGACTTGACGCTTGCGCTACTTTAGGTTTTGAAGCGGTAGGCTTTGTCGCAGGAGCATCAAGCTTAGCAAGGTGCGAGTTCATGATGTTGATAGCTTGCTGCGTCGAACTTGCACGTGCTTGCTCTAAAGAAGGCACACGTAAATTACTGGCAGGCAGCAGGCTATGGATATTCTGATTTTCAAACGCTTGTGGGTTTAAGCGATAAATCGCCAACAATGTTTGTTGGACTGAAACGGAGTTATCAGGGCGTAACCTTGAAGCAATAGACCATAGCGTTTCTGAGCCACGAGTTGGACCATAGAAACGTGAAGGCTCAGCGCTATTCAATTGCGCTCTTTGAAGAGGTTCTGAAAACGTAGGCGCTGATTGTATCTGGCCATTAGGCCCTACAACTCGAATGGAATCTGCACGAACAACGGAAATCTGAGTCGCAATGATAAAGGCAAAAGGCATTAACCACGGCTTGAAAAATTGAAACATAAAAGGCTCAGCTAGGTGCTTAAATTCGGAAAAGTGATGATCTATTAAATATATCGGATAAATGACGTAAAACTATAGAGATGAAAACAAAAAATGTGTTGCAGCAACAATATTCGCAGCAATTTCACACAATTTGACTAACAATATTTTCAATCGATTAAAAAAGCCCCACTAAAGAGTGAGGCTTGATAATCAAAGCAATGAAGCTTAGAAGTAATCGCGAATCAGAACTTCAGCGATTTGAACTGCGTTCGTTGCTGCGCCTTTACGTACGTTATCAGCTACTACCCACATGTTCACGCCGCTGTGATGGCTGATGTCGCTACGAATACGACCAACCATTACGTGGTCTTTACCACCCGCATCACGAACCTGAGTTGGGAAGTCTAACGCTTGGAATACTTCAACGCCTTCCGTGTTCTCTAGAAGTTGAATAACTTGCTCTGCACCGATTGGCGCGCGAGTTTCAACGTGTAGAGATTCAGCGTGACCGTAGAACACAGGAACACGAACACAAGTCGGGTTCACCGTGATTGACGAATCAGCAAAGATTTTCTGAGTTTCCCAAACCATCTTCATTTCTTCACGTGTGTAGCCGTTCTCTGTAAATTCATCAATCTGAGGAATGCAGTTGAACGCGATCTGCTGTGAGAATGCTGACTTGTCAGCTGGCATTCCGTTAAGAAGCTTAGCCGTTTGACCTGCTAGCTCATCGATACCCGGCTTACCTGCACCAGACACAGATTGGTAAGTTGAAACGTTAATACGCTCAAGACCTACTTCATCGTGAATAGGTTTAAGTGCTACTACCATCTGAATAGTAGAACAGTTAGGGTTCGCGATGATGTTACGGTTACGGAACTCAGCAATCGCTTCTGGGTTCACTTCTGGCACAACCAGAGGAACATCGTATTCATAACGGAAACGTGATGTGTTATCGATAACAACCACACCTTCGTCAGCCGCGATTGGAGCCCAACGCTCTGAAAGCTCGCTACCTGCAGAGAAAAACGCAATATGTACTTGAGACCAATCGAAGTCTTCTACGTTTTGTACTTGTATTGTTTTGCCGTTAAAACGGGAAGTTTTGCCTTCACTACGTTCACTTGCTAGTAAGTGCATTTCACCGACAGGGAATTTACGCTCTTTAAGTACTTCAAGAATGGTTTCACCAACCGCACCAGTCGCACCTAAAATAGCAATATTAAATTCTTGGCTCATTGTTTCTCTCTTTTATAAAGTTGGCTTTACCATAAAACCGAGTTTAGATAACGGCGTTAAATTACAAGATTCGTCGCCCGTTAACTCGACTGCACTGTACTCTCTGCGGTCCCAATATTCTTTACGCATCTTGTCAAAAGAACCCGGCGTAGAGATATTGCGACGGAATAAGGCGTCGTCTTTGCGCACATCATAGATCAACTGAGTCAAATTGTGCAGTGTTGCTTCATCCCAAGCTCTATCTAATTTCATTTGAGGCACTGGGGCTGTCGGCAGAAGATCGCTTGCATAAGCACGCTGTTCAGTACCTAAAAACTCACAATAACTATTGAAGATCATCGTGGTACCACGTGCTTTACCCTCTAAACCGTAGCCCGCTACGTGAGGAGTTGCAAAAGCAAGCAGTGGAAGCAGCTCAAAATCGACTTCAGGTTCAAACTCAAACACATCAAGAACGGCAGTAAAACCATCGGCTTTTTGCAAGCGAGCTTTTAACGCTTGGTTATCAACAACTGGGCCACGAGCTGCATTAATCAAAATTTGATCAGCACGTAAGTTGTTCAGCACTTGCTCATTGATCAAGTGATGCGTTGGGAACTCACCCGTTTTAGTAATTGGTGTATGTAGAGTGATCACATCCGATTGCTCAAGCAGTGTCTCTAATTCAGTAAACTCACGAGTATCACCCTCTTGTTGTTTTAGAGGATCGTTCAGCAGAACTTTGATACCAATACCTTCAAGGCACTTCGATAAGTAGCTACCTACCTGACCACAACCGATAATACCGACCGTTTTGTCGAATACAGAGAAGCCTTGTTGCTGCGCAAGTACCATCATTGCGCTAAAGGCATACTCAGCGACACCCACCTTGTTACAGCCAGGCGCCGCAGTAAAGAAAATGCCACGCTCTTTCATCAATGCTTGGTCGACATGGTCCATACCTGCCGTCGCAGTACCGACAAACTTCAGCTTATTGGCTTTGCTAATCAATGATTCATTCACCTTGGTGACAGAGCGAATCATCAATGCGTCTACGTCAACTAGGTCGTCAGCAGTTAATGTGCGACCAGACTTCATTGTCACTTCCCCTAGCTGGCTAAATAGCGCTTCAGCATAAGGCATATTTTCGTCGATTAAGATTTTCATTTGGCGAGTACTTTAGTTGGGGTCTATCGACCTAAATGTGAATTGAAATGATTGTGCAAAATTCCACACTCGGTGTCGAGTAGCAAATGGAATACATTATATAAAGGGCTACGTTGGCATTTATCACACCATATCCCAAAACCGAATCAACACTGAAGATTGTGTAGCCCAGAAACGAAAAATGCCCGATTGAATAAACAATCGGGCAAACATCCAGAACAAAAGGATCCTATCTCGCTCTCCAGGAGACAGAGTCTTGCGTCTGTTCAACCAGTACTAACCAAAGTCACTACTGGTCAAGCTCTGGAAACCTTTTAATTTCTAAACCCAGATTTAAAAAGTCATGTTCAAAAAAACACGTATAAAACCTACATTTAAAAAGCTTTGTTCTGTTGGTCATGGTTAGTGGGCAACCTATGCGTGTTGAGTCTGCACTCACGTCACCCATTAACGATTAACCTTTATTAATTTAACCTTAGCTTCAATTAGCCTTGGTATTTTTTGATTACTAGCGTTGCGTTCGTACCGCCGAAACCAAAGCTGTTAGACATAACCGTTGTTAGCTCTTGTTCACGAGCTTCCGTTACGATGTCTAGGCCTGCGCCTGCTTCGTCTAGGTTTGCAACGTTAATGCTTGGTGCGATGAAGCCGTTATCAAGCATTAGCGTTGAGTAAATTGCTTCGTGTACACCAGCCGCACCTAGAGCGTGACCTGTCATCGCTTTAGTTGCTGAGATTGCTGGGCTGTTACCGCCAAAGACTTCTTGGATTGCGCCAAGTTCTTTAACGTCACCAACAGGAGTTGAAGTACCGTGAGTGTTCACGTAGTCAACGCCATCAACGTTTTGCATTGCCATCTTCATACAACGAACCGCGCCTTCGCCAGAAGGAGCAACCATGTCGTAGCCATCTGAAGTTGCGCCGTAACCCACGATCTCACCGTAGATTTTTGCGCCACGAGCCACAGCGTGCTCAAGTTCTTCGATAACTAGCATGCCGCCGCCACCAGAGATAACGAAACCGTCACGGTCTGCATCGTAGGTACGAGAAGCAAGTTCTGGAGTGTCGTTGTACTTAGTAGAAAGTGCGCCCATTGCGTCGAACATCATAGTCAGAGACCAATCCAGTTCTTCACCGCCACCAGCGAATACAACGTCTTGTTTACCCAGTTGGATAAGCTCCATTGCGTGACCAATACAGTGTGCAGATGTTGCACATGCAGAACTCATAGAGTAGTTCACGCCACGGATTTTGAATGGTGTAGCAAGACAAGCAGAAACCGTAGAAGCCATTGTACGTGGAACCATGTATGGACCAACGCGCTTAACGCCTTTTTCACGGATGATGTCTACAGCGTTAACTTGGTTTAGAGATGAAGCACCACCTGAACCCGCAACGATACCTGTGCGGTCATTAGATACTTGATCTTCAGTTAAACCAGAGTCAGCAATTGCTTGCTCCATTGAAAGATATGCGAATGCCGCTGCATCACCCATAAAGCGCATTTTTTTGCGATCGATATGGTCAGCAGGGTTCATTTTTAGGTTACCCCAAACTTGAGAGCGCAAGCCATTTTCCTTGAACTGCTCTGAAGCGGTAATACCAGATTTACCCTCTTTCAGTGATGCTAAAACTTCTTCGACGTTGTTACCGATACTTGAAACAATACCCATACCGGTGATTACGACTCGTTTCATGTGACATTCCTATAATTCTAAATTCAGCTAGATGATAACTAAGAAGCCTAACAAAAGTGGTCAGCTTTCCTAGAAATTCGTACAATCCCTACCAACATATCGCTTCAAATCACAAAATGATAGATTTTATGACTTCAATTACTAATGCAGAACTGGAATGGAATGAGTCTGGTACGCCAGTTTCAGACCAATTTGACGACGTTTACTTCTCTAATGTTAACGGTTTAGAAGAAACTCGCTACGTCTTTTTAAAACAAAACCACCTTCCAGAACGTTGGCTTGAACATCAACAACGCCGTTTTGTGATTGCGGAAACCGGATTTGGTACCGGTTTGAACTTTCTCGCGGTCTGGCAATGGTTCGATACTTTTATTAAAGATAACCCACAAGCGATGACCAAAGAGTTACATTTCATCAGTTTTGAAAAATATCCTTTAAATAAAGAGGATCTCATCAAAGCACATCAATCGTGGCCTGAATTAGCCGAGTATGCGACGCAACTCCAAGAGCACTACCCTATCGCTCTGCCTGAATGTCACCGCATTGTGCTAGGCGACGGTACAATCACGCTTGATTTGTGGTTTGGCGATATTAAAGATTGTATGCCTAACGTACCAACCCCACGTGAAGGTTTGGTTGACGCTTGGTTCTTAGATGGCTTTGCGCCAAGTAAGAACCCAGAAATGTGGAATCAAAACCTATTCAACGGCATGGCCAAACTGGCAAAACAAGATTGCAGATGTGCAACGTTTACCGCCGCTGGTTTTGTTCGCCGCGGTTTAATCGAAGCTGGCTTTGCGATGAAAAAAGTCAAAGGCTTTGGTACTAAGCGTGAAATGATTGCTGGCCGCCTTGACAAGAAGCACGCTCATACCAACATCAAACCTTGGTATGGCCTAGCTCAACACAGTGATTCACAAGATATCGCCATTATTGGCGGTGGCGTTGCCAGTGCTGCATTAGCCAAAACGCTAAGCCGCCGTGGTAAAAACATCACCCTTTACTGTGAACACCCACAAGCAGCGGGCAATGCCTCTGGCAACAATCAAGGTGCGATTTATCCGCTACTCAGTGAAGCGACATCCAATGTTTCAAGAATATTTGGCCCTGGCTTGTTGTTTGCCCGCCAATTTATCAATCAAGCAGCACAATCGGTGAACTTTGATCACAGCTGGTGTGGCGTGAATATTTTGATGTGGGATGAGGGCTCAACTAAAAAGCTCAACCGCATGTTGGAAGGCAATTTCCACACAGACTTGATTCAGCGCTTGACGCCCGAACAAGCGAACGAAAAGATTGGCTTACCGGTTGATAAAGAGAGTGTTTACTTCCCACTGGGTGGTTGGTTAAGCCCTCTTCAGCTTACTCAAGGTTTGATTGGTAAGTTAGAAGAGGCCAACCAAGTAAGCGCGCACTATCAACACCAAGTGACACAACTTGAGTGGTTAGAAGCAGAGCAACAATGGCTACTAACGATTGATACACCTCAAGGTGAAATTCAAACTAAGCACGACCAAGTGGTTGTCGCGAATGGACACAAGTTCACTCAATTTGAACAAACTCGTCCCGTACCTCTGACGCCAGTTAAAGGGCAAGTGAGTCATATCCCGACTACAGAAAATCTCAGCCAGCTAAAAACAGTGTTGTGTTTTGATGGCTACTTAACGCCACAGAATCCAAATAACGGCCACCATTGTATTGGCGCGAATTACGATAAAACCAATATCGATCAAGAGTTTGATAGCGAAGTGCAACAGCACAATGGCGAGCGTTTACACGGGTCGCTACCAGAACAAGCGTGGACCAAAGATGTCGATACCAGTGGTAACTTAGCACGCCAAGGTATCCGTAGCGTGAGTCGAGATCACCTACCATTCGTCGGTAATGTTGGCGATTTTGAATCCATCAAAGAGCAATATCAGAATCTGCACAACTTTAATCCGCAGCGTGATGCTATCGACGGTATCGAACCTGTTACCAGCTATCCGAACTTGTTCTGTTTTATTGGTTTAGGCTCACGTGGTTTGAGCTCGACCCCTCTTTTAGCAGAAGTCTTAGCCTCACAAATTTGTGGCGATCCTCTACCTCTTCCGGTTGGTGTGCTCGAAGCCATTCATCCAAGTCGAATGTGGATTAGAAGATTACGCAAAGGCAAAGCGTTAACAGAAGGCTGGGTTTCAACGAAACAAGCCAGTGCGGACTAGTCGATTCTAGACTAGGTCTAAATATTCAAATAAGTGTTAGTACAACCCAAACAAAAAGCCCGAGCATATCTCAATGCTCGGGCTTTGTTTTTTCAATCTTGTTTACGTCGCTGCTTCTTATTCTAGAGCAGTACGTTACTTTGCAGCGGCTCGTAACTTTACATCAGCTGGCTACTTAGCAGCTATTCGCTTTACGTTCCGCTTTTACAGCTTAGCAATCGCGTCTTTAATTTGAGCGGCAATCTCTTCATTGCTGATTGAACCTGACTCAAAATCAAAGTTATCGTAGAAGCTAGGTACTGAAAGCGATGCTTTAACGTTACCGCCAAAGTATGGCGCTGAGCCTGTTGCTGCGCCAAGTACCGTCTGTGCACCACCTGGGCCCGGAGATGTCGCTAAGTAAACCGCAGGTTTCTCACCAAATACTGAACGCTCAATGCGTGTCGCCCAGTCAAATAGGTTTTTGTACGCTGCTGGATAATGACCGTTGTGCTCTGCGAAAGAGATAACAAATGCGTCCGCTTCTGCTAAGTCACGCAAGAATGCTTGAGCACCTTCCGCTTGGCCAATCTCTTTTTCAGTGTCTTCACTGAACATAGGCACGTTGTAATCGTTGATGTTTAGAACTTTGACTTCAGCACCTTCAATCAAGTTAGCTGCGTAAGTTGCTAGAGTTTTGTTGATAGAGGTAGAGCTTGTGCTTGCGCCGAATGCGATAACTTTCATGATGTGACCTTTTCTGTGATTCCGTTAAGTGGGATTAGAATAACGTAGTCAGAAAATGGAACCATCACAAGGATTGAACGGACTCATTCAAAAAATTCGAATGAGTCTCAAATTATTGGTTCGCTCAAAAATGAGGAGGGAGAGTTGTGAGCGAATAACGCTAGACGAATAAAATTAAGCTTGGTTTTGCAGCTCAACCCAAAGGTCATTAACGATCGTACGATCGGCTGGCGTCAATTCAGAACGCGCGTCATCTAGGCTCTTCTCGATGCGTGCTTTAACTTCTGCTACGTCTTCAATGCCGTCTTCTTCACATGAAGCCACTGAAAGAGAAATATGACCACGTAAGTAACCACCAGCAAACAGTTCATCGTCTGATGCGTTTTCAATGCGAGCATCAATTACTTCAAGTAGTTTTTCTTCAAATTCGATAATCATAATATTCTCTTATTTCACAATAAATTGGCTAGTACATAAAGGTGCAACATCATAGAAACTGCGTAATGCTTCAGAGAGCATTTTCACGCGAGGCGGAAGACCAGCTTCAAAGATACCCATGACTTCGCTGTGTACTTTATTCATAAAGGCCAAACGATCTGGCTCAAAATCGCCGTGTAGATTGTCACAGCTGACATTAAAAGGAAAGCCTGCACTGGTCGCAATGATCCATTCATACGCTTGTGGGCGAATTTCTACTTTTTCAAATTCAGCTTGAACCGACTCAGTTCGGCCATCAGGCTCATACCAGTAACCAAAATCTTCCAATAAACGACGCTCAGGACCAGCCACACACCAGTGTGCTATCTCGTGAAGCGCTGACGCGTAAAAGCCGCGAGCAAATACGATACGGTGATGAGAAACCTCCCCATCGGCTGGCAGGTAAATAGGCTCGTCCGCTCCCAGTTCTAGCTTGGTATTAAAGCTCTCAAAAAAGGTTTGATTGAAAATGTCGATGATATCTGGGTATTGGTGCGTCATAAGATCAAATTTAAATAAAAAGAACTGGGGCATTTTGCGTTTTTTTAAGCGCTCGGTAAAGCCCTATCACTGGCAATGATATTAGGTTCATCATAATACTTTACGATGACAATCGATTGCTGATCCCAGATTACACCATTTTGAGGTGAATGATTAGTTTAGCTAATCTGAAATGCCTATTCACGGTACAAATATTCATTCGTCAATCAGCGTTTTTACTACTACACTCGCGCTTCATTTTTATATCCCTATGGCCTATAAGACTCCAATTTATAGACCTAAATTATAGAGCTACAGCAATGCTACTAAGTGTTTTGTATATCATTGGCATCACGGCAGAAGCCATGACCGGCGCTCTCAGCGCTGGCAAACAAAAAATGGATTGGTTTGGTGTAATGTTGGTTGCAAGTGCAACGGCAATTGGCGGCGGTACAGTACGAGATATCTTACTCGGCCATTACCCTTTAGGTTGGGTTGAAAACCCACAATATCTGGCGATCACCTGTATCGCGGGTGTTATCACAACAGGACTGGCTAAATGGGTAATCAAGCTAAAAGGCTTGTTCATTCGTTTAGATGCTTTAGGTCTCATCGTGTTCAGCATCATTGGTACTAAAGTCGCGATGACCATGGGTCTGCACCCAATGATCTGTATGGTGTCTGCCTTGGTAACTGGCGTGTTCGGTGGCCTGTTGCGCGATCTTATCTGCCGTCAAACACCATTGGTTCTGCATGAAGAGCTGTATGCATCTGTCGCCCTTGTCGCTTCAGGTTTATACCTAGGTTTGCTTGAGCTTGGCGTTAACGACGTAACCGCAACGATTGTTACTCTTGTGGTTGGCTACTTGCTGCGTATGGCAGCTGTAAGATTCAAATGGCGCTTGCCGTCTTTCCAGCTTGATCCGGAAAGCTCTGTACATTAGATATTCTGCGTAATTGAGAATATAAAAAGGGTTGCTTCATTACGAAGCAACCCTTTTTGGTTTCTCTCAAATCAGTTTCAAATCTGTTCTGAATAAAACGAAGCAGAACTAGATTTTTGGCGTTTCTGTTGTCACACCAAAGTTTTGACCACGGTGACGTAGCAAGTGATCAAGCAGCACGATAGCCAGCATCGCTTCAGCAATAGGCACCGCACGGATACCCACACATGGATCGTGACGACCTTTAGTGATTAACTGCGTTGCTTCACCGTCTTTAGTGATCGTGTCACCAGGAACAGTAATGCTTGATGTTGGTTTAAGCGCAATGCTCGCCACAATATCTTGGCCAGTAGAAATACCGCCTAATATACCGCCAGCATGGTTGCTGCTGAAGCCTTCTGGAGTTAATGGATCACGGTGTTCACTACCGCGTTGATTAACGACATCAAAGCCATCACCAATCTCAACACCTTTCACCGCATTAATGCTCATTAGAGCGTGAGCAATGTCAGCATCTAAACGATCAAATATTGGCTCACCAAGGCCTACAGGCACTTTAGTCGCAACCACTTGAATCTTCGCACCGATCGAGTTGCCTTCTTTTAGCAAGTCACGAATCAGTTGGTCAAACTCAGGCACTTTGTCGGCGTCTGGGCAGAAAAACGCGTTGTTTTCGATCTCATTCCAATCCACTTTATCAATTGAGATATCACCCATTTGAGAAAGGTAAGCTTGGATTTCAACACCAAATTCTTGTTTCAGGTATTTCTTCGCAATTGCACCTGCCGCTACACGCATTGCAGTTTCACGAGCAGAAGAGCGACCGCCGCCACGGTAATCACGTACACCGTACTTTTGATGGTAGGTATAGTCAGCATGACCAGGGCGGAATTTGTCTTTAATTTCGGAATAGTCTTTAGAGCGTTGGTCTGTATTTTCAATCAATAGACCAATAGAAGTGCCCGTAGTTTGGCCTTCAAATACACCTGATAAAATCTTTACTTCATCCGCTTCACGGCGAGCCGTTGTATAGCGAGAAGTACCAGGGCGACGACGATCCAAATCTCTTTGAAGGTCTGCTTCGGTAATTTCTAATCCTGGTGGGCATCCATCTACGATACATCCTAGTGCGATACCGTGACTTTCTCCGAACGTAGTCACGCGGAAATGTTGTCCGATACTGTTTCCTGCCATTACTTCCTCTAAATCAGCCATCAATCAGAAGGTTTGATTCCTAAACCAACCAGCTAATAGCTTTACTTGTCTATTCTTCGTGAATTCATAGTGGCTTTATTACTAAATGATGTAAACCCCAAAAAACGAACAATTTTAACTTTCTATTACATAAGCCGAATGAAATGAATAACGAGGGAAAATGAGTGGCGCTTTAAAGTGGTGATTTTGAATAGTTTCATGGCCAGTTAACAAAGGTTAATGAACTCGGTTTGAATACTCTCTATGTTGTAGCCCAAAATAATTAGGAGAAAAGTGATGATTGAGTGGAAAGTTAAAAAATTTGCGGACCTGTCTGTTCAAGAGCTCTATGATTTCTTACAGCAAAGAGTCGATATTTTTATCGTGGATATGAACACACCCTATAGTGACCTAGACGGCAAAGATAACCATCCAGAGACTTATCACGTCATGGGCTATGAGAACGAATGTCTAGTAGCTTACAGCCGAATTATGGCTCAGAAGCTTGGATACCCCGTAGATGTTCTCCCTTTGCTCGATTCTGATGCAGATGATGTTTGTATCGGGCGAGTGATCGTAGCGAAAGAATACCGAGGTAAACAGATAGGTAACCAGCTCATGCAAGTGAGTTTTGATGCCACTCGGAAGATTTACCCTGATTGCTCAATTTTTATTTCGGCACAAGCTCATCTTAAAGACTATTATGGTAAGTTCGGTTTCGACGTAGTGACCGATCATTACTTGGAAGATGGATGCAGTATGCTAGGCCTTAGATATACCCCACAGCTCGTTGCCGTTTAGCAAAAACTGAAAGACAAAGACACCTAAAGACACAACACGGTATTGAAAGATTAAGTCGTTCCGAAATGCAAAAAACCCGACAGCTCAGGGAGTTATCGGGTTTCTTTAAATAGTGGTACGCCCTGAAGGATTCGAACCTTCGACCACCTCCTTAGAAGGGAGGTGCTCTATCCAGCTGAGCTAAGGGCGCGCTACAGGAAAGGATTATACGAATTCGAATCAGTAAAGCAACGGCTTTATCTAACATTCTGATCCAAGTGAGTGAAAAAAGGGCAATAAGATTATAAGTGTTGGAAAATAGAACAAGGCAAACGTTTGCTTGATGGTAATCAAAAAGATTTTCTGGAATAATGCGCCAAAACATCAGCCACTAACTTGAATATCAATACTAAGGAAATTCATGACTGCTCAAAATATTGATGGAAAGCTAATTTCTCAAACGGTTCGCTCTGAAGTAGCGGCACGTGTAAAAGCTCGTACTCAAGCTGGATTACGTGCTCCAGGCCTAGCGGTTGTTTTAGTGGGTGAAGACCCGGCGTCTCAGGTTTATGTTGGTAGTAAACGCAAAGCGTGTGAAGAAGTTGGTTTCGTCTCGAAATCTTTTGATTTACCAGCAACTGCCACCGAACATGAATTGCTAACGCTAGTCGATCAACTCAACGAAGACCCAGAGATTGATGGCATTCTAGTTCAACTGCCTTTGCCTGCTGGTATCGATACTACTCACGTTCTTGAGCGTATCACACCTGAAAAAGACGTTGATGGCTTCCACCCATACAACGTAGGCCGTTTGGCTCAGCGTATGCCTAAGCTACGCTCTTGTACGCCTAAAGGCATCATCACGCTGCTTGACCGTTACAACATCGATTTACGCGGCAAGCACGCGGTTGTTGTAGGCGCATCAAACATTGTTGGCCGCCCAATGACTCTAGAACTGCTTCTAGCAGGTTGTACGACAACAACATGCCACCGCTTCACCAAAGACCTTGAAGGTCACGTACGTCAAGCAGACGTTGTTGTGGTTGCCGTTGGTAAGCCTAACTTCATTCCTGGTGCTTGGATTAAGAAAGGTGCTGTTGTGGTCGATGTTGGTATCAACCGTTTGGAATCTGGCAAGCTCGTTGGCGACGTTGAATACGATGTGGCTAAAGAAAGCGCAAGCTTCATCACACCAGTTCCGGGTGGTGTTGGTCCAATGACAGTGGCAAGCCTAATCGAGAATACTATGATCGCTTGTGAGCAATTTCACTCGAAATAGTCCGCAATGACAGCTTAGGTGGCATGAATTGCCTCGCCCTAGAGTAAAATAAGCTAGAGCAAAATTAGAAAGCCGCAGCGTGAAAACGTTGCGGCTTTTTTGATACTGAGCTATTCGTTTTTGATACAAAGCGACTCGCTTTAAATACAAAGCACTCACTACTTATCTGGAGTATCGATACCTTCAATCTCTTCCGAAGGCGGCAATAAACTAATGACCTGACACTCCGTTGATATGAGTTTTTCCAATTCAGAGCCTTGTGTCACTAAGCGAAAATCACCATCATTAATCACGCCAAGTGGAATCGCTTTAGGGTACAGGGCATTAAACTCATTAAGGTCAAACGCCTCGGTTAAACCCGTGCTCTTAATTTGGCTGCCTTGAGCCATCAAGGAGTTAAGTTTGGAATAGGTAACCCCTTCGGAAAACAGGCTTCTATTGCCATCACAGCTCACCTGATGCCTTTCATGTTTATTTTCTGAAGATTCAAGTTCAAACACCTTATTCTCACCAAACTCATCTTGATAGTGCATACTGACTAGTGGGTTGGTTTGACGATAAGGCGATACAATCATGGCACGCCCTATCCCATCCAATTCCAGATTATTTTCAGCATGGCTCGAAGCTGGATTACCGAAATAGACATTCAAGTTGTCCATGCGCGCTAAGCGAATGCTCTCCCAGTTGGTATCAGCAAGCACACTGTTGATGTTGTGTGTCGCCAGCACTTTGGCAAACTGACGTGAAAAATGAGTCGCACCAAAGAAAATAACCCCTTGTGCCTTCTCTTGAGTCACACCCAGCCTTCTAGCCCACCAACTCGCGGTTAGGCTCTGAATCACTACTGTACCAATAATGACCAAGAACACCATTGGCACCAGTAAATCTGCCCCTTCGATTAATTGCTTCTCTTGAAGCTTGATTGCAAACAGAGAAGAAACCGCGGCAGCAACGATCCCGCGAGGCGCCATCCAGCTCAAAAACCATTTATCTGCTGAAGTAAGATCCGTGCCGATCCCGCTGATCCACACACTCAGAGGACGAGCCACCAGCATGACGACCGCTAATAAGCCAATTCCACCCCAACCTATTGAGAGGAAAGTCCCCGAATCAAGCCTGCTCGCTAACAGAATAAACAACGCAGAAATGAGTAACACAGTCAGGGTTTCTTTGAATTCAATAATGTCTTCGAGATCCAAGCCTTTCACATTGGCGAGCCAGATACCCATGATGGTCACGGTTAATAAACCGGACTCTTCACTCAGATCATTTGAGAAAGAGAACGCCGCCAGCATTAATGTCAGGACCGCCACGTTACGCAAATAATGTGGAACCCAATGCCCTTGCAGCATCTTGGCAATCAAATAGCCACCGATGATCCCTAAGCCCAAACCAATGGCTAAAGTCAGCCCCAACGCCGACAGAACATGGCTTGTAGGATCGGCTGAAGAGACAATGTATTCGTAAACGAGAACGGCAAACAGAGCGCCAATCGGGTCAATCACTATCCCTTCCCAGCGCAAGATACTGCCTAGCGAAGATTTGGGTTGAATGCTGCGCAGCATGGGAACAATCACCGTTGGGCCGGTCACCACGACTAATGCAGCAAACAACGCCGCCAATGGCCAACTGAAATCGACAAAATAATAAGCCCCCACCACGATGCACGCCCATGTAATCAACATGCCGAAACTCACTAAGTGAGTCACCATGCGGCCATGGCCTCTGATTTCTTTGAAATTAAGAGTCAATGCACCTTCAAACAAAATGATGGCGACCCCTAATGAAATCAACGGGAACAGTACATCACCAAAAATGGCATCAGGATTAAGGATGTTGAGACCGGGACCTAATAGCAGGCCAACGATAAGCAAAGGAAGAATAGCGGGAAGACGCAAACGCCAACCAAGTAGCTGGCAAGCCAAGGACAAGAGTCCAATTAACGCCAAAGAAGAAGTGATCGACAAATCCATTTGTGCCCCTAAACATTTGTACCACACCCTGTGGTACAAACTTATTCACTGAAATAAGAAAGCCTACGTTCTTACACTATAGGCTCTCTTTATCATACTAAGCGAATATTATTGTGGTTAATCAGTCACTTTACTATAGGGAGAGCAAAGCCACGATTAGCTAACTGGGTGGTTACGGCCCAGTTAGAAAGTGCTTATAAGTCACCAATGATTACTTATAGAGAAAGCACCACGCCGGCAATCGCTGCGCTCATTAGGTTGGCAAGCACACCCGCACAAATTGCTTTAAAGCCGTATTGTGAGATGAAAGAACGACGCTCTGGAACTAAGCTGCCCAAACCGCCAATCAAAATGGCCATCGTAGAGATGTTGGCAAAACCACATAGCGCGAAAGTAACGATCGCTTTTGAGTGCTCACTCAGTGCGTCTTTTACGTCCATTAACTGGATGAAAGCCACAAACTCGTTCACAACGATCTTGTTACCGATCAGCGAGCCTGCAACCACAGCCTCAGACCACGGCACACCGATCAGCCATGCAACGGGCGCGAACACATAACCTAGGATAAGTTCGAAGCTTAGGTTTACGCCAAACCAGCCACCAACAATACCTAACAAGCCATTCAGCATTGCTATCACACTGATAAAGGCCAAAAGTGTCGCACCCACTGCAACGGCAATACGAAGTCCAGACATAGCCCCATCTGCCATTGCCTCAACTACGTTTGTTGCTCGTGGAATTTCAACGTCAGACTCAATATTTTCTTGAGCCTCATCTGCATTACCTGGTACCAAAATCTTGGCCATCAATAGACCAGCAGGAGCAGACATGAATGCCGCAGCGATCAGGTAGTTCAAATCAACACCAAGCGATGCATAACCGACTAGCGTGCCACCAGCTACAGAAGCCAAACCACACACCATGACGGCAAACAGTTGTGAATCCGTCATGTGCTTCAAGTAAGGTTTAACCACCAATGGCGCTTCAATCATGCCAACAAAGATGTTCGCCGTTGCAGACAGTGATTCCGCGCGACCTGTACCCAAGAACTTTTGCAAAGCACCACCGATAAGGTTGATCACCTTTGGCATAAAGCCGATGTGGTACAAACCTGAAATCAATGCAGAGAAAAAGATAATGATGCCGAGAACGTTAATAGCGAATACAAATCCGTTATTCGTTAGGCCACCAAATAGGAAGTTAATCCCCTCTTGACCGTAGTTGATCAAGCTAGACACTGCACCAGTGGCTGCATTCAGCACTTCTTTACCCATTGGCACATACAGAACCAGTAGGGCGAATGAGATTTGCAGTAAGAAAGCCAAAGAGACGGTTCTTAGCGGGATATTTTTTCTGTCCGTAGATAGTAACCAAGCGGTTACTAAAATAGTGATAATTCCAAGTAGGGAAGCCATGTGCGTCAACCTAAAGTTGTAGGTAGGAAAGGCGACGCATTCTATAGAGGAAATCGTTTGCGGCAAGTTGAGGTTGTTAATGTGATGTTGGTTGAATCACTCTTTAATAGTGAATTTCACTAAGTAATTGAATTTTAATAATTAACTTTGATTAAAAAACAAACTTTTTCCATATGGAAATTATATTTATAGATTGGGAAACAGTTAGCGGTGCAGTTCAACGCAAGTTTTGAGGTTTTTGTCCCAATAAGTCGGCGATCCGATATGATCTTTGATGAACTCAATCACTGCTGAAAGCTTCTTCGGCATGTTCTTTCTACTCGGATACACGGCATAGAATGGCATCAGCTGACTCGCTCGCCATTCCGGTAAAACTTGGATGAGCTTGCCCGTTCTAAACTCTTCTTTGACTAAGTAAGTCGCTAGGTAAGCAACGCCCCAACCTGATACTGCCGCGTCTCGTACCGCTTCAGCCAAATCCACCGAGTAATCGCCCGCCACTTTAACACTGAGATTTTCTTGGCCGTTATCAAATGCCCATGACGTGTAATCACGTTCACGGCTGCGGTAGATAAGGCAGTTATGGTCAATCAGATCAGATGGCACGTGTGGAGTCCCTGCCTTAATCAGATAATCCGGTGATGCGGCTACCACAAACTGGCTATCTGCTAAACGCTGCGCAATGTAACCTTCAGGCAAGTCTTCATTGTTAGTGATCCAGAGATCCAAGCGCTCCTCAATCATGTCCACTTTGTAATCGAACAAATGCACTTCAATTCTCAGCTGAGGGTAAAGCTGTCTAAGCTGGTCAATCGCTGGAATGATATGCAGTGTGCCAAATGACTGAGACAAGCCTATACGGAATATTCCAGAAATGTCGTCACGCTGGCTATCCATGTCCATTTGAGCCGCTTTCACCGTATTGAACAGCTGCTCACAATGCTGATAGAACACTTCTCCAGCTTCGGTTAACGTAAGGCTGCGTGTGGTTCTTTGCACTAACTTGATACCTATCGAATCCTCGAGCAAAGCAATTTGTTTACTGATGTGAGATACCGACACATTCAAGCTTTTTGCTGCACTGGTAAAGCCTTCATGCTTGATTAACGCATGGAATATCACCATCTGTGCGGCTCTATCTGTTAGCACAAAACCACCTTCTTAAATATCTGAAATATAAAATAAAAAGGACTCCGAAGAGTCCTTTAATCTGTTCTGCCTATAGTAGGCTAAATGCTATTCAAAGCGACCTAGTTCTATTAATCAGATTGAGTCTATTAATCAAATTAGGTCGATTAATCAAACTTAATTCTATCGGCTAGGTGGCTGACCGCCAACGCAAAGTAATAAGAACGATTCCACTTCATTAACACATTGTAGTTGTTGTAAATGAGGTACGAACGACCCGTTTCATCGTCCGGCATTATCAACCAAGCTTTGATATCTTCATCAAGTGTAGGCAGTGGGCGATCGTCATAACGCTTAATACCAAGTTCAGACCACTCTTTTAGGTATTTCGCTTTGTCTTCGTCTCGACCTTGCATCTCAATAGACACGGTTGATGGAACGTGAACCTGACGCCCCCAAGTATATTTGTCATCCCAACCCGATTGGCTGAGATAATTCGCCGCCGAAGCAAACACGTCTTCTTCAGTACCCCAAATATCTTTCTTGCCATCACCACTGCCATCAGCGGCGTAAGCTAAAAATGAGCTAGGCATAAACTGAGGTTGCCCCATCGCGCCAGCCCAAGAGCCTTTCATCTCTTTTGGTGCAATATGGCCTTGATCAAGTATCTTCAATGCCGCCATCGCTTCGCTACGGAAGAAGGCTTCTCTGCGACCTTCATAAGCCATGGTTGTTAGAGCATCAATAACACTGTAATTCCCCGTGAACTTACCAAAATTACTCTCTACACCCCATAGAGCGACAATGAATCTTGGTTGAACACCATATTCATCACCAATACGCTTTAACGCTGTGTAGTGTTTCTTATAGAGTGATCTCGCCTGCTTCACTTTCCAGTCAGGAACCGCACGTGGAATGTATTCATCCAGAGTCAGTTTCTTTTCAGGTTGGTTTTTGTCGGCTTTTACCGCTCTTGGCTTAAACGTCACACCATCAAAAGCTTCATCAATGATCGCTTCAGAAATACCTTCTTCACGACCTTGTTGCTTTAGTTTTTCTACATATTGCTCAAAGCTAAGCTCTTCAGCTTGAACCGAGCCAATGGTCAGGCTATTACCCAATAGTAATGCCGACACAGCCAATATGGTTTTCGAAAATTTACTCAACGATCACTCCTCCTTGAATTGAGGTGGCTATCACTCTTCGTCTTGACCTTTATTTTGAGCTTTACGCTCTTTATGAAGCTCAAGTTCGTTAACTGGTGGTGGCGGAACCTGCAAAAAGAAACCATCGGTGTTCAGTGATTCTCTCACTTTATCGATGTTCACTTGAGCCAGTTTACGGCCGTCCATTTTAATTACCATTACAAAACTAGGTTTACCAAACATTTGCATCAATGCGTCAGGAACTTGTGAAAAATCATCCTTCTTAGGGATATAAAGGTATGTTCCTTCTTTCTTTGAACTTTTATATATAGAACACAGCATGACAAACCTTTTTTAAATGTTTATGACTACAAAACTCTCACTTGCGAGATCAATAGTTTATGTTAGGGAAATATTGGGAACAAAACGTTCATTTGACAACAAGATTACTTGCTGTGCTTGGTTTGGGAATATAACATGATAAACCTAGTTTCAGGCAATGCCCTTTATTTTATTGATAAAGAAATTGTACCAATCCGCTATTGAGGTCCTGTAGTTTTTCGATGTCTAGTAACCCAGATCTAAAAGGTAGCAGTTTCACGCTATCTGTTTTGCACTTATCCGATGATCAAGTCGAAAATGCAGTGTCTTTTCTTCAAGAGAAGGTAGACCAGGCACCCACTTTTTTCGCAGCTGCGCCGGTTGTTATCAACATTAGCAAAGTCGCGGGCGATATAGATTTCGTGCAACTGAAAAATGGTATATCTCAAGCGGGCATGATCCCGGTTGGTGTGGCTGGCTGTTCAGATAAACGCATGCAAAACCTAGCCAGAGATGCAGGTTTTGCTGTGATGACAGCAAGTAAATCTCCTTCTCAAGCTCCGGCGAAGATGGCCCCGATAAAGGTGGTGAGAACCCCTATACGTTCTGGTCAGCAGGTGTATGCGAAAGATGGTGATTTGCTGATTCTTAGCCACGTAAGTGCAGGTGCAGAAGTGATTGCCGATGGCAGCATCCACATTCATGGCACGCTACGCGGTCGTGCAATTGCAGGTGCAAGTGGTCAAACTGAAGCAAAAATAATTTGTAATGATTTACAAGCCGAGCTGGTTTCCATTGCAGGAAATTACTGGCTCAGCGATCAAATTGAAAGCGAGTACTGGCAGAAGAAAACCATGTTCAGTATGGCAAACGATGTATTACACGTTGATGTCCTCGCAATATAAGAGAAATAAAAGGAAAACAGAATGGCACGCATTATCGTTGTAACGTCGGGTAAAGGCGGGGTAGGCAAAACGACCTCCAGTGCAGCTATTGCCTCAGGTCTGGCTTTAAAAGGGAAGAAAACCGCAGTCATCGACTTTGATATCGGTCTGCGTAACCTAGATTTAATCATGGGTTGTGAGCGTCGTGTTGTGTACGACTTCGTTAATGTTATCAATGGTGAAGCGACGCTGAACCAAGCGATGATCAAAGACAAGCGTACAGAGAACCTGTTCATTCTTCCTGCTTCTCAAACTCGTGACAAAGACGCACTAACAAAAGATGGCGTTCGTCGTGTGTTTGATGAATTGGATGAAATGGGCTTTGATTTCATCATCTGTGATTCTCCGGCGGGTATCGAGCAAGGCGCTCTGATGGCGTTGTATTTCGCTGATGAAGCGATTGTAACGACTAACCCTGAAGTCTCTTCTGTACGCGATTCAGACCGAATTCTAGGTATTCTTGATTCTAAATCTCGTCGTTCAGAAGACGGATTAGAGCCAGTGAAAACGCACCTTCTATTGACTCGCTACAACCCAGCACGTGTAACTCAAGGTGAGATGCTAAGTGTTGAAGACGTTGAAGAAATCCTGCACATCTCTCTACTGGGCGTGATTCCAGAGAGCCAGGCAGTACTGAACGCATCGAACAAGGGTGTGCCAGTTATCTTTGACGAAGCAACCGACGCAGGTATGGCTTACAATGATACTGTAGAGCGACTACTGGGTAGCCAAGTGGACTTCCGTTTCTTAACGGAACAGAAGAAAGGCATCTTCAAAAGACTGTTCGGGGGCTAATACGCAATGTCATTATTAGAGTTTTTTAGACCACAGAAAAAGACAACCGCAAACCTAGCCAAAGAGCGTTTGCAGATCATTGTTGCCGAGCGACGCAGCCATGACGACCCTGCACCGTCATACTTGCCGCAACTGAAAGAAGACATCTTGAAGTGTATTGCGAAGTACGTTGAAGTCGATCCATCAATGGTTGATCTGACATTCGAACATAAAGATGACGACATCTCAGTATTAGAGCTGAACGTTAAGCTTCCAGAAGAAGATCGATAAGTCGAGCCTGAGCTGTGCTTATCAATACTCAATAAAAAAGAGAGCCTAGGCTCTCTTTTTTGTGTCTGAAACTTTTATCTCTAAAGCATTCGTTGCTTACTACAAAACTAAAGTTACTTGATTGCTTTATTTAGCTTCTCGCCAACGACATCTAGGCGCCAACCTTGCATTACATCAGGCAGCTTCTCTGGGTTACGATCGTACTTCCAAATCCAGCTTAACACTTGGTTAAGTTGCTTCTTCGACGCCAAAAACTCAGTCGCTAAACCACTGTGTTGCGATGCTGTTTTCACTTCATCTTTCAACACTTTGAAAAGTTGCTTGTAACCAGGGTAGTCCATTAGACGTTCTACTGGCGCTGGGTACTCTTCTTCTGGCGTATGCTCAGCCAATTTCACGATTGAGCTGATCTTCGCACCATGGCGACGTACAGAGCGGTAATCAAACCCTTCCTGCTCCATATGCTTAGGATCTTTCATCGCGAAACGAGCTACGGCCCATAAGTCTTGTTCTTTAAAAACAAAGTTCAACGCTAAATCACGCTTAATCGCTTCTTTTAAACGCCAAGTTGCTAGAGGTCTTAAAATCGCTAGCTGTTGAGGTTTTAGCTGCCACGCGCCTTTAATATCAAGGTAAGCGTTGTCTGGGTTTGCTTTACGGATGCGCTTAGCCACTTGTAAATCAGACTCTTGTTGCGCCGCTTCCCACCAACCTGCTTCCATCACTTTTTCGAGAAGCTTGTTGTACATTGGCATCAAGTAGTGAACGTCTGCCGCTGCATAGTCGAGTTGCTTTTGAGAAAGCGGACGCGCTAGCCAGTCAGTACGAGATTCACTCTTATCTAGGTCAACACCTACAAACTCAGAAACTAGAGCCGCAAAGCCAGTTGAAAGACCGTGACCTAAGAAGGCTGCCATGATCTGCGTATCAACCATTGGTGTTGGCGTACAGCCAAATGCGTTCTGGAATACTTCTAGATCTTCGCCACACGCATGTAACACTTTCAGTACTGAAGTGTCTTTCAACAGCCCAACAAACGGGGTCATTTCATCAAGAGCAATAGGATCAATCAGTGACAGCGTTTCACCATCAAATAACTGAATTAAGCCTAATTGAGGGTAATAGGTTCTTGTACGAACGAACTCTGTATCAAGCATAACAACATCGGCTTCACGTGCTTGTTGGCAAACTCGCTCAAGGTCTTTAACTTGGGTAATGATTTGATAATCCACAAAAACTCTCACTGATTTTACTTTGATCGCCGGATACAAAAATGCCGACATTAACTGCCGGCATTCTAACACCATTTTTCAGCACTCGCTTAGATTAAGCGCTGCTATGGCTTGTGGTGCATCATCTTCTCGTAAATGAGCTCGTTACTCGCTTGCGCGTTTGGCAAGCTCTGCGTCGTTTTCTTCACGAAGCACTCGGCGCAAGATTTTGCCTACATTGGTTTTTGGTAGTTCTTCACGGAACTCAATCAATTTAGGGATCTTGTAGCCAGTTAGGTGTTCACGACAGTGCGCGATAATGTCTTCTTTGGTTAGGCTAGGGTCACGTTTTACCACGTAAATCTTAACCAGCTCACCAGACACTTCATGAGGTTGGCCGATAGCCGCAACTTCTAACACTTTGCCATGCAGAGCCACTACGTCTTCGATCTCGTTCGGGTAAACGTTGAAGCCCGACACTAGAATCATGTCTTTCTTACGGTCTACGATGTACAACAAGCCTTCGTCATCAAACTTAACGATATCACCAGTCGATAACCAACCGTCTTGGTCGATCACTTCTTTGGTCGCTTCTGGACGTTGCCAGTAGCCTTGCATCACTTGAGGACCACGAACCTGCAATTCACCCACTTGGTCATTACCAACCACTTTACCTTCATCATCAACAATACGAACTTCTGTTGAAGGTACTGGTAGGCCGATTGCACCTGTGTAGTCTTTCAGATCATATGGGTTACCCGTGACCAAAGGAGCACATTCGGTTAAACCATAGCCTTCAAGTAGGTGGACACCTGTCGCTTTCTTCCATTGCTCAGCAACAGCGCGTTGAACCGCCATACCACCGCCAACAGATAAACGCATATTACTGAAATCCAACTCGTGGAAATCTTCGTTATTGACTAGCGCATTGAACAAGGTGTTTACGCCAGTAATCGCGGTAAATGGAACCTTTTGCAGCTCTTTAATAAAGCCAGGAATGTCACGAGGGTTAGTAATCAGAAGGTTACGACCACCCATCTCAACAAACAGTAAGCAGTTCACAGTCAGTGCGAACACGTGGTAAAGCGGCAATGCCGTTACGACTAATTCACGGCCTTCTTGCAGAACAGGGCTGTATGCCCCTTTCGCTTGAAGTACGTTCGCAATCATATTGCGGTGCGTTAGGATTGCGCCCTTCGCTACGCCCGTTGTACCGCCCGTGTACTGTAGGAATGCGATGTCATCGCCAGCCATAAATGGCTTCACATACTGGAGGCGACGGCCTTTATGCAGCGCTTTTCTGAATGAGATAGCGCCCGGCAGATCGTACTTAGGCACCATGCCTTTTACGTATTTCACTACGAAGTCGACAATCGTACCTTTCGCTCGTGGCAGCATTTGCCCCAAGCTGGTTAGCACAACGTGTTTAACCGGAGTTTTATCAACAACTTTCTCTAGTGTGCTCGCAAAGTTAGAAACGATAACAATCGCCTTTGCACCAGAATCATTCAGTTGGTGTTCAAGTTCACGAGGCGTGTACAGTGGGTTGACGTTCACTGCAATCATACCTGCACGCAGTACACCAAAGAGTGCAATTGGGTATTGCAGCAAGTTTGGCATCATAAGCGCGACACGATCGCCTTTCTTCAGTTTTAGATCATTCTGCAAGTAAGCGGCAAAAGCACGACTACGCTCTTCAAGCTTACGGAATGTCATGATAGACCCCATGTTCTCGAATGCTGGTTGGTCTGCGTACTTCTGTACCGACTGTTCGAACATTTCAATAAGAGATGGGTACTGATCTGGGTTGATCGTCTCTGGTACGTCACTTGGATAACGTGAAAGCCAAGGTTTGTCCACTATGTTACTCCTCGTTTATCAGCTGACGACTGCTTCGCCGCTTTTTATCATTGCGGTATTACAGCACAGCTTTAGTGCATGAGCACTAAAAGGCTCAAACACTTGTTTAAATTTTGTTAACTACACCAAGAATTAGCTCTGAAACTAGCTCTGGGCTCTCTAAATGGCAATGATGTCCGCCAGGAACAGTCTCTATATTCAGAGAACTATGGGCTGATTTGTAGCGATTATGCTGCAAATGTCGGAATCCATCATTTCCTAAAACTATTAATTGAGGGCATTCAATAGCCGCCATGATCGCTTCAGCATGCGCTTGTGACATTCGATATAACGAGTCACATTTTAGGTTAGGGTCGCATCGCCATTGCCAAGAGTTATCAAACTCGGCACTACCTTGAGCTACAGTCGTTTGATCAAAAGCAGCTTGATTTACTGTCGCTTCCTCAAAAGCAACTTTAGCAACAACAGCTCGATCAACAGTACTTAGCTCAACGATTCCTCGTTCAACAATAGGAGCAATGAGTTCTGCTTTGATTTGATTGGCGTGAGCTCTCAGCTTAATAGCATCCTCAAGACTTGCCAGAGGACGTGAAGGCTTTCTTCGCTGTCGAAGACGACTGAGTACCCCATCTCTCAAACGAGAGACTGTTTCGTGGGGAGCTTCTGAAAGAGGTCCATGACCTTCAATTTGAATTAATCCTGACACCTTTTCAGGAAAGGCGGCACTATAGCAACTTGCGATCAATGCACCAAGTGAATGTCCTACCAGTACCAGTCTGTTTGGCGATAATTTAGTCACCAACTGATGCAAATCATCAATATAGTCGTGAAATGGGTAATAACTCCCCGGCTTATGCGACGAGAAACCGTGTCCGAAGAGATCGATAGCAACGAGGTGAGTATCTGGAGAAAGCTTGGCTATTTGCGGCATAACCTGAGTGAAACTTGCAGAATTATCTAGCCAACCATGAATAAAAACGACCGTCGTTGCGGTCGTTTTCGGGTTGCCAATCTGTTGTGTTGCAAGCGTCCCGCTCGCAAGGGAATATGACTTTTCAATCATTGATTGTATGGTGTCCCTATCGTTTAGTGTGTCGATTTCAGGTTCGACTATTCCACATCTTGAATCACACGGCCTGACTTAGGCATGGTTTGAAAGCTGCGACAATGCAAACTGCGGCAAGAGTAATAGGTTGGCGCAAAATCGTTGATGACCACTCGCTCGGTGATCTGCCATAAGCGTTGGTTGTAGACATTCATTACTGGGAAGGTATAAGGATATTCACCAACGGTGCCATCTTCAGTGCCATTTGATGTTCCAACTAAGGTGATTAAACGGCCTTCAGCAAAGCTCAAAGGTTCTACGTAACCATCAATGTAACCAACAAAACGCCCTTTTGGCTCGGCATCAATATCTGGTTTACCGTTACTTGAGATAGGTAAGTTAACCACTTCAACACGAGTCTTATCTTGTAAGTTAGTGACTTTAGCTATCACACCACCTAAGCGAACATCACCAGCGTCTGGCACTGTGTTTACCCACTCTTGGTAGTCCGTCACGACTTGTTCAGAGTTTGCATTAAGTTCTTCAGGCAAAGAGGAGCAGCCCATCACCATCGAAGAGAAAGCGACAAGGAAAAATAAGCGAGATTTAGAAATGAGAGAAAACATAATGCTGGTCCTTAGAACAGGATAAATAAAAGCACAAAGCTAGATATAAATATCGACCCCAATAAGCTTCGCAAGTTCCTCTTTTTTAGCTTGATTCATCACATCCATATACTCTTCCATCGCACGTCGTCCACGCCCTTCTGGAAGATCATATTGAACCTGAGCTTTGTGAATCTCAGATTCTTTGACTTGGCGAATGGAATGCGAGACAGCATTCGCGACCTTAGTTGGCTGACCAACTGAGGTTTTTGCATCGCCTTTTTTTACCTCGTTCTTTTTATTGGTTCGATTGGTTTTGGATGTGTTGCCTATCGAAGAAGGAGGTAAGCCGTTTATTGAAACCATGCTTAAGGAATTTTGTACCTAATTTTAATGATTTTGTATCTGTTTTAATTTTGGCTCTGCAAAGTGAATGCAGAACCAAAATAATACGTATTTACTCGCGACCTGGCAGTTTCTTCCACGTCACTTTGTCACGCAGGTAAACTGGCTCAGACTCTTCAGCTGCAACCGCTTTGCCTTCTGCATAAGCAAATTGAGCAAGGAACGCCATATCTTGAGCTTCTGGGAACAGCACTTCACACGCTTTGGTGTTGATCGCTAGTGTGTCCATATGCTCTGCATACGCTTCCCACCCCGTACCTACTTTTGCCCATGTCTCAGAATCCGCTTCAAGCTGTGCAGCCAATTCGCTTGGTGGTGTAACACATTCAGCATCAACTGCAGTCCAACGACCGTCTTGTTCACGGCTGTAGCGAGCCCAATATACTTCGCTCATGCGAGCATCAATCGCTGTTGCTACGTGAGTTTCACCAAATTTACGGTAGCTGCCTTGCGCCATCGCTGCCAGTGTAGACACACCGATCATCGGTAAATCAGCACCAAAAGCCAAGCCTTGAGCAATACCGATACCAATACGCACACCCGTGAAACTGCCTGGGCCTTGGCCAAACGCGATTGCGTCGATATCGGTTAAAGCGACATTCGCTTCTTTCAGTACTTCATCAACCATAGGTAGAATTTTTTTCGTATGGTCTCGAGGAGCCTCTTCGCTACGTGCGAACACCTGGTCACCTATTACTAGTGCAACTGAACAGTTTTCAGTTGCGGTATCTACTGCAAGAATTTTCGCGCTCATTCGTGTCTCAAATATTCGTTATCTAATCTAAAAATAATGGCTAAGCTCAACAATGCCAATTACTCAGCAGCGGTTGAATGGTCTTTAGCTAAGAATTCTCTAATGATCCCTAAGTCACGGGTACGTGGGATAGGCGGTAAACTCGCCAAAAACACACCACCGTAATCGCGGGTCACCAAGCGGTTATCGCAAATAATCAAAGCACCATTATCACGCTTATCACGTATTAATCGGCCAACACCTTGTTTCAAGGTAATCACTGCGTCTGGTAACTGTACTTGTGCAAAAGGATCACCCCCTTTTAGCTTACAGTCCTCAATTCGAGCCTTAAGTAACGGGTCGTCTGGGGCGGTAAAGGGTAATTTATCGATGATAACACAGCTTAATGCGTCGCCCCTAACATCGATACCTTCCCAGAAGGCACCAGTGGCCACCAGCAATGCGTTACCTAACTCCATGAATTCGGCTAAGGTTTTTTGCTTACTGGTCTCACCTTGTAACAGAACTGGAACCGAGAGCGTTTCACGGAATCGCTCCCCCAACTCTTTCATCATGCTGTGTGAGGTGCACAAGAAGAAACAGCGACCTTGGTTTTGCTCAATCACAGGGGTCAACATTCTTACTAGCTTATCCGCTAAGCCCGGGCTATTTGGTTCGGGAAGATAGCGAGGTACACACAAACGCGCCTGATTCGGATAATCAAAGGGGCTCGGCAATGAAAACTGTGCTGACGGTTTTAACCCGAGTCGAGAGGTGAAATGGTCGAAATCATCCGACACCGCTAGCGTTGCTGAAGTAAACACCCAAGCACCCGGTTTAAGCTCGATTTGTTCGTGGAATTTATCGGCAACCGAAAGAGGCGTGATGTGCAAAGCAAAGTGGCGTGGCGTGGTGTCATACCAATAAGAATAACCGGTAATCGACACGTCACATACACGTTCAATGCGCGATTTGATCATAGTGGCACGTTCAAAAGCCGTGTCTAATAACTGGCTTCGACCCAATGCTAATTTCAATACATCCACAGCCAGCTGCAACGCATCTTGTAAACGCACTAGCTCTCTTGCAATCGACTCTGACTTCAACGCCTCACGCCAGTTACCGCGAAATCCTGTGTCGCCGAGCACAATACGTAGGTCAGCAGCTGATTGAATTAGCCTCTCGCCAACCTTTTGCAACTGACGCATGTCTTTGGCTTCAGTGCGGTAAGCAATTTCAATGTCTTTAGCTAGTTCTTGGATTTGTCGGCTTGATACTGATTGTCCAAAGTACTGACTGGCGATATCTGGAAGTTGATGCGCTTCATCGAAGATAAACACATCAGCCTCTGGAATAAGCTCACCAAACCCGGTTTCTTTAATCGCTAAATCCGCAAGAAACAGATGGTGGTTTACTACGACCACATCCGAATCCATCGCTTTTTTGCGCGCTTTCAGCACAAAGCAATCGGTGTAGCTTGGGCATTCTTTACCTAAGCAGTTGTCGTTGGTTGAGGTAATAGTTGGAATAACTGGGCTATCTTCAGCAATGTCATCACAATCGCCTAAGTCACCAGTTTGAGTCGCCGAAGACCAACTGCGCACTTTCACCAACTGCGCTAACAATGTTGGATCGGTATGAGTGCCATGACTTTCGATCATCTGGCGGCTCAAGCGGTCTAAACACAAATAGTTTGAACGACCTTTCAGCAGGGCAACCTGACCATAAAAGCCAAGCGCATCAACCATTAATGGTAAATCCCGATGGAACAGCTGCTCTTGAAGGTTTTTAGACCCCGTACTGATAATAGTTTTCTTACCACTTAGCAGCGCTGGCACGAGGTAAGCAAACGTCTTACCGGTACCTGTCCCCGCCTCAACAACCAATTGGCTTTGTTGCTCAATGGCCTGTGAGACCGCTTCAGCCATGTCCAGCTGAGCTTGTCGTGGTTGGAACCCAGGGATCGCTTTACCCAGAGCACCATCAGCAGAAAACGTTTTAGATATCATAGAGTACGTGGTTTAGAAAAATAGAAGGCGAATTATGGCAGGTTTAGTGAGCCGGCGCGAATCAGAAATGACTGCGCACCGGAGGTGTCTATCGAATAGAACATGGCAGGCTAAGTCCTTCTTACCAACCTAGCCCAAAACAAATGAAAGGGTTGTTTAACTACTTGCGATTCAAATAACGAGATAACCAAGGCGCACCAGAAAAACCGGAATCACTTGGTTGCATAGCTTTAGCAGCATCAGTCGGAGAGGCCTTGTTTTCCCACATTTCATCAAGAACGTTGCCGTCCACCTGAACATCACCCACTAATGAATTTACACGCTTACAGTACAACTTTTTCGCTAGTAACTCTTTATCCATAAATGATCACCTATGCATGGCTGAAATGTTGGCTCGCTCTAGTGAAACTTGACCGAGAATATCGGTTAAAACCGTCAGAAATCTAACCTCTACCTGAATTTATTAAGCTTCTCAATTTATTAATCCCCTAAATGAACGGTAGATTTTGTTGAAACCAAATTGATAATAGATTAATTATAACGGTGATATTGCGGCTCAGTTCACCGTTCGACGGCCTGCATTAAATTTGAAGAATCCCGATTTCATATAATAAGTGCAACATTTCATGGAAGTAAGATGCAAATGGAAAGAAAAACTTTATTAACACATTGTACTGACGCCCCAGGCCTCATCTCAAAGATCACCAACATTTGTTACAAGCACCAACTCAATATTATTCACAACAATGAGTTCGTTGATAACACTAGCGGCCACTTCTTTATGCGTACCGAGCTAGAGGGTTACTTCAATGACGAAACCTTGCTTGCCGATTTAGACCAAGCGCTGCCAGAGAATGCGAAACGTAAGCTGATGGGCTCTTCTCGTAAGCGTGTCGTGATACTCGTGACTAAAGAAGCTCACTGCCTTGGCGATATTCTAATGAAAAACTTTGATGGCAGCTTAGATGTCGAAATCGCAGCGGTGGTTGGCAACTACGATACTCTGCAAAGCTTAACCGAGCGTTTTGATATTCCTTATCATCATGTTTCTCACGAAGGATTAAACCGTGAAGAACATGAGAAGAAGATGCTTGAAGTGATTGACCAGTACGAGGCGGACTATCTGGTGCTTGCTAAATACATGCGAGTGCTGACTCCGGGGTTTGTTGAAAAGTACAACCACAAAATCATCAACATCCACCACAGCTTCTTACCAGCATTCATTGGTGCTAAACCATACCAACAAGCTTATGAGCGCGGCGTAAAAATCATTGGCGCAACAGCGCACTTCGTGACAAACGATCTCGATGAAGGGCCAATCATCAAGCAAGACGTGATTCCAGTGGATCACAACTTCAGTGCGAAAGACATGGCTCAAGCGGGTCGTGACGTAGAGAAGAACGTGTTGAGTAAGGCTTTAAACAAAGTGATCAATGATCACGTGTTTGTTTACGGTAACAAGACTGTGATTCTGTAAGTCGCTTATTTAAATAATACTTCCAGTTAGAACCCAATAAAAAACGCGCAACAGGGTTAACCCATTGCGCGTTTTTTGTATCTGGTGATTAGACTAGCTTTTAGAGATTCCCAACTACGCTCCTTCGTCGCTATCGGGAATGACGAAGTCGGGAACCTCCAGCTATTCTCGGCTCAAATTAAGCCTGTTCTGACTCAACAATCTTCTTCAAAGAGTGTGGATGCAGCTTGATGCAAATACCTTGATGCTTAAAAGCTACCGTTGGGTTATTCAAACGTTCACCCTCGCCTTTCGGGCTAGAGAGTTTTATCTTAATACCTTGCTCTGCCAGAGTTTCGAACTTAGCAGCGAACTGCGGGTAAGTTTCTTTAAGATCCGCTAGATACTCATCAGCCGTTTGCGCGTGAGAAGGAATCACAAACTCGACATGTTCCCAATCTTGGCTTGGATAAATTTTACCTTCTGCTGGATATGGCAACTCTAAGCACTCAATCTTCCAACCAAGGCTTTGCAATGGCTCATCGAAAGCCAACACCACAATTGGACGGCCATTGATCATCGCTTCTGAAATTGTAGAGCCATATTCAGACCAAGCCAGATGTGCTGATTTCGCAAGCTCAGTTTCATTGATTCTTAATGCAATATGATCCGCTTGAGCAAAGCTTAAATCTAAACCCAATGCATTTCCTAGGTTCTCAATTTTCGCCATAAACGTATCAAGGCGCGCAATCATTTGTTGTGGTTCTAGTTCGGCTTGCTTCAGGCTCATCGTCATTGTCTTTGTTCTCCAAATAATGGCTGCATGGTATCAGTTTTACTTTCAGCAACAAGCGTTGCTTTTACAAAAAAACGTTCAAAAAGTACGGTGTCTTACTTTCCTAAATAGACAAACTTGGCTTGGTCAAAGTCGATTGTCAAAAACCCCTCAGGAAATGTTAATTTTCTATCAATTCGACCTATAAGAAACCCCACAAAATTGGTATGATTAACGCCATTTTTGTGAACTTAAACAGAGTCTGTTGTTCATTTCGGCATTAAATCGTTAACTCGAAGCATAATTAACCAAATTTAATACCCACGAAATAACGGCCACTCTTATTCATCCTTGAATTGAAGGAAACGCGTGTGAATATCCAAGCACTGATTAATGACAAAGTATCTCAGGCTCTAGAAGCCGCTGGCGCACCTGCAGGCTCTCCTGCGGCTGTTCGCCAATCTGCAAAACCACAATTTGGTGACTACCAAGCAAACGGCGTTATGGGTGTTGCTAAACGACTAGGCACTAACCCACGAGAATTTGCTCAAAAAGTATTGGACGTTCTAAACCTAGACGGTATCGCTTCTAAAGTTGAAATCGCAGGTCCAGGTTTCCTAAACATCTTCCTAGATGAAGCATTCCTAGCGCAACAAGCAGACGCAGCACTGGCTGACTCTCGCCTTGGTGTTGCAGCAGCTGAAGCACAAACCATTGTTGCTGACTACTCTGCTCCAAACGTTGCAAAAGAAATGCACGTTGGCCACCTACGTTCAACGATCATCGGTGATGCTGTTGTTCGTACACTTGAGTTCTTAGGTCATAAAGTTATCCGTGCTAACCACATTGGTGACTGGGGTACTCAATTCGGTATGCTTATCGCAAACCTTGAGCGTATCCAAGCTGAAACTGGTGAAGTTTCAATGGAGCTTTCAGATCTTGAGCAGTTCTACCGTGAATCTAAAAAGCTTTACGACGAAGACGAAGAATTCGCAGTAAAAGCACGTGGCTACGTAGTGAAACTGCAAGGCGGCGACGCATACTGTGCTGAAATGTGGAAAAAGCTGGTTGACGTAACCATGGTTCAAAACCAACGTAACTACGATCGCCTGAACGTATCACTGACACGTGATGATGTAATGGGTGAAAGTATGTACAACCATATGCTTTCAAACATCGTTTCTGACCTACAAGCACAAGGCCTAGCAAAAGAGTCTGACGGCGCACAAGTTGTATTCCTAGACGAATACAAAAACAAAGATGGCGACCCGATGGGCGTTATCGTGCAAAAACGTGACGGTGGCTTCCTATACACCACCACCGATATTGCCTGTGCTAAATACCGTTTTGAAGAACTGGGCGCAGACCGCGTACTTTACTTCATTGACTCTCGTCAGCACCAACACCTAATGCAAGCTTGGACTATCGTTCGTAAAGCGGGTTATGTTCCTGAGTCTGTCTCTCTTGAGCACCACGCGTTTGGCATGATGCTAGGTAAAGATGGTAAGCCATTTAAAACTCGTGCGGGCGGTACAGTGCGTCTTGCTGATCTTCTGGACGAAGCAGAAGTGCGTGCAACTCAACTGATTGAATCTAAAAACCCTGAGCTAGCAGAAGACGAGAAGAAAACCATCGCAAACACAGTTGCAATGGCGGCTGTTAAATACGCAGACCTTTCTAAGCACCGTACCACTGATTACGTGTTCGACTGGGAAAACATGCTGGCATTTGAAGGCAACACAGCACCGTACATGCAGTACGCGTACACTCGTGTAGCTTCAATCTTTGCTAAAGCAGGCATTTCTATGGACTCTCTTGAAGGTGAAATCAAAATCACTGAAGAGAAAGAGAAAGCCCTTATCGCGAAACTTCTACAATTTGAAGAAGCGGTACAGTCTGTTGCTCGTGAAGGTCAACCGCACATCATGTGTAGCTACCTGTTCGAACTTGCTGGTCAATTCTCTAGCTTCTACGAGGCGTGCCCTATCCTTGTGGCTGAAGATGAAACAGTTAAACAGAGCCGCCTGAAGCTTGCTGCACTGACAGCTAAGACTATCAAGCAAGGTCTGTCTCTTCTAGGTATCGAAACTCTAGAGCGCATGTAATTCCCTTCGGGTTACAATGAATAAATACAAAGGTTGATGTGAGAGCATCAACCTTTTGTTTTATCTAACGTATACTGATACCAATCGTAGTAAATAACTAATCATCCTAGCTGGTTAAAACGCTCGATAACTGCGTTAGAATTTTTGATTGTAGAATAACTACTTATCAAAAAATCTGCCTTGTTCTCAAACCTTTTTCCTGCGCTATTTCTGATCATTTACTTACTGTGATCGGTATGACCTCAAGAAATCGAAATGGACAATAATAATGAGCTTTGAACTTCACCCACAGTTAGCAAAAGACACCACGCTTATCGGCGAATTTCCACTAAGCTTGGCACTGCTAAGCAAAGACAGTGCTGTGCCTTGGGTTATCTTGGTACCAAAACGTGCCAACCTAAAAGAGTTGCACCATCTGCCAATGAAAGAACAACAGCAGTTCTTGCTTGAGTCTCAAGCGGTAAGCCAAGCATTAGAAGCTACGTTCCAACCAGACAAGTTAAACCTAGGCGCGCTGGGTAACATGGTGCCACAACTGCACATTCACCATGTTGCACGTTTCAAAGACGACATCGCGTGGCCAGGCCCTGTATGGGGCAATACCAAAGGCGAACAGCGCAATGAAGAAGAGCAAGCAGCAATCCATACTCGCATCCAGAATGTTCTGTCATTGAGCTCTATCTTTAAGAAAGCGTAATTCGAGTTCATCTCATTACGCTTTAAAGCAAGGCTGTTCAGAATAGACACATGACAAAAAGCCGCTCATCTAAAATAGGTGAGCGGCTTTTTTATTGTCTAATCTCGCCGTTTTCAACGAGAGTATGAAGCTCTGAACTACATCATCACATTCAGCGACAAACCATCTTGTTTGCTGATGGTGTAACGAATACGTGTTGTATGTCCATGCTTGTTGGTATCGATCAAGCGAGATATCTTACCTTTCTTGACCCACACACTCAGCATCGCATCGACACCGTCTTCGCTCATTCCAAACTTAGACGCAAGTTCACTACGAGCAGCAACACCTTCGTTATCAATGTATTGATGAAGTTCAGTTAAAATCATACTACTTGCACCTCTAGCGCTTTTTGCTTACTGCCGATTTTCTTGAAGACGCGATACGTCACCACAAAACCACCAGCAATTGCCACCATCCACACAGCACTACTCACTGGGTGTACTGCGAAATTTGCTGCTTGGTAGTAGAAGGTTGCACCGAAGTAACCAAGAGCCATTGTCCACACCGCAATGAAGCGGGCAAACGTCTGACCAAACTCACGAACATAAGCGCCCATCGCAGCAACACAAGGTGTGTAAAGCAGGATAAGAATCAAGTAAGCAAACGCAGCGTGGCCTGATACAAACTTGTCTTTCAAGTTACCAAAGATCGAAGTATCAACCTCTTGATCTGCAGCCACAGAGCTTGAGTCAGACAAGTCGCCCACTTCAATGCCTAATGGATCTGAATAGCTCAAACCAGCTAGGTTTTCAGGAATTGTCATCACGGCTTCTTGCAAACTTGCTGCTAAATCGAATTCAGCCGCTTCTTCGTCTGATGGCGTCGTGTACAAGCTATTTAATGTACCGACAACCGCTTCTTTCGCAAAAATACCCGTAATAATACCAACCGTTGCAGGCCAGTTCTCTTCTGTAATACCAATCGGTTGGAATACAGGCGTCACGACTTGTGCCGCTTTAGATAACACTGAATTCTCGCTGTCTTCGTTACCAAAACTGCCGTCCATACCTAATGAATTCAGGAAGCTAAGAATAGCCACAACCATTACGATGGTTTTACCTGCGCCAAGCACGAAACGTTTCAGCTTCTGCCAAGTTTTCAGCATCACGTTTTGCACGGTCGGCAACTCGTAATCCGGCATCTCCATAACCAAGCTATCACTGCTACCAGGATAGATAGTATTTTTAAGGAATAAGCCCGTAAATACAGAAGCAACAATACCCATGATGTACAGAGCGAATACTACATTTTGTCCCGCACCAGGGAAAAACGCAGCTGCGAATAGTGCGTATACTGGCAAACGAGCACCACATGACATAAACGGAGCCATTGATGCTGCCAGTTTACGTTCACGCTCTTGGTCAAGAGTACGAGTTGCCATGATTGAAGGTACGTTACAACCAAAACCAAGTACTAACGGAACAAACGCTTTGCCCGGTAAACCAATCTTCTGCATCACTTTATCAAGTACAAATGCTGCACGAGCCATGTAACCCGAGCTTTCTAATACCGCTAAGAACAAGTAAAGCGCGGCAATAACCGGAATAAAGGTCGCAACCGTTTGAATACCACCGCCGATGCCATCGGCAAGAATGGTGACTAGCCAAACCGGTAAATGGCCATCTAATAAGTGGTGTCCACCATCAACTAATATTGCGCCAACACCAATATCAAAGAAGTCGATAAACGCACTACCGATATTGATAGAGAACATGAACATTAGGTACATGATGACGAAGAAGAAAGGAATACCGACCCATTTATTCAAAATGAATTGGTCTGCTTTCTCAGTAAAGTTACGGCTTAGTTTACCTTCACTGCGACGAACACGTTTACAAAGGTCATGTAAGAAAGTGTATTTAGCGTCAGCAACAGCAAGGTCAATATCGAAATCGGCACCTAGGCGCACACTGTCGATTTGAGTACGAGTTTGAGGAGCCAATCCGTTCAATACTAAGTAATCATTTTCTAAAGCACGAATAGCCAGAGCTCGGTGAGATACGTCAGCATCATCAAATTGTGACTCAACAGAAGGGATAAGAGCTTCTAACGCGGCGTCGTAATCGATAGAGATAGGGTCAAGGCTCACACCTTGAACAAGTAACTTATGAAGGCGTTCTTTAAAGCGAACCACTTGGCCTTTGTCGTTTGCAGACAAGCTCAGAACTGGACAGCCAAGCTCTTTCTCTAGCGCTTTAAGGTTAATCACCTGACGCTCACGCTTTAATACATCCATCTTGTTCAATACAACGATCATTGGGCGACCCAACTCTCGTAATTGTAATGTCATGTATAAGCTTCGTTCTAAGCAGCTTGCATCTACAACATTGATGATCACATCTGCAGGGTGAGTTAGCACAGCACGAGACGCGATAGATTCATCGATACTGTTCGCATCATTACCACTGTCTAGTGCGTAGATACCCGGTAAATCCGTTAGCTGAAACTGATCACCAGCGTGCGAATACAAACCCGTCTTCTTTTCTACGGTTACACCAACCCAGTTACCAACGTGCTGCTTAGCACCAGTTAAGGCGTTAAATAATGTTGTTTTACCACTATTCGGGTTACCAACGGTAAGAACTTGATAATCCATTTAGATAACCTCGATTTGTTCTGCAATGCTTTCACGAATGGCGATAGAAACACCTCTCACCTCCACTTGAAGTGGATCACCCATCGGCGCACGACGGATTAGCGTCACCTCAGTTTTTGGCAACATGCCCATAACCATAAGTTTTTTTCTAACGTCCGGTGTTAAGCCTGTTAGTGCAACAATAGAAGCCGCTTTTCCTTGCTCGAGTTGTGAGAGTTTCATAAATGCCCAATTCGTGACTGATAATGAGAAAGATTGTTATTACCGCCATGATACACATACATGACCACAATTCCATTGTGTGAAATCAATGTTTTCGAAAATACATACTCGTAAATTTCGTTAAAAACGTTTACGTCAAAAACGTTACTTTCAACAAACAACGAGAACTACCTCACTAGTACCAATCAAGAAAAACCAACACAAATCATTAATTATCAACAACTTAGAATAATGTCGGTTTTCTCATGGCCATCTGTCGTTAATTTTATAAGTAAAATAAGTGGGCAGACGTATAGTTACTCCAACGAAGAGAAACTACTTCTCTTTAATTTTATTCCAGAGGTGATGTGGCTTGCCATATCACTCCGGCAGCAAGCGAAGGTGTCCTTGGCACCCGTGGTATAGTCCCCCCGGCTATACCACGATATTTTTTTTCTTCCTTTTGTTTTATCCCAACAGCCTTTTAAACTCCCCACAGCTCTCAATCTCAATCTCGTATCTCGTATCTCGTATCTCGTATCTCGTATCTCGTATCTCGTATCTCGTATCTCGTATCTCGTATCTCGTATCTCGTATCTCGTATCTCGTATCTCGTATCTCGTATCTCGTATCTCGTAGAAGCATAAAAAAGCCCCGACACGAATGTCGAGGCTAAAGTATCTTTATTTATGTGGAAATAGAGTAAATCCGCAGCTAGCTACTCTTCACTGTTTTCAGCAAACTTAGATGGCGACATACCAAAATGGTGCTTAAACCTTTGACTGAAATAGGAAGGGTCATTGAAACCAGAATCAAACGCGACGTCTGAGATCTTCTCTCCCGCAAGTAACCGCTCGCACGCATGCTCTAAGCGCACTTCATTCAAGTGCTCTTTAAAGGTCTTGTTATAAGCCGATTTAAAGCGTCTCTGTAAGCTTCTCTCTGACATGAACAAGTACTTAGCAGCAGTTGCAGTGCTGAACTCTGCATCGGCGTAGTTTTCACTCACAAGCTGCGACACCCTGTTTTTCCACTCTTGTTCAGCACTCAACCTTTGTTGCTCTGGCCTTGAAGCAGCAAGCTTAATGGTTTCTATCTGCTCAATTGTGCTGGCTTCCAGATTATCCAGCACTTGATATTCAATCGGCCACGAAAGCTGAACCTTATTTTGATAGTCAGAAACAAACGCGTTCAGTTCACCACCACTCTGATTCATCAATAGAGGTAATTTTTCGATATTTAGATCAGTCGATTTTCCGGTGTTGTCACTCATGCTTGATGCCAATTTAGGAAAAGGCATCCCATGATCTCGAATCGTAACGACAAGATGCTCCTTCACTTCTTCAACCAGAACCACCATGCTTTGTGACTTAAAGTTTCTCTTGATGATGCTCGCAACCAAGTTGTTGAAAATAATATCGAGATTAAAATACAGTAAGGATACGTATCGTTGTTTGGTATCAACTCTGATATCCAGTTCAATACCCGCTTTGGCTAAATCATCTTGCCAAGCTTTGAGTACCGCTTCTAAGATCAAAATTATATCGTAACTGACCTTCCCTTCTCCTTGAGGTGTATTGCTCAATTGAGCCAAGCCATTTTTCAGCGTTAAGATTGGCGACTTGCCTTTCTCATTCCAATTCGGGAGCATCGCTGCAATATGATTAACTTCAGATGAGAGTTCATTTGCTGTGTGCGACACAAGCGCACTCTTAACTGATAGCTGCTTTTTAAGCTGTTGATTGGTCGTCAACAGAATGCGACTTTGGTGCCTCAGTTGATCGGTTTTTAATGCAACTTGCGCTTTTAGGTGTCTATTAGCAAAAGTGACATAACGCGAACGCCAAAAGACCAAGATAGTCACGACACCAATCAGCAGCGCCAGAGAGCTTGCGGCAGCCCAATTGGTCAGATACCAAGGCTCAGCGATTGAGAAGCTTTGATTCGTTGACACAAAGCGATAATGCGAGTCCTTAACGGGTTTAACTTCCAGTGTATAGTCCCCCGGAAGAAGATGGTCGAGCGTTAACAAGCCTCCTTCAAATTCACTCCAAGGTTCATCGTCGCTCAGGCGATACTCCATCGCAGGGGCAAACGTCGCAGGTAGGATACCCAACTTAAAACTCATAGATGAACCATAAGGGATTTCATCCAAATCAGCTGTCTTGCCACCTAGTGATACGGTTTTCTGATCAACACTGATCTTACTCAGTAATGCTCTACTATGAGGTGTTGTTGATACCAATAACTCATCAGATAACGCACTGACTACGCCATACTTTGATCCAAAAGTAAGCCTCGTAGATTGGCTGCCTTCGCTGTCAAACAAGTCGCATGCCCCTGCTGCCAGTTCATTGGTGATCAAGCCAAATGGTGAACCAATATGTTTATGCAGTTGCCCATCCAGTCCGTAATAGCTGATACCTTTCGAAGAACCTAACCACACACCATTGTCATCGCTTATTAAGCAATTTGGGCTAATATTGTCTTCAACAAGCGTGACCTCTTGAATAATAGAGCTGTCATAAGGGATTCGATACACGCCATAACTGCTCGCAAACCATTGAGCCCCATCCTTCGCTTTTTCAATATCGACCACTTTGCCAAATCGTTCGCTTGAGCGACTAAAGCTAATCCGTTTATCAATAAAAGAGTAGAAGCCGTGGTCAGTGCCTATATATATACGACCTTGTAACCCTATATTGAGAGCCGTGATTTTTGCTGGCAAAAACTTATCAACTAACCAGTCAGTACCGTACCCCGTCAGCTTCATGGTTTCGATAAATAACGAATAGAGGTTTTGCCCCGATGTTATCCAAAGTACGTTATCAGCTTGAAGCGCAAAGTTCTCAACGTGTACGCCCTTGATAGACCTTGGTAAACCGAGTTCTTCAGGCTCTAACGTATTGGTATTAAAACTAATAATACCTTCTTCAGTAGCCAACCAAATGGAAGAACCAAAGATCTCAAAGTCCTGTACCGAGTTGGAATAAACACGAATTGGATTCTCTTTGCTTTGAGCATCGACCAAATAGAGGCCCAGTGAGGAAGCAACCCAAGATAATTGTTCACTAACCGGCTGTACTTTGTTTATCACGACGCTACTTGAGTGCATCCCCATACCCGTTAATGGCGTTCTTGAGAATGTCTTACTGAACAGTGAGAAATATCGGATGCCGTTATTTGTCGCAACCCACATCCCACCAGCATGGTCGTTGATTAACGAATATATTTTCTCTCCCGGTAACGAGAAATCTTGGTTAGCGGCTTGTTCGAATCGTGTAATTTGACCCGTAATGAAGTTGTAACTAATGAGTCCATGCTCTGTGCCAATCCAATATTGGTCTGAAGTTTCAGCAAGCGAGAGAACGTGCGACCCTTTTATTTTGTTCTCTTTATCTGGATTCGCGAGATCAACAATCACCGCCCCATTTAAAGTGCCGATCACTAACTCTCGTCTAGCATTAGAAAAATAAACCGTCTCAATATGGTGCTTATCTGATGCAGTGATGTGAGTAAACTCTTGCGCCTCGGAAAGGTAAGCACCAGAACTGGTCGCGAGTACCCATTTTGACAACACCCACTCCGCATCGTTAATCGCAATATCACTGCTATTGTTGTATCGATACAGTTTGAGTAGTGAGTAGGTGGTAAATTCTAAAGATTGAGTGTTGTATGTATAAAAATTACTGCCATCTGTGACCCAAATATAATCACCTGATGAGCCTATATTCGTGATCTCAGCACCCGGGCTTAAACTAAACGCAAGTTCATTGCCAATCCCCGGATTATGTCGGTACACCTCATTATCAAAAAATGTCCAAAACTCATCGTTAAGAAACGCGACTCTTTCTGAAGAAAATTGCAGAAGGCTACCCTGTCTAGGGAATAGGGTTCGGCCATCATAAAAGAGTACTTTTCCATGGACATCATGAACCCATAGCCCGCCACCGGCACCTAAGTACAAGTTTTTAGCCGCAAGAAAATTCCCTTGCGCTTGAACGGGCAAAGGATAGAAAACGGAGGGTGATGTATTTACCGCGAGAACGCTAAATGAAATGCTCATTAACATGAACATTCTGAAGATAATTCGATACAACTTTTCATCCTGAACAGCAATAACACATGAAATTATGGTGTCCACAACGTCTCAGTCGCTGCTTAACCAAAAATCCAGTTTTTTTGTGCTTATTATTATCTTTCTATTTTAGCGGAAATTAACAAAGGAGAAAGGAGGTTTGCTATTTGTTGAGAGGTTTTATCTTAGCGGTCACGAAAATGCCGCAAAAAGCGGCATGATTCATAAATTAACGAGAGCAAAGTGTCGTTAGGAATATTGGTTATTGATTACTTAGCACTCAAGCAGCTGGTGTAGCTGTCTGTAAGTTGCTGAAGAAAATCGAAATAACTTCCACTCTTCACTTCAACCTGTGAACCAACAGGATCAAGTTGCCCTTGCTTAGCATTGCTTCCGCGAGTCACCGATTCGATCACAGCTGGTGTAAATTGAGGCTCTGCAAATACACATTGAACATTTTCACGCACCAAGGTTTTCTTGATAGCTATCAAGCTTTTTGCACCCGGCTTGCGCTCTGGGCTCACGGTAAAGTGACCTAAGTTATTTAACTCAAACTCCTGTTCGAAGTAGCCGTACGCATCATGGAATACGTAGTAACCTTTGTCTTTCACTGGCGCAAGTTGTTCATTAATTGACTGCTTCTTTTCTTTCAAAGCAATCAAGAATGAGTCTAGGTTCTCTTGATACGCCATTGCGTTATCAGGGTCAGATTCAATCAACTTAGCTGAGATATATTTTGCCGCGACTTCAACTTGGTCGATGCCCAACCAAAAATGCGGGTCATGGCTACCATGATGATGTCCTTCATGAGCATCGTGGTCTTCATGCCCAAACTCTCTCAAGTTGATTCCAGGAATCTCACTGATCTTGATAACATTTTCTTTTGAACCAATCACCTTAGTCAAAAAGGCTTCTAGGTCAGGGCCGAACCAGATAACCATATCGGCACTATGAACTTTTTTGACATCCGATGGCTTAAGCGCATAATCATGCGGCGAAGCATTGCTGTTCATCAACACATCCGGCTCACTAACGCCTAGCGTTAATTCTGTCACAATCATTTGAATCGGTTTAAAGCTTGTTAGAATAGTATTGGCACTTGCGACACTTGGCGCTAAAAGCAAAGTAGCAAGTATAAAAGATGAACGTGACATAATCCCTCGATAATAGAAAAGTAGCTTAGGCTTGAGGTAAATGTTACATTATAACATTAGCGAATTGCAAATGAGTTCTATTCATGGATAACTTAATCCAACTAGATTCTGTGAGCGTCGAGTTTGACGGTCGAAAAGTTCTAGACAACATCTCTCTAAATATAGAGCGCGGCAGAATCACCACCCTCATTGGGCCAAACGGTGCAGGAAAGTCGACATTAGTAAAAGTGGTACTGGGTTTACAAACCAAATTTTCAGGCACAATAACAAAAGCTAAAAAACTGAAAATTGGCTATGTACCACAAAAATTAAAGCTTAATGATTCACTACCGCTTAATGTAGAACGTTTTCTAAAGCTCACTGGCAAGTTCAGTCAGCAAGAGATCCTTGAAGCATTGAAGCTCGTTGGTGCTGAACATCTGCAAAAGAGTAACATGCACCAGCTATCTGGCGGTGAAAACCAACGTGTGCTGATTGCTCGTTCACTGCTAAGAAGACCAGACCTACTGGTTCTTGATGAACCTGCTCAAGGCGTTGATGTACAAGGACAAATTGACTTGTATGACCTAATTGACACCATTCGTCACCGTTTTGGTTGTGCCGTATTTATGGTTTCACATGACCTGCATTTAGTGATGGCCAAAACAGACGATGTTATCTGCTTGCACCACCATATCTGTTGCTCAGGCGCACCTGCAGACATCAAACACCACCCTTCGTATATTGCGCTCTTTGGCACCGCGACCCAAGAAACACTAGCGTTTTATCATCACCAACACGAACATCACCATCATGATCTTGCAGGCCAGCCTGTCGAAGGCGACGTGCATGAATGTTCAAACCATAAACACGGACATCACTAATGCTTGAGTTTCTTCTTCCCTCTATTTTGGCGGGTTTGGGTATTGCGCTAATTGCAGGCCCATTAGGGTCGTTCGTAGTATGGCGCAAGATGGCTTACTTTGGTGACACGCTTGCTCACGCTTCTTTGATGGGCTTAGCACTTGGCTTTCTGTTCAACATTAACTTGTATTTCGCGCTGCTGATTTGTTGTTTGATGCTGGCCGTGTTGCTAGTGACTTTACAAAAACAAAAGCTAGTCGCGACCGATACCCTACTCGGTATATTGGCGCACAGTGCACTCTCTTTAGGCCTTGTTGCTGTCAGCTTCTTAGACAATGTTCGTGTCGATCTAATGAGTTACCTATTTGGTGACTTGCTTGCGGTGTCTCCAACAGATTTGGTGTTCATCTACGCGGGTGCTGCAGTGATTGGTTTAGTGCTTGCGATATTTTGGCGACCACTGCTATCAACGACAGTAAATGAAGATCTTGCAGCAGTAGATGGCATCAACATTGACTTAATGCGCCTAATCCTGATGTTGCTGGTTGGTATCGTGATTGCGGTCGGTATGAAATTTGTTGGTGCATTGATCATGACGTCATTGCTGATAATCCCAGCAGCAACGGCAAGGAAATTCGCTAATACACCCGAACAAATGGCATTCCTCGCCTCTGTAATTGGTTCTATCGCTGTGTTCGGAGGGTTGAGCTTGTCTTGGTTCTATGACACGCCAGCCGGCCCTTCTGTTGTTATCAGTGCTGCGGCAATGTTTATGCTATCTCAAATGTACAGAACCCGCGCCTAAAGTGAAAAGTCGGGATTCATTCTGGCTTTTAACAACACAACAGTTGATGCGGTGATTGTTTACAAAAGAGTCGCTTACAAAAAATCGGTCACAAAAGAAAAAGGCTTGGTCAATGACCAAGCCTTTCTTATATCGTTCAGTTAACTTCTATCTCGTTAGATAAAAGCCAGCTGATTACCAACCCGTGATTTCACGTAGGCCTTTACCGATGTCAGCAAGAGACTTAACAGTCTTAACGCCTGCTGCTTCTAGTGCTGCGAATTTATCTTCAGCAGTACCTTTACCGCCAGAGATGATTGCGCCAGCGTGGCCCATACGTTTACCCGGAGGAGCAGTAACACCAGCGATGTAAGATACAACTGGCTTAGTTACGTTTGCTTTGATGAACTCAGCTGCTTCTTCTTCCGCAGTACCACCGATCTCACCAATCATTACGATTGCTTCAGTCTCTGGGTCTTCTTGGAAAAGTTTTAGGATATCAATGAAGTTTGAACCTGGGATAGGATCACCACCGATACCAACACATGTAGACTGACCAAAGCCTTCATCTGTTGTTTGCTTAACTGCTTCGTACGTCAGAGTACCTGAACGAGATACGATACCTACTTTACCCTTCTTGTGGATATGGCCAGGCATGATACCAATCTTACACTCGTCTGGAGTGATAAGACCTGGACAGTTAGGACCGATCATGCGAACGCCAGTTTCTTCTAGCTTCACTTTAACGTCGATCATATCTGTAGTAGGGATACCTTCAGTGATCGTTACGATCAGTTCGATACCTGCATCAATTGCTTCTAGGATTGCATCTTTACAGAAAGGTGCTGGTACGTAGATAACTGTTGCTGTTGCGCCAGTTACTTCTACTGCTTCACGTACTGTGTTGAATACTGGAAGGCCTAGGTGAGTTTGACCACCTTTACCAGGTGAAACACCACCAACCATTTGCGTACCGTATGCGATAGCTTGGTCTGAGTGGAATGTACCTTGACCGCCAGTGAAACCCTGACAGATTACTTTAGTGTCTTTGTTAATTAATACAGACATTATTTAGCCTCCGCAGCAGCAACAACTTTCTGAGCAGCATCTGTTAGAGATACAGCAGCAATGATATCAACATCAGAATTAGCAAGTACTTCACGACCTAGGTCTGCGTTTGTACCTTCTAGACGAACAACTACAGGAACTGTTACGCCAACTTCTTTAACTGCACCAATAATACCTTCAGCGATCATGTCACAACGAACGATGCCACCGAAGATGTTTACTAGTACTGCTTTAACATTGTCATCAGAAAGGATGATCTTGAATGCTTCAGCTACACGCTCTTTTGTTGCGCCGCCGCCTACATCAAGGAAGTTTGCTGGCTTGCCGCCGTGTAGGTTTACGATATCCATCGTACCCATAGCAAGGCCTGCACCGTTAACCATACAGCCAACGTTGCCATCAAGTGCTACGTAGTTCAGTTCCCACTGAGCTGCGTGCGCTTCGCGCTCGTCTTCTTGTGAAGGATCGTGCATTTCACGAAGCTTTGGCTGACGGTACATTGCGTTTGAGTCAATGTTGATCTTGCCGTCTAGACAAAGAAGGTTACCTTCATTTGTAATAACAAGCGGGTTAATTTCTAGTAGAGCTAGGTCGTACTGAGCGAACATTTCACCAAGACCCATGAAGATCTTAACGAACTGTTTAATTTGATCGCCAGCTAGGCCAAGTTTGAATGCCAATTCACGGCCTTGGTAAGCTTGAGGGCCAACTAGAGGATCGATCGCAGATTGGTGAATCAACTCTGGAGTTTCTTCAGCGATTTTCTCAATGTCCACACCGCCTTCAGTTGACGCCATGAATACAATTTTGCGCGTTGCACGGTCAACAACAGCACCTAGGTAAAGCTCGTTAGCAATGTTCGATGCTTCTTCAACTAGGATCTTTGTTACAGGCTGACCATTAGCGTCTGTTTGGTAAGTCACTAGGTTTTTACCCAGCCACTTTTGTGCAAACTCTTTAACGCCTTCTTTAGTGTCATGTAGCTCTACGCCGCCCGCTTTACCGCGACCACCAGCGTGCACTTGACACTTAACAACTTTCTTGGCTGTACTAATACGGCCTGCAGCTTCGAAAGCTTCTTGTGCTGTGTCACACGCGAAACCTTCAGGTACAGGCAAACCGAATTCTGCAAACAGCTGTTTGGCTTGGTATTCATGCAAATTCATTTTGATATTCCGTTTATTTTCCCTTAAGGGATTATTATTTCCATAACGACACAGTTTCCTGTGGTACGTCTGTAGGGTCTTCTCAAATCAACTGCTGTCCATTTTCTAATGGCTTTACAGTTCAAGTGAAGGCCAGACGTTGAGCAGCCTAGCCTTTGAAACTTTTTACGTCTAGCTAACGGGGTTAACTAGACGTTTTAGAGATACTAAACGTCTAATAGCAGACGTGCAGGATCTTCTAGAAGCTCTTTGATTGTCACTAGGAAGCCAACTGATTCACGGCCATCGATTAGACGGTGATCGTAAGAAAGCGCTAGGTACATCATTGGTAGAATTTCTACCTTGCCATCAACAGCCATTGGACGATCTTGGATTTTATGCATACCCAAAATTGCCGCTTGAGGCGGGTTGATGATTGGCGTAGACATTAGAGAACCAAATACACCACCGTTTGTGATAGTGAAGTTACCGCCCATCAGCTCATCAACTGTTAGCTTGCCGTCACGGCCTTTGATTGCTAGCTCTTTGATGCCTTTTTCGATGTCAGCAAAACCTAGTGTGTCACAGTCTTTCAGTACTGGAGTCACTAGACCACGTGGCGTAGATACCGCCATGCTAATATCGAAGTAGTTGTGGTAAATGATATCTGTACCATCAATCGAAGCGTTAACTTCAGGGAAACGCTTCAGCGCTTCTGTTACTGCTTTCACATAGAAAGACATGAAACCAAGACGCGTATCGTGACGCTTCTCGAATTGGTCTTTGTACTGCTTACGAAGGTCCATGATTGGCTTCATGTTCACTTCATTGAAAGTAGTCAGCATCGCTGTGCTGTTCTTCGCTTCTAGAAGACGGTTTGCAACTGTCTTACGTAGGCGAGTCATTGGCACGCGCTTTTGGCTACGAGCCGCTGCTGGCGCTTCAACTGCAGGTGCAGATGCTGCTGCCGGAGCCGCTTTCGCTGCTGCTAGGTGTGCGTCGATGTCTTCACGAGTAATACGACCACCAACACCAGTGCCTTTGACGTCAGCTGGTTGTAGGCTGTGTTCTGCAAGAAGACGACGAACAGCAGGGCTTAGTGCGTCGTTGCTTTCTTCTGTCAATGCCGCTTTGTGGCGCTTATCAGGAGAAGCTTCTGTATCTTCAGTGGTATCTTTCGTTGGTTCACCAGCGACAGCACCAGGTTTGATCTTTGCAAGAAGCTGCTTAGAAAGTACCGTAGCACCCTCTTCTTCTAGGATAGCTTCCAGAACACCCGCTTCAGGAGCCGGTACTTCTAGAACTACTTTATCTGTTTCGATGTCTACAATGACTTCATCACGTGCAACGGCTTCGCCTGGTTTTTTGTGCCAAGTCGCCACTGTTGCATCAGCCACAGATTCAGGTAAATCTGGAACCAGAATTTCAATTGTCATGTGCGTATTTTCCTTTTACTTCTAGTTCTTAAGTAGGGTCAAAGCGTCGTCAACTAACGCTTTTTGTTGTTTCAAGTGTACCGACATATAGCCAACAGCTGGTGATGCTGATGCAGGACGACCTGCATATTGAATATCAGCACCCACTGGGATAGCAGCTCGGAAATTATGTTGGCTACTGTACCAAGCACCTTGGTTTTGTGGCTCTTCTTGACACCAAACGTAATCGACTACATTTGTGTACTGTGCGATTGCAGCTCTCACGTCCTCGTAAGGGAACGGGTAAAGTTGCTCAATACGTACAATAGCGACATCGTCTTGCTCGTTCTTACGTCTTTGATCAAGCAGGTCAAAGTAAACCTTACCTGAACAGAACACGACGCGTTTTACGTTCTCAGGAGCCAGATCATCAATTTCTGCGATAGCTGGTTGGAACGTACCTTCTGCTAAATCTTCCATAGAAGACGTACATAGAGGGTGACGAAGCAATGACTTAGGTGACATTACGATCAGTGGACGACGCATTGGTCGAACAACCTGACGGCGAATCATGTGATAAACCTGTGCCGGTGTTGAAGGAACAACAACCTGCATGTTTTGTTCAGCACATAATTGAAGGTAACGTTCAAGACGTGCAGATGAGTGTTCTGGGCCTTGGCCTTCATAGCCGTGAGGAAGCAGCATAGTTAGACCACATAAACGTGCCCACTTTTGCTCACCTGACGAAATGAATTGATCGATTACAACTTGTGCACCGTTTGCGAAGTCACCAAATTGCGCTTCCCAAAGGGTTAGACCGCTTGGTTCTGCCGTTGCATAACCATACTCAAATGCGAGTACCGCTTCTTCAGATAACACAGAGTCAAATACTTGGAATGGCCCTTGTTTATCATGAATGTTCGCAAGAGGAACATACGTGCTTGCATCTGATTGATTGTGCAGTACTGAGTGACGGTGGAAGAACGTACCACGACCTGAATCTTGGCCTGAGATACGAATACGCTTACCGTCATCAACAAGTGTTGCGTAAGCCAGAGTCTCGGCCATACCCCAATCGACTTGTTTCTCACCATTCACCATGGCAGTACGATCGTTGTACAGTTTGTTTACTCGGCTTTGCAGCTTATGGCTGTCTGGGTATTGGCAAAGTTTGCTACCAAGCTCTTTCAGGCGCTCGATATCAATCTTGTTGTCCCATTCGATGTTCCAGTCGTGACCTAGGTAAGGTGACCAGTCCACTGAGTGAAGTGCCATTGGGCGCCACTCTTTAACCACAACTTCACCGTGATCAAGTGCATCACGATATTCGTTAACGAGTTGAGTTGCCGTATCAATACCAAACTCACCGCGTTCCATTAGCACGTCAGCATAAAGCTTACGTGGCGTTGGATGCTTCTTGATTTTTTGGTACATCAAAGGCTGCGTTGCATTCGGCTCATCGGCTTCATTGTGACCGTGGCGACGGTAACAAACCAAATCAATAACAACATCACGCTTAAACGTATTACGGTAATCTAATGCAAGACGTGCTACGAAAGCGACAGCTTCTGGATCATCAGAGTTAACGTGGAAAATCGGAGCCTGAACCATCTTCGCGATATCGGTACAGTACATCGTAGAACGAGTATCGCGAGGGTTAGACGTTGTAAAACCAACTTGGTTATTTACAACGATACGAACCGTACCACCAACACAGAAACCACGAGCTTGAGACATGTTGAACGTCTCTTGTACTACACCCTGGCCAGCGATAGCTGAATCACCATGGATAGTAATTGGAAGTACGCGGCTGCCATCTTTATCGTCTAGACGATCTTGGCGAGCACGTACAGAACCGATAACTACCGGGTTTACGATTTCTAAGTGAGATGGGTTAAATGCAAGTGCTAAGTGAACGTTGCCACCTGGTGTTGCGAAATCCGCAGAGAAACCTTGGTGGTATTTCACATCACCAGTGCCCCACGAGTCATCGCTGTGCTTGCCCGCAAACTCGTCAAACAGGTCTTGTGGCTTTTTACCAAGCACGTTGACCAGCATGTTTAGACGACCACGGTGAGCCATACCAACAACAACTTCACGCATGCCTTGTCCACCTGCATGACGAATAATTTCCTTCGTCATTGGGATCAACGCATCACCACCTTCCAACGAGAAGCGTTTTGCGCCTGGGAATTTAGCACCAAGATAGCGCTCAAGACCTTCAGCAGCAGTTAGCTCTTCTAGGAAAGCTTGCTTTTCTTCTTTATCGAAAGAGGGTTGACCAGAAACAGACTCTAAACGTTGTTGGATCCAACGCTTTTGCTCTGTGTTAGTCATGTGCATGTATTCAGCACCAATCGAACCACAATAAGTTTGCTTTAAAGATTTGTACAAATCTCGAAGCACCATCGTCTCTTGGCCAATGGCGTAAGAGCCGACGTTAAACGTCTCATTGAGGTCATCTTCGGTAAGAGTGTGGAAAGAAGGATCCAGTTCAGCGACTGTATCTCTTTCCCATAAACCTAGGGGGTCTAGATTTGCTGATTGATGCCCTCGGAATCGATAGGCATTAATAAGTTGCAGAACCTTTACTTGTTTCGCATCGACATCTGGATCACTAACTTGGACACTGTAATGCTTTGTTTCTTGAGCGAGTCGACGGAAGTATTCACGAACACGAGAGTGTGGTTGTTCCACTGCTTCTGAAGCTTGCACAGGCAATTCTTCAAAAACACTTCTCCATTCGTCACTTACCGAATCGGGGTCACTTAGATACAGTTCATAGAGTTCTTCTACGTACGTTGCATTGGCGCCAGCCAAGTGTGAAGACTCGAGCCATGCCTTCATCACGCCGTTGTGCATATTTTCCCTTAACCAGTAGTTTTCACGTTTGCTGCGGTCTATGCCGAGCTATTAAAAGGCCGCCCCAAAACTTCTAGGGCGGCAATTTTTATATAACTTAAACCGAACGATTCACAAGCATGGTCTTGATGTGACCAATCGCTTTCGTCGGATTTAATCCCTTAGGACAAACACTTACACAATTCATGATGCCATGGCAACGAAAAACGCTAAATGCATCATCAAGATCGGACAGACGTTCGTCTGTCGCCGTATCTCGGCTATCTATTAGCCAACGGTATGCTGCAAGCAGGCCAGCTGGTCCGATGAACTTATCTGGATTCCACCAGAATGATGGGCACGAAGTTGTACAACATGCACACATGATACATTCATACAAACCATCTAAATGAGCACGCTCATCAGGGCTTTGTAGGTTTTCACGAGCCGGTGGCACATTGCCATCAGACACTAAGAACGGCTTAACTTTTTCGTAGTTATCGTAGAACTGAGTCATGTCTACGATTAAATCACGTACCACAGGCAAACCTGGAAGTGGGCGAATTACGATTTTATCTTGGCCAGTAAGAGCAGACAGAGGTGTAATACACGCCAATCCATTTTTACCATTCATGTTCAAGCCATCAGAACCACATACACCTTCACGGCATGAACGACGGAATGAAATCGTTGGATCTTGCTCTTTCAAAAGAATAAGCGCATCCAAAAGCATCATGTCAGAGCCTTCCTCCACCTCTAGGGTGTACTCTTTCATGTAAGGCTTCTGGTCCACATCTGGGTTGTAACGGTATAAAGAGAAATTCAGTTTCATGGTCATATCTCCTTAGTACGTACGTGCTTTCGGCGGGAATGCTTCACGATGGATAGGTTCCATGTTCACGCCACGCTTAGTCATACTTTCTGATTCTGGGTTGTAAAGTGAGTGGCATAGCCATTGCTCATCATCACGGTCTGGGAAGTCAAAACGAGCATGCGCTCCACGACTCTCTGTACGGAAGTTTGCTGCAACCGCAGTTGCGAATGCCGTTTCCATCAAGTTTTCAAGCTCTAAACACTCAATACGTTGCGTGTTGAACTCTGTCGACTTATCTGAAAGGTGTGCATTCTTAAGACGCTCACGAATCACTTTAAGCTCTTCTAAGCCATCAGCCATCGCTTTACCTTCACGGAATACAGAGAAGTTGTTCTGCATACATTGCTGAAGATCTTTACGAATTACCGCAGGGTCTTCACCGTCAGTACTGTTTTCCCAACGATTGTAGCGCTCTAGTGAACGTTCAATGTCGGCTTCAGTTGCAGGTTTTGCTTCAGCTTGCTTATTCAAAGTCTCACCAAGGTGAAGACCTGTTGCACGACCGAACACAACCAAATCAAGTAGCGAGTTGCCACCTAGACGGTTTGCACCATGTACAGATACTGAAGCGATTTCGCCACAAGCGAATAGACCTTGAATTTCAACGTCTGTACCGTCTTCAGTTTGTTTGATTGCTTGACCAGAAACCTGTGTAGGAACACCGCCCATCATGTAGTGACACGTTGGGATTACAGGAATTGGTTCTTTAACAGGATCAACGTGAGCGAAGGTACGAGAAAGCTCACATACACCCGGCAGACGAGATTCAAGCGTCTCTTTACCTAGATGATCAAGTTTCAGCTTGATGTGTGGACCCCATGGACCATCACAACCACGACCTTCACGAATCTCAACCATCATCGAACGAGCTACAACATCACGACCTGCTAAATCTTTAGCATTCGGAGCATAACGTTCCATGAAGCGCTCGCCGTCTTTATTGAGAAGGTAACCACCTTCACCACGACAACCTTCTGTTACCAAAACACCTGCGCCAGCGATACCCGTTGGGTGGAACTGCCACATTTCGATGTCTTGCATTGGAACGCCTGCACGAATCGCCATACCAACACCGTCACCAGTGTTAATGTGTGCATTCGTTGTTGATGCGTAGATACGACCAGCACCACCAGTAGCAAGGATTGTTGCCTTCGCTTTGAAGTAGCAAACCTCGCCCGTTTCCATACAAAGCGCGGTAGTACCTAAGATTGCACCATCTTCGTTTTTAACAAGATCCAGTGCATACCACTCAGAGAAAACCGTCGTTTTGTGTTTAATGTTTTGTTGGTAAAGCGTATGAAGCAGTGCGTGACCAGTACGGTCAGCTGCCGCTGCAGTACGAGCCGCTTGCTCACCACCAAAATTCTTAGATTGGCCACCAAACGGACGTTGGTAAATACTGCCGTTATCAAAGCGAGAAAATGGAAGACCCATTTTTTCTAATTCGATAACTGACTCAGGGCCATTTTTACACATGTACTCGATAGCATCTTGGTCACCGATGTAATCGGAACCTTTAACCGTATCGTACATGTGTTGTTCCCAGTGATCTTCATGCGCATTACCAAGAGCAACGGTGATACCACCTTGCGCAGATACAGTATGAGAACGAGTTGGGAAAACTTTAGAAAGCAATGCACAAGATAGGCCTTGCTCAGAAATTTGTAGCGCGGCGCGCATACCAGCACCACCAGCGCCAATTACTACAGCATCAAACTCACGAACAGGAATAGTCACTTACGCACCCCACAAAATAAACAGACCAGAGAAGAAATATCCTAGAAGAACCGCAACAACACCGACTTGAAGACCAACGCGCAATTTTGCACATTTGATGTAGTCAGTTAGTACTTGCCACAAGCCGATCCACGCGTGAACCAAAATTGAAGTAAGTGCTAACATGGTGAAGACTTTAGTGAAGGTACCACCAAAGAATTGCGTCCAAGATGCGTAAGAAATATCACCTGAGAAAGCACAGAAGCTCACTAGGTAGATAGTGTAAAGCGTCATAATGATGGCTGTTGCACGAATCAATAGATAATCATGCACACCATTACGACCAAAAGTAGAAACGTTGTTTACCATACTAAGATCCCCGCTAGTAGAGACAATACCGCTGTTGCTGCGAATGCAACCTTCGCGCTCTTAGCGCCAGATTCCAGCTCTTCAAAGTGACCAAGGTCCATAAGAAGGTGACGAATACCACCAGCAATGTGGTAAGCCAAAGCGGTTAAAATGCCCCACAGAATAAACTTCACGAAGAAACCGTCGACAATGTCGCTAGCTTCCATAAAGCCTACAGGGGAAGAGAGGGAAATGGATAGTAACCAAAGCAGAATTCCGATCGCAACAAAAGTAATCACCCCAGACACACGGTGTAGGATGGAAGCTATTGCTGTGATAGGAAAGTGGATGGTCTGTAAATCTAAATTAACAGGTCTTGTCTTTCTTTCTTTCACGGGCTCGCTCACTCAGCTCCATTGAGCATGATGGTCATTAAATAACCTTATGTATTGTTATGGACAAAATTTGATTGCAAACCTTCAAAATTTAACATTAACTTAACAAATAACGTAGGTTGAGCCTTAGATAATTGTAAAATAATTGTTAACAGCTAGGTTTCTGAAGACACCTCACATTTCTTCTTAGCCTTGCATTTATAAGGTTTTAACCAAACTTTTCAGCGCCACTATACGGCTGGCAACATTCTAATACAATTGATGCAACAAATAATGCTACACAGAACAGATTTTTAACGAATTTAATGTAAAAAACACTAACAAGTGCACACAAAGCTGCAGAAAAATTGACTTTCTCACGTAAGACCAGTAAAAAAATGGCACATAAACATCCTGGACGGATTAATAATAACAAAGGAGATTGTTATGGCGGATAAGAAAGCTACCCTTCATATTGAAGGTCAAGCACCGATCGAATTGCCGATTACAGAAGGTGTACTTGGTACTCCAGTCATCGACGTTCGTACACTGGGTTCTAATGGTTTTTTCACTTTTGATCCTGGTTTTCTTGCCACTGCATCTTGTGAATCGCAAATAACTTATATTGACGGTGGAAAAGGTATCCTTCTACACCGTGGTTATCCAATTGATCAACTGGCCAATAACGCTGATTACTTAGAAGTTTGTTACATTCTTTTATACGGCGAAGCTCCTTCTCGAGCTCAATACGAAGAGTTCAAGACGACAGTCACACGTCACACCATGGTTCACGAGCAAATTGCTAGTTTCTTCCACGGCTTCCGTCGTGACGCTCACCCAATGGCTGTTATGTGTGGTGTGGTAGGTGCGCTTGCTGCGTTCTATCATGATTCATTAGATGTTAATAACGACACACACCGTGAAATTGCGGCATACCGCCTAATTTCTAAGATGCCGACACTGGCTGCAATGTGTTACAAATATTCTATCGGTCAACCGTTTATCTACCCGCGCAATGACCTAGGCTACGCAGAAAACTTCCTACATATGATGTATGCAAACCCATGTGAAGAATATGAAGTAAACCCTGTTGTCGCTCGCGCAATGGACAAAATCTTTACGTTACATGCTGATCACGAACAGAATGCTTCAACGTCAACGGTTCGTTTAGCAGGTTCTTCGGGTGCAAACCCATTTGCTTGTATTGCTGCTGGTATCGCTTCTTTGTGGGGTCCTGCTCACGGTGGTGCTAACGAAGCTTGTCTAATGATGCTTGAAGAGATCGGTAGCGTAGACAACATTGAAGAATATGTAGCAAAAGCAAAAGACAAAGATGACCCATTCCGCCTAATGGGCTTCGGTCACCGTGTTTACAAAAACTACGATCCACGTGCAACAGTAATGCGTGAAGCGTGTCACGAAGTACTTAAAGAGCTAAACATTCAAGATCCACTACTAGACGTAGCAATGGAACTTGAGCGCATCGCTCTTTCTGACGAGTACTTTGTTTCTAAGAAGCTATACCCGAACGTAGATTTCTACTCAGGTATCATTCTGAAAGCGATCGGTATTCCTGTATCAATGTTCACAGTAATCTTCGCGATGTCTCGTACTATCGGTTGGATTGCACACTGGAACGAAATGCACAGCGATCCGACGAACCGTATAGGTCGTCCTCGTCAGTTGTATACTGGTGAAGAACAGCGTGATTTCCAAGCTCTACACGAGCGCGAATAGTAAAGTTTAAACTTTTCTAATCGATTGAAATCAAAAAGGGTTGATGTATTAACATCAACCCTTTTTTGTATTCCAGTATTTCGTATCACTTCAATGAAGGTACAAATATCCAGAAAGTCATAACCTCTAAACGTGGTTACACTGGATTATCAATATCGATAAATTCTACATCTAAGTCATGCTCTTTCGCTAACCACTCACCTAATGCCTTCACACCATAACGTTCTGTTGCGTGGTGGCCTGCTGCAAAGTAATGAATATCTTGCTCACGTGCAGAGTACGTTGTGCGCTCTGAAATTTCACCAGAGATAAATGCATCAATACCTTGAGACGCAGCTAACTCAATGTAGTCTTGACCACCACCAGTACACCAACCAACAGTCGTAATCATTTTATCTTGGTTTTCTGGAGTGATATGTAATGGCTTGCGGTTCAAAGCTTGGCCAATCTTTTCTGCGAACTCTGCACCAGTCATTGGTGAACTCAACTTACCAAACATCGCAACAGATTGTGGATGCCCTTCCAAGCCACCTTCAACTTCAATGTCGAGCAACTCTGCAAGCTTGGCGTTGTTACCAAGTTCAGGGTGGATATCAAGTGGTAAGTGGTAACCCAAAAGGTTGATGTCGTTTTTAATCAGAGTTCGAATTCGCTTACCCTTCATACCACGAATGGCTTCTGACTCACCTTTCCAAAAGAAACCGTGATGGACTAATAAAGCGTCTGCGTTCAGTTCTACCGCTTTATCAATTAATGCTTGAGAAGCTGTCACACCAGTAACAATGCGCTTTACTTGAGAAGTACCTTCCACTTGAAGACCATTAGGACAGTAATCTTTAATCTGCTGTGGCTGAAGTTTTTCGTTAAGTAGCTTTTCTAATTGTAAGTTATTCATTTTTCTTTCCAGCTTAACTTTATAATAACGTCGTTATATCAATTTACGGGTAGAATGTCGAAAGCCCCACGATGAGTTTATGAGGAACCGATGACAGCACTGCAACGTTTTTACCAATGGGTCATCGACTCACCGCCGTTACTGAAAATTAAGCCACCGATTTCCGATCTTGGTGCATTCTTAAGCACCCATGCCATCGACTCATCACACACTTATAACGGAAACCCAAGGTTAGGTTTCCTCTACCAGCATCTATGTGAACAAGTCATTGAAGCCTCACCTGATTATTCGGTCAAGTACGATGAGATTCAAATTAATGTTGAGGGAAGAACACTCGGTGCTATCGACTTTATTTTAGAAGAAGAAAATAGCCAGAAACTGCAACACTGGGAAGTCGCGATCAAGTTTTACCTGCTCCATGAACAGACATGGTTTGGTCCTAACTCTCATGACCAATTGGATAAGAAGTTAGACAGGATGCTCACCCATCAACTTGGCATGTCCTCTTCAGCGGCGTTTGTGGAGCAATATCCAGAGATCGATGTCGACTCAAAACATCTCCTCATGCAGGGTCGTCTATATACCAACCCATTCTTAGATCAAAAAGTACCTACTGAATGTTTGGGCTATGACATTAATTCAAGCCAAGTAAACGGTTTTTGGTGTTATCAAAACCAAGCCCATTTAATTACTGATGTACTCTACCCTCTCACCAAAGAGCAATGGGCAGCTGGCACTGATGACTTCACCTGTGAACCTATCACCGAGTTTGGTGATCGCTTCGTTCATGGGCAAACTAAATCAGGGCAGTTTTGGTTTGTGATGCCACAAAGTTGGCCACACGGTTAAGACAATCTACTCATTTGCAAATTAATTCAAACACTTAGCCTTAACCGCTATACCCACAAGCTGATAAAAAAGGGCTGATGCTTTCACATCAACCCTTTCACTATTTACTTGATGACTCTACTAATCGGTATTCGATTATAGGCCAGCGGCTGCAAATACTTGATTAACAATCTCTTGAGCTTCTGCTTCGATTGCTTTCAGGTGCTCTTCACCTTTAAAGCTTTCACAGTAGATCTTGTAGATGTCTTCTGTACCTGATGGACGAGCAGCAAACCAACCGTTTTCAGTCGTCACTTTTAGGCCACCAATCGCAGCGCCATTACCCGGAGCGTGCGTTAGGCGTGCGGTAATTGGGTCACCAGCCAGCGTCTCAGCAGAAACCATCTCTGGAGACAGCTTCTTAAGTACGTCTTTTTGTGCACCGTTTGCTACCGCTTGAATACGGTTATACTTAGATTCACCGTGTTTAGCAGCAAGCTCTTCGTAATATTCTTGTGGGTTCTTACCCGTTACTGCTGTGATCTCAGCCGCAAGCAAACAAAGAATTAGGCCATCTTTATCTGTTGACCAAGGCGTACCGTCTTTACGTAAGAAAGATGCGCCAGCACTCTCTTCACCACCGAAACCAAACTGACCGTTGTATAAGCCATCAACGAACCATTTGAAACCAACCGGCACTTCACAAAGTTCACGACCTAAGTCGGCAACAACACGGTCGATTAGTGCACTTGATACTAGTGTTTTACCCACTGCAACGTCTTTGCCCCAACCTTCACGGTTACGGTATAGGTAGTCAATACAAACCGCTAGGAAGTGGTTTGGATTCATCAAGCCTTTTGGCGTAACAATGCCGTGGCGATCGTAATCAGGGTCGTTACCAAACGCTAGTTGATAGTCATCTTTAAGCGCCAATAAGCCTGCCATTGCGTACGGAGAAGAACAATCCATACGAACCACACCATCTTTGTCTAGAGACATAAATTGGAACGAAGGATCAACCGATTCACTGACCAGAGTAAGATCTAGGTTGTACGCTTTGCCAATTTGACGCCAGTAATCAATACCGCTGCCACCCAGTGGATCAACACCAATCTTGATGTTTGCTTTCTGGATCGCTTCCATATCAACCACGTTAACCAAGTCAGCAATGTAAGGAGCAACGAGATCAACTTCTTTCACTAGCTCAGACTGTTTAGCCTGTGCGATAGGAGTACGCTTTACGCCTTGCATTTGCTCAGCAATGATGACGTTCGCACGATCTTCAATCGCTTGAGTTAGCTCAGCCTCAGCAGGGCCACCGTGTGTCGGATTGTATTTAATACCACCGTCTTGTGGTGGGTTATGCGAAGGCGTGATAACAATGCCGTCCGCTTTTTTGTCATTCACTAGGTTATGCGTAAGAATCGCGTGCGAGATACCTGGTGTTGGAGTAAAGCCATTGTTTTCTTGAATAATAACTTCAACATCGTTGGCTACAAGCACTTCGATTACAGTAGAAAACGCAGGCTCAGAGAGAGCGTGAGTATCTTTACCTAGGAAAAGAGGCCCTGTTGTACCTTGCTCAGCACGAACTTCAGCCACCGCTTGTGCGATCGCTAGGATGTGGTTTTCATTAAATGTTGATTTGTCTGCTGTACCACGGTGACCTGAAGTACCGAACAGTACTTTGTGGTCTGGGTTAGTAGCATCCGGTTGCTGTAAGAAATAGTTAGCAACTAAAGCCGGAATATTATGAAGATCTTCCTGCTGAGCTTTCTGCCCAGCACGAGGGTGCATAGCCATTTTTCGACATCCTTATATATAAAATTTAAAAACAAAAAAACCTCATAATATCTTCTTATCCATGGATATTATGAGGTTTAAATCAGATTTCGTTAAATTGAACCTGTTACTTTTTCTATCAATTCTGCTTGGAAACTCATGCGGCTCATAAGCTGTTCAACCATTTGTCTTTTACGGCTAGTGTTATTATTAGTTATAACCCAAAAAGGACTTTGTGGAATGGCTTTAGGCTTCGTTGTGTTGCCGTTTGCTAGCAAGGTCTCTTCGTTGTCTGCAAAGTAAACACGCTTGCGGCCTTTTACTTGAGTTGCTTCTGAAAAGCTTAAAGGGTCGATTTTATGCAGTGTCGATAACACAAGCATGAAACGATCAATGGCTTTCTTCAGTGATGCAAACTCATCTGATATTAGTAGTGAGCGCATTTCTTTAACACCATCGAACTTCTCTGGAGTAAAGCCTACCTCTTTGCTAACAACGATACCTTTTGGCTCAACGATCTCTTCGATCGGAACCATGCCTTGGCTATCAACCTGTAATAAGCGGCGCAGAATATCTGAAGCGCTTTCGCCAATACGTTCTGTCTGACCCGCAATAAAACGGTATAGGTCCTCATCAACCTCAATTGTTTTCATTCGCTTTTCACAATCTCAATGTTTAAACTCAGGGGGATTATAGCGAGATCCGCGCGGATACTCTACGTCAAACCCACCATGAATAAGATAAAAATGTCAGTACAGCTCAACTATAAATTAGAAGGTGCGGGTCACACCATTGTTTTGATCCATGGATTATTCGGTAATCTGGACAACCTTGGCTTGCTAGCTAGGGATCTAAAAGCCGATCACCAGGTACTTAGTATCGATCTACGCAACCACGGCCAATCCTTCCATAGTGACACTCACAGCTATAAAGCAATGGCACAAGATGTGGCTCAACTACTGAATGATCTTGAGTTAAATGATATCACTGTGATTGGTCATTCCATGGGTGGCAAGGTAGCGATGGCGCTGACACAACATCTTACGCTGCATAAATTGATTGTCTTGGATATGGCACCAGTCGCGTACACCCAAAGTCGTCACGACAACGTATTCGCCGGCCTACAAGCTGTGATAGAAGAAAAACCGACATCACGCTCAGACGCGCTTAAGATCCTCGCAAAACATATCGAAATTGATGGGGTTCGCCAGTTCTTGACCAAATCTTTGTTCAAAACGGAACAAGGCATCATGGAATGGCGCTTCAACGTTGCTTCGTTATTGAGCAACTATCCACAAATTATTGGTTGGGAACCGATCGAGAAAACCTCGGTCAAAACCTTGCTAATAAAAGGTGGGGACTCTGATTACCTCACAGCTGAGCATCAAACCGCCGTTCAACAGCAGTTTTCCAACGCAAAGGCTCATGTTATCGCTAACACGGGACACTGGTTACACGCGGAAAAGCCAGCCGAAGTACTCCGTGCAATAAGAAAATTCATCGCTTAGATAGGTTGATTAGTCGATATAAATGAGAGCTGTGTAATCACAGCAGATTAACTTTATCTCACAACAGTGATATAGTGCGCCCAAGCAAATTTGGTATATAAGGTTCCCATGCTTTACGACTACATGAACATCATTGAATCTATTGGTTTAGATCTTCTGTTTGCCGCGATTTTCTTTCTAATCGGAATGGCAATTAAAGACGTTCTAAAGGAAGGAAATGTTCCTGCATTTGGTCGTCGCATCGTATGGTTAGTACTTTTCCTTGGCTGCGCAGGTTTTATCGCAAAAGGGATAATCCAACTAAGCTGGGAAGGAACTGGAATCTAACGATTTCCTCCGAACTTTATTACACCGACAACAGACAAAATGAAAGGTAATGATTCTATGGCAAGTGTAGGTCTCTTCTTTGGTAGCGATACAGGTAACACTGAAGCTGTTGCTAAGATGATTCAAAAGCAATTGGGCAAGCAGCTCGTTCAAGTTCAAGACATTGCAAAAAGCAGCAAAGAAGACATCGATAACTTCGATCTACTGCTGCTTGGTATCCCTACGTGGTACTACGGCGAAGCACAATGTGATTGGGACGACTTTTTCCCTGAGCTAGAAGCTATTGATTTTTCAACTAAGCTTGTTGCTATCTTTGGTTGTGGCGACCAAGAAGATTACGCAGAATACTTCTGTGATGCTATGGGTACTATCCGTGACATCGTTGAAGCGAAAGGCGGTACTATCCTAGGTCACACATCAACTGAAAGCTACGAATTCGAAGCATCGAAAGGCTTAGTTGAAGGCGATGACAGCCAATTCGTTGGTCTATGTATCGATGAAGACCGTCAACCTGAGCTAACTGATGAGCGTGTATCTAACTGGGTTAAACAAATCCACGAAGAAATGTGCCTAGCAGAGCTAGAAGACTAATTCTCTAGCGATTGTTAATTGTTACAATTAATGACCGATATGTAGATATGAAAAAACCTCCTTATAGGAGGTTTTTTGCTATTTAATGTTCATCAATCAACACTCAGCTTCTAATGCTTCGTCATCCTCTCTGAACTGCGGCTTCTTTCTCACATACAGGGTTCGCTGAATTTCTGACACCACATTCCCCTGCTTATCTTTAACGTGGATAATAAATTCGGGGAAGCACTTCTCACCAAGCTGTGTCTGACGATAGATATCATCCAGTTGCCCTTGGCTTATCTCAAAATCTGCATACAAGTCGGATTGACCCGGCTTGATAAAGTTAATACTCGCCTCTTTATCCCAAACATAATATCGCTCACCTAAAATACCCATTAACATCAAAGAGTAAACTGGATCGGTAAGAGAAAAGATACTGCCGCCATATTGAGTACGATTGGCGTTCTTATTCCACCAGCGCAGCTTTAGTATCGTCTTAACAACCCTAAAGTCAGGGCTAATGTGAGCTATTCGAATTCCCGATCCCCAAAAAGGAGGCCAAATATTGAGAGCAAATTTTACAATGTTGGGTTTATATATTTTTGCGAGTTGCTTATTCATAACAACATTCCATGTTCATATCAGAAACACCGTCAGCTTGACTGGTCGTACCTCCACTATAAGTGAGATACTTCCAATTTACAAAACAGATTGTGATGTCAGTAAGTAACCCTTTGAAGTTCGTGGTTTATTGTTATGCCTGACTAAACTATAATGGTATTAATATTGAATTCTGTTAATTGCTGCAGATCATCAACAGGAAAGTATATGTCAGACAATAATCAAGCGCTAAAAGATGCTGGTCTTAAAGTGACCCTCCCACGGCTCAAAATTTTAGAAGTATTACAACAACCAGACTGCCAACATATTAGTGCTGAAGATTTATATAAAAAGCTGATCGACTTAGGTGAAGAGATAGGTCTTGCGACCGTTTATCGCGTACTGAACCAATTCGATGATGCTGGCATTGTAACTCGCCACCACTTCGAAGGCGGCAAGTCTGTATTTGAACTTTCAACACAGCATCACCACGATCACCTAGTATGTTTAGACTGCGGTGAAGTTATCGAATTCTCTGATGATCTTATCGAAGAAAGACAAAAAGAAATCGCTCAACGCTACAACGTACAGTTAACTAACCACAGTTTATATCTGTATGGTAAAAGCATCACTGGGGATTGCAAAGGCAACCCAGACGCACATAAAGCGAAGAAGTAACACAGAACGCTGGCTTAGGCCGGCGTTTTTTATTTGGGTTGATACCGTATTAAGAATCACAGTAACTTGGCCCACAATTTGGTTATTTCCCAGACACAAAAAAACCGGCTCTAAGCCGGTTTTTTATTAAGCGTATCTTGAGAAACTAAGCTTTAGGGCTCTAAGCTTTAGAAAGCTGAGCTATAGAAAACTAAGCCATTAAGCTTCAGTTTTACCCCAAGTGTCACGTAGACCAACCGTACGGTTGAATACTAGCGCGTCTGCTTTCGAGTCTTTCGAATCTACGCAGAAGTAACCTGTACGTTCAAACTGATACGCTTGCTCTGCCACACCTTCTGCTAGGCTAGGTTCAACGAAACCGTTTAGCGTAACAAGTGACTCAGGGTTAAGCGTTGCAGCGAAATCATCAGCAGCGGCTGGGTTTGCCACAGTGAATAGACGATCGTACAAACGAATCTCAGCAGGCAGTGCTTTATCAGCCGATACCCAATGGATAACGCCTTTCACTTTACGGCCATCTGCAGGGTTCTTACCGAGTGTTTCATTGTCGTAAGAACAGAAGATAGTCGTAATGTTGCCTTCTGCATCTTTTTCGATACGTTCAGCTTTGATCACGTAAGCACCACGTAGACGAACTTCTTTGCCAAGAACCAAACGCTTGTATTTCTTGTTTGCTTCTTCACGGAAGTCGTCACGCTCAATCCAAACTTCACGCGTAAATGGAACTTCACGAGTGCCCATTTCTGGCTTGTTCGGGTGATTTGCCACTGTCAGTGTTTCTACTGTATCAGCGTCGTAGTTTTCAATCACGACCTTGATAGGGTCAAGAACAGCCATTGCACGAGGTGCATTTTCGTTCAGATCATCACGGATACAAGATTCAAGTGAGCCGAACTCAATCATGTTCTCTTGCTTAGTCACACCAATACGTTTACAGAATTCGCGAATCGAACTTGAAGTGAAGCCACGACGACGCAAACCAGAGATTGTTGGCATACGTGGATCATCCCAACCTTCAACTAGGTTTTCAACCACAAGTTGGTTCAGCTTACGCTTCGACATTACCGTGTATTCAAGATTCAGACGGCTAAACTCGTACTGACGAGGTTGGCAATCAATCGTGATGTTGTCTAGAACCCAGTCATACAAACGACGGTTATCTTGGAATTCAAGCGTACAGATAGAGTGCGTAATGCCCTCTAGCGCATCAGAGATACAGTGAGTGAAGTCGTACATTGGGTAAATGCACCACTTGTCAGCAGTCTGATGGTGGTGAGCAAAACGAACACGGTAGATAACTGGATCGCGCATAACCATGAATGAAGAGCTCATGTCGATCTTAGCACGTAGACATGCTTTGCCTTCTTCGAAGCCACCGTCACGCATTTTTTCAAACAACGCTAGGTTTTCTTCAGGGCTGCGATCACGATATGGGCTCGCTTTACCAGGCTCTTTTAACGTGCCACGGTATTCACGGATCTGCTCAGGACTTAGCTCGTCAACATACGCTAAGCCTTTATTAATTAATTCCACAGCATAAGCGTAAAGCGTATCGAAGTAGTTTGATGAGTAACAAATATCACCCGACCATTCGAAGCCTAACCAGCTTACATCATTCTTAATTGACTCAACGTATTCAACGTCTTCTTTTTCAGGGTTTGTATCATCGAAACGAAGATTACATTGTCCCTGGTAGTCCTGAGCAATACCAAAGTTCAAGCAAATAGATTTAGCGTGACCAATGTGCAGGTAGCCATTTGGCTCCGGCGGGAAACGAGTATGCACGCTACTGTGTGTACCATCCGCTAAATCTTTATCGATAATTTGGCGAATGAAATTCGATGGACGAGCCTCAGCTTCACTCATCTATAGCACCTCTATGTATTTAGTATTGTCAGAGAAAGTTATCTTTCATATCCGAGACAAAGGCGGCTTTTGCTGCCTATCAAAGATAGAAAGATCATTGTTGCTAATCATCCACAATTCTTCGCCTTTGCACAATAAGAACCATCAGTTAATTGTGATTATTTCTGCTATTCGATGAAGAATAGAACGAACCTTGTTCACTGGCCTTAAATGACAGGCACAAAAAAGCCTCCCGTGTGGGAGGCTTTCAATTTGAAACTTAGTTAAGAGCCGTTGTTACGTCTTAACAAGTACTTCCTTTACTATGGAAGTTTTACATCAGATAGGTCTTCACCTGCGCCGATAGCTTTCATTTCGCCAGCGACGATTTCAGCTAGTGGGCCTAGGATAACCTGTAGGTTGTTCTCACCTAGTTTAACCACACCTTTAGCGCCAAGTTTCTTAAGAACAACTTCATCAGCGATAGAGCGGTCTTTAAGAGTTAGACGTAGACGAGTGATACAAGCATCGATTGAAGTCAGGTTTTCGTGACCACCTAGAGCTTTCAGGTATTGACGAGCAACGTCACCTTTTGGCGCGTCACCAGCAGGAGCTGCTGCAGCTTCGTCATCATCTTCACGACCTGGCGATTTCAAGTTGAAAGCGCGGATTGCGAAAGAGAAAGTGAAGAAGTATAGAGCACCGAATGCTAAGCCAATCAATAGTAGAGTGAATGGTTTAGTTGCTAGACCCCAGTTCAGTACGAAGTCGATTAGACCAGCAGAGAAACCGAAACCGTGCAGAGTACCAAACATGTTTGCCACTACTAGAGACAGACCTGTAAATACCGCGTGCATTGCGTATAGAGCAGGAGCTAGGAATACGAACATGAATTCTAGCGGCTCTGTGATACCTGTTAGGAATGAACAGAATGCAACTGAGAACAATGCGCCACCAACTTGGCTACGTTTTTCAGCAGGAGCAGCTAGGTACATTGCAAGTGCAGCACCTGGTAGACCGAACATCATTACTGGGAAGAAACCGTTCATGAATACGCCAGCGCCTTTATCGCCACCGAAGAAACGGTGTAGGTCGCCAGATTTAACTGTTTCAGTCACTTCTTTAACAACAGTAGTAATCTCTGGAGTTACTGAGTTAGCGAATGTGAATGTATGTTCTTGACCAACAACTAGAGTTTTAGCCAGTGCAGGGTCAACACAAAGTTGAGTGATGTTAGCGAATGCGCCTTGACCAGCAACGATGATTTCCTGACACGTACCCATACCGAACCAGAAGTATGAGTTCAATACGTGGTGTAGACCTACAGGGATTAGTGCACGGTTAAGAGTACCGTAAACGAATTGGCCAACAGCACCAGACGTTGATACCGCGTGAGCTAGTGCATCTAGACCAGATTGAATACCAGGCCAAACCACACCAGACACAGCACCTGCAACAAGTGCAAATAGACCGGCCATGATAGGTACTAAACGTTTACCCGCGAAGAAAGCCAGCCACTCAGGAAGGCGTGTTGCATGGAAAGCGTTGTAAGAGTGACCTGCGATGATACCTGCGAAGATACCGCCGAAGAATGACATGTTAACGTCTGCGTTAATTGTGGTTGCTGTTGCTGTTAGTACGAAGTAAGCAACTGCACCAGCAAGACCCGCTGCGCCGTTACCGTCTTTAGAAAGACCAATCGCGATACCTAGACCAAATAGCAATGGTAGGTTACCGAAGATAGCACCACCAGCTTCTGCCATGAATGGAATATCAAGTAAATCGCCTTGACCTAAACGTAAAAGAAGCGCCGCAATCGGAAGCGTTGCGATTGGTAGCATTAACGCCTTACCAAGCTTCTGTGCATATCCTAGAATATTCACCAGTTGTTTCCCCCTATAGGATTTTTTAGAATTCGTTTGAGAAACTTATTTTAGTCGCTCAATTTAGTCCTATTCAGTGTATTCAATTAATTTTGCTCCGCAAATTAAAACCTTACCATTTGTGATCGTAATCACCAGTTTTTACCAAATCCAGAGGTTTTTGCTAGCGAGATCATAAAACTTATTTTATCATTCAAAAAAATGAACGTTTATAGATAAAATCTAAACCTAACCATTAGGTAAAATGATGGTATCCCTGGGTTTACGCTGTCCAATAAACAATCATTAAAAGTGAACCTAAATGTATATCAATAATCAATTGTTCATATATTTTTCAACAACTTAAATCGCTTCCCATTTTGAAGCCGTTTGCCCATAAAAGATAAATCGTTACGTAAATGATGCTCGCAAACTAAGTCCACATTTAGGTAACGAACAAATTTTAAAGATCTCACGAAATAAGGATTAGCTGACTATGTACGCGCTAAGTAACTGTAAAATTTACACTGGTAGTGATGTTCTAACCGATCATGCTGTTGTAATCGAAAACGAACTGATCAAAAAAGTCTGTCCTATCTCTGAATTACCAGAAGGAATCGAAGTTCGCGACCTAAACGGAGCAAACCTAAGCCCAGGCTTCATTGACCTACAATTGAATGGTTGTGGCGGTGTTATGCTTAACGATGAGATCACTGCAGACACCATGCAGATCATGCACAAAGCAAACCTTAAATCTGGCTGTACTAGCTTCCTGCCAACGCTAATCACTTCTTCTGACGAAGACATGCGCGCGGTTATTACCGCAGCTCGTGAGTATCACAACCAATACCAAAACCAATCTCTTGGCCTACACCTTGAAGGTCCGTATTTAAACGTCGCGAAAAAAGGCATTCACAGCGTCGATCACATTCGTAAATCAGACAGCGAAATGATTGAGCTTATCTGTGAGAACAGTGACCTTGTTGCAAAAGTAACATTGGCTCCTGAGCTTAACGACCCAGAACACATTGAGCGTCTGCGCAAAGCTGGTGTGGTTGTTTCGATTGGTCACACGAATGCAACGTACGCAGAAGCTCGTCAAGGTTTCGAATCAGGTATCACTTTTGCCACTCATCTATTCAATGCAATGACTCCTATGGTTGGTCGTGAGCCTGGCGTTGTTGGCGCGATTTACGATACGCCTGAGGTTTATGCTGGCATTATTGCTGATGGCTTCCACGTTGATTACGCAAACATCAGAATTGCGCATAAAATCAAGGGAGAAAAGTTGGTATTAGTGACGGATGCCACAGCTCCTGCAGGTGCTGACATGGAATACTTTATTTTTGTCGGTAAGAAAGTATATTACCGTGATGGTAAGTGTGTTGATGAAAACGGCACACTGGGCGGCTCAGCTCTGACTATGATTGAAGCAGTTCAGAATACAGTTGAGCACGCCGGTATCGCTTTAGACGAAGCTCTTCGCATGGCTACGCTATACCCAGCTACGGCTATCGGTGTAGAAAGCAAGCTAGGTCGAATCAAAAAAGGCATGGTTGCAAACCTAGCCGTATTTGACCGAGACTTTAACGTTAAAGCGACTGTTGTTAACGGACAATACGAGCACAATTAAGTATGAATGGCGGACAAATAGGTAACGTAGACTTAGTTAAACAACTAAACAGTGCGGCGGTATACCGACTAATAGACCAACAAGGGCCTATCAGTCGTATACAAGTGGCTGATGTAAGCCAACTCGCACCGGCAAGTGTTACAAAAATTACCCGCCAACTTTTAGAGCGCGGCCTAATTAAAGAGGTTGCGCAGCAAGCGTCTACTGGCGGTAGACGCGCTATCTCCCTAACCACAGAAGTAGAGCCTTTTCACTCTGTCGCTGTGCGCTTGGGTCGAGATTACATTCAAATAAGCCTGCATGACCTTGGCGGTCGTGAGCTGGCTTTCCAACAGCAAGACCTGAATTACTCAGACCAATCAGACCTCACCCAAGGCTTGGTCAATAACTTGAAGGCTTTCATTGCTGAACACCAACCAAAGATCGACCAACTGATTGCCATTGGTGTCACTCTTCCAGGCTTGGTTAACCCAACGACAGGTGTCGTTGAGTACATGCCAAATACAGACATCGATAACCTTGCGTTAAGCGACATTATTCGCGACACATTCCATGTTGCTTGTTTTGTTGGTAATGACGTTCGAGGAATGGCGCTTGCTGAGCACTACTTCGGTGCAAGCAAAGACAGCCAAGATTCTATTTTGGTTAGCGTTCACCGTGGTACTGGTGCTGGTATTATTGTTAATGGTCAGGTTTTCCTTGGCCATAACCGCAACGTGGGTGAAATTGGTCATATCCAAATTGATCCACTTGGCGAGCAATGCCAATGCGGTAATTTCGGTTGTCTTGAAACCGTAGCGGCAAACCCTGCCATTGTTGAACGTGTCCAAAAGCTAATTAAGCAAGGTTATGAGTCCTCGCTAACAGAGATTGAACACATTACCATTCAAGATGTATGTGACCATGCTATCAATGGCGACGAACTGGCTAAGCAAAGTTTGGTTCGAGTAGGTAATCAACTGGGTAAAGCTATCGCAATGACGATTAACTTGTTTAATCCTCAGAAAGTTATCATTGCTGGTGATATTACAAAGGCACAAGAGATTGTTTTCCCTGCAATTAAGCGCAATGTAGAGAATCAGTCGTTAACGGCTTTCCATAGCGGCCTGCCTATTGTAGCATCACAGATCGATAAACATCCTACGATGGGAGCTTTTGCCATGATTAAGCGCGCCATGCTCAACGGTGTGTTACTTCAAAAGCTTCTTGAAGACTAAAGAAAAACAACTCTGATTTTCCGCGGGCCGTGTTTGTATAAACACGGCCCGTTTTTTTAAGCTAGGGAACTACTACTACAAGTTATGGAACTTATATTAATATCCACTGCGTTTATTGCAGGATTTATTGCTTTAAAGTGTCACCTTCCCCCATTGGTCGGCTTTTTGGTCGCTGGTTTCGGGCTCTTTGCTCTGGGTTTTGAAACCAATGACACCATCATTACCTTGGCTGACCTTGGTGTCACCCTGCTTCTATTTACGATTGGCTTAAAGCTCGATATCAAAACCCTGCTCTCTAAAGAGATCTGGGCTGGCGCAACAATCCACAACCTTTTATCCACTCTGTTTTTTGCGGTCGCCCTGTTTGGTTTTAAATTCCTAGGTATTTCCTCGTTGGCAGCCATGTCAATAGAACAGATTGTTCTACTCGGTTTTGCCCTTTCATTCTCTAGTACCGTATTCGCAGTTAAGTCTCTGCAAGAGAAAGGGGAAATGAATGCGACCTATGGAACATTAGCGATCGGTATTCTGGTCATGCAGGATATCTTTGCCGTGGTCTTCTTAACGGCATCGACAGGCAAAATTCCAGAGTGGTATGCCATCGCACTGTTCGCTTTGCCATTCTGTCGTCCGTTGTTCTACAAAGTCCTCGACTGGGTTGGTCACGGCGAAATGTTGGTGCTGTTCGGCATTTTCTTCGCATTGGTCGTCGGTGCAGGTTTGTTCCAGTTTGTAGGGGTTAAACCAGATCTAGGTGCTCTTATCTTAGGTATGTTGCTAGCCGGTCACCCAAAAGCTTCAGAGCTGTCGAAATCGCTGTTTAACCTCAAAGAGCTTTTCCTTGTTTGCTTCTTCTTGAATATTGGATTATCCGAGCAACCTACCATTCAAGGCTTTATGCTCGCCATCTTATTCTTGCTGTTGCTGCCAGTGAAAGGCGTGCTTTACTTCTTGGTACTCAACCGCTTCAAATTCCGTGTTCGAACCTCTCTACTCGCCTCTCTATCATTGTTTAACTACAGTGAATTTGGTCTTATCGTCGGTGGTCTTGCCTTTAAGATGGGGTGGATGTCTGGCGATATATTAGTGGCGGTGGCGATTGCGGTTTCGTTATCGTTCTTAATCGCTGCTCCTTTAAACAAAGCGGGTCATAAGCTTTATCAACAGTCAGGTAAGTGGCTCAAAGAGCACGCTGCTGAAAAGCTTCACCAACGTGATAAACGAATTGATCCTGGTCGAGCACAAGTGCTTATTCTTGGTATGGGGCGCATTGGTACTGGCGCCTACGATGAATTGCGTTCTCGCTATGGCAAGGTTAGCTTAGGTGTCGAAGTTCGTGAAGAAGCCGCACACAACCATAGAAGCCTTGGAAGAAACGTTATTTCTGGCGACGCAACCGACCCAGATTTCTGGGAGCGTATCTTAGATACAGCAAACGTGAAGTTAGTGATCTTGGCGATGCCTCATCACCAAGGTAATCAAACAGCCTTAGAACAGCTAAAATCACGTGATTTTAAAGGTCAAATCGCCGCCATTGCTGAATACTCCGACCAGCTAGAAACATTGAAAGAGAATGGTGTCGATGCGGCATTCAACATTTACAGTGAAGCTGGTAGTGGTTTTGCTCGACACGTATGTGAGCAATTAAACCCAAACATCAATAAGATCTAGTCCTAAACATTGTCTAATTAACCTCTCAAAATTGCTGTTCTTTTGCACTTTTGAGAGGTTTTTGTTTAAAAAACCAACCGCAATTAGACGTCACTCACCAAAACCACCTTAAAATTAGATAATTTCTAACATAAACCCCTTTATATTATTTTTTTGCTCACATTCGGTTGCTTTTTTTAGCCAGAATGGCAAATTGAATACAGTTGATTTAGAAATTATTTAAAAGGAAGTTCTATGTGTTCAGTATTTGGCATTCTCGACATTAAAAGTGATGCCGCAGCACTTCGCCCTATTGCTTTAGAAATGTCTAAAAAGCTTCGTCACCGTGGCCCAGACTGGTCTGGTATCTATGCTGGTGAAAAAGCAATTCTTGCTCACGAGCGTTTGGCTATCGTTGGTCTTAACAGTGGTGCACAACCACTATACAGCCAAGATAAAAAGCACATTCTTGCAGTGAACGGCGAAATTTATAACCACAAAGAACTTCGTGCACGCTATGAAGATAAGTACCAGTTCCAGACTGACTCTGACTGTGAAGTTATCCTAGCGTTATACCAAGAAATGGGCGCGGACCTTTTAGAAGAACTTAACGGTATTTTCGCATTCGTTTTATACGACGAAGAGAAAGACGAGTACCTAGTCGGCCGTGACCATATTGGTATCATCCCGCTTTACCAAGGCTACGACGAGCACGGCAACTACTACGTTGCTTCAGAGATGAAAGCACTCGCTGAAGTATGCAAGACGATCAGTGAGTTCCCTCCTGGTAGCTTCTATTCTTCGAAAGATGCAGAGCCTCAACGCTACTACATCCGCGATTGGAATGAATACGCTGCGGTACAAGGTAACAGCACAAGTAAAGAAGAACTGACTGAAGCGCTAGAAGCTGCAGTTAAACGTCAACTAATGACAGATGTACCTTATGGTGTACTTCTATCTGGTGGTCTTGATTCTTCAATCACTTCAGCAGTCGCTAAACGTTTTGCTGCAATGCGTATCGAAGACGATGAGCAATCAGAAGCTTGGTGGCCACAACTGCACTCATTCGCAGTAGGTCTAGAAAACGCGCCTGATCTGATCGCTGCTCGTGAAGTTGCTGATAAGATTGGTACCGTACACCACGAGATGACTTACACCATTCAGGAAGGCTTAGATGCAATCCGTGATGTTATCTACCACATTGAAACTTACGATGTAACGACGATTCGTGCTTCAACGCCGATGTACTTGCTTGCTCGTAAGATCAAGGCAATGGGTATCAAAATGGTACTGTCTGGTGAAGGTGCTGATGAGATCTTTGGTGGCTACCTGTACTTCCATAAAGCGCCAAACGCAAAAGAGTTCCACGAAGAAACCGTGCGTAAACTTCTTGCTCTAAGCATGTTTGACTGTGCTCGCGCCAACAAATCTCTTGCGGCATGGGGTGTTGAAGGTCGTGTTCCATTCTTGGACAAAGAGTTCATCGATGTAGCAATGCGTTTGAACCCTGAAGATAAGATGTGTGGTAACGGTAAAATGGAGAAACACATTCTACGTGAGTGTTTTGAAGACTACCTACCTGATTCAATTGCATGGCGTCAAAAAGAACAGTTCTCTGATGGTGTTGGCTACGATTGGATTGACACATTAAAAGCAACGGCTGAAGAAAAAGTAACGGATCAACAAATGGAAGCTGCGAAGTTCCGTTTCCCTTACAACACGCCAACAACCAAAGAAGGTTATGCTTACCGTGAAATCTTTGAGGAGCTATTCCCTCTAGAATCAGCGGCAGAATGTGTACCTGGTGGTCCTTCAGTTGCTTGTTCATCAGCGAAAGCGATTGAGTGGGATGAGTCATTCAAAAACTGTGTCGACCCATCAGGTCGTGCAGTACAAGCCGTTCACAACGATGCTTACAACGCTTAGCGCGTTTTGAACAAACCCTAAAGACTAAAAAAGGCGCATTATGCGCCTTTTTGTTTTAAGCCTATTTTTTGCTTTGTATTACTGCACTTATGCGTGAGCTTGTAGTGCTTCGTTCTCAATACTGATCGGAACCACTTTGCTGATCATTTTTACCAGCATAATAGATCGAGCTTCACCATCTTTCTGATGGAAAATAGCTTCAACCCCAGCAAACTGACCACTATTGATCTTGACCACTTGCCCTGATTCAAACTCAACACAGCACTCTTCAGGTTCATCTTCGCAACACTTCTCAAACTCTTTCAGTTCATACACTAAGTCGCCTTGGACTTCATGTGGCCTTGCTCCAAATTTAATAAAGTCGACAACGCCACGAGTCGAACGAACTGTCGTAAAACTAGGGCCTTGCTCATAATCAAAGCGAACAAAGATATAAGATGGGAATAGCGGTTCTTTGACCTGCTTCTCTTTCCCTCTCACGACCTTCTTGACATCGATTTGAGGATAAAAGCACTCTACCCCCTGGTTTTCTAGGTGCTGTTGAGCGCGTTTTTGATCACCACGCTTACAGTAAAGTAAATACCAACGTTTCATTTTACTAGCCATTTTCTATTTTGGGATATATTACCACAAGCCTAAAACCGTTAATCACCGTTAATAAAATGAATCCTGATAAGCAATAAATTATGCGTAACAGACCAACTTATCAACAAAAAGCCATAGGGACAAAAAGTGGTTAAGCATTGTACAGGGAACATTTACAGATAAAAAGATGCATTATTGTAAGGCTATGTATGCGACACGCAAAAGGAACGCGATACCATTTAAACCCAGAAACCATCCAACAAACCAATCAATTCGACGGTTAGCATTCGATAATTCTTTTAAAAAGAACACTATGCGCTCAACTCAAAACTGGAAAATTAGTTTGCAGCACGCATTATCTGGGCAACATTATCAATAAAACCCATTATTTTCATAAACTTATAAAAAACTAGTTATCGTGACCATAAAAGACGCCTATTGCAGATGGTTATTCCACTCTGTATACATAAGGAACTATAAAATCTTTTAATACCTAAAATTAGTAAAACTTATGCCAAGCAATCACAACATCTTTGGCCACCCTAGAGGCCTATTTCTACTTTTTAGCACAGAGCTATGGGAACGTTTCTCCTACTATGCAATGCGTGCCATCCTTGTTTTATTTCTTACCGATACCACTATCAATGGTGGCCTTGGTTGGTCAACAAAAGATGCCCTCGATCTTTATGGTATCTATACTGGTTTAGTCTATATCACGCCATTAATCGGCGGCTGGCTTGCCGATAACTACTTAGGACAACGTAAATCGATCCTAGTGGGCGGTGTATTAATGGCATTAGGCCAATTTACGCTTGCTCTTCCTAACGGCGCTATTGGCTTAGACCAAGTAAATGCTCTTTATCTGGGTTTAGCACTGCTTATCAGTGGTAACGGTATGTTTAAACCAAACATCTCGACCATGGTTGGCGACCTATACCAAGAAGGCGATAACCGACGTGACGGCGCTTTCACCATTTTCTACATGGGCATCAACTTAGGCGCGCTACTGGGTGGCTTAATTTCAGGTGCTGCAGTCGATTCATTCGGCTGGAAAGCTGGCTTCCTAGCCGCTGGTATCGGTATGGTTATTAGCTTAGTTATGCAATTGACGATGGCTCAGTCATGGTTAGGCAACATTGGCTCAGTACCTGCAGCTGCACGAGCGAAAGCGCTGAATAAATCGAAAGAGAAAACACCACTGACCAAAGAAGAGTTCGACAGACTAAAAGTTATTCTAGTTATGGGTCTGTTCGTAATCGTTTTCTGGGCTGGCTTTGAACAAGCTGGCGGTCTGATGAACATCTACACTCAGCAATATACTGATCGTATGATTGGTGGCTTTGAAGTTCCTGCAGCTTGGTTCCAATCTCTGAACCCATTCTTCATCATTACACTTGCACCAATCATTGCTGCATTTTGGGTCAAGCTTGGTAAGCGTGAACCAAACTCGCCAGTGAAATTTGCGATGGCGTTGTTTTTCTTAGCACTAGGCTTTGTGTGCATGATGGGCGCAGTAATGGAGCAAGGTGGCGACCTAACAGTCAAAACATCAATGCTATGGCTAGTCGGTGCTTTCTTCTTCCATACCCTTGGCGAGCTTTGTCTATCTCCTATTGGCCTGTCGTTGGTCACTAAGTTAGCTCCGCTTCGTCTGGCATCGTTAATGATGGGCGCATGGTTTGGTTTTAATGCTGTCGCAAACTACGTCGCTGGCCTTGTGGGTTCTCACGTTGGTGAGCTTGGCGCAATGTCTATCTTCGGTGGTATCGCAATTACAGCGACAATAAGTGGCGTCTTACTGCTTCTTTGTGCAGGTAAACTTGTATCATGGATGCATGGTGTAGAAACTAACATGACGCTTGAAGCAGAGCCAAAAGCAGAAACTTCTGTTGCTTAATATCTAGATCTATTTCAAAAAGAAACATCAAGATCAAAAAGGGCTGCTCAATGAGCAGCCCTTTTGTTATTTATTCTATTGGTATATTAGTTAGCGATGAAGCGCCACTAGCTCAGCCATCATATCGATGTGTGAGTCTCTGTCGTTAAGACACATAATGTAGCTAAAGCCTGAGCCACCAGCATCAATGAACGTCTCTTTACACTGGTCAGAAATCTCTTCCAACGTTTCCAAACAGTCAACCGAGAACGCAGGAGCCATGATATCAATCTTCTTGATGCCCTTACTCGGCAGTGATTCAAGTGTCTCGTCAGTGTAAGGCTTCAACCACTCTTCTCGACCAAATCGAGACTGGTATGTCATGGTGATATCGTCCGCTGATAAGCCTAACTCAGCAGCAAGTAATTTGGTCGTCGCTTCACAATGCTGAGGGTAGATGTCACCTTCATCAGCGAGTCGCTTCGGAATACCGTGGAAAGAACACACTAAATGATCGGCCCTACCATTTTCTTCCCAATGGCTACGAACACTTTCAGCCAGTGCTTTCGCATAGCTAGGGTGAGAATAATAATCTCGAATAAAGCGATAGCTCGGGATAACAGGCATTTTTTTGAAGGCTTTAGTTAAACCATCAGAAACGGCCGCTGTCGTTGTTCCTGAGTACTGAGGATACAGAGGTAGTACGATGATGTCTTCGACACCCTGCTCCATCAGTTGTTCGACACCCATCTTAAGACTTGGGTTGCCATAGGTCATACCCAGCGCAACAGGCATTTGCAATTTCTTCTGCAGTTTCTCAGCTTGTCTTTGTGAGTACACAAGCAGCGGTGATCCATCATCCATCCAGACAGACTGATACAATTTAGCCACTTTCGGAGCTCGAATCGGTAAGATCACCCCATGTAAAATAGGACACCAAAGCCAACGCGTTAGGTTTACGACTCGCTTATCGTGTAAGAATTCACTCAAAAATCGACGAACGCCAGCTGGAGTCGCCGAATCTGGTGTTCCTAAGTTCACCAGTAAAACGCCCTGCTTTTTATTATTTTCCATAGATACCTGAGACCAATGTGTGATTTTCTGGAACGTAATATACTAATCTGCATAAGTTTAAGATCATTGTTACGCAACTAAATTTAAGAATAGTCGTTCTTAACCTGAGTTATCGCAACATCACCTTGATCGTTAGCCGCGTGAATCTAAGCCGCAGCGCGGAAATTATGCACAATCGATTTTATCTAGATTGGTATATGACTAAAAATTGAAACAAAAAAAGCGACCTTAACGGTCGCTTCCAATATATCAAATTCTAAAACTGGCTGTTAGCCAATTATGCTAGTGCTTTCTCAAGTTCTGCACTAACTTCAGCAACTTGCTTAGTACCATCAAATTTAAGGTACTTAGTGTTACCTGCTTCTGCTTCCTTACCGTAGTAAGAAATAAGCGGAGCCGTTTGATCGTGGTATACGCCTAGACGTGCACGAACTGTTTCTTCTTTGTCGTCATCACGTACAACAAGCTCTTCGCCAGTGATGTCATCTTTACCTTCTTCTTTAGGTGGGTTGTACACACTGTGGTATGTACGACCAGAAGGAAGGTGAGCACGACGACCAGCCATACGCTCAACAATCACATCGTCAGCTACGTCGAATTCAACAACGTAATCAACAGCAATGCCCATTTCTTTTAGGCCATCCGCTTGTGGGATTGTGCGTGGGAAACCGTCTAGTAGGAAACCTTTTTCACAGTCATCTTGAGCGATACGCTCTTTGATTAGACCAAGGATAATTTCATCAGAAACTAGCTGACCAGCGTCGATTACTGATTTTGCTTGCTTACCAAGCTCAGTACCCGCTTTGATAGCAGCACGTAGCATGTCACCAGTTGAAATTTGAGGGATACCAAATTTGTTCATGATGAAGTTAGCTTGAGTACCTTTACCCGCGCCAGGAGCACCTAGAAGAATGATGCGCATGTTTAATCCTCTTATAAAAATTATGATTTATACCGAAGCTCACTATCCCGCCTTTCTGGTTCAATTTAAGTCGAACAAGAGAGGTTAGGTAACAACTGAGGCTAAGCACAACTGTAAACAGAAGCAAAACGGTAAGTTTCGGTATAACGTTTAAAAATCATACAACTGGAGATGATAGGTTCATAGTCCCAGCTGATTAGGTCGAGCATTCTATCACATTAATATTCAATTTGGCTGAAATTAAGACTAAAGAATGTATCGACAGCGTTTGCGTTCGTCTTGTTAGCGACTTTAGCTACATTTCGATGAATTTAAGCGACGTTCATAAAAAAAGCCCGCATTCGCGAGCTTTTATTCATAATTATGGGCTTAGTTCAAAGTCGAAAGACTAACGTTTTGTCAGTAGTTCGTTGATTGCACCTAAGAATTGTGACGGATCTTCCATTGAGCCCTTTTCAGCCAGCATAGCCTGGCCAAGTAATAGCTCAACCCAGCGACCAAACGCTTGTTCGTCCGCTTCATCAGCCATCTGTTTCACCAGTGCGTGCTCAGGGTTAATCTCAAAGATGTACTTAACTTCAGGTGCAGCTTGACCCGCAGCTTCAAGAAGCTTAGCCATTTGCGTGCCCATTTCGAAGTCGTCAGTGACTACAACCGCTGGCGTTGTCGCTAGCTTGAAAGTGGTACGAACTTCTTTAACACGATCACCTAGGTAAGATTGAGTGCGCTCAACAACAGATTTGAACTCTTCTTCTGCCTCTTTTTGCTTCTCTTTCTCTTCTTCGCCTTCGAACTTGCTTAGGTCTAAGCCCGCTTTGGTGATCGATTGGAACTGCTTACCATCAAAATCAGTCAGGTAGTTCATTACGTACTCATCAATACGATCGTACATTAGAACCACTTCGATACCTTTTGCTTTGAACTGCTCCAAATGCGGGCTGTTCTTAGCGGCAGCGTAGTTATCTGCTGTTAGGTAATAAATCTTGTCTTGACCTTCCTTCATACGTTCAACGTAAGACACTAGGCTGATAGCTTGGTCAGCAGAGTCAACTTCCGTTGATGAGAAGCGAAGTAAACCAGCGATTTTTTCTTTGTTCGCCATGTCTTCCGCTGGGCCTTCTTTCAGTACAAGGCCAAACTCTTTCCAAAACTCTAGGTACTTATCATTGTCATTCTTCGCCATGCGCTCAAGCATAGTCAGGACACGCTTGGTACATGCGCCACGAAGAGACTGAGTTACCTTATTATCTTGCAAGATTTCACGAGACACGTTCAGTGGTAGATCGTTTGAGTCAATCAAGCCGCGAACGAAACGCATGTAAGATGGCATGAACTGCTCTGCATCATCCATGATGAATACTCGCTGTACATAAAGCTTAAGGCCGCTCTTATGGTCACGATTCATCATATCCCAAGGTGCTTTAGCAGGGATGTAAAGTAGGCTTGTGTAATCGTTCTTACCTTCAACTTTGTTATGGCTCCACGTTAATGGATCAGCAAAGTCGTGAGATACGTGCTTGTAAAACTCCTGGTACTCTTCTTTCTCGATATCAGACTTGTTACGAGTCCAAAGCGCTTGAGCCTTGTTAATCTGTTCCCAATGTTTCTCTTCGGTGTCTTTACCTTCGTCATCTTTAACCGCAGTTAAGATTGAAACAGGGATACCGATGTGATCAGAGTATTTACCAATGACTTCACGCAGACGCCATTCATTTAGGAATTCTTTACCGTCTTCGCGCATATGAAGAATGATATCAGTACCACGAGACTCTTTAGTGATGTCTTCGATGGTGTAATCACCTTCCCCTGCAGAGTGCCACTGAACAGCTTCATTACTCGCTAGACCTGCTGCACGTGTGCGAACCGTTACCGCGTCTGCAACGATGAATGCAGAATAGAAACCAACACCAAATTGACCAATCAATTGAGAGTCTTTGCTTTGGTCTTCAGACAGCTTTGAGAAAAAGTCTGCAGTACCCGATTTAGCAATCGTACCTAAATGCTCAATAACGTTGTCGCGGCTCATGCCGATGCCGTTATCTGAAATCGTTAAAGTATTAGTTTCAGCGCTAAAAGATAATTTTACGCCTAGGTCTGCATCACCTTGGTAAAGGTCACCGTTTGACAAGGCTTGGAAACGAAGCTTATCAGCCGCGTCAGATGCATTAGAGATCAGCTCACGTAAGAAGATTTCTTTATTTGAATACAGTGAGTGAATCATTAGGTGAAGTAGTTGTTTTACTTCAGATTGAAAGCCACGAGTCTCTTTATTTTGCGTTGCTGTTTCGCTCATTTTTACTCCAAAACATCTATACTTTATGTTGAATACCATAGGGGCGTAACACTTGATGCCACTCTTATGTTCATTAACATGAGGATGACAAATGTAAATTCAAGGTCAAAAATCATAAAAACACTGTTTTTTTGATCTGTTTTTATTATCCTTGAGTCTGATAAATATAAAAGAACATAAAAGAAGCCATGATTTGGTGAAGAATTAACGGAACTTCACCTGAGATTTGTCTATTTCGCACTCAAAATCATCCAAAATAGAAGAATTCAATGAGCAATATCGGCACAAAGTTTATTCTCGCACAGCGGTTCGTATTCGACCCAAATAGCAATTCACTTGTTGATCAAATGAGCGACGGCGAAGTCGTGCGCCTTGGCAGCAATGAAAGCCGCATTCTCCTGATGCTGTCAGAAAGACCCAATGAAGTTATCACTCGTAATGAATTGCACGAGTATGTTTGGCGAGATCAAGGCTTTGAGGTTGATGACTCAAGCTTAACGCAAGCAGTTTCGACCCTGAGAAAGATGCTCAAGGACTCGACCAAATCTCCAGAATTCGTAAAAACGGTACCTAAACGCGGTTACCAATTTATTGCAACCGTTGAACGCTCTGCACCACTTTCATCAAATGATCAGCCAGCAGCGGCTGAAATTGCAGAAAATGACGTAGAACCTATCTTAACGTTTGCAACGCCTACAATGACCGAAGAAGCAATGACTGAAGCTGTTGAGCCCGACTCAATTACAAAGTTTCAAGAAACCAAAGTTGAAGTGGAACCAGCAACAACACCAACTGCGACCCCGGTTAAAAGCACCAATAAGTGGTTAGCGTTTTCGTTATTGCTTGCGGCTTTCATCATGCCAATTCTGGTTTTAACGTTTACTAACCCCGCAGAATCCGAGTTCAGAACATTGACTGAAGTGGATGGTGTAAAGATTCAAACCCCAATCAATCATCCTGATCTCAGCAGTTGGCTACCTGCGATAGAGAAGTGTGTATTGCGCTACAACACCAATCACACTGGCATGCTGAAACCGACTGAGGTGATTGCAACTGGTGGACAAACCAACAACCTTGCCCTCAACTACATTCACCCGCAAGATTACTCTAGCGAAAATGTAACCCTAAGAATTTACGCAAACCAGTCGGATGTAAACGACATTTGTAACGGTGGTCAGTAACATGAAACTAAAAGTATCGATTATTTTACTGGTTCTATCTGCATTTTTAAGTGGTTGGTTATATTGGGGCAGTGATGCAAAAGTAGAGCGCTTGCTCACTCAGCATGAATGGCAATCGAAAATGGTGACTCTGATTAGCGATAACAAGCAAGCTGATTCAATCGGGCCGCTTCGTAAAGTTGAATTGTCATCGAATGCGAAATACCTACCAAATGGTACGTACCTGAGGATGTCAGTGGTTAGGCTGTACAGCACTCAAACTGCACCTGCGAATGTCATCAACATATCTGAAACAGGTCAGTGGGATATTAACGATAACTATTTACTGATTTCGCCAACAGAGTTTAAAGATGTAACTTCTGCTGAGCGCCAAGACTTTTCGGAAGAGCAACTCGAACTTATCACTCAAGTGATTAAGATGGATGCAGAGCAAAGCCGACGCATTGATATTATTAATCAGAAGGCACTGCTGCTCACTAGCTTAAATCACGGTTCTACCGTTTTGTTCTCAAACTAAAACTGGTTCAAACTAAAACTCTGCAGTTATTTATGTATATCAATAGCTGAATACCATTCAACGGTATATCAATAGAAAGGGGCATGATGCCCCTTTTTTGTTAGCCGTTGGTATCAAATTACGGATGTAGCATTTTAAGGATTAACTATGAATACGGATCAACCAAATCTGACGCCAGCAAAAGAGACAGCAACAAAAGCGACAATCGCAATACACTATTGCCGTCAGTGTAATTGGATGCTTCGTTCAAGTTGGTTATGCCAAGAGCTGCTGCATACCTTTAGCGAAGAAATTGAACAAGTGAGCTTGCATCCAGACACCGGAGGCAGGTTCGAAATCTTTTGTAATGGTGTGCAAATTTGGGAAAGAAAAGCAGATGAAGGTTTTCCAGAAGCGAAAGTTCTGAAGCAAAGAGTGCGAAACATCATTGCTCCAGACAGGGACCTCGGCCACGTAGACTCAAAGTGAGCCTTTTCTAGCGCCGCCGATTGAGTTTATTTAAAGCTCGCCACTCACAATTACGTCACCTTCAAGGCTAATGACTTTAAAGGTATTATTTTCATAGATGCCATGGCTCGCAGCGTGACCATCTCGTGGGAATGTCACCGAACTAGGGTTAAAGATAAAGATATCATCTTGGTATTCGGCAACTGGAATATGGGTATGTCCATGGGCAATAATATCACCCGCTTTTAGTGCTGGTCGTTTAGTGGTGTTATACAAATGACCATGGGTTAGAAAGATACGCTGACCTGATTCCAATAACACCCATGAGTAATCCATCATCATTGGAAAAGACAACAACATCTGATCCACTTCACTGTCACAGTTGCCACGAACGGCAATGATCTCTTGAGAAAACGCATTCAACTTCTCTGCAACCGCCGGCGGATTGTATCCTTCGGGGATCGGGTTTCTTGGACCATGATTCAGAATGTCACCCAATAGCACTAAATATTGCGCACCAGACGCTTGGTAGAGTTCTAATACCTTTTCTGTTGCTGGCAGCGAACCGTGTAGGTCTGAAGCAAAAAATAATTTCACACGTACTTCTCCATAAAATTTATGAGCCTATTGTACGTATCTAAATGCTACACGTCATCTCTCACCATACCGTTGATCACGATATTATTGTAACTAACCATACCGACTATTTTGTTATCACGAACTACTGGCGCGCGACTGATACCAAAGCGTTCAAACAGGCGAGCGCAATACTTTACGTTCATCTCAGCAGACACGCTTAGCGCTGGCTTGGTCATGATTTCATAAACATTGGTTCGCTTGGGAGATCGATTCTTAGCCAACACTTTCTTTGCTATATCATTCATCAACACGATACCGTACTCATCATCCTCGTGGCGTTTATCGACAATGATTGCCTTCACTTTGTGCTTCTTCGCCATCTCTATCGCTTCTAACACCGTAGTTAGCCCATCGATAATCACATACGTATTGGCCATGACATCGCCTACTCGGATCTTTTCACTGGTACTCATAGCTCATCCTCCACAACCTTTGTTAACGTCTCAACTTGGTGCGCAACGCCTACTGCATCTTCCACATCTATCTGTACTGCAATACCCTGTCCCGATTCTTGGTCAAACTCCCCCACTTCACTAATTCTTTCGAGAATATGCCTTGCTAGATGCTCCTCAACGACAAACAGCAGCACATCTTTTTGCACCTCTAATGTTAATCCGAAGAAGGTGCGCTTTTGGTTTAAGCCCTGCCCTCTGGCATTATTAATCACGGTTGCTCCGGTTGCGCCCGCATCACGCGCGGCATCGAGCACAGTGTCGGTTTTGCTCTCTTCTACAAATGCTAGGATAAGTTTAAAGCGCATCTTTGCTCTCCTTAGAGGTGTGTAAACGGTTTAACCATTGGGTTATTTGGGCGTAGCTCATCACCGAAATGATGGGGAACAAACTCGCAAAGGCGATTAAGCCGAAACCGTCTATTACTGGATTTCGCCCCGGTACAGTTGAAGCAAGCCCTAATCCAAGAGCCGTCACTAAAGGCACAGTCACGGTAGATGTCGTAACCCCGCCTGAATCGTAGGCCAATGGAATGATCAATTTGGGGGCGTAAAAGGTTTGAATCACCACAATGACATAGCCACAAATAATGTAGTAATGGATAGGATCGCCCGCAACAATACGGTAGCTACCCAATGAGATACCGATGGCAACGCCTAATGCCACGGCGATTCTCAGTCCGTTAACACTGATACTGCCACCGGATACTTGGTTTGCCTTAATCGCTACAGCAATTAAAGAAGGCTCGGCTATCGTGGTACTAAAACCAATACAAAACGCAAACAGGTAAACCCAGTAATAATCAAACCAAGCCAATGAAAGACCAGAGCTGATCTTAAACTCAGTCAAAAAGCTTGGTTCGGTGAGTTGCATTGCCATCGTCTCCCCTAGAGGGAATAACGCGAGCTCCAACCCCATCAAAAAGAGTGATAAGCCAAGAATGACGTAAAAGAAACCGATGAGCACTTTGGCAAGGTTATTGACAGGCTTACGCAGTACCGCTAACTGAAAACCGAAGATGATCACCGCAATCGGAATCACATCCATTACAGTGCCTAGAAAGGTGTCGATAAATTGCTGCACACTGATCATGTCACCACCATCCCGTACACCATGACAAACATCATCGGCAGAAGTGAAGCAAACGCGATCAATCCAAAGCCATCAATCATTGGATTTCGTCCTTTAATCGCCGAGGCTAAACCTACGCCTAATGCGGTCACTAACGGAACGGTGATCGTCGATGTTGTGACGCCGCCAGAGTCGTACGCAATCCCAATAATGTTTTCCGGGGCAAATGCAGTGAGCACCACAACTCCAATATAACCACCGATGATCATGTACTGAATTGGCCAACCTTTTAAGATCCGAAGTACTCCTAATAGAATGGCAATACCGACCGATAACGCCACGGTGAAGCGCAGGCCATCGGCATATTGTTCCCTTTCATCTAAAGAGTTGGGAATAACACCACCTTCAGCTGCAACTTCTGCTGCTTCAGCAGCCACTGCGGTTAACGCGGGTTCGGCAATGGTGGTACCAAAGCCTAAACAAAAAGCGAAGGTCAATAACCAAAACACGCTCCCCTTGCGAGCAAAAGCTTGAGCCATCGACTCGCCAATTGGGAACAGACCCATTTCAAGGCCAAAGATAAAAAAAGTCAGTCCAAAAACCACCAGCACTAAGCCAGTTAGAATAGACAAAAGATGAGGGAGTGGCTCTTGCAAAACAGCAAGCTGGAAGAAAGCAATCACCGCCACGATCGGCAAGAGATCCCTTAGACTACCTAACATGGCTCGAAACAAAGCAAGCACTGCCGTCATCGCAACTCCTAGTCATTGAAATTGTGTCTGGTTATTAATTACTAATAATCATGGCAAATCCTTATCATCCCTTATGTGACAAATATTACGCAGTTGGTAACATATCCGAGTAAAGTCCATAAGTGTGATAGCGGTATACATCCTAACTTGATGAATTTAATTTCATTCTTTCGTAAATTGATACGGCGTAATTTGGGTATCACACAATTGAAACCAACTGATCGTTATAGTGATTTTTTCGTATTGATTGGCGTTCAAAAACAAGCCATGTCTATAATTATGTTTAATAGGGAGATTGGTATGAAGATATTGTTAACTGGTGGTACGGGATTTATTGGTTCTGAATTGGTCAAAAGCTGGAACACTGACGACGTGACATTATTGACGCGGAGCCCCGAAAAAGCGAAGCAAAACCTAAATCATCTGAACCAGAATAACCTTCATTACATTCAATCTCTTGATGGACTGAGCGATCTCAATGACTTCGATGTAGTGGTCAATCTTGCTGGCGAACCTATCGCTGACAAGCGTTGGAGTGCGGAGCAAAAAGAGAGGATCTGTAACAGCCGCTGGCACATTACTGAAAAACTGGTCGAGTTAATTCATGCCAGCAGCAACCCGCCGAAGGCTTTTATTAGCGGCTCAGCCGTGGGTTACTATGGTGATCAACAGCAACATCCGTTTGACGAATCACTACAAGTAGAAGATGAAAGCTTTCCTCACAAAGTTTGCGCTCATTGGGAAGATATAGCCAAGAGAGCACAATCAGAAAGAACACGCGTGATACTACTGCGAACAGGTATTGTACTTGGTGAAAATGGCGGTGCGCTCAAAAAGATGCTTATGCCGTACAAACTAGGAGTTGGTGGACCGCTAGGTTCAGGCGAGCAATACATGCCTTGGATTCACATGCTGGATATGGTGAGAGCCATCAACCACTTATTGTCGATGCCTCACGCTCAAGGGGAATTTAATATGTGTGCCCCACACCCTGTCACCAACAAACTGTTCAGCAGCACACTCGCCAAGCAACTACGTCGACCTCATTTCTTATTCACGCCTAAATGGGCAATGTCGCTACTCATGGGTGAATCTTCTTGTCTGCTCTTTGACAGCATTCGTTCCAAACCAAAGAAGCTCACTGAAATTGGATTTATCTTTAGTTACTCAAGAATCGAACCTGCTCTGAAAAACTTGTTACAACATCAAGACTAATTCTTTACTCTAGAGAGATAGAGACTCTAATAAAGGATTAAGTGTGAACAAGTCGATTCTTATCACTGGCTGCTCAACGGGTATAGGCTATACATGTGCTCATGCACTGCAAAAACGTGGTTTTAATGTCATTGCATCCTGTCGCCACCCACGAGATGTAAAACGCCTTCAAGATGAAGGCCTCACTTGTATTCAATTAGATCTTTCCAACCAAGAGAGTATCGAGAATGGCGCCAAGCTTGCGATTGCACTCGCACCTAACGGGTTGTATGGGTTATTCAATAACGGCGCTTACGGTCAAGCAGGCGCGCTAGAAGACTTACCGACCCAAGGTCTCAGGGAGCAATTCGAAACCAACTTCTTTGGTTGGCATCATCTTGTTTGTCAGATCCTCCCGCACATGCGCGAACGTGGTGAAGGCCGAATCGTGCAAAACAGTTCCGTATTAGGTTTTGCCGCCATGAAATATCGTGGCGCTTATAATGCGTCAAAGTTCGCTATTGAAGGCTGGACGGATACCTTGCGTTTAGAGCTGCATGGCAGCGGTATACACATCTCGTTACTGCAACCTGGGCCAATTGAGACTCAATTTAGAACCAATGCCCTGAAAGCATTCAATAAATGGATCAACATTTCTGGCAGTGCTCACCAAGACGCCTACCAACAACAAAAAGACCGACTCGAAAATGAGTCATCGAACAACGCTTTTGTTCTGCCACCTGAGAGTTGTATCGAACCTGTATTTCACGCACTTTCGGCCAATAAACCCAAGCTAAGATACCGAGTTACGACCCCGACTAAAGTGTTCGCGGTATTGAAAAGGATTCTGCCGAGTCGCTGGCTAGACCCTATTTTGAGAAAAGCTGCATAATTTTCTAACTTTGAATGCACAGTCGCAAACTTTAATGTAACGATGTAATTTTTCCGTAACAATAAGATGTCATGATTTATCCTATCTCATCAATTACTCCCAATTGGTGAATCTAATCTGGACATTTCATGACTTTAAACCGCCTTAATTGGGTAGGTGTGAGTGTGGCGATTACGTTGTTTATTCTGTTTTGAGTATCTCACGCAATACCTCACTGACCACCTCAATGATTACGCTATGCCTTCTATGTAGAGATAAACATCCTACCAACATCGAAGCATAGCGTTTTTATTTTTGTCTCTTTTTATCTGAGATACTCCAGTTAGATCTTGAAGTTACCGACTTATCCCCCCATATTTGCAACGTATCCATAAACAAACCTCAAGGAACGTAAATGCAATCTCCGCATATTGTTGAACTTAATGAGCAGAACTTTCGTCAAGTATTAGAAGGTTCGATGCAGACCCCTGTACTCATCCAATTTTGGGCACCAATGAGCCAAGAGAGCGCCCAAGTCATTCCTGAACTGCAAACATTAACTCAGCAATACAATGGCGCTTTCACCTTAGCTTTATTGAACTGCGAGCAAGAGCAAGCCATTGCTAGCCAATTTGGGGTTCAAGCACTACCGACCATTGCACTGTTTGTTAACGGTCAGCCTGTCGATGGGCTTGGTGGCCCTCAGAGCTTAGAAGCCATTGTTGAAATGCTAAACAAGCACCTTCCTAGCCAAGATGAACTTGCATTACGTCAAGCTCTAGAGCAAATGCAAGCAGGTGAGCACACACAAGCACTAGCAGCTATGCAGCAACTCCCAGCAGAGCTGACGAATAAAGGTGAAGTAAAACTGGCGATCGCAGAGTGTTTGTTAGAAACGCAACAGTTTGATCTTGCTGAAACTCAGCTAGCCACCATTCCTCTAGAGTACCAAGACAACTACTACAAAGGCTTAGTCGCGAAACTTGAACTTCACAAGCAAGCAGCAGACAGCCCTGAAATACAGGCATTAGAAACCGCTCTGCAGCAAGACCCGAATGACGCTAAGACTGCCTCTGAGTTAGCATTGCAATATCACCAAGTGAACCGCAACGAAGAAGCGATGGAGCTGTTGTGGTCTTTCCTAGCAAAAGATCTAAATACTTGCGATGGCGATATGAAAAAAGAGTTCATGGACATCTTAAGTGCGCTTGGGCAAGGAAACCCAGTTGCCAGTAAGTACCGTCGACAACTGTACTCTCTGCTTTACTAACAAAACCCTAAAATCGTTAGATTGAACATCGAAAACTGACAATTTAATCAATTAGTTTATCGAATTAAATAATATAAAATGGACCATAAAATCAATATTTTATGGCCCATTTCTCGTTTATAAATTTGCTCAGAATTTAAATATGAGCCAGTATCAATAGTGAACTATCAAAAACTTAAACTTGCAAAGGATTTTGTATGGCTATTGATACATTGATTACTATTGGCGTCTTTACTGTCGTCGCACTACTGTTCATTTTCGCTGGTGTCAAAACCGTTCCACAGGGCAATAACTGGACCGTAGAACGCTTTGGCCGCTATACACAGACACTCAAACCAGGCCTAAACCTGATCATTCCATTTATCGATAAAGTCGGACAACGCATCAGTATGATGGAACGAGTTCTCGATATCCCAGCTCAAGAAGTCATCTCCAAAGATAATGCTAATGTCATGATTGATGCAGTTTGCTTCGTACAAGTTATCGATGCACCGAAAGCGGCTTATGAAGTAAATGACCTTGAGCATGCGATCCGTAATTTAACCCTCACCAATATCCGTACTGTGCTTGGCTCTATGGAACTGGATGAAATGCTTAGCCAGCGTGACATGATCAATACCAAGCTGCTAAATATCGTGGATGAAGCAACTAACCCATGGGGCGTAAAAGTTACTCGTATCGAAATCAAAGATGTACAGCCACCAGCTGATCTAACCGCCGCGATGAATGCCCAGATGAAAGCTGAGAGAAACAAACGTGCCGACATTTTATCGGCTGAAGGTGTAAGACAAGCTGAGATCCTAAAAGCGGAAGGTCATAAGCAATCAGAAATCTTAAAAGCGGAAGGTCAAAAGCAAGCAGCAATCCTGCAAGCAGAAGCTCGTGAGCGTGCAGCAGAAGCAGAAGCTAAAGCGACAGAAATGGTCTCGACAGCCATCGCTCAAGGTGACATGCAAGCGGTCAATTACTTTATTGCACAAGGTTACACCGACGCACTGAAGTCTATTGGCCAAGCTGAAAACGGCAAGATAATCATGCTACCACTCGAAGCGACTGGCCTAATGGGTTCTGTTGCAGGTATCGCAGAGATGTTTGCACAAAGCAACGACAAGGGTAGTAAGGACTAACTTATGTTCGAGTTACTAGAGCAAGTAAACCACTGGCATTGGTTAGCATTTGGTCTAGCGCTGCTAGCCCTAGAGCTGGTTGGTACTGCTGGTTACTTTTTGTGGATAGGCATATCTGCCATGTTGGTCGGAGCGCTATTAGGCGCGCTACCAATCGGTTGGCAGATGCAATGGTTGTCCTTTGCGAGTTTTTCACTTATCACCACTTGGTTGTGGTGGAGAAGACAACTATCTAATGACAAGCAGTCAGACGCTGGACGAGAGCTAAATCAAAGAGAAAAACAACTTGTAGGGCAAACTGTTTTTCTTACCGAAGAGGTCAAAAGAGGCAACTGCCGAATTAAGGTAGGAGACTCTTCTTGGTCAGCAAGAGCTAGCCAAGATATTCCATCAGGCACAGAAATTAAGATTGTGGCATTAGACGGAATAATTCTAATAATTCAGCCTTTATAGCTAATTAGCATATTAGGCCTACATTATCGATAAATGTAGGCTTTAATAACTTTAGAGAGCAAAGAACATTCGAATTATCATTGTGATAGATTGAATTGAAAAAAAAATAAGTTCTTATTTCGTAAAGCTAAAAAGTTTGATTGAACTAAAAAGATATAAGAAAGTCAGTTTTCTTATCCAAAATATATATGAATAGTTAACCTTACTCTCCCTTAATTATAATTATTAAAAATGTTAAGCCCGTCCAATTTTTGAAATTTTCTTTTCCTTGTCCATACTTTCAATTATCTCAACTAGAGATAAACCTAATGGAGTTTGTATGAGACATTTTTTAATAATTCTAACGGCTATTTTCAGCTTAACATTCGGAAGCGCTCTGGCGAGCAGTCAGTCTCCAGGTAACGGAAACATGGGGCCTATTGTTAAGTGTTCAGATGGAAACGCGGTCACTCATGTGCCACTTTTAATCTGTAAACACTATGGCGGAAAGGTACTTTGATAGGTAACTAATGTCAGGCAAGTAATATTCTTTTTTGCCTGACACACTATTTGATTGTTAGGCAAGCTTTAAAGAAAAATATGTTATTTTCGGCCTGACAAATTGTTCAAAATTGGGCATTCGTTTGAAGCATCTCCCGGGCAATCATGCACCCAAGACTGTAACTGAGCCTTCATTTTATTTAACTCAGCAAGTTTCAATTCAATTTCATCTAACTTCTGAGTGGCCTTCTTTTTTACTTCGTAGCTTTGTCTGTTTGGGTTCATTGCCAACTCGACAAGCGACTTACACTCATCGAGAGTGAATCCAACCATTTTAGCTCTCAGTACGAACTCTAACTGTTCGATATGAATCTCGCCGTATTGCCTGTAACCATTTTCTGATCGGTGTGGTGGGCTCATCATGCCTTTACTTTCGTAAAAACGAATGGATTTAGCTGTTGTACCAACACGTTTTGCTACTTCACCAATATTCACTCTATTACCTACAATTCAAATTGTTACCTAAAACAAAGAGCGCGACCTAAAACGAAAAACCGCAGTACTGCTGTTATACAATACTGCGGTTGAAAAACATAGCTAGAGACTTACGTTAAAGGCTTACTCTTGCTCTAACAGCCAAATCATAGTTTGAGATTTTTCTTCGCTGTCTAGCTTATTGAACCAATATGAAACCATCTCGATTTCTTTTGAGCCTTCAATTGATGCTGGAGAAGCGTTTTTACGATTTTTGAATGCCCAATCTGTCACTGCAGACTGCTCCTCTTTTGTTGCTTGGCTATACCAGTAGTTAACCATCTCTTGAGCTTGAGAAGCTTTTGGTTCTTCAGCAACAACCGCTGCTACAGGCACCGCGACTGGGGCAACCGCGATCGCAGTATGATTATTCGCACCATTGTAGATCGTGTCTATATACGCTTTCGGCACAATAAAGTTTGTACTCATTGTTGAGTTTTGTCCATCAAGCGTAAACTCTAAATTTTTTTCTCTTGCTTGCTGGATATCAGCGTCGCTTAATGGAAATTTAATATATTGAGTCTTTGTACAGTGCTCGCTGCAACTTTCTCTTGGAACCTGTCTCTCTTCTAGCTCTATCGTCTTGCCGAAAAAGCTTACAGTTTCATATTCTTTATAGCTCTGGAAGTAGCTCACATCCATTATAATTGAAGATTCTGGAGCCGAATTCTGTGTTACTTCTTTGTTGTACGTAAAGTAGAGTGACGATTTCAGGATGTCTGCTCCAACATTCGCTTTACTTTCCGCAACGTAAGATTGCCCAGTTACCTGAATATAACCACCTTTAGGCTGTACATCCGCAACTGAATCTGAAAAATTACTTTTTGAATCGAGTGAACTACAAGCTCCCAAAAATAATGATAATACAACTACACTAACTTTATTCATTATGACTAATTCCTTATGTTCACTATGGAAAAACGCTGGCAAAATAATTTACCAGCGTTTTGATTTTATTTAACTATTTTTAAGCTGATAACTTTAGCTTAGAAACCGTATTCAAGACCAATACGAGTTACGATATCTGATGAAACTGCGCCACGAGTTTTGTCATTAAAACTACGGCTAGCAACACGTAGGTAAGGTACGAAACCATTATGAACAGCCATTAGCTGACCAGAAATAGTATCGCTATCTGTGTTAGCATCCTTAGAACCGTTTGTTTCAGAATCAAGGTTAGCTGCGTAACCTAATTTGAACCCAATTGGACCGTTCCAGTATTGACCAATGATAGAGTAAGAATCTTGAGTCACTTTACGAATACCGTTGTCTAGCTCTTCGCCTTTATATGCTGCAGCGAAACCGAAACCAGCTGGTAGGCTCGCTTCAAAACCAACAATGTATGCAAATGTGTCGTCATCGTAACCAGCAACTTCAGGAGCTTGTACTGGTTTGCCATCCTCATCAAAAGACCAATCACCGCCAGAATCACCAACTACACGTGTACCGGATTCAACTGCACCCATAAATGTTACTTTTTCGAAGCTGTACTTAGCGCTCGCGCCAACAAAATTCGCATCGCGAGTCGCTGCGCCACCGCCATTGTCGTTATCATCACGACCAACAGAAGCTGCAAAAGAGAAACCACCGAATTTTGGCGAATCGTAACGAACTTGGTTCGATTGACGATCGTAGTGACCGTTGATACCGCCCCAATCGAATACAGAACCTAGACCCGGGTTAGAGAATGGCCAGTCGACGATTTCGTATAGCGGCGTAAGAACACGACCCACACGTAGATTACCCCAAGAGCCAGAAGCACCAACGAACGTATCACGGAAACCTAGAACACCACCTGAAACGCCACCGTGAGACCAGTCTGTGCTATCTACGTAGCCAGATTCGATCTGCATTGTAATTGTAAAGTCTTCGAACATATCTTTATGAGCACGGAAGCCGATACGAGATTCGTTTTCAACAACATAACCATCGCTCTTGTCATCTTGATCTGTTGTGTTGTAGTTGACTAGTGAAATAGCTGCAACCCCGTATACGTCAACGTTAAAGTCAGAGTTGATACCAACTTCTTTCGCCATTACGCCTGTCGATAAAAGTGCAACGGATGCACCTAGTAGAGTACGTTTAAAAAATTTGTTTTCCATGGAATAAAACTCCTAAAAATGGATATAGCTGTTTGAATATTTCCCGCCTAAAGTTGGCCGCCGTAGAGAGAAATACCTTTTCTTGTTTGAGAACCCTAAAATCTGAATTCTCTATTTCCTTTCTGGTTATGCACATCATGTGCATCCATGGCATTAAGACTAACTTCGCCCTCAAAAAGATCAATGAGAACTTAATTTTCATCTAAAAAAATATGAGTTGGTGCAAATTTAGTAGGTACTTAGTGATCCAGATCGACAAATTGTAAAGATCATAACCGAAAGCACTAAAATAAATTAATATCAATAACTTACACCGGATGCACCCTTAAAAAAATAGAAGTGACTCGCATTTTCAATACAACTATAACGGCATTTCATTAATGTTGAGCAGCGTCACTGTCCTGATTTTAGAGTTCGTATAGGAACAAAATTCTCAACAATTAAAAAGACATCATTTTTATATCAGAAACAAAAAAGGCACTCCCTTGAAAGGAGTGCCTTTGAGCTTTTTTTATCTGTATTTACTTACGAAATAAGGGCAATTAGATCTTCTTCCGTTCTTATTTCGATACCTAAATCTTGTGCTTTAGTCAGTTTAGAACCAGCGGCTTCACCAGCAAATAAGATATCCGTTTTCTTAGACACGCTACCGGTTACTTTTGCACCTAAAGCCTGCAAAGCGGCTTTCGCTTCACTGCGTCCTAATTTAGACAGTGAGCCCGTCAACACAACCACTTTACCTTCTAACGGCAGCTCTTGGTCATCCGCAACAGCTTCGATTGCAGGCCAGTTAACACCAAGCTCTAGCAACTGCTCGACTACGGCTCTGTTTTTCTCCTGCGAGAAGAAGCTCGTGAGGTGACTTGCGACGATGTCACCAATATCTGACACTTCAACCAGCTGTTCATGGGTTGCTGCTTGAACCAACTCCAGCGTCTTAAAGTGTTGAGCTAAGTTCATAGCCGTCGCTTCGCCCACTTCTCGAATCCCTAGAGAATAAAGAAAACGCGCTAATGTCGTGTCTTTGGCTTTATTAAGCGCACTCACTACATTCTGTGCCGATTTAGGCCCCATACGGTCAAGAACCGTAATAACGCCCGCACTTAACTTAAATAGATCGGCTGGAGTTTCTACCATTTCACGGTCTACAAGCTGCTCGATCACTTTTACGCCAAGACCATCAACATCCAACGCCTTTCTAGACACAAAGTGCTTAAGCGCTTCTTTACGCTGTGCCTGACAGACTAAGCCACCAGTACAACGCGCTACAGCCTCTCCCACAACGCGCTCTACTGCAGAGTTACATACTGGGCAAGCATCAGGGAATACAATGTCTCTAGCGCTATCAGGGCGGCGATCTTGCACAACAGCTACAATCTGAGGAATAACATCACCAGCACGGCGAATGATTACGCTATCTCCGACCTTCACACCTAAACGAGCAATCTCATCAGCGTTGTGCAACGTGGCATTACTTACCGTCACACCACCAACAAAGATAGGTTCTAGTTTAGCCACCGGCGTAATTGCGCCTGTACGACCCACCTGAAACTCAACATCGTTAAGTAATGTAATCTCTTCTTGAGCGGGAAATTTGTATGCAATCGCCCAACGAGGTGCTCGTGCGACAAAGCCGAGAGTTTCTTGTGCGGCAATGTCATCAACCTTAATCACCACCCCATCAATTTCGTAAGCGAGAGCATCACGACGAGTCATGATATCTTGGTAATAGGCTTTCACGTCTTCAAGAGAGCTCAGTTGCTTAGTCTCGGGACACATAGGTAAGCCCCAGCCTTTCAACTGCAAGAAACGTTGATAGTGGCTATTTGAAAGCTCAGCGCCCTCTACAACACCGACACTGTATGCGTAGAAAGCCAAGGGACGTTTAGCTGTAATACGAGAATCTAGCTGACGTAAACTGCCTGCGGCGGCATTACGTGGGTTCACAAAGACCTTCTCGCCTTTCTTCAATGCCAGCTCATTCAATTTGTCGAAGCCCGCTTTTGGCATAAACACTTCGCCACGTACTTCGATACGTTCTGGCCAGCCTTCACCTTGTAATTTAAGCGGAATCGAGCTGATCGTACGCACGTTTTCAGTAATATTTTCGCCAGTAGCGCCATCACCACGCGTCGCTGCCTGTACTAAGGTGCCGTTTACATAGAGTAGGCTTACCGCTAAGCCATCAAGCTTAGGCTCACAACAGAAGGTCTTTAGGTTCGCAGTTGGCGCTCGATCAGACATGCGCTTATTAAACGCATCTAAATCGTCATCAGAGAATGCATTGTCCAGAGAAAGCATTGGGATTTCATGAGCCACTTGCGTAAACCCATCTAAAGGCTGCCCACCGACACGTTGGCTTGGCGAATCCACCGTCACAAGCTCAGGGTTCTCTTCTTCGATTTTTAGCAACTGTTGCATTAATCGATCGTACTCAACATCAGGAACCTCGGGGCTATCTTCTACGTAATAACGAACGGCATGATAGTGCAGAGTTTCTCTTAACTGCTCTAAGGTAACTTGAATCGATTCTTTCATATCATTCTCTGTCGTGATTGAAATATCAAAAAGGGCTCCCTTAGGAGCCCTTTTCTGTAAATATAGATTATTTACAAGGCTAAACAATACGGCTAGGCATTCGTAGCGGTCATAAAATCTCTGATTTGTTTACGGTAGTCAGACAAGCGATTAGGTGTCATTAAGTTACGTGACTCGTCCAAAACGTTTCCGCCCATATCATCAGCAATTTTCTGTGCTGCACTTAGCATTACATTGAAGTTCTGATCAGCTTGACCATAACAAGGCAGCGTCATGAAGAACGAAATACCTTTCGTTGTAAAATCAGCAGGATCATCATGTTCTAGAGTTCCCGGCTGCATCATGTTCGCAATACTAAAAATAACTTTTGGCTCATCGCTAGATTGTGCAAAGCAGTGGTAGATAGACATCTCACCATAAGTTAAGCCGTTGTTCTCCATGCTACGGAAAAGTTCAGTACCCACAAACGGGATCTCTCCAGCACAGTGAACATTGAGAACAATAACTTCTAGGCCAAGCTCTTCATCTAGCTCAGTTTCTTCTATAGGCGCGGTGCTTTGTGAAGCAACGACTTCTTTCTCAACGTCTACTTGAGCAACAAGCGGTTCACTTGGCGTCAGTGCTTTGTTAGGAGCTAGCGGCTCAGTAACGGTATCAGTAGTTTCTTCAAACGAACCATACTGCTCTTTAAAGCCAGCATGGTTTTCTTTTTGTTCGTCAGTCAATTCAAAGTTTGGAACCTCAGGCTCGACAACTTCTTCGATCTCTTCTGGCTCACTTTCGATCTGAACTGGCTCTTCTTTTACACTGAAAGAAGGAAGATCATTCAATTCGATGTCGTCTTCGATAACTTCTTTCGTTTGTGGCGCAGTAAGTGGATCTGAGTCAATCAGCGGATCAGTCTCAGATGGTGAGACTGCAAAATCCGGCTCTTTACGCTCTTTTCGGATTATCTCAAAATCATCTTCTGGGGCGAATGAACGGTTTGGGATCGTTTCTGCTTCATCTAAGCTGTCGTTATCAAGCTTACCAAGCGGCTTATCTCCAAACTTTGCTTTCCCTTCTTTTTTACTCGTCCATAGACCATGGAACAATAATGCGGCGATAGCTAATGCGCCAACAATAATGAGTACAAATCGCAATTCCTGCATTTTTCGCTCTCAGCTTTCTTAGTCGACTAGCTATAAACACGCTGTCACTAAGTTGGGTTAATTTGGCTAATCTCACTACTCTATCAAAAGTAGCCACTGTTTTAGAACAACTTAATACAATTAGTTCCTTACATGGTGTGATTTTCACCACGCTTTTTTTCTTAATTTCGGTCTAGTACACTAGGGATGTTTGCTATTTAACCAAATTCACATGTGACCTAATTTTAATATGACTATTGAATCTGTTCCCCGCTCAGGCTTTGGCTATTTTATTTTCGGAATAAAAATCGCTTTGTCGCCGAGCATTCGTAAGTTTGTTTTACTTCCACTAATCGCTAACGTGTTACTCGTTGGTGGTGCTTTGTTTTATATCTTTTCCAACCTCAACACTTGGATTGAAGGATGGATTGGTGCATTGCCAAGCTTCTTGTCGTGGTTGTCATACATTTTATGGCCGCTACTTGTCATAACCGTCTTGGCCACGTTTTCGTATTTCTTTAGCACGCTCGCTAACTTCATTGCTGCGCCGTTCAATGGATTACTCGCAGAAAAGGTAGAAGAGCTGCTTAGTGGCAAAAAAGTCAATGACGATGGTTTACTTGATGTCCTCAAAGATACGCCACGTATATTAGCGAGAGAATGGCGCAAACTTGTCTACGTTCTGCCAAAAGCGATCGGTTTATTCCTACTTTTGTTAATTCCAGCACTCGGACAAACCGTTGCACCGTTTTTATGGTTCATCTTCACCGCATGGATGCTCGCTATCCAGTACGCTGATTACCCATTTGATAACCATAAAATCAAATTCGATGATATGAGAAACATTTTGAAACAAAAACAAGGTAAGACCTACAGCTTCGGCGCGCTTGTTTCTGTGTTTACGACAATTCCAATTTTAAACCTGATCGTAGTGCCTGTTGCGGTTTGTGGTGCCACAGCCATGTGGGTTGTTGAATTCAAAGAACAAGCATTACACTCTCGTCGATAAACGCCCCCACTTACCTGTCCGCGCCTATCTTTTGAAAATTCAATGACCAGTAAAGATAGGCGTGAACTCTGCTACATATCTATATGATATAACTTTTTAATCCTTTTACCTTTTTTTCAAGTTGTTTAATCTAAATTCAAGCTGAACAAACATCGAAAGACACTAGACGGTAAAGTGATTGATATACTACGTTTAGTTCTGTCATTAAATGAAGGAATATCGCATGAGCAAGATCTACGAAGACAACACCCTAACGATTGGTAACACACCGCTAGTCCGCCTTAACAAAGTAAGCAAGGGTAACGTCCTAGCTAAGATCGAAGCTCGTAACCCAAGCTTCAGTGTTAAGTGTCGTATCGGTTCAAACATGATCTGGGAAGCAGAAAAAGCAGGTACTCTTAAACCAGGTATCGAGCTTGTTGAACCTACCAGTGGTAATACAGGTGTTGCTCTTGCATTCGTAGCAGCCGCTCGCGGTTACAAGCTAACGCTAACTATGCCTGAGTCAATGAGCCTAGAGCGTCGTAAGTTGCTTAAAGCACTAGGTGCAAACTTAGTACTGACTGAAGCACCAAAAGGTATGAACGGCGCGATAGCTAAAGCAGAAGAAATTGTCGCTTCAGACCCAGAAAAGTATCTGCTGCTTCAGCAATTCAACAACCCAGCGAACCCACAAATTCACGAGAAGACAACTGGCCCTGAAATTTGGGAAGCAACAGATGGCGAAATCGATGTATTTGTCGCTGGCGTAGGTACCGGTGGTACGCTTACTGGTACAAGCCGTTACATTAAAGGCGAGAAAGGTAAAGCGATCACTTCTGTAGCGGTTGAACCAGCAGAGTCTCCAGTGATTGCACAAGCGCTTGCTGGCGAAGAAATCAAACCAGCTCCGCACAAAATCCAAGGTATTGGTGCAGGCTTTATCCCTGGAAACCTAGATTTAGACCTTATCGACCGTGTAGAGCCAGTAACTTCTGAAGAAGCGATTGAGATGGCTCAACGCCTGATGAAAGAGGAAGGTATTCTAGCGGGCATCTCATCTGGCGCAGCAGTAGTAGCGGCGAACAGAATCGCGGAACTACCTGAATTTGCAGGAAAAACTATTGTTACCGTACTGCCAAGCTCTGGCGAACGTTACCTAAGTACAGCCCTATTTGCAGGCATCTTTACGGAGAAAGAGAACCAACAATAATATGTGGTCAAATCAATTTTTCGTCCAAAAAAGCCCCGTTTAGGGGCTTTTTTGTTGATCCCTGCCCCACCTTTGGTAATATCGGGTCTGTTTTATTTTTCGCTTCAAAATAAAAGAAGCAATAAACAAATTCTGAAAGTCATGAGTACTCAACAAAAGACGACCATGGCTGGATAAAAATTTATAACCAGTCTAAGTTCTAACACGAACATAGCGTACTAGCCTCTAGCGAACTTACGTTAAAGCAGTTAAGCTGAACTGGTTACAAACTTACAAAAAATAAATTAATTGGGGTATATCAAATGTACGAGAAGCAAGTAGAAATCACAGCAGAAAACGGCCTTCACACACGTCCAGCTGCACAGTTCGTTAAAGAAGCAAAATCTTTCGATGCTGACATCACAGTGACTTCTAACGGCAAAAGCGCTAGCGCTAAAAGCCTGTTCAAACTACAAACTTTAGGCCTAGTAAAAGGTACTAACGTTACTATTTCTGCTGAAGGCCCTCAAGCTCAGCAAGCAGTAGACCACCTAGTTGCTCTTATGGATCAACTACACTAATACGGTCTCCTTCTTTCAAAGCCATTTTGCACAGCAAAGTGGCTTTGTTCGAAATAGATAGCGATAAGCGCGACATTTAGTCGACGACTTAAAGTCACACATTCTCCCGTTTACAGTTGAACAACTAAGGTAAGGCTATGATTTCAGGCATCCTAGCATCTCCTGGTATTGCTTTCGGTAAAGCACTACTACTTCAAGAAGATGAAATTGTCCTAAACACTCAATCTATCTCAGACGATCAAGTTGAAGCAGAAGTTCAGCGTTTTTTTGACGCTCGTAACAAATCTTCTCAACAACTTGAAGTTGTAAAGCAAAAAGCACTTGAAACTTTTGGCGAAGAAAAAGAAGCAATCTTTGAAGGCCATATCATGCTGCTTGAAGATGAAGAGCTAGAAGAAGAGATTTTAGCACTCATCAAGAAAGACAAAATGCACGCAGACAACGCGATCTACACAGTGATCGAAGAGCAAGCTGTTGCACTTGAGTCACTTGATGATGAGTACCTAAAAGAACGTGCGACTGATATCCGTGATATCGGCACTCGCTTCGTTAAAAATGCACTAGGCATTAACATTGTGTCTCTAGCAGATATCAATGAACAAGTTATCCTAGTTGCTTACGACCTAACGCCATCTGAAACTGCACAAATCAACCTAGACTACGTTCTTGGTTTCGCTTGTGACATCGGCGGTCGTACATCTCATACTTCAATCATGGCACGTTCACTTGAGCTTCCAGCTATCGTTGGTACTAACGATATCACTAAGCAAGTTAAGAACGGCGACATGCTTGTGCTAGACGCGATGAACAATAAGATCATCATCAACCCTTCTGACGCTGAATTAGCAGAAGCTAAGAAAATCAAATCTGATTTTGAAGCAGAAGCGGCTGAACTAGCAAAACTTAAAGACCTACCAGCTATCACGCTTGATAACCATCAAGTGGAAGTTTGCGGCAACATCGGTACAGTTAAAGACTGTGACGGTATCCTGCGCAACGGTGGCGAAGGTGTTGGTCTGTACCGTACTGAATTCCTATTCATGGACCGTACAGCACTTCCTACTGAAGAAGAGCAATACGTTGCTTACAAAGAAGTAGCTGAAGCAATGCACGGTGAGTCAGTGATTATCCGTACAATGGATATCGGTGGCGATAAAGATCTTCCATATATGGATCTTCCACAAGAAATGAACCCGTTCCTAGGCTGGCGTGCAGTACGTATCAGCTTGGATCGTCGTGAAATCTTACGTGACCAACTACGCGGCATTCTTCGTGCATCTGCACATGGTAAGCTACGTATCATGTTCCCAATGATCATTTCTATCGAAGAGATCCGTGAACTGAAAAAAGCAATCGAAGAGTACAAAGTTGAACTTCGCGCTGAAGGTCATGCTTTCGATGAAGACATCGAAATTGGCGTAATGGTTGAGACTCCAGCAGCTGCTGCTATCGCACACCACCTTGCTAAAGAAGTGGCTTTCTTCTCTATCGGTACTAACGATCTAACGCAATACACTCTTGCAGTTGACCGTGGTAACGAGATGATTTCTCACCTTTACAACCCACTATCTCCAGCGGTTCTTCTTGTAATCAAGCAAGTAATCGATGCTTCTCATAAAGAAGGCAAGTGGACAGGTATGTGTGGCGAGCTAGCAGGCGATGAGCGTGCAACTCTACTTCTTCTTGGTATGGGTCTAGATGAGTTCTCTATGAGCGGTATCTCTATCCCTAAAGTTAAGAAAGTAATCCGTAACTCTAACTTCGCAGAAGTTAAAGCTATGGCTGACGAAGCACTATCTCTACCTACAGCTGCAGAAATTGAAGCTTGCGTAGAAAAATTCATCGCTGAGAAAACTCAGTAATCACCAAGAGCTTAATAAAGTTAGACGGCTAAAAATAGTCGTCTAATTTGTTAGATTGGTATAGTATATTCTACAGAATAAAACTAAACGTTAGGAGCATGACACAATGGGTCTGTTTGACAAACTGAAAAAGCTTGTATCTGATGACAGCGCTGATGCTGGTGCAATCGAAATCATCGCACCTCTTTCTGGTGAAATCGTAAACATCGAAGACGTGCCAGATGTAGTTTTCGCTGAAAAAATCGTTGGTGACGGCATCGCTATCAAACCAGCTGGCGATAAAATGGTAGCTCCAGTTAACGGTACTATCGGTAAGATCTTCGAAACTAACCACGCATTCTCTATTGAGTCTGACGACGGTGTTGAGCTTTTCGTTCACTTCGGTATCGATACTGTTGAACTTAAAGGCGAAGGCTTCACTCGTGTAGCTGAAGAAGGTCAATCTGTTAAAGCTGGTGACACTATCATCACTTTCGACCTAGCGCTTCTAGAAGAGAAAGCGAAATCTACGCTTACTCCAGTTGTTATCTCTAACATGGACGAAATCAAGGAGCTGAACAAGCTTTCTGGTTCTGTAACTGTTGGTGAAACTCCAGTTCTTAAAGTAACTAAGTAATTTCGATTACTTAACTGCTTTAATAAAAACGCTGCCTAAGGGTGGCGTTTTTTGTACCTGTTATATTGATCGAGTTCCTTAAACAACGGTTCTGACTGACGCTCTTCACCTCGTTGTAGACTGTCTCTCGCAATACCAATCCTTAATTGCCAACTAACCGCCCTGCTTTGTAATTAAACCGCGTTAAACGCCATTCTCGGCGCAGATACCGCATGTTAAATCACGAGGGGTGACTTTCAGCCACAAAAAAAGCCCTGACATCTAATTCGCATCAAGTCTCTCCACCAAAAGAGATCCCTGATATCTCGTTCAACTCGATTCTGGGATGACGGCATGTGGACTTGTCGACTTATAGTTAACCCGTCATTCCCTACAGTGAGGAACGAACATGATAGGGAATCTCGCTTTCGCTTCTATCAACCAACATCGCACCTTCTCCAACGACACCCCTAGCTAAATAACATGCAATAAAAAACCCAGCCGAAGCTGGGTCTGTTTAGCGCTCATCTCTCACCACGAGCTAATTTGTGGAAGCCTAACGTTAACGCTTATGAGCAACAACGCTTATAGTCAACGTGGCCTTTCAATCGATTAACCTAGTAAGCTAAGTGCCGAGTTCGGAGCTTGCTTCGCTTGAGCAAGAATCGAGCTTGAAGCTTGAGAAAGGATCTGAGACTTAGTCATCTGAGTCGTTTCTTTCGCGAAATCGGTATCTTTAATACGGCTCTTAGATGCGTTAACGTTCTCGTTAATGTTGTCTAAGTTGCTGATAGCGTGGTCGAAACGGTTTTGGAAAGCACCCAGTTCAGCACGGTGGCTATCTACATACTTAAGTGCCGCATCGATTACTGCTACAGACTCTTGTGCGCCGCCAACTGATGTTACGTCGATAGTATCAACGGTTACATCTTTGCCAGGTTGCATGCCTAGTTCACCAGCAAGGCTGCCAGAGAATGCTACTTCGCCTTCAACTTTGTTGTTACCAGTAAACATTTGTAGCTTACCGTCTTCAGTTACAGACGCTTTAACAGAGTCTTGTTGACCGTTGATGTACGTTGCTAGCTCTTCGATGTCGTCGCCCGCTTTCGCAGACACATCGATTTCTTGTGCTTGGCCGAAGTTATCAGTGAACGACATTTTTAGGTCGTTTGCGCCAGCTTGAACGTTCCAGTCTTTGTCTTTCGCGTTCTCAGTTTGGTAGCTCTTACCACCCATCTGAGCGTTATCAGAACGCATGTCTTTCAGTTGAAGCATTACCGCTTCACCGTTATCCGCACCGATTTGGAATGATTTCGTACCGTGAGTACCGTTAAGCAGCTTGTTACCACCAAAAGACGTGGTTTCCGCAATACGGTTCAGTTCGTCGTTTAGTGCTGTTACTTCTTCTTGAATCGCTACACGCTCAGATTTTGAGTTTGAGCCGTTTGAAGATTGTAGAGACAAATCACGCATACGTTGCAGGATGTTTGTTGTCTCGTTCATTGCACCTTCAGCAGTTTGTGCAATAGATATACCGTCGTTCGCGTTACGTACAGCAACATCAAGACCACGACTCTGAACGTTCAAACGGTTCGAGATTTGTAGGCCCGCAGCGTCATCTTTCGCGCTGTTGATTTTAGAGCCTGAAGCTAGACGCTCCATTGATGTTTGTTGTGCGCTGTTTGCGTTATTTAGGTAACGTTGTGCTGTCATCGCTGAAACGTTGGTATTTACATTCACTGCCATGGTGACTTCTCCAATTGATTTTCCGGTATAGCGGTTTCCGACGTCTCGGAAAACCAAGTAGTTATCTCTAAGTTACTATTAATAACGGCGTGAATACTGAAACCTTTAGGAAAAAAACAATAAAATTAAAGAAATAGCGAGAAAGGGGAAGAAAGCGTGACTAGCAGTAAAATTATCAAAAAAAGATGAGAAAAACGCTAAAGTTGTCGAGATGTCAGTCGAGCGAAAAGTTGTATTTTTATTAACCAAGGGGCTTTAGTTAAGCTGAATTACCTTTATAAGATTCGAGGCGATTTATTAACCCAGTAAGGTTAAAGCAAGATTCGGCGCTTGTTTGGCTTGAGCCAATATTGTGGTGCTCACTTGCTGCAATATTTGTTGCTTGAGCATTTGAGTGGTCTCTTTGGCGTAGTCGGTATCTTTGATTCGACTGTTAGATGTCGCCAAGTTCTCATGAACGTTTTCGAGATTGTTTATGGCATGATCAAAGCGGTTTTGCATCGCGCCGAGTTCAGAGCGGTGACTATCTACATACTTCATCGCTGTATCCAAAATAGAGACAGCACGCTGCGCGCCACCCACATCGGTCACATTGATGTCATCGACTGATTCGTAATAACCCGCCGACATTGAAAGCTCATTGGCTAACGAACCTGAGAAAGAGATCGTGCCTGCCGTCTCTTCGCCTGACATATAGATCTGAAGCTGTCCTTCATCATTAACTGAAGCCGAGATCTGATCCGTTTGACCATTAATGTAAGTCGCCAACTCTTCGATATCATCGCCCGCTTTCGCGTTGATGGTTATCTCTTGTGGCTGACCAAAACGGTCGGTAAACGACATCGTCATATCATTCTGGTTGGATTTGACTTCCCACGAGTCACTTGCCATGCCATTGGCGACATAGCTAAAACCACCCATATTGATGTCATCGGTACGCATGTTTTTCAAACCTATCTGCACCGCTTCACCAGAACTGCCACCGATTTGAAATGACGAGCTACCAAAGCTACCGTTAAGGAGTTTTTTACCGCCAAACGAAGTCGTTTCAGCAATTCGATTCAACTCATCATTTAAGGCGGTCACTTCTTCTTGAATAGCCGTCCTTTCCGACTGGCTATTCGAACCATTACTCGCTTGCAGCGACAAATCTCGCATGCGTTGCATGATATTGGTGGTTTCATTCATCGCTCCTTCTGCAGTCTGCATAATGGAGATTCCGTCGTTAGCGTTTCGAACCGCGACATCAATACCGCTCATCTGCGCTTCTAGTCGATTTGAAATTTGTAAGCCAGCCGCATCGTCTTTTGCACTATTAATACGACTCCCTGAAGCTAAGCGCTCCAAAGATTGGTTCAGCATGTTGTTGGCATTCGACAGATTCCTCTGAGCCACCAGCGCTGAGACATTTGTATTAACAGTTATAGCCATAGACCTTCACTTACAAAAAGATGAATAAAACTCACGATTGCTTTTATATCGACCAATTAATATAAAGCTTTAATAAAAAAGGAGCCCTGAGGCTCCCTTTGTTTATTCTATTTTGAGACGATTTACTTAACCGTTAATGCACTCAACATGTCAATTGAAGGTGTAAAGTAGTAAGCGCCTGTAACCGCTTTAGTAAAACGAAGCAGTTGGTCTGTTTTACCATCTGTTACGCCGTACATGCTCTCTAGCATCGCATCAAAGTTATGACGGACATTACAGTAAGCAATGAACAATAAGCCATGGTCGCCCGTAGCTGTACCGTAAGGCAGGCTGTGACGAACAATTTTAAGGCCCTTGCCTTCTTCTTTGATATCCACTCGACCAACGTGAGACGCCGCAGGAACATCGTCTAGCTCAATTGAATCTGGCTTAGTACGACCAACGACTTTCTCTTGTGCCGATACATTCAATCGGTTCCAAGCAGGTAGGTTATGCACAAAACGTTGCACCATCACATAACTACCGCCAGCAAATTCACCTTCAGGTACAATCGCCACTTCAGCGCGCTGTGCGTCTTTCGGGTTTTCGGTGCCATCAACGAAATCGGTCATGTCACGTGAATCTAGGAAGCGGTAACCGTAGGTTTCATCAACCACTTCAACGTCTACCGCTACTTCAGATAGCAATTTACGTAGGATGAAGAAGTGCAGATCGTGTCGATTTGAATGACAGTGAATCAGAACATCAGACAATGTGCTCGGTGCAGTGACATCACCTTCACCAAGCGCTGGAAAATCAATGAGGTCAGATGGAGCAGCTTGCTCGAACTTATCCCAAAAAGCCTTTGAGAACGCAACCGACGCCGTTAAGTTCGCATCTGGTTGAGTTTGGTTAAGCTCTTCGATTAGCGAAGGAATCTTTTGAATTTCTGCTAGTACATTAGCAGTGTTAGCATTCACTTTTAATTGAACGTAAAGAGCAAAAGGCCCAGCTTCTGGCAAGATAGCACTTTGAACGTTAGGCTGCTCATTTGAGACATTAAGCATAGATTATTCCTTCCAGTTTTAGCTTCTAAGTATAATTGTGAATGGGACAAATGTTTTGATGAGAATCAGTCTTCGTGCTCAACCACTTTAAAGCAATCCCTAGCGGCATGACTATTGGTTAGAAAAAGCGCTAACCATAGGAGCAACAACAAGGTGATGCCATTTGACCAACGGAACCATCCGTTATCCAAATAGATTAAATAAAGTGTATGAGACCCCTGTGCCAAGATAGCCATAATGGTGACCCAACGCCCCCAAGATACGACTTTATTGAGACGCTTTCTCTCTGGTGTTCTGAGTCCAAACAACCACATGAGTAACAAGATCGGAATACTCAATGCAATCCCAACATAAAACATTTGATGATCTGGATAGATGATTTCGAGGATATCAGTGCCCGACTCTCGGCTTGCACCTGCAACAATGAAAACGACCAAAGCTTTCGCCAAGAATAGCCAACCTAACCATAATAGGATTGGGGCTTTTAAAAAGCCGTGCTTGTCGTATTGTTCTATGGAGTACCGCACAAATCTCACTTTCACTTATTTTCAAACCAACACTTTAACGCAAATCATTCATACTTAACTAGGTTTGCGTTATCTTATTGGTTAATCCGTTTTAATTATCGAACTCAGTATGAAAAAGAAAACTAATACACCGTCTGTTGAATCACAACAGGAAGCACTGAAGATAGCCAAAGCGACACAAAAGCCAGCTCAAACCAAAGAACAAACCAAATTGATTGCTCAAGGTATCGAGAAAGGCATCGCACTCTATAAAAAGCAGCAGAAAGAACGTGGCCGCCAAGCCGATAAAGCTAAAAAGCGTGTACAGAAAGAGAAGCAAACTCTACAAGCAAACCAAGACCAAGAACAGAATGTCGACTCGAATAATGAAACAACATCAAATCACGCCAGTAAATTGCCGTGGTTATTATTGCTCGCAAGCTGGATAGGCTTCGCGATTTATTTGATGAAATAACAGGATAAGCGTATGAAAAAGGAATTAATCGCTTTGGCTATGAGTAGCGTGTTACTTGGTTGCACGACACCGACATCAATGCCTCATAGCGAAGCTGACAACGTGCAAATGGATTTCCACGGCCTTATCAACATTGAGCAGTGCGAGTATAAAGGGGAAGTCACTGGCAGCGAGGGCCATTGGTATAGTTACCTGTTTTACCCAAACGACACCTTGATTCAGGGCGCCATGAATGAGCTCAAGTCAAATACGATTGAGCTAGGTGCAGATACCGTGATATTTACACTCCCCCAAGACTTTTCCACTTCCGTGACTATGTTGGGCACTGCCTATCTGTGTAATTAGGGAGAAACATAATTAGGTAGCTCGGTGCTCAAATGAGCAAGATACTACCACTTCGATTTCTACTTCTACTTCTACTTCTACTTCTACTTCTACTGCAAAAAAGAAAGCCAGCTTTCGCTGGCTTATGCACTAAATCCAAGGCTTGTTGCTATATCGCCTTTACGTTGGATAACCCATTGACTGTCAAATGGACCCCAGTCGGATAACTGGTAATAGCCATCATTATGACGTCGCCCATCTTGAACAAACATAAGTTCGATACCGATCCCCGGTAACGCCTTGAGTACATCTTGAATAGTACGACGAGGCCAACCCGTTTTTTCGATGAGTTTAGGCACATTTGGCCTATCAAGGCTTTCCACTAACAATGCTAAATATAGCCGCCTTGCAAAAACAGGACTCAACTCCATTGACACCTCCTATATATGTGCAACTCAATTATTTCTTTTTTCGCTGACAACATGTTGAGGTTGATCAATAAGTCTCCAATAGTGACATTTTCTTACTGTTTTTTTTCACTCTATGAAATATTCCTCACTCTATTTTGTCTGAATTGCAGCTTCCTGATAGGATTCAACTCATAACAACGAAATAAAATCACCCAAAGGAAGAACAATGACTATCACTATGTTTGGCATTCCGAACTGCGACACCATTAAAAAAGCAAAAAAATGGCTCGAAGCTGAAGGGATCAAGTTCGAATTTCACGATTATCGCAAACAAGGCATCACTGAAGAGTTGGTTACGACCTTCTGTTCAGAACTTGGCTGGGAACTTGTATTGAACAAACGTGGTACGACTTATCGCCAACTTTCACAAGAACAGAAAGATACATTAACGGAAGACAAAGCCGTGACTCTGCTTGTTGAGCAACCAGCAATGATTAAGCGACCGATACTAAAAGTAGACGGCAAGCTTCATATCGGATTTAAAGCCGACCAATACGCCGCTATTTTTGCTTAGAGCGTATTATTTACATAGACAGACAACTGGACGTTGTTCTCGGAATCAGCGTCCTAAAAATTAATGACTAGACGTTTTATTTAAACAAGGAATTCAAGGATGACAGATAGCCCAACTTTGGCTCTGGCAAAAGACCTCATTAGCCGCCAATCAGTAACCCCTGAAGATGCAGGCTGCCAAGATTTAATGATTGAACGCTTAAAAGCACTCGGATTCGAAATCGAAGTGATGGTATTTGAAGATACGACGAACTTTTGGGCTCGCCGTGGTACAGAGGCGCCTCTGTTTGCCTTTGCTGGCCACACTGATGTTGTACCTGCAGGCCCAATTGAGCAGTGGAACACTAAACCATTCGAACCGACTATCGTAGATGGTTTCCTGCACGGTCGCGGCGCGGCAGACATGAAAGGTTCTTTGGCTTCAATGATTGTTGCTGTCGAGCAGTTCATTGCTAAACACCCGAACCACAGCGGCTCAATCGGTTTCCTTATCACGTCAGATGAAGAAGGTCCTTTCATCAACGGTACGGTACGTGTTGTTGAAGCACTGATGGCTCGTGGCGAGAACATCGACATGTGTATTGTGGGTGAACCATCAAGTACTGAGTACGTCGGTGATGTCGTGAAAAACGGCCGTCGTGGTTCTATCACTGGTGACCTAACAGTTAAAGGCACACAAGGTCATGTTGCTTACCCTCACCTAGCGAACAACCCGGTACACAGCTCTCTGCTTGCGATCAACGAACTGGCTACTACCGAGTGGGATAAAGGTAATGACTACTTCCCACCAACAAGCTTCCAGATCCCAAATGTAAGTGCGGGCACAGGCGCATCAAACGTGATTCCTGGTGAGTTTAATGTTCAGTTTAACCTTCGTTTTAGCACAGAGTTAAACAACGACATCATCGTTGAGAGAATCACAAATACACTCGACAAATACGATTTCGAATACGATTTGAAATGGACATTCAATGGCGACCCGTTCTTAACAGACGCAGGCTCACTGCTTGATGCTATTGTTGATGCCGTTGGCCACGTTAATGACGTAAAACCAGCACTACTGACTACAGGTGGTACATCTGACGGACGCTTTATTGCGCGCATGAAAGGGCAAGTCGTAGAGCTAGGTCCGGTTAATGCCACCATTCACAAGGTTAACGAATGCGTGAAAGTGGCTGACTTAGAGAAGCTAACCGACATGTATGAGAGAACATTAGTGAACCTGTTCGCTAAATAGTTCTTTCATCAGCGATTGATAGCTTCTAATTATTGAGAGACGCGTTATGACACCAGAGCAGCTTACCGGGCAATCAGATTCTCATCTGGAACCTAACCTGATTGGCACCAAGACATTCTTGGTTCACAGTAATGTCAAAGATGACCTAAACAGTTTGATTGAAGCTGCTCAACTCGCTGGCTTTAAAATGGAGATTGCCAGTGGCTTTCGCGACTATGAAAGGCAATCTCTGATTTGGAACCGTAAGTTTTCTGGTGAAGCACCAATATTAGACTCAGAAAGCCAACCACTTGATGCTTCAAGACTCAGTGAACAGCAAAAGTTGTCAGCGATACTGAGGTGGTCTGCACTGCCTGGGGCGAGTCGCCACCATTGGGGTTGTGACTTTGATGTCTTTGCTCGTAATCACTTGCCTGAAGGCACACAGCTGCAACTGGAACCATGGGAATACCTTACTGGCCACCAGCAAGCGTTTTACCAATGGCTTTATGCTAATGCATCTCAATTTGGGTTCTTCTTTCCGTACAGTCAAGACCTCGGCGGTGTGGCGATAGAACCTTGGCATATCAGCCATCGAAAAGTATCGGAGTTGTGTTTATCACAGTTATCTCCCTCTTTACTTGGCAAGCAACTCCAATCTAAGCCAATATTAGGGTATGAGATTATTATGGAGCAGCTAGACGAGATCTATGCGCGCTTCGTGGCGAATATCAGTCATTAGGAGCGCTTATGTTGGAGTGGCTTACAAACCCTTGGGTTATCATCATCATCGTGGTTAGCGTTGTGGTGGGTAATATTGCTGCGCTCAAACAGACCGCCAATATGGATCTGACAGGTCGTAACAAAACAGAGAAAGACTTAGACAAGCTCAATCAATTGGATAAACAGAACCAAGAGAAAGCTCAAAAAGATGAGTCTACGGACAAAAAAGACGCTTAATTTTGTAGCTCTAAGGAGCCAATCTAATTTGCTAATAATCCGCTGACGACTAATCAACGAATACAAAAAAGAGGACACAATGTGTCCTCTTTTTTATTGGCTTTAGCTAACCACAGGGCTGATATGACTAACTCTGTGGTTTTCCAGCTATGCTCACTCAGTTTACTTACTCTGCATCAGCTTCTTTGTCATCTTTGGTTTGGTCAGCAACATGTGCTAATACCGGTACCATAGACTTAAGTAACGCTTCTTCTACTGGTTTACCTGATGCATCCGTTACGTTAATTGACGTACGGTTACCAAGATCACCAAACAAGAAGGTGTAAGTGCCTGGAGCCAAATCAATGGGTTGTAGGCCAATTGTTTCCCAGAATTCATCATCTGGTGCAGCATACTTAGCTTTTACAGTACCTTGAGACTGGTTACGCTCTTCAAGCTCAAAGCCCATCGTCGGTAGCAAAGTAGGCAAACGCTGCCACAATACATTGTATGGAGTACGAGCAATGATCACAGGGAAGCCACTGCGGTCAGCACCCATTGAGATTGGAATGCGTTTAACCAGCTCTTGCGCTTTCAACGCCGCTTCAGCACGAAGGTTTTCATCATACTTAGCCATCACTAGGTTCGTTAAGAACGCGTTGTAACGCTCCTTATTGGTTGCCGATACCGGCTTCTCTTCAGAGCCTTCACGCCAATCGATAAGGTTGATCTTGAAGCCATGGCGGTTGTTCGCTTGGAAACGAGAGATAGAGTAGCGACTGCCGATCTCTACTTCTTCATCTTCAGAAACCCAAGTAACCCAATCGGTCTCAATATCGTTTTCTGACTGTTCACGAATACCAATGCCACGTTGTGCCAGCATATCTACTGCCGTTTGCCACACGCGGTCTGCTTCTTCAGCACGAAGAAGCCATAGTGTCACTTCACCATTCTGACGTTCAGATCGAGCTCCTGGGATCAGCTCAAGAACCTGTTGCGGCGGACGAATATCCACTTCACGGCCTGTACCACCACTGAACTCACCGTTTGGGATGTCAAAATTGGGATAGAACTGAGGTTGAGCATCTTCAGGCAGCTGCCATTGTGAAAACTCAGGTGTTTCTAAGTATTCGAAATCATCTTTGGCTTGGCGACGTTGAGTCGGGCTGCCAGAACATGCTGTAAGAACGAAAACAGCCAGTGATCCAATCACTAGCTGGTGAGAATACTTCATTTATACTCCTAAATGCCGAAGGTTCACTTCGGCATCACTTCATACATTTTTAGTAAATACACGCTTCAGTCATTGCTTGAGCAACAACGGGTTGAGCTGGCTTTGACAATTCAGTCAACGGTAGACGTAAGCCACCTTCAGCAATCAGACCCATTTTATGAACCGCCCATTTTACGGGAATAGGGTTGGACTCAACGAACAAATTCTTATGTAGAGGCATCAAACGCTCATTGATCGCTTCTGCTTCTTCAAACTTGCCTTCTTTCGCTAACTTGAACATGGTTGCCATATCAGCGGCTGCAACATTGTTTGTTACAGAGATCACACCATCGCCACCACGCTTAACAAATTCTAGACCTGTTAAGTCATCACCACTTAGTAAGATAAAATCTTCGCCACAAAGTTCACGGTGAATTGCAATTCTGTCGAGATCACCCGTCGCATCTTTAAGTGCAACGATGTTTTCGATCTCAGCAAGGCGAGCAACCGTTTCAGGTAACAAGTCTACAGCAGTACGACCCGGTACATTGTATAGGATTTGTGGAACATCACTGACTTCAGCAATCGCTTTGTAGTGTTGGTACAAACCTTCTTGAGTCGGTTTGTTGTAGTAAGGAGTTACGCTCAAGCAACCAGCAATACCAGAACCATTCAGCAAACGGCTGAATAGAACAGATTCGTGAGTTGCATTTGCACCTGTACCAGCGATAACGGGAATACGACCATCAGCAAATTCAACGATCTTATTGACGACTTTGACATGCTCTTCAATAGTGAGTGTTGAAGACTCACCTGTTGTGCCAACCGCAACCAGACCATCACTACCTGCAGCAACATGGTGCTCAACTAACTTTTTAAGGCTGTCGAAATCCACTTCACCATCTGTATTAAATGGCGTAACTAGCGCAACGATACTTCCTGAAAACATGTCTATCTCCCTTAATTTATTCTTTTTGCATGTTACTGTAAGCCAATCAATAAACACAAGACATTAAAGTGGCTTACCGGCAACATCTGCATTAAATATTGTCGTATGTTTGAGGTAAAACGACTTCTAACGGCGTTCTACCGAGAATTTGGGTAACCTGCGCTCAATCTAGCGGATAGCACAGCACTGGATGTCAGTAACAAGTAAGCTGTACTCTCACCGCTCAATCTCATTTTTTAACGCTCTCGATATTCTTATCATTGGTTGCATGTTAGAAGCAAGGAGCCTCATAAAAAGCACCGTACGCACGCTTATTCCACAAGCTAACTGTGCTAACATGCATGAATCAATGGAATATAAAGAGACGTGATTTTATGACTCAACATCTAGTAATCACAGCTGTGGGCACAGATCGCCCAGGTGTATGCAACCAAGTGGTTCATTTAGTCACCCAATCAGGCTGTAACATTATTGATAGCCGTATCGCTCTATTTGGCGAAGAATTTACGCTTATCATGCTGCTGTCTGGAAAGGCAAACAACATCACCCGCGTTGAAACCACCCTGCCCTTGCTTGGACAAGAGCACGACTTGATTACGATTATGAAGCGAACCTCAACTCATGATGTTATTGAGAACTCTTACACCGTAGAGGTGTTCGTTGAGTCAGACGATAAAATCGGCCTTACCGAGCAGTTTACCCAGTTCTTCGCAGACCGAAACATCGGCCTCGATTCGTTAAGTGCGCGAACCATCAATAAATCTAAAGTTCAGCTCGATAACGACCAATTCCATATCTCTATTACCGCTTCTGTGCAATCAGAATGTAATTTGATGCAGCTACAAGAAGAATTTGACGCGCTGTGTCAGAGCCTATCCGTACAAGGCTCGCTCAACTTTATCAAAAACAGTTTTTAAAAAGGAAATATCATGAATACGCTAACGGCTGGTGTTCCAGCACCTGCTTTTTCTCTTCCTGATCAAGATGGCAATATCGTATCTCTTGGTGACTTCAAAGGTAAAAAAGTCCTGTTCTATTTTTACCCAAAAGCAATGACTCCAGGTTGTATTGTGCAAGCTGAAGGCCTGCGTGATATCAAAGCACAACTTGATGACCTAAATGTGGTTGTTCTAGGTGTGAGTGTTGATCCAGTAAAACGCCTACCCAATTTCGTCGAGAAGAAATCTCTAAACTTCACACTGCTATCTGATGAAGACCACAGCGTTGCTGAACAGTTTGGCGTTTGGGGCGAGAAGAAATTCATGGGTAAAGTGTACGACGGTCTGCACCGTATTAGCTTCCTAATTGATGAAGAAGGCCAGATTGAACACGTCTTCAACAAGTTCAAGACTAAAACTCACCACGAAGTGGTTCTAGACTACTTCAATCCAGAAGCTTAATGTTGTTTCTAGTGAATTAATGACCTAATTTCATACCTAGATGATCTAAGTTAACAATTGACTAAGCCAAATACAAAAAGGCCGAATATCATGGATATTCGGCCTTTTTAATACTTACTCAACTGTATTGTTCTTCAATTACGATTGATGCTCAGGGTCATCGTCGAGAGCATGACTCGGTAAAGCATTCCAAACCGCTTTTACCAGCGTAGCAAGCGGGATAGCGAAGAACACGCCCCAGAATCCCCACAATCCGCCAAACACCAATACCGCTACAATAATCGCTACTGGGTGTAGGTTCACGGCTTCAGAGAACAGAACAGGAACGAGCACGTTGCCATCTAGTGCTTGGATAATACCGTAAGCAAGAAGCAGCCAGTAAAATTGAGGCTCTAATCCCCACTGGAACAAGCCAACAATCGCAACTGGAACGGTCACAGCTGCCGCACCGATATAAGGAATCAGTACCGAGAAGCCGACCGCGACAGCCAACAGAGCTGAATAACGCAAATCTAGAATCGCAAAGGTCACATAGCTGACACCACCGACGATCAAGATCTCAAGCACCTTGCCGCGAATATAGTTCGAGATTTGTTGGTTCATCTCAACCCAAACCTTGGTCGCTAGACGACGATTTTTCGGTAGCACGCCACTCGCCATGCTGATCATCTCTTCTTTATCTTTTAGTAAGAAGAAGATAAGCAGCGGCACAAGAATCAAGTAAACCGCAAGCGTAGCCAAGCTCACAAGAGAAGCTAAAGAACCTTTAACAACACTTTCACCAAAGCCCAATGCTTTATTTTTCGCGTTAGACACAATCGATTCAACGATCTGCAAGTTTGCTAATTCAGGATAGCGCTCAGGAATCGTCGCGATGAACTTCTGTAAGCCGCCATACATGCTTGGAATATCATTGATGAGATTACCCACTTGCTCCCAAATGGTCGGTACCAAACCAAATATCGCCAATAGCATCACGCTAAAGAACATTAAGATCACCAACATCACTGAAGGGGTTCTTGGAACACCGAGTCTTTGAAGTTGGGTAACCGGCCACTCAAGTAAGTAAGCCAACACAATAGCCACCAACAATGGCGCGATGAGATGACCAAAGAAGTAGATCGTAATAAAGCCGAATAGAATGATGGCAACCAAACTGACAGCATGGGGATCAGAGAAACGTCGTTTATACCAACGATTGACCATTTCAAGCATCTGACTGCAATTCCTTTTTAGTGACGAGGATATGATGGTAATTAGAGCAAACCTCAGCGATGACGTCATAGGCTTGCTTAGACAAAAAAGTAACAATATCTTTCATCGAGCTGTTATCAGAGACATAAATTGACAATGACTGTCCTACTTCTAACTTTACACTGTGACGCTTGGCTAATAATAAAGCCATTGGACATCGCTCTTGGCGTAAATCTAGAATATTAGGTGTCATTCTTGGGCTCGATGCTTATTATAAGGGTCGTATTGTAATCTGTTTTTGAAAACGCGCCATCATTCATTCATCTTCCTTAATGATAGCGCACGCACTTAGTAAAGGTTAAATCAGATAAAGAACCAATTTGCATTGCTCTTGTCTTACTGTCAGAAGAAACGGAGTATTACTGACTAATATGTTTAAACGCGCTCGTTCAATTGCTTGCTTATGCATCGCAGCCACATTAAGCACCCCAACTTTGGCAAATACCAATGGTTTGGAGCTACCGGATATCGGCACCGCTGCTGGCGGCACCCTCACTATCGACCAAGAACTTATCTATGGTGATGCCTACATGCGCATCATCAGAAGCAGCCAGCCCATCGTCAACGACCCTGTTCTAAACCAATATATCGATACGCTCGGCCATCGCCTTGTCGCGAACGCGAATGATGTAAAGACCCCTTTTCAGTTCTTTATGATCCGTGACCGCAACATCAACGCCTTTGCATTCTTTGGTGGTTATGTTGCTTTGCACTCAGGTCTGTTCCTGCATGCACAATCTGAAAGTGAGTTGGCTTCAGTATTAGCGCACGAAATCGCGCACGTTACCCAACGTCACTTAGCGCGTAGTATGGAAGATCAAGCTCGCCGTTCTCCAGCAACCATCGCAGCGCTAGCAGCCTCTGTATTATTGGCCATTGCAGCACCTGAAGCAGGTATCGCAGCTCTAACTGCCACAACCGCTGGTAACATGCAGAGCCAGATCAACTACACCCGTAGTAATGAAAAAGAAGCTGACCGCTTTGGTATCAACACACTGGCGAAAGCAGGGTTCGATGTGAATGCGATGCCGCGTTTCTTCGGCCGGTTGGCTGATGAATACCGTTATGCCAGCACACCACCCCCAATGCTGCTGACTCACCCATTACCAGAAGATCGAATCACCGATTCACGCGCTCGCGCTCGCAGCTATCCGCCACTAAAACTGGCCCCATCACTGGACTACCATCTAGCAAGAGCTCGCATTGTCGCGCGCTATGCGGGCATTAATAATGATGCTGCTCTAGATTGGTTTGAACGTAAGCTGAAGAAAGCACCTAAAGCCTTGGTTCCATCATTAGAGTATGGCCAAGCACTGGTTTACCTAGATTCTAAAAAATTAGACAAAGCTGAGTCGATTCTGACCAAGCTCATCAATAGTGATCCAACCAATCTATTCTATTTAGATGCGATCTCAGACCTGCACATTGAACAGAAAAAGCCTGAGATTGCGATTAAAGAACTCGAATCAGCGCTGGTTCGCCAACCAAACAACCCTGTTCTAACCATTAACTACGCCAATGCGCTGATTGAAAATGAAGACCTACAGGAAGCCGTTCGCGTGTTGCAACGTTACACGCACGATAACCCGAACGACACCAATGGTTGGCACCTACTTTCAAAAGTAAATACAAGCCTTGGTAATAGCGACGAAGAACTGGCTGCTCGTGCAGAGATCTTGGCACTGCAAGCCAACTGGAACAAAGCGATTCAGTACTATACGCAGGCTAGTCAAATCGCAGAGCTCGGCAGCCTAAAACAAGCACGTTACGACGCCCGAATTGATCAACTAATGATTCAGCGTGAACGCTTCTTGTCGTTACAGTAAGTGTATTTATTGGCAGCAGTTAGTTGTCAGAAGAAAAGGAAAGCTCAACGTTACATAGTTAAAAAAGCCACTCAAGTGGCTTCAACTGAACAATTGCTTCAACTGAACAATTAAATCAAAAATAATAATGAGGAAGAACCATGTCCGTCGTGATTTATCATAACCCACGCTGCTCAAAGAGCCGTCAAACTCTAGAACTGCTTGAAACAAACGGCGTACAGCCAGAAGTTATCAAATACCTAGATACGCCTTTAACTATCGAGCAACTTAAAGTGCTTTTCACGCAGCTTGGTTTTGACAATGTTCGCGAAATGATGCGCACCAAAGAAGCGGATTACAAAGAGGCTAATCTTGGCGATGCATCGGTTACCGATGAAGATCTATTCTCAGCAATGGCGACAAATCCAAAACTGTTTGAACGCCCTGTTGTTGTTGCGAACAACAAAGCAAAGATTGGTCGTCCACCAGAGCAAGTGCTAGAGATTCTGTAAGCCAATATGAGCATCAACATTCTTGTTCTCTACTACAGCCGCCACGGCAACACACGAGCGCTAGCAAGGCAAATTGCACGAGGGGTTGAATCTATCCCTAATTGCGAAGCCATGTTAAGAACCGTGAACGACGTATACACAGCAGAAGAGCAGCCTGATTCGCGTCATCAGCCGACCGATCCTATCGCGACATTGCAAGAGCTCCGTTCTTGCGATGGTTTAGCACTAGGCAGTCCGGTTTGGTTTGGCAACATGGCTGGACCTATGAAGCACTTTTGGGACAGCACAACATCACTGTGGATAAATGGCGATCTGATCGATAAACCAGCTTGCGTGTTTACCTCTTCTTCATCACTGCATGGCGGGCAAGAGACCACACAACAAAGTATGATGCTGCCACTGCTTCACCATGGCATGTTAGTGGTGGGCATCCCCTACTCAGAACCTGCGCTGCATACCACTCAAACTGGTGGCACACCCTATGGTGCGAGTAGTACCGGAGAGAGCGCTTCATTAAGCAAAGATGAAATTGAGTTGGCGCAAAACCTAGGCAAACGCCTAGCGCGCATCGCAATAAACCAGAAGGGAATTTCTCAATGATGTATATGCCAGAGAAGGCGATGTCTCCCACAACCAAGCTATTCCGCTACCTTGCTCTAGCGGGCAACTTGTCGCTTTTATTCTGGGTGATTGCTTGGCAGATGACACTTTCGCCGCACCCTCATCTAAGTAATGTAACGCTTGCGATCGCTTGGGCTATACCGCTGTTACTCCCATTACCGGGGATTTTAGCGGGCAAACCCTATACGCATGCTTGGGCGAACTTTGTCTTAATGCTCTACTTCCTACACGCATTAACTATTTTGTATGTAGACGGTGGCGAGCGCTTATTAGCGGCTGTAGAACTGCTTCTGACGACTCTAGGCTTCGCGGGCAATATCTTATTTACTCGCTTTCGAGCCAAAGAGTTAGGCATCAAACTTAAGCGCCTTTCTGAAGTAGAAAAGACCGAGAAAGCTAAGTTCGAGCAGTAACCTGGATTAGGTTGTCCAGACCTAGTATCAATAGAAAAAAGTGACAACAAACAAAAAGCCCTGCGAGATTTCTCTTGCAGGGCTTTTTTCATGAATTCATTTCAATCGGTCATGTCAGAAGACAATCACTAGCGAACCCATTCGTATACTAGGCTTGGCTTAGCATGTACTGGCGCAACAACTGTTAGCTCTTCCGAGCCAGACGTATTCGTTAGCTCAGCATCCGCTTCAGTTGATAACTTACTACCTTTGATGACTTGAACACTTGGGTCTGCTTCGTTAACCGTCGCTTCTGCGCCATCGTTCAGGGTCGTATCAGTAATAGCTGCTGAATCATCGCCTACAGAGATGGCGTTGTCTTGCGTTTCAAATTCAGGGCTCACTTCAGGTTCAATGTAAGACTCTTCAACCTTCGCTATTTGGCGAATGCTTTCAACCTCTTGCTCAAACTCTTGTTGAGTCGACAATAAGTGAATTCGGAACGTAACTTCATTATTTTGAATCTTCAGAATATCTAAGCTTGCAACTGAATTTAGACGCTTAAGTGCATTCTCCAGTTTGAAGAAGTCCTGAGCGTTATTCAGGCTAATAAACTGCGTTAAAATAGATTCTGATGATTCACTGGCTACAGTCACAGCACTCTTACCTGCGTAGTAGTTACTGATTTGGTCAACTAACTTCTTAGAAGTCGTCGCGCTGTTACCCGATAAAGAACCACTTACTGGTGATGTTGGTTCACTCGTCAATTGGTTTGGTTTTTGATCGTATAGAGTCCAACGTAGACCTGAAGATTGAGCCTTTATTACCAGAACAGCATCAACCGGGTAACGCTGACTCGCTTTACTGATTGGTGTAACAAAGCTACCCCAAAGATCAGAAGTCGCAATACCCGTAATGTCATCAAAATCACCCACAGGTAGCGTTAGAGGCAAACCGCGCTCTTTTGCGTTGGCTTGTAAACCTGCCGCTAATTGTGAGTTGGAGTGTTCCCACACAATATTCTTGTCGTAGTTCTGTTCTTCCACCAGCCAAACAAGGATATTTGAGCGAGTATCAGGCCAGTACGGCAATTGTGCTTGAGTCAGTAGCGAACGGATTTGAGCGCCGTTAAAACGCATGCGCAATGTTGATTGGTCATTGCTTTCACCAAAACTCATTTGAGACATGTACTGCGAACTCTTACGCATCGCCTTTTGAACCGTCTCATTCGAAGCGACATCAGTTTGGCCAGTCGCACGTATCAAAACCTGCTCCATGCCGGTATTTCTTGCCACTTGTTCTGGCTGTTTGTTTTCAGCGTTAATCGCAACTTCAGCACTAAAAATATCTACTTGAGTTAAGGCATAACTCGGAGAGGCTAATAGTCCCATCAACAACAATGCTATGTAGCGCATACTGATCCTAATATTCAAATCTTGTGCCTAGATGATAAGCAACTATGGATTGAGGGGCAAGGTCGATAGCGCCCACTGTGTTTAATAACCTTAAAATATCACCTGGCCATGATAAATCGCTCACTTATAAACTGAGTTTTTCAGGCGAGGATGGATATAAAACATCACTAAGATAAATAAATTTGATCTATTTGGTGTGGCAATCGATTGCTAAGTGATAGAATCCCGCGAATTTTATTTTTCACTTTTCATATAACGACCATTTTTAAGGACATAACATGAAAAATGCTCTGCAAGGTGCGCAAATGCTGTTTGTAGCGTTTGGTGCGCTTGTACTGGTGCCGCTACTAACAGGACTTGATCCCAACGTTGCACTCTTTGGCGCGGGTATCGGTACCCTTTTATTCCAACTTATTACACGCCGTTCAGTGCCAATCTTCTTAGCGTCTTCTTTTGCATTCATCGCGCCTATCATGTTTGGTATTCAAACTTGGGGTGTTGGTGCAACCATGGGCGGCCTAATGGCAGCAGGTGTTGTGTATGTCTTAATGGGCGCGTTGATTAAAGTGCGTGGCGTAGCCTTCATCCATAAACTGCTTCCACCCGTGGTGGTTGGCCCTGTGATCATGGTTATCGGCTTAGGTCTTGCGCCTGTTGCAGTAAACATGGCGCTAGGTAAAACCGGCGATGGTGCGGTTCAACTTATCGATGCAGACGCCGCGTTATGGATCTCGTCTATTTCATTGCTAGTGACGATTGTCATCAGTGTTTTCTCGAAAGGCTTCCTTAAATTACTGCCTATCTTTGGTGGCATTGTAGCGGGTTACGTAACGAGCTTGGTATACGGCGTAGTTGATTTTACCCCCGTAGCTCAAGCAGCTTGGTTAGCACTACCAAACTTCACTGCACCAGAATTCAACATCAACGCTATTTTCTTTATGGTATTTGTGGCAATTGCACCTGCTGTTGAGCACGTGGGCGACATGCTTGCTATCTCGAACGTTACCGGCAAAGACTACCTTAAGAAGCCAGGTTTACACCGCACTATTACTGGTGACGGTGTGGCAACAATTGCCGCTTCAATGCTGGGCGCTCCACCAAACACTACGTACAGTGAAGTAACAGGTGCAGTAATGCTGACCAAAGCATTCAACCCAGTGATCATGACTTGGGCTGCGGTAACAGCGATTGTTCTTGCATTGGTCGGTAAGCTAGGCGCGCTACTTCAAACGATTCCTGTTCCTGTGATGGGCGGCATCATGATTCTACTGTTTGGTTCAATCGCGACGGTAGGCTTGAATACTCTAATTCAGAATAAAGTAGACCTACATAAATCACGCAACCTTGTGATTGTGGGTATTACGTTAGTCTTCGGTATTGGCGGCATGGCATTTGGCATCGGTGACTTTAGCCTACAGGGCGTAAGCTTATGTGGCATCGTGGCAATCCTACTTAACCTAGTCCTTCCAGAAGAATTAGGCGACAACACCGTAGTAGACAAAGCTCAAATCGATTAATTTATCGGTAAGGCTGGATTCAAAAAAATCACAACCTAACAAGATCAAAAAAGGGAGAGCATCGAATGCTCTCCCTTTTATTTATACGGCTAATTAAGCAGGTTCAGTTAAATTTAAAACTCTTTGAATTAATTTAAACCGAAACCGAATTACTTAGTACCGAAGATCTTATCACCAGCATCGCCAAGACCAGGAACAATGTAGCCCTTGTCGTTTAGCTTCTCATCGATTGCAGCCGTGTACAGCTCAACATCTGGGTGCGCTTTTTCTAGAGCAGCGATACCTTCAGGAGCAGCAACAAGCACAAGAATCTTAAAGTGCTTACAACCTTTCTCTTTCATAAGGTCGATAGTCGCGATCATAGAACCACCTGTCGCAAGCATTGGATCTACCACTAGAGCAATACGCTCATCGATGTTAGATGCAAGCTTGTTAAAGTATGGTACTGGCTCAAGCGTTTCTTCGTCACGGTAGATACCAACAACGCTGATACGTGCACTTGGGATGTGCTCAAGAACGCCGTCCATCATGCCTAGACCAGCACGTAGAATTGGCACTACCGTTACTTTTTTACCTTTAATTTGGTCAACTTCTACTGGACCGTTCCAACCGTTAATCGTCACACGCTCAGTTTCAAAATCTGATGTCGCTTCGTATGTTAGAAGGCTACCCACTTCTGTCGCTAGCTCACGAAAACGCTTAGTGCTAATGTCACCTTCACGCATCAGGCCAATTTTATGTTTTACTAGCGGGTGTTTCACTTCAACAACTTTCATTTCCAACTCCGGCAATATTTAAACAAACCTGTAGATTATACACGAACTGTGGGGTTATTTCAGAATCTTTATTCTAATAAAAAAAACCGCGCAAACGTTTGCTCTTGGTAATCAAGCCCTGTTAGAATAGCGCCGTTTTCACATCCAACTTAAGTTCGAGGACTATCCCGTGAGTGGTAATACTTCTTCTCTAAGCTACAAAGACGCTGGTGTTGATATCGACGCAGGTAATGCACTAGTAGACCGTATCAAAGGTGCTGTTAAACGCACTCGTCGCCCTGAAGTAATGGGCGGTATTGGTGGCTTTGGCGCCCTATGTGAACTTCCAACGAAATACAAAGAGCCGGTACTTGTTTCAGGTACTGATGGTGTTGGTACTAAACTTCGCCTTGCTTTGGATCTGAAAAAACACGACACCATTGGTATCGACCTAGTGGCAATGTGTGTGAACGACTTAATCGTTCAAGGTGGTGAGCCGTTATTCTTCCTAGACTACTACGCAACAGGTAAGCTAGATGTAGATACAGCTGCAGACGTTGTTTCTGGTATCGCTGAAGGTTGTGTTCAAGCTGGCTGTGCACTAATCGGTGGTGAAACGGCTGAAATGCCTGGTATGTACGAAGGCGATGACTACGATGTTGCTGGCTTCTGTGTTGGTGTCGTAGAAAAAGCTGACATCATTGATGGTACTAAAGTAGCAGCAGGCGACGCACTTATCGCTGTTGGCTCAAGTGGTCCACACTCAAACGGTTACTCTTTGATTCGTAAAGTTCTAGAAGTTTCTGGTGCTGATAAGAATGAAGAACTAGAAGGTCGCACTATCGGTGAGCACCTACTAGAACCTACTAAGATTTACATCAAATCGGCACTTAAGATGATCGCAGAGCATGACATTCATGCTATTTCGCACATCACTGGTGGTGGTTTCTGGGAGAACATCCCACGCGTACTTCCTGAAGGCACTAAAGCAGTGATTGATGGAAAAAGCTGGGAATGGCCTGCTATTTTCAGCTGGCTACAAGAGAAAGGAAACGTGGAGACATTTGAAATGTACCGCACTTTCAACTGTGGCGTAGGCCTAATTGTTGCTCTACCTAAAGATCAAGCAGACGCTGCTGTTGAACTACTGAAAGCTGAAGGCGAAAACGCTTGGGTTATCGGTGAGATCGCAAACGCTGAAGCTGGCGAAGAGCAAGTTGAAATTAAATAAGTGATACGTTCACTTACTTAGTTAATAAATGAGGACCTATTGGTCCTCATTTTGCTATTTAGCACGCAGAAAACCTTAGTTTATGTAGGTAAATTGTAAATACTTTAGTTAACCAATCGCATGACCCACTCTATGAAGAACAGCCATTCTATGAATAACAGTCACTCTAAAAAAAACATCGTCGTTTTAGTCTCAGGAAGCGGAAGCAACTTACAAGCTATTTTGGATGCCTGTGACAGCCACACGATTGACGCCTCTGTTAAGGCAGTTTTCTCAAATAAAGCGGATGCTTTTGGTCTAGAGCGCGCAAAATCAGCAGGTGTTCACGCTCACTCGGTGAATCCAAAAGAATTTAACTCGCGTGAAGAGTTTGATCATGAATTGATGGTTCAAATCGATGCTTACCAACCCGACCTGATTGTACTCGCTGGCTACATGCGCATTCTGAGTTCAGAGTTTGTTCGTCATTACGCGGGTAAAATGATCAATATCCACCCTTCTCTATTACCTAAGTATCCTGGGCTCCACACCCACCAGCGTGCCATTGATGCGCAAGACAAAGAGCATGGCACCAGCGTTCACTTTGTTACCGAAGAGCTCGATGGTGGCCCTGTGATCTTACAGGCTAAGGTGCCAGTATTTGAAGATGATGATGCTGACATGTTAGCACGTCGAGTGCTGACTCAAGAACACTGCATTTACCCTATGGTCTGTAAATGGTTTGCCGAAGATCGTTTATCGATGGTAAACGGGCAAGCTGCCTTAGACGGTAAAGTATTAGGCAATCACGGTTACGCAGAAGAGTAATTCGTATAGCTGTTCTCGCAAAGTAAATCACTAAAGAGCAAGCCCTTAAAAATCAGAAAATAAAAAGGCCGCTTATTGACTTATTGGTTCAGTAAGCGGCCTTTCTTATGTTCGGATCAAAAATGATACTATTCGGAACGTTTAGCTCAATGGCTCAGTTGGCGCTTGGCTTGCAACTTTTTTAGGTGCGTAAGCAACATCTTCCAACGCTTTATGGTTATTACCGATCAGCTCACCAAAATGAAACAATGCGTATTCGCCCGGCTTCATTCTAAACCACTCTTCATTGCATGTTAGAGGCTGAGTTGCTACCACCGTGACCACATCATTCGGCGTGGTCTCTTCTTGGAAGTTTATCTCAACATCTTCATCAATCAGGCTCGCATTACCAAAAGGCGCGCGTCTTGTTATCCAGTACAAATGATTCGTACAGTAGGTCATCACGTACTCACCATCACTGAGTAACATGTTGAAGACGCCTTTCTCTCTTAGCTGATCACAACACTCAGCGACAAAGCGAAACATACCTTCCATGTCTTGAGGAGGCTCAGGAAAACGATCTTCTAGTTGTTTCACTAACCAACAGAAAGACAGTTCACTGTCCGTCTCACCGACCGGTCTGAAACGACCACTAACCAGATCATCGTAATCCGTTAATTGGCCATTATGGGCGAAGGTCCAGTATCGTCCCCAAAGCTCACGGGTAAATGGGTGAGTATTTTCTAGATTAACGCCACCACGATTAGCTTGACGGATATGACTGACAACAGCTTGACTTTTAATTGGGTAGTTTTGAACCAACTCAGCGATCTTGGATTCACAACTAGGGTTAGGATCTTTAAACGTACGGAAACCCTTTCCTTCATAGAAAGTAATACCCCAGCCATCGCGGTGCGGGCCGGTATTGCCTCCACGCTGCATAAGACCAGTAAAGCTAAAACAAATATCAGTTGGCACATTCGCGCTCATACCGAGCAATTCACACATGGTTTAATCTACTCCCTTTTAAAACCAATGGAGCCTAAGCTGGGCTCCAAATGTCTGTAAACCTATTATTCCATTTCTTTTTCGACAAGCTGAATCACAATGTGAATGATCTTAATGTGAATCTCTTGGATGCGGTCAGCGTAACCAAAATGCGGCACTCGGATTTCGATATCAGCACAACCTGCCATTTTACCGCCATCTTTACCGGTTAGCGCGATGGTTTTCATGCCTTTAGCTTGAGCGGCTTCAATTGCTTTCAAAATGTTGGCAGAATTACCTGAAGTCGACAAACCAAACAACACATCGCCTTTACGACCTACCGCTTCTACATAACGAGAAAATACGTGATCGTAGCCAAAGTCATTACTCACACAAGACAGATGGCTAGGGTCTGAAATCGCAATACCAGCGTAGCCTGGACGATTTTCACGGTAACGGCCAGTTAGCTCTTCCGCAAAGTGCATCGCATCGCAGTGTGAACCACCGTTACCACAAGAAAGCACTTTGCCTTCTTGTTTAAATGAGTCAGCAATCAATTTTGCCGCAGCTTCAATTTGAGCGATATTGTGGTCATCGCTCAAAAACTTGTTAAGAACGTCAGCAGCTTCGTTCAATTCACTTTTGATTAGGTCTTGGTACATAAGGCTTATCTCTTATATTTTTTTACGCAACTTAAAGTACGTGAAATGAGAGCTGAGGGTTTTTCCCTCTATTACCTGAGTTTACCCACAAACATGAAATAGTGTCGACACTTAAGCCCAAAGATTGCCACCTTTATTAGCCTGTCGCTGCCGATCCGCCCAAATATTCGCCACCAACCTCTCACAATTAGAACTTTAACTCTATTGAGATCACTTTTTACTCACTTTAGAGTTTTACAAATATTTAATATTTTGTTTACACTTGACTGGTTAGACCTCTTACCTAAACTTAATAACAATAAGTGATCTCTGAAAAGGAAATCGATCATGAACATATTGCTCTCCCTACTCGGCATGACAGCAGTCTTAAGCGTCTGTCTTTACCATAGAGTTAGCCTTGTACGCGCATTAATCGTATTAACCGGCACAATGGTAGCATTAACACTATTTGGCGGCGTAGCTGTCACTGGTTGGCTTTGTTATCTCTTAGCCATTGCGATTTTTGCTGTACCGGCAATTCGTCAGACTATCATCAGTCAAAAAGCGCTTTCTTTGTTTAAAAAAGTACTGCCTGCAATGTCTCAGACAGAAAAGGAAGCATTAGAAGCGGGTACTGTGTGGTGGGAAGCAGAGCTGTTCAAAGGCAAACCTGAATGGAAGAAACTTCAAAACATCGCGGATCCGAAGCTGTCTGAAGCTGAGCAAGCATTTTTAGATGGTCCAGTAAATACAGTGTGTGAAATGGTCAATGATTACCAAGTAACGCATGAGCTGGCTGATTTGCCACCAGAAGTATGGCAATACCTGAAAGACCATAAATTCTTCGCAATGATCATCAAGAAAAAGTATGGCGGTTTAGAGTTCTCGGCTTACGCACAGTCTTTAGTGCTACAGAAGCTAACAGGCGTTTCTAGCGTATTGTCATCAACCGTTGGCGTACCTAACTCGTTAGGTCCCGGTGAGCTATTACAGCACTACGGTACAGAAGAACAAAGAAACCACTACCTACCCCGCTTAGCGGAAGGTAAAGAGATCCCTTGTTTTGCCCTAACCAGCCCAGAAGCAGGCTCAGATGCTGGCTCAATCCCCGATTACGGCATCGTATGCAAAGGTCAATGGCAAGGCGAAGAAGTTCTAGGTATGCGCCTCACTTGGAACAAGCGCTACATTACCCTTGCACCTGTCGCAACAGTATTGGGACTTGCGTTTAAATTACGAGATCCAGACGGCCTACTTGGTGACAAGCAAGAGCTCGGTATCACTTGTGCGCTTATCCCTACAGATTTAAAAGGCGTGAAGATTGGTAATCGTCACTCCCCACTTAACGTACCGTTCCAAAATGGCCCAACCCAAGGTGATGATCTCTTCGTTCCTATCGATTTCATCATTGGTGGTCAGAAAATGGCAGGACAAGGCTGGCGTATGCTAGTTGAGTGTCTATCTGTTGGTCGTGGTATCACACTGCCTTCAAACTCAACGGGCGGCATTAAATCGGCTGCGCTGGCAACCGGTGCTTACGCTCGCATTCGTCGCCAGTTCAAACAACCTATTGGACGTATGGAAGGGGTTGAAGAGCCGCTTGCACGCCTAGCAGGTAATGCCTACGTAATGGATGCAGCGAGTAACCTAACGGTTGCAGGTATCGATCTTGGCGAAAAGCCTTCGGTTATCTCAGCAATTGTGAAGTACCACTGTACTCACCGTGGCCAACGCAGCATCATCGATGCGATGGATATCGTCGGTGGTAAAGGTATTTGCTTAGGTCCATCAAACTTCTTAGCTCGTAGCTACCAAGGCGCGCCAATCGCGATTACCGTGGAAGGTGCCAACATCCTAACTCGTTCGATGATCATCTATGGTCAAGGTGCAATTCGTTGTCATCCTTACGTACTGAATGAAATGGAAGCCGCTTATTCTGAAAGCAGCGATGCACTGGATAAGTTTGATTCAGCGTTAGCAGGACACGTTAGCTTTACGATGAGCAACCTAGTCCGCAGTGTGTGGTTTGGTTTAACTGATGGTCGAGGCTCAGACACGCCAACACCATCGAATAAAGCGGACAAACAGACTCAACGCTACTACCAAAAATTGAACCGCTACAGTGCCAACTTAGCGCTACTTTCTGACATTTCAATGGCCGTTTTGGGTGGTTCACTGAAACGCAGAGAGCGCCTATCAGCAAGATTAGGCGATATCCTAAGCCAATTGTATCTAGGTTCCGCAACACTCAAGCGCTTCGAAAGTGAAGGCAGCCACGCTGAAGATTTACCGTTAGTACATTGGGGGATGCAAGATAGTTTACGTCAGACTGAAGTTGCTATTGATGAGTTCCTAGCGAACTTCCCTAATCCTGTGATTGGTCGTTTACTTCGTGTTGTGTTGATGCCATTCGGTCGCATTCGTCGCGCACCAAACGACAAACTGGACAGCCAAGTCGCGCACATTCTACAAACGCCAAGCGAAACGCGTTCTCGTATCGGCCGTGGCCAATACTTGGAAGCGACTGAATATAACCCAGTGGGTAAGATTGAAAAAGCGTTAGAAGTGATTCTTCAAGCAGAACCTCTATTCGACAAAGTCTGCAAAGAGACGCACCAAAAGCGCGCTTTCTTACGACTAGATCTTGTTGCTCAATTAGGGCTAGAGAAAGGCATCTTGACGCAAGAAGAGGCAGACCTGCTGGTTAGCGCCGAGGAACACAGGCTGTACACGATCAACGTTGACGACTTCTCTCCAGAGGAGCTAGCAGCAAAGTCTGAGTATCCAGACCAATCGATTGAGAACGTCGCTTAAGGTCAGAAAAGAAACAAAAACGGGACTCCTATGAGTCCCGTTTTTTTTGTTCATGACATCGTTATCACAAATTTTAATGCTGACATTCTCGAAGCATACTTTCTCGAGATTTGTTCTCTCGAAGTTTGCTCTCTCAAGACAACTCCAATGATATAGACAAGTTACTTTGGTGCCTTAAGCTGCATTTCTGGTTGAGCTTTTTTCTTCGCCTTTACCCGACGAACCACAAACCAAATCAATAAACCTAATAGAATCGCGACCACATTACCCACCGCAATAATGATCATACTGCGCTGCCTGTCATCTTCACGCTTCTGAAGTATCATCAACTCTGCTGCGATACGCTTTTTCTCAGCAAGCGCTTGTTCTTGCAGGCGTCGTGACTCCGCTAAGTCGATATCTTCAACAACGCTGTACGAGTGCTCGGTAATGGGAAAGATCAGTGGACGTTGGCTTGAGGCATCAGTGGCGTAAACCATCCCCGACCAGTTATAAATCCCCAAATCGCCATTATAAGGCAGCTCTAAAGCGACTTTCATTGCATCGACCTCAGCTTGGCCCTGCCTATACATTTCGTATTCATCCGGAGCTTTGTGTTCAACATGAACCGCTAACGAACTCGGCGCAATCATACCCGCCTCCCCTGAAACGACAATCGTATGAAGCTGCCCCTCTTTTCGAGACTGAATGAAGGTTGTAGTGATCGGTGTTGGGTACACCAAAACTTCTTGCTCTTGCGCTCGCAGGAACACACCATTGCCAGAAGTAATACGCGCGCGGTATTTACCTGGCTCAATATCAATCGGCAACGACACAGTGAAAACGCCATCTCCGGCTTTTTCATCAAGACCACTGCCATCGTCGGCAAACTCGCCCATCACAACCGGAATTGGGCGCGCCTCTCTCACTAAAGACTCTTCATTTTCAACGAACTTAGTAAAAGTGACCTTAAGTTTCACGCGATCTAAAAAATCACGCAGCACAAGAGGCTTGCCGTCAGAGGTCAAACGAGCCGTAAATTTAATGTGTTCGGTTTGATACAATTTGTCTGGGAAGTCATTGGCATCTAAAACAAGGTGAGACAATAGCTTGATGTTGTTCTTAGGTGAGACTTTACCAACCGCTTGCCAAGGTCCTGGCATCGGTTTGTCGATAGATATGATGTCCATGGATGACTCTTCGTACCAACGGACATTATCAGCATTGCGCCAAGAGTAGTATTTTTTGCCATCCGGACGAACCAAAACGACAGGTTTAGAGTTATCGGCTCGATAAATCACAAAGGTGACTTGTTCAATACTGGGATCAACTCGAAAACGGTTGTCCAATAAACTCATTACGGATTCTGTTGCCGCATGTAAGCTAAAGCTTAACAGCAATAAGTAACCGGTAGCCAATACCCTTAACATAGTTTCTCCCTACTGACGCCAGAGGCAGCTTCCGCTTTTCTCGACGAGATCTAAACGACTTTGATGCGCTTCTACTTCATCGGCCGTAGCTCGTAAAACCTTTAGGGATTTTCGACCACTTTCTGCTCTTCGTATACTTTCACCTTCACCTTCCTTTTGCCCGGCGTTAAATTGCAGCGAAGTTTGCCCACCTGTCATCAATAAATAGACGTCGGCTAGGATCTCCGCATCGAGCAATGCACCGTGGAGGGTACGGTGCGAGTTATCAATACCGTAACGATCACATAAGATATCTAGGTTGTTTCTTTTGCCTGGAAATATCTTCTTCGCCATGGCCAAGGTATCGGTAACTTTACAGTAGTCATCCGTTTTACCTATCGCTGGGTTGAGCTTCTCAAACTCATAGTCCATAAAGCCCGTATCGAAGGGCGCGTTATGAGCTACCAGCTCAGCACCTTTGATAAAGTCGAGAAACTCTTTATGTATGTCTTGGTATTCTGGCTTATCAATCAAGAATTCATCGGTAATACCGTGAACGCCAATCGCCTCTTCTTGAATCGCACGATCGGGCTTTATATAGACGTGGAAGTGACGCCCGGTCAGCCTACGGTTGATGATCTCTACCGCACCAATTTCAACGATGCGATGCCCCATATAGTGAGGGCCACCTTCTGTATTCATACCGGTGGTTTCGGTATCGAGTACAATGATGCGCTTATTTTCGTCCGAACTGTTTTTTTCGTTCGTGTTTTGTTCTGGAGTGCTACTGGTATTCATAAGGATAACTGTGTCAGACTATGCCGATAATGTGCTTGAGGTAATAGTATCAAATCATGACGAAACAAGTTGAAATTTTCACTGACGGTTCTTGTTTAGGCAACCCAGGTCCTGGTGGCTATGGCATCGTACTTCGCTATAAAAAAGTAGAAAAGACACTAGCCGAAGGCTTTACACTAACGACCAACAACCGTATGGAAATGCTCGCAGCTGTCATCGCTCTCCAAGCACTCAAGGAACCTTGCTCTGTGATTCTGACCACGGATAGCCAATACGTTCGCCAAGGCATCACACAGTGGATCCACAACTGGAAAAAGCGTGACTGGAAAACCGCCGACAAGAAACCGGTTAAAAACGCAGACCTGTGGCAAAGGCTCGATAAAGAAACTGCTCGTCATAGTGTTGATTGGCGCTGGGTTAAAGGACACGCTGGGCACCGAGAAAATGAAATGTGTGATGATTTAGCGCGAAATGCAGCGGAGAATCCGACTCAAGAAGATACGGGCTATCAACCAAGCTAACCGTCTTTTAAATGAGATGCAGATTTCAGAAACAGATTCATACTTTCCAAACCTGATTGATAGCTTCTTAAACTAGTTGATAATTGATTAACCTAATTAATAGATGAAAAGCCGACTACTAGTCGGCTTTTTCTGTTTTCAACGGATATGAAGCTTTAGCTGAATCCATGGTACGACGCGTATTGGTCCTAAAGCTTGCTCCAACCGGAGAGAAACGTCGCTTAAGGTGCCAATGTGGCTTGATAGGCTTAAGTGGGTAAGTTCGTTTACGAGCAACAATAAAGTATTGGCTACCAGCAAAGGAAGCACAGCCGCCTAAACTATTCTCCAACCACGTCCACATCGCCTGATACTTACTCATCGGAAATAGTGCATAGGTATCGCAGTGAATCACTTCGTAGTTCAATACACCTAACCAGTCTTTAATTCGGTTTGGCGTGTACATACGTCCACTCCAAGGCAAGCTGTTCTTTCGCCAAGGCAGTAAACTTGCGAGTCCGGTAATACTAAACGGATTGAAGCCAGTAATGATGATATAACCATCGTCCATCATCACTCGGTCGACTTCTCTCAATAATCGATGCGGGTCATTGCTATAATCTAACTGATGACTCAGCACCACAACATCAAAGCTTTTCTCCAAAAAGGGTAAATTATAGCCATCCGCTATCACATTATGTAATGGGTTCTGGATATCTAGGTTTACTTGATGTTGAATGTTGCATGTGCAGCTAGAAATCTCACTACTGAGACCGCCAAGCTTGAGCATATGGTAACCAAATAGCTTTGGGCACCACTCATCGAGTCGAGTTTGAATAGATTCTCTCAACCAGTCCCCATTGTGCAATTGTGCCCAAGTGTAAGGACGCTCAAACTTCTTTCTGCTACGTGCTGGCTTCATCAATAACCTGTCTCACTTATTCTGTCTCACTAAAAGTGACTGGAGAATCAATAATGTTACATATCAAAAGCATACCTGCATTTAACGACAATTACATCTGGCTGATTCAAAATAGCGATCGCCGTTGTGCTGTCGTCGACCCTGGTGATGCGGCTCCAGTATTAGAGTACTTAGCACATCATGAGCTAACTTTAGATGCAATTTTGATTACACACCACCACCATGATCACATTGGTGGCGTTCCAGAACTAGTCAGACAGTTTCCAAGCATCGATGTTGTGGGTCCAAGGAATGAACCAATCCCGACCTTAACTCACCCCGTTGATGATGGTGATCAATTAGAATTGTTTGGTGAAGTCTTTTTAGTACTCGGGCTCAGTGGCCACACAGCTGGTCACATTGGTTATGTAGGCGATGCCAAACTATTTTGTGGCGATGTGATGTTTTCAGCAGGTTGCGGTCGAATCATGGAAGGCACGCCACAGCAAATGTTTGATGCACTGAACAAGATCACAGCACTTCCTCAAGAAACCGAGGTTTACTGTGCTCATGAATACACCGCCGCGAACATCGCTTTCGCATTAGCGGTTGAGCCTGACAACCAACATTTGCAGCAATATCGCGACCAAGTAAACCGACTGCGAGCTCAGAATAAGTCGACCATCCCCACAAATTTGAGACAAGAGAAGTTTGTGAACCCTTTCTTGCGCTATACCGAGCCAAGTGTAGTGAAATCAGTATCTAATCGTACTGAGCAGACCGATCCTTTATCGGTATTTACCGCTTTACGTGCGTGGAAGAACGAATTTTAACAAATACAGACTTGTCACTCATAGGGGGTGGCAAGTATTATCACCGGCCGTTAATTAAAAAGGCTGTAACATGCGAGTTAAGTACAGCTGGGCTTTGGTATTACTACTTTCTGGTTGCCAATTAACTCAGTCAGAGAATCCAGACCAAGCTTCCGAGCAAACCAACACACCTCCTACTAAAGAAGTTTCTCAAGCGAACGTTTCATCAGAAGCAGCAGCCAAAGAAGATCAAAAAGTTGAAGCACCTGTCGTTACTCCACAAACACAAGAAGATGTTTGGAAACGTATTGCGATGCAACTAGAAATGGAAGTACCCGACCAAAAGAAGGTTGATTACTACCGAACTTGGTATTTAAAACACCCTAGTCATCTAAAAACCGTCTCACAACGTGCTGAACCTTTCCTTTATCTGATCACCACTAAGATTGAAGAAAAAGGCTTACCACTAGAATTGGCACTATTACCCGTTGTAGAAAGTTCTTTCGATGCATTTGCCTACTCTCATGGCAGCGCAGCAGGTCTATGGCAATTCATTTCTGGCACAGGCAAAGACTACGGACTTGAACAGAACTTCTGGTACGACGGTCGTCGTGATGTCGCTGCCTCTACTGACGCCGCATTGGATTTCCTCTCAGACCTTAACCGACGTTTCGATGGCGATTGGAACCATGCCATTGCTGCCTATAATAGTGGCGGCGGTCGTGTAAACAGTGCTATCCGCAAGAACAAGAAGCTGGGTAAGCCAATCGACTTCTTCTCTTTGGACTTGCCAAAAGAGACCAGCAGCTACGTACCTAAACTCCTTGCTCTAGCTGATGTGATTGCCAACCAAGAAAAGTATGGCATCGATATCCCTGCGATTCCAAACAAGCCAGTACTGACCCTGGTTAACCCAAACGAACAGCTTGATTTAGCGATTGCTGCAAGCTACGCAGGTATTCCAGTCAAAGAACTGCAAGGCTACAACCCCGCTTATAACCAATGGGCGACCGCACCTGAAAAACATCAGCAATTATTGCTTCCCCTAAGCTCTGTTGAAAAGTTCAACAAAGAAGTGGCGGCCAATAAAGGCAAAGGCATGAAGTTGGTGCGTTACAAGGTTCAGTCTGGTGACAGCATTAGCGTACTAGCAAGTAAATATAACACCACCAGCAAAGTGATCCGCTCTGCAAACGGTTTGAGCAACAACAATATTCGTATTGGACAGCACTTACTTATCCCAACATCCACCAAAGACGACAAGACATACGCACTAAGCGCTTCAAATCGCCTAGCAAGCACACAGTCGAAGAGTCGTGGTCAATATAAGCTTAGTCATACCGTAAAAAGTGGTGACAGCCTATGGACGATTGCACGCGCAAATAAGGTATCTCACCAATCACTGGCTAAGTGGAATGGTATAGGGCCACGCGACACGCTTCGAATTGGTCAAGAACTGGTCATTTGGAAGAATAGTTCCGACGGTGCCATCATCCGAACTGTCTTTTATAACGTAAGATCAGGTGACACAGTCAGCGGTATTGCATCAAAGTTCAAAGTAAAAAGCGCAGATGTTGTAAAATGGAACGCTTTGCAGAACAAGAAATACCTACAGCCAGGACAAAAACTGAAGCTGTATGTTGATGTAACTAAGGTAAGTGTATGAACCCGTCAAGTAACCCACTCGTCATGCTGTTGGATATATTCCGTTCACCAACAGCTTGTTTCTTAGCGCTTTATCAGCGAAGTGCTTGGGGATGGCAACCCTACGTCGTATTAATGCTCAGCCCGTTTTTATTCTGGGGTGCTTATTTTTCGAATGTAGATTTTGCATGGTTAAGTGCAGAATTGTCACAACAACTGGCTCAAACGAACCCTGACCAATTGGCGTTACTTGACAGTAATACCCTACTCGCCAGTGAAATCATCAGCGATGTGTTTGGCCGTACGTTAACCATTATTCTGTTGGCATTCTGGTTTAATCTAGCAACCAAACCAAGCCAGCATCAACATAGCTTTTGGCGATGGTTTGCAGCGGCATCGGTTGTGATATTCCCGGCTGTTTTAGGTGATGTAGCAAGCTACGCAAGCCTGATACTCAAGCATGGACAAGTGATGAGCTACGCTGCTGACTTGAACAGCTTAAACGGCTTAATCAAGTTACCACTAACCAATGATTGGTCGCAGTTTGCCAGCTCTTTACCACTGTTATTACCATGGTATATCGTGTTGGGTTACGCCGCGGTATTAACGTGGACTGAGTTTGAGCGTGGTCAAGCATTGGTCATCTCTGGCTTGCCATGGGTTGGCTACTACCTAATCTGGGCGCTCTACATTTTAATCTTTTAAGTTGAAGAGGTAAGGCTAGCGAAAACTCTCTAGCCTATTAGCTTATTAGCTTATTACCCAAAGTAACCACAGTGTGAACGGTGAATGGCAAATAGCTAAGATCCAATGACTAATAAGCTAATAACTTCTTACTATTTAGCCTTAAAGGTCACTCGCATAGGGTTATGATCAGAAGCGTCCGTAATGGGCGCTTTTGCATTTTCTACCTCTAGCCCTCGATAGAACACATGGTCGAGCACCAATCCTGTCATAAACTGAGTTCGGTTATCCGGTTCAAAGGCAACCTCCGTCAAACCGACCTGTTCCAACGCATCTTTCAATACCGCAAAGCGAGCCTCACTCCAGCTATTAAAGTCCCCAGCAAAAATAACAGGCCCACGATACTGTTGCAGATTGTCAGTTAAGCTCTTGAGCTGAGCCTCGTAATCTTCCGTGCCAAAGGTAAAGTTCACGGCATGGATATTAATCACAGCCAACTCTTCTCCATTGCTTAGTTGGTAACGCGACCAAAGCGCCGATTTAGGCAATTGAAGCCAAGGTTCTTCATGAGTATACGCACAAGCTTCGATCGGTAAATGCGTCGCTAAGTTAAGTACGCCAGCACTTTGTTCAAAGGCTTCAAACGCATTCACACGAGTGCTTCCCCACTGGCCGCTTGTCACCCATTGGCGAAGCTCTATTGTCATACTCGCTTCTTGCAGCAATACAAGATCGCTTCCTGCCGTCAATTTGTTCAGTTCACTCTGCCAATTACTGCGATTTTGCTTGTAGATATTCCACACGGTAATGCTTAGTCCATCAGACACATCAATCGCTTTCGGTGCGGAGTTTTGGTAGCAACTGTAGATGTCGTTACTGGTACTTTGAGAGGAAGTGATCAGGTTGGGTTTATTCGGGATCACGAAGATAAAATGAAAACTAACGACAGCAAGCGTTATCAATACGGCGATAACAATGATGGTTTTCTTAAACATACAGCACCCTACCAGAAATGAAAAAGGAGCGATAAACGCTCCTTTTAGGGTAATAGTTTTTTTATACGGCGTCTTCGTCTTCTTCGCCAGTACGAATACGTACCACACGTTCAACGTCAGTAATGAAGATCTTACCGTCGCCGATTTTACCAGTTTGAGCCGTTTCGATAATGGTATCAACACACTGGTCAGCCACTTCGTCGGTCACAACGATTTCCAATTTCACTTTAGGTAAAAAGTCGACCATGTACTCTGCGCCGCGATATAGCTCAGTATGACCTTTCTGGCGTCCAAAGCCTTTAACTTCAGATACTGTCATACCCGTAATACCCACTTCTGCAAGTGCTTCACGTACATCATCAAGTTTGAATGGCTTGATAATGGCTTCAATCTTTTTCATGTTCATCCCTTAAACTGTGCGAATAGCTCATTATCGGTTAGCTATAGTAAACATTCAATGAAAAAAGCCAGAGCTTTAAAGCTCTGGCTCGAAATTTATCATCTTGTTTAATCAGCGCTTTGAGAAGGTTTTACTTAAGGCTTGCGTAGTAAGCGGCTAGATTCGCGATATCTTCATCACTCAGCATAGAAGCTTGAGCCTGCATCACAGCGGCCAAGCCACCATTACGCTGTTTTGTTTTGTAAGCGTTGATCGATGAAACGATGTACTGCTCGTTTTGTCCTTTCAGGTTTGGGTAACCTGGGATCATAGCGATACCATCGGCGCCATGACAAGCCGCACAGATTGCTGCTTTAGCTTGGCCCGCAGCAACATCACCCGCCAGAGCGTTACCACTCAATAGTCCAAGTCCGAGAACTAATCCTAGTGTAATTTTCTTCATTGCATATTCCATTAATTATTTTTATTAAAGTGACGGTGAATTGTGACACAAACTTTTTCTACTTGCTCCAAAGCGCTTCACAATCTTGACCTTCGTAGTTTTTATCTACGAATAAGCCTAAAACAGCGATCACTCGATCGCCATCCATTAATATCGGCGTTCTGCGTCTTAACCAACTGGGTACTTGGTATTCTTGAAAGAGCTTCTTGAGCTTTCTACTATGCCCGCGCCCAACAGGATGAGCCGAAAGTCCTTCAGGGTTAAAGATCACTCTTAGTGTTGCACTTGTATCCGACAAACTAAAGCTTTGCACATCACGGTTGTTAGATTCGCCCTCACTCAGTGCTGAATTTAAGCGTAGCTCCCCTAAGCCATCGGGTAGCGTCACACTCTCTCCCATTAAAAGATGGCTTTGCCAGTCGGATAGATCTTTAGTCTCTCTCACCAAATAGAGCTGATTATTAAAGCGCCTAATCTCAACATCATTCAACACCAGCTTAGGATTGGCATCTGCCTGAGCACAAGCCACTTCATCCCAAATAAGTTTTAGCTGCTTTTGGCTTGGCATCGGTTGATTACAATGGCTGACCCACATTCTGATCAAACGTGCTCGTAACAAATCAGAATGCTGAGATAACGCCTCAATGCTTAAGCTCTGGCTATCTTCCAAAGCTTGCTGGAAGTGTGATTCAAGCAACTCATCGAGCAGCAACTCTTGCTCTGCGCAAAGCTGAGCACTGCGACTGACCGCCTCTCGAAAATTGGGCCAGCGCTCAGTCAGCGTTGGCGTTACTTGATGGCGAATAAAATTGCGGTCAAAGCGAACGTCTTGATTACTCTCATCTTCGACCCAAGTTAAACCCATGTCGTGCGCCGACGCTTCAATGTCTGATCGAGTCACTGAAAGTAGCGGTCGAACGATAAACGCTTCGCCAAACGACATCACTTTCGCCATTGAAGAGAGCCCTTTAGGACCACTTCCCCGCTTCAACGCTAACAAGAATGTCTCAAGTTGATCGTCAATGTGCTGACCTGTAACAAGCACATCGCCCTGTCTGGTGTGCTGCTGAAAAGCTTGGTATCGAGCATCTCTAGCCAGCTTTTCAACGCTTTCACCACTGTTGATATCCAAAGAGACTCGCTCTACAGCTAACGAAACTGACAAAGCATCACACCATGTCTGGCACTGCTCTGCCCAGTGATCAGCATTCTGGCTTAAACCGTGGTGAACGTACACCGCGCAGCACTCAATGTCATAAGTTTGTGCGTACTGTGCTGCTAACTCCAATAAGACTCGAGAATCAACACCGCCACTGAAAGCCACGATCAATCGACTAGGCTTGAGTGCGCTTTGATGAAGTACAGATGTGAAGGTTTCGATTAAGTGAGTCATGAGCGAGTGAACCATGAGAGTAGGTTTGAAGGGAGAATATTTTAATAATAAAAAAGGGTTGGCACTGAGTCCAACCCTTTCATCATCTTGTTACTTGAAGCTGCCTCATTTCAAGGCACGCTTATCAGCAGTAACCGTAGCTCATTAGGCGTTGGTAACGACGCTCAAGTAGTGCTTCGTTATCAAACTGCTCTAGCTCTTCTAGCTGTTTAACTAGCATGTCTTTCATGTTCTGAGCCGTTTGTACTGGATCGCGGTGCGCGCCACCTAGAGGCTCAGGAATGATTTCGTCGATAAGCTCAAGATCTTTCAGACGAAGAGCAACTAGACCCATCGCTTCAGCAGCTTGTGGTGCTTTATCTGAATCACGCCATAAGATTGAAGCACAACCTTCTGGAGAGATTACTGAGTACGTAGAGTACTGAAGCATGTTCACGTAGTCACCAACACCAATCGCTAGTGCACCACCAGAACCGCCTTCACCAACAACGTTACAGATAACTGGAACTGAAAGGCCCGCCATTACTTTAAGGTTCTTTGCGATCGCTTCAGATTGACCACGTTCTTCAGCACCAACACCTGGGTAAGCACCCGCTGTGTCGATGAAAGTAATAATTGGCATGTTGAAACGCTCAGCCGTTTCCATTAGGCGAAGTGCCTTACGGTAACCTTCTGGCTTTGGCATACCAAAGTTACGGATCACTTTCTCTTTAGTCTCACGACCTTTCTGGTGACCAATAACCATAACAGGACGACCATTTAGACGAGCCATACCACCCACAATAGCTTTGTCGTCAGCGTAAGCGCGATCGCCCGCCATCTCTTCAAATTCTGTGAAGGCATGCTCCAGGTAATCTTTGGTGTAAGGACGTTGAGGGTGACGAGCAAGTTGAGCTACCTGCCAAGCACCTAAGTCACTAAAGATTTTCTGTTTAAGCTCTAAGCTTTTTTTCTCTAGTTGTTCGATTTCTTTGTCTAGATCTACCGCTGTGTCACCACCGTGACGCGAAACGTCACGTAGCGCTTCGATTTTTGCTTCAAGTTCAGCGATAGGCTTTTCAAATTCTAGAAAGTTCAGGCTCATCTATGAATCCTTGTTGATTCAGCTCCGTATTCACGAAGCTAAATTTTAGTTAAATTCGAGTTCTACTTGGCTATTTCCAAGCAGCTGTTTTAATTCGTCTAGTAATGTATCACTTGGCGTCACACGCCATTCTGTGCCCAATGTTAACCGCGCTCTAGCGTCGGCACGCTGGTAGTATACATTGACTGGGACCGTTCCGGCTCTATAAGGTTCTAAGATTTGACTAAAGCGTTCAAAAAATTGACCGTTAATTTGGGATTGATCGATAGATATCGACACCCCACGAGCATATTTCTCACGGGCGCTTCCTAAGTCCATGACCTCGCGCGCGGACATTTTAAGCCCACCATTGAAATCATCAAAGCTGACCTGTCCAGAAACGACCACTATTTTATCTTTTTCGAGTAATTCAGCGTAGCGATCGAGCGCATCCGAGAACAACATCACTTCCATTCGCCCCGATCGGTCGTCGAGGGTCATCAAACCAATTCGAGTTCCGCGCTTCGTGGTCATTACCCTAGCAGCAATTACCAAACCTGCAATCGTTAAAGACTGGTCACGACGAGTTGGCGTGGCGTCTTTCAAACGACAGCTAGTGTATTTCGCGAGCTCTTTAATGTACGCATTAACCGGGTGACCCGTTAAATACAAACCTAACGTCTCACGCTCACCTTCAAGCCAAACCTTTTCAGGCCACTTCGGTACTTGGGTATACTTGTGTTCCACCTCTTCCGGAGCGTCAGTCAACACGCCAAACATATCCGATTGACCAAACGACTCAGCGTGGTGATGTTGGCTTGCCGCCTTAACCGCATCTTTCAATGAGGCCATCATCGCTGCTCGGTGAGGACCTAATCTATCTAAGGCGCCTGACAGAATCAACTTTTCGATAACACGCTTGTTCACTTTTTTCAAATCGAGTCGTGCACAGAAGTCGAACAAGTCTTTAAAGTAACCGCCCTTATTACGCGCTTCAATAATGGCTTCAATTGGGCCTTCACCCACCCCTTTAATCGCACCGATGCCATAAACAATCGCGCCATCTTCATCGACATTAAAGCGATATAAACCTGAGTTAATATCGGGTGGAAGAAGCTTGAGCTTCATACGGAAACACTCATCGACAAGGCCAATAACCTTTTCGGTGTTATCCATATCTGCGGTCATTACCGCTGCCATAAACTCCGCTGGGTAGTGGGTTTTCAGCCACAGCGTTTGATAAGAAACCAGTGCGTATGCAGCCGAGTGAGATTTGTTGAAGCCGTAGCCCGCAAACTTCTCTACCAAGTCAAAGATCTTCATGGACAGTTCGCCATCAACACCATTGGCTTCGGCACCTTCTTTAAAGGTACCGCGCTGTTTTGCCATCTCTTCAGGCTTTTTCTTACCCATCGCACGACGCAACATATCGGCTCCACCAAGCGTATAACCCGCAAGGATCTGAGCGATTTGCATTACCTGCTCTTGATAAAGGATGATGCCGTAAGTCGGTTCTAGTGTTTCTTTTAACGATTCGTGTTGCCACGTTTCATCAGGGTAAGATACAGCCTCTCGGCCGTGTTTACGGTCGATAAAGTTATCTACCATGCCTGATTGCAGAGGGCCCGGGCGGAACAAAGCTACCAATGCGATGATATCTTCAAAAGAGTCGGGTTGTAGACGCTTGATCAGATCTTTCATACCGCGTGATTCCAGTTGGAATACCGCCGTCGTTTCAGAATTTTGTAATAGGTTAAATGACGCTTGGTCATCTAGAGGGATCGATTCAATACGAACCGGCTCTTTACCCTCTTTCTTCAAGCGTGGGTTTACGAGGCCTAACGCCCAATCGATGATAGTCAGGGTACGTAGACCCAAGAAGTCGAATTTAACCAAACCGGCGGTTTCAACGTCATTCTTATCGAATTGCGTTACCGGGAAGTTGCCTTCCGCATCGGCATAAATAGGTGCAAAGTCGGTAATCGTGGTGGGTGAGATAACAACACCACCCGCGTGCTTACCGGCATTTCGCGTACACCCCTCAAGAATACGACACTTATCAATCAGTTCGCGTACTTCTTCATCACCGTCGTAGAGTTCTGGCAATGCTGGCTCAGCAAGGAAGGCCTTCTCTAGCGTCATGCCCGGATCTGGCGGAACCAGCTTAGAAATACGGTCAACGAAACCAAACGGGTGGCCCAATACACGGCCAACGTCACGAATTACCGCTTTTGCCGCCATAGTACCAAAGGTGATGATCTGAGAAACGGCATCACGACCGTACATCTCGGCTACGTGATCAATAACTTGGTCGCGTTTATCCATGCAGAAGTCGATATCGAAATCGGGCATAGATACACGTTCTGGGTTCAAGAAACGTTCAAACAGCAAGTCATATTCAAGTGGATCAAGATCTGTGATATCCAATGCGTAAGCCACCAAAGAACCGGCACCAGAACCACGACCCGGACCTACTGGTACGTCGTTATCTTTTGACCACTGGATGAACTCCATTACGATCAAGAAGTAACCCGGGAACCCCATGTTGTTGACAACTTCAAGTTCAATCTTGAGTCGCTCATCGTATTCAGGTCTGCGTTCAGCTCGAATTTTCTCATCAGGGAATAGAAACGCTAAACGACGCTCAAGGCCTTCTTCTGATTTTTTAATCAAGAAGTCTTCAATCGCCAAACCTTCCGTTGGGAAGTTAGGTAAGAAGTATTCGCCCAGTCGAACAGTTACGTTACAACGCTTAGCAATCTCGACACTGTTTTCCAGTGCTTCAGGGATGTCTGAGAACAACTCACACATCTCTTCTTCACTACGCAAGTATTGTTGTGAGCTGTAGTTTTTCGGTCGACGTGGATCAACCATTGTAAAACCGTCGTGAATCGCCACACGAATTTCATGGGCGTCAAACAAGTCTTCAGAGATGAAAACCACTTCGTTGGTCGCGACAACAGGCAGGTCTTCTTGTTCAGCAAGCTCTAGTGCAAAGTGCAGATAAGACTCTTCGTCCGGGCGCCCAGTACGAATTAGCTCCAGATAAAAACGGTCTGCGAAATGTGTTTTGTAAAACTCAACGCTGCTTGCAACCAACTCTCGATTGCCTTTCAGCAGCGCCTTACCAATCTCACCCTCTTTTGCTCCCGATAGAAGAATCAGGCCTTCGGCATGTTCAATCAGCCACTCTTTATCAATAACTGGCTGATGTTGAACATGACCACGAAGGTAAGCTTTTGAAATCAATAATGTTAGGTTGTTATAACCTTTATTATTCGTTGCAATAACAGTGAGTTTGGTTAATTCATCGCCAAAATCCGGAGACTGCATCAAGAAGTCAGCACCAATAATTGGCTTAACCCCACACCCATGTGCAGTACCGTAAAATTTCACCAAGCCACATAGGTTAGTAAAGTCGGTCAATGCTAGAGCGGGCATACCCATTTCAGCGACTTTTTTAACTAATGGTGGCACCTTAGAGAGGCCATCCACCATCGAAAAATCACTGTGTACGCGTAGGTGAACAAATTTTGGATCTGACATTATTTTTCCTGAGTTCTAGGTTTAGGCCTAGGATTACAACTGTGTGTATTCTATTTTTTTCTACCGCAAATAAGCAACTTTATTCGATGCCTTGCTCCGGTCAACATGAGTCTAAGCAAGATAAAGCTCTAATCAGTATAAAGCTCTAACCAATACTAAGCCCTAATCAATATACAGCCTTAGCCGACGAGTTTTAATCGAGACCTAAAATGCGCTTTACTGGCTTAAAGCTTTTGCGGTAATGCTCGGTTACACCATGTTTTTCAATCGCTTCGAAATGCGCTTTGGTCGGATAACCTTTATGTTTAGCAAAACCAAACTCTGGATGAAGTTTATCAAGTTCTTCCATCTCTTGGTCACGAACGACTTTAGCGATGATAGATGCCGCACTGATTTCAGCAACTCGCAAGTCCCCTTTTACAATCGCAAGACCATCCATCGGCAGTTCAGGAACGCGGTTTCCATCGATTAGTGCCATATCAGGTTGAACGCTTAGCCCTGCGATCGCTCGCTGCATAGCAATCATGGTCGCTTGCAGAATATTCCACTCATCAATTTCTTGCGGGGAACAACGGCCAACAGACCAAGCCAAGGCTTTCTCTTTGATTTCAGGAAACAGAGCTAGACGCTTCTTCTCAGACAGTTTCTTTGAGTCGTTCAAACCTTCGATTGGATTATTAGGATCGAGGATAACCGCAGCAGTAACAACATCGCCAACTAACGGCCCGCGCCCTACTTCATCAACACCAGCAAATAACTGGTAGCCTTGAGGATACTCAAAAGGAGGAAGCTCTTTTTTCTCTTTTACTGCCATAATTCTTCTCTTAATGTTCTGTAAACAAGCACTTTATGACTCAACACATGGTCGATCTATCAATTTCAATACCGCATTAGCGGCTTGTTTATCCGCGTCTTTACTAATCCAATGATGCATATCGGTAAAGCGTTCGATTAATGCGCTGTTATCAGCGGATAGCATCTTATCGACAGACGGAAACAAGAAGTCTGGGTGACACTCTTCAAGAATATGCTCTTTCACAATCTCTTCGCCAGCCAAAATGTTCGGCAACGATACGAATTCAGTAATCGATAATTTCTTAACAATATAACCCGTCAGTTTATTTACTTTGTAGCCAACGACCATCGGGCGTTTCAGCAACATGCATTCGAGAGCAACAGTACCCGAAGCTAACAGAACAGAATCAGCAGCGGTAATCACGTTGGTGGCGGTATCTTCTACCAACGTAAATTCAAGTTCAGGTGCCGTCGATTGCCAAATTTCAGTGAACTGCTTTTTACGCTGCTCATTAACGAGCGCAACAACAAAATTGATATCAGGGTATTTCTGCTTAATGCGCTGGCACGTTTCGATAAATGGCTGAGCAATCAAACTCATCTCACCACCGCGACTACCCGGTAATACGGCTAACCAAGGCTTATCTTGATCTAAACCTAAAAGCTCGCGAGCCTCTTTCTTATTCGGTTCTAGTGGAATGGTGTCTGCCAATGTATGGCCAACAAATTCACAAGCAACGTTATATTTATCGTAGAACGCCTTTTCGAACGGCAAGAAAGCCAGTACCAAGTCGGTTGCTTTGTCGATTTTAAAGATACGCTTTGGACGCCATGCCCATACTGAAGGGCTGACATAATGAACGGTCTTAATACCCGCGTTCTTAAGATCCAATTCAAGTCTTAGGTTGAAGTCTGGCGCATCGATACCAACGAAGACATCTGGCGGGTTTTGAGTGAAATACTTAACCAGTTCCGCTTTCACTTTTAACAAACGAGGTAAACGACCAAGCACTTCTACAAGCCCCATCACGGCAAGCTCTTCCATTTCGAAAAGAGACTCACAACCCAACGCCTTCATTTTTGGTCCGCCAATACCCACGAATTCAGCATTCGGATATTGTAATTTGACCGCTTTAATAAAACCCTCGCCAAGCGTGTCACCCGAGAGTTCTCCAACGACGATACCTACGCGTAGAGGTTCATTCGAAACGAAGTCCGAGCTATTGGTTGCTGCTTCTTGCTGTGCCATAGTTTTCCAATTCCCTTCTTGCCTAAAACAAAAAAGACCGCCCAATGAGTAGCGATCTTTTTGTTATACCAATCTGATTAAGTCATTATTGTCGTACTTGCGCTGATTGGTAAACAATCATATCAAGTATTAACGAATAATACCGCGCTCAGAGTTCTCTAGCATTTCTAGCATAGGAGTAACCGAAGTAAACTCTTTCGCCATTTCAACTAAAGCCGCTTTCGCTTCTTCAAGTGTTTTACCTGAACGGTATAACTCTTTGTACGCTTTCTGTAGTGCACGAATTTCTGGTTTCTCAAATCCGTTACGCTTCAAGCCCACTAGGTTAAGGCCAAATGGAGCCGCATGGTTACCCTGTGCAAGCACGTACGGCAGTACATCTTGAACAACAGCAGAACAGCCGCCAATGTAGGCGTAAGCACCTATTGAACAGAACGGGTGAATCGCAGATAGCGCCATTACACCAGCGTAGTCACCCACTGTGACGTGACCGCCAAGAATAGCGTTGTTACCAATGTGAGTATGGTTACCAACAATAACATCGTGTGCTACGTGAGCATTAACACAAAGTAAGTTGTCATCCCCGATCACTGTGGTTGCTTTGTCTTGAGTTGTACCACGGTGGATCTGAACTGCTTCACGAATCACGTTGCGATCACCGATCACAACAGTCGTGTCTTCACCGCCGTATTTTTTATCTTGATTTTCTTCTCCAATCACTGCGTGTGGGAAGATGCGGTTTTCTTTACCAATGGTTGTGTGACCTTTGATCACAACATGCGACATCACTTCAGTGTCGTCACCAATTGTCACGTTACCAGCAATGTAAGTGAAAGGCCCAACCGTCACGTTAGCACCGATAGTTACATCACCTTCGATTACTGCTGCCGGGTGAATTTTCGCTGTTTCATGAATCATATTAAAACTCTCTACGAGCACATTTAAGTTCAGCTGAACATACAACTACGCCGTCAACCTTAGCAACGCCGTTAAACGATGCAATACCACGACGCTCTTTTAAGAATTCAACTTCGATAATCAGTTGGTCACCTGGCACTACTGGCTTGCGGAATTTAGCTTTATCTACACTTGCAAAGTAGTAAAGCTCGTTACCAGAAGGGGCACCAAATGATTTAAATGCTAGAAGACCAGTTGCTTGCGCCATTGCTTCTAAGATCAACACGCCTGGGAATACAGGAAGTTGAGGGAAGTGGCCAGTGAACTGAGGTTCGTTAACAGAGACATTCTTAATCGCAGTCAGTGTTTTTTCTTTTTCAAAGCTAGTCACACGATCAACCATTAAGAATGGGTAGCGATGAGGTAATAGTTCCTGAATTTCAGTAATGTTCATCGTTGTCTGTTCAGTAGTCAAAGTCGTATTCCTATGTATATTCTTTATTTAATTAGAAGGATTATAAACGAAAAAGACTCGCTGTACGCGAGCCTTTTATTAGAAATGCTGGAATTATGATTCCGCGCTCTTCTCGATAAGTTTTTCAACGGTTTTCAAACGCTTGTTCATTTCATCAATACGATGTACACGCGTTGCTGTTTTACGCCAATCTTTGTTTGGCTGTAAAGGAATACCCGAAGAGTACATGCCTTTCTCAGTGATACTGCGCATTACCATCCCCATACCGGTGATTGTAACGCCGCCAACGATTTCAATATGACCATTAATCACACAACCGCCACCAATAATACAGTACTTACCTATAGTCGTGCTGCCTGCGATAATAGTACCACCTGCAATAGCAGAACCATATCCGATGTGAACATTGTGAGCAATTTGAAGCTGGTTATCTAAGATAACGTTATCTTCAATGATTGTGTCATCTAATGCGCCACGGTCGATGGTTGTACACGCGCCAATTTCTACACGGTTACCAATGCGAACTGAACCGACTTGTGGAATCTTAACCCACTCACCTTTCTCGTTCGCATAACCAAAGCCATCAGAGCCAATGACAGTGCTTGATTGAATCAAACACGCGTCACCAATCACGACTTCATGGTAAACACTTACGTTAGCCCATAGCTTAGTGCCTGTGCCAATATTTGCATTTTTACCAATAAAACAACCAGCTCCGATGATCACATCATCACCAAGCACCACACCAGACTCAATCACAGCGTTCGCACCGATAGACACATTTTGTCCAATGGTTGCATCGCTTGAAATTGAAGCAGAATCAGCGATAGCCGCTGCGGGTGCAGGAGTAGTATCAAGCGCTTGAGCAACTTTAGCAAAAGCAACGTAAGGGTCACTGACCACAATCACGTTGGTCTTACACAGTTCGCGCTCACTCTCTTTAACCATAATAGCGGATGCTTTACAGTCACCAAGGTGCTTGCTGTACTTCACGTTCGAAAGGAACGTAATGTTTCCTTCTTGCGCTTTATCCATAGGAGCAACTGCTGAAACGGTAACCGTACCGTCTCCGTGTAGCTCTCCCCCGGTAATCGTTGCCAATTCGGCTAAAGTCAGGTTCTTCATAAACTTATTTCAGTGATTTAATTACTTGCTCAGAGATGTTGTATTCCGGCTTGCCGTACTGCAGAGCTTGAATATCAACAATCATGTCGTAGCCTTCTTTCTCTGCAACTTTAGTTACAGCATCTTGAATCACTTTGAATAGCTTCTGCTTCTCTTGTGCTTCACGACGTTGGCTTGCTTTTTCTAGAGCTTGAGCTTTGATTTTGTACTTACTATCTAGTTGACCGACTTCGATACGAAGCTTCTCAACTTCGTCAGGACCTAGTAGTTCACCATCACGCTTAAGCTTTTCAATCTTAGTTTTTGCTTCTGCTTGAATGCTCTGCAGCTCAGCTGCTTTATCTTTGAACTCTTCCTGCATTTTTTGAAGAACAACTTCGCGTTGAGGTAGAGCCTGGAATACTTGTGCAGTGTTTACATAACCCACTTTTTGCGCAGCTTCAGCAGCTGTTGCAAAGAAAGAAGAGCTAAGAACTACAAGGCCTAAACCTGCTGCTTTAATCATATTTTTCAAAATATTGTCCTTTAAATATTAGAAAGTTCTACCAATGGTAAATGTGAAGAATTCCTCATCATCACCTTCGTAAATTTTAACGGGTTTCGCTAGAGAGAAAACCAATGGGCCCATCGGCGACATCCATTGAAGGGCTGCACCATAAGATGAACGGTAATTTGTTGGATCAGAGTAATCGTAGTAATACTGGCTGCCACTGTTAGGTGCACCACGGTCTACGAACTCGGTATCCCATACACTTGCCATGTCGAAGAAGACACTGGTTCGAATCTGGCTACGTGCTTCGTCAGAAGCAAACGGCGTAGGTACAATTAACTCTAAACTTGCCAAGGCAACCGCATTACCACCAACCGAATCATCGGTTGCAGAGCTGTACGTAGGGTTGTTACCCGTACTGCTCCCGTAAACGGCTTTTGGACCCGCTGAGTTAGAGCCAAAGCCACGCAACGTTGTAAAGCCACCTGCGTAGTAGTTCTCGTAGAATGGGAACAAGTTATCATTACCATCCGTTTGACCGTAACCATTACCATAGCCTAATCGGCCACGCATCAAAAGTGTGAACTCATGCTTTTTGGTCAGCGGGATGTAATGTTTTACATCGTACTGAGCTTTGAAGTACTTAGCGTCAGAGCCTGGTACAGTCATTTTGGCGAAAGCACGTTGGTGGTTACCCTCGGTTGGGAAGAAACCACGGTTAAGGTTGTTACGAGTCCAAGAGATATTGATATCGAAGTCATCGGTTAAGATGTTTTCGTCACCATATTGGTCAATACTTCTCGCGAACTGTTCCACTTGGATATAAGTCGGAACGTTACCGATCTTGTTGTGCGTATAGCCAACACCAAATTCGATACGGTTCAGTTCATCCATAGGGAAGCCCCATGTCAGGCTGGTGCCGTAACTTTGGTTGGTATAGTCGACAATACCCGCTTCAGAGGCTTCGAATTCGTTATAGAAGATCTTACCGCCTAAGCTCACACCATCAAGGTTCCAGTATGGGTCTCGGTAGTCTAAGCTCACGTTCTTTTGGTAATCGTTCATCATGGCACTTACGCCAACACGGTTACCTGAACCCGCAAAGTTATCTTGTTGCAAACCGACTTGGAAGCTGACACCTGATTCGGTACCGTAACCAACACCAAAGTTGATGCTGCCTGAGTTCGCTTCCTTAACGTTGTAAACCAAGTCAACTTGGTCTTCACTGCCAGGAACACGCACTGTTTGTACATCAACCGTTTCAAAGAAACCTAAACGGTTAAGGCGGCTCTTACCGGTGTCAATTGACTTAGAGTTAAGCCAGCTGCCTTCCATTTGACGCATTTCACGACGTAGTACTTCATCTTTGGTCGAGTTATTACCCGTAAATCGAATATCACGAACGTAGATACGGCTGCCCGCTTCTACATTAATAACCAATGACACTTCTTTGGTCTCATCGTCAAATTCAGGAATAGTACGTACTTGTGGGTACGCATAACCAGACTCACCAAGAATACGCTTTACGCCCTCTTCTAGTGATGTCACAGAAGAGCCGTTGTACGTATCGCCGTCTTCAAATGGTACTAATGCTTCAAAATCAGCCTCACGACCAATCAGCTCACCGCGAAACGCGACATCTTTAACGGTGTAGGCTTCGCCTTCATCAATACCAAGCGTGATGTAAACGCCTTTCTTATCTGGAGAGATCGCTACTTGTGTAGAATCCACCTTAAATTTAAGGTAACCACGGTCAAGGTAGTACGATTTCAACGCTTCGATATCACCCGCTAATACTTGCTTCTGGTATTTTTCATCCGCAAGGAAATTCCACCATGCAACATCAACATTCAGGTTGAAACGGCTCAGTAGCTCAGCATCAGAGAAGACTTCATTACCAATAAAGTTGATTTGCTGAATCTTAGCGGATACGCCTTCAGTAAATACAAACTTAAGGTCAGAACGGTTACGAGGCAAAGGTGTCACAACCGCTTTTACTGTCGCGTTGTATTTACCAACACTGTAGTAAAAATCTTCAAGGCCTTTCTCGATGTTACTCAGCGTTGTGCGGTCAAGCGCTTCACCTTCACGAACACCAGATGCATCTAGGTTCTGTTGAAGTTGCTCTTCTTTGATCGCTTTGTTCCCTGAAAATGAAATGCTTGCGATGGTCGGTCGTTCTTTTACTTGAACAACTAAAACACCTTCATCGCGAAGGACCTTAACATCCTCAAAGTTACCTGAAGCATACAGTGCACGAATGATCTCAGATACATCGCCTTCATCCACTTCATCGCCAATACGCACTGGCATTTTCAGTAGAGCTGCACCAAGTGCAACACGCTGTAAACCTTCGATCTTGATATCTTGAACTACAAAGTTTTGTGCTCCGTTCGCTGCCACACTAGTGGCCAATAGACTTGCGAACAGAATTTGCTTAATCGCCATATTTATTCTAATTATTCCTTGCTACTACCAATGCCTGTGAGAAACCATTCACAGACGAGTAAAATCATTAAATATTGCCAGAGCCATCAAAGAGAAGAGGATTGCACCTCCCACTCTGTATCCCATTTCCTGAATTTTTTCAGGGACAGGTTTACGAGTAATGGCCTCAATAGCGAAAAAGAGCAAATGTCCGCCATCAAGCATAGGCAGCGGAACCAAATTAATAATACCCAAATTGACACTAATCAGAGCCAAAAAGCCTAAGAAGTAAACCAAACCGTAATCGGCGGTTGTACCTGCGCCTTTAGCAATTGAAATCGGGCCACTCAAGTTGTTTAAGCCGACATCGCCAACGATGAGCTTCTTGAGCATTGTCAGCGTCAAACCAATGATTTGACCTGTTTTATCAAATGCTTTTCCTACAGACTCAATTACACCAAATTGTAACTCAAAGCGATAATCTTCTGGCCATTCTGCGACTTCTGGAGCAATACCCGCATAGCCGATTATTGAACCATCAGAAAGCTCTCGACTTTTTGGCGTCATAGACAACGACTGTTCAAAACCATTACGCAGTACAATAAGGTTCATGGATTTCATCGGGTTCGAGCGAATCAACTCAACAACCGACTGCCACTGTTCAATTGGCTGCCCATTAATTTCAACAATTTTGTCACCAGCTTCTAGCCCCGCAGAGTCTGCAGCACCATCATCAATAACTTGAGCAAGCACTGTTGATATCTCTGGAGAGTACGGTCTAAAACCAAGCGTTGTCATTGCAGACTCAGTTTCTGGGTCGAAAGACCAGTCTGAAATATCCAATGTCATCTGTTGCTCAAAGCCAATATCGTCTTGAGAAGAAACCGTTACTGTCATGGATTGGTCACCAATATGAGATATCAAACCCATATTGACTGATTCCCAATCTGCGGTTTTGATTCCTGAAATAGATTTAAGTTCCATTCCAGTTTCAATTCCGGCTTGTGCAACAATAGATTGCGGGGTGACCTCACCGATCACCGGTTTAACCGCAGGCACGCCAATCAAAAATACCAGCCAATACGCAAACACAGCAAAGATAAAGTTAAATGCTGGGCCTGCACCGACTATGGCCGTGCGTTTCCACAATGGCTTCTTGTCAAAAGCGTATTGCTGCTCTTCTTCAGAAAGGTCGTCAACACGCCCATCGAGCATCTTAACGTAGCCGCCCAGCGGAATCACTGACAAGCTGTATTCAGTACCATCACGGCCGATCTTGCTCCAGATTGATTTACCAAAACCAATCGAGAATTTTTCTACTTTCACACCACAACGACGAGCAACCCAGAAGTGTCCAAACTCATGAACAGCAACCAGAATACCAAGCGCTACAATAAAAGATGCGAAGTTCCACAGAATTCCACTCATGCTAGCTGCTCTTTAATAAATTGAATGGCTATTTGACGAGACATATTATCTAGCTCAAGAAGGCTTTCCAAGCTATCTAAGCCCTCAGAGCTATATTGTTCACATACTTTGCTCATAACATGCTCGTTAATGACAGCAATATCGGTAAACTTAACCCGATTGTTCAAAAAGGCATCGACTGCAATTTCATTGGCAGCATTAATTGCTGTTGTTGCATGCTGCCCTAGGTAACACGCTTCAATTGCTAATCTTAAACATGGGTAACGGCTAAAATCGGGTTCTAGAAAAGTAAGCTCGCCCACTTTGGTGAAATCCAGAGGCTTAACGCCAGCTTCTGTACGCTCAGGATAAGACATCGTCAAAGCGATTGGCGTCGCCATATCGGGTTCACCCATTTGAGCAAGTACCGAGCCATCCTTGTACTGGACCATTGAATGAATCACAGACTGAGGATGAATAATGACTTTTAATTGTTCTTGAGAAGCATTAAATAGCCACTTAGCTTCAATGTACTCAAGACCTTTATTCATCATGGTCGCAGAGTCAACAGAGATCTTAGGGCCCATAGACCAGTTAGGGTGTGCAATAGCGCGAGCCGGTGTTACCGATTCTAACTCAGCAACATCCGTATAGCGGAAAGGACCACCAGAACCCGTCAAGAGAATATGGTTGATACCGTTCTCTTCCAGATTACAACGACCTAGATGGGTTTGTACATTTTGCGGTAGACATTGGAAGATAGCATTATGCTCACTGTCTACAGGAAGTAGTTCAGCACCGTACTTTTCCACGGCGTCTATAAACAACTGCCCTGACATCACTAAAGCTTCTTTATTAGCAAGCAAAATACGCTTACCAGCCTTAACCGATGCCATCGTAGGAAGCAAGCCTGCTGCTCCCACAATCGCAGCCATTACCGTGTCCACTTCCTCTAGAGAAGCAACCTGACACATGCCTTCTGGGCCTGAAAGTACTGTAACGTTAGGATAATTAGCGGACAGCATTTCAGTCAGCTGAGATGCTGCATCTGGGCAAGCCATAGCAATATAGCTTGGTTGCCACTTTTCAACTAACGCCAACATCTTTTCGACATTCGACCCGGCAGCCAGTGCCACGACCGAATAGAGATCTGGGTTTTGTTCAACGACTTTTAGTGTACTTGCACCAATTGAGCCGGTAGCGCCAAGGATAGTTAGATTTCGCATCACATATGACCGTAGAAATGAAATAAAGGGCAGAATCACTGCCCTTTATTATTAGAATGCTAAATAAAGCAGAGCAAAGACAGGGAATGCAGCCGTTAAGCTATCTATTCTATCAAGTATACCACCATGACCAGGAATCAGATTACTGCTGTCTTTCACCCCGGAAACACGCTTAAACATGCTTTCAACAAGGTCACCAAGAACAGAGATAACGACAGTCACAAGGGTAATTACAATCATGTGAAGAGGACTTGTGAATTGGATATCAAACAAGTCAGCAAAAATCCAAGCTATGATCACCGCTGTAATAATACCACCAATAAGACCTTCAATCGTCTTATTAGGGCTTACCGCCGGTGCCATTTTACGCTTACCAAAACTCTTTCCTGAAAAATAAGCACCGCTGTCAGCAGCCCAAACGAGCAAACAAACAAACATCACCAATTTTGCGCCGTGGTAAGGATCAACATCGATACCGTTAGCGCGCAGAATAACCACACTCCAGAAAAATGGCAGCAGAGTCAGCACGCCAAATGCGTGACGAAGGAGAGAAGAATCTTTCCATGCGGGCATAGACTTAGGATAAGTCACTGCCATGCCACTCGCTATTACCCACCAAATAGAGCCAATCGTTAGAATGGTGTAGTGAGCGCTAGATAAATGATTAAGGCTAAATGCATCAAAAGGGATAAAAGCAAAACTTGCAGCACTGACTACAACCGTTGGAATCAGCGCTAAATAACGCGATTTGCTTTCGACAAACTGAGTCCACTCCCAAAAGCCCAATAGCGAGATTACTGCTAGTGAAAGAATAAACGTGGGAAGTGATAACTCGAAAATACCTAGAATAACTAGGGGAGCTAAAATCAACGCCGTAATAATTCGTTGTTTCAAACCAAAAAATCCTTATTAACTGTCCATCAGAGCTTTAATTTGCTCACCAGTGCATCCAAAACGACGCTCGCGGTTTACAAACCAAGTCACAGCTTCTACTAAGCTGTCTTCATTAAAGTCTGGCCAGAATTGTTCAGTGAAATACATTTCGGCGTAAGCCAATTGCCAAAGCATAAAGTTACTAATGCGGCACTCGCCACTGGTGCGGATAAGTAGGTCAACTTCAGGAATATCTGCCATAGTCAGGTGCTGTGTAATCATAGCTTCATCAATGTCATCTACATTAATATCGCCAGACTTTACCTGTTGAGCAATTGAGGTCATTGCCTGCTGGATATCCCACTTGCCGCCATAGTTAGCAGCAATATTAATAACCATACCCGTATTGGTGCTAGTCAAAGCTTCTGCTTCTTCTATCTTCTTTTGTAGTCGATCATTGAAACGACTTTTATCACCAATAACACGCAATTGTAGATTATTTTTATGAAGTTTTTTCACTTCACTCGACAGCACTGAAATAAACAGTTCCATCAAGATACCGACTTCTTCTTCAGGACGACGCCAGTTCTCGCTACTAAACGCAAAAAGTGTAACGGCCTTAATGCCAAGTCTGGCAGATGAAGAGATGGTTTTACGAACGGCTTGAACACCGTTTTTATGACCAAAGACGCGAGGCTTGCCCTGAGCTTTTGCCCAGCGGCCATTACCATCCATAATGATAGCAATGTGTTTAGGAAGAGAGTCTGTGAACGCTTGAGAATTATGCATAAAAGAGTGAATCAAATTCTAATAGTCGAACAGAGTAGCATAAAAAAACGCTGAACCGTGAGTACAGCGTTTTTCCGGAAAGAAAAGAATATGGAAAATTAAACTTCCATCAACTCTTTTTCTTTAGTTGCTAGAACTTCATCTACGTTCTTAACCGCAATGTCAGTTAGCTTTTGAATTTCGTCTTGTGCTCTACGATCTTCATCTTCAGAGATTTCTTTGTCTTTCAGAAGTGCTTTTAGATCGCCATTCGCGTCACGACGGATATTACGGATAGCAACACGGCCACCTTCAGCTTCACCACGAACGATTTTAACGAGGTCTTTACGACGCTCTTCCGTTAACGCTGGAAGTGGTACACGAATAACCGTGCCAGCAGACATAGGGTTTAGGCCTAGGTCAGATGTCAGGATTGCTTTTTCAACTAAAGGAGTCAGTGTTTTATCAAACACTGTAATTGCTAGTGTACGTGCATCTTCTGCAATAACGTTAGCAACTTGAGCCAAAGGCGTTGGTGCACCGTAATACTCTACAGTAAGACCAGACAGTAGGCTTGGGTGAGCACGGCCTGTACGAATCTTTTGCAGGCTATTTTTAAGTGCATCTACACTTTTATCCATACGCTCTTGAGCGTCTTTTTTGATTTCGTTAATCACAATTTCACCTTGATTATGTTCTTTCTTCAAGAAAGCTTTTTATTTGGAGTGATAAGGATAAGCTTACCAAAGCATAACACCTCAGTAAGCCCGAAAAATTAGTCAGCGTCGCTGATTAATGTACCTTCAGTTTCACCCATAACCACGCGACGTAATGCGCCTGGTTTATTCATGTTAAATACACGGATTGGCATTTTGTGATCACGTGCTAGCGTAAATGCAGCCAAATCCATCACTTTAAGTTCTTTTTCAAGAATAGTGTTGTAAGACAACGTATCATACAGCTCTGCGTCTGGGTTTGCTACTGGGTCAGCAGTAAATACGCCATCTACCTTTGTCGCTTTTAGAACTACGTCAGCTTCAATTTCGATACCACGTAGACACGCAGCAGAATCTGTAGTGAAGAATGGGTTACCAGTACCCGCTGAGAAGATCACAACACGACCTTGACGTAGTTGGCTGATTGCATCTGCCCAGTTGTAGTCGTCACACACACCTTTAAGAGGGATAGCTGACATTACACGTGCATTTACGTAAGCACGGTGCAGAGCGTCACGCATTGCAAGGCCGTTCATTACCGTTGCTAGCATACCCATGTGGTCACCAACAACGCGGTTCATACCTGCTTCAGCAAGGCCTGCACCACGGAAAAGGTTACCGCCACCGATAACAACGCCTACTTGAACACCTAGTTCAACCAATTCTTTTACTTCTTGAGCCATACGATCAAGGACCGTCGCGTCAATACCAAAACCTTCTTCGCCTTGTAGTGCTTCGCCGCTAAGTTTTAACAGAATACGTTGATACGCCGGTTTAGGGTTCGTAGTCATGGAGTTTACCTTCCAAAGAGTTGATGATTAACAGTCATGGATAAAAACTGAAGAGCTCAGTTTGCATTCATAACAGCTAACAGCCAAAAAATAATTCATTATTCATAAAAAGACCGCAGCATTTGCCACGGTCTTTTTCAATCAATACACTAAGGATTAACCTTGTTGTACCGCTGCAACTTCGTCTGCGAAGCTCATTTCAGCCGCTTTCTCGATACCTTCACCAACTTCTAAACGAACGAAGGTAGTAACTGATGCGCCTTTCTCTTTAAGAATGTCAGCAACAGTTTTCTTAGGTTCCATGATGAAAGCTTGACCAGTAAGAGATACTTCGCCCGTGAATTTCTTCATACGGCCGATAACCATTTTCTCAGCGATCTCTTGTGGTTTGCCTTCGTTCATAGCGATTTCAACTTGAACAGCTTTTTCTTTTTCTACTACGTCTGCAGGTACGTCAGATGGGTTAACGTACTCAGGCTTAGAAGCAGCAACGTGCATAGCGATGTGCTTAAGCGTTTCAGCTTCGCCTTCACCAGCAACAACAACACCGATTTTCTCGCCGTGACGGTAAGAAGCTAGTGCAACACCTTCAACAAGCTCAACGCGACGGATGCTGATGTTCTCACCGATCTTAGTTACTAGAGCGATACGTGCGTCTTCAAATTTAGCTTGAAGTGCAACGATGTCTAGACGTTCAGCTAGAGCAGCTTCAGCAACTTCGTTAGCGAATGCAAGGAAACCTGCATCTTTAGCTACGAAATCAGTTTGGCAGTTCACTTCAAGAAGAGCAGCAACGCCAGCGTCTTCTTTAATGATGATTGTGCCTTCAGCAGCAACGTTACCAGCTTTTTTAGCTGCTTTCGCTGCGCCAGACTTACGCATGTTTTCAATTGCTAGCTCGATGTCGCCTTCAGCAGCAACAAGCGCTTTTTTACATTCCATCATGCCCGCAGCTGTGCGTTCACGAAGTTCTTTAACTAGAGCTGCAGTTACAGTTGCCATTCTCTATTCCTCAGTAAATTCTAAAAAAGATAAAAAACAGGGGCCTAATTAATTGGCCCCTGATATTGACTGTATTCAGTTCTTAAGCCATCGATTATGACCGCTTAATGTGAACTAAATATGGCTCAGAGCCGCTATTATTCAGCTTCTACAAAACCGTCTTTTTCAGCAGCTACAGCAGCAACATCTTTGTTACGACCTTCTTTAACCGCGTCTGCAGCAGCGTTTAGGTAAAGCTGTACTGCACGGATTGCATCATCGTTACCAGGGATAACGAAGTCAACACCGTCTGGGTTAGAGTTAGTATCAACTACAGCGTAAACTGGGATACCTAGGTTGTTTGCTTCTTTAACTGCGATGTGTTCGTGATCAGCATCGATAACGAATAGAGCGTCTGGAAGGCCGCCCATGTTCTTGATACCACCAAGAGATTTCTCTAGCTTCTCCATTTCACGAGTACGCATTAGAGCTTCTTTCTTAGTAAGCTTGTCGAAAGTACCGTCTTGAGCTTGCGCTTCAAGTTCTTTCAGACGCTTGATAGACTGACGAACAGTTTTGTAGTTCGTTAGCATACCGCCTAACCAGCGGTTGTTAACGTAGAACTGGTTGCTGTTGATAGCAGCTTCTTTAACAGCTTCAGATGCAGCACGCTTAGTACCAACAAAAAGAACTTTACCTTTCTTCTCGCCAACTTTAGCAATTTCAGCTAGAGCTTCGTTGAACATTGGTACAGTTTTTTCTAAGTTGATGATATGAACTTTGCTACGAGCACCAAAGATGAATGGCTTCATTTTTGGGTTCCAGTAACGAGTTTGGTGACCGAAGTGAACACCAGCTTTAAGCATATCGCGCATTGATACAGTTGCCATTTTAAAATCCTCTATGGGGTTAGGCCTCCACACTCCCCATGAATCCGACCCCTAACAACTAACCACTTTTCAGCCGTTATCTGTGTTGTTGAGGCACCCCGGAACATGTGTCGGAATGTGTGTGATTTAAAGAAATAAGTTAGTAGACACAAAGCTTGTTTCGCCAAATGGAGAAAACAGTCCTGATGTCCGGCGCGCTTTATACCATATTTTGTCTATCTATGGCTAGAAAAAAATCTAAAAATGGCGACTGCTATACTGATCCCTAGCGGTGAATTTTCTCTATAAAATAGTGTCCTATTCAAATCGCGTCTACGTCATTAAACCGAACATTATCTACTCAGACTGAGCAGTATCCACCAACATTGTGCGGACATGGGAATGTTGCGCTAAAATGCTGCACTGATAGAATAGCCCCAATATGCACACTTAGGTGCTACCAAATTAAGAGATATGCAATGGCTGTAAAAATTAAAACTGCTGAAGAAATTGAAAAAATGCGCGTTGCCGGCAAGCTGGCTTCAGAAATTCTAGAGATGATTGAACCTCACATCCAAGTGGGTACAACGACAGAAGAGCTAAACCAAATCTGTCATGAGTACGCTCTAGAAAGAGGCGCATACTCAGCACCACTTGATTACCACGGTTTCCCTAAGTCAATCTGTACGTCTATCAACCACATCGTGTGTCACGGTATTCCAGCATCACAAGATGAGACGGGTAGCACAGGTCAATTCAAACCTGCAGTATTAAAAGATGGCGACATTCTCAACGTTGATATCACTGTGATTGTTCCTGATGACGAAAATGCTGATCTAAGTGTTCGTCCACAAGGCTACCACGGTGACACATCTAAGATGTTCCTTGTGGGTGAAGTTTCTCCAGCAAACAAACGTCTGTGTATGGTTGCTCAAGAAGCACTTTACGAAGGCATGCGTCAGGTTAAACCAGGTGTTCAACTTGGCCAAATCGGTACTGCTATTGAGAAGTACATCAAAACAAACAACAAGAACAACCCACGCGCTAAATTCTCTATTGTAAAAGATTACTGTGGCCACGGTATTGGTTCTGAGTTCCACGAAGATCCACAAGTCGTTCACTACAAAAACAGTGACCGTACCGTACTGAAAGCAGGCATGTGTTTCACAATCGAGCCAATGATCAATGCGGGTAAGTTTGGCTGTCGTCTAGATGACGAAGATAGCTGGACAGTGTACACAGCAGACAGCAAGAACTCCGCTCAGTGGGAACACACTCTAGTTGTGACCGATACTGGTTGTGAGGTACTAACACTACGCAGCGACGATACGATCCCACGTATCATGAAGAACGCTTAGTTCAACAAGCTGAATACCTCAGACTTTTAAAAATATCCTCGCCTGTCGAGGATATTTTTTTATCCCCTCAATTTCGATTTTCCATCAGCTTCTGTTAAATTGTTTACTATTCTCATTTGCTTGCACGGATAGCAGACTATGCCTTATCAATGTCCCCTTACGTTCAATGACGAACAAATTGAAATCTGCGAAATAAAAAATCAGCTCGAAATCTTCACGCAGTATCAAAAAAATGAATTTCTGAATCATCATCCAGTCACCGATTTGGTGCTGCTTCGTTCCGAATACATGGATTTGCTTCTCAATCGTTTATGGGAGCATTTTGGATTCAACAAACTGCCTCATATTTCACTTGTTGCGGTGGGAGGCTATGGCCGTGGTGAACTACACCCTTTGTCTGATATTGATATTCTCATTGTCTCGCAAAAAACACTGCCACCCGCACTGGGTGAAAAAGTCAGTCAATTCATTACCCTACTCTGGGACTTGAAACTCGAAGTCGGCCACGCGGTGCGTACCATTGCAGAGTGTCTTGATATCGGCACCGATGATTTAACCGTTGCCACTAACCTGCAAGAGTCACGCTTACTGTGTGGCAGCGAAGACACCTTTCAAGAACTTAAGCTAAAGATTCATTCTGATTCATTTTGGCCAAGTGAGACCTTCTACAAAGCCAAGATTCAAGAACAGAGAGAGCGTCATGCTCGCTACCACGACACCACCTATAATCTAGAACCGGACATCAAATCGACTCCGGGAGGGCTCAGAGACATCCACACCCTGAGCTGGGTTGCGCGTCGACATTTTGGTGCAACGTCTTTATTGGAGATGAGCAAATACGGCTTTCTAACCGATGCTGAATATCGTGAGTTGGTCGAGTGCCAAGATTTCTTATGGCGTGTTCGCTTTGCACTGCACATTGAACTGCGCCGTTACGACAACCGTCTCACGTTTGCCCATCAAGCTCAGGTAGCGGAACACCTGGGTTACAGTGGTGAAGGCAACCGTGGCGTAGAGATGATGATGAAAGAGTTCTATCGAACACTTCGTCGCGTAGCCGAGCTCAATAAGATGCTGCTTAAGCTGTTCGATCAAGCGATCATCAATGGCGGTCAAACACAAGAAGCCGAGATTCTCGACAACGACTTCCAACGTCGAGGTTCATTAATCGAAGCGCGTAAGCCGGCTCTATTCCAAGCAAGACCAGAAACGATTCTCGATATGTTTATCCATATCGCGAATGACTCTTCTATCGAAGGGGTAAGCCCACCAACATTGCGCCAACTGCGAACCGCACGTCGCCGATTGAATCGCTTCTTACATACCATTCCTGAAGCTCGTGACAAGTTCATGGATTTGGTTCGCCACCCAAATGCACTGCACAAAGCCTTTAGTTTGATGCACAAATTGGGCGTGCTATCGGCCTATTTGCCACAGTGGAGCCAAATTGTTGGTCAAATGCAGTTTGATCTGTTTCATGTTTACACCGTGGATGAACACAGTATTCGCCTACTCAAACACATCAACCGCTTTGGCCAAATCGAGAACCACGATAAGCACCCTATCTGTTGTGAAGTGTATCCACGAGTTCAAAAGAAAGAGCTGTTGATTCTGGCGGCTATCTTCCACGACATAGGTAAAGGCCGCGGCGGAGACCACTCAGAAATTGGCGCTGTTGAAGCTTACTCTTTCTGTATTGAACACGGGCTATCAAAGCCAGAAGCCAAACAAGTCGCGTGGCTAGTACAAAACCACCTGTTAATGTCAGTGACCGCTCAACGCCGTGATATCTACGATCCGGACGTAATCACAGAGTTCGCCAAGAAAGTACGCGACGAAGAATCGTTAGAACTGCTGGTGTGCCTAACAGTAGCCGATATCTGTGCAACCAACCCAGAACTATGGAACAGCTGGAAACGTACCCTACTCGCAGAACTGTTCCATTCTACGCAGCGCGCACTGCGCCGCGGCTTGGAAAACCCGGTCGATGTCAGAGACCGTATTCGTCATAACCAGCAAATGGCATCTGCACTGCTGCGTAAAGAAGGCTTCACGGCTCGTGAGATTGAGGTGTTGTGGCAGCGTTTCAAAGCTGACTATTTCTTGCGTCATACACACACTCAAATCGCATGGCACTGTGAACACTTACTTCGCTTAGAAGATCCGAGTCAACCTTTAGTGCTTATCAGCCAAAAAGCGACACGTGGCGGCACAGAGGTATTCGTTTACTGTAAAGACCAAGCTGCACTTTTTGCGACCGTGGTTGCCGAGCTCGACAGACGCAACTTTAACGTTCACGACGCACAAGTCATGGTCAGTAAAGATGGCCACGTTTTGGATACCTTTATCGTACTGGATCAGCACGGTGAAGCGATTGATGAAGCAAGACACAAAGCCGTCGCTAAGCATCTAACTCATGTTCTGGCTGATGGCCGCCCAACTAAGATTAAGACTCGTCGTACGCCACGTAACTTACAGCATTTCAAGGTAAAAACCTTAGTTGAGTTCCTACCAACCAAGAGTAAGAAACGCACCTTGATGGAGTTAAGAGCTCTTGATACGCCGGGGTTGTTGGCTCAAGTCGGTGCAACCTTTGCAGAATTAGACATCAACTTACACGGTGCGAAAATCACCACCATAGGTGAGAGAGCTGAAGATTTGTTTATTCTGACCAGTGACGCGGGAGGCAGACTGTCTGAAGAACAGGAACAAGCGCTAAGAGAAAGATTAACTGAGCATGTTTCAGAGCTCGCACCTTAGAAAGCTAATTTAGTGCTAGAAGTAAGTTATGACTAGGAAACAAGTTTAGCTCTAGGAACAGCTTTAATAGCCAAATAAGTGTGGGCAAAGATAGAGAGCGATCTTGCCCACAACTTACAATCAATTCACAGATATCAACTATCTAGCTCGTCGTTAGGCTGCTACATTGATCAAGTCAATTACATAAAAGTATTACATTCATAACCTAGAGGTCGCTTATGTATCCAAACCTCACTGGCTTAGGTATCCACGAACCTAAACAGATTGAACGTTACTCCCTTCGCCAAGAAGCTCATAAAGATATCCTGAAGATTTACTTTCGTAAGCAAAAAGGTGAACTGTTCGCGAAAAGCGTTAAGTTTAAGTACCCACGACAAGTAAAAAGTGTGCTTGTTAGCGGCGGCAATAATCAATACAAAGAAGTGACAGAGATTAACCGCAACCTCACTCTTGTGATTGATGAACTCAACAAGATCACCAAACCTACGCCAACCGCTGAGGTCGATGTGAAGCAGAAGATCCTTACCGACTTACGCCACTTAGAGAAGGTTGTATCAAGTAAGATCGCAGAGATCGAAGCCGATCTAGAAAAGCTAAAATGATCCCGCGATGAGCGACTAGCTAACATTAGTTTTACCGCTACGATTGCATAGACACAACAAGGGCTGATATCACTATCAGCCCTTTATTTTTATTCTATTTTCTATGTTGACTAGACGCCTGGTCTTTACTTAGACGACCGTGCTTCAGCATTCACCAAGCTGGTATCCCACTCAAAGGTTTCAAACAACCTTAACCACGTTTCATCTAGGCTGGCCTTCATTACTAATTCTTTCTTTGTAAAAGGATGAATGAAACGCAACTCAGAAGCGTGCAACAACAAACGGTGCGAATCTAAATCATCGCGGAACAGTCGGTTGTGCTTACCATCACCATGTGAAGTATCACCAACGATTGGATGTCTTAGATGAGCCATGTGACGACGCAGCTGATGTTTACGACCTGTCTTAGGCATCATCTCAACTAAGCAATAACGACTGGTAGGAAAACGGCCTGTTGAATACGGCACTTCGACTTTCGCTAACGGCTCGTAAACGGTGACAGCTTCTTGTGGTTCTTTATCTTCTTTTGCAAACTTGTCTGCGATCTTATCCAACTCGACCTTGAGTGCATAATCGAGCGTGTCGCCATCTTCTATCCAACCACGAACAATCGCATGATAGGTTTTTTGCATCTCATGGTTAGCGAACATCGGCATCACCTCAGAGGCTACCTCACTCGAAAGCGCAAACACCAATACACCGGATGTTGGGCGATCTAAACGGTGCAGTGGAAATACGTGCTGACCAATTTGATCTCGCAGTGTTTGCATCACAAATTGTGTCTCATGTTTATCCAACCACGAGCGGTGCACCAGCATGCCCGCAGGCTTATTCACCGCGACAAAGTACTCATCTTGATAAATGATCTCTAACATTACGCACATACCTCATCAATGCTCAGAATCGTCACTAGCAGCTCGGTTTTATCTGCCTCATTTTTCCATACTTCACCAAAATAAGGATGAATCGCAAAGCCTCTCGGTAGGCTCATTTGGGCATCCATCATTGCGTTGATCTTTACGATAAAGATCCACTGCAACCACTCTTCTGGCTGTAGCGAGTCAATCGCAAAAGGCTCAACGCTCGCCAGAGCTTCATCCGAAGGTGAAACATCGCTCCATAGGGAACATTGGCGCATTTGTTGTTCTAATTGTTGAAGTAAAAGAGGTAACTTTGTGGCTGCTGTCATTTTTCACCAAGTTATTTATCTAGTGACCTTGAAATTGGGGCATAGAGTACCATCTATTTAGGAAAGAAAGTTAGGAGCTTTATTACTATGGAAACGATTCACACGCTCACTCAGTTGCTAAAGAATAGCGGTTGCCAATACGACATCTACGACCTAGGTCGTCGTATCCAGAAAATCGACAACACCCTATTCTCTGATGTTGAGCAGGGGAAACAGCCATACCCGTTTCCACTTCAGAAACAAGCTCACTTAGCGATTAGCTACTGGAACGAACACAAGCAACCTTGGATCTGGTTTCTAAAATTCAAACTAGACGAAAGAGGCCTACTGCATCAAGGTGATGTGGGTAATTTTCTTAAGTTTGTTATCGAAGCAATGGGCACGCGTTTGAACGGCGATATCAGCGAAGAGCAACAGCAAAAGCTGTCAAACAACCCTTATACCTTCAAGCCTTCTGAAGACAAAATGGCTGTATTTCATAGCCAAGTAAGAGCAGGTTTAGACCTTGCGACGAGCCAATATTACGAGCACGCTCAGCATTACTTCACGGGTGAGCTTGGTTGGGATAACTGGAAAACGGTTGGACTACAAGGCATCACTGATATGTGTGCGCGTTTAGGCAGCCAACAAAACGGTGTCTCTATTCGCAAAGCCATCAATAAGCTGCCATCAGAACCGCTATACGCGACGTTAGGTGCGCTTGAGCACACACAAATCAATGACAAACTCGCGCAACGCTTACAAGAGCTTGCAGAGAATGAGATCGCTAGTAAAGAGCCTGATTTGTTCTTACTTTCAGCTTTGGTTCGTGCCCTTTCCGGTGCAGAACAAGGGATCGCGAATAACATCATTAACCAAGTTCTCGCTAGTCCACGCTTGAGCCACCAAGAAGTGTTGATTGGTTTAGCTGGTCGCAGTTGGCACGCACTACAAGACACTGCTATTGCTGAGCAATTCTTGCTGCGTCTCGCACAAACGGGCAATCAAAACCTGTTCAATCAGTTATTTGCAGATTTAGTGATGATTCCGACACTAAGAATGGTATTTTTACCCTTGTTGAATTCGAACCCATCACCTGAGCTCGCCAACGCATTGATTGAGTTACAACAAGCGGCTAAGTCTCAATAACGGACTGACGACTAACCCAAGAACTGGTTTGCTCTATAGCTCGTTGAAATACGCTGTAATGACAATTGGAATAGAGATAAAAAGGAAGTATGGATTAAATGATAGATAACTTATTGGCTATTTTGATGCTGTGCTTCTTTTGCTTTTTCTTTTGGCAGCAGCGCAGGCAATCAGAGCTTGCGAAAACTGCCATTGCGAGAAAATGTAAAGAGCTCGACTTGCAACTATTAAGCGTTGCCTTCAGTGGTCATAAATTTAAGATGCGCCATGAGCTAACCACCATTTGGCGCTGGCACACTGTGTACCAATTTGAGTTTTCGGCATTGGGTGATGACCTGTACCAAGGAAAACTGACCATGGTGGGTTTCCGCTCTATGCGGTTTGAGCTACAGCCTCATAGAATGTAACGTCGCAATACGCGGTATAACTATATTCATGATAAGGGCCAAACTGATCTTGTTTGGTCTCTTTAAATGCAAAGCCTAACTTTTCAAGTAACTTAATCGATGGGTTATGACCAACATTAACGGTCGCGACAACATTCGTTAGGTGTTCTTCAAAACAAACTAAACTAAAGAAAGGTTTTAGCACTTCACTAGCAAGGCCTTGATTCCAAAACTCCTTGTCCAGAATAAATCCCAGTTCATGCTTCCCTTCTTCAGACGAAACAAACAAATGCCCGAGGTATTCGCGGGTTTGGTTATGGATAATTGCTCGGCAAAAACCAACGTTGTCGTTAAGTATTTCTTGAAATAGGTATTTTGCAGAGGCAATAGAATGCGGCCCGTTCATTTCAGCACGATTAATGGGGCAGCAATTCAACTTGATAAAGTCATGTTCTAACTGCTCGGTATAAGGTACCAGCAGCGTTCTTGAGGTTGCTATCGTCATAAAACACTCCTTGTGTTGACCATTAGCAGAAAAGCAGATGTCGCGCGCTTAGATAAAAAGCTCCTGAATTAAAGAGAGCCCCTAGGTAGAGAAAAAGCCTCAGGAAAAGAAAAGCCCCGACACCGAAGTGTCAGGGCTAGGGTCTTACTCGCAGCAGTCCGGCTACTAATAAATGCTCCATGCATCATCCATAATAGTGGCTGTAATCCTTCAGCTCTTTCCTTTACTTCGCCGTCCTAGCGGTGTCCAATCATCCTGAAAGCTAACAATCCTAGTTAGCGCACATCACTTGTTCCGTGAGCGGTGTCCTTTACATCGTCCTGATGCTAATCCAACCCTTTAAATCCTAAAGGTGTCCATTGTCATTCCGTTGCAGCTAACTTCCTGTTAACTGGCTGTATCCCTACAATGTCCTTACGCTCCATGCTTGACTACTCAATCCTAAGTAACCAAATCTTCATCCTGAAGATAACCAAATCCTTGGTGCTTTCCTGTTCCGTGTCAGAATCCTTCCGACAAGGTTTAATTTACGCGATTTAGGATTTTGGACAATAGATTTGCATCACACTTTCAATCCAATAAAGTTGTTAATTATATAAAACAAATAAAATTCAACACCTTAGTCATATGCACTTAAATCTCTCTAGTGATGTATTCGTGTTATCTCACAGCCTTTGTAAGAGATCTCTCACAAGCTATGGGCGGTTTTATGATTCGCTATCATTCACTGGAGCGAGTAAAATGACCAAAGACTAAAAATGGAGGTCAACATGCTGACAAAAGATGTGTCTGAAGAGTTGAAATCAGTGCTTGAAGGACTACAAGCACAAGGGAAAGAGCCGACAGTTGCTTTAGTTAAAGCTCGTATGAGCACATCTGTGCCGATGCCTGCTTTGATCACAACTATCAAGAGCTGGAAAAGTGCGAATCGCGTCCCTAAAGTGGAAGTCGCGACACAAGAAGAGCCGGCACTTGATCGTGTTAGCCAACTGGAAAAGCAAGTCCTTGAACTTACCGCTCGCGTTGCCACGCTTGAAGCTAAATTAACTGAGTAATAAGTTAACTGAACAATAAGTTGACCGATAAATAAGCTAACAGAGAAATAGAACACTATGAAGATATGGGTTGATGCGGACGCTTGTCCAAAGGTTATCCGTGAAACAATCGTACGCGCAGCTGAACGCACAGGGGTGGAATGTACCTTTGTCGCGAACCATTTGGTTCCCGTTCCCAAGCGTAACAACATTCACTCAATTCAAGTCCCAAGCGGATTTGATATTGCAGATGATGAAATCGTAAAACGCACTGAACCCGGCGATCTGGTGATTACCTCTGACATTCCTCTGGCTGACGAAGTGATCACCAAAGGTGCGCTTGCTTTAAGCTCTCGCGGCGAGCTTTACACCAAAGAGACTATTAAAGCGCGTCTCAACATTCGTGACTTTATGGATACTATGCGTTCAAGTGGTATTCAAACTGGCGGACCAAGCACCCTTTCTCAAACCGACCGTCGTGAGTTCGCAAACCACCTCGATCGCCTATTAGCAAAGCGCTAACCACAGCTTTCTAATGACGACAGCTTTAGAAGTCGTCTCTTACATCGTTGTAGCCCAGATGAAATTTTAATCGACATACTCCGTTCTTGATATTTATTACAATAACGGAGTATTGCTTATGATTCGTCGAATCGCCCTCTCGCTATCCATTGTTTTTGGCAGCACCCAACTTTCTTTTGCTGATGAAGACTTTGCCGATGAACACTTTGCTGATCAAGAATACGGAATCATCGGAGGCAGCATCACCTATGGTGAAAGTGTTTTCTCGACTAAAAGTACCCCTCAATTTGGCGCGACACCCAACCTATTCTATTCAGGTCCAAAAGGCTTTATCGATGGTAGCTTAGCCAATTGGCAACTGCTGCCTTACGTAGGGTTATCTGGAAATTGGCGCTTTGCAGAGGTGTCAGACACTTTTGTAGAACTACCTAACGGCATTCAAGACAGAGATGGTAATGGAGAACTGGGGATAACTTTAGGAACGGTAGGGGCACGCCTCACCTACTTACACGATGTGACTTCAGAACATAACGGCTACGAAGTTCAGCTTCACTTAGGCAGAACATTAGAAACCTGGACGCAACCATTCACTATTACGCCTTACATAGAAATCGACTATCGAGACAAAAAGCTCTCAAATCATCTTTACAGTATTTCCAGCGCCGAATCTTCTTCCTCAGGATTGAGTCAGTTTGATTCTGGGTCAACCCTTGTCTATCAAGCCGGATTCATCGGACTCTACGAGTTTACGCCGACTTGGATTGGTATCGCGAGAGCAGACCTTATTCATCATGATAGCGACAGTACTTTAATCCAACGAGATTTGGGCTGGTCATTGGAGTTTGGCGTCACCTATCGGTTTGCAGGATTGTAAGTTTACTGGCTCATACAAAAAGAGCCTGCATCAATGCAGGCTCTTGGGTATATCATCTTTTATTCAGTTAATAAGCGAATCGAAATGTTCGCCCATCACTGTTAACTAAGGCGTGTAGAAAGTTGCAGCACCTGGACCTACTGGTAGACCGAATACGAATACCCATAGGTAGAACAAGATGCTCCAACCGAACATGAATACCATTGAGTAAGGCAACATTGTCGCGATCAGTGTACCGATACCTAGGTTCTTCATGTAGCGAGTCGCTACGGCAAGGATAAGACCGAAGTAGCTCATCATTGGTGTAATGATGTTGGTTGTTGAATCACCGATACGGTAAGCCGCTTGAATCGTTTCAGGTGCGTAGCCTACTAGCATTAGCATTGGAACGAAGATTGGCGCTGTTACTGCCCACTGTGCAGAAGCTGAACCGATCATCAGGTTAATGAAGCCACACATTAGGATAAATGCGAAGAACAACATTGGACCCGTTAGGCCGATATCCTGAAGGAATGTTGCGCCGCCTACAGCGACCACTTGACCAAAGTTCGTCCACTTAAAGAAAGCAACAAACTGTGCAGCAAAGAATACAAGAACAATGTACATGCCCATTGAAGACATAGACGTTGCCATTGCATTAATCACATCACGGTCATTCTTCATTGAGCCAGTAACTTTGCCGTAAACAAAACCAGGAATAGCAAAGAATACAAAGATAAACGCGACGATACTTTTCAGGAATGGAGAACCTGAAATCGTACCTGCCTCTGAACGCAGAACACCGTCAGCAGGAACCACAGTCCAAGCTAAAAGTGCACTCACGATTAATACAGCAACACCCGCTAGCTTAAGGCCTTTCTTCTCAATAGCAGTAAGCTTACCCATTGAGTCATTTGAAAGATCTTCAGACGCGTCTTCGTCGTTGTATTTACCCAATTTAGGTTCAACAATCTTCTCTGTTACCAATGCACCGGCAATCGATATAAAGAAGGTCGAAACAAACATGAAGTACCAGTTTGATTCAGGGCCAACAGAGTAAGAAGGATCAAGCATTTGTGCCGCTGTTTCTGTAATACCAGAAAGCAGTGGATCAACCGTACCGATAAGTAGGTTTGCAGAATAACCACCAGATACACCAGCAAATGCTGCAGCTAGACCTGCTAATGGGTGACGACCCAATGAGTGGAAAAGCATTGCTGCAAGAGGAATAAGAACTACGTAACCCAGCTCAGATGCCGTGTTAGAGATAATACCGGCAAATACCACGGTTACAGTAACCATGCGCTGAGATGCGCCCATTACCATGCCGCGCATTGCCGCAGATAATAGACCTGAGTGTTCAGCTATCGCAACACCTAGCATTGCAACAAGCACAGTACCAAGTGGCGCAAAGCCAACAAAGTTCGAAACTAGATTCGTTACGATGAGTTGTAAGCCTTCAGCATTAAGCAGGCTTACAACGTGGATCATGCCATCAGCAGCACGACCGCTAGCACCTTCTGGGCGAGGATCCATTACAGATACTTCGAAGTAACCAGCAATTCCTGAAGAGACTAGGATTGCGACACAGAAGATTGCAAAAAGAGTGATTGGGTGGGGTAAAAGGTTCCCCAAATATTCAACGCTGTCTAAAAAGCGAGTGAAAATAGGTTTCTTTGGTGCGTTGTTTTTTATTGAAGCAGATGAACTCATCTGTTCCCTCCTTGTGTAGTGATTCCTGTGCAATTGTGACAAAGATGTTCAAATTGCCAGCGAAGGGTACGCGACAAAATTATCAATTAGAAATTCAAAATGTTACAAGATGTGTAACAAACGACTACTTTTAACTCCATTTGAACAATTAATTAGCAAATAAATCTACATTAAATACAAAAACTAGATTTATAATTCACAATTACACATTCACTACAGATATAACTAATGATATAACTCATTGATTAATTTAAAAACAAAGCACAGCGTACTTTAAATAAGCACTCAATATTCAGCAAGGTTCCTCTCGAAGGAAAAGAAAAACAGACAAATGAATGAAGTTTGACTTTCCCCTCGTTTTTACACACGTGTCACATCATATTGACGGTTATTTTTGAACCGCTTTAAATCTTGGATTGGATTTACAGATCACATAGTGACGCCCTCTACGCTTAACTATCTGGCAATCAGGGTGACGGCTTTTCGCACTTTTAAGTGATTTAACAACTTTCATTATTTAGATCCCTTACCTAATTGACCAAAGCGACGAGTAAAGTTAGCAACACGCCCTTCTTTATGTAGCACTCTCTGTTTACCCGTATAGAAAGGATGCGATTTTGCAGACACTTCAATCGTGAAATAAGGGTAAGTATTGCCATCTTCCCATTCGATAGTGCGGTCTGTTTTCAGCGTAGAGCCGATTAAAAAGCACTCATCAACGCTGGTGTCATGGAACACCACTGTGCGGTAGTCAGGGTGGATATTCGGTTTCATTGTATTTCCCTAAATAATTAAATTGATATGTTATAACATATCAAATGATAATTATTATCAAAAGAAAAACAAGTGATTTTATGATATTTTTCCGTCTTAACTGAAACCAGAGAACACCTTGCTATGTACACCATTGAACCTGTTGGCTTTATTGAGTCTCCTTATAAAGAGAAGTTCGCTGTGCCAAGACAGCCTAGGTTAGTACCCACTTCTATCTCAAGAGTCAGGCTGGTTGACGCAGCAAACTGTCTTGAGTCTGTTCGTGCTATTGAGCAATTTAGTCACGTATGGTTGTTGTTTTTGTTCGATAAGAACCTTGAAGCGGGCTGGAAACCAACAGTGAGACCACCTCGACTTGGCGGTAATGAACGCATTGGTGTCTTCGCATCGCGTGCCACCTTTAGGCCGAATGGAATTGGAATGTCTGCGGTTGAACTCAAAGGTGTATCTCAAGAAAAGGGACAAACTTGGTTGGACTTGGGCAGTGTTGATCTCGTTGACGGCACTCCTATCATAGACATCAAACCTTATATTCCCTACTCGGATTCAATTCCCGATGCACGAGGAGGGTTTGCCGCCGATGAACCTGAAGTGTTAGATGTGAACTTCTCGCAGCAAGCCCAAAGTAAGCTGTCTGGTCACCCACAGGCGCGCCATATCATTCAGGTGATCAAAGAAGTGCTAGGCCAAGATCCACGCCCCGCCTATAAGAAAGGTAAGCCAGACAGTAAAGAATATGCGGTAAATTTGTTCGATCTTAACGTGAAATTCGTTGTTGAAACGCTTTTCATCAATGTTACCGACATTGAACGCTTTTGAGATCCCAAATAGGCTGATATTATATGCGGCTATATCAGATTTGCTGTCGTCACTAACTGCAGCAAGTTTTCTTTTATCAATGATGAAACGGATACCATAGAATGCGTACCAGTAACTACCTTCTTTCTACTCTGAAAGAGACTCCAAACGACGCAGAAGTTATCAGCCACCAGCTGATGCTACGTGCAGGTATGATCCGTAAGCTAGCTTCAGGTTTATATACTTGGCTACCTACTGGTCTACGTGTACTGCGTAAAGTCGAAAATATCGTTCGCCAAGAGATCGATAATGCAGGTGCCGTTGAAATCTTGATGCCCGTAGTTCAACCGTTTGAGCTTTGGGAAGAGACTGGCCGTTCTGAAAAGATGGGTCCTGAGCTACTTCGTTTCACAGACCGTCATTCTCGTCCGTTTGTTCTTAGCCCAACAGCAGAAGAAGTGGTAACGAGCCTAGTACGTAACGAGATCAGCTCTTACAAACAGCTTCCTCTAAATCTGTACCAAATCCAGACTAAATTCCGTGATGAACGCCGCCCTCGTTTTGGCGTAATGCGTGCTCGTGAATTCTCTATGATGGATGCGTACAGCTTTGATATCGATAAAGAAGGCTTAGAAAAGTCTTACCAAGCGATGCACGATGCTTACTGTAAAGCATTCGACCGCATGGGTCTTGAGTACCGTCCAGTATTGGCAGACTCTGGCGCAATCGGTGGCAGCGGCTCTCAAGAGTTCCACGTTCTTGCTGAAAGCGGCGAAGACCTAATCGCATTCTCTTCAGAATCTGATTACGCAGCGAACATCGAGAAAGCAGAAGCACTAGCTCCTACTGAAGAAGTTGCAGCGCCAACTCAAGAGATGGAACTGGTTGATACGCCAAACGCAAAAACTATCGCAGAACTTGTAGAGCAACACGGTCTAGCAATCGAGAAGACAGTTAAGACTCTATTCGTTAAAGCATCTGATGAAGTAGAAGCAGATATCATTGCTCTAATCGTCCGTGGCGACCACGAGCTTAACGAAGTGAAAGCAGAAAACCTTCCACAGATTGCTTCTCCACTAGAGATGGCCTCTGAAGAAGAAATCCGTGCACTTGTTGGTGCAGGTCCTGGTTCACTAGGTCCTGTTGGCCTAGAGCTGCCATTCATCGCTGACCGCTCTGTTGCTGTAATGAGTGACTTCGGCGCTGGCGCAAACGTAGACGGTAAGCACTACTTCGGTATTAACTGGGGTCGTGACGTTGAGCTTGCTCAAGTTGAAGACCTACGTAACGTTGTTGAAGGCGACCTAAGCCCATGTGGTCAAGGTACTATCCAGCTTAAGCGCGGTATCGAAGTTGGTCACATATTCCAACTAGGTAACACTTACTCTAAAGCAATGAACTGTAACGTGCTTGGTCCTGATGGTAAGAGCGTAATCCTAGAAATGGGTTGTTACGGTATCGGTGTTTCACGTGTTGTTGCATCGGCTATCGAGCAAAATCACGATAAATTCGGTATCACTTGGCCAGACGCACTAGCACCGTTCCAAGTTGCTATCGTACCAATGAACATGCACAAATCTGAGCGCGTTAAAGAAGCAGCTGAGAAGCTATACGCTGAATTAACAGCTATGGGTATCGAAGTACTATTCGATGACCGTAAAGAGCGCCCAGGTGTTATGTTTAAAGATATCGAGCTAGTGGGTATCCCTCACACTATCGTTATCGGCGATCGCAGCATGGACGAAGGTAACTTCGAATACAAAAACCGTCGTACTGGTGATAAAGAAGCTATCGCTATGGACACGGTTATCGAGCACCTTAAGGCTCAACTAGCTAAGTAATCCTATTTGCTAGCTAATAAATATTTAGTTAGATATTGAAAGGCTGCCATTAGGTGGCCTTTTTTGTGCCTGTCGTTTCTCTTTAAACTCCCTTCTATTTATCACTAGAGTAAATAACGTAAGTTAATCCCCTGTTCATCTTCAAATCCGTATATTGGTGTCATCAACTTTTTGGACATGCTCACCATTGGAGGTATCGATGGATATCAAAAGCTTACTGAACCAAGCACTTAAATCAGATCTCGTTAAACAAGGCACTCAGAAACTGTCACAAGGGTCTTCAAATTTAAGTGGCCTTTCTAAAGGCAGCAATGGCAAGAGTAGCAGTAAAAGTACACTAGGCGCCTTCGGCGCAGGCGCAGTTGGCGGCGGTCTGTTAGGCGCGTTAATGGGTTCTAAGAAGACCAAGAAAATGGGTAAGAAAGTGGCTGGAATTGGCGGCGCAGCAGCACTGGGCGCTTTGGCTTATAAGGTCTACAACGACTACCAATCTAAACAAGGCCAAACACCCAATGCCGAACAAGCTCAATTTGATGAGAACGATTCAAACCATAGCGTACTGATTCTAAGATCGATGATTGCTGCGTCTAAAGCCGACGGGCATGTTGACGAAGAAGAGATGGCTAAGATTGAACAAGCCATCGAGAACATGGGCGCAGATTATCAGCTGACTAAATTGGTGTCTGAAGAATTGCACAAGCCACTCGACCCAACCGAGATCGCTCAGTTAGCTACTTCACCTCAACAAGCGAGTGAGATCTACTTAGCCTCTTTGATTGTGGCTGACGAGCAGAACTTTATGGAGAAGGCCTACCTCAAAGAGTTAGCTAAGCAACTCAACCTTGCAGATGAAGTCACTTATCAACTTGAACAGCAAATATCCGGCTAATCATTAGATACTAAGCGACTCGTAAAGAACGACTCAAATGGCAAGCTAGCAAAGTAATACATTGAGCATTAACAGAATGAGATATTGAGCAAGAACAAACTAACTCTGAACTTAATCAGATCCACTTTGTTTTTGCTTATCTCTATGTGTATATTGAGATCAGTTATCATTTGGTTAGGTATAAAAATGAAAGTATACGATTGTTGTGATTTGGTGCGTGCACTGTATTCTCAAATTGGCAGTGGCGACCAAGGCTATATCCCTAAAGCGATCACCTGCGCGGTAAAAACATTGAATGACCTTGCTGCGGATGAGTCTCTTCCTAAAGAAGCAAGAGATAGTGCTGCATTTGCCGCAGCTAACCTACTGATTTCAGATTTCGAGGACTAATATGAACCTCGCTAACTTTGAAAAGATGGACTCTGTGATGTTGATGAGCATCGTCAACATGAAGCTCCGTGACGACTTCGGCGGTGATTTGGATCGAGTAGTCAACTTCTACGAAATCGACAAAGCAGCCTTGATCGCAAAACTTGCGTCTGCTGGTTTTGAGTTTCTTCCAGAAGCCAAACAGTTTCGATAGTCATTTAAAATAAGCTTGATTTTGAAAGGCCAGCCTCAGTGTTGGTCTTTTTTATTGGTAATACGTATTGGATAAACATGTAGTTAGCCAGTTATAAATTATCTGTCTACATCTATACTTTTATATCTTAGAGTGAACCAACGCTCCTTGAACCAAAGCGTATTGTTGTATAGGCTACCTCAAATAGCATATAAAACTCATCACCCAATCTGATGATAGCGAAGGATTAACAATGAAAAGACTCGGACTTTTGGCAGTTTTCTCTGCAACACTGACTGCAGGTTGCGCTTCAAATACACAGCAAGACAACTTTCGTGAAGCCTCTTTTGAGCTGTGTAATACCGAAGTCGATATCTACTCAGTAAGCCATGATGAGCGAATTCGTATCGTCTGTTCTGATGGTTCTAAATTCGCTTTGAACAGCGAAGATACACTAGAAGTAATGCGTGATATCAACATCGACTATTGTGATGGCGAAGGCTTAGGCAAATTCAACGAGAGCCGCAGCTACTACTCGTTTAGATGTAAGTCAGGTACTTTACTGAGCATCAAAAAGTAAAACCGATACCAACAAATAGCAAAGGGTTGATGTGCAAACATCAGCCCTTTTTAGTACCTGCCTTTCTGTATTCTCAGATAACCCAACGCTCATACCGACCAATACAAAAAAGGCCCCTATACAGGAGCCCTTCAAATCGTATGTTTCAATCAAATAGATTTAGTTCAAGGAAAAGGCGCGGAGTTTTCAGCACCTTTCCCTAAAACAAAAAGGGACTCAATGAGCCCCTTTAAAAGTACTTTTCAAAGTAGTCGTTTGAAATTTTAGGAGAGCACGCGGAGCTTACGGATGTAAGTGAGCATGCTCGACAACGAAGTTCAAATTACTACGAAGAAAAATTAAGCGTAAACCGGTAGACGCTTACAGATCTCTAGTACTTTTGCTTTAGTTGCTTCGATAACAGACTCATCACCCATGTTATCTAGGATGTCACACATCCAACCTGCTAGCTCTTTCGCATCGGCTTCTGAGAAACCACGACGAGTAATAGAAGGAGAACCGATACGGATACCTGAAGTAACGAACGGGCTACGTGGGTCGTTTGGTACTGAGTTCTTGTTCACTGTGATGTTAGCTGAACCTAGTGCTGCATCTGCTTCTTTACCTGTGATGTCTTTGTCGATTAGGTCAACTAGGAACAGGTGGTTCTCTGTAGAACCTGAAACGATGTTGTAACCGCGAGCTAGGAATTCAGCAACCATTGCTTTTGCGTTAGCAACTACGCGTGCTTGGTATTCTTTAAACTCTGGCTCTAGAGCTTCTTTGAACGCTACTGCTTTACCAGCAATAACGTGCATTAGAGGACCACCTTGGCCGCCAGGGAATACTGCTGAGTTCAGCTTCTTGTATAGATCTTCGCCTTCGTTAGAAAGGATAAGACCACCACGAGGACCAGCAAGCGTTTTGTGCGTTGTTGTTGTAACAACGTGAGCGTGTGGAACTGGGTTCGGGTAAACACCTGCTGCGATTAAACCAGCAACGTGAGCCATATCTACGAAGAAGTAAGCACCTACTTTGTCAGCGATTTCACGCATGCGCGCCCAATCACAAACTTGAGAATAAGCTGAGAAACCACCGATGATCATCTTAGGTTTGTGCTCGATTGCGAGAGCTTCCATCTCTTCGTAATCGATTTGGCCAGCTTCATCGATACCGTAAGGAATGATGTTGTAAAGCTTACCAGAGAAGTTTACTGGAGAACCGTGCGTTAGGTGACCACCGTGCGCTAGGCTCATACCTAGAACGGTATCGCCAGCATTCAATAGCGCCATGTATACAGCGTTGTTAGCTTGAGAACCTGAGTGAGGTTGTACGTTCGCGTATTGAGCGCCAAACAGTTCACATGCACGTTCGATTGCTAGAGTTTCAACTTTATCTACGAACTCACAACCGCCGTAGTAACGCTTACCAGGGTAGCCTTCAGCGTATTTGTTTGTAAGTTGAGAACCTTGAGCTTCCATTACACGTGGGCTTGTGTAGTTTTCTGAAGCGATAAGTTCGATGTGCTCTTCCTGACGAAGAGTTTCTTCTTGGATAGCTGCGAATAGGTCCGCATCGTAATCAGCAATGTTCATGTCACGCTTAAGCATCTGTATCTCCTGACTCAGATTGTACTGAAAGTTTCAAAAAAACCACACAACGACCGAAAGCAAACGTTTCCGTCACCGTTTTGATGTGACGCATTCTACATAATTTGATCTAGGTCATAAAGAGCTAATTGCAATTTTATCATGCAGTTTTTTCATAATCACATATAAGATTCATCATGGTTATTAAGCTTATCCAACCAAAGATGACGCTTACTGTCAATTTTACGCTTTACACCCTGTAAAACGCAGATTACATAGGTTTACCTTAATTTTACCCCTCAAGCTACCGAAAGCTAAGGTTTTTCTCTACTATGCACGCCTTTATTGGTTAGGTAATTATTAAAACGATGGAAAAACACTCACGTAAAGAAGATTGGGTAGCTATTCTCACTGGCACGTTTTTAGTGGCGTTAGGCGTTTTCTTTTTACAGTCAGCGAACCTGCTTACCGGTGGTACTACTGGCTTGGCTCTGCTTTTGAGTCAATTCTTACCTGTAACCTTCGGTATTTTGTACTTTGTGGCCAACTGTCCATTCTATTTATTAGCGTGGAAACGATTTGGCCGTAGCTTTGCCATTAGCAGTGCAATTGCTGGTGCGTTAGTTTCTGTGTTTGCCGATCATTTATACCTAGTTATCTCACTAGAAGTTCATAACGAGATCTACTGTGCTGTTGCCGGTGGCTTATTAATGGGCTTAGGTATGTTAATCCTATTCCGTCATCGCTCCAGCTTGGGTGGCTTCAACGTATTATGTTTGTTCATCCAAGACCGCTACGGCATCTCTGTAGGTAAAACTCAGATGGGCATTGATGCCTGTATTCTGTTTGCTTCTTGCTTCTTCGTATCGCCTTGGGTAATTGCCGTTTCGGTATTGGGCACCGCAGTATTGAACATCGTATTGGCAATGAACCACAAGCCTACTCGTTATTCAGTCAACTACGCGTCTTAATTCCAGTTATCCAATCAATGAATTACTAGCTGTTTTTCATAACAAAAACAGCTAGTATTTAGCTTTTATAAGCTACCCTCTCTTTTCTTATGCAAGATTACCTCTCTAACGCCAAAGACACTCAAACCTCGATCTCTATTGAAGGTTTAGAATTCAACCCAGTCACACGTGTCTTGAGTAGCAACGAGCAGGTCATCGATTTAGAACCTCGTTCTATTGAATTACTCGAACTGTTTCTTACTAGCGTGGGTGAGCCTATCGCAGCTGAGCAGATCATCGAATCAGTTTGGCAAAGTAACTTCATTTCAAAGAATGTTCTCACTAATAGAATCAGTACATTGCGTTCTGTATTGCAAAAGCACCTACCAGAAAGCGATGCTACTAAGATCTTGGTGACCTATCCACGCAAAGGATACTTTCTCAATCCGAGCTCAGTGAGTCTGGCCAATACAGCAGTCGAAATTACAGAAGTAACCGAGCCACCTCAGGCCAGCCAAAAGACGTCGCCGCTTAACCTCTTATTACTGTCATTCTCTGTTGTGTTGCTGATAAGCACTGCGACTCTAGGTTATATGTTTTGGCACTCGTCAAACCAAGCCTCCGAGCTAGAACGCACACAGAGGCTGATTCCTAAGGTCGAACTATTACTGAACCGCATCGATGCCATTGGTGATAATGCGAGAACGCGCCGAAAATCCGTTAAAGCGCTACTGCTCCAACAGCAAATTGAATACGCTTATACCGATTTAGCCAACCAAGATGCTCCGAGTTACTTCGTTGACCCAATAGACAGTACTCCTTTCTTTCCGGGCGCAAAAAACATGCGTACCAGTGACTACCTGCTCAATATTCAATTAAAGGATCAGGAGGTCGATACAAGTCTTGCAGCTAAAGTCAGCCTTATTTATCCAAGCTCGGGCAAGCTTGCCTTTCGTGGGGTCTACTCAATAGAGTTAGATAACCTCAATGAAGACTTGATGGAGATAAATAGAGAGCTGGCAAACTACTTTGCTCTACCTGCTCCGCTATCACCAGAATGGTCTGTCAGCGATAAAGAACTAAACCATTTGCTTAATGAACAAACGCTAAAGCTGGATAGCGTGCCACTCAACGTGATGACTGCAACATTGATTGCACGACAAATGGCGCTCTTTGAGACTGACCACCAGCGACTGATCAGTTTCACTAGCCTTGTGCAAACACGCTTTAAGTTGATTCCCGATGAGCTCAAACTCTGGCTTGGGATTATCCACTTCAAGTTAAGAGACCTACAAACTGCCAAAGAGTTTCTGACCAATACGGCGGGTAACTCGACCATCGAGAACGCACTGGTCTATATGATGATTTCCCATATTGCCTACAAGCAAGGGGATATGGATAAGTTTCGCCTCAACTACATGGAATCCTTGGTCGCGTTACTGCGAGTGGTTCCTTCAGAAGAGTTGTTTGCTCGCTTATCCAAACCTGAGTCGAAATCGACCTGTCTCCAGCCTTGGAAAAATCTAAAATTGAGCATCAATGAGCCACTGATCATCAAGCAATGGGAAAACCTAATGCTCAACTACTGCACGAATGTCGGCCATCAATTTTCCGAATGAATAAATATAAATCACTTAAAAACAATAAGTTAAACATAAATTAAGATCTTATGTATCTTCGTTTTTTGCCCTATTAACCCTCTCAACAATAGCATTCCTAAAAACAACAGGCCGCTCTAGGCCAACTATATTAGGAATGCTCAACATGAATAAATCTATGACGCTGCTTGCGACTTCTCTCTTTGCTTTATATGGCTGTGGAGGTGGCTCTTCTTCATCAGGCTCAACTGGTACAACTCAGTTCGATTACCCGATCAACAACTCTCAGTTTGCACCGAAGAACATCACACTATTATCGTACCTAGTATCAGAAGATGGTGAAGAGAACACAGTGTTGGATCTTGCATACCGAGACATCAGTTCTGAACTGATGTTGGCCAATATTCAGTTGGAATTGGATAAGCTAGCTATCTCTAACACTACTAAAGGTGTTGCTGAACTAGAGAAGCTAAAGGCAACGGTAGAGAGCATGGTAAACAGCGGTATCAACGACTTCTATGCTGCAGATGTGACGGTGCAAAGTGAGACAGACAGTGAGCTGTTTTACAAAGGCAGTGATGGCTTTGTTAACTCAGTTGATGCCAATATAGAATTGAGCAACGGTGAGACTGTCGACTTTTTAGTGACCAACCCAGTATTCAAATCCTCAGGCAGTACAGTAAAAGAAAAAAGCCCAAATATTAGCCACAGCAGTAGTTCAGTCGGGCTTTCGTTTGAGGTTACTACTGGCCAACTAGAAGCCTTGCTTGATGATTTTTATGAAGGTGATATTGATGATTTAGGACCGTCAGACACACAATGTGAATTCCATTGGCAGCAACAAGTTTCTGAAAATGGTCAGCGCTCAACGGTAACGGTTAAAGGTAAGAAAATTGAAACGGCGTACCTGAAAGTTGAAAACACTTACAACGTTGTTTGTGATGGGTATGATTCAGCTGAATTTCAAAGCAATACCGAGACATGGTTTAACCCAAACTTTGGGGTTGTGAAAATGATGGACTGGGATGAAAAGAATGGCACGCAACTGAGCGAAACAGTGTGGGTTCTCGATTCATTTACGGTCAATAAAGGCTAAGCAATCGAATAAGACGTCAATGTTAAATTAGAAGAAAGCTTTGAGCCTGACATTTAGAATTCAGGCTCAAAGCTTATACTCGCATAGGGGAACGAGTATTATTGCTCTATCAAGAGAATTCTTGTTTCATACGGTCGCAAGATCATCGTATTTACAGAAACTGGCGACGGATCTTCAGGGTAATTCCCCAATAGCAATTGCGCTTCATCCAGATCAAGTTCATTAGGCAACTCAACCTGACACGCTTCACCATAATAGTTGTTAATGCACAGCAGAGTTTGTCCTTCACTCTCACGAGAGTACGCAAATACCGACGGGTGCTCAGGCAATAAATCTTGATAGCTGCCATGAGTAATCACGGACACTTCTTTACGTAACTCAATCAAACTCTTATAGAAATAGAATACCGAGTCTTTATCTTCAAGCGCTTGCTCAGCGTTGATCTCAGTGTAGTTATTCGCAACATCTAACCATGGCTGTGATAGCGAAAAGCCAGCGTACGTCTCACTGTTCCATTGCATTGGTGTACGAGAATTATCACGTGATTTCTGCGCTAAAATAGCCATCATATCTTGATCAGCCACACCATCACGGTTCACCATGATGTCGTACATATTGGTACTCTCTACATCACGATACTGGCTGATCTCGGTGTAACCCGGGTTGGTCATACCAATCTCTTCACCTTGATAGATATACGGTGTGCCTTGCATCATGTGGACTGACGCAGCAAGCATCTTGGCTGATTCAACGCGATATTGCTGGTCGTTACCCAAGCGGCTCACGACTCTTGGTTGGTCGTGGTTACACCAGAATAGTGCGCCCCAACCTTTGCCGTTCAAACCGGTTTGCCAGTGATTGAAGATCGACTTGAGCTGTAAGAAATCAAACGGTGCATTAGTCCACTTCTCACCATTGGTGTAATCGACCTTAAGGTGGTGGAAGTTAAACACCATTGATAGCTCGCTGTTATCAACATTTGAATATTGCTGACAATGTTCCAACGTGGTTGAAGACATCTCACCAACCGTCACGCTACCGTACTTCTGGAATACCGCTTCACTGATCTCTTTCAAATATTCATGCACACGTGGGCCATCGGTATAGAAACGGCGACCATCACCAATATCATCATTCGGGAAATCTTGCTGCTTTGAAATCAGGTTAATCACATCTAAACGGAAACCATCGACGCCCTTCTCAGCCCAGAAGCTGATAACGTCTTTTACTTCTTCGCGTACAACCGGGTTCTCCCAGTTAAGGTCGGCCTGTTCTTTGGCGAATAAGTGTAGGAAGTATTGCCCTGTAGCCTCATCGAGTTCCCACGCATTACCACCGAACTTAGACTGCCAGTTAGTTGGTGCTTGGCCATCTACGGGATCTTTCCAGATATAGTAATCGCGATACGGGCTGTTTTTATCGCCCAAAGCAGATTGAAACCATGCATGCTCTGTCGAGGTATGGTTTACCACGATATCCATCACGATGCGGATACCACGTTGATGCGCTTCAGACAGCAGTAGGTCGAAGTCTTCCATGGTGCCGAATTGGGGGTTAATCGCATAATAGTCTGAGATATCGTAACCATTATCGATCATGGGTGACGCGTAAACTGGGGTTAGCCAAATCGCATCCACGCTCAAATGTTTGAGGTAATCCAGTTTCGAAATGATCCCTTTGATATCGCCAGTACCTTTATTGCCGCTGTCACAAAAGCTCTTTGGGTAGATTTGATAGATGGTTGCGGTTTTCCACCAACTTTCATCATGCTGAGTCATCGCCATCTCTAACACTCACTTACCAGAAAATATAAATAAAAAATCACCATGCTTACATGGTCGAATAGGAGTCATTCCTAAGAGAAAAAGCGATGACTCACTTGAAGTCATCGCTTGCTAAATGCATTACGCGTTGGCGGTTTCTAGTTCGCCTTTCATCTGTGCTCGTTTATAGAAGAACAATGTCAGCGTTATCGGCAGTACAACCGCCACCAGCATCGCGACTAAGTAAATCGACCAATATTGCGGTTGAATCGATAAGATACCCGGCAAGCCACCAACACCGATACCATTCGCCATCACACCTGCACTACCACAGATTGCAGCCGCTGCGGCACTGCCGATCATTGCGCTCAACATAGGGAATTTGTATTTAAGGTTGATGCCGTACATCGCAGGTTCCGTTACACCTAGGTAAGCAGAGATTGCTGCTGGTACCGAGATGTCTCGTTCACCTTCACGTTTACTCAAAATAATGATGCCGACAACCGCTGAAGCTTGTGCAATGTTTGATAGTGCAATCAAAGGCCAGATTGGTGTGCCACCTAAGTCTTGCATTAGTTGTAAGTCCACAGCGTTGGTTGTGTGGTGAATACCCGTAATAACCAAAGGTGCGTACAGGAAGCCAAATACCACTGAACCAAGAATCGCGAAGTCACCAGTCATTGCCACTTTGGCAGCGAAAGCCACACCATCACCCAACATACGACCAAATGGGCCAATAAAGGCGTGAGCTAGAATCACAGATAAGATGATCGAGACAAATGGCACAACAACTAGGTACAGATAAGAAGGTACAATGCGCTTAAGGTTTGTCTCAATGAAGGCCAGAGCCACACCCGCTAACATTGCGGGGATCACCTGAGCTTGATAACCGACTTTCTCAATCACGAACAAGCCAAAGTCCCACACCTCAGGTACCGATTTACCTATCATGTAAGCGTTCATCAACTGTGGAGAAACCAAGGTCACACCGAGCGTGATACCCAAAATAGGGGTTCCGCCAAGCTTCTTAACCGTCGCCCAACACACACCAACCGGTAGGAAGAAGAAAATAGCTTCGCCGATCAACCATAAGAATGAGTGAACGGTTGCCCAGAATTGGCTGATTTCAACTAAGGTTTTGCCATCGAACATGCGAATGTCGCCAATCACATTACGGAAACCAAGAATCAAACCACCAGTAATAATGGCAGGCAGCAGTGGTACGAAAATTTCGGCTAAATGGGAGATACCACGCTCAAGGAAGTTCATATTTTGACGAGCAGCCAACTTCGCCTCATCTTTTGATGATGCATCTTTACCAGTTTGCTCAATCAAAAGTGCGTACACCTCATCAACCTCGGTGCCAATCACGACTTGGAATTGACCTGCGTTAGTAAAGCAGCCTTTTACCAGTTTAAGCTTCTCTAATTCTGCTTTGTTCGCTTGTTCCGTATCGTTCAATACAAAACGCAGCCGAGTTAGACAATGGCTGACACTCGCAATATTCTCTTTGCCACCGACTAACTCGATAAGACGCGCAACGTCTTGCTTCGCTATCTTACTCATACTACCCCACCCTGGTTTCATTCAATTACTCTTCTAAACCATGCAGCTATAACCACTTCGATTTAGATTAATGGGAACATTCCCAATTACGGTTATTATAATGCCCACATGAATGATAAATTAAAATGGGAACAGTCCCATTAATTGAAAGAGATCACACTCTAATTTTAATCTAAGCGGTTCAATTTCGCTTGATTGAGTGGATTATAGAATCGGAGATTGAGTGTGATGAGAGATCTCTGAATTGCCTAAAAGCTGAGAGATCAATAGATTAGCGGCCAATTTACCCGCAGATTGATACCCAGGATCAATACTAAATACTCGCGGGAATAAGAAAGAGAGAAGATCATTGCCACCGACACCAGTCACCACCACATCTTCACGTTGTAGCTCTTGTAGACGTTTGATTACGCCAAGAGCCAATGTGTCACTGGCACACACAATCGCTTGAGTCGCAGGAGCAAGCACCTCATCCACCAGCTGATAAGCACTTTCATGGTGAAGTTGGCCAGTACGATAGTTGGCGATCGAGCCTGTGACTTCACACCAATCCAGGTAGGCCTTAAGACGAAGCTCACCGGTTGATTTATCGCTAGGATCAACGCCAATGAAGCCAACATCAGAGATCCCCTGCTCCGATAGATGCGTTAACGCACTATTGATCACTTGTTGATTATCATAGTTAATCGACGTCACGTTCTCGGTATCCAGAGCAATCACTACCGCTTTGTGTTCCCAAGCTTCAATCGCAGGAATGTCACAATCCGTAAAACCAAACACAATGATACCGTCTACATTGCGACGCTTGAGAACCTGCAGATGCTCATTGGCTTTTTCTCTATCAAGCTGACTTTCCATGATCACCACATCGTAATCCGCTCGATACAATTCGGCCAGCATCGTACTTACCGCTTTGTTTTCAGAAGGAGAGTCCAGACGAGAAATGATTACGCCGATGACTTTTTGACTGCCACCGCGCATAGACTGTGCAGACTTTGAAGGCGAGTACCCAGATTCTTGAATTACTCTTTCCACCCTTTCACGGGTTTCAGGTTTCACTTTTGGATCATTGGTCAGAACGCGAGATACGGTTGACTTACCAACACCGGACAGCTTAGCAATATCGAGAATAGTGAGTTTTTTGCTCATAAAAAGTCTAACGTTAAAGGGAAGAGAGGAAAAAGCGAGGGTATAACCCCTCACTTAACTGTTTGTAAATCCTAGAAGTTAACTATGACTTACTTTCGGCAATTTTTATAGACGACACGACCAAGTTCTAGACGTGCGTTGTCACCTTTAGTGCGTAAAGTGACGCTATTGATCAGTTCAGAGGTTCCATCATCTAAGATGTACTTCGTTCCTGAACCTGCCGCTATTTGAGTTAGGCGATATTCATTCTCTGGCAAACGTAATACCGCTTTTTCATTACCAAGGTAAGCGACCTTAAATGAAGCGTCAGACTCACATTGATAAGTCACGAATTGATCGTCCGAGACTGCACCATCAGGCGCCGCGGATTTAGAACACCCAACTAACGCTACCGTACATAGAGATGCTGCCAACAATGCTTTCATACTGCGTTCCTCATCTTTATATAGTTAACGGCGCTGATATCTTATTTATGGGTTAGTACCCCAGTTGACTGGTTAGAACACACGAAATAAGTAAGCCTGTTAACGATAGGAAAATGTATCAGCCTTTCAGGAAAGCTGGTACATCCTTAATGCTATCCAGCACAACACTGGCAAGTGCCTCACCCTTTTCAGTCACGGGTTTACCGGTTCTCACCAACACTCGGGTACCAACACCAGCAGCTTCTGCTGCCATCATATCTTCAGCTTTATCACCGATCATGACAGAGTTCGCCATATCAATTTTCAGAAAGTCACGCGCTGAAATGAACATACCAGGTTTAGGCTTGCGACATTCACAATCTTGCTTGTAGTCGCCAATGCCGTGTTCAGGGTGATGAGGACAGTAATAGATACCATCTAACTCAACGCCATTATCGACAAAGTTCCAATCCATCCACTGCGTCAAAGAAAGAAAACGATCTTCGCTAAACTTGCCACGAGCAATACCAGATTGGTTGGTCACAAGTACCAATAAATAGCCCATATCTTTAAACGCTTTTGCCGCTTCAAACACACCATCGATGTATTCAAAGTCATGCTCATCATGTACGTAGCCATGATCAACGTTAATCACACCATCACGATCTAAAAAAACAGCAGGTTTAGACAAAATTCAGTTCTCTATCAACTCTCTATTAATCATTAATTATTACACGCTTTATTTGCTTCATCACTATCTATTTAGTTTTGCGTTCGTTAACGATTTGTTTCTACCTTAGCAACACAATCGACGTTTAGCCGTCTAGACGTAAAAATATCTATTGACTTAGATCATAGAACACCATAGCATCGTCTGTAAATCGAGCGAGCTATCGACATATTATTCTGTTCCACCTGCACGGGTTTCTCTATGATTAAAGTGAATCAAGTCAACAAGGTTTTTTATCAAGGCACTAAAGAAATCAATGCCTTAATCGATATCAACCTTCACATACCTCAAGGTCAAATCTTTGGAGTTATCGGCTCTTCAGGTGCAGGCAAAAGTACCCTGATCCGTTGTGTAAATATGTTGGAAGCCCCGACCTCAGGTGAAGTGATTGTTGACGGTATTGACCTGACAAAACTCAGCAAATCAGAACTCAGCGAAGCTCGCCGTAACATCGGCATGATCTTCCAGCACTTCAATCTGCTGTCTTCTCGTACTGTATTTAACAACGTAGCACTGCCTTTAGAGCTTGCTGGTAAAGATAAAGCTGCGATTGAAGCGAAAGTGAGTGAACTACTTGAGCTTGTTGGTCTATCAGATAAGCGTGATACCTACCCTGCGAACTTAAGTGGCGGTCAAAAGCAGCGTGTCGCGATTGCTCGTGCGCTAGCGTCAGACCCAAAAGTACTGCTATGTGATGAAGCGACCAGTGCGCTGGATCCAGCAACGACTCAATCTATTCTTGAGCTGCTACGTGAAATTAACCGTAAGTTGAGTATCACTATCCTACTGATTACTCATGAAATGGATGTGGTTAAAAGCATCTGTCACGAAGTCGCAATCATCGGCGGCGGTGAGTTAGTAGAGAAAGGCACCGTAGGTGAAATATTCGCACACCCTAAAACAGAACTGGCACATCAGTTCATTCGTTCAACGCTCGATCTAACGATTCCTGAAGATTATCAAGCACGCTTGCAAGAGACTCGCGTAAACAGCAGCTATCCACTGGTACGCCTTGAGTTTACAGGCGCAACGGTCGATGCTCCGTTGATGACGCAAATCGCACGCAAATTCAACATCGACGTCAGCATCTTAAGCTCTGACCTTGATTACGCCGGCGGCGTGAAGTTCGGCATGATGGTTGCTGAATTGTTCGGCAATGAAGCAGATGATAATGCTGCTATCCAATTCCTACGCGACAACAATGTAAAAGTAGAGGTGCTTGGTTATGTCCTTTAGTTTCAACGAGATTGCTGACTGGATCAGCCTTAACGGTAACCTTCTATTAGGCGCAACAGGCGAAACTCTTTACATGGTTGCTGTTGCAGGCATCGTTGGTTTCGCTGTCGGTATCCCATTAGGCGTGATTCTACATACGACTAAAAAAGGTGGCCTATTAGAGAACACCAAGCTAAACAAAATTCTTGGTGCGGTTGTCAACGTAGGCCGTTCAGTGCCCTTCTTAGTACTGATGGTTGCGATCATCCCACTGACTAAGATGTTGATTGGTACCTTCATCGGTACAACAGCAGCGATTGTTCCACTAACAATTGGCGCTATCCCATTCGTGGCTCGACTTATCGAAAGTGCGCTACTTGAAGTACCAACAGGTTTAGTAGAAGCCGCTCAATCAATGGGCGCAACACCAACACAAATCATCAATAAGGTTCTGCTTCCTGAAGCACTTCCGACTATCATCAACTCAGTAACGATTACGTTAGTGACTCTTGTGAGCTACTCAGCAATGGCCGGAACTGTAGGCGGCGGTGGCCTAGGTGATGTCGCGATTCGTTACGGATTCCACCGCTACGATGTGACCATCATGGCTGTGACAGTAGTAATGTTGATTGTGCTTGTACAAATTATTCAATCAATCGGTGATTCATTGGTTCGCCGCGTTGACCACAGATAAAGACTCAGCGTTAAAACGCAAACTATCTAAGACAAGAGTCGTCTGAACCAAATTAAATAGATTTATTAAAAGGAGATTATTATGAAATTTAGCCTTAAAGGTTTACTGACTATCGCAGCGGCAGCTTCAGCGCTAGTACTAGCAGGTTGTGGTGAGAAAGAAGTGGATACTTCTAAAATCAAAGTTGGCGTAATGGCAGGTGCTGAAGCACAAGTTGCAGAAGTAGCGGCTAAAGTCGCAAAAGAGCAGTACGGCCTAGATGTTGAGTTAGTGACTTTCACAGATTACGTAACACCAAACGCAGCACTGGATGACGGCTCTATCGACATCAATGCATTCCAACACGCACCGTACCTAGATCAGCAAGTGGCTGACCGTGGTTACAAGCTAACAATCGCTGGTAACACGTTTGTTTACCCAATCGCGGGTTACTCTAAAGAAGTGAAATCTGTAGACGAAATCCAAGACGGCGCTCGTATTGCAGTACCAAACGATCCAACTAACCTAGGTCGCTCTCTACTGCTTCTTGAGCAACAAGGTCTTCTTGAGCTTCGTGAAGGTGCAGGTCTTCTAGCAACAGTTCGTGACATTGTAGGTAACCCTAAGAACCTAACAATTGTTGAACTAGACGCAGCACAACTACCACGTTCTCTTGATGATGTAGCACTGTCTATCATCAACACAACTTACGCGAGCTCTATCAACCTGACTCCGCAAAAAGACGGTATCTTCGTTGAAGACAAAGATTCTCCATACGTAAACCTAATCGTTTCTCGTGAAGATAACCTAAACGCTGAAAACGTACAGAACTTCGTTAAAGCTTACCAAACTGAAGAAGTGTACAAAGCAGCTTCTGATATCTTCCAAGGTGGCGTAGTTAAAGGTTGGTAATCAACTAAACTACAGCAATCTATAAATACCCGAAGGGGCTGACATAACGTCAGCCCCTTTTTTATTGGTTAGGATTTACAAGAAAGTTCGACTTACCACCAAGCTTCCACTTGCATACCAACGCTCATTTCACTGTTTTTACCTTCACCGAAGGCATTGTCATTTTCAGCATCGTTTAGATAAGTCGCAAAGATACGGAATTCAGGACGAGACCAGAAACCTACTTGTGGAACCCAAGCCTGAGCGATTGTGAATTTACCACCCGCACCATCTTGGTTATTAATGGTTTCAACAAAGCCACCAATTTCAAGGATAGTACGCATACGCTTGTCCCACTTGTAAAGCGGACGAATGACCGCACTGAAAGAATCATCATCGCTATTATTCGCACCAACACCCGTCGACATTGCATAACGAACAGTGTGGCCAAACTCGATGTTCTCACCAACAGCAAGCACACCCCAGTTAATCAATCGAAAGCCTTCAGCGTCATTATTGTTTGCATCACGTACGATGCCTTTACCGGTACCAAAGGTTGTCATCTGCTCGGCATAGCCAGAGTTAGCCACTTGGAGAATAGTTTTGTTGAAGCCACCTGACAGGTTTTGATTTAAGCTTGCCGTTAGCATCACGCTATCATCCGCATCGACCGTTTGGCCTTGTTTTTCATTGGCAAAGTTCATATCAATACCGACTTCAAGGTCCGCGTTATTCCATAGTGGTATCCCTGCATAGCGCACGTCAGCAATCATGGCTGTGGTTTCTTTCCCATCAAAAACATCACCCGTAACCGTGTCTTGAATCAGGGCGACCGATAATTTACCTGGGCCCATATTGATGTGCTCAACGCCAGCACCAATACCACTTACATCCCAATAGTAGTTATCAACAATGTGTACATCATGACGTTGGTAATAACGCTCACCCGCCCAAATGCCAATATCCTTATCTTCAAAAAGCCCGACCGCTTGAACATTCAATTGCACCACATCAACACTTTTATCCGCGGCGTTCTCATCTTGGCCTTGCCAGTACGACAACATGGAATCAACTAAAAATGAAACGTCGTCCTCTGCATACACCTCTTTCTTAAAACCAAACTCGCCATATAGGTCATTTTCGTTACCGAGTCGTCCAACTTTACTCACCTCCCATTTGCTATTTGAACCACCTTCATTACTGAGGCCAACGCCGCCGCGCATGTAACCATTGAACTCCAATGGTGTGGTTTCGTCAGCGTATAAATTAGGAGTAAGTAAAGCAGTAGAGAGTGCAGCAGCAATAGGTAACAGTTTCATCGTCCATTCCTTTTCAATCTAGAATTAGGTCACTTTCAAAATGGGAACATTCCCATGGGATCGGTCCCATTTATATTGAGTGGAATATAAATTGAAAGAGAACTGATTGATTACTGTGATCCAGTTAACTATTGAAATGAGCAAAAGTTGATGGGTGTGGAATTATTCTGGTGAATACCTAAGGGCTACAGAGCGAGAGATAAAACACAGAATGAACGTATTAAAGTGCAAAATTCGTTCGACAAGATGGGTTCTTCCAATACTGATAAATGATCAATATTAAGGAATAAAAAGAGAAAGAAACGGGAAGCTAACAGGGAGAAAAGCAGAGGAACAAGTATCGAAGTATTGGCTCATACTTCGATACTCTGAATCTAGAATAGAGCTAAGTGGGTTACTTAATATGATCCCAAGAAATGTTTGACACCAATCGGCAGTCATCACACTTGAAATAAAAAATATCGTGAATAGGCGCATCAAGCAGCCATTCACCATCACATTGCGGGCATTTACGCTCTTTTTCAGCTTTTAGGCTAATGCCACCGACACGGTATAAGTAGTAATACGTTGGGATCTTAGTGAGGTACTCAATGCGCCCTCTTAAACCCCAGCCGCGTTTGAATAATACGCTTTTGGTATCACTGATCTCGGTTAAGGTTGCATGTTCAGCTCGACAACCACCGCCCATTTGTACTTCATCACAGGCTTGCCATTCTGTCTGCCATTTCAACACGGCTTTATGGTCACCATTGAAGGTTGGCGGGTTGCGGTACAAAGGGATCGGCAACAAGCTATCGCCACTACGCAGCGGCGAACAGGTATGCACGAATGTCGTGTATAGCACCTGCCAACTTGGCGTTTCATCTTCTGCCACTTCTTCTGAGTTCAGATCTCGACCAAGCAGACGCATCTTAGGCGCTAATAAACTCGCAGCTGATAAGCGTTCAAAACAGACCTTTACGAAATCTGAATGATTACGTGGGTGTAAGCTGTCTTGCTCAGGGCACACAACGCGAACATAGAATTCGCCGTCGCCCATCACAATTGGAAACTCACGACCTAACACTTGTCCGTTGTAACGAAGTGCATCCATTAAGCCATTAACTGCCTTATCGACAGCGCTGACCGTTGTGTTATCAAAACACTCAAATTGAAGCTCTAGTACGTACATCTATTTACTATATGTGGTTCTATTAATAGCATCATTATAACGACTATTTATACTATTGTACTTAGCTTAATAATACGGATGACCCCGAATTAAATAAATATTCGCTTATAGCTTAATCCTACTGCCTGGAGCTCTAAAGCAGCCAGTTAAAAATGCATATCATCTTCAGGCAAGTAGAAAACCAATTGATTGGCTTTCTACTCTGTTCAACACAAGTTAAACCACGTTTTTACGTAAAAGTTTGTTGTTGGAACAACTGCTCTACAATTTCATTGGATGTTGTCATAGCGCTCATATCGAAGCCTGATAAATCCAAGTTGGTCATCTCAACTGCAACAGATTGGCCAGATTCCGCTTCGATCGCTAACTCAATACTACTATCCGCAGTTAATGAAGCTGTAACATGCTCTAGTAGCATTTCCATATTAGTAACATCATCTCCAGTCAGGTCAAGAAGGTCTGTGAGGTCAATATTGTCATCACCAAAAGTGAAATCAGTAATAGTATCGCGTGACAAACCATCCACTGAGTCTTGCTCAAAAACAAAAGCGTCTTTGCCCTCTCCCCCCGTCAAAATGTCATTACCTAAGCCACCAATGAGTACATCATCACCTTCACCGCCAAGTAAAAAGTCATCCCCTTGGTTACCATGTAAGGTATCACTGCCTTGCTGGCCGAGTAGTATATCAATACTTTCAGAACCAAGAATCGTATTACCCAACTCATCGCCAGAAAGTGTCACACTATCTTGGATGACAGGGACTGCTCCTTTTTCGGTTAGAATTAAACTAAATACATTGTCACTGTTTTGCCCTTTACCGTCCGTAACCTCAAAAGCAAAATTCATATTTATTTGCTGACCATTCGACAAGTTGAAGTTCTCGTCTTGGGTAAAGTTATAACTTCCATTTGAGTATACTTCCAAGACACCAAACTCTGTTGTCACACTCAGAAGACCATTTTCACTAGCAACAGAAGAGGTCACATTGGGCGGTGTATCAAAGCCCATAAACTCGGTATTCATCAATCTAAAGTCATTAGTTTGAGTAGACACCTGTAGCGTATCACCATCGGGATCGAAACTACCCGACAATAACTCACCAGCAATAGGCTCTGGCGTGTAATGTTTAAGCAGTTGTCCTAAACTTTCTCCAGAGTCTACATATACGACAGTATCAGTAATGCCATTCATTGCATCCGCAACACTTTCGTCACCACGCGTCGCAATACCAATACCATAAACAGAAGCTTGGTTATCTTGAACATATTGCTCCCAGCGGTCAGTTAGGTCATCAGCAACCACAGCTCCGTCTCTAGGGTTCGGAGCTCCATCTGACATGAAGAAGATAGAATCATGGCTCTCGATTGGCTGCTCTTTAAGTAAAAGATCCCAATCCAGTTCACCTTGAGCGTTTAGGCCATCCTGCCACGGGAAACGATTAGAACTATCACTTGGTGCCATGACAGCTTCCAAGGCATCATTGTAATCGGTGTTCATTCCTCTATTGTCGATCCAGCACCACTCATTCACATACTTATTGACATCCGTCAGGTAAGTCATGTCCGTGAGCTCACGTCCATTCAGCTCTGGCGGACGTGTCATCTCAAGAACGTCACCAAGTTCAAACCAACTTTGCTCTTCAGTTTCACCTGCAAATTTAACCAAGCGAATGTAGCTATTTGAAGCTCCACCTTGTTGTATTAGATCTTCAACCATTTCATGTAGAGCTTCTGCTGCCTTATACGCTCTTGACTCTGTACGTGAAGCAAGAACTTCATCCGGTAAGCCATTATCTCTATACGTATTCGTCCCATCAAAAGTCCGAGTCATACTGCTAGAAACATCGAACACAACTGTGATCTTATTTATAGGTTGCTCTTCGACTTCAGCAAAACCAACTACTGCGGTGTTCTCCGGCGCCCTATTTTCAACAACATTCAGAGTAACTGTAGTTTGATCTAAGTCGCTGCCATCACTTGCTTCTACGATCAATTCATGAGCTGAAGAAAGATCAAAATCTAAAGCGTCTGAATCTTTTAACCAAATCTCTCCCGTATTACTGTCTATGCGGAGTTTGTCACTATCATCCCCTTTAAGGGTATAAGTGATCGTATCGTTGTCAGGGTCAAATGCTGCAACTTTACCAACCAAAATTCCGCTCTCATGCTCAGCAACGTCAAAACTAATGGTGTCGGTGGTTGCTAAACCATGTCCATCAGAGCCTCGAATCTGATCTTCATCGTTTGGAGAAATAAATTCTGGGGCACCGTCTTTGATATTTATTGTAATATCGTTAGTTGCAATATCACCATCAGCATCAATGACTTTGAATGCAAAGCTTTCACTTTGATCACCATCGACATTATTCGCTTTATAGTCATACCAACCATTTTCAAAATTAATCGTTAACTGGCCAAAGTTCGTTTCTACTTCAAGCAGAGAATGTTCTGAAACTTGAGAAGATATCCCATTAACATCCGTTTTCGATACTGTGCCTGTTTGTTTATCAAACTGGTAGTTTTCACCTTTGATTTCAATAGAATTAACCCATTGAATTTCACCGCCAACTTGAGAAAAAACATCACTTTGAACTTCACCTGGGACGGTAGTCACTAAAACATTCTCTACATTTGACTCATCAACAACCAATGCCGAACCAGAACTAGTCGCCACTGGTTTGAGATAATTCAAAGAAGCACTATCGCCAATACCAAGCGCCCAAATATTATTAAAGGTATGGCCATTGGCAGACACTCCATTTTCCATCGCTAATTCGAGAATCAACTTTTCTTCGGCATCTGTCGGAGCCACTCGGCCTGATAACAAGTCATCATAATGTGATTGGTTGCTAAAATGCGCCGGGTCTAAGTCATCCATTAAGCTTGTTCGAGCTTGAGAGGAATAGAAATCTTGACGAGTCCAGCCACTGAAATCTGAAGGCTGTCCATCAGAGATAAAGTACAACTGGGTATTGGAGCCAGCGACTTGGCTAGAGAAATCATCAGCTGAAACAATGTCTTCAACCTGCTCAATCGCTTCATAATAGGGTGTCCAACCAGCTGGAGATACAGTAGCAAAAAAGTCTGTAATATCTTGCTCTGACTCGATCCAGTTAGAGGTTTTACCGCTTGGTGAACCAGAGTGAGTAGCAATTTGGAACTTCACATCTCCCAGTTCATCATATTTCTCAAACATACTTTTTATTGAAGTTTGTGCTAAATCCCATCTTGTCGTTTGCAGACCATTTGAATCGAGAACAGTATCATTCATAGAGCTAGATGCATCTAGTGCAATCACGACTGAGTTAGACTGAGGTTGAACATCTTTTATCGTATGTTGATGAGTTCCAGCTTCGGGAATAACATCGACCACTTCAATATTTAGCTGCGCTTGCTCCACTTGATGACCGACATCTAGCGTGATATTTAAATCAAGCATCAATGAATCATTACCCTGTTCTAGATGATCAAGTGCCGCATGTTGCGATACTTGATACTCACCAGTAGCTTGATCTATCTTTGCCGAAAGCACATCAACTCGATGACCATTAACCTCAGTAAACGCACTAAATTCTGTTTGGTCTTGAGAAAGTTCAAACTGGACTACCAGACCGTTACTCGTTAAACCAGAAAGATCTTGTGTACTATCGAATCGATACTCTGCTTCTTCCGCTGAACCAAGGTCTGCATCCAGTTCACCTTCGACAAATACGGTCGGATTCGCACCTAAGTCAGATTCTTCAAGAGTAACTGATTCATTATCAAGTGAAATCGACTCGCCAATTATCGTGACGGTTACCTTAGCAGTATCAGTTAAACCTTCTTCATCTTTAATTGTGTACTCAAACTCTACGGTTTTAACTTCCCCTACACTTAATGTTTGCTCAGCTAAAGGTAGGCTATCTAGATACTTTTCAGCATCAAAAACAAATTGACCGTTTTTAAATGTTATGTAGTTCGCCTGTGGGTAATCAACAATAGTTAGCTCATCGTTCTCTGGGTCACTATCATTGGCGAGCACATCTAAAGTTAATAGACCGGTTCCGTGTGTGTGATAATTACTATCGAAAGACGTTAAATCAGCAGATACTTCAGTAACGAAATATTCAGAACCTTTAGGGTCAACAACCCCATCTTTGTAGCCAATTGCAGACAATTCAATCGTATCAAAGTATCGTCCGGAGGCATCAATAGAAACTAATTGGCTGCCACCACGATTCCCTTCAAATATACCTGTCGCAATTAATTCACCATCAAAATAGGCTTTCCATACGCCTTGCTCAATGCCTGGTTCCCAGCTTCCGTTGTTTGTATCTGTCCATAAGTTTTTAACTTCAACTTGTGCATGATTAGCAAGTTGATTATTAGCAAAAGAGAAACTCATCGCTTCACTCTTCTGAGTTGCATCATCGTAACCAATTTGGCCAGATTGAACACGATCAGAAGGGTTATCAAGATCAGAATGCACACCGTATTTATTGTCACCATCCCCGGTGTAATCTGCCAGAGTAGCATCTGCAACTTTTTCTCCAGTCACACTGTCAATTACATAGACATCGACTTTGATATCGTCGCTGGCTATCCAATTCGATGAATCTAATGTTTTAGTTTCAGTCGTAATACCCTTGTCATCTAAAGCAGTCGGACCTTCATTAACGTCACCGACTGTTATTTGAACTTGAGCGGTATCCGTCTCTCCGGATTCATCAGTAACTAGCACGCCTACACTGTAGCTTTCGATGTCTTCGTGATTGAGAGATACGCCTGGTTTCAACGAAATTTCACCTGATACAGCATCAATCTGAAAGAGGTCGGTATAATTGCTAAGAGAATAGGTCAATTGACTTGCGCTATCGACGTCAAATGCACCGACCTGACCAACAGTTTGACCTGGGCTATTTTCAAGCACAGGGAATGAATAAACATCATCATCAACGAGTCCCATACTGTTTAGGCCATGCGAGTCGTTATTGCCACTGACAAATTCAGGTTTATCATCTGAGCCAGTGATGGTCACTGCAATCTCATGCGTGCTGCCATCCGCAGTTTCTACCGTGAAGGTGCGAACAATTGGAGTCGAGTCGGCATCCAGCGCTTGGACATCGGCGTGGTCATTGTTGAGCACATAGGTCCACTCACCGTCTGCATCGATACTGAAGGTGCCGTAATTGCCATCTTGAATATCGGTCTGCGCGGTAAACACCGCTTCGCCTAAATCGGGATCGTCAACATTGAGGTTGCCGCCCGTGGTCAGCGTCACGTCTTCTTGCACGGCGCCTTTATCATCGCCAGCTTTGCTTGGCGTGATGATTGCCGCGTCGTCAGTACCAGTGATAGTCACTTCAACATTGTGAGTGCTGCCGTCTGCGGTTGCTACAGTAAAAGTGCGAACTATTGGGTCAGAATCGGCATCCAACGCTTGAATATCCGCGTGGTCATTATTGAGAACATACGTCCACTCACCGTCTGCATCGATACTGAACGTGCCGTAGTTGCCATCTTGAACATCGGTCTGCGCGGTAAACACCGCTTCGCCTAAATCTGGATCGTCAACATTGAGGTTGCCGCCCGTGGTCAGCGTCACGTCTTCTTGCACGGCGCCTTTATCATCACCCGGTTTGCTTGGCGTGATGACCGCGGCGTCGTCTGAGCCCGTGATGGTCACTGCAATCTCATGCGTGCTGCCGTCGGCAGTTTCTACCGTGAAAGTGCGAACGATTGGAGTCGAGTCAGCGTCCAACTCTTGAATATCGGCGTGGTCATTATTGAGAACATACGTCCACTCACCGTCTGCATCGATACTGAAGGTGCCGTAGTTGCCATCTTGAACATTGGTCTGCGCAGTAAACACCGCTTCGCCTAAATCTGGATCGTCAACATTGAGGTTGCCGCCCGTGGTCAGCGTCACGTCTTCTTGCACTGCGCCTTTATCATCACCCGGTTTGCTTGGCGTGATGACCGCGGCGTCGTCTGAGCCAGTGATGGTCACTGCAATCTCATGCGTGCTGCCATCCGCAGTCGCGACCGTGAAGGTGCGAACAATTGGATCAGAATCGGCATCCAACGCTTGAACATCGGCGTGACCGTTATTCAATGTGTATGTCCACTCACCGTCCGCATCGATACTGAACGAGCCGTAGTGACCATCTTGAACATCAGTCTGCGCGGTAAACACCGCTTCGCCTAAATCCGGGTCGTCAACATTGAGGTTGCCGCCCGTGGTCAGCGTCACGTCTTCTTGCACTGCGCCTTTATCATCACCCGGTTTGCTTGGCGTGATGACCGCGGCGTCGTCTGAGCCCGTGATGGTCACTGCAATCTCATGCGTGCTGCCATCCGCAGTTTCTACCGTGAAGGTGCGAACGATGGGAGTAGAGTTGGCGTCTAGAGCTTGAACATCCGCGTGGGTATTGTTGAGTTGATACGTCCATTCACCTTTGTCATCGATACTAAACGTGCCGAAATTGCCATCTTGAACATTGGTTTGCGCGCTAAAGACGGCTTCGCCTAAATCTGGATCATCAACGT